>NZ_JBOITL010000034.1:0-108389 GCF_050717515.1 Clostridium sp. | reverse complement strand
TTGGAAGGCTAACACTCTACCATTGAGTTATACCCGCATATTGTATTAAAATGGTCGGGGTGACAGGGATTGAACCTGCGACCTCATGGTCCCAAACCACGCGCGCTCCCAGCTGCGCTACACCCCGATATACATTAAGTCTTTATAAACCTACTAAATGTGCTAAATCCACTCCGACCTCATAACTTTTAATTCTAATGTTATTTTGTGACGACATGGATTATTCTACACCATATACACTAATACGTCAATACTTTTTCAAACTTTTTCTCTTGATATTTAAATAAACTTTACCAAAGTATCTTTTTTTTGTTTTAACACATAATTAAATACTATAAAAAAACTGTAATTTTGAATTGCAGTTTTAAAAAATTATTTGAAAAAACTATAATCTTATTAAATTGGTTCCTATGGACTCTCCCTGGATATCTATAATAGCAAAACTTGGAGTTCCATCTCTTGGCTCCGATGCACTTCCAGGATTTATATACCATATGCCTTCTTCAAAATCTATTTTTCCAATATGAGTGTGGCCATATAAAACAATATTAGCTCCTGTTTCTAGTGCCTTATATCTTAACTTAAGCAAACCTTCTTTTACATTATATCTATGCCCATGAGTTAAGAAAATCCTTTTACCGCAAATATCTTCTACCCTATCATAAGGCGTATTTTTCGAAAAATCACAATTTCCTTTCACATTAATTATTCTCCCCTTAAAATACTTCTCTATAATTAATATGTCATCTACATTATCACCTAAGTGAATCACCACATCCAATACCTTTATTTTGCTTGCTAACTGCTCTATGCAGCTAGCATTCCTATGTGTATCACTTATAACACCTATACGCATTTAAAATCACCCTCTTCATTAATATTCTACCCTATATTAATTTTTTAAGCTCATTTTTTAATTTATCAAGTGCCCTGCCCCTATGACTAATAGAATTTTTTTCCTCAGCGCTTATCTGTGCAAAAGTTTTATTGAATTCTTTCACAAAAAATAGTGGATCGTATCCAAAGCCTTCTTCTCCTCTAAATTCAGCTGTAATTATTCCTTCTACTTCACCTTGCACTTTTACTATTTTATCCTCATTAACTATCAGTACCATTGCGCAAATAAATTTAGCTTTTCGCTGTGCATCTTTCGCACCTTCTAAAAGGTATAATAATTTTTCGTTATTTGCTTTGCTATTTCCATGAGCACCTGCAAACCTAGCTGAAAAAACACCTGGAGCACCATTTAGTGATTCCACTGATAATCCTGAATCATCTGCAAGTACCATATTCCCATCAGCTATTTTGAAAATTTCACTAGCCTTTATATCTGCATTGTCCATAAAGGTACTTCCTGTTTCCTCTACATCAATATTAATATTAGCTTCCTTCAAAGATAATACTTCAAAAGGAAATTGTGATAACATTTCCTTTATTTCTTTAATTTTATGATCATTATTGCTAGCAACTATTAATTTTTTCATTTTTTTCCTCCTCGTAGTTCTCTAATTATATGCTAAATAACTCATCTCTAGTAGGCGGTAAAACGTCCTTTTGGATCTCATCCATTACTAATATACCTCTGGACTCAGTTATATTTCCTATTACTGTAGCTTGTATTCCTTTACTAATCAATTCCTCTGCTAGTTTTTTTCCACAAGTGGCAGTTATTAACATGCTTCCTGAAGATATAAACTTCAAAGGGTCAATATTAAGTCTTTCACAGATTTTAATTGTAATATCACTAATTGGCATTTTATTATTATATACCTTAAAGCCTAAATTACTCGCCTCCGCAACCTCCCACAAGGCTCCTAACACTCCACCCTCTGTTATATCATGCATTGAATTAACACCAAACTCTCCCGCTATACGGCCTTCATTAACCACACTAATACTATTCACATAGTCTTTTGCTTGTTCTATTTCCTTATGGGTTAAAATATCGCATACCCTATCTAAATAATCATTTACGACAATTGAAGTTCCTTCCATACACAATAGCTTAGTAACAACAATTTCATCTCCTAGCTTTGCCCCTGACGTTGCCACCGCGCCTTGTGCTTTCCCCTTACCTATTGCTGTACAGGAAACTACTATTCTATTCACCGCAGCCGTAACCTCAGTGTGCCCACCTAATATTTCCACGTTCAGTTTTTTTGTTTCTTCATCAATTTCACTCATAATATTTTTTATATCTTGAAGTGTTGATGTAGGCGGTACAAGAATTGTAACTAAAATACCTACAGGCTCAACTCCACAAGAAGCTATGTCATTACAGTTTATATTAACTGCTAATTTACCTATATTTTTATCTGCTCCCGTTATTGGGTCAGTGGATACTACGCACTCATATTCACCAAAATTTATGACACTGCAGTCTTCTCCTATTCCACTTCTAATTCTTACGTCATCCCGAACAACGCTTTTATTATTGTCGATTATTTGTTTTAAATCATCCCAATTTAATTTTCCAACTTTCATATAAATTCTTCCTTTCTAATTTTATAAAACTAGCACATTTTAACGGTTGTAATCATATTATCTATATAAGGATTAATTTATGGTGGTGGTATTTTGAAATTTATAGGACCTTTTTTAAGAGTCAATGCATTAAACAAAAATAACATAAAAAATCAATTCTTTTACTTATCAAAAGAATCATTAAAAGATATAGTTTTCGATTCCAAATGTGGGATATATATTCCCGCCCGGGATTTAAAATCTAAATCTTTTTCTAAGATTGATATTAACACAATTAATTTAAATTCTCCACTTTTATGTATTTACAAAAAAGCAGATGCTAAATTAAAATCGCAAGAGGGCACTTTAAATTGGAATGAAAACAAGGTAAAGAAAGAAATAACAATTAATAGCAATGCCTTCATGACTTTATCGCTATTAGAACTGGTAGACTATTATAGTGAGTTTAAGAACATTGATGATTCCAAATATGCTTTAAGCCCTTTGTACCTTAAACTATGTAAAGAACAGTTAGAATTTTATGCTTCTTATTTTAGAAATAAAGATGGGCTCTTTGTTGATAAAGTGGATTTAACTGACCCAATGAGCCAAGAATTTAATTTTGAAAATAAGAACAATAAATTCAAATTTTGTGATCAGGCTTTCATGATGGCCGCCTATTACAAATATTCTTCTTACGATAAAGACAACCATGATCACGAGTATAAAAAATTTGCTCTGGATATACTAAATATGTTTACTCAGTATAAAGAAGAAATTTATAATGTTTCTTTTGAAGAGCTCAATAAGATATGCTTTGCCTTAAACGTTTTTTACAAGTACTCGGGTCTCGAACAATGCCAGAATTTATTGCTAGATTTTTCAGACTTGCTTATAGAACAATATAACACAAAACCTTCTATAATTATTAATTCCAAATTGGACTACTCCTGTATGTTTTTTATAAATTGTACACTTTTATATAATAATACACTCATGCACAAATTTAAAGTTACTAGTGATGATTTATATGAAAAACTTACAAAATTATATGAAAGCGATAAAGGACTTTTGCTAAAGGAAAGTAATGATAAAGAGATAAACTACACTTGTGATGAGCTCTTACTCTATATGTATAGTTTAATGACTTATTCTGATTTTAATAATATTGAAGAGAATTCTTACATGCTTCAAGATATTTTTAAGCATCAAATAATAGACTCTGGCATAGTTTTAAGTTGGCCTGATTCTCCTTCTTTAGATAGTACAGAGCATTACAGGAATTTTTCACTAAAATCTGAAGATTTGCTTCAAGAAGAAGATTTTAGAACACCGACTATAGGAACACCTGAAAGTAATGAGTTAGCTTCTATCTTTATTAAAAATGTGGTATATAATAGACGAAAAGATACATTTAAACAAACTAAATTATCTTTTGATAGCAGTAAGAATATGTTTATATTCTTCTTAACAATATTTTTCCGAAATCAATAACATTAGGGTATAGTAGTTTTCTCTTATATTATGCTAACAAAAGTATATATTGCATAGATTGCATTTGAATAAGCTTTAATAATTCTAATTTATTTTAGAATTACTTAGAGTCATGAATGCATTTTAGCAATATATACTTTTCCTTATAGCATAATATAATAAAAACCGCTTATTGTAATCTCTACTTGGTTATCTCTATTGACTCTAATCTTTTCACTATATGTTTGAAACCCTTCTGTAGTTTTATTGTTATTTCATTTAAAACACTTTTCAATGCATCCACTAATTTCCCCCCCTTTAATTTTCCTGCAATTTGATATAATTTACTACTTCCAATTATATCACAATAGTGTAAAAATGTAATACTTTTTATAGTTTAACATATATTGGTGTTAAATTAAAATTATAAAAACACAGCCTAAGTTTATTGCAACTTTTTAAGGCTGTGTTTTATTTATAGTTATTTTTTAATAAGTTCCACCTTATTAAATCGAGTAATAACCCAATTGTTTTTAACTTTATTTAAAGTAAGTTGCCCCCCAACTTCTTCCTCTTTTTCTACCTTTGTCTCCGTAAATGTAAGTTTTAATTTTGCTTTATAATTATACACTATTGAACCATCATTTTCACTACTTTGTTGATCTATGCTTATAGACGCAACTTTTGAATTTATATGAACAGCACTTAAATGGTCAATATATATATATTTAATTCTATCTAAAATAAATCCTTCAAAAGCACTTTCAGTGGATATTTTCCTGATTTCATTTGTATATTGATCTTTAGGATATTCCAAATTTACTTTTGCCATATCTACTGTTTTATAATCTTCCAAGGTATACATCTTGGTTACAAACTCTTTAATTATAACCTCGTCTCCAGCTTCCTTATTACTTTTACACCCTATCAATAATGAAGATGAAAATACAATACATAATAATAAGTATATAATTTTTTTCATAAAATCGCCTTCCTTTATATAATATTATCTACTAAATCATTGTAAACCATATCCTTATATAAATCCACCGTTTTACATTTAAGGTTATTATATACTGAGTTTTGTGTTATATTATTACTTTGCCACGGTATTATTTTCTTTATAAGCATAATCAAATATTAAATTCCCAGCACTCGTGGTATAAATTTCTTTAATATTTTCTTTTTTACAAATAACTGTATTAAGTATGTATATAGGTATACAAGGCAAATCTTTTGCTAATATTTCTTGGGCTTCATTGTAAAGTTTTATTTTGTTTTTATTATCCTTCTCCAGTAACGCACTTTCAATAATTTTATCATATTCTAAATTCCTATATCCATAAATGTTGTAATTTGAACTAGATGTCCATCTTGAAAAAAATTTATAAATATTTCCATGTTCTTCATCAATTTTTGAGAATAATATATTATACCCCCCCCGCTTTATCACTTTATTAAGTTCATCTTTTTCATATCCTTTGCAAACTACATTTACATCTAAATAATCTTTTAAATCTAAATATCCTTTAATATTTTTAGCTATTTCATCTAAGTTCTCTTTAATGTTTTTACCTATTTCCCTTGCTATCCTATAATCCAAATTTTTATTTTCATAGACTATAATTAATTCTGGTTTCTTTTCATAGTTGTGGTTATTTAAATACTCCTTTAAATATTTTGTTCCTTTATCCTTACTCCCAAACACATCAAAAATCAGTTTACTACTATCCTCATTAACTGTGCTTGAAGCTGTATAATTAATTGCAGGAATGGCTAAATCTTTTGATATAGTTTGTATAATAAATTCCTTAGATA
Source organism: Clostridium sp. (assembly GCF_050717515.1). GTDB lineage: Bacteria > Bacillota > Clostridia > Clostridiales > Clostridiaceae > Clostridium_AD. Next base: position 102,635 of record NZ_JBOITL010000034.1, on the reverse strand, counting down.
TTATTGTACTAATTGCATTTCTAAAATTATTGTCTTTTACTGTATCTTTACTATTTAAATTAAAAGTTAGATAATACATACTCTTTGTGGGCACAGCAATAGTTTTCTTTTCCATACTAAGAGATTTTCCTTCGCTTATTGGGGGACTAACAAATACATCAATCTTTGAAGTATCGAGAACCTCAGTAGTTACAAAATCTGCTAGTGTTTTTTCTTCATCCTTTATGGTTGTAAACAACATTTCACTGCTAACAATTTCATGAGCCCTCCAATACTTTTCATTCTTTAATAGCGATATTTCTCCATCTTCATTTATCTCTTTAATAACAAATGGACCACTATATTGAATTTTTCCATAGCTATCTTTCCAGTTTCTCATATTCATACTAGTTTCCCTTAAAGTGAAAACTGGATTACTAAGGATATTTATAAAATAATCATTAGGACTATTCAGCCTTATCTCTAAGGTTAAATCATCCTTTGCTGAAATAGCAACTTTGTCAGATTTTACTTTTCCCATACTAAAATCCTTAGCTCCAAATATACAATATAATTGCTGGGCAAAAACATTATTTTTTTCCAATAGAATGTTTTGAAAAAGCCTTACAAAATCTATAGCTTTTATAGACCTTCCATCGCTATAATGAAGGTCCTTTCTTAATTTAAATGTATACCCAATTTTATCTACTGAAATATCAAATTTTTCTGCCATAGCAGGCACTATTTTCCCATATTTATCTTCCCTTACCAACCCTTCAAATAAAGCTAACAACAAGTCTTTTTCTCTGACATTATCACTGTTTAACATTAACAAATCTGAAGGCAATTCTCCCAAGTTATAAACTAAATATTTTCTAGAATTTTTAGGCTTTACTTTTTTCTCAACACATCCACTAGTTAACATCATAATAAAAATTAATATTATACATAATAACTTTTTCATAATTACCCTCCAATCGGGTCTTATTAAAAGTATTAACCTTTCATGTATGAAGTAATCATATTTGCAGTAAAAATATTAACTCCTCCTATAGATCATAAATGCAGACATTTACAGAGGTGAAGTCATAGAAGTAAAATCATGGAATAATGCAGCATACTAATATGTTTATGTAATGATTTTTTGTGTGAGGGTAAATACAGGAAGGCGAATGTGAGCGTTAGCTAATTTTATATTCGCAAAAGATTAGAATTTCTTAATGGAATTTCCAGTTTTGAGTTCGTTTGCAATGCACGCAGTAAAAGTTTATACTTTCTTATTATATTAGCTTTTTATACTTTAATTATGCTATAATGTATATATATATATTTACATAATTTATGTAATTAAAAGGTATGTAGGAGGAATTTTTTATGTTAATCTTAACTATTCAAATAATTGCTATATGTGCCATGATAACTTTTATGTTTATCGGAATTTGGGGTTTTATCTTATTAATTAAAATATATGACCAGTTAAGATATAAAAATTATTTAATGGAGAAACTTATACAAAGCACCTCTAAATTATCTTTAACCCATAAAAATGTAGCACAGCCTAAAGAAGATATTGAAGTTGAAGATACTTTTAAGCCCAATGAAAAAGAAATATTAGAATCCTAACATAAAAAAGACGTCATATGACGTCTTTTTCTTTTTTCTGTCTTTATATAACCAAATTATAATGTCATCTTTAGCATTAACAATGAGATAGAAAATTTTATATCTGGTATTTTTCTTATATTATGTCTAACTATTTTAACATCTTTACTAATTCCTCTTCAGATATAACTGTAATTCCGAGTTCCTCCGCTTTTGCACGCTTGCTTCCGGCATTCTCTCCTGCAAGCAGATAACTGGTTTTCTTCGAAACAGAACCTGCTACTTTTCCTCCATGATTCTCTATAAGCACTGTAGCTTCATCTCGCCCCATAGAAGTCAGTGTTCCAGTTACAACGAAGGTTAATCCATCAAACACATCATCGCCCTTACTCGCCTCCTCTACAGCCATATTAACGCCATATTCTTTTAATCTATCAATAATTTCTCGATTTTTATCATCTTCAAAAAATCTCAATATACACAAGGCACTTATTTCACCTATATCCGATACGTTTTGTAAATCTTCTAGTGAGGTATTTTTCAAATCTTCAATAGATTTGTAATGCTTCATTATACTTTTTGCTGCTACCTTCCCAATATTAGGAATTCCAAGGCCCGTAAGCAGTCTTTGTGCTTCATTACTCTTTGATTTATTTATAGCCTCTAGCAACTTATCTGTATTCTTTTCTTTTCCAATTATACCTTGCTCTATAAGTTCTTCCCGATAATTAAACAGTGAATATACATCCGCAATATCTTTAATATATCCCAAACGAATAAGTTCCTTAACATATGCCGTGCCAAAACCTTTTATATCCATAGCAGTCCTACCAACAAAATTAATAATATGTCTTTCTAATTGCGCCAAACAATTAGGATTTATACATTTGATGTCAGCAGTGTCTTTTTCACGGACAGTAGGTGCCCCGCATACCGGACAAATGCCAGGAAGCGTAAATGTATTTAATTCGAGAGCGCGTTTTTCTTTTACTACAGACTTAATCTTCGGGATAATCTCTCCGGATTTGTATACAACAATTATATCTCCAATCCTTATATCTAAATCATCTATAAAATCTTGGTTGTGAAGGATTGCTCTAGATACAGATGTTCCGCATAAACGAATGGGCTCAAATATTGCTGTTGGAGTAATTCTACCGGTTCTTCCTACTGATACTTCAATATCCATTAATTTTGTTTCTTTTTCTTCTGGAGGAAATTTATAAGCTATAGCCCATTTTGGAACTTTCGAAGTATTTCCAAGTTCTTTTCTATCTTCTAAATTATTAATTTTAATAACAACTCCGTCAATATCGTATGCTAAGTTTCCTCTTTCTTCTCCAATAGCCTGCACCGCATTCCATACTTCATCAGCTGTTTTACATTTTACATAATTCTCAATAACTTTTACACCTTGTTTTTTTAACCATTCATAACTTTCCGTATGTGTTTCAAATTCAATTCCTTTTGAATCTTGTACATTAAAAATAAATAGAGATAATTCTCTTTCCTTTGTTATTTTACTATCTAACTGTCTGAGTGTTCCTGCAGCGCAGTTCCTTGGATTGGCAAAAATCTTTTTCCCTAGTAACTCTTGCCCCTCATTAACCTTATCAAAGGCTTCATTAGACATATATACTTCGCCACGAAGCTCTAAGTATGGAACTTTATCTTTCAGTTTCCGTACTACATCTTTAATTACTTTAGCATTTTCAGTTACATCCTCACCTTGAATGATTCCATCACCGCGAGTCACAGCTACTGTTAAAATTCCCTCTACATAACGCAGTGACATTGACAAACCATCTATTTTAAGTTCAACAACAAAGGTTGGATCCTCCAGTTCTTCAATCATTTTATTTACATAAGCATAGACATCTTCTTTTGTAAACACATCTTGCAAACTGAGCATTGGGACATTATGTTTTACTAGTACTCCAGCTTTTCTTTTAGCATTTCCACCTACTATTTGAGTTGGGGAATCTAAGGTAATAAGTTCTGGATGCTCTTTCTCTATTTCTTTAAGCGTAAGCATTAATTGATCGTATTCATAATCCGATATTTCTGCATTATCTTCATTGTAATATCTATCACTATGGTACTTAATTATATTTTTTAATTCTTTGATTCTATCTTCTACATTCATAAACTGCACCCTCTCCTAAAAAATATAAACTTACTATTTAGTATACCAAATAACCAAATAAAATAACTAGCATACTCACTAGTTATTTTATGGAACATGTTTTATAACATTTCTATAGGTGCTTTATCTAATACCAATTTTTTTATTCCCATATTATCAAAAGCTATTGAAATCAAGGTGTCACCATTTGAACTTGATATTGACACAATGGTACCTATTCCAAATTTATCATGTTTAACTTTTCTCCCTACCGCCGCTTCACTTTTCATACTTTGCTGCTGCAAATTACTACCTTGCGCCGTAACTGATAGGTAATCCTGCGTCGCAGCATTACTCTCTTCACCATTTGAACTCATGAGACCATGAGGATTATACTTTTGTGGAGCCTTAGTTTTATTTCTTCTTAAGACCTGCACAGTCCTATTTTTATTTCCACCAATAATTTCTTTTAACCCTTCTGGGATTTCACTTATAAAATCAGAAGGTGCATATCCAACGGTTCTTCCAAATACCATTCTACTCTCTGCTGATGTTATATAAAGCTTCTCTTCTGCTCTTGTTATAGCCACATAGCATAAACGCCTTGATTCTTCCATTTCTTTAGGATCATTTAAGGAAGACATACCCGGGAATAAGCCGTTTTCCATACCAACCATGAATACCACTGGAAATTCTAGTCCTTTTGCACTATGTACCGTCATCATTGCTGCAGTATCTACAATCTCTTCAGGATTTTCAGTATTCTCTGCAGATGAACCTAAACTAACTCCTTCGAGGAATGCTAAAAGTGATTTATCTTCTGAAGTTCTTTCAAATTCTACAGCATCTGATACTAATTCCTTTATATTTTCTACCCTACTCTCATCCTCTGGTTCCTTAGATGTTTCTAATTGCTTTAGGTATCCTGTATCACTCAAAATAGACTTAATTAACTCCGCTACAGTGATCTCATCCTTTTTAGCCATAAAGTTATTCATAAGACTAACAAACTTATTTATAGATGATGTATTTCTAGTAGTTAGCGACGGTATGTACTCCACATCTAGAATTGCACTATACAAACATTGGTCTATCTCAGTTGCAAACTCTTGAATTTTTTGAATAGTTGCATCACCTATATTTCTTTTAGGAACATTTATAATTCTTTTTAATGCAATATCGTCAAGAGGATTATTCATAAGCTTTAAATAGGCCATTATGTCCTTTATTTCTTTTCTATCATAAAACTTTAATCCTCCTACTATTTTATAGGGAATTAAAGATTTCCTAAAACTTTCCTCAAAAATACGAGATTGAGAATTCATCCTATATAAAATTGCAAAATCCTTAAAGCTCTTATTTTCTTCCTTCATAATTTCCTTAATCTGACTTGCTACAAAATTTGCCTCATCTCTATCTGAAAATGCTCTATACAAATTAATTTTGTCTCCACTGTCTTTTTCAGTTCTCAGTGCCTTATCTTTTCTCTGTGAATTATTTCTTATGACTTCATTAGCTGCCGTAAGTATATTTCCATAAGATCTATAATTTTGCTCAAGCTTAACCACTTTTGCACTTGGATAATCACTTTCAAAATCTAAGATATTAGTGACATCAGCGCCTCTCCATGCATAGATGCATTGGTCATCATCCCCAACTACGCATATATTTTCCCTCTCATCTACTAAAAGTTTTACAAGCATATACTGTGCCTTATTTGTATCTTGATACTCATCTACCATAATATATCTAAACTTTTTATGATAAAAATCTAAAACATCCTTATTATTTTTAAGTAATTCTACAGCTTTAAAAATCAAATCATCAAAATCTAGTGCATTATTGCCTTTTAATTTCTTTTGATAAAGAACATATATATCAGCAATTTTATTCATTCTAAAATCACTTTCATTTTCTTTTTTGTATTCTTTAGCAGAAATAAGTTCGTTTTTAGCATTTGATATTTTATTTAAAATTTCTGAATCAGTTAGGTCTTTTTCATTTATTTGGAGTTCCTTCATACACTGTTTAATCAAACTTTTTTGATCATAACTATCATAAATAGTAAAGTTCTTGTTATATCCTAGTTTATCTATTTCCCTACGAAGAATCCTAACACAACTAGAATGGAATGTAGAAATCCACATATTATCTGCTATATTACCTACAAGCGCACGCACTCTATCCTTCATTTCACCAGCTGCTTTATTCGTAAAAGTTATTGCGAGTATTTGCGAAGGATATATATTTAAATCTTGAATCATATGGGCAATTCTATAAGTTAAAACTCTAGTTTTTCCAGAGCCCGCACCCGCCAATATTAGTAGCGGCCCATCCACTGTTATTGCAGCCTCACATTGCTCTTTGTTTAACAAACTTTCTAAATCCATAAAAACACTCCTTATATATTATATTAATACTAGATTCATCTAGCATTACTTATATTTCACTCAACACGCAAATAAACAAATAACAATTTAATGTACTATTTGTTTATTTGCAACAAACATACCTATAATTATATCATAATGTGTGTAAACTTAAACAACTTTAGAAATAGAGACGGTTAATTTATGTTTACTCCTCTAACCTTAGTTATGTTGAGTAAATATATGTCAACCGTCCCTTTTTGTCCCAAGCTGTAGGCAAATAAATATACTTATTTCTTTAATTTCAAACGTTCTAATATAAGTTTATATCCATCACTACCATAGTTTAACGATCTATTTATTCTACTTATTGTGGCAGTACTTGCCCCTGTAGTACTAGCTATATCCAAATATGTCCTTTTTTCTGCTAACATTTTTGCTACCTGAAGTCTTTGCTCAAATGCTTGGATTTCATTTATAGTGCATATATCCTCAAAAAATCTATAGCACTCTTCCTTATTTTGCAGGCTTAAAATACCATCAAAAAGAAAATCCATATCTTCACTTTCTAATTTAGAACTATATTCACTCATCATCCTTCACCTCTAATAATCATTGATTACTTTAAACAATTTTAACATTTATATTACATTTATACTATTAAAATTTTAAAAATTCCAAAAATTACATGTCCTACAAGTATCTTTGCTTTATTCAAGTAATTTTATAATTTCCTATGAAATAAAAAAATGCAGTTTATTAAAAATAATTTAAATAAACTGCTGCAAGACCAAAATATTTATTTGAATGTGCCTAACTGTGAGTTAGATAATTATATTATTTAACTATATTTAACATAACTGTAGTTAATATAAAGCACACTGCTGAAACTGTTGTGATTCGTGCTAAAACTGATTCCGCAGTTTTTGTTTTATTTTTCGCAAAAAAAGTATCAGAACTCCCTGCTATAAGACCACTTAATCCATTTGATTTACTAGGTTGCATCATAACTGACACAATTATAGCTATTGAAGTTATAACCTGTAAAACTACTAGAAAATTATGCATGTGAACACCCCCCCATTCATGGAATATATTATTATTTTATCATACTCTAGGTTAGCTTGCAATGGATTCTAATACTCCCACGCTTAAAGGTATGTGTTTTTCTTACAATCTGTAAATATCCACACAAAGGACACTAAAATATAAGAGTATAGCCTATGTAGACTATACTCTTATCTAAAATTAATTATTATCTATTAATGTTATAGAATGCTTTTAATCCTCTATATTCAGCCATTCCTTCTAATTCTTCCTCTATTCTTAATAGCTGATTATATTTAGCAACTCTTTCGGTTCTTGCTGGTGCGCCAGTTTTAATTTGTCCTGCATTCACAGCTACAACTAGGTCTGCTATGCTCGTATCTTCTGTTTCTCCTGATCTATGAGAAACTACTGCAGTAAATCCTGCTCTTTCAGCCATTTCTATAGCATTTAATGTTTCAGTTAGTGTTCCTATTTGATTTAATTTTATAAGAATTGAATTTGCTGTTTTTCTTTCAATTCCCATTTTTAATCTATCAGTGTTAGTTACAAATAAGTCGTCTCCAACTAATTGAATTCTATCTCCTATTTTATCAGTTAAGTATTTCCAACCTTCCCAATCTTCTTCAGCCATTCCATCTTCTATAGAAATAATTGGATATTTGTTAACTAATTCTACATAGTAGTCAGCCATTTGCTCTGGAGTTAATATTCTTCCTTCTGAAGATAAGTTGTATGTTCCATCTTCAAAGAATTCAGAAGCAGCTGGGTCAAGAGCTATATAGATATCTTTTCCTGGAACATATCCAGCTTTTTCTATAGCTTCAATTATAATCTTTATAGCTTCTTCATTTGATGATAAGTCTGGAGCAAATCCACCTTCATCACCAACACCAGTAGCCAGACCCTTACTTTTCAATAATGCTTTTAATGCATGGTAAACTTCTGCGCTCATTCTTAGAGCTTCACTGAAAGAAGTCGCTCCAACTGGCATAATCATAAACTCTTGTAAATCTACATTATTGTCAGCATGACTTCCACCATTTATAATATTCATCATTGGAACTGGTAAAACTTTAGCGTTTACTCCGCCAATATATTGGTATAATCCAAGGCCTAGTGATTCAGCTGCAGCTCTTGCACAAGCCAAGGATACTCCAAGTGTTGCATTAGCACCTAGTTTGCTCTTATTGTCTGTTCCATCAAGAGCTATCATTGCTTTATCTATAGCTATTTGATCGTATACGTTCATTCCAATTAGTTCTTCAGCTATTAATTCATTTACATTATCAACAGCCTTTAAAACTCCTTTTCCGTTATATATATTCTTGTCTCCATCTCTGAGTTCCACTGCTTCAAACATACCTGTAGAAGCACCTGATGGCACTGCTGCTCTTGCTACTGTTCCATCTTCTAGAGTTACTTCAACCTCAACAGTTGGAAATGCTCTTGAATCTAAAATTTGTCTTGCGTAAACATCAATAATTTCAATAAAGTTTTTCATATATTATTACCTCCAATATTTTTTTCTATTTTATTATCTCCTAAGTTAAATTAAGATAATCCTATAATTTAAAGAAACTTAAATTCACCTTAGATAATATAGTAATTTCATTTAGTTTTCTATTAATTAAATAATCACCTTCAGTGATTTAATCTTAAAGTGTGATTAAAGATTTTCCTGTCATTTCCTTAGGTACATCTAGTCCCATAACCGAAAGCATAGTAGGAGCAATATCTGCCAATATTCCGCTTTCTTTTAGCTCCATGCGTTGGTTTGAAACACAAGTAAATGGAACTAAATTTGTAGTATGTGCTGTCATAGGCTTTCCTGAAGAAAAGTCAATCATTTGCTCAGAATTCCCATGGTCTGCAGTTATAAATATGCTACCATCTTTTTCTAAAACATTTTCAACAATTTTCCCAAGACATATATCTACTGCTTCTATAGCTTTTTTAGCAGCTTCAAAATCTCCTGTATGCCCTACCATATCTGGATTGGCAAAGTTAAGTATAATCATGTCATACTTATCTGTATCTAACCTTTTTAGTAATTCCTCAGTAACCTCATATGCACTCATTTCTGGTTTTAAATCATAAGTAGCTACTTTAGGTGATGGAATTAATGCTCTATCTTCATTGGCATTTGGAGCCTCAACCCCTCCATTAAAGAAGAATGTAATATGAGCATATTTTTCAGTTTCAGCTATTCTTAACTGTTTTTTGCCCATTTTACTAACATATTCTCCCAGTGTGTTAGTGAAACTTTCTGGTGTGTATGCCACATCAACATGTTCTAGTGACATATCATATTGAGTAGTACATACATAGTTCAAATTTAGTGTTTCTCTTTCAAATCCAAGGAATACTTTGTCATTTATCGCTCTAGTAATTTCGCGAGCCCTGTCTGGTCTAAAATTAAAGAATATAACACTATCATTATTCTTTATAGCGGATACTGGTTTATTATTCTCCATTATAACCGTTGGAAGAACAAATTCATCTGTCTTATTATCATGGAAAGCACGTTTAACTGCTTCTGTTGCTGAGGTATTCTCTTCACCTTTAGATAAAACCATAGCATCATATGCAAGTTTAACTCTTTCCCATCTCTGATCTCTATCCATAGCATAATATCTACCACTTACAGTAGCAATTTTTCCGATACCTATTTCATTCATATATTCTTCCAGGTCTGCTATGTATTCCAGCGCTGACCCTGGTTGTACATCCCTACCATCTAAGAAAGCATGCACGTAAACCTTTTTCGCACCTTTATCCGCAGCAAGCTTTAATAGTGCTTTTAAATGATTAATATGGGAGTGAACTCCTCCATCAGACAATAATCCTAAAAGGTGTACGGTCGAATTTGCCTTAATAGCTTTATCTATAGCACTATTAAAAGCAGGATTTTTAAAGAAGTCTCCTTCCTTAATTTCTTTTGTTATTCTTGTAAGTTCTTGGTATACAATTCTACCAGAACCTATATTTAGATGACCTACTTCAGAGTTTCCCATTTGACCCTCTGGTAGTCCTACCTCTAGGCCACTTGCATTCAATTTTGTACTTGGATATTTCTTTAATATTGCATCATAGTTTGGTTTATTTGCAGAGTATACTGCATTTCCATCTAAGTGATCTGATAATCCAAATCCATCTAAAATCATTAGCATTACTGGTTTCTTTGGCATTTTTGTTCCTCCCACCCGATCTGTTTCTTATATATATATATATATCTGTTTATTTATATTTTAATAGTTTACTATTCCTTAATAGTTTACTATCCCTGCAAAGTCTTCTGCTTTAAGACTAGCTCCTCCAATTAATCCACCATCTATATCTGATTTACCCATTTGCTCACTTATAGTTGATGGTTTAACTGAACCGCCATATTGAATTCTAAGTTTATCCGAAACATCAGATCCAAACATAGCTCCTACAGTCTTTCTTATAAATCCAATTGTCTCATTAGCTTCATCCGCAGTTGCAGTTTTTCCTGTGCCTATAGCCCATATTGGTTCATAAGCTATAACTAATTTTTCCACTTGCTCTCTTGTAAGTCCTGCTAAATCTAATTTTATTTGATTATCTAAGACTTTTTCTGTAATATCTGATTCTCTTTGTGCAAGAGTTTCTCCCATGCAAAGTATAGGTGAAATTTTATGATTATAAGCAGCTTTAAGCTTTTTGTTTACAGATTCATCTGTTTCATTGAAATATTGTCTTCTTTCACTATGTCCAATTATTACATAATCAACGCCCATATCTTTTAACATCCCTGGTGAAACTTCACCTGTAAAAGCACCATTTTCTTCGTAATGCATGTTTTGAGCTCCTACTTTTATATTTGATCCCTTAGCTGCTTTTATTACTGCATCTAAACATAAAAATGTAGGACAAACTACAACTTCACATTGTGCATTTTTAACTAAAGGCTTTATTTCCTCGATTAAGCTTACAGCTTCACCTACAGTTTTATTCATTTTCCAATTACCTGCAATTATACCTTTTCTCATAAAAAACCCTCCTAATTGTTGGTTTGTGATATATGTGAACTATTAATTGTCATCTCTCTCATTTATCTTTAAAAAGAACTTTTAAGGGGGACAACAATTAATATTTATTTATGACTTTAGAATAACAAAATTTCATTTAATTATTTGTTAGTAAGTGCTTCAATTCCTGGTAACAATTTACCCTCTAAAAATTCAAGAGATGCTCCACCACCTGTAGATATGTGAGTCATTTTATCCCCGAATCCTAATTGGTTAACTGCCGCTGCACTATCTCCACCACCTATTACAGTAGTTCCGTCAACTTTTGACATGCCTTCTGCTACTGCTATAGTTCCCTTTGCAAAATTTGCAAATTCAAATACTCCCATTGGTCCATTCCATATAATAGTTTTAGCTATACTTATAGCACCTTTGTAAATTTCACAAGTCTTAGGTCCAATATCAAGTCCCATATATCCAACTGGAATATTTTGATTATCAGTAACTATAGGCTCTGCCTCAGCTGAAAATTTATCTGCAACAATATGATCCACTGGTAATAAGAATTTAACACCTTTAGCCTCCGCTCTTTGCATCATATCTTTAGCATATTCTACCTTGTCTTCTTCAACAAGTGAGCTTCCTATAGAATAACCACCAGCTTTTAAGAATGTGTAAGCCATTCCTCCACCAATTATTAAAGTGTCTACTTTTTCAAGCAAATTAGCAATAACATCTATTTTATCTGAAACCTTAGCTCCACCTAAAATTGCTACAAAAGGTCTAACTGGAGTTTCTACTGCTTCTCCTAAGAATTTCAATTCCTTTTGGATTAAGTATCCACACACCGAAGTTTCAATAAACTGCGTTACGCCAACTGTAGAGCAATGCGCTCTATGAGCTGTTCCAAATGCATCATTTACAAATATATCTGCAAGAGATGCGAGCTCCTTTGAAAAATTCTCACTATTTTTAGTTTCTTCTTTTCTATATCTTGTATTTTCTAGTAATAAGACATCTCCGTCTTTCATTTTTGATACTTCAGATTTTACATTATTACTAACTACATTTGGGTCTGCTGCAAAAACTATTTCTTTTCCTAACATTTCACTTAATCTCTTAGCAACTGGTGCTAGTGAAAGTTCAGGTTTTGCTTCTCCATTTGGTTTTCCAAGGTGTGAACATAAAATAACCTTTGCTCCATTTTTAACCAGATAATTTATTGTAGGCATAGCACCCACTAATCTATTTACATCTGTAATTGCTCCCTCACTTAATGGTACATTGAAATCGCATCTTACCAATACCTTTTTACCTTTAACCTGGATATCTTCTATAGTTTTTTTATTAAATTTCATACACATTCTCCTCTCATTATTGTTTATTATGCAAAATATTTTTATCTTAAAATAATTGTACTAAAATCAATTATTGTTAGTGATAATTTTTACATGATGTAATTATTAAAAAGGCCTGGTTTTATAGTTTAACTATAAAACCAACCCTTAATATTTTACTTACTGTTTGCTTACAGTTAGATTACAGTTTGCTTACAGTTTTATAGTAAAATTAATTTTTATAGTCTGTCTGCAACATATTTAGTTAAATCTGCGAGTCTATTTGAATAACCCCATTCATTATCATACCAAGCTACAACTTTAACCATGTTATCTCCAATAACCATAGTTGATGGTGCATCAACTATAGAAGATCTTTCGTCTCCTCTAAAATCAATTGAAACTAATGGTTCTTCGCAGAATCCAAGAATTCCTTTCATTGAAGTTTCAGAAGCACTCTTAAATGCTGCATTTACTTGTTCTGCAGTAACATTTTTTGAAAGTTCACAAACTAAATCTGTACATGAAACTGTTGGAGTTGGAACTCTTAATGAGAATCCGTTTAATTTTCCTTTTAATTGTGGTAAAACCAGTGCTACAGCTTTTGCAGCTCCAGTTGTAGTTGGAATCATTGATTCACAAGCAGCTCTTGCACGTCTCATATCATTATGTGGAGCATCTAATAATCTTTGATCTCCAGTATATGAATGAATTGTAGTCATAAGACCCTTAACTATTCCAAATTCTTGATCTAAAACTTTAGCAAATGGTGCTAAACAGTTTGTAGTACATGATGCATTTGAAATTATGTTATGTTTTGCTGCATCATATTTTTCTTCGTTAACTCCTAGTACTATTGTTATATCTTCATTTTTTGCTGGTGCAGATATAAGAACTTTTTTAACACTTCCACCTAAATGAGCATTTGCTTTAGTAGCATCTGTAAAGAATCCTGTAGATTCTATTATTATTTCTGCTCCAAGTGAATTCCAATCTATGTTTTTTGGATCTCTTTCTGCGAATATTTTAATTTCTTTTCCATTAACAACTATTGAACTTTCTTTAGCTTCTACAGTTCCGTTAAATTTTCCGTAAAGTGAATCATATTTTAAAAGATGTCCTAATGTAGCAGCGTCTGTTAAATCATTGATTCCTACTACCTGTAATTCTGTAGCATAGTTTGCCACTAGTGCTTTAAATACATTTCTTCCTATTCTTCCAAATCCATTAATTCCTACTTTTATCATTTGACAAAACCTCCTAAATTTTTAAAAATAATTATATGTAAATATATAATTTTTCCTTTTACAAAATCATTATATAGTTTACTCTGTTTTCTCGATAATATTTATAATTTCTTTTGCAGCTGCTTCATCAATTATTAAAACCGTGCTTGAACTACTGATTTCAGTGGCTATGATGGCTCTAGCTTTATTTTTTCCAGCTGCTACTGCAATTAGAGTTTTAATATTTTTAACATCTTCATTTTTCACCCCAATAGTAGGTGTAGAATGAACTATTTCCCCTAATTCATTGTAATAATGGCCAAAAGTCTCTCCTACAGCACCTAATTCTTCTAGGCCCTTTATATCCTCTTCCGATAGGCCTCTTTTCCTAGCCATGTCTGTAGCGATACCTATACCATATATAAGCACTTCAGCACTTCGGATTTTTCGGATTATACTTTTTATTTCTTTTTCATTTAATATGGTTTCTAAAGCTGCATTACTCAAATTATCAGGTGCATGAAGTAATTCATAATTGCCACCAATTTTATCTGCAAGCCTTGCCACTAATGTATTAGCTTGAATTTCTACATTTCTTGCCATACCACCTCTAGCTGGAAGCACTAAAATATTATTATATTTATTATTTTTAGTAAAACCCTCTACGACTTGTTTAACTGTTGATCCACCTGTTAATGCAATTATACTGTTATCTTTAATAATATCCATAGCATAAATGGCTGCTGCTTTTCCAAGTTCTTTAAGCACGCTTTTATCAATGTCTACATCTCCAGGAACAACTATAACTTGATTAATATTCAAATGTTTTTCAATAAAGTTCTCAATTTCGGACAATCCTTTAATTTCATGAATAAACTCTTTTAACTTACTTATAATTTCTTCTCCATCAGTTGTTATAAACATACCCGATGCATTAACCTCAATTAAATTCTGAGATTTCAAAAAGTTTATTTCATTTCTTACAATTCTCTCACTTATATTCATGTCATTCGCCAAAATTCTTCGTCCTATAGGCCCATCATAATATATCACTCTTAATATATCATACCTCTTTTGGAGAAGTTCTATGAGTTCTGGCACTACCTTTTGTTGTAATTTTAATATATTATGCACTTGAACACCTCTCTGGACTTTTTAAGTCCCAGCATATATTTTTTGTTCCCACTTACATTATAAATGAAATACTAACTTTTTTAAATTAGTATTTGAAAAAAACTTGTTAACAATGTGTTAACAAGAGGATTATAAGTAATATTTTGCTTAAAATCTTTTACGTTTACTAGAACTCTTAATTTGGAGTTCTTCTCTATATTTTGCTACAGTTCTTCTTGAAATATTCATCCCTTCTATATTTAATCGATTACAAATAATTTGGTCTGATAGTGGTTTCTTTTGCTCTTCGTTATCCACCATTTCCTTAATAGCGCTCTTAATATTAATTGTAGATATATCCTCTCCACCTATAACTGATGCAATTCCATTAGTAAATAAATCTTTTATTTTAATGACTTTACCACTATTCACTGAAACATATTTTTCTCTAATTGCACGACTTATAGTGGATTCATGCATTTCTAAATTGTTAGCAATTTTTTTAAGTGTCATGGGTTTTAAGTATTCAGAGCCATTATCGAAATATTCCTTTTGAACTGCCAAAATCTCTTCCAAAACCCTATACACAGTGTTTTTCCTTTGTTCAATACTTTTTATAAGAAACATTGCACTATTGAGTTTTTCTTTTACATATTCTACTGCTTCTACGTCTTTTCCATTTTTAATAATTTCCTTATACATGGAATTTATATTAAGTTTTGGTAGCATATCTTCGTTCATAGAAATAAAATATTGATCATTAATTTTATTAATGTAGGCATCTGGTACAATATACTTAACTGTCTCACCAGTATAAAATCCTCTTGAAGGCTTAGGCTCTAAAGTTTTTATTATGTCTACATATTTTTGAACATGAGGAATTGTAATTTTTAGTTCTTTAGCTATAACATTATATTTATTTTCTGCCAACAATTCCAAATAATCTTGGATGATTTTATAGATATTTTCATCATTATTGCCCAGGTTATATAATTGAATTTTTAAGCATTCTTTTAAATCCCTAGCTCCTATTCCCTCTGGATCTAGGGATTGTAGAATTTTAAGTGCATTTCCAGCTATTTCATCTGATATTGTAAGTTCCTTGCATATGTCAGATAATTTTACAGATAAATATCCTTTAGTGTCTAGGTTTTCCACCATGTATTTGCATATTTCCAGAGTTTCAGGTTCTTCAGTTAATTCACCTATTTGCTCCATAAGATAATCTTTAAGAGATTTTTCCTGAGCAATATAATAGAAAGGAGAAACTTCTTCATTTTCAGCCTTTGCACTATAATTTTTTATTTTATAATCATCTTTTTCAAGGTATTTAATTATTTCTTTATAATCTTTTGCTTGTTTATAATCATTTGTTTCATTGTTATTACTTTTAGGGTTTTGTAAATCTCTTTCCTCAAGTACCGGATTTTCTTGCATCTCTTTATTTACATATTGACCCAGCTCGTATGCAGACATTTGAAGAAGTTTAACAGACATCTGCATTTCTTGAGTCATTATTAATTTTTGTTCTTGCACTAAATTCAAACCAAAATTAATATTCATAATATCTATCACCTCATCTAAGTCACATTACAAATATTATAACATAGCACAGGATATAAATATAGATTATGTCTTGGGCCTCCAAAGATATTATGTATTTTAAAAAAATGACATATGTCCTTTTTAAAAAATTATAATCTGTTTATACTTACAATATAGATTTATGGTTGTGGGCATATTAAGATGGAAACTAAAAAAGCATGCTAAATGTTTAGCATACTTTTTTGTAAAAAACCCATTAGCAAAAGCTGAGTTTATTTATTTTTAAAATATTACCTTGATGCTTTATCATAGGGCTTACCACTAGCCAAGGGTCCTGTTGTTTTTCCAACAAATCCTGCAAGTGCAAGCATAGTAAGTACATATGGAATAACCTCGTATACTTCTGAAGGTAAATTCCAACTAAGTCCCTGAGCAAAAATATTAAATGCAAGACCAAAGGCAAATAGTAAACTAGCACCAAGCGCTCCAAAAGGCTTCCAATTACCGAAAATAACAGCGGCTAAGGCAATAAATCCACGTCCTCCTACCATTCCTTCTCTGTAAAGTGGGGTTATGCCAAGTGATAATGCCGCTCCACCAAGACCCGCAAGCATTCCGGATAAAATAACACATGAATATCTTATTTTATAAACATTTATCCCTAGTGTATCAGCAGCCTTTGGGTGCTCTCCTACAGCTCTAATTCTTAGTCCTAAAGGTGTTTTATATAGAACATAGTGTGACACAAACACTAAAATAATTGCTAATAGAACAAACCAATTTAGCTCAGATATGAGTTTACCTATAAATGGTATATTTTTAATGACCTCTGGTATGTCATAAGAAAGCCCCTTTACTATATCTGTCTGACCACCTTTACCCCCAAATAACTTAAATATTAAAAAACTGGCAAGGGCAGTGGCAAAAAGATTTATAGCTGTACCTGAAATTACTTGATCTGCACGCAAATGTATACTAAGCACTGCATGTATCAAACCCAAAACGCCACCAGCTATAACACCGAAAAGTACTCCTAATAAAGGGCTTCCAGTTACATAACTTCCAAATACCGCAAAGAAAGCACCTATTACCATCATACCTTCTAGACCTATATTAACCACACCTGATTTTTCAGAAAATATACCACCAAGTGCTGCAAAAATCAGAGGCGTTGCTATTCTTAGAGTTTGCGCGAGCAAATTGATTAAAATAACACTACTCATTTGTAATGGCCTCCTTCTTTTTCTTTTCCGAGAAGTATTTAACAATATAATCTGTAGCTACAAATATAATAATTATAGCTTGGATTAAATAAACTATGTCTTTTGGTATTCCATTTAATTGAAGCGTTCTAGCACTACTATTTAAAGTTCCAAATAATAGAGCTGAGGCTATACATCCAACAGGATTACTCTTGGCAAGTAGTGCAACAGCTATACCATCAAACCCGAAAGATGGAAGTGCCATAAAGTCTTTTACATTATGAAGAACTCCTGCAACCTGCGTTGCCCCACCAACACCTGCTATTGCACCAGAAAGTATCATAGCCAGGATAGTATTTTTTGCTACATTAATTCCACCATATTCTGCTGCATGTGGATTTATACCAACTGCCCTTATTTCATAGCCAACAGTTGTTTTCCATAATAACCAAAATATAAAGATAGCCACTGCTATGGCAAGGAATATACTAATGTTAGCTCCACTACCGGACACAAATCTATGAAGCTCTGCGCTGCTCTGTATAGAAGGAGTACTTGATTTACCTGGCACTCCAAAATGAGTTCTTTTTATAATGAAATTAGCAAAAGACATAGCTATATAATTCATCATAATTGTATTAATTACTTCATGAGTACCTACTTTAGCCTTTAAGTATCCTGGAATTGCTCCCCATAATCCTCCGGCTACAAAGCCTGAAAGAATAATTAAAACTATATGAATTACAGGATTGAGTCCCGGTATTGTTCCAACTATTGCCGCTGCTAGCATTCCAAGTATAAATTGACCAGCAACACCTATATTAAATAGGCCACATTTAAATGCTACGGCATTTGCAACTCCTGTAAATATTAATGGAGTAACCTCTGACAAAGTAACAAATGCTACTCTTTCATTACCAAACCCACCTTTATATATAAGTCGAAATAAATCGCCTAGAGCTGAAAAATACTGTAATATAGAATATCCTTTTGCCCACATTACAAAGAACACAGCAACAAATATGGAAATAACTATAGCAAGGAAAGGAAACGCAAGTGCTTTAAGAGCATTCTTTGCTATATCAACAAATTTACTATCCTTATTTTTAACTTTATTCATTTTCTTTAACTCCTTCCAATGTTTCAGAAAGTGTGCCACCAGCCATAAGTATGCCAAGTTTTTTCTCTGTGGCATCACATCTATCCAGTATATCTACTATTTTGCCATCATACATTACCGCTATTCTATCTGATAATGCTAGTATTTCATCAAGTTCTAAGGATACTAGTAAAACAGCCTTACCCTTATCACGTTCCAAAACGAGTCTCTTGTGAATATATTCTATTGCCCCAACATCAAGACCTCTTGTAGGTTGTGCTGCTATTAATAGTTCTGGATCTTTTGAGATTTCTCTAGCTGCTATGAGTTTTTGTTGATTACCACCTGATAGTGACTCAGCGTTTACATCTGCATTTGGAGTTCTTACATCAAATTCGCGAATAAGCTCATCACAGTGTTTTCTAATTTCACCGTAATTCATAACTACGCCTTTACTAAAGGGAGCATTCTTATGGATTCCAAGCACCGAGTTTTCAAATAGAGAGTAAGTTAATATAAGTCCTCTTTTTTGTCTATCCTCTGGTATATGTCCAACACCTGCTGACATAACATCTCTTGGTGACATGCCATATATACTTTTACCGTTTAAAGTAACACTTCCACTCTTAGGCTTTCTAAGTCCAGTTAGGACCTCTAAAAATTCAGATTGGCCATTACCATCAACACCAGCTATACCAAGAATTTCCCCACCATGTATTGTTAATTTTAAATTATCTACAGCAGGCAATCCTCTTTGATCGTTAGCACAAAGATTTTCAATTTTTAATATCTCTCCTTTAATTACAGCAGGCTTCTTGTCCACAGTTAAGTTAACTTTTCTGCCTACCATAAGTTCTGCTAATTCGTCTATACTTGTTTCTTTAGTTTTTACTGTGCCAGTTATCTTACCTCGCCTAATTATAGTAACTCTATCACTCATTTTCATAACTTCTTTTAATTTATGAGTTATAAGTATTACAGATTTTCCTTCTTTTTCAAGATTTCTAATTATAATTCCTAGTTCCTCAATTTCTTGAGGTGTTAAGACTGCGGTAGGCTCATCTAGTATTAGTGTTTCAGCACCTCTGTATAGTGCCTTTAATATCTCTACCCTTTGTTGTTGCCCTACGGAAATATCTTCTATAACAGAGTTTGGATTTATTGCAAATCCATATTTTTCTGAAATTTCTTTGACATCATGAATTGCTTTGTTCATATCAATTTTTATACCTTTTTTAGGTTCAATACCTAAAATTATATTTTGTGTTACAGTGAAATTATGTACAAGCATAAAGTGTTGATGAACCATTCCTATGCCCAGTTTTATAGCATCGTTTGGAGTATTTATATTCACTAGGTTACCGCTTACATAAACCTCGCCTTTTTCTTGTTTATATAAACCGTAAAGAATATTCATAAGAGTTGTTTTTCCTGCACCATTTTCACCAAGAAGAACATGTGTTTCGCCTTTTAATAGTTCGAAATCTACATTATCATTGGCAATGGTTCCCGGAAAAACCTTGGTTATGCCTTTCATTTCAATTACCTTTTCCATTTACTTCCCTCCTTAAAAAGATTAATTATCACCTTTAGCTATGCCATCACCTTCGTGGCTGGGATATTAAAGTCTTATGAATTCTGTGGAAATAACATCTCACCCTGTAGATGTGGAGAATTCCCTTTTGGAACACCTCTAAAACTAATATTATTTTTATAAAGAGCTAGATGTAATACATCTAGCTCTTTATTGTATTCTTAAAATCAACAAATATTAATTTATTTAAAATCCATTGCCCCTTTTCTATCTGTTGGAACAATTATATCTCCTTTTATAACTTTATCTTGAGATGTTTTAACTAAAGCTAAAATATCTGCTGGTACGTTTTTGCTAGATGTTTCAGCTATTCCTACGCCTTCTTCTTTTAATCCAAGATTAATAGTTGTACCACCTTTAAATGCATTTTTAACTTGAGCTTTTGACTCATTGTAAGTTGCAGTATCAACTCTTTTCATCATACTTGAAAGTATAACGTCAGCATATTCTGGAACTGTTATAGATTGATCTTCATCAACACCGATTGCCCAAACTGCTTTTCCAGCATCTTTTAATTCTTTAGTTGCTTTAAATAAACCAATACCAACTCCGCCTGCTGCATGATAAACTACGTCGCAACCACCTTGATATAATGATTTAGCTATTTCATAGCCTTTATTTGTATCCTCGAAACTATCTGCATATTTTACAGTTGTTCCTGCATTCTTACCATCTGTGCTTATTAAACCCTTAGCAGCTTCTGGATTAACTGATTTAACACCAGCTGCAAAACCAACTTCAAATCTGTTTATTAATTCACCATCTTTTCCACCAATAAATCCAATTTTATTAGTTTTTGTCATTTTACCAGCAATGACTCCCATTAAGAATGAACCTTCTTGCTCTTTAAAAACAAT
This sequence comes from Clostridium sp., assembly GCF_050717515.1. Taxonomy (GTDB): domain Bacteria; phylum Bacillota; class Clostridia; order Clostridiales; family Clostridiaceae; genus Clostridium_AD. The sequence goes on along the minus strand of NZ_JBOITL010000034.1, from coordinate 81,545 downwards.
AGATGTTACATTCGGCAATTTAACAATTGAGTCTATAATTGCAAAGTTTTTGTCAGTATGAGCTTTAGCAACCTCTGTCATTGCATCTGCCATTTGATATCCAACAGCAAATGTTAAATTTGAACCCTCTTCAATTAATGCTTCTAAATTTGCTGAGTAGTCTTCTTTCTTTTTAGCTTCAATAGCCTTATAGTTGAAACCGTCTTCACCTTTAGCCTTATTAACCCCTTTATGTGCTGATTGATTAAATGATTTGTCATTTAATCCACCCTCATCTGTAGTAAGTCCTATCATCGTAGTTGATTTTGCTGCATCTGCTTTCGGTGCATCAGCTTTTGGTGTTTCTACCTTCTTAGTTCCACAACCCACAAATAATGTTGCAACTACAGCCACTGCTGTAAGTACCGCAACTACCTTTTTCTTGTTCATAATAATTCCCTCCCCATAAGTAATTGATTAATTAATCAAACAATTTTATTGCTTAGAATGTTAGTATTCTATAAAAATTAAAAAAATCCTTTAAATTTAAAAAATTTTTTTAAATTTCTATACATGTTAACGGTTACTTAATTGTCAAATAACAATTCAATATATAATATATGCTGAATTGTTTTATCTAGACTATGAATTAAATTATATATGAATTTTTTATTAATAGCAACTAATTATAGGATATAATTGGATTTATTTTTTTTTGTAAAATAATAGAAAAACTCTCACTAATAATTTAGTGAGAGTTTTGTTTTTAATTTAAGTTAGCCCATAAACTTAGCTTTTTTAAGAATTTCAATAGCTTTATCTGATTCATCTTCGGGAACTAAAACTACTGGCCCTGTACATCCCATACCACTTTCTGAATATACTTCTTCTTTCCATAAACATTTACATGCATCTTCCAGTTCTAGTATATCTATTCCAAGGATAGGAAATGTAACAACTCTTTTCTTTGGCATTTTTACTTCTTCCTGCGTATCTAGCTTTTCTACCTTTTTAATAACCTTGTTTATTGCTTCTTTTAAACCTGATTTATTAGCCTTAGCAAATTCATTTTTTGCTATGCTGAGTACAGTATTTTGGGCGCAAATAGCACAGTATTTTAAAGCTTCAGCTATCAATGGTGCTCCTGAAGACCTTGAAACTATATTTACAAGCTTATCGTAATTTTCTCCAATACCCGGTCCATATCCAGCACCTACTGTCTCATAGTTGCCACCAGTGGTGAAAGAAGCGAAAGTTTTAACTAAAATGTTTCCAGTTAGCGAATCACAAACCATAACATCTGGTGTTCCTGCAAGAAGGTCATTCCCCCTCATAACGGCACCACCACCAGCTCTTAACGAATCTGCAAATCTAAAATCATATCCATTACTTTGTACTTCTTTTAATATTCTTTCAACTTGTCTTGCTCCATCTAAATTCAGAATTCCAAGGGTTGGATTTTTTATACCTATAGCTTTAGCTGTAGCAATACCAGAAATTGCGTTAAGCACCATACCTTCTACTCTATTGGTAGACGTAGTTCCAGTAGTCGTAGCTATTATCATATCAGTGCCTTTGCCTGGTGTTACTATCTTTCCAACAGTAGATACCCCAATAGGAAAATCAAAATGTTGAGTAACACACCCACTTAAATTACCATTTTCTAATAATTCAGTCATTTTTTTATGACCCTCTTCTGCAGTCTGGACTTCTATGATTTCAAAGTCTGCATCCACCTTTGGTCCTATTAAAACAATTTCAAAATCGTCATATTTATTTTTAGCGAGTTCTGCAGCTTTTACCATTTCCTCTACACCATGTTCGCTGCCGAAGGTAGTTAATCCTATTCTAACACTGTCTTTAAATTTTCCGCTTTTTATGCCACTGGCTATATCATTAAATACTTCAGCAATCATTTGTTTAGTCGAATTTTCACTCATATCTACACCCCTTTTCTAAGCGACAAATTAAATTATTATTCATTTATTCATTATTTATTCAATAAATATTCAGCAAAATCTTTCATTGCATCGCCAACCATGGCTTTAACTTCTTCTTTGCTAATTCCTGAATTATCTTCTACTTTTCCTGGATTTTTCTCAACCAAAATTGAGATTCCATCAAATAAGTTAGTCATTCTTCCTAGAAATAGACTTCCTTTACCAATTACCATGAAGTTTTTTAAAACTCCTGATTTTATATGCTCTATTCCATGTCCAATAATAGGTGCTCCTGAAGGTATATGTCCTTGAGTAGGTGCATACCCTGGGTATCCATGTTGTTTTATAAAGCTGGGTAATTCTTTTCTATCCAATTGTCCTTTTTTAACTGCGAGAGCTCCAATCATTTTATAATTTTGCGTAGGTACATCCCCAGCTCCTGCAGGCTCAGTTATATCTGGTGTTTGCATTTCTGGTGCATATTTATCCACATCTGTAATTTTCATTCCAGCAGCAGTTAATGGGTCAAGTACTAATGCTTCCAGTACTGCTTGAGGTGCCGCACCATGTCCTATAGTATGTTTTCCTATTACATCAGTTCGAAGTATTGGGCTAACTCCATCATTTTCTGATACAAGAATAGCAAAGCCACCTAAACAATCTTCAAGTACAGATAATCCCTTTTTAACATGATCTTTACCGTTCATACCCAGCTTTGCAGTAGCTCCTCCAGCAATAACCACTACATTTTTAAATATACCTGATTTAACTAAAGAAGCAGCATTTACTAAAGCATGAGTTGGAGCAGCACAGAATCCTCTTATATCTGAACCGGTTGCGCCAACAAGTCCTATTACTTCGCCTATAGATTTAGCTAAATTTCCGCCACCTCTTTGGTTCATATCACCTACAGCCTCTTCAGAACATTCTAATATATACCCAATATCTTCTATTGGTATATCTAAGTTACTAACTAAGTGAAGTCCAGCTAAAATCCCTGATGCTTTAACAGCTATGTTTTCTAGCATATAATGTGCTGCAAGATTTGGATCAAATTCGTGAGCACGTCTTACGCAACCTACTAAGTCCGCTCCCTCATATAGCCCTTCTGCACCACTATCACAAACAAGACTTCTGATTTTTTCTATTTCCTCACCAACTATTTTTTCTACTTTACTAGCTATTAATGGGTGTTTTAATAGTTTTTCTTTTACACTTTCTGCAAAAGAATTTTCTAATAGTACAAGATCAAACACATCTGAAATTTTCATTAAACCATAGAATTCATCCTGTGGCATAATTTCACCAAATTTACCAAATCTATTTGCATTCTCAAGGTTTTTGCCGTACCAAGGTCTTGGCATTTCAGCTAACTCCTCTGGAGTTATGTTTCCTATATATGTTTGGTTTGGGGCATATGCCACAACCTCTTCAAATCCTCTTAAATGACTTTTCATGTCTTTTAAATATTCGGAATCTGGATTTGTTTCTCTCTCTAATGTTTGTGTAGTTCCATTGTGAATTACCATATCTGGAGTATTGACTAAAATATAAGATGCTTTTTTTATAACTGGGAAATTCATAATCACTCATCCTCCTTATTTTCTCTTTCAAGTACAGACTTTAATTTAATTTATGTACATTAATTTTATTTTTAATGTACAATCCACAATATAAACTTTGCTAAATAAAATATAAAATTTAAGCTAAATTGTACATTGTGCATTGTACATTGATCATTGTATAAATAATTAGGGAACTTTAAAGTCCCCTAATTTATTTATTAATTGGAGTTAAAAACTAGTCTTCAAACACCTTTTGACCATCTACAGGAGTCTGTAGAGCCACTAATGCCTTTTCTACTAAATGTCTTCTTAATTTAAACTCATCTTCCATGGTGAGTGCTGGGTTTCCAAGTGGATGAGGAATAGCAATTGTAGGTATAATTCTATTAGCACCAACAGTTACTGAAACTGGAGTAATAGTACACATATGAACTACTGGAAGTCCAGCTCTTTCTATTTCTTTAACTAACGTTGCACCGCAACGCGTACAAGTTCCTCATGTTGAGGTTACTATAACTGCATCTACGCCGCCCGCAATTAATTCTTTAGCAGTATCTTCACCAAATTTCTTAGATGATGCAACTGCTGTACCATTACCTACTGTTGAATAGAAATATCTGTGTAATGATCCTATTTTGCCTTCTTTTTCTAATTGTCTTAATACATCTACTGGAATAACTCTATCTGGATCTTCATTAGCATATACTGGATCGTGTCCACCATGTGCTGTTTCATGAGTAACAGACGTTAAATCCATTATTCCTTCTATGTCGTATTTGCATATTTTAGAAGCACTTGAAGATTCTATATGATCAGGGTTTCCTTTTGGAACAATACCACCTGATGTAACTATTGCTATTTTAGCTTTAGTTATATCCTTTATAGGAGCATTTGGTTCAACTCTATCAAAAGTAGGCATTTTGAATTCTGTTACAAATTCTTCTCCCTTTAACTTCTTAACAAGCATGTCAACTGCTCTTTTAGAACCTCTCTGCGTAGCGAAATAGTTCTTTCTTATACCTCTTTCGATATAATTATCTTCATCTGGTGTTCCTATTTCTTCACCCTTAGCTAATTTTAATGCTAAATTTACCATCTTAGGTAATGCATCTCTCATACCAACTGCACTGTTTCTAGTTGAAACTAGATACACTTGTTTTTTATACATATCAGCACCTGGATTTTCTACATACATTCCAGACATTACTGGTATATTTAATTTTTCTTTTACTGCTGTAGCTACGGCACCGCAAGCAATACCATATCTTCCTGCATTAAAAGCAGGACCTGCTATAAATAAATCTGGCTTGTATTTCTTCACCATCTCTATTATTGTAGCTTGAGCTTCATCTATGTTTTCAGCAAAGTAGGAGTCTCCACAGATTACAGTAGCAACTATTTCTGCTCCACCTTTAATTAGTAAACCATTTAGTCCCATTCCTGGTCCTACAAAGCCTTCTCTAACCTCTGGTTTAATATTTGCATGTTCTTCTCCGCCTATTCCAGCGTAAAATTGATTTATATAATGTACGATTTTTAACAAGTATTTCTCCCCCTTTCTAACGGGAATTGACAATTTTCTTTTAACTATATTAATTTAAGTTAATTTACAATTGACAATTTTATGGTATTTATACTGGTGCATTTATACTAAAGTATATTTATACTAAAGCATATAATCTAATTTAACCTTATAATTTTAAACAGTATATTTAGAGAATTCTTCTCTAATTGGTTTTACTTCTCCGATTATTTCATCTACGTCTAAAACCATTTCCATCATTCCACATTGCTCTTCATAAACTGCTTCTTCACATTGATCTTTAATTTCTGGTTCAACTATGTGATATACTGCAAGTCCTAGTGCAATTCCAGCTAGAGGGCCTGCAAATGTTGGGTCTCCTGCTGCTACTGTTTCTGCTGAAAGTCCTGAGGCTTCAGCTTCTGCTCCTCCAATAATTACTACCATATTTTCAGCGCCAAACTTTTCAGTAAGGTCTTTTACTCTTTGTTGGATCTCCAGATCCATAGCTCCTGCGGCTGTTCAGACAAAGCATTCTGTTGATGCAAATACTACTTCAGCTCCAGCGGATTTAACACAAGCTTCTATTGCAGGTCCTGGTATTCCGTCTCTATCGCCAATAGCTATAACTTTTTTCCCTTTTAACATTTTCATCTTCCTCTCTTGTTTATATTTATTTTCTAGTAACTATAATCCAATTCTATATATAATTAATAATATTAGTAAGCTTTAGCTGTTAAATTATTAAATCCTACTTCACTAGTTGCACCAGTTATAACTTGGATTTCAGCAAAGATAGAACCATCTTCTCCTAAACTTCCCATGTGTCCACCAGCTATTATATTAGCAGCGTCCAAATGTCCAATAATTTTTTTCATTGGAGGAAGCGTTATTACTTCATTAGCATTTCCACCAGTTACAACTGCATCACCATGAGGTGTTGAGTCAGCGAGAGATTGAGAACTTCCATCTTGGCCAGCATATTCATCAGTTAAAAGTACAGTTTTAACTCCTTTTGCAGTTATCTTATTACAGTTCATAACAAGGTCAGCATCTGGATTACCAAAACCTTCTTCTGAAATTATAGCAGCATCTGCTCCTATGAATTCAACTAATTTTGCAACCATATTTGATGATCTTTCTTTATCTGCTAAGTAAACATTTTCATTTGTTATTATACAGCCCATAAAGTTAATATCCTTACCATGTCTCTCATATAAATCTTCTATTATTGGATGATTCATATGCACATAACTTGGGTTTTTATCACAAGCCGAAACACAGTTACCACTTACTATTGCTCCATCAAATATTTCTGTTGGATAAATAAAAGTAGGTATTATCTTTTTAGCATCTACTCCATAAACATAAGTATCATGTAATAAACCTTGTGTTTGAAGCATGTATACATATACTACTTTTGGTAGTTCAGGATATAATTTAATTTGTTGGAGTAGTGGTAATGTTTCAAATGTTTTCACTTCATCTGGTTCAATATTTTTTCCAGCTTCTCCAAGATAAACAGCAGCTTTAAATCCTACCATTCTTACAGCTTCTTCATGATCATGTTGCAGTATTCCCTCTTTTGGTTCACAAGTAATTACTAAGTTGTTTGTTTTTGAGAAAGGTGTATATTTAGCTCCTTCTCCGCACATATCAACTATTCCTTCTTGGAATCCAACTATTTTACCAGTTGTTATAACAGCTGCTCCTTTAAGAACGTGAGTTCTTCCTGAACCTACTGTATCAACTTTGTTTATAAATCCTGGGAATATTCCACCACCACCGCTAACTTTAACTCTTGGTTCTATTACGTCTTTTACAGGTATTATTCTAACTTCTTCACCTGGTCTTGCTATATCGAAATTAATCGTTTCCAGTCTTTCATCTCCAGATACCTCTTTTAATAATTCTTCTTTATTCACATAAAGAATTCCACCCTGAACCTTTGTTTCTGCCCCAAATTGAACATCTTTAATAAATATGTTTCCAATTTCTAGACGCAAAACATTCACCTCCTATGATATTAAGTATATATATCTAATAGCTTATAGCTTTTTTACTATAAGCTTTAGTACCAAATTATAATGTATTATAATAATCTTTTATAAAGTTTTCTACATCATCTAATGAAGAAATTTTATCAGGTGTTATTGTAGCTACTTTTTCTCCACCCTTATATAAAATCATTGTTGGAAGTCCTAAAACTCTTTGAGCTATAGCTGTTCTTCTCGCTCCGCCAATGTTTAAAGAAGCAAATTTAATTTTATCTGAAAATTTTTCTTCTAGGGCATGAACTCCTGGCATAAGTTCTATACAGATTTCACATTTATCTCCCCAAAAATCTACAAATACTGGTTTTTCAGATTGTAATACTTCTGCTTCAAAATTTTCTTTGTTTAATTCTACCATTACTAATGACCTCCTAAAATTTTAATTGTAATTGTTTCATATATATATATTAAAAAGAATTACGCCTTTTATTTAAAAGGATAATACCCTTTATATAAGCTAATTAAATTTATCTTCAATGTAATGTTCAGCATGAGTAGCTGCTATTGCGCCATCTGCTGCAGCTGTAATTACTTGTCTCAATAACTTTTCTCTTATATCTCCTGCTGCATATACTCCTGGTATATTAGTTCTCATTTCTTCATCAGTAATAACGTCGCCTCGCTCCGTCATATTAATCATACCTTTAAACAATTCTGAAATTGGAAGATATCCTACAAATACAAAACATCCATCTACTTTTAAGTCACTGAGTTCTCCAGTTTTAACATTTTTTAAAACTAAACCTTCTAAAATTTCTTCTCCCTTAGCTTCCTGTACTACTGTATCCCAAATAAACTTAATTTTTGGGTTTTTAAAAGCTTTTTCTTGAAGTGACTTAGCACCACGAAGTTCATCTCTTCTGTGTATTACTGTAACGCTTTCACCAAATTTAGCTAAGTATATAGCTTCAGATAAAGCTGAATCTCCGCCTCCTAGCACTGCAATATCTAAATCTGTAAAAAAGTCAGCATCGCAAGTTGCACAATAAGAAACACCTTTTCCTCTTAGTTCAATTTCATTTTTAAATCCACCAAGTCTTGGGTATGCTCCTGTAGCAATTATAATTGTTTTAGCTTTATAAGTTTCTTTCTTACATTTAATTACCTTAATATCTCCTTCAAGTTGAACTTCAACCACTTCTTCTTTAACAAATTGTGTTCCAAATTCTTCTGCTTGCTGTTTCATTCTTTTACTTAATGATGTTCCTGTGCATTCTTCAATGGAACCTGGGTAATTATCTAATTCATCTGTTGTAGTCGCTTGTCCACCAAACTTTGCTCTTTCTATTATTAAAGTATCCATTCTTGATCTTGATGCATAAAGTCCAGCAGATAATCCCGCAGGACCTCCACCAATAATTATAGTATCATAAATATGTTCCATAGCTTGCGCCTCCTAATTTTTTAATAACTCTATTTCTTAATATTTCTAATTTATTGCATGATCTATTAAATCAGAATCTATAAGTTGAAAATCCAGCAATATCTTTTCATTCCACTGAGGCGTTTTAAAATCTTTTAAGAATTTCTCTGTGGTCATGATGCTCTCTTCGATTATAGATAACGATTGCAAGTCAACTTTGTTTAATTTCTCTTTTGATATGCAAATAGTTCTATAAGGCGTTTCATTTGGCTTTACACTGCTCATTAGCGGGTGTGTTAATAATTTATGACCTACATGAATATTATCCCTAACTTTTTTCAAAATATCCATCATAGTTCCTTCAACAAACACTACCTTATATTTACTCCCAAATTGCTTCTTTGACATTGGATTATTTGTTATAATAATTAATGGTTCTATCAATTAATCCCCTCCTTACAGTTCTCTAGGTCAAAACAAGTATTAATTATTATCCCACCTACCTAAACACATTTTAGCACAACAAAAAAGACAGATATAAAAGCCCCTTGTGCCCTTATACTCTGTCTTTTAACCTGAGAGGTTTACTCCGTCGGTGCTATTCGCTTTCCAGAGGTATGTCCATTTTCGGTACCTTTTGCCTGAGAGATTCATGTTGCATAGGCTGCAATACTTACTCCTTCGGCTATCTTAAATGGGTTAAATCTTTCTTTTTACAGTTATTAAGATTTACCCTGGGATAATTTAAGATTATCTCCCTAAAATATCATCCATTTCAATATTAAATTTTATTTATTAATCTATCATTTATTTACATTATACACTATTTTTTTTACTATATCCACAATGTTTAGAATATTACCTATTTTAATTATCTATAGCTGTGATTTATATATCAAATAGTTTGTTATTTTTTTATCATGTCCGAAGCATATTAAATATCCTTATGAAAAAGAAAATTAAATCATATTATAATTGCATTTAATCGACCTTAATACTCCTCAATATAAAAAACACCACAAGCACCTTCACCAGCATGGGTTCCTACAACGCACCCAACCTCACATTCTACAAAGTCCATTTCTCGCAGACTCATATGTTCTCTTAAACTCTCTAGAATGTTTTTATCACTGGCTTGTAATAATATGCTTGTTTCTCCCTGTTTAATCCCTGTTTTGTCTAAATTTTTTAAAATAGTTTTTATAGCTTTTTTACGTCCACGAGCCTTATCTATTACCACCATTTCACCATCTCTTACAGATAAAATTAGTTTTATCCCCAGTAATCCTCCTAAAGCTCCAACAGTTTTAGACAACCTACCGCCTTTAACTAAATTATCCAAGGAGTCAAAAGCAAGTGCACTTTTTATATGAGGTATAGCTTCCTTAACTTTTTCTTCAATTTCAAAAATACCGTATCCATCGTCTTTTAATTTACAGGCTTTTAAAACTAAAAGTCCAAGACCTGAGGTAACATTATAACTATCAATTGTAATAATGTCTTCTGTTTCCAGCATGCTTTTAGCCATACAAGCGGATTGATAAGTTCCGCTCATTTTTGAAGATAGATGAATAGAAACTATTTTATATCCCTCATCTAAATATTTTTTATAGCATTCCTGAAATCTGTGTGGATTTACCTGCGTTGTGGTAGGAAACTCTTCAGAATTATTCATTTCATGTAAATATTCTTGCAATGTAATGTCGACGCCATCCGTATAAGTTTTATTTTCTATGTTTACCAGTAGCGGTAAAACTTCTATATTATACTTATCAATAAGGGCTTTGTTTAAATCACAGGTGCTATCTGTTATTATTTTAATCTTTGCCATTTTACTCCTCCTTACTTACCTCTGGGGGGATATAGCCTTTCAAAAAATAACTAGTCTATTCTATCCTAGTTTATTTTTGGGATTTCTTATTTCATCTCTGGAAATCCAATTTGTCTAAGAGCTTCATATGTTGCAATAGCAACAGTATTAGAAAGATTAAGAGACCTAGTTGTGGTATTTATCATGGGGATTCTTATACATCTTTCAGGGTCACTATCTCGAACATAATCCGGAAGTCCTGAGGATTCACGTCCAAATATTATAAAATCGCCTTTTTTATATTCTACTTGTGAATAAAATTTTGAAGCCTTTGTTGTAGAATAGTAAAAGGTTGACTCTTTATATTTTTCTCTAAGCGCTTCATAGGAATCATGTATCTCAAGGTCTAGAAAAGGCCAGTAATCTAAGCCGGCTCTTTTAAGTTGTTTCTCTTCTAAACTAAATCCTAAGGGTTTTATGAGATGAAGTTTGCAATTAGTAAGCACGCAAGTTCTTCCAATATTACCTGTATTCTGTGGGATTTCCGGTTGAAATAAAACTATATTTAAATTCATAAATTACTCCTTCTTGCCCTTTTAAGCAGTTCAAACTATTTTAAATTATTTTGTTCTAATGTAATATATATATTCATGTTACCCTAAATACAGATAATAGTAAAGATGCAGGGGGATAATATCCTTTACCTATTCTGAAACTATAATAGCTTTTCTTATGATCTCAGCTTTTCTATGATTTCAGCTCTTTTATATGCCTTATCTGTTATATCTTTTGGATAACGCATGTACTCTAAAAGCTTAATGGCATTTCTTGTTTGAGATATTCCTTTTTTTATTTTATAATCAAAACTTAATCCCTTGCTTTTATCAACCTTTTCACTAAAGTAGTAAAACTCATAATTTTCTTTTAAAATGTCTACCAGTTCTCTATCATGAGTAGCCACAATGGAAATACTTTTTCCATGATTTATATAATTTAATATTTCTGCTGACATAGAAATTCTCTCTATGGGGTTTGTGCCCCTAAATATTTCATCTATAGGGCAGAATACAGGCACATCTTTTTCTAGTGCTTTAATTATTCGAAGAATTGATTCTACTTCTGCCATAAAGAAACTTTTCCCCTTTGCCAAATCGTCATTGGGGCTAATTGATGAAACTATGTTAAAAAAAGGAGCATGGTACTCTTTGGCTAAAACGAAATAAAAACTTTGAGCTAAAATCATATTTACTCCTAGCATTCTTAAAAAAGTAGATTTACCAGCCATATTTGTGCCCGTAAGTACAATACCTCCACTTTCTATGTTAATTGAGTTAGCAACCGCATTATCTATAAGCGGATGTACTCCTTCTACTATATTTAAATTAACATCCTTTATAAACACAGGTTTTACAAACTGCTGTTTTAAATTATGTATATAACCTGAAATAGAAATTAGTGCTTCTAATTCTCCAACTATATAGTAAAGATCCATTAGTGTTTGTTTTTCTTCTTTTATTTTATCAGAAATAGAATAATAAGCAGTTTCTTCTAAAAGAAAAATCACGGAAATAGATTCAAATAATCCTCCCCACATATTTACAAAACCTATTAATCTTGTGCCTCTGTCTATATCCTTTATAGATTTAAGTATTTCTGTTATCTTAGACTTATAACAAATAATATCACTATTATTTATCCTTGCGATTTTTTTAGCTGCAACAATATTTTTTCTTAAATAGAATATTCCATTAGACTTAATAGCCTTTACTTCAATAGTGTTTATAATCATATTAATAGAGCTTATTCCAAGTAGCGCTATCATATATTTCGTATTTACAAATATTGAAAGAAGAATCATTATTAATGGCACTATTTTACCTAGAAAAGTATATATATAATATTTAGCTTTATCTATAATAAGATCATTCTCTATCATTTCTAAAAAAGAATTTTTAAAATCACTATTTAAGTTGAAGAAAATGCTCTGAAGACTTTCCCTTAATTTACTATTTTCTTTAAATGACTGAATTAATCCTCCTCTTTCTTTTAACTTCTCTTCCGACCTTAAAGGATTTCTAAGCATTGAGTATAGCGCTGCTTCTCCAGGGCTGCTATAGGCCCTATCCAATTTTTCATACACCTTATTCATATCTAAATCGTCCCAGGTCTGATCATCTAAAGTGTAGTCATTTTTTTTACTGACCTTAAAAAAATTTTTAATCTTTTCAAAATCTCTTTTCTTATCCATGTCTTCATTGTACTCGTTTCTTATTGACCTCAAAACCATTTTATTCATAAATAAATACTCCTTTGTACCCTATATATACTATTGGGCTTCACTTCAATGTTTTCATACATAGCGAACTCGAACACTTAGTTAGCTACTGCAACATATCTTCACGCTTGATATTACAATTGTACCATATTATGGCGTTTAATCATAAAAAATTGTCCCCTTATTTAATTAATAATGGGACTTAATGTTACTATTTAGCCTCTTAAACTATTACTTTGAATTTTTATCTAATTATAATTCCATAATCCTAGATGTCCCTTTACTTCTATGGATTTATTAAGCAATTGTATGTTATCTAATATCCAAGCATATCTACCTGTACAACTTTCTTTTCCTTAAGTAAAAGCATTTCAGATAACATATTCATCATTTAAGAAGATTTCAAACTAACTTATCATTAAAAAACAACGCCAAACCTCTTGAACTTTCCATCGCCTTTATATCATCTTTAGATGGAATATTATTTGTACCATGGCTATAAACAACTGGTGCAATTTCTCTCGAGTTCATGTGATTCAAGAGTGTGCAGGCTGTATTATAAGCCTTTCCAATATCCCCATCTCCCCCACCAACAATTATAACCCCACCTTTTTTCTTTTTCTCAATGGGGTTCACCTTTCGAAAAAATCTTGCACAAAAATATGTTTGTAGCCTACTTGTAATAGCCAATAACTGCCCTGTTAATTCTGAAAAGTAAAGTGGTGATGCAATTAATATATTATCGCATTCTTCAATATAGTTATAAACATCCTGCATTTCATCGTTCAGAGAACAGCCAGCAGTCTTCCAACAGTATCTGCAGTCAATGCAAGGCTTGATATTACAATCATATGCATCTATAATTTTATACTCACCTTCGAGGTGACTAATAAATTCATTTACCAAAGTCATAGTATCACCATTTTTTCTAGGTGTTCCACTAAATATGAGCGTTTTCATTAAAAAAACCCCTTTATACAGTAATTCATTATCTCATTCTCCATTACATTACATATCTTTTGTGATTCATTAAGATACTCTTCTTTCCAATTAGAATTATAGGGAACAACCTCAAATTGCATAAAAATTATAGTCATTTCGAAAATTAGGTGTTTTTTCTTGGATTATGCTAACAAAAGTATATATTGCGCAGAATGCATTTGAATAAGCCCTAGTAATTCACAATTTATTTTATTTGCAGATGCGTACAGAAAAATGCATCTTTGAGCGTCAGCGAGTTTGTATTCTTTAGAAAATTAAGTACACCTATAGGGATGCTAAAGACATATGATATTTCTCCGAAGTGACTTGCAATAAAAAGTGAAAGGACTATTGAAATTTCATTTAGAAATTCTTATTTTGCGAATATAAAATTCTCGTAAGGCTTCCAGGACGGCAGCCTAGCGAACCCGAGGCAGGAAGCCGAGTGTGAGCGCTAGAGAATTTTATATTCGCAAAATATTAGAATTTCTTAATGAAATTTCTAGTCCAGAACTTGTTTGCAAGGCACTTAGGAGAATTTTCAGGCCCCCCGTTATACCTCTAGCACAAATTTCTCAATAACCTTTGCTACTCCATCACAATTATTACTATCAGTAATGTATTGTGACGCTTTTTTTACAGCATCATTTCCATTTCCCATAGCAACTCCAAGCCCCGCAAATTTAATCATAGATAAGTCATTTCCACTATCCCCTATACAAATAATCTGCTGACTACTTATTCCATAATAATCACCTAAAACTTTAACCGCATTTCCTTTTGACACTCCCTTATTCATCACTTCAAAATTATTAAAACGAGAACTTACTACTTCAAAGTCTTCCATGCATTTTAGCTGATTTTTTGCATTCTGTAATTTTTCTAAGTCCTCATCTATTGCTATACCCTTGAAAATTTCACTCTCGTATTTCTCGAATATCTCATTCCAATCCTTTACCAGCACTATTTCCACCTGCTTATCCTTAGGTAGCGTTTTATTAACTTCCTGATAAAAACATGAAGAATGTATTAATTGCTCTGTAAAAACTATATTACTAGTATAATAGTGTGGATATAAATTGTACTGTCTAAACACCGATAATAGTTTCTTGCATTTTTCCGCTCCGAGTGTTGACTTATAAACTACTTCATTTCTATCCTTCTCCCTAATATAAGCTCCATTTGAAGCTATTACTGGAGACTTAACTCCCAAAAGCTCCGAAAAAAAGTCTGCTGAAGTAAAAATTCTCCCTGTACACACCGCAATTCTTACACCTTTTTCACTTGCTAATTTTATAGCGCGAAGGTTGCTTTCACTAATAATTTTTTCATCATTTAACAAGGTACCATCCATATCAATGCATATTAATTTGTAATCCATATTTTTACCTTCCTTCTTATGTATTTTGTTAAATCATCTTCTGCGAAGCTGCAATATTAAGTTATGAAAATAAACTAGGCCAGGCTAGAATAGCCTAGCCTGTTATTTATTTAAATGTACCTAAGTACTTGTTCAACAAATATTGGAACCTTCCTTCATATTCCTTTAAATATCCCTCCAAAAACTCATAATATTCACCATTATTCAGTGTCGCCACTGAATGTTTGCCATAATACTCTTCATATGCCCCTATAACTAAAATTTTCATTTTTTCTTTAAGCTCCAAATTCCTTATTCCATCCGCAAACTCCAAATCGCCTTGATACTCTGGTTTAACTATTCGTATTTCGGCTAGTCTATAGCTATAATAATTATATAGCGGTGCAACTTTTTTAGATTTTAGTAACTTACTTCGCCTTATCAACACTTTTATAATTCGCATTAGAATAAATAATATAATTGAAGTTAATATGTTTATTGCCTTAAGTTGTGAATCTGATAATATCCCTAACTTACTTTCAGAAGCTCCCTCTGCAGTGCCCATATCATCTATAATATTTTTGGGTTTACGAATCATATTTATACCTACATCATCACTAATAACAGTATTTTTCTGCTTTTTTTCAAGCTCCTTTAATTTTCTTTGCATTTCTTCTGAGGCAGTAGGGGATGCATCTGCTATTGTCCACATATTTGAATATTTTGAAACTCCAAGCAACACTTCACACCAAGCATGAGCATCAGAATTAGAAACAATATACAATCCACTAGCATCTTTTTTATCAGGCGTTTTAAATCCTTCTACGTATCTTGCAGGAATTCCCGCCATTCTACACATCACAGTCATTGCTGTATTGAAATAAGTACAGTACCCTTTTTTCTCCTTGAATAAAAAATAATCAATAAACTCAATATCCTCAGGCACCACTGAAACCTGCAAATCATACACATAATTTTCTGTTAAATACTTTTTAATTTCCAGCACCTTTTCTATGCTAGTATTACAATCTTTTGTGATATTCTTAACTAAATCATAAGTTCTTTTAGATATATTTTCTGGCACCTGGAGATATTCCCCATAGTTTATTGCTATTTTAAAATCTTCACTGTTTCTAAATGAAAATTTCTCTTCAATATAGGTGTTTTTATTGTTAAGTATATTAACATTCTTAGTTTTAGGCTGCAGTAAATAATCCATCGGCCCTTCATAAACAAAACTTGTTTCAGGGTTATCCCTAATCTCAAAGACTTTATTTCTATAATCTTTTACATCTTCAATAGTATCAATGGCATCAGTATATTTATAAAAATATACATTATATGGTTTTGTAACTGGGCCTTCACTTAAAACTGAAGGTGCTTTATCATAAAACAAAGTTTTCTGAACACCACCTACATTAAATGTATAGTTGGGTACAAATATCGTATTAGTTTTAAATTTTTTACCTGGATATATAATTAGTGAATTTCTCATGTCAAATGAGGTTTTCCCATAATTTAAAAACTCCATATCCTTACTGTCAATTTTTTTATAATAAATTTCATTAGATTTGGTCCACCTATTCCCATCATAAAAATCCACAACATTACCTTTTAAATAATAAGGCTTATCACTTTTGACCTTAAATACTTCTTGATAATTCAAATCAATAGGTCCACCTAATTTTTTATCATTACCGCTGTAACCGGAGCTAGATAATTTATATTTATCTTTATTTACAGAAGAGGTCTCTGGTTCACTCGGTGCGAATTTATTCTCAACATAATTCCCAAAACGAGTAAGATCACGACCTTTATACTCCTGTGGTAACATAATGGATATTTGGGAAATTGCTAATGATACTATAACAGCATAAATTAAAATCGGAATAAATTTTAAAGATACCTTTACCCCCTCAGCCTCATACTTCTGAATTTTTTTAATGTGGTTCATAATAATAAATGTCAATGAGGAGATAAAAATGTATATAAACAACTGCTCTTTAACTACAACATAGCTACTTGAAAACCATAATCCAATAACTACTCCAAGAGTTACTATTAATATAAATTTCTTCATAATTCTAAAAGTTACCCATAAAATCAGAGCGATAATCAACGGAATTATTAGAATAAGTATAATTTTATATTGATAAAAATAAGTAGTAGCCTGCTGATATATAAGGTCATTTAGAATAATAATATTTTTTAAAAGGTATTGATTTACTATAGCATTAACAAATTTAGCTTTTCTTAAAAAGAAGGCACCACCTATACTAAATATAAACAATGTAAATAATACCTTATACATCCCTTTTCTGAGCACATAGTCATAAAACCAATAAATTAAAAAGCCTATAAACATTAATAAGCTTGTAAATCCATAATTAAAATTCTTAATATACATACCTTTTTCTAGAAGTCTTAAAATAAAAAAAAAGTTTATATATATTAGACCTATGTATATTAGTTTTTCCTTTATCCACTTCATTGCTTCACCTTCTCTATGGTTTGCTTAAAATTAATGCAATCTATTCCCACATTTTTAAGAAGACCAATGTTTTTAAGAGAATTTGCATTTTCAAATTTATTAAAGATATTTCTGTAGTAGAATACATTTACTCTATATCCCATCCCTTTTAAATTCATAAGCATATTTCTTAAGTAATCATCAACATTTATACTTACAATTCCTATCCAATTTCCTTTAGGTATATGTCGCAGCTTTGATTTTATAAAGCTTGTAAATTCTAAAGTTCCATCACTTTTAGATTTTAAGAAGTATTCCATTAACCCTATAAAAGCTTCTTTAGACTCCACCTCTATGTCTTTTTGATCTTTTGCATTTATAAACAACTTAGTTTTTATTCTACTAATAACCATATAATTTGCCAGAGATACTGAGAAATCTACTATATCTTCCTCAATAATTTCAAGTAAATCGCTACCCAAATTATCAATATGCATATTCACAAATAAATTACATTCCATTCCATAAATTGAATCAAAATTCTTTACATACAACTCCCCATGCTTTGCACTTAATTTCCAATGTACTTTTTTAAGATTATCTCCGGTATTATACTTTCTTATATCCTTAATTAATGTAAAATCATCAATTCCGCTCTTACTATTAATAAAATTTTCATAACTATCCCGTCCACTTGAATTTATATTGCTTAAATCATATACCTTAGGATATACCTTAATTTGAAGTTTATTGTGGATATTTGTTACTGATTTAAAGATACAGAGTAAGTCATTGACCTCAAGAGAGATATCTCCAAAATCATAAATTCCCCTTTTTGTGAAAATGATTTTATTATTGATCCATTCACCCTTATTCCCAGGTAGATAAATCACATTCCCTTGGTATCCTTCTATTAACGATCGTAATAATTTACTCTCAACTTGAACATAGGGCGTGGGTATTAACCCTGAATTTTCTACTATTATTGTAATATCAGCGCTGTCTCCAACATTATAAATTCTACTGCCATATTTATATTTGGCATACAAATTTTTCTTAGCCATACGCATATAAATTATTCCCAAAACTATGCTAACTAAAAATATATAAAATATTGCATAGGGTAAATTACCTCCTGATGTATAAGCGAAAATGAAAGCCACTACACTCAGAAATACTATTTTTTTATTTGTCCTAATCATGCTATTTCACCTTAGGAACTTGAATAGTTTTTAAAATATCTGAAATCACCTGCGAGCTGCTATAATTATTAGCTCTGGCTGATGAGGTCAATGTTATTCTATGACTTAAGACAATCATTACATTTTCCCTTATATCTTCAGGTATAATGTAATCACGTCCATTTATAAGCGCAGTTGCTTGTGCAACTCGTTGTAGTGCTAAGGATGCTCTTATGCTTCCTCCTAGACTTATAAAACTATTATGCCGAGTGGCATTAACTATTTTAACTATATATTCATTTAGCTGTTTTTCCACATGAATTTCTCTAACTTTTTTCTGTAAATAAATAATATCATCATCCGTGGCAACAGCTTCTAATTCTTCAATAGGATTGTTTTCCTTATATAGCTCTAATATATCCACTTCAGCATCTGAGTGAGGGTACCCTATGCTTACTTTAATCATAAATCTATCTAATTGTGCCTCTGGTAATGAAAAAGTGCCTTCATACTCTATAGGATTTTCAGTAGCTAGAACTAGAAAGGGTTCTTTTAGCTTATATGTAATTCCACCTTCTGAAATTTGTTTTTCTTCCATTGCCTCAAGTAGTGCCGACTGTGTTTTAGGTGATGTTCGATTTATCTCATCCGCAAGGACTATATTAGAAAAAATAGGTCCTTTTTTATATTCAAACTCCATGGTTTTTTGGTTATATATAGACACTCCAATAATATCCGAAGGTAAAAGATCTGGTGTAAATTGAATTCTACTATATGACAAACTCAGTGACTTTGCTAAAGCTTTTATAAGTGTAGTTTTTCCTACTCCTGGAACATCTTCAATTAAAATATGACCATTAGCTAATATTCCTTTTAATATATTGTATATTTCAAGTCTCTTGCCCAAAATAACTTTTTCTATATTATCTGCAATCTTATGGACTAATTCTACTTCACTTGTTGTCATAATATATCCCCCTCATCATGTTTGAATTTATAAAAAAATTGGTATTATATGATATTATTTATATAATATCACGTTCTTCATTATTTATCCATTAATTCAATTATTAAACTTAGAATCTTTTCTATAATTTATAGAATATGATCATTGATTTTCATCATGCAAAAATTTGTATTCCAAAGACTGAGTTTATATTTTTTAGCAGCTGTGAATAAAATAAATTTTAGAATTACTTAGCGAAGTGAAAGCATTCCAGCAATACTTTTAGTTAAAGCATAATATAAGAAAAAACATAACGTTAATTAAACGTTATGTTTTTTCTTATATATATCTATTATCGAGGTCTTCCCGACGCTATTGTTTACTTTTTCTTAGTACCAACTTTTATAACGCCATTGATAACGTTAAAAGTATCATTATTTATTACCTTCGTATCAATTAGTTTACCATTTTCATAAGTTTTTCTAGACACTCTAACCTTAAATCCATTATAACCGGTTTTAACAATTTCACTTTCGCCTTCATACTTAGTTGCATCTTTTATTATTTCTGTTTTGGGTTGAGTAACTTCCAACATTTCACTTATAATTTCATAAGTTCTGTTAGTTAATGAAGAATTAGAATAAACATTGAAATAAATGTTTCTGTTTGATACAATACCTTCAATATATATTGGATACTTATAGGTGTTTTTAAACTTATAATCAAGATTTCCATAATCCACTGTGGCATCCTGTCCTTTTGGAATATATCCTGAAGAAATTGTGTGATGAATTCTTTCTACAGAAACAAGCTCAGTACCCAGTATTGCATTATACAAAGTAGATGAAACCTGACATATTCCACCACCTAGACCTTGCTCTATTTTATCTCCGATAATTACACCTGCGCTTTGATAACCCCTTGCTGCTGTTCTTTCCCCTACCGTCCCATTAAAGCTAAACACCTCTCCTGGCATTAATAGAGTCCCATTAATACTTTTAGTGGATAGTGCTATGTTGGTTGCTCTGCCTTCTTCGGAGCTTGCATAATTCGTAGTATAAGTGGATATCCTTTTATTTATCCCCTTTAAGGCAGCTTCTGAAATTTTAGGCTTTACCTTACTTACTGGGGCCACTATACTTATAACATCTGCAGAAAGAACACCGTTAATTTTGCTTTTGATGTCTTTTTTTAATGTATCCTCTTGTAGTTGCCTTCCAGAAGCGTCATTAGTAACATTAAATTGACCACTACTAACCATAGTTATAGTCGCATTCACAGCCTTTTTATTTATATTTTTAGCTATTTCCGTAAGCATTTTATCAACAATCTTATCATTATATTGGAAGGTTAGCTTTATTTGCTTTTCTACGGGATTTTTTATCGCTTTATATTTTTGGAACATATTCAAGTCTCTTCCATAGCTATATGCCTCTTCTATTGCTTCATTAATATTATACTTTGCGTCTAGCATTGAGTAGTCTAAGGTGTATTTTTTCTCCTCAGTTATTATATTTATTTTTTTCTTAACTACTTGGTTTGAATACTTGTCCATCATTATTTTTTGAGCTTCTTTCTTAGTTTTACCTGTTAAATCTTCATTTTCTATTTTAATACTAGGTAAAATCAAAGAATCCCAATGTTTTACTCCAACATAGGAATAGCTAGTAAATGTAACCGTGCCTAACAAAATTAAAATTCCTAATATTATAATTGCTTTTTTTTTCATATAAATTCTCCTTCTCTACTCGTAAATATTATACTACAAAGAAACTAATATTCCTATATACTTTTATTCTTATATACCTGTTTTTTTCATGTTTATTTATTGTTTAAATTTAATTTTTTAGTTTAAATTTAACATTTTTTATGATAAAATTACACCTATACTAATTTAATTTCTAAGGAGTGATAACATGAACTATAATGAAGATAAAATTAAATACTATTTAAAAAATATTCTTTCAATACCTAGTCCTTCAGGATATACTGAAAAAATCATGGACTACATAAAAGAAGAGCTTCAAGTTTTGAAGGTGCCACATTTCACCACTAATAAAGGTGCTGTTATCGTTACCCTAAAAGGCAAAAACGATGATTACCAAAGAACACTTTCTGCTCATGTGGATACACTTGGTGCAATGGTTAATAAAATTAATTCCAGCGGTTCTCTTGGAATAGATCCTATCGGTGGGTTCATGATGAATTCAATAGAAGGTGAAAACTGCACCATAGAAACTATCCATGGTAAAACCTTCACAGGAACTATCCAGAGCACAAAACCTTCAGTACATATTAGCGGAAACGATGCCCGCGAGCTTAAAAGAACCCCAGAAAATATGGAAGTAATTCTTGATGAAAAAATTTCCTCAAAAAAAGAAGTTGAAGAACTAGGTCTCAGCGTTGGTGACTTTATTTGCTTTAATGCAAGAACACAATTTACTGAAAAAGGATTTGTAAAATCTAGACACTTAGATGATAAAGCTTCAGTGGCAATTCTGCTTTATTCTATAAAGCACATAGTAGAAAGTAACATTCAACTTCCCTATACAACCAATATATTTATTAGCAATTATGAAGAGGTTGGACACGGAGCCTCTGCATCAATGCCAGAAAGAACTAAAGAGTTTGTATCTGTAGATATGGGTTGTCCAGGTCTTGATCAAAATTCTTCAGAATATAGTGTTTGTATTTGTGCTAAAGACTCATCAGGTCCTTATGATTTAAGCTTGCGAAAAAAATTAACAGATATCTGTGAAAAAGAAAGCATTGATTACAAAATAGATATTTACCCACACTATGGTTCTGATGCTTCAGCTGCTTTAATAGCCGGACATGACATAAAAACAGCCTTAATTGGGGCTGGAATTTTTGCCTCACATGGTTATGAAAGAACTCATATGGATTCTATATTATGTACTTTAGATTTAATAATTAAATATTGCTCAGAGGAATAATGAATATAAAATTGGTAGTAGAATTTTTTCTACTACCAATTTTATATTCTAATTACTTATTTATCTAAGCTAAACTTAATGAATTCGAACATTTGCGCATCATTATTTTTTCTAATGACATATACTTCTTTATTATTAGAAGACCAAATACTCTCATAGTAACTATATTTACTGGTTACTTTAAGGTCACTAGTAACACTTCCACTTCTTACCGCATCTGCCCAAGATTGAATGCTATCACCATTAATATTAACTTCATTATTTGTTAAACTATGGGTGTTTTCGGTTGATAAATCAAATACCCATAAGCTAGAAAATGTTTTTTTAATATAAACATCTTTTTTACCAGTATTTGCATCATAATTTTGAGTTTCTTTATCTTCCTTTACATAACTTATCGTATTACCATTATCAGAAAAAGCAGGATATTTCCCATTGTCTACAAACCTTCTATCATTTGTTGCTAAATCTAGAATAAATATTTTGCCTTCACTTTCATAGACTAACTTTTTACCATCTTTTGATATCATAGGGTTTTTTCCATCTACAAGTTTACTAGACTCTTGACCATTTTTATCCGTCAAATAGATAGCTCCATTTTTTTCACCAATATCTCCATTTGCTAAAGTTACCTTTTCTGATGCATAATAAATTATTCCATCATCCGGTGTAAAATTAGGCTTTTCAACTATTTGAGTTTTCTCATTATAAGTTATTAACTTTTTCTCTATTGAAGACTGCATATCCTTCACATATATACCGCCATCCTTAACACTAACTAAGCTCTTTTCACCAAGCGAATACCTTGAATCGTAGAATTTCAGGTTTGAAACTACTTCTTCCTTATTCCCCGTTTTAGGTATGTCTACTGGTCCACCGCCATCTACTGAAAGACTAGCACTTTTACCCTCTTTAACTAAGCCTTCATTTATGTCATCATCACTCTCTTCAGAATTTACAACCTTTTGGTTTCTATTAATTGCAACACTGTTCTTTTTGCTATACTTTTCTAAAAGCTTATCAACAGTACTACCATCAATACCTTTCGCTATAACCGGTAGCTTACTGCCATTATTGATGATTGCTACTGTATCTTTAGGTTGTAGTAAACTTGTTTTTTTACTACTATCATCTGTTGAGCTTTTTTCACTACTTATTGGGATAATAACTTGTTCTTCACCCTTTCCAAATATACTTTTACTTGGAACATCTATTACCTTAAATATTGTCCCACTTACAAATACGCAAATTACAAAGCCTGAAGCAATTTTAAAATATTTGCTTTGTTTAAAGCTGTTTTTACGTTTAGGCAGTTCTGTAATATTGTTGTATTTATCTCCAAGCATTATTCTGTTTTTTAAATCGCATTTAAATTCCTCATCGATAACAATCTTTGCTGCATCATTACACAATAATTTTTCTACGTAAAATTCATTGCTAACCAATTACATCACCTCCTAAACTATGTTCATAATTTTTCTTTATTTTCTTTATAGCCCTTGAAATAGTTGACTTAACCGTATTTTCAGCTACATTTACTGTTGCCGCAATTTCTCTAAATTTGAGACCACCATAAAATCTTAAATAAAGCATTTTTTTTGTTTCTTCTGGTAATCCATCAATTATTTTTTTCACTCCATTAAACTCATCTTTGATAACAATATCTTCATATCCAAAATCTTCATCCCCTCTATCTAAAAAACTTTCGATAGGGATTACTTTACTGTTTTTTCTATAAAAATCTATGATAGTATTATGAGCTATACGAAAAACCCAATTTTTGCTTGCTTCTACCTCAGTAATTTTATCTTCATTTTCAAATATTTTAGTAAATACTGTAGCGATTATATCTTCCGCGTTCCATTTATTTTTTACAGAAACAAAAATATATCTGTACACACAATCATAATACATATCATAAAGCTGTTCGAACTTACTTTGCATTAAGAAGTACCCCCATTTAATTTGTTAATTTTAATACCACTAGTTATTAAAAAAACATATCGATTAATATACGTGGCTATTTATATTTAGTTGCATATTTTACAAGTTTTTATGTAAATTATTTAGAAATATATAGAAATATTATAACATAATTTGAATAATACTAATGTTATTTCCAAAATAGAATATTTGATTTTGAAAATCAGAAGTAAAATCCACACTAAATATAAATTTTTATATTTAGTGTGGATTTTACTTTCGATATATTTAATTAACTACAAAATCTATGTTTACCAATTACTTTTATAAGCGTCCGTGACCAAATCCACTTATTAGTACTTGTTGCAGGATTAAAATAGAATACTGCTCCCCCAGAGGGATCCCATCCATTTATTGCATCCCTTGCAGCCCTTATAGAGCTTTCTTCAATTTTTGCATTTATTTGTCCGTCTACTATAGCTGTGAATGCCCCTGGTTGATAAATCACTCCTGCTATGGTAGATGGAAATCTTGCATCTCTTGTTCTGTTTAAAATTGTTGCTCCAACAGCCACTTGCCCTTCATAAGGTTCACCTCTAGCCTCACCATTTATAAGTCTAGCCATTAAATCCACATCCTTATTATTTGTTACATTTTGGCTGGAAGCTGTTTCGCTGGAAGCTTCTTTACTAGGATTTATGCCCATAGCTGCAAGTGTTTGTTTCCCTGCCACTCCATCTGCATTTAATCCATTGCTACTTTGGAACGCCTTAACAGAAAGATATGTATTATATCCATATATTCCATCAACACTATCATTATGATATCCCCATTGTTTTAGTTTAGTTTGAATTTGTTTAACTTGCTCACCACGCGCACCATATTTGTAAACCTGTGCCATAACTTTCATACTAGAAATATTAAAATAAGCTTCACTTGCAAAATATGCAATTAAAATAGTCATGACCACAGCGCTGCATCTTTTGAGTAAATGTTTATTAATCTTCAAAATATTCCTCCTTAGATTGAGTCGCATTTTAATAACTATCAAGTCAGTATGCTATTTATTTTCATGCGCCTAATATATACTCTTTATTAACAACATTAGTTTGTGCTAAATTCCAAAAAAAATACACTGTGCTACTAAAAGCGCAGTGTATTTTTATATAATTTTTTTGAGCTTTCTTTTCCATCTAGGAGACAATAGTTCTTCAATTATATCATTCATAATTACTATTCCACATAACTTTTCGTCTAAATCCACTACAGGTAGCGAAATTAAATCATATTTCAATGCCACTTCAATAGCATCCTCAATATCTTGACAATCTTTTATTTTAATAACTTTATCATCCATAATGTCTTTCAATTTTTGAACTGGAGCTGAGAGGACTAAATTCCTAAGTGAAATAAAACCTTGCAGTTTTTCATTTTCATCTACTATATAAATATAATGTATTACTTCATCTTCTGGCTTAAGTTCCCTTAAAATTTCTATAGTTTCACTTGCAGTAATATTTACATTAAAAGATATAAAGTCTTTATTCATTATACTCCCCACAACTTCATCTGGGTACTCCATAAGATTTCTAATTTCTTCTTCATCTTCTTTATTAAAGTTCATAAGGATTTTTTCTGCGTCAACTTCCTTCATTTCATCTAAAATATCGGCAATTTCATCATTAGGCATTTCATCTAAAATCTCTTGTGCCCGTAAGTTATTTATAGTACTTAAAATATCCGCTTGAATCTCTGGTTGTAGTGCTTCTAAAGTATCTGCGGCTAAATCTTTATCTAAACTCTCAAAAATCTTATTTCGCGCCTCAGTATCTAGCCCCTCTAAAATGTCAGCAAGGTCTGCTGGATGGAGCTTAGTTAATTTTCCGTAGGGCTCCGTTAGTTTTAGACTATCTGCCACCATCTCTAAAGATTGAACACTTTCCCAGGTTATACTATTCTCTCTAGGCTTTTTACCCAATATATCATATAAAAATCTAATTATTCCATCTAATTTGTATTTTCTTGTAGCTGCAATAATACCCGATTCTACAGCTACAACTCTTATTTCTCCGCCAATCTTATTCATGGTTAGATCATTAACCTTAACCACTTTCTTTCCGTTAACATCAACTATTTGTTTGTTCAATAAATGTTTAGATAAAAGGTAAGAGAATTTCCTTGGAATTATGTCTTTAACTCCCCTTGCTCTTAATATTAGCCCTTTATCCTCTTTACATATATCAATATTTCTAAACTCATAATTAAAAATTTCTCTTCCTTTTTTGATTTTATATCCTATAACCCTTGGATATCCCTGCTGCGTAGTAACATAAATATCAAACAGCTTCCCAATATTATCCTCAAATTCATCATACACATTTTGATTGAGTACTTTGCTTAAAAAAAACTCAGAAACTTTTTCCATGAATATTCCTCCTTTTTTGCAGAGAAATATTAAAACATAATTAATAACCCATTGATTTTTAATCACTATTAAAACTATATTAATTTCTAATACAAGAATTTCTCTGCATATTAATATTAAATTTTAGAATTAATTTTGACCTTCTAATCCGAGGGCCATTTTCCATTTAGTTTCACCACCTATAAAATTTATACTATTATTAAATCATCTTCTTCGAAGTTGCAATATTAACTATTTATGAAATTTCATTAAATATTAATTTAAGTACAAAAAAATACTCTATCACTATAATTATATTATAAATACTTCAAAATGCAACTATAAAAGATAAATTCAATTGAATTTATCTTTTATCTTTTATCTTTTATACTCTATTAAATAGTCCTAGTAAGTTATCTATCATAACTTCTGATTATTACTTCAAAATTCACATAATATTTTTGTTTTTTTATTTTGTAATAACACTTTAATATTTATAAGTTATTATAGTTCATATTTTTGACTTGTTATGTTAATATTATTATGTATATAAAAATAAATAACAAGTCAAAAATGAACTTATTTATTACAATGTGCCTTAAATACAGTTAACAGAAGAAAAAGAACATTAAGTTCAACGAACTTTAGTTCAAACTAATCTGTTTGGAGGATTATATGAAAGTAAACAAACAATTTTTACCTATTAGTATGGCTGATTTAAAAGAAAGAAATATCTCTCAATTAGATTTTATAATAATTACAGGGGATGCATATATTGATCATCCCTCCTTTGGAACTGCTATAATTGGAAGAACCTTAGAACGTGAGGGTTTTACTGTAGGTATTATAGCCCAACCTAATTGGGACAATGTAGATGATTTTAGAAAACTTGGAAGGCCTAAATACGGGTTTCTTGTGAATTCTGGTAATATAGATTCTATGGTTAATCATTATACTACTTCAAAGAAAAAAAGGCGTACAGATCTTTATTCTCCAGGTGGAGAAATGGGCCATAGACCCGATAGAGCTGTAATTGTGTATTGTAATAGAGCTCGAGAAGCCTTTAAAAATGTTCCAATTATTATTGGTGGTATAGAAGCAAGTCTTAGGCGATTTGCCCATTATGATTATTGGGATAATAAGGTAAGGCGTAGCCTACTAATTGATGCTAAAGCAGATTTACTAATCTATGGTATGGGAGAAAAAACTGTAGTTGAAATAGCTAATCTTTTTAGGTATGGCATGACTATAGATAAAATGACTTCTATAAGAGGGACAGTGTATGCTACAAAAGAAATTGAAAGCCTTAAAGATTTTATAGAAGTACCTTCCTTTGAAGATGTATCAGCAGATAAAAAGGATTATGCAGAAAGCTACAAATTACAGTCATTGGAACAGGATGATATAAGAGGAAAGACTGTAGTACAAAAACATAATGATAGATTTGTCGTGCAAAACCCTCCTCAAATTTCACTAACTCAAAATGAAATGGATATAACTTATGATCTGCCATACACCAGAACCTATCACCCTATATATGAGGCTAAAGGTGGTATTCCTGCAATAACTGAAGTTGAGTTTTCTATAACAAGTCATAGAGGTTGTTTTGGTAGTTGTTCATTTTGCGCATTAACCTTTCATCAAGGTAGGGTTATACAAAATAGAAGCCAAAAATCCATTATAGAGGAAGCAAAGCTTTTAACAACCTTAAAGAATTTCAAAGGATACATTCACGATATTGGCGGTCCAACAGCAAATTTTAGACATAGAGCCTGCAAAATCCAAGAAAAAGTAGGTGTCTGTAAAGATAGACAATGCATGTATCCAACACCTTGTAAGAACCTTATTATTGACCACACTGAATATTTGGATTTATTAAGAAAGGTTAGAGTACTTCCAAATATAAAGAAAGTTTTTATTCGTTCTGGAATAAGATACGATTATTTGATTTTTGATAAAAACACTAATTTTTTTGAAGAACTGTGCCAGCATCATATTAGCGGACAATTAAAAGTAGCACCTGAGCATATTAGCGATAAGGTACTAGATCAAATGGGCAAATCCAAAAGGGAAGTCTATGATCGTTTTGTAAAAAAATATTTCGAAATAGATAAGAAATTAGATAAAAATCAATTTTTGGTTCCCTATCTTATGTCAAGCCACCCTGGATCAGACCTTACGGAATCAATTAAATTATCAGAATATATAAAAGAAATGGGATACACTCCAGAACAGGTTCAAGACTTTTATCCAACACCAGGTAGTTTATCTACTACAATATATTACACTGGAATTAATCCTTTCACCAAAGAGAAGGTTTATGTTCCAAATGAGCAAAAGGAAAAAAACATGCAAAGAGCTTTGCTTCAATTTAAAAATCCAGACAACTATAACCTGGTAAAAGAGGCTCTAGTAAAAGCTCATAGAGAAGATTTAATTGGCTTTGATAAAAAATCCTTGATACCACCAAGACCCTTAAAGATAAGTGGTAACACTAAATTTTCAAGAAGCAAAAATTATAAAAAATAAAAAAAAAGCATGTATGACTAGGTATTCACTCCAGCCATATATGCTTTTTTCACACAACAATAAGCTTTACCTTTTAAACTTTATTAAACCATAATCTAGGGTTACTATCCAAGCAATATCTCCTAGAAGTATCATTGGAAAATTTGAGTTTATGGAGGTTATAAGCACCGATAACAAAGTAATACTAGAAGCTATTGTTATTAACACAGCCCCTAGCTTGTTTGCATAAATTTTATTATATAACTTTATACCTTTGATGAATAAAATTGAATTTATTATAAGTAGAACAATGTAACAATAAGCTTCTAGTTGTAATTCTATAGTATATCCACAGTTATTAGATATATCAATGTTTGCAGGGGATTTATATACAACTAGGATATAGGCTATACACAGCATAACACACATAAATAAAATCTTTTTAAGTTTTATTTTATTATTCCTCGAAAAAATAAAAACTGAAAGTATACCGCATATAGGTATGCATAATAAGTTTGCATATACCAAAGGTTTTAATAAATACAAATAGCTTTGATTTTTAATAGTAAAAAGAATTAGTAGAGCTATGTATCTAAATGTCATTAAACTCATAGTTATAACACTTACTATCTTGATTTTTTTAGGTGCATAAACCAAACTAGAAATTATACCTCCGTATAATAAAAGAACCATTACTAACAGCAGTAAAAAATATATACTCATTCATATACTCTCCCTAAAATTGCTACTGTTAATATTTATTAATTTTTCTTTGAAAATATGCCAAGGTACATCAAAATAAATAACAAGTGGTATACTTTCCTTATGAAATGTGGTTAACTATATTTTAGCTCCTAATATGGATATACCACCTTTTTCACATTCTATAAGAAGTGGAAAATCCGGCCCTCTTTCTCCATCTATATCTGTAACAATGTCTTCGAAGCATTCTATTTCTAATTTATCAGTCTTAAAGTAAATAATACCATCTACATTTTCTAAATGCTCATTTCGAAGCATTTTAATAAAAATATTTAAAATATTTTTTATAATTCCAGCCTTTATTATAATTACATCCAAAAGTCCATCATCTACTTTAGCCTTATAAGCTAATTTTAAATTTCCTGCTGTTTGTCCATTAAATACTAACATTAAGTACATATCCCCATCAAAAGAAACATCCTTGGAAGTAACCTTTATTTTCAATTTTCTAAAATTAGGCAACTGCTCTAAGCCCTTTACATAGTATGCCAGTTTTCCTATGGTGTTTTTTAAATTCACATCCATCTTTTGTGATATATCTGTAAATAGTCCTGTGCTTGCTACATTTAGAAAATATTTATGATTTATCTTTCCTATATCTATCTTTTTTACTTTGCTTGTTAATATTTGATTACAAGCCTCTTCAACATCTTGAGGCATTCCTAAATAATTAGCAAAATCATTTGCAGTGCCTGAAGGAAGAATTGCTATAGGCAAATCAATCTTTCTTTTTTTCATCTCATTAACTACATTATCGACAGTTCCATCTCCACCTGCTATTAAAACATATCTGTAACTTTCATTTATATCAGAAAAAGCACTAGATATAGGATTTTCATAGCATATTCTATGTGGCACTATTATGTGATCATATTTTTGATGAATCATTATTACTCTATCTAAATCTGAGGCTATGGTATTCTCACCAGAAAATGGATTATAAATAAATTTTACCTTATGCATTGCATTCTCTCCTATTTGACCTTAATTTTAACAATTTATTTAATTATTATAACTCTTTAAATAAAAATCCACAAGATTCACATTTCCTGTGGACCTTTATTTGGTATTGTTAAATATTAGGTGTGCAAGGAATAGAAATTTCACTTAATGCCCCTGACGCCTCTTGCCTAAGATTTGGCTCTACTGCTAAATCTCCTAGGGATACCATTCCAACTAATTCATTGCTACTTACTATTGGTAATCTCCTTATTTGCCTTTCACTCATAATCCTAGCTGCATCATCCACATTTAAATTTTCATCTCCTACCACTGGGTTTGTTGTCATAATTTCTCTAACTTTTTGCATTTTTAAATCTTTACCTTCTGCAACACATCTAATTATTATATCCCTATCCGTTACAATTCCAACTATTTTATCATTTGTACTTACTGGAATGGATCCTATATTATGTTCCTTCATAAGTCCTGCTGCATGCTCTACTGTATCATCTACGGATAAACTTATAACGTCTTTCGTCATTATTTCAGAAATTTTCATTTTATAATCCTCCTTATTGAATTTCTAAGGTATATAATATTTATTATTCTTTTTATTTTAACCATAAAGAAAAATTAATATTAATATATTTTATTATATATAATAGTTTTTTTATGTATATAATACTTTCCATAAAATATATGTTTTGCATACTTAAATATTGTTAATAAATGATGTATAATTAAAAAGATGGTTTTTATAAAAGATATATTAACATACAATCTAAATTTATAGTCCAATTTTATTATTTTAGGAGTGATGCACAGTGAAGAAAAGTTCTATCCCAAATATTCTAACCTTTGGGAATTTGATTTTTGGTTTATTATCCTTACTTACGACTTTTCAAGCTAATTACATGTTATCTGTGATTTTCATACTACTCGCTGCCCTTATGGATAGATATGATGGCCAAGTAGCACGTTTATTAAAAGTATCTAGCGAACTAGGAAAAGAATTAGATTCATTAGCAGATCTAGTATCTTTTGGCGTTGCGCCTTCAATGCTTATATTTAATTTATATAATTTCATATCCCTTGGCTATTTGGCTTATATCTGCTTTTTAGTTTTCCCTGTAGCTGGTGCATATAGGCTAGCACGATATAACAGTTCTACATTTGATAATGTCTATACAGGAATTCCTATTACCATGGCTGGAATGCTTGTAGCACTCTACGCATTATTAACTTTAAACGCTCCTGATAATCTCCCACTTACTATCATAATAATGTTTACCCTATCTTATCTTATGATAAGTAAATTTAAAATAAAAAAAGTGTGAGAAATTTCTCACACTTTTTTAGTTGATTTACCCTAATCTTTTAACTTTAAATCCTCAGCAATCTCTGTTTCTATATACTCTATTTGAAGTTTGCATTTCATAACTTCTGTTTTCATTTTGCAGTAAGACATATAACTAAAACTAGCTTCATCCAATACCTTTATTGCTTCATCTATAATGTCTCCCAAATCGTCTGCTCTTTTAAGCGCATCCTTAACCTCGCTTTTTTTAGACAATGCAATTTTATTTAATTCATCTGCTCCACCTATTAATACCCTATAAGAACTGACTAGTTTAGTTAAGATTTCTGCTAAATTATTTATATCATTGTAGTAATTTTGAATTACTCTTCTATGTGCCAAATAATCACCTTTTAGTTTTGATATTCATTAATTATATTATTGTAAAAATTAAATTATGCACATACCCATGAAAATAAATAACAAATAAAAGATGCCACAGGTATTTATTTGAATTCCCTATACAATATAATAATATGCTAAAGTAATTATCATATAGGAAGTAATTAAAATACTACCTTCTAACCAATAGGTTTTTCCATCTTGAAACACTAAAAAGGACATTCCTACTGCGATGCCACACATTATTATGTGAAAAACCGGAAATAAAAGTGTCATATTAAGACCCATAAAGCAAGAAAATATGACAAGCACAGGGGTAACAAAAAGCGAAATTTGGATGCTGGACCCTATAGCCGTTTCTAAGCTCATATCTACTTTGTTTTTCATTGCACTCATTATAGTAGATACATTTTCACCTATATTACCCAAAAACGGAATTAGGATAATGCCTATAAACTCTTGGGATATATTATAGTGTTTTATAAAATCTCTAATATTATAAATTAGCTTATCACTTACAAAATAGAGTAATACAGATATACATATTAAAGTTATTGCACTTTCAATAACTTTCTTATTTACAGTAATTTTTTTCTTTTTTATAGTAATTTTTTCATCTTCATTATGCTCACTAACTACAAATAGATTGTTATGGGTATATAAGGAAAATACTAGTCCTAGAATATAAATGCCTATGAGTAAAAAAGCAACTTTCACACTTATGGATATAAGAACCGAATCCATAACTACAGAGTATCTATTTAATGTTGCTATAACAACCATAGAAGACATGGCTAGTAGTAGCATATTGAAATTCGTTCGTGCTATTATACTATTAAATTTCTGCTCCTTAAACTTAAAGCCTCCAAATACTACTGCAATTCCAAGACCTAAAAGCATATTATTTATAATTGAACCAATTAAAGAGGCTTGAACCAAAGGTACCATACCATACTTTATTGACCATATCCCCATCATAAGCTCTGGGACATTACCCACTGTAGCTGCTAGAAGGCCTCCTTTTTTTTGTCCTATATAATCTGATATTCTAGTAGTTTGATCTCCAAGTAAAATAGCGAGTGGGACTATGGCTAATGAATATATTATTGTATTTACTAAACTTGATGAAGTGCTTATAAACATTAAGACAATTACAATAAATA
This sequence comes from Clostridium sp., assembly GCF_050717515.1. Taxonomy (GTDB): domain Bacteria; phylum Bacillota; class Clostridia; order Clostridiales; family Clostridiaceae; genus Clostridium_AD. The sequence goes on along the minus strand of NZ_JBOITL010000034.1, from coordinate 47,741 downwards.
CAACAATATAGGTTTTTTTCATTCAAAACACCAAGCTTTCATTATTTTGTACTTTCATTTACGTAAGCGTCGTCAGCCTCTCCAAAAATATCTTCATCTATATTTCTGTATGTGTTATGCACTTCATTTTCTTCATTGTTAAAGCGATATCCATACTCATCATTGTATCCCGCGCGGTATTCATCGCTATAACCTTCGCGGTACTCATCCTCGTCTATTGATATTACAGGTATTACTGGTACTAAATAGTAGGTGGGGTAATAAATTATCATATTCGCTCCTCCTATTTGTAGTCTTCGCAGTATATTTTAAAGTAAGCTCTTGGGAACTTACATAGAGGGCAAAAAGGTGGTGCTTCTTTTCCTATATGAATATATCCACAATTCATACACTGCCATTTTACTTCGTTGTTTCGTTTAAACATCATACCTGCCACAAGATTTTCATATATTTTCATAAATCTCATTTCATGACTTTCTTCTACTTCCTGCAATTCTTTATAAAAATCTGCAATTTCTATAAAGCCTTCTTCTCTGGCCTCTTTTTCAAACTGTTTATATAATTTGCTGGTTTCAAACGCTTCTCCTTTTGCAGCATCCATCAAGTTTTCTGCTGTATTTTTATTCATCTTAAGAAACCTATTAAAAACTTCTCTTGCATGAGCCTTTTCATTGTTTGCAGTAGCTTCGAAAATAGAGGCTACATACTCATACCCCTCCTTCTCCGCTTTTTCAGCATAAAATGTATATTTATTTCTAGCTCTTGACTCTCCTGCAAAAGTTTTAAGAAGATTTCTTTCTGTTTTGCTACCATTTAATTGCATTTCTACTCCTCCATTTAATTAATTATCTTCTTTATTATTCTATTCATTACATTTTTAAAGGTTCCTTGAAAAAAGAGGGACATCCATTTAGGATATCCCTCTTTCAATTTCCATTATTTTTTTTATTTCCCTAATATTTCTTTTGAAAGTCTAAGGCCTGTAGGTGTAGTTGCAAGACCACCCATAGCAGTCTCTCTAAGTTCACAAGGCAATTGCTTGCCTACCTTATACATAGCAATTACTGTATCATCAAAAGGTATTCTGCTAGTTACACCACTCATAACCAAATCTGCAGTGGTTAAGGCACTTACCGCTCCGGCTATATTTCGTTTAGCACAAGGCACCTCAACCAGGCCTGCAACAGGGTCGCAAACTAGTCCCAATATGTTTTTTATCACAATAGCAGCTGCATCCATTGCCATGTCAGGAGTACCACCCATCATTTCCACTACGGCCGCTGCTCCCATAGCCGCAGCCGCTCCACATTCAGCCTGACATCCACCTTCTGCCCCTGATAATGTAGCATTTTTAGCTATTATAATTCCTATGCCTGAAGCAGTAAATAAGGCATTAATTAAATCATCTTCAGTCTTATTTAACTTCTCTCCAGCTGTAATAATCACTGCTGGAAGTATTCCACAAGATCCTGCTGTAGGTGCCGCAACTATTTTACCCATAGCTGCATTCACTTCTGAGCAAGATAGAGCTCTAGCCATTGCTTTTACCATAAATTCGCCTGTCAATGTGTTCTTAGAACTGGCATACCTATTTAGTTTTATTGCATCCCCACCTATTAAACCACTTATTGACCTAGTTTCATTTGTAAGTCCATATTCTGCAGCTTCCCTCATTATATTTAGATTTTTTCTCATCTTTTCAATAATTTCCAGGCGTGAAACTCCACTGTCCTCTTCTTCACACCTTATTGTATATTCCCAAATTGGTATATTCTTTTGCTTGCATATATTAAAAAGTTCTATTCCTTTGTTTACAAACACAATTATTGCCTCCTTGCAGTTTCTTTGGTAGATAACAATTATTATTACTGTTTTATTGGTGATATTTCTCTTATATTGTAAATATATCCCAAGTCTTTGATTTTATCTAGTACATTTTTAGGCACTATAGTATCTGTTTCAAATACCATAGCTGCTTTTAGCCCTCTGCTATTTCTATACACATTCATAAAAGCTATGTTAACATTTTCATTAAATAATATGGTGCTTACTTTTGAAATCATCCCTGGAATATCTTTATGACTAATTATAATTGTTGGATAATTACCTGTAAATTCAACTGGTTCACCATCAACTTCAAAGATTAAAATATTTCCTCCTCCTACAGATGAACCAATGATTTCAACTTTTCTCTTACTTTTTTTTGTTATAATAAACTTTACTGTATTAGGATGAACATCTCCCAAATCCCCCTCAATAAACTCTACGCCAAGCCCTTGTTCACTAGCTATGCTAAGGGAGTCTTTAAGTCTATCATCCCAGGGATCCATTCCTAAAATTCCTGCCACTAATGCTCTATCCGATCCGTGACCTTTGTAAGTTTTAGCAAACGAACCATGTAAAACAAATTTTACAGATGCAATATTTTTTCCTGCAATTATAGACGCAATTTTAGCAAGCCTTGCCGCACCAGCTGTATGAGAACTTGATGGACCTACCATAATTGGACCTAATATATCAAAAACACTATAGTTTTTCATGTTATCCTCCTTGTCCGTCTCTGCACAATACAAAATAATCATAATTATTTTGTCACACATTAACATATCTTATTCTTTTGTTACTCTATAGTAAATATATAGTGAATTTTATAAACTCTTAGTTACTATTATCAACTGTTTAGCATCCTAGATAACGCCACTTCAGTGTTTACTAAAATATAAGATGAACGATAAGTATGAAATTTCTCCGAAGTGACTTGCAAACGAGACGATAAAACTATTGAAATTGCATTTAGAAATTCTTCTTTTGCAAATATAAAATTCTCGTGAGACTGCACAGGAAGTGCAGTCTAGTGAACCCGAGGCAGGACGCCGAGTGTGAGCGTCAGAGAATTTTATATTTGCAAAAGATTAGAATTTGTTAATGGAATTTCAAGTTTTAAGTTCGTTTGCAAGGCACTCAGGAGAAATTTCATACTTTTTCTGTCTTAATATTGATAAAAACAACTTCCACCGGTGAACTCTCTGATTATTGAATTATCTGGTACTAACTCTTTGTCTACATCTACAAAAAAATTTAAAAAGCTTCTTAATCTGCTTGCTTCATAATATACTGGACTTCCCTCTCCAATTTTATTAAGCTCAGATAATGCAATTTTTTTAAGTACACAAAGCTCGTAGACTACATTAGAGTTAAACATTGCATCTGCTTGTTCTTGAAAAACAAAAATATTTTTTTCCTCTCCACGTTTTACAGAAGGCCACATTTTTAGTGTATCTTCAACGCCGTACCCTCTAGATAAATAATCTCTAACTATTCTTCTTGTCATTCTTACATCTGTTGTAGAAATTCTGTTGTGGTCGTCCAAATTAAGTTGTGTTAGTGGACTTATATATATTTTAAATTTACTATCCGTAGCTATGGAAGCAGTTAAAATTTCATTTAATCCATGTATTCCTTCTACAATCAAAACTCCATTTTCAGGCATTTTAATCTTATTCCCGTGCCACTCCCTTTTTCCTGTCTTAAAATTAAAACTTGGTATATCGGCCTCAGAGCCTTCTAGTAATAATTTTAAATCTTCGTTGAAGAGCTCTAAATCTAAAGCATATATAGATTCAAAATCATATTCACCATTTTCATCCCTTGGAGTGACTTCTCTATCAATAAAATAATCATCTAAAGAAATAAATATTGGTATTAAGCCATTTACTCTTAATTGAATACCTAACCTCTTTGAAAAAGTGGTTTTCCCTGAAGAGGATGGTCCTGCTATAAGCACTAATTTTACCTTTGCTCTTTGATGAATCATATCCGCAATGTAAGCTATTTGCTTTTCATGAAGAGCCTCTGCTACTCTAATTAAATTAACAATACCACCATTTGCTACTTCATCATTTAATGCACCAACACTTCCAACACCTAATATTTCTCCACATTGCTCAGCTTCATAAAATATTTTAGCTAGTTTTTCATGTTTTTGAAATTTAGGAATTCTATCTGGAGCATCAGACGTGGGATACCTTAATATAAACCCTGGCTCATAATATATTAAATCAAATGTTTTTAATACTCCTGTTGAATAAGCCATTGGTCCATAAAAATAGTCATATCTCCCATCCAATTCATAAAGCTTTACTTCTTCTGAGTTAACGTATTTTAAAAGCTTAACTTTATCTTGCATATTATATGACTTAAAAATTTCTATTGCTTTGGCTTTTGAAAGTGTTATCTTTCTTATAGGAATATCCAATTTTATTATTTCTCTCATTTTGTTTTTTATATCATATATATCATCAACGTCTAGTGCAATAGTCTTATGGATTTCTCCAAATAACCCTTTGCTTAATGAATGCTCGATAGAAATTTTAGCTGTAGGAAACAATTCGAAAACTGCCTTTATTAATACGAACTGAAGGGTTCTAACATATGTCATCATTCCAATTTTACTTTTAATATCCACGGTGTCAAAATTACCATCCTGCGTTATAGTTTCTCCTAGCTCATAAAGTTTATTATTAACCTTACCTAAAACTACTGGTATGTCATTTAATAAACTATTATCTTTAATAATATCATTTAATATAGTTCCCTGCTTTACTAAAACATGTCTACCATCTTTAAGGCCTATATTGAAACTTTCCATACAATCATCCCCTATTTTTTAGTGGCTACTACTATTATACTTTAGTTTTCAAAAAATGTATCATGTACCCCTTATAATTTTTGTATTTAAACAGAAAATATACTCATATAGGATGAGGTGATATTACGTTTATTTTAATAATTAGAACTTGTTTGTTATACTTTGCAGTAATTTTTATTATGAGGATGATGGGTAAAAAACAAATAGGTGAGCTCGAGCCTTTTGAACTGGTTATTGCATTAATGATTTCTGAACTTGCTACTTTTCCCATGCAAGATATAAGAATTCCAATTTTACATGCCATTATACCAATAATTACTTTGCTATTTCTTCAAGTTGCTACTTCTTTTATTGAACTCAAAAGTGAGAAAGCTAGAAAAATTTTAACAGGCACTCCAAGTATACTTATAAAAAACGGAAAAATTGATATCGCTGAGCTTAGATATCAACGATTTAATATTAATGATTTATTAGAAGAGCTTAGATTAAAAGGATATTTTAATTTATCCGATATTCAATATGCTATTTTAGAGACTAGTGGCGAGCTTTCCATATTGCCAAAAACTGAAAAGTCCAATGTAACTAAGGAGGATTTGAATCTAACCGTAACTCAAGAATCTTTGCCTATACCTTTAATTATGGATGGCAATATAAATTACAAAAATTTAAAAATTTTATCCAAAGACGAAATTTGGTTAAATAGTATACTAAATGAAAATAATATTTTATCTGCAAAAAATGTTTTCATAGGAATATTAGATTCTAAAAATAAGTTCTATTATCAACTTAAGGAAGGGGCAGATATGAATAAATGAAGAATGTTTATATAGCCTTTATCATATTTATTCTAATGATTATAGGAATATTTATATCTACAAATATTATAAATCGTAGTTGCCATCATCTTCAAAATTTGAATTGTACCCTAGAAAGTTATATACTTAAAGAGAATTATAAAGATGCACATAGTCTATCCCTAGATTATATAGCTCAGTGGAAAAGGGATTCTAAATTTTTAACCATTTATATACATCATGAGGACTTAGATCATGTAGACAATGAAGTTTTAAAATTAACTCAGTATATAAAAACTCGCGATAAGTCAGAAGCCTTAGCCACTGTGCATATTATGAAATATCTTATAGACCATATAATATCTCATGAAAAAGTTTCTATAAGCAATATTTTTTAATTATTTTCATTTGTTGAAATCATTTATAATAAAAGGGTAGAAAATAGTCCGTTTATAGCTTATAATTATAGTATACAATAAAAAGTCCCACAGGGACAATATATGTCCCTGTTACAAAATCTGAAAGGTGGAATTAATATGGCTTTAGTTACTACTACTAAAATGTTTGAAAAGGCTTTAGAAGGAAATTACGCAATTGGTGCTTTCAACATCAATAATATGGAAATAATTCAAGGAGTTGTCGATGCTTGTGCAACTCATAAGTCAGCTGTTATACTTCAAGTATCAGGCGGAGCAATGAAATATGCTAGACCTACTTACCTTAGAAAAATGGTAGAGGCAGCTGTAGAAGACACTGGTCTTGATATTGCACTTCACTTAGATCACGGTTCAGATTTAGCACAATGTAAACTTGCTATAGCTTCTGGATTTACTTCTGTAATGTATGATGGTTCTCATCTTGATTATGAAGAAAATGTAAGAACAACTAAAGAAGTAGTTGATTTTGCTCATTCTAAAGGTGTTGTAGTTGAAGCTGAGCTTGGTAAACTTGCTGGAGTTGAAGATGCTGTTTCAGTATCAGCTGCTGATGCAACTTATACTGATCCAGAACAAGCAGTGGATTATGTAACAAGAACTGGTATTGATTCTTTAGCTGTAGCTATAGGAACAAGCCATGGTGCTTACAAATTCAAAGGCGAAGCTAAACTTGATTTTGAAAGATTAACTTTAATCACAAAAAAATTAGAAGAAGCAGGCCTTCATAATTTCCCAATAGTTCTTCATGGTGCATCTGCTGTGGATCAAGATTATGTTACTATGATCAATGAATTTGGCGGAGAAATGAAAGGTGCAAAAGGAATCCCACTAGAAATGCTTAGAAAAGCGGCTTCTATGGCTGTTTGTAAAATAAACATGGATACTGATTTAAGACTTGCTATGACAGGTTCAATAAGAAAAGTTTTAACTAAAAATCTTGGCGAAATAGATCCAAGAAAATATCTTGGAGAAGCAAGAACTAACATAACTAAATTAGTTGAAGGTAAAATCACTAATGTTTTAGGTTCTGCTAATTCATCTAAATAATTTAAAACTAAGAGACCCACAGTATTTATACTGTGGGTCTTTTAGTTTTAATTTTTTATTAGTCAATAAATATTCTGTTCCCAAATATTTTCATCGTTGGTTGTAGGTGTGTGCCTATGAGTGATTATATCGGAAACTATAATGTTTTCATGCGCAAAAAAAGTATATATTACGTATAATGCATTTGAATAAGCTTTAGAACTACTTATTATATTTTGAATTAAGCTGCGTTAAGAAAAACATATGTTTGAGCGCTAGCGAGTTTATATTTTTTAGCAGCACAATTTAAAATAAAATTAGCAGTTCTTAGCGAAATGAAATGCATTAGTCGTATTGCAATACGCGTAATATATACTTTTTTATCTATTTTTGGACATAATTACTTACATGTTTAATAACCATATTAATTGTTCCATCACCATTTCTTTGTATTTCAAATCGACTATTATCATGATAGGTTTCCTCATCTACATATAAATCTATATCCTTATCAATTTTAAGTCTTACTCTTTTTAGTTTTTTATCTATCCATTCTTTATCCAGACTAATATTTTCTGAGATACCTCGCTCTGTAATAAACTCAACAAATTTTTCCTTAGTATCCTGGTTTTCAGAAAACATTTCTTCAGATAATTCTCTAACATCAATATTATCTTCTTCTTTAAGTTTTCTTTTTATAGTACTTCTAACAGCTTCTGCTTTATCTGCGTTTTCTGGGAAGGTATTTTGGGTAAATTTTTCAGCTGCCTTGACAAAATTTTTAGTGATGTCTCTTTTGTTATCAAATGTTGTGCAACCTAAATAATTTTCTATAAAGTAGTTCGAACTGTTTTCTTCATTTTCTTTACTCTTGCTTTTTTTATCAATAACCATTAAATCAAAATTATTTTCTTTCCTAATAGGCTTTAAAAAAGCACATTTTTGTATTCTTTGAGAGAAGCCAGGAAGACCAGTAAACTGTGGTACTATATCAATGCCTAACTTGTTATCCACAAACTCTATAGTGTGAACATAATTCTTAATATAATCCATTTTGAATATACCAAGGATTGGTCCAAATTCTGTAGTAAAAGATACTACTATTAAATCACAGGAGGGAATGCTCCCCTTAGATCTCATCAAAATAAACATCTGTCTTGCTAGTTCCTTAGATACAACCAGTAGGTTATTTTCACCATTTAAATATTCCTGAGATAACTCTTTTACTATATTTCGCTCAGAATTAAAGACCCCATATTTTAAATCTTCATCTTTTAAACACTTCTGAATATGTTTCAATAAAAAATTATATTTTTCTTCATCTAAATCTAAGGCATATTCATTCAATATAGGTTCATCTGCATTGTTATCTAAAACATGAATAATAGCCTCATTTATATTAACTTCTTTTATGTATTCCAAAAAAACACCACCTTGTTATTTATCTAAGGCACATTAGAATAAATATGAAGTTATTTATTCTAATGTGCCTAATTATTATACTATTTATATTTACTTATAACAAAGTAATATATTGCTATATACTTTGTTATAAATATATCTTTATTGCTTCTAGTTATGTCATTGTACTGATATTAGCAATTTTAATCAATTATTAATGTTAGTTTATTTAAATTATGATATAATCACAATTAGTGAGCACGCAAACAATTATAATTGTTATCTGCCCCAAAGAAAGGCTAGGAGAATAATATGAAAGAAATAGAAACTAGAATTATAGATATTGATGTAGAAGAAATTCGCAGAAAATTATTGAATATAAATGCCCCAAAAGTAAAACAAGAAAATCAAATAAATAATATTTATGATTTTTCGGATAAAAGGCTAATTAAGAGCAAAGGCTATGCAAGAATACGCACCATCCACGATGAGTTAACAAATTCTACTCTGCACTATATCACCACAAAAAAACTTATAAGCCAGGAAAAATATAAGATCATGGATGAGCACGAGTCAGAGATTAAAGACGAAGCTGCAGCTATTGGAATTTTTGAAGCCTTAGGTCTTGAGCTTATACAATCCATTAAAAAATATAGGGAAAGCTATAAGTATAAAAATACGCTTATAGAAATAGACATAAATGAGAAGGAATTCTGTCCTTTTCCTTATATAGAAATTGAAAGTTCAGATGAAGATGAACTTTGCGAAGTCGTAACCTTGCTAGGTTATAGCCTCTCGGACACTACCTCTGAAACTATTTATGAAATACTAAAATCAAAAAAAATAGTAGTAAAGGAGCTATAATGTTTGGATATGTAACTCCATGTAAAATGGAAATGAAAATAAAAGACTATGAAAAATTTAAAGCTTATTATTGTGGTCTATGTAGCTCCATTAAAAGTAACTATGGGCAGCTTCCAAGGCTTACTTTAAATTATGATATGACTTTTTTAGCAGTTCTTCTAGATTCACTTGATGATAATAAATGCAACTTCACTAAATTTAGTTGTGCAATTCATCCACTAAAAAAAAGCATTATGATTAACAATAATATGGCCTTAAATTATGCAGCTTTTTGTAATACTACTTTGGCATATTATAAATTAATGGATGATGTTCAAGATAATAAAACAATGAAAAGCAAAGTTTTTTCAAAGTTTTTAAAGAAATATTTGTCAAATGTTCCAATGGAATATAATGATGTAATGAAGTATACTAAGGAAAAGCTTTTATTACTAAATACTTTAGAAACAAATCCTGTGAATATATCCATAGATGAACATCTATCCATAGATAAGTTATCTCATGTTTTTGCTGATCTTACAGGCTTTATAATATCTTTTTATTATAAAGATGCATCCTTTAAGGAGGATTTATATTGGCTTGGCTATAATTTAGGTAAATGGATATACATTATAGATGCTTATGATGATTTAGAAAAAGATATAAAAAGCAATTCTTTCAATGCTATAAGTTCATTGCTTAATAATGATAATTTGGATTATAAAAGTTTTTCCACATTGGTTAAGCCAAGAATTGATTATATATTGACTACTTGTGCCCAGCAATGTTTAAAATTTTTAAATTCATTGCCATTAATCAAAAATGAGGATATATTATATAATATATTAGAACTGGGACTCATGGAAAAAATGCATAAGGTTTTTAATGAAAAATTAGATATTGATCATTTAAAAGGAGTGGAATATAAAAATGGCAAATCCCTATGAAATACTTGGTGTACGAGAAGGCTCGTCAAAAGAAGATATTAAAAAAGCTTATAGAGAGCAGGCAAAAAAATATCACCCTGACCAGTATGGTGATAATCCCTTAAAAGATTTAGCAGAAGAAAAAATGCAGGAACTAAATGAAGCTTATGATTCACTTATGAAAAACACTAGTTCTTCTAATAGCTACCAGTCTTCAAATACTTATAATTCTTCTTCAAATAATGACTACACTAATGGAGACATATATCAATCTATTAGAATGGATTTAAATAGTGGAAACCTTTCTTCAGCTGAGCAGAAATTGGGTTCCATGGATACAAAAACTGCTGAATGGAATTATTTAATGGGAATGGTTCATTTGAAAAAAAGTTGGCATGATAGTGCCTATAATTTCATTAGTAAAGCCTGTTCCCTTGCGCCTAATAATGTTGAATATAGACGAAGCTTTAATGAAATAAACACTAGAAACACAAATTACAGAGGTAACTATTATGGCAAGCGAAACAAAGATTCTGATATGGGTAATATGTGCATTAACTTATGGTGTGCAGATAGTATTTGTGAATGTTTAGGCGGAGATCTTATTTCCTGTTGCTAAGCATATTAATTTAGGAGATGGTTTTTATGAAATCTAATAATATTGCTAAGGGTGGTATATTCGCAGCACTTAGTCTGATATTACTATATCTTTCTTCTGTTTTTCCTACAAATAGATTGTTTATATTAGGTATAGCTTCTTGCATTATACCTCTTTCCATTTTACTTACTGGAGTAAAAAACACGGTTATAGTATATAGTGCTGTTTGTTTGCTTAGTTTATTTATTATACCTTCAAAGCTTATAAGCATTTCCTATATAATGATCTTTGGCTCCTATGGTTTTGTGAAGTATTTTGTAGAAAAATTAAGGAGTATTCCTCTAGAGTTTGTACTTAAGTTATTATATTTTAATATAAGCTCTGCTATAATTATATTTATATATAAATTACTATTATTTAAAATTCCTAATATAAATATATATTTACTAATACTCTTTATGGAGTTTGGCTTCCTAGTATATGACTATGCACTTACCATTTTTATCGCCTACGCAAATAAAAATCTTATTAAAAAATTTAGTTAAATCATCACCTGCGGTGCTGCAATATTAACGACTTCAGAAGAAGATTTATTCAATGTGTCCAATCCATGTTCTTGACAGAAAATTCTATTTAAATTATAATAGATAATAATCCTTTAATAAACAAAGTATAATATGATAAATTGCTTAGATTAGGAGTAGTAATATTTGTAGCATTTTAAGAGAGCTGTTGCTTTGGTGCGAAACAGTAATGGTATAATACGAACTTGCCTATGATCTTACTTTAAAGTAAGAGCTTACTTGTTAAAACAAGTACGGTTAAAACCGTTATATTCGTAAGTGAGGTGTAATGCCTAATTAGAGTGGTACCGCGGAATTTTACTTTCGTCTCTTTGTTGAGATGAAGGTTTTTTTTATTTTCTAGCAAAATCTAAAGGAGGAATATTAATGGCAAAATACAATACTACCATCGATGAAAAATGGCAACAAAAATGGGAACAAACTGATCTATACAAATTTGATGAGAATAAACCTGGTAAGAAGCTATATGTGCTTGAAATGTTCTCTTACCCATCTGGGAGCCAATTACATGCTGGGCATTGGTTCAACTATGCACCTGTAGATACTTGGGCTAGAATGAAGAAAATGCAGGGTTATAATGTATTTCAACCAATGGGCTTTGATGCTTTTGGATTACCCGCTGAAAACTATGCAATAAAAACAGGTGTACATCCAAAAGATTCTACAGAGCAAAACATTGTAACTATGGAAAGACAACTAAAGGCTATGGGAGCAATGTTTAATTGGGACCATGAAGTTGTAACTTGCCATCCTGATTATTATAAATGGACTCAATGGTTATTCTTAAAACTTTTTGAAAAAGGCCTTGCTTACAGAAAAAAAGCACCTGTAAATTGGTGCCCTAGCTGTAATACAGTACTCGCAAATGAACAAGTGTTAGATGGCGCATGCGAGCGATGTGGAACTGAGGTTACTAAAAAGAATTTAACCCAATGGTTTTTAAAAATCACTGACTATGCTGATGAACTATTAGAAAAACTTGATACCTTGGATTGGCCTGAGAAAACTAAATCAATGCAAAAGCATTGGATTGGAAAATCTACTGGTGCTGAGGTTACATTTAAAGTAGCAGATTCGGATATAGACTTTAGTGTATTCACTACTAGAGTAGACACTCTATATGGTGTTACCTATGTGGTATTTGCCCCTGAAAATGAACTTGTTGATATTCTCACTAAAGATGAATATAAAGACGCTGTGGTGACTTATAGAGATGATGCTAATAAACAGTCTGATATAGAAAGACAATCTATTACAAGAGAAAAAACTGGTGTATTTACCGGTTCATATGCTATTAATCCTATTAACGGAAGAAAAATTCCTATTTGGGTTGCTGATTATGTTTTAAATACCTATGGAACTGGCGCAGTAATGGCTGTTCCCGCTCATGATGATAGAGATTTTGCCTTTGCTACTAAATACAATTTACCTATCGAAAGAGTAATCGCTAGTGCTAAAAGCATAATTTCTGGTGCAGAAACCCAAATAGCTTCAGCGGAAAATCTTCCTTATACTGAACATGGAAAAATGGTAAATAGTGAAGAATTTAACGGTTTATCTACTATAGATGGAAAAATTGCTGTAGTAAAAAAATTAGAAGCTCAAAACTTAGGAACAGGCAAAGTAAACTTTAGACTTCGTGATTGGTTAGTTTCAAGACAAAGATATTGGGGCGCTCCTATTCCAATAATTCACTGCGACACCTGTGGCGCTGTGCCAGTACCAGAGAATCAGCTCCCTGTAGAGCTACCTTATGACGTAGAATTTGCACCAGATGGAGAATCACCTCTGGCTAAATGTTCAGATTTTATTAATGTACCTTGCCCTGTTTGTGGTAGTCCTGCGCATCGTGAGGCTGATACCTTGGATACCTTCGTTTGTTCTTCTTTCTACTATTTAAGATATGTAGATAACAAAAATAATGAAAGTGCTTTTGATACAGACTTAATAAACAAAATGCTTCCTGTAGACAAATATGTAGGCGGACCCGAACATGCATGTATGCACTTACTATATGCAAGATTTATCACCAAGGCTCTTCGTGATATGGGATATTTAAACTTTGATGAACCCTTCTTATCTCTTACTCACCAAGGTTTGATTTTAGGAGCAGACGGATTAAAAATGAGCAAATCCAAAGGAAACACTATTTCACCGGACCAGTATATAAAAGAGTTTGGCTCAGATGTGTTTAGAATGTACCTAATGTTTGGCTTTGGTTATACTGATGGTGGTGCTTGGAGTGATGATGGCATAAAGGCTATTGGAAGATTCGTTGATAGAATTGAGCGAGCTATAGACACTGGAATTTCTGAAATGTTAAAAGAAAGTAATAACGATGCCCCTATCCATAATGCAGAAAAAGAATTAAACTACTGGAGACATTTTGCAATAAAGGGAGTTACTGAAGACGCTGAAAAGCTTCAATTTAATACGGCTATTGCAAGACTTATGGAACTTACAAATGCGCTATCAAAATATGTTAATGAAGAAACCGTAAATAGCAATTTCTTAAAGGATGTGCTTGTGGATTATCTTTTGCTTTTAGCCCCATTTGCTCCTCACTTTTCAGAAGAAAAGTGGGAAACCTTAGGTATGGATTATTCTATATTTAATCAAAGCTGGCCTAAATTTGATGAAGAAGCTCTAATCAAAGATGAAATAGAGATAGCTATTCAAGTAAATGGCAAAATTAAATCCAGAATAATTATAGCGCAAGATTTAGATGAAGAAGCTATAAAAAAAGCCGCTCTTGAGGATGAAACACTAATTGCTTCCTTAGAAGGTAAAACTGTAAGGAAGATAATTATAATAAAAGGAAGATTAGTTAATATAGTAGCTTCTTAGTAAAGGCTGCATAGGTTTTTAAATTAATTTTTATTCAAAAATGAGAGTAGAGTGTCTTTATTTAGACACTCTACTCTCATTTATTTTCAACTATTAAATCATCTTCTGCGAAGCTGCAATATTAACGACTTCCTTCTGAAATGTCGTTAAACTCCATATACATCTAAGGTTTTTTGAGTTGATTTAAGAAGACTACTAAGCTCAAAGACTTCTCCTTCTTCCAGCAGCTTATTTAATTGTTCTCTATACCTAGTTGCATCCATTAATTTTCCAAGGGAAGAAATCATAAGAATGTTATTCATTATATCCGATACCAAATTAGATTTAACCTCAAAGAGTTTTTGTGCATCTTTAATCTCGTCTTTAATTTCTAGCATCTGCTCATCTAACTGAAAAGCAGCATCTGCAGCATTTTTAAGTTTTTCTCTTATATACTCTGGTATATCATGCTTATATTTATAATTTAGAGAATGCTCTACTGTAGCCCAAAAATTCATTGCCAAGGTTCTAATTTGAAATTCCGCTAGTATTTCGGTTTGACCATCAGATAAGTTCACAGGATACTTTATAATCATATGATAGCTTCTATATCCACTCTCTTTTACATTGGCAACATAATCTTTTTCGTAAACTATTTTCATATCAAGTCTTTCACGAATTAAATTTACCACCTTATCAATGTCATCAACGAATTGACACATTACTCTTATTCCCGCAATATCCTCCATTTCAAATTCAATTCTATCTAGAGGTATACAGAATTTATTAGCTTTTTCAAGAATACTAGATATTTCTTTAACCCTACCTGTAACAAACTCCACAGGTGAATAATCATTTTTACGCCTATATTCTCGCCTAATGCTTTTGAATTTTACTTTTAACTCTTCTACCGCCTGTTCATAAGGGATTAAGAATTTTTTCCACTCTCTTATTGCCATATACTCAGTCCTTTACATAAAATTTCATGTTTACAATTAAATCATCATCTGCGATGCTGCAATATTAACATATAGAAATTTTTGGATGGTGTCTTATATTAATATTATATTTTTATTAATTTTCTGTTATAATTAATTTACTACTAAATTAGCATAAAAGCAATTATTTGAGGAAAATATACCAAATTTATAACTAATAATACTACATAATTTTTATTTTGGGGTGATGGAATGGATAAAAAAATATTTTCTGGTCTAGAAAATATGGGCTTTGATAATATTGAAGATATTAAAATCTATAATAAAGGGACTGAAACCGTGAAAGAGAAAAAAGAAGAGAACACGGAAAAGTCTCTTCTATATTGTAAAGAGATTACCTGCCCAGTATGTAATCATGTGTTTAAAGCTAGGGCAGTAAAATCCTCAGCTTACAGAATGATAAAAAAAGATAGTGATTTTTTTATTAGGTATTCACTAATTAATCCTTATTTCTATGATGTTTGGGTTTGTAATTCTTGCGGGTATTCAGCTATGAAAGCAGATTTCTACACTATAAGAAGTATAGACATAGAAAAAGTTCAAAAGTCTATATCGCCTAAGTGGAAGGGGAGAATGTATCCTGAAATTTATGATGTACATGTTGCTATCGAAAGATACAAGCTATCGCTTTTAAATTATATAATAACCAATTCAAAATCAAGTAAGAAGGCAATCAATTGTATCAAACTAGCCTGGATGCACAGGCTACTCAAAACTGAAGCGGCCCAGGAGATGGAATTAATATTTTTAAAACAAGCACTAGAAGGGCTTAGTGACGCATATTACTCAGAGGCATTCCCCATATACGGTATGGATAAATATAGTGCTATGTATCTTATTGGAGAACTAAATAGGCGTATTGGTAATACAGAAAATTCACTAGTTTGGTTTAGTAATGTTATAACAACTCCTAATGTAAAGCAAAGTTTGAAAGAACTTGCGCGAGATATGAAGGACCTTATAAAAGAAGAAGAAGCTACATTATTAGCTGCTACTGATAATCTAAATGAAGCTTCTACAGAGAACTTTGAGCCAATAGAAAACAATAAGAAATCAGGTTTTTTTTCTAAAATGTTTAAATAATAATTTAAATACTTAAAAACAAATAACAAGTCAATATGCTATAATCTTTGACTTGTTATTTGTTTTTAAATTACTATGATTATTAGATTTATTATCCACATAAAAAAATTCAACAGTCATACTTATCCACAAAAACTTAACTTTTCGTGCTATTCTAATATTTTTAAAGGATCAAAGTCCAAATAATCACAAGAAGTTACTATATATTCTACACCCTCTATATTTCCCTCATATAACCTATTTAAAGATGGTCCATGTAAATGTCCATATATTACCTTTGCCACATTATATTCTTTTACTATACTTATAAGTTTAGTTTCTTCGAACTTATCATTAGTCGGTGGATAATGAAGCATTACAATAAACTTACTGTATCCATTTTTCACCGCTTCATCTAATGATATTCGAAGCCTTATTAACTCTCTATTATATATTTTCTGGTCATGCTCTGTAAATCTTGTAGATCCCGGACAATTCCATCCCCGGGTACCGCATATAGCAAAATCTTTATAGTTAAAAAAATTATTTTGAATAAAATTCATATCTTCATAAAGAGAATTAAGCTTTGTAATGCTACTCCACCAATAGTCATGATTTCCTTTAATAAGTATTTTTTTACCTGGGAGTTTATGAATCCACTCCAAATCCTCAAAACCCTCTGAAATATTCATTGACCATGAAATATCCCCTGCAATTAATACAGTATCCTCAGTAGAAACTTTACTAAGCCAGTTTTCTTTTATTTTTTCATGATGTTTTTCCCATTTATCTCCAAATATATCCATGGGTTTATCTGAATTTAAAGCTAAATGAAGATCAGATATTGCCCACAACGCCATAATATACCTCCTTTTTAATCTTTTTTCATTAATGAATCAATATCCATTACATAAGCAATAACCTTTGCTATTGCATCATATAATTCGAAGGGTATTTCTGATCCTATATCCACATTTAAAAGTAAATTAGCCAATTCCTCGTTTTGCACTATGGCCACCTTACTCTCTTCAGCCTTCACCAAAATTTTATCTGCAATATAACCCATTCCAGCTGCTGTTACTATAGGCACATCATATCCTTGTTCATATTTTATAGCAGCAGCTTTTTTTACTTTTTTCATTTTAACACCCCTCATTAGTGTTCGATAGTTATATTTTAAATTATATTAAATATAATACTCCAGCCTATTAACTATTGTTTTTTAATGCTCTATTATATTATACCTTTATATTGAGGGTATTAAAACTTCTATCATCAAAAAATTCTCCACAACTTACTAGTGTAAATTCTTTAGCTTTGTTATTAACCTCAATATTAACTCTATAATTTAGATTAGATAAATCCTTTATTAATTTTTCTTTGCCTAATTTTAAAACTTTAACCCAGAATTTATCACATTTAATATCAATATCCATATTATTATTATTAATTTTAATATATGCATCTACAGTTCCCATATTTATTGTTTTGACACTAGTGGCAATTTTAACATTCTTACTGTCAATCTTTTTACCTTTTTTCCTATCATCTTTAATAATTAATTTAAATTGATATTCATCATCTTTAACGTTTATAGGCAAATCCAAATAGTAATATTGTTCTGAAATAGAATTAAACATTTTTAAATCATTAATTTTTTCATGAAATAAACTCATAACCTTTTCATAGGTCTCTGGCTTTAAGTTAATCTTATTTTCAATAATGTCTTTAACTATATTTTTAATCTCTTCAGTTTTCAATTTAATTTGTTCTTTAATGAGAAATTCTGTAGTTATCTTTTCGATGTCTTTTTCTACATTATTTATAATTCCCTTTTCAACCTCTGAAATATTCAATTCTTTTTTTATCATATTTATTATTTCATTAAGTGAATTGTTTTTTTCATATCCATTTGTTTTAGTATTGATAGCACTTTTACTACTTAGTTCCACTTCGCTGGTTTTATCCTTTTGTAATGTATCTGTATTTAAAGGCACTTCTTTATTGGGAACCATATTCTCTAGTTTCACACTACTAGGCTCGGTCTTTGTTATGTTCAATTTCACCTCTAAATTTTCTATTAATTTAATATAGCTATCTGGACTTAAAGATATTTGCTCTGCCTTGAAAATTTTATCAACCATTGCTTTTATTGTGCCACTATTAAACTTAATATTTTCAAGTTTTATATTTTTATCTATTCCAAGTCCTATATTAAGATCTAATTTTTTATCTAGCTCTGAAGTTTTACCAATCTTTTTATCTTCATTTACTCCCGAGCCTGTATTAAATTCTAAATTTTTATCTAGTCCTAAAGTTTTATCTAGTCCTAAAGTTTTAATAGTAGAATTTAATACTCTATAATTAACATTTAAATCCTTTAACTCTTTATTTATTAAATTAACTAATTCTTTTAAGTTATTATTAGGTCTAACGTTATCTAAATTTTGAGTTTTATCTACTATTTTTCCATTACTATTTGATAGCTCCACCGGCTTTGTTTCTTTACTATTATTTTTAAATTCCAATTTTGTAAGCCCTTCACTACTTTCATCTAAATCCATAAAACTATTTAGGCTTACACTTACTTCGGAATCCTGTATATTCTTTAACGCATTTTTATTTGTATCACTATTTAAAAAATAGTTGTTAATGTCTTTTAAATTATTATATATCGCTGACTCTCCTTTAAATAGTTTTATAAAGCTATTCAAATTTCCTTTAGTAAGTTCTATATTATTTTCTTTAAATAATAAAATCTCGTCAATATCTAAATTCTTTAATGCCTCAAAAAAGTTTTTTAAAATTTTAATTGTTTCATTTCCCTTTTCACTGTGGGGGTCAATATTTCTACTTTCAAGATACCTAGCAATAAAAATTTCTTCTTTATTAGGATTTAAGGATATCTTTTCCCTAAAATCAACTAAATTTTTTATATCAATTATATTATCTTTAGTTAACGACATATCATGTTTTATCATTTTAGAAAAAAGCAATGCATCTGCTTTTTCAGTTCCTGGTGTATCCACCTTAATGAATGCTTCTAAGCCTTCATTATCAATAGTTTTACCTTCTTTATCTTCATATATTAATTTTATTTTAAGCTTATCATTTTCAAAACCTTCTACTTGAAATTTAAGCACTTTACCTTCTGGAGCCTGCTGCAGTGGCTTATCAAGCTTTGCGGAAAATTGCCATCCATCTAATAATTTTAAATTAACTTCTCCCTTTTCCTGATCTGTGCTTACTATTCTTGCATTAAAGGTTTCCCCAGCTTCAAAAGATATTTTACTAAAAGCTTTCTTGGCTTGTGGATTCTGTTGTATTGCAATATTGCTAATTATAGACATAAGCCACCTCCCATTTTTTGGCATAATAACATTGTCAAAAGTTATCAATACTTAATTATCGTATGAAACATTTTTTTTTAAAGGGGACAGTTAATAATTATCTATGTATTTGTACACTTGTACACTTTTTAAGCAATGTTTCGAATAATTCAAATAGTTGTTAACTGTCCCCGGTCTTTCGATGAGTGAATCTCCGCAGAAAAAAATAACAAAGCCAAAATATTAACTTCAGCTTTGTTATTTAAAAATTTAATTATTCTATGATTAAAGAGTAATATTTTTTCTTTCCTTTTTTTATAAGTATACTACCATCTTTAAAATCAGAGTCTATTAGTGTTGCATTTTTATCTTCAATTTTTCTGAGGTTAATAGTTAATCCACCCTGCTCAATAAGCCTTCTAGCTTCAGCTTTTGATGGTACCACTTTAGTGTACACTAATATATCCATGAGTCCCCCATTCTTCATATCTAAGGGTATAGATACTGTAGGAACGTTGCTCATATTAGTTCCACCACCAAATAGTGCTTCTGCTGCGGTCTGAGCCTTGATAGCTTCTTCTTCTCCATGAATAAGTTTTGTGACCTCAAAAGCTAAAACTTTTTTAGCTTCATTGATCTTTTCATCTTTTAAAGCACTTAATCGTCTAACTTCATCCATTGGTATAAATGTAAGTAAGGATAAGCATTGCTCTACATCCGAGTCTTCTATATTTCTCCAGTATTGATAAAAATCATAAGGAGATGTTTTATTTGCATCAAGCCATAGTGCACCATTTTCCGTTTTACCCATCTTCTTACCTTCACTATTAGTAAGTAATGCACAGGTCATTCCATATGAAGCTTTACTTTCTTTTCTTCTTATTAGTTCCATACCAGCAATTATGTTAGACCATTGATCATCTCCGCCAAGTTGCATAGTACATCCATATTTTTCATTTAACACTAAAAAATCATATCCTTGCATAAGCATATAGTTAAACTCAAAAAATGATAAGCCTTTTTCTAATCTCTGTTTAAAGCACTCAGCAGTTAACATCCTGTTTACTGAAAAATGTACTCCTATATCTCTTATAAAGTCTACATAGTTTAAGTCCAAAAGCCAGTTTGCATTATTTTCTAGTATAGCTTTGCCATCACTAAAGTCTATAAGTTTTGAAAGTTGCAATTTAATACAAGATATATTATAATCAATTTCTTCTTTTGTAAGCATTTTTCTCATATCTGTTTTTCCCGACGGATCACCTATCATTGCAGTTCCACCACCAACTAAGGCTATGGGCCGATGACCTGCCCTTTGCATATGTGCCATAAACATCATAGCAATAAAATGGCCAATATGCAGACTATCAGCTGTTGGGTCAAATCCTATATAAAAGGTTACCTTCTCCGTATCTAGTATTTTCTTAATTTCATCCTCATGAGTAAGTTGTTTGATGTATCCTCGCTGGCATAGTGTATCATATACATTTGACATTAATTATTCCTCCTTATTTTTATCTTGTATTATTTTTGGGAAATAAAAAAACGCCCCTGTGAAAGGGACGAAATAATTCCGTGGTACCACCCAAATTGATTTAACAATCCGCTCATTCCTTATAACGTAAGGTCAACCCGTCTTAGCTTAATCTAAAAATAACTTTATTTCAGCTTAAAGCTCCAGAATGTATTTCACTATATTCATTAACTAGTTCACACCTACCACTAGCTCTCTTAATAATTCCTATAGGTACTTTTTTCCTTCACAGCCTCTTAAATATAAACTTTCATGCTATCAATTGTATAGGTGTATTTAAAGTATATCAAGTTTGTTAATTGACCATTTAATCTATTTACATTTGTTTATTCGCCATATGCGCCGATTTTCGCCTATTTACTCTATTTGTAATAAATGCAGGATTAAATCATCTCCTGGGTCGCTTCAATGTTTATGCTATATACTCCTTTAAAAATTCTGGTGGAGTTTTGCATTCACACCCAACATTTACATAAAATTCCACATTATATTTTTTAGCTAAAGAATCCATTTTAGAAAACAATTGTGCCGTATGCTCCAATTTATCATCAACAATATTAAATACACCATCAACAAAAATGGTATCAATATCGTAATCTTTTGAAAGCATACCGCACAAAAAACCATAAAAATCATTATTACTTTTTAGATTAAACTCATTTGTAGCTACAAATCTCATTTTGCTGTTTAATTGTAGTACTGCTTTAGTATCATCATCAATATACACTATGTTCCCCTTAACTTCATGGACCTTCTCGTTGGCTAATTTAATCAAAGCTTTAGTTTTACCTGAACCTTTTCTACCGCAAAATACATGAATCATGTTAACCGCCTCCTATTTTATCTAACATAACCAGATAATTATTAAACAGGTCTACACTGTACGCAATATAGTTACATTCATTATATATTATTCAGAATATTTTTGCAATATTATACTTATTAAATAAAATTTTTAATTCCTGGAAAAATAACCTTAAAACTATTATCATCTTTTGAATCCACAAATATTACTTTACCATATTTTATAAAAGATTTCTTCATTCTTGCAAAGCCTTTTCCAGATTTTATGAATCTTTTTCTATCATCTAAGGCTATTAACTTATCGTATATCCACATATTTCTTTTTGAATAATTATGAGTATTAATTTTAGTTGAATGTAATAAATTACCAGGACTAATTACGTTAACGCTATTATAGTTTATTGCTATTTCTATTTCCTTATAAAACATAGTGTAATCCCTATAAAGTATTGCATTTTTTACAGCTTCATGTACAGAAGCTATAGGATAATTTAAAGGGAATATTTTTTTAAACAATTCTTCTACCTTATCTAACATATCGAGTAGATTTCCTTGCACAATAATAACCTCATCAAGGTTATTATTTACCTTGTTTACTATCTTAATCATATTATGAGGTAGATAAATACTATTGATTCCAGAAAATACCAATAAGCCTCCCAGTGTCACTACTCTTTTGTTATAATCTCTTTCAATAAAGGTTATTCCTGTATTGTCCATAAATCCTAATATGTTTTGGTCATTTACTACAATTCCCTTGTTTAAAAAGTATTTATTGATTATATCAAAATCCAAACTATTAATATCACTATTTATAATAGGCATAGTTTCAATATTTAGACCTAGATTTTCTTGTAAACAGGAGATCAATTCATCTTTTCTCATGGTATCTGTTGTGGAACCACGTCTAATGTAAAATGCGCCATTTTCCCTTAATTGATAAGGCTTCTGACCACCATCATATATAGTTATAATTGCCAAATTTTTACTTTCATATATCACAAAATCTATGGAAATCGGAATAGGTGGTTCACATCTTGAACTAATAATTTGTTGAAACTGCTCTTCTTTAAAATCGTCAATATTTATACCTATAACTCGTTTTGTCTTATCTTCCACTCCAATAACAATATATCCTCTTCCTCCACGGGAATTTGCTATAGCACATATATCTTTAGCTAATTCTTTTTTACCACTTTCTATTAATATATCTATTTTCAACTTAAAGTCTAGTTTTGTATCTTCATCCCTCTTTAGCAATATCTTAATTTTTCTGGTATCCATATATTTCACTCCAAGCGCGCTATAATAATATAATATGTTTATTGATATACAATGTTTCTAAGATAATTTTTCTAATTATAGCTTAGTCACATTCCACAAAAGACCATGGAATATCATGGCCTTTTGTGGAATGTATTATAAATCCATTATCCTATAATTAGTATACAACTAAATTTCATAACTTTCTATGATTTTTTATTGAAAGTTATTAACGTCCCCTGTAT
This sequence comes from Clostridium sp., assembly GCF_050717515.1. Taxonomy (GTDB): domain Bacteria; phylum Bacillota; class Clostridia; order Clostridiales; family Clostridiaceae; genus Clostridium_AD. The sequence continues at coordinate 24,423 of NZ_JBOITL010000034.1, read as the reverse complement.
TCATTATTTTGACTTCTGCTTCTACTTTTAACTCAGTTCTGTCAATAATGTCTTCAATTTTTATCTTTGGATATTTCCTGTGAAACTCTTCAGTTATGTCAAATATATCTATGCCCATACCCTTGTATTTTTGGAAAACATTATTACAGGCTTTCACAATATTTTCTTCTGATTTCTCCTCAATTTTACCTATATTTTCTTTTGTAAATAAAATACTTTTCTGAGCCTCTCCAAAATTCACCTTAACTTTAACTTTCTTTTTTAAATGAATAACATTATCATAATAGCTGATTTCTGTCTTAGTTTTACTTTTTTTAATTTCTAGAGTTACAAATTTATTAATATCACAGGGATTCGTTATTTCTAAAGTACCACCTAAAATAGTATTCATTAAAAAGTTGAAGCCTTGCCCTTCCTCACTGGATAATATGCTAACCATTTTATCATCTTTAATCACCGCTCCACCATTCACTTGTAATTTTGGTTCTAAACTATCTTTTGTGATATCTATTATGGTTACTACATTGCTTCTATCTCCAATATTCCTTTGATTGTAAAACTGGTTTAAACTTAGTTTTACAGCTCTTGAAGAAGCTCCAATATTTTCTATTAGTTGCACTACAAATAATCCAATGTATTTATCTTGAACAATGTTTAGCTTTATAAGTTTCTCCGCGTCCCCTAGGTATACTGCAATATAAGGTCTTATAAGAAATTCTTGATCACGATCTAAAATATCTATAAAATTATCAAGGCCAAACTCTGCAGCCTTTTGAGTAAATAATATGGCCTTATTTTGTGTATAATTCAATTTATAACTGGAAGTAGTATTCATATTTCTAACAGCTTCAAACATTGTTTTTCCTGTTGCTTTAAATAAGATTCTCTCGTCTGCACCTAGAGGTGTTGCCCCTCTTATTCCCTTAAAAGCTTCACTATATATTATCGGATTACCCATATTATCTACATCTATTATTAAGGCAGTAATAAATAAAACTTTATTAATATCCCTATAACTAAAACATGATGTCATAGTAAAGCAATTCATTATTATTAAGCTTATAACCAATATCTTTTTATACTTATTCATCGCAATCACCCTTATCAAAAATGCTATTGGATATCTGGCTAAGATCTTTTCTATATAATAAATCCTTGAATTTAAAGTTTTCTAGTGTACCTAAAGGAAATAAATATGGATATCCGCAACTTTCAAGTCCCGCCATATGCGAGATAAAAATAAATAAACTAATATAAAATCCTGGAAGCCCAAGCACTGAAGAAAACAGAATAATAACTATATTCCATATTGTTAGAGCACCATAAAGTTTAGGCACTAAAAAAGAAGAAATAGACGAAAGTGCCACAATTACTACAGTACTTTGAGATGCCAAGCCTACTCCCACTGCAGCATCTCCTAAAATTAAAGCACCAACAATGCTCATTGACTGACCTATGGACTGTGGCAATCTTATTCCTGCCTCTCTAAGTAATTGAAAGAAAAAAGTCATTACTAATAACTCTATAACTGTAGGGAGAGGTACACCTGCTCTAGAAATTGTGAACTTCAGAGCAAATACAGTAGGAATAAGCGAAAAGTGAAAACAAGCAATAGCCAAATATAACCCTGACAACAAGCTCGCTGTGAAAAAGCTAAATACCCTGGTAAGCCTGGATAAATTAGCAAAATACTTATTAGAATAATAGTCGTCTGGCGCTTGAAAATTATCCACAAAAAAATATGGAGCGGTAATTACAAAAGGGGTTCCATCTACTATTATTGCTATTTTTCCTTCTAAAAGCTTTGATGCTGCCACATCAGGTTTTTCCGTAGTGCCTATTGTATCAAAGGCTGTGTGCTTGTTTTTTAATTGCTCTTCAATATAATTTGTGTCTAATATAAACTCTAATTTTATTGAAGATACTTTTTTTCTTATATAATCTACAAGTTTCCTGGGAGCCACACCTTCTATGTAACATATGACAACTACTGTGTTAGATTTAGCACCTAATATTATAGTTTCAAATTTCAGTTCAGGATTTTTTATTTTACGTCGTATTAGCGATACATTATCTACAAAAGCCTCCGTAAATCCTTCTCGCGGGCCTTTAATTACATTTTCTGTAAGAGGAATTCCAACACTCCTCCTCACATACCCCTTTGCCTCACAATAAATTGCACTATTTGCAAAAGAAAATATAAGCACCACGTCTCCAGATAAAATGTGATATATAGCTTCATCATTACTATTAATATCCCCAATGCTACTGGCTGTTAATACTTCTTTTTTTATATACTCTAGATCTACAGCTGCAGCACTGCTTTGTATTAGTGGGTCAAATATATATTCACTAATAAATTTAGAATCACACAAATCATCAATAAACACCCCAAATATTATTCCGAGAGTGCATTCTATTTCTCGATATTTTACATCATAACTATTTTTAAATTTATCTTTAATATAATCTATATTTAGATTTTCCATTTTAATCACCCTGTTTATTATTTGTAATAGTTAAGATTAATATTCTGATTTTGGGATATACTTCTAAATATATAGCAAGTTTTATTTTAAAGCACTTTAGGATTAAAACAATGCAAATATCAGGAGGAAAAATGGATAAGCTAAATACAAAACATTTAATGTTCATAATTTGGGGAACTTCCATTGTAGCAATGAAAACTTACCCCAATATATTCATTGTAAATGGAGGTAGAAATTCCTGGATTTCCGTTATTATTGCCTCTATTCTTTTATTTTCATATTTTATTTATATAATTTTTGTTTGCAAAAAAACTAATTGCTACAACATGAATGAAATATACCATAGAGCTTTAGGTAAAACTTTAGGTGACATTTTTTTGATACTGTTTATCATAACTCTAATTGTCAGTTTGATAGAAAGTTCTTCAGTGGAAGCAAATGCATTGCATATAAATATGCTTTCAGATACACCTCCTTGGTTTTTTCTTTTATTTATATTAATACCCGCCATTTATATTATAAAAAAAGGTACTAGGGCAATAATTATAATTACTATTATTGGTATATGCCTTATTATGGTGGCAGGAATAAACCTAGCAATTCTTACATCTAAATATAAAAAACTTAGTTATCTACTTCCTATAATGGCAGATGGCGTAACCCCCTCTTTTATTTTATCTATAATAAAAGCACTTGGGTGCTATGGCGGTATAGCAATTTGCATTCCATTTTTATCCAGTGTGACAAATAAGTCAAAAATCACAAAGCACTGTATTATTGCTCTATTAATTGTAATACAAATGGAAGTCGTTGCAAATATTGGTGTCTTAAGTACCTTCGGCATAGCTAGAATCCTTAGCATTAACTATCCCAAGCTCATACAAACTCAGTTAGTTAGTTACTTCAATTTTTTAGAGGGTGGGGAGTTTTTTGTAATGCTTCAGATGGTAGGTGGGTGGTTTATAAAATATGTATTAACGCTAAATGCTGTCTTAATTCTATTAAAAAAGCTTTCTTTCTTTAATAAATATACCATATACATTATTACTGTATTTGTATTTATAATTTCCTATTTTGTTTCGGCAAAAGTATTATTTCTATATAAATTTTTAAATCTTTATGTGTATTTGTCTGTAGTGTCCTTTATATTAATACCAACAATAATTTTCAGTGTATTTTATATTAAGAATAGAAAAAGCAATAAAAATAACTACGTAACTAAAATATAAAAAAGAGCCCTAGGGCTCTTTTCTTAAAATAATTTTTTTTAATTTTTAACTAATGGTACTTGATAATAATTATCTTATCTATTAATTTTTGTTTTTAAAGCTGTTATCAAAGGTAGTGCTAAAACCATACCGCCTACTACTTGGAGAATGTTAGTAGGTATATCTTTCAAGGCAATAATTAATGCTTTTTGAAGAGGGAATTCTTTAGAAATAAATGTTAGTATAATTGCTCCACCTAGATAGTATGCCGCAATCATCCAAATTCCTGCTACAGCGAAAGCAAATACATTATTTGAAAAGTTATTTCCACTATACTTCTTTCTATAAGCAATGGTCCCAGCAATATAGCCCATAACACCTTTGATTACAAAAGTGAATGGTGCCCACATTGTATATCCAGTCATTAAATCAAATAAACACATACCAATAGCAGATGATATGGCTGCTTTTTTTCTCCCAAATAATATAGCTGCTAAAAAAATCATGCTATCACCTAAATGAAGTACACCCATAAAAGTGGGTATATGTATAACGGAAGTAGCTATAAATGTAATAGCCGCCATTAGACTAATTTGTACTATATCAATTGTTTTAATTGATGATATTCTACTTTCCATAATTATCCCCCCATGATTTAATATGTTCGTAAGCGTTTTCTACTATTATTATATACAATAATAATCATTTTTTCAAATGTATGCATACGCTTTTAGAATGTTTCCATATATTTTTTGCATATACATTGCTAAAGTAATACATACTATATTTAGTATTGATATACATAAGTCACTATAGTGGATAAATACACTGTAATAACTTACTCTAGTAAATTTTCATTACACTTTATCTTTCTATTAATGGAGGTACACATATGCCTTTTTTACGTTGGTTAGGCGGCTTTGTAGTATTATTTGTGTTAATGGGCGTACTTTTCAGCATCGGTGGGAATTTAATTAATATCCTACTAATAGTTGCTACAATTGTGTTTATAATTGATGCTCTATCTAGCAGAAGAAAAAGCATGTAAAAAAATAAAAGAAAAAATCTCTTGAAATTATTTCAAGAGATTTTTTTCTTTATTATTGAATTAGTCGTCATTTTTACTAACGTCTGATAAAATCAAACCTTTATTATGATCTATTGCCCAACTAATTGACCAATCACTTTGAAACAGTAATAGGTCTCTTTCCTTTAGGTCTTTAACTATTCTAGTATCACTAGTCAAGTTAAGTTCTTCTTTGTCTATATTACTATTTTCAATCCATCTTATATATTTAAAGGCCAATCTATCCATCTTAATATCTACATTATATTCATTTTTAAGTCTGAATTCTAATACTTCAAACTGAAGCACTCCTACAACCCCAACTATAATTTGTTCAATACCTATATGAAGTTCCTTAAACACTTGGATTGCACCTTCTTCAGCTATTTGTGTTACACCCTTTATAAATTGCTTTCTCTTCATGGTATCAACAGTTCTAACGGCTGCGAAATGTTCTGGTGCAAAAGTTGGTATTCCTTCGAACTTAAATTTATTTGATGAAGCACATATTGTATCTCCTATGCTAAATATACCTGGATCAAAAACTCCAATAATATCTCCTGCATAAGCCTCCTCAACTATTTCTCTCTCTTGTGCTAAAAATTGTTGTGGCTGCGCTAATTTTATTTTATTACCACCTTGCACATGATAAACGTCCATTCCTTTTTCAAACTGTCCCGAACAAATTCTCATAAAAGCCATTCTATCTCTGTGAGCTTTATTCATATTAGCTTGAATTTTAAATACAAAAGCAGAGAAATCTTTGCTGAAAACATCTATTTTACCTATGCTTGAATTTCTTGGTAATGGAGATGATGTTAATCGTAAAAAGTTATCTAAAAAGGGTTCAACTCCAAAATTAGTTGAAGCACTTCCAAAAAATACTGGGGTAAGCTCTCCAGTAGCTACTTTCGCTAAATCAAAATCATCACCTGCTACATCTAAAAGCTCCATATCTTCCATAAGCTTTTCATATAGTACATCTCCAATAAGTTCAATTGCCTTTTCATCGGAAGCATTAATTTTTGTCTCTTTAGCTGCTATTTGTCCATGCTTTCCATCATCAAAAACAATAATTTCCTTTGTTCGTCTATCGTAAACACCTTTAAAATCTACCCCACAACCTATAGGCCAATTCATTGGGTAAGATTTAATCCCAAATTCATTTTCTATCTCTTCCATAAGTTCAAATATATCCCTAGTTTCTCTATCCATCTTGTTAATAAAGGTAAAAATAGGTATTTCTCTAATACTACATACATGGAATAACTTTCTTGTTTGTTCCTCTACTCCTTTTGCACCATCAATAATCATTACGGCACTATCTGCAGCCATAAGTGTTCTATAAGTATCTTCACTAAAATCTTGGTGACCTGGTGTATCAAGTATGTTTATGCAAAAATCCTTATAATTAAACTGCATAACTGAAGATGTAACAGAAATACCTCTTTGTTTTTCTATTTCCATCCAATCAGAAACTGCATGTTTAGAGGCTTTTCTAGCTTTAACTGAACCTGCAAGCCTTATTGCTCCTCCATATAATAATAACTTTTCTGTAAGTGTAGTTTTACCAGCATCCGGATGAGAAATTATAGCAAATGTTCTTCTTTTTTGAATCTCTTTTATGTAATCCAGCAAGGTTATCATACTCCTTTTTTAAGTATTTTAATATGTACTATGAATATATATTCCTACAACCACTTTCTGCATTTCTAGTGATTCTAAAATTTTTTATTTTAAATTCTCTACCTATTGATTTTAGCTTTTATGAACATTTCTGTCAACTACGCTTGTACCACGCGTGTGATAGATACTCTATAATTAGTTTCACAGACCCTTAGTTTACTAAATTACAAAGTTCTGTAATCAGCTTTATAATCACCCCAAGGACTATTTATAACAGTAGATTAATAGTAAGTATGAAATTTCTACGTAGTGACTTGCAATAAGAAGCGCAGAAACCATTGAAATTCCATTTAGAAATTCTTCTTTTGCGAATATAAAATTCTCGTAAGCCTGCCATGACGGCAGGCTAGCGAACCCGAGCCAGGACGGCGAGTGTGAGCGTTAGAGAATATTATATTCGCAAAAGATTAGAATTTCTAAATGGAATTTCAGGTTTCAAGCTCTTTTGCAAGGCACGCAGTAGAATTTTTATACTTCATTACCTAGGTATAAATCCTATTTTCTTTTGCATTTTTCTTAATGTCTTATTAGCAACATAGTTAGCTTTCTCAGAACCTTTTTTATAAATTTCCTCTAAATAAGCTTTGTTACTTGTATATTCCGCAATCTTCTTTTGTATAGGTTCAAGTTCAGAAACTATTGCTTCTGCTACATCTTTTTTAAATTGAGCATAGCCTAAGCCTTCATATTTTTCTTCAATTTCTTTTATAGACATACCAGTTAAAGTCATTAGTATAGTCATTAAGTTCTTAACACCTAATTGCTCATCATTATACTTAACTTCTCCTAAGCTATCTGTAACAGCCCTATTTACTTTCTTTCTTATAACTTCTGGTGGATCCATTATTAAAATATATCCATTAATATTTTCTTCTGATTTAGACATTTTTTTAGTTGGATCTTGCATATCCATTATCTTAGCCCCTGATTTGGGTACATATGCTTCCGGAATTACAAAGGTGTCGCTATATATCCTATTGAATCTTTCCCCTATATCCCTTGCAATTTCAAGATGTTGAAGTTGATCCTTTCCTACAGGAACTAAACCAGTTTGATATAATAATATATCTGCTGCCATCAGGACCGGATAGTTAAATAAACCTGCTGATATACTTTCTCCACTATTTTTAGATTTATCTTTATATTGAGTCATTCTACTTAACTCCCCCATGTAAGTGGAACAAGTTAACATCCAACCAGCTTCACTATGAGCTGGGACATGTGACTGAATAAATATGGTATTTTTCTCAGGATCAATTCCTGAAGCTAAATAAATAGCTAATAGTTCTAAGGATCTCCTTCTCAAATCTTTTGGTTCTTGTTTTACTGTAATGGCATGCAAATCCATCACACAAAAATAGCATTCATATTCTTCTTGTAATTTAACCCAGTTTTTTATAGCTCCTAAATAATTACCTAAAGTTAAGTCACCTGAAGGTTTAATTCCACTAAATATTACTTTTTTATTACCTTCCAAAATAATCATCTCCTTAAATTAAAAAAAGCCCTATGGATAAATCCATAGGGCGCATATACACGGTACCACCTAATACTTAGAAGCTATATTAATGCTTCTACTCAAACAGATACACTATACGATATCCTACCTTTATAACGTAAGGCTTACGTCAAGGACTACTGCAATTCATCCCGAGTCTTAGAGACCCATTCAATTTAAACATAATTATCGTAATCACACTATCTACGACTCTCTGAAAACCTGTTTTTAAATTTACTTGCTTCTCATCAAAGACTATAACGTTATAAAATTTTAAATGTCTTTAAACTATAGTATTCCTCTTTACTTAAATTGTCAATATAAATTTAAAATATTATGCTTTCCAAAGACCATGTAAATTGCAGTATTCACGTACAAATAACACTTCTTCATCTAATTTAAATTCTGCTACTGGTTTTTCACCTGGTTTTAAATATTTTCTGTACACTTTATTTTCTGTATGCACTTCAATAAATTCAATATGATGTTCCTCTGTCATTGGATGCTCAACTGCTCCAACCATAACTCTAATTCCGCCTTCTATTTTTTCTACTACTGGAACATGTTTTTCAACTGCTGCATCCTGAGTATTTTCACCCTTAAGCGTCATAGGTTTTCCACAACAGACTAAAGTTCCTCCAGCATTATGAACCACTTCAACTATATTACCACATATTTCACATTTGTAAATTTGTCTTAATTCAGTCATTATTATTCCTCCTTTAAATTTAGAACCTTATAAATCTGATTATAATCCTTTTAATCTATAATAGTTATTTATTGATAACTACTATAACTATATATATTCTACACTTTTCTATTGTTTCCTCTTTTAAATTGTGAATTTTTAGTTACTTATATATTTTAAGTTAAACCAATTGGTTATATGCACTAATAATATTTTTATTATTGCATATAACGCCTTCTAATATCTCTATTATTTTAGATCTAAGATTGTAAAAGTTTATTTGGGTGATGATTTAACTAATATTACCGTCATTTTTTTTCCCTTGTGTGGAACACTATATTATATAAATATAAAGGGAGGTATAAAAATGAGCAAAAAAGAAATGAAAATGTATGCGCCTCACCAAAGAGATTTTTATGATGTAGAACCCAGCGAAATTAGATCTTATTCCGAAAAAGATTATACTATACTACCCGACCCAGTAACTGACCCTATTGTTGCTATGAATATTTCTAATATGGAATTTGACTACACCTATTATGGTGGTGAAGAACTTTTAGATATAGAAGAAGATTAACTCTTCATATGCACATAAAAACGGATAACTTCTTTTTAGAAGTTATCCGTTTTTTTAAATTATAACCTCTACTTTATGCACTCCATCAATAAATGGCACCAACGCATCCTCGCATAAATTTCCATCGAGCCAAATACCTTTTTTGCCTTGGCGTTTAACCTGTATCACATACTCAAATTTGTCTTTTTTATAAATAATCTCATAGTGTGACCATTCCTCTGGAACACAAGGTTCAATAGTAAATCCTTTTCCCTCTTTTAGTTTAAACCCTAAAATAGCTTCTATTCCCGTTGTATACATCCATCCTGAAGTTCCAGTATACCAACTCCACCCTCCGCGTCCTACATGAGGTTCTTTTCCATAAACATCTGCAGTCATTACATAAGGCTCAGTTTTGTATCTCTCACAATCAGTCAAGGTTTTTGTATGATTAATAGGGTTTATCATATTATACAACTCCGTTGCTTTATTACCACTTCCAAGTTTAGCAAAGGCAAGAATTACCCAAGTAGCCGCATGTGTATATTGACCTCCATTTTCTCTAACTCCAGGTACATAGCCTTTGATATACCCTGGCTCCAAAGTAGATTTATTAAAAGGTGGAGTTAAAAGTAAGATCATTCCCTTATCTTTTTTTATTAAATACTGTTCTAAGGACTTCATAGCTATCCCCGCTCTTTCACTATTGGCAGCCCCAGATATAACTGCCCAGGATTGAGCTAGAGAATCTATCTTACACTCTTCATTTTCAGATGCACCTAGCGCTGTGCCATCATCAAAATATGCTCTCCTATACCAATTGCCATCCCAGGCATTATCCTCTATATTTATCCGTATATAATCTTGCATCTCCTTATATCTCTTAAGTCTGGCCTCATCCTTTTTATAACTGCAAGCCTGAGCGAACTCCTCTAATATATTATATAAAAACCAACCTAGCCATACACTTTCACCCTTTCCTTTGTTTCCTACAGTACTCATTCCATCATTCCAATCTCCACTGCCCATTAATGGAATGTTATGAGGACCAAATTTAAGAGCTTTGTCTATTGCTTTAGTACAGTGCTCATATATACTACCTGTAAAATCTGACTTTCCTGAAATGTTATATCTTTCATCTTCCCCATCGGCTAGTGGCGTATCCATTAAATACTGCGCACTTTCCTCAAGGATATCAAAATCCCCTGTGTTTTTTATATATTCCATAGTTACAAAAGGTAACCATAATAAATCATCAGAGAATCTTGTTCTTATTCCACTATCTACAACTGGATGCCACCAATGTTGCACATCACCTTCAACAAATTGCCTTGAAGCACTAAGTAAAATTTGTTTTTTAGTCATATTAGGTTCTAAGAGACTCACTGACATAACATCCTGAAGCTGATCTCTAAAACCATAGGCTCCACCGGATTGGTAAAATGCAGTTCTTGCCCAAAGTCTACATACTATTGTTTGATACATTAGCCATCCATTAAGCATTAAATCCATACTCTTATCCGGAGTCTTAACTTGTAGCGTATGAAGTAATTTCCCCCAATAATCCTTCACCTTTTGTAACTGCGTATTAACACTTTCAATATTTTCGAATTCCATAATAGCATTAGAAATACTATCTAAATCCTCATTTTCACCCAACATAGCTACCAGTTCTATCTCCATATTAGGTTCTAGATGAATTTTTGACGTAACCGCTAAGCACGGGTCTATTCCAGCTCCTACAGTGTTTGAAAGTCTTACTCTCTTTAGTGCATCTGGGCTTTCTACGCTACCTCCCCTACCTAGGAACTCGCCTCGATCGCCAGTAAAGCTTCCATTCTCACCTCCAACTAATTTTAAAAAGGCATTTAATTTACCAAAATTCTGACTATAAGTATTTGTAGCATATATATATTTCTTTTCTTCGTTGTAATAAGTAACAATATGCTCAGCAGTATGTTCCCGTGCAACACCCATTACAAGTTCTGCATAATAGGTTATACTTAGTTCACGAGCTACATCACTATTATTCACAAGTTTTATTTTGCATAGCTTAAGGTTATGTTCCATGGGGGCAAACATGATTACTTCACCCATAATTCCATAAGCCTCATGTTTGAAATTTGAATATCCAAAGCCATGCTGGATTAAGTATTCTCCACCATCCCTTATAGGTTTGGGTGTAATTGACCACACATTCCCGAAAGTATCATCTCTCAAATATATAGCTTCTGAAGGTTCATCACTTACCCAATCATTTGACCAAGTGGTAATTTTATTCTCTCGACTATTGCCCTGCCAAGTATAAGCTGCTCCGCATTCTGATACATGGAATCCAAAATCGCCATTGGAAATTACATTTATCCACGGTGCTGGTGTATTATTATAATCTTTAAGTAAGATAGTGTAATTTTCATTTTCTACATCAAAGCCTCCTAAGTCATTGAAGTACTCTAATGGTTTAATATCGAACTTGTGAGGTTTAAAAGCGAATTTATTTTCTGCTTTTATCAAAAGTGGTTGTTTTTCTATTTTCTCATTGTTATTCCTAATTTGAGTTACTAGCATTCCATTACTGGAATCTATGACTATTCTAGCTATAGCTATAAACAGATCTATATCTTCCTCCAAGATAGTTGCCTTATTAAGTATAAATATCCCACCTGGTTTATTTTCTTTATCTCTTAAGTGACTACTGCCTATTAAATTTTTAATATCAGTTTGCAGCGGCTGATCGTATGAAGTTTTTTGAAGATTTATTATTACCAAATCAACTCTTAGCCCTTTAAGACTTAGGTATTCATGCGCATTTACAAGTTGCCTGGCTAAGTCTCTGTCTTTGCTCTCCCTTGCTATGAGGAGCATTATAGGTAAGTCTCCTGAAATACCATATCCCCAAAGTGTAGATTGCCCCTTGTTTACCTTTTTTATAAATTCTCCTCTTTCTTTAAACGTAGAATTTAAAAACAAAATTTTAGAAGCTATTACTTGATATAAGTTTGCTTGGGTAGATTTTATGCCTAAATATTTCATATTTACCTGAGTTTGGCTCCATGCTAAATCAAATACCCTATCTACATTATGAAATTCACTATATTTTTTAGCTAAACTTATTACTTCCGCTTTACTATTAGCTATTGAAGTAGTGAAGGCTATAATGCAAGTTTCACCAGGTTTTATCTTAACCCTTCTTCTTAAACTTATTATAGGGTCCAGGACCGCTCCCACAGTATTAGTTAAAAGTGAGTCTCGCTTCATTGCTATAGGGTGTATTATATTTTCACCACGCCCTATAAAATTTGCTCTGCTAGTTTCATATTGAACAGTTCCCAGGGTAATCCCTGAAGTTGCAACAGTTTGCATAAGCCAAGGCTGCAACTTCCCCTTAGCTCTAGGTCTTCTAGTTGCCAGGATGCAGCTAGGATTATCTAAATACTCTGTTTTTACAAATAGATTACCAAAAGCTGGATGCACAATATCAGCATCATAATGAGCCAGTGTTACTTCTAAATAACTAGTTATTTCTAAATTTTTACTCTTGGTACCATGATTTGTAATGGTTAATCTTCTTACTTCTGAGTCATCTTCTGTAGATACAGTGATTTCCATACGAGTAGTAATATTGTTATCACCCCTTGTAAATTCAGCTTTGTCTAAGGCGAAGGTTACTTCATAACTATCCCCTTCACTTTTACAAGGTTCATAAGCCGCACTGAAGTATTCATTTTCATTAACATCTTTGATATATACAAACATGCCTGTATTGTCTTTAGTAACATCTTCCTTCCATCTGTAAATCATAGTCCTATTCCTTGAAGCGTACCCCGCCCCACTATTAGAAATCATTAGAGAATAACTTCCATTGGAAATTAAATGTGTTTCTGGCGATTCTGTGTTTGCAGTAGTATATTTTCTAACTATAATCTTTTGTTTTCCTATAGTAGTCCCTGATACATTAAATTTATGCTCTCTATCATATACTACTCTTTTAGATATTTTTTCTTGAAGCAATAACTCTGTAGCTTTAACCTTTGGCAAGCTATGAAATCTTTTTTGGAGAATATTGTTTGATAATACATTGTCTATTGCCATTAAGCTCATTCCTTCATGGTGAATCATAAAACACTTAATAATAGCTTTAGATTCCTCACTAGGTATCCTATTTTTAGTATAATCTGCAGCTTCATAAAAACCATAAATCCCCTCTAATCCTTCACTAGCAAGTCTGCGAAGATTATCGTAAGACCCTCTAAAATCAGTTTGCAATGCCATCACCGTAGAATAGGGTGAAATAACCAATTCATTTGCTAAGCCTCGTTTTAAGCCTACTCCAGCTATTCCGAATGCCTTATATTGATAATTTAAATTCACATCAAAATTGTAATATGCAGATTCAGAGATTCCAAAAGGCACTTCTTTTTCAGTACAATATTTCTTTTGCGCCTGAATTACAGCTTTATAAGTTTCATCCAGCATTGTACCCTTGTAATTTTTCATTATAAGTAGGGGCATCAGGTATTCAAACATAGTTCCACTCCAAGAAACAAGGCCCTTACTTTTTCCCATAATAGTCATGGATCTGCCAAGCACAAACCAATGTTTTTTAGGAACATCGCCTTTTGCTATGGCAACAAAGCTAGCCTGCCTTGATTCAGAGGCTAATAAATCATAATAGCTCTTACCTAAATTATCATTCTCTACGTCATATCCAATACTAAACAATTCCCTGTCTTTGTCATATACCATTTTAAAATCTGTAGCTTCCGCCATAGAGTTTAGTCTTTGTTTCAAGTTCTCAATACTACTAATAATCATTTGAGATTTTTCTTTTGTGTTTTGTAATGATATTTTTAATTTTTTTAAATATTCATCACTATGAGGCTTATTATTTAACATATTTAATATTTTACTTATTTTTATTGGAATAGCCTTTAAAGCTGTGTTTTCTATTAAGTTCCTTAAAGAATCACTAATATCTAAATCAATGTTTTCTTCGAAGGCAATATTAAACCAAGGGAAAAATTCATTTATTTCCTCTAAAAACCCTTCCACATCACCTTTGAGTTTTTTGTTCCAATATAGTTCTTTCTCTATTTCAATTTTTTCCACTTCTTCAATTTTAATAGCTAATTCTACAAGCATAGTTTCCCAGGATTTAAAATCTATTTTATCATTGTTTATAGCTCCTATGACGACCTGATATAATTCCTTTGCTCCTGTTACTCCTTCTATTTCGTCACTAGCCAGCCTTATGGTGTCTTGTAGCCCTCTAGCTTGCATAGAGTTGAATATTGGCATACCCAAATAATCCTCAAGTGCTTGTGAAACTAACCACAGGTAACCAACTAAATTCCCACTATCCACAGTGGACACATATCTTGGATAAAGTGGTGTTTTAGTTTTAGTATCATACCAATTATAAAAATGGCCTTTGTAAGTAGCCATGTCTTCCATTGAAGTCATAATCTTCCCTATCCTACTTACAGTATCTATGATTCCTATATATCCTAAATCATAGGCAACTACATTTGAGGTCAAATCCATACCTAAATCCGTTGGTGAAGTTCTATGTGCTACTCCATTAGGTGGATCTTCCTGGTAATTATCAGGTCCAAGCCAATTATTTTCATCATTAATAAAATCTTCAAAATAAGCCCAAGTTTTTCTGCTTATTTTCCTTAAGAAAAGCACTTCTTGTTCATTCATTTCAAGTGTTTCTAAACCTCTATCGCGACTTATAAAATAGGCAACTAAAGGGCTTAAAAGCCATATAGCGCAGGAAGGTATACTAAGAATTCCAATGCTTGCAGCACTATTAAATGCTAGAAATAAAATCAACAGTGAAATTGCACTACCCATCCACATAAAAGCTATAAAATTTTTAAGTCTTTTTCCTAGTTTCACCTCCACATCTGCTGCAGTCTGCCACTCTAATAAATTTTTCTTGCTAATAATCAATCTGTATAAGGTTCTAATTATGGCATCTAGCATAAGGTATGCTTGGAAAGGTATAAAGCAAAAAATCAAAAATACCTGTTCTATAGCCATCTTACTATTTTGAATTTTACCTGATAAACTTATACCTATAGCCGGAGAGACTACAGCTTCTGTTACGTCAAAAAGTATAGGGGCTATTATCGCAACAAAGGCTGTAATAAACCATTTATCCGTGCCATCAGGCAATATCCCACCTAAAGTAAGTATAAGGAGTATTGTAATGCTAGGAGCTAATAAACTTCTTCTCAAATTATCTAATATTTTCCATTTAGACATTTTGTTTAAAGGTGAAGTACTTTTAAGCCAAGGTAATAATTGCCAATCCCCTCTAGTCCACCTATGTAGTCTCATACAACTAGAATTGTAATAAGCTGGGTATCCATCTATAAACTCCACATCCGTAACTAATGCAGTCCTAACATACGCCCCCTCTAACAAATCGTGGCTTAAAACAGTATTTTCAGGTATCTCATCTTTTAGCATATAATTAAAAACATCTACATCGTAAATCCCTTTTCCAGTAAAAATTCCTTCTCCAAATAAATCCTGATATACATCAGATACAGCCGTAGTATACATATCTATGCCTGTTTCACCAGAAAATATCTTTGAAAATAGAGTTTTATGCGCACTAAGTATTGATACACCTATCCTTGGTTGCATTAACCCATATCCTCTATCCACAGTTTTTTTACCATAGTTTATAACTGCATTATTTAGGGGATGCGCCATGGCACCTATTAATTTTTTAGCAGAGTCCCTTGGAAGCTTTGTATCTGCATCTAAGGTAATAACATATTTAACCGATCTCAATATCTGTGCATTGCTACTTATTACATTATAACTGGTATTTTCACTACCTCGAAGAAACTCATTAAACTCCATAAGCTTTCCACGTTTTCTTTCCCATCCTATCCACTTATCTTCACTTTTATTGTACTTCCTTACTCTGTTTAAGAAGAAAAATATTTCTTTCCCATTAGTACAATACTTTTTATTTAGTGATTCTATGGCTAAAAGCCCTTGGCTTACTACTGCTTTATCGCCTTCTTCTTCCCTTGTGTCACTATCCTTAAAATCTCCAAGTAAAGCAAAATACAAATTTTTTTGGGCATTTGCTAAATAGTATATTTCTAAGTCACCTATTAACTCTTCTACCCTAGAAGGATTATTGAGTAAGGTTGGAATTACTACAACTGTACTAAATTTCTCTGGTATTACTTCTTTAAACTCCATTTTAGGAATAAAAGATGGAGAAATTAAAACACTTACACTCCAGTTTAAAATCGATATTGCTATTTCACTACAAGGCACTAATATAACAATTATAGCTACAATATATCTCCATAATACTTTATCATTATCATATAATAGACTAAACACAATAAACAGAGACATTATTAGCATTGTGAACACAATAATAGTACCTATATATAATTTTTCTCTATTCTTTTTTGTGATATTTGTAAGCCAGCTTATACCTGTATTTTTGTATCCTATTTTTTCCTTCAATTGTTGGATTCCTTCATCTATCAAATAATACCCAACATGTTGTTTATAAACATTGCTTTCTGATGCCTCACTTTCCTTGCAACATTCAATAATTTTTTTTGCTATATAGGATTCTGGAAGTTCTGTATGTTTGTATATCTTTTCTATTTCATGCCTATAATTATCTCTTGACTTAAAATCCATTTCTCCGTAAATGCAAGCTGGGTCATCCCTCAATATACACTCTACAGAACTTAGTTTTTCAAAATAATTTTTCCAATTTAAACCTTCAATGACTCTTATACTATTAATAGAATTACCCATAGCTATTTCAAAATTAGCTTCTGCTTGATGCTCTAAAATTATAATTTTTTCTGAACTTGTTTCAAGCGCTTGAAGTTTTTCATCTATATAATCATAAACATCTTTAGAATCAATACCATTATCCCTGAGTAATTTCAATAATCTCTCTGTAAAATGAGAATTAAATGTGAGCTTTTCACTATTTAGTATTGATACTGCAGTGTGGATTTTACCTTCATTGAAACTATTAATTAATCGCTCTGCAACAAGTTCTGCTTCTTTTTTATCCTGCTCTGCATTAACAATTTTCTCAGTTATCTTACTAATATTTTGTATTAATGCTATTCGTAGCATTATAGGCATAGCCCATAGTTCCCCGGAGGTTAGTAAAGTATTCTTTTGGTAAGCCCTAATAAAGTTTGCAATAACACTTTCATCAATTCTACCATCCGTGTGGGATACTATTTCAATAGCAATATGATAAACCCTGGGATATCCTTTCATAACTCCTTTGTATATAACTGGTAGGTCATTATAATATGTTTTTGGCATATTATGTTTTATACTCTTATACTCCTTCTCTACCAAGTAAAGATTATCCAAAAGCCATTCTGCGGCAGGTACTACCTCTCTTTTATTTTTTCCTTGCTTATATACGTCCTCATAGCCTTTTAATATCTTTTCATAGCTTCTATCTAAATTACTAATAAGTTTCTTCTTGCAATTAGTATTCCTGATATCAGAGTAATGACGTGCTATTTCAGAGGCATGTTTTTCTAAATCCTCTCTATTCACATTTATAGTTGGAATATCTTTCAGTAAATTTTCTTCTTGGTAGTAATTTAGGTTTTTCCTTATCACGAGGTAAATTAAAACACTTATTACCACTATTGCCCCTAATGTAATTTGCAGCACTATAACCACCCTTTCAACGCTTTTTTGTTAATTATGTTTATGAAGATTTAGGACTAACTTAAATTATTATCTCCAACTAACCATTTAATTATTAGTAAAAATAATAAAAAGTATATATTACTACAACTGCATCTCACTGCGCTAAGTAATTCTAAGCTTGTTCGAATGCAGTTTACGTAATATATACTTTTTTTAGCGTACTAAAAGAAAAAAGAAGGGGATGTGATTAACATCCCCTTCTTTTCATTATATTTCTACTAAATTTTATAAAATTCTTCAAAGGTTTTTGTAACATAAGTATGGTCTAAAACTCCGCCTAGCTCTCTTATAGAATGCATAGCCAAGGTCGGGCTTCCCATATCCACTGAGCGTATATTTAAGTGCGCCGATGATATTGGTCCTATAGTTGACCCCCCCTTGGCATCAGAACGATTTACAAATTTTTGAACTGGAACCCCTGCTTTTTCGCAAACTAATTCATAAACTGCATCAGAATTACTATCAGTAGTGTAGCTTTGACTAGCGCTAATTTTTATAACCGGTCCTCTATTAATATAAGGCTTATTTGTTGGGTCATTCTTTTCAGGACTATTAGGATGAACAGCATGAGCATTATCTGCAGATATTATAAAGGATTTAGAAATAGCTCTTAAAAAATCCTCTCGGTTTTTACCCTGTGATATTGTAATGCGTTCTAAAATATCAACTAACATATTTGAGTCAGCACCCTGCTTAGTTGAACTTCCTACTTCTTCGTTATCAAAGCAAACCATTACATTTGTTGCCTCTACTGGGTTGGTTTTAGCTAGTGCTCTTATCCCTGCATGTACCATGGCGAGATCATCTAATCTTGAGCTTGAAATAAATTCATTATTCAAACCTATAATTGATCCCTTTTCGTATTCATAAAGGAATAAATCAAAGTCTATAATCTGTTTGTTTTCTACAGATAATTCACTTGCAATGGCATTCATAAGATAATTGTTTTTTTCTAATTCTCCGCTTACCATTGAAAGTAGTGGTAATGTATCTTTTTGTTTATTTAATTCAACCCCAGTATTTATATCCCTATTCATATGAATAGCTAAATTAGGAATTATCATTATAGGCTTATTAATATTCACTAGCCTGGTTTCTGGATATAAAATATTTTCACTTCTTAAAGTTACCCTTCCAGCTATAGCTAGTGGTCTATCCAACCAAGTATTTAATATTGGTTTACCATAAACCTCCGTGTTTAATCTTACATATGTATTGTCTACTATCATTTCTGGTGCTGGTTTAATCCTAAAACTAGGTGAATCTGTATGGGCTCCAATAATTTTAAAGCCTGTTTCTTCGATTTCTCCCTTTCCAACTACAAAAGCAGTTAGAGCAGAGTCATTTTTAGTCACAAAATACTTTCCGCCTTTTACAATGTTCCACTTTTCTTCTTCTTTAATTTCCACAAACCCTTCACTGCGTAAATCCTCTTTAGCATTTGCTACAGCATGGAACGCTGTTGGACTATCATAAATATAATCAATAAGCTCTTTGGCAAATTCTAATTCCTTGTTCATATATATTCCTCCAATGCATATTAATTTAAATAAGCATTTTGCTTATCCAATCATTAGTATAACAAATTATTTGATAATATTTCTATAAAATCTAAATAAATGCTATAATAAATTGTAGAATATATGTTTAAAAATTAATAGTTTAAATTATACTATTATTCAGAGGTGAAAATATGTTATCAAAATTTTTAATTTCAAAATTCATAAAAAATCCTGAAGACACTAGTAATAAAAAAGTAAGAGTGGCCTATGGTTACCTAGGTGGTTTAGTTGGAATTATAGTAAACTTAATTCTTTTTGCTACAAAACTAATTATAGGAATACTATTAAATAGTATAGCAGTTACTGCAGATGCCTTTAATAATCTTTCAGATGTAGCTTCTTCAATTATTACAATTTTAGGTTTTAAGCTAGCTAGTAAACCTGCAGATAAGGAGCATCCTTTTGGTCATGGAAGGCTTGAATATATTTCGGGACTTATAGTTTCTTTCTTAGTAATACTAGTAGGTTTTGAGTTTATTAAAACCTCCTATAGTAGAATAGTTAATCCCTCAAAAGTAATCTTCAACCTTATACCCTTTATGTTAATATTAGTTTCTATAATCTTTAAAATTTGGATAAGTAGGTTTAATAAAACCCTAGGCAAGGCTATAAATTCTTCTGCCCTTGAGGCTTCTTCCTTTGATGCATTGAGCGATGTAGTTAGTTCAAGTTGCGTTGCGCTATCACTGCTTCTTTCTATTTGGATTGACTTTCCTATAGATGGATACATAGGAATGCTGGTCTCATTTTTTATAATCTATGCTGGATATTCACTTATAAAAGACACAATGAATCCCTTGCTTGGTGAAGCTCCTGATGTGGACCTTGTGAAAGGTATCCAATTAAAGCTACTATCCTATGACCATATTACTGGCGCCCACGATTTAGTTATCCATAACTATGGACCCGGTAGATGCATGGGGTCTGTTCACGCAGAAGTTCCCTGCGATATTTCTATAGTTGCGATTCATGAAATTATAGACAAAGCTGAAAAAGAAATTTCTGATGAATTTGACATACATATAGTTATTCACATGGACCCTATAAATACAGATGATAAAGAGGTTAATGATTGTCGAATAGAGCTTTTAAATGTATTATCAAATTTTCCCATAATAAAATCAATTCATGATTTTAGAATTGTAGGTAGTGGCGAATATAAAAATTTAATTTTTGATGCTGTAATTGATTTTAACCGAAGTTTCACTTCAGATGATGAATCCAAACTAGGATATGAAATTAATAATGAACTTAAAAAGTGCTGCCCTCAGTATAATGCCTTGATGACACTGGATAGAGATTATTTAGGGGTACAATAGATTGCAATTTAAAATTTAAAATTGAGAATTGAGAATTCAGAATATAACAATTTCAAATTTTGTTTATATCTGGATTCTTCAATCAAATTCTTTTTATTAATACCATACAAAGTTTAAAAACATAGCATTTGTTTATTTATGAATAGCTAAGAAATGAACGTATTAATAAAATATATAATCATTTACATTAGCAGATATAATTTTTTTATTCTTGAAAACCAATTAATTTTCTGTTATATTAAATAAAGTAATCTCATTGAGTTAAAGAACGGATCAAAAATAGCTATTACTGATACAATTGTAGGCTCATCTTTAAGTACTATAATAGCTACTGATTATATTATTTATAATAGGAATATGGGACAAGCTGTCACTAGAGATCAACATAGATACTATCTTTTAAACCGTTAGTAAAGAATTACAAAAGGAGAATTTAAATGTTTTGTGCCAATTGCGGAAAAGAAATTAATAGTAATGCAGTATTATGTGTGTATTGTGGTGTACCCACTAATAATACTTTAAAATGTAGACCAGATAACCCCTCTCACTTAGCAGGAATATGCTCTTGTTGCTGTCCTATAATTGGATTAATACTATACTTTTGTTGGAGGGATGAAAAACCAAATAGCGCTAAGTTAATTTGTAAGTGGATGCTATCTGTAATTGGTACTTTGATTCTTATTCCCGTAGTATCTTTAGCCATAGTATTTGTTCGTACATTTATTAGTACAGTATTTAGTGCATGATAATGTTATTTTAAAATATCTTTTTTTCTGTCATAGACTTCCTGAAAGATCTTTTTTTTATAAAGGAAAACAATTCCCAATATGTGCCAGATGTACAGGTATTTTACTAGGATATATTATAGGTATCACATATATAATATTTTTTGACGGATTTAAAACTGCTTGGGGACTTTTATTAATAATTCCTTTGGTGATTGATGGCGGAGTACAATATTTAGGTTGGTTTAAAAGTACAAATACGAGAAGATTAATTACAGGTATTTTAGCTGGAATAGGAACTATATGTTTATTTAAGCTAGAAATTTTTTTAAGTTTAAATATAGCAAAAATAATATCAAATTATATTTTGGGGTAGTATAAGTGGGTGTTCACTTCATTCCATCGCGATGTGGTACTTTATATGGAAAAATGCAGGAAGAGAGAGGTACCCTCTCTTCCTGCATTTTCTATTAATAATTATAGGTTGTTCCTGATTTTGTCTTCAGATATTGGAGATCTGCTCCCTGCATTTTTACACTTGAAGCCGAGAATGTGAACTTCCATGTGATAAATTGTTTTGTACCTATTGTAGCTCCCTGCATTACCCCGAAGCCATCACTGGCAATTACTCCTTGATCATTTGATACGGTGATATTTTTTACATTTACATTATATATATTACTGTTTATCCCATTTGTAACATAAGCAATGATAACAAATTTATTACCCTCATAATATGCTTGTTCCGGATTAATGTTTACACAGTTATCTAAAAACCGCGGATTATTATAGTCCTCAAACTTAGTAACCTTTTTCGTTGTAGTTGTAGTTGGTTTAGGATTTGACTTTGCTACTACCTGCGGTGTCTTCTGATCTACTTTTGCCTTTACCTTCTGTTTTGCTTCTTCTTCGGCTTTTTTCTTTGCTTGATTATCTGGCTTTGCAGCTGCCTGCGGTGTCTTCTGATCTGCTTCTGCTTTTGCCTTCAGTTTTGCTTCCTCTTCGACTTTTTTCTTTGTTTGATCATCTGGCTTTTGCTGTGTTACTACCCCTAATTCATTTTTAGTAGGTGAAACTTCTTTCTTATCGCAGCCTACTATGCTAAGTGATAATATTGCTAACATGATTGTTGCTATATACCTTTTCTTCATTTGTATTCCTCCGTCTCGTGTTTTTGTGCACCTAAATATATAGGTTCATTTGACTCACAGATAAATAACTACATCAAAATAGCTTAGTTTATCTCATTTCCATTTAGAATTATACTGTTTTTTTCATTTATAAGCAAACTTCGTTAACAATAATATCTTTGTAGGTTTGTCTTTTACATATAAGTTTATGCCTACCTACACTTACTAAAACTACAGGTGCCTTCGGTATTTTATTATAATTACTACTCATTGAATATCCATAAGCCCCCGTTGAAAGTATAGCCATAAGGTCCCCAGTATCAACCACTGGTAATTTTACACTTTCCAGTAAGATATCTCCACTTTCACAGCACTTACCAGCTATTGTAACTACCTCCGTACAAGGCTCACTTGCCTTATTTGCTAATACACATTGATACTCTGCATTGTATAATGCCGGTCTTATATTATCTGTCATGCCACCATCTACTGCCACATATTTTCTTACATTTGGTATATCCTTTATAGCACCTACAGTATACAAGGTAATTCCAGCATTAGCTACAATAGACCTGCCCGGCTCTATTACAAGAGTTGGACAATTTATTCCATACTCTATACACTTAATTTTAGCTTCCTCAATTATTACTGCGCAAAAGTCCTCTATTTCCTTTGGCTCATCACCTTCGTTATAATAAACACCAAATCCTCCCCCTAGATCTAATTCTTCTATATCATAACTGAATTTTTCTTTAATATCTTTAATGAAAGACAACATTATTCCCACAGCATCTCTGTAAGGTTGTAACTCGAAAATTTGAGACCCTATATGACAGTGTAGTCCTGCCAGCTTTATATTTGAAAAGCTTAGCGCAGTTTTTATAACTCCCTCCAGTTCGTTATTTAATGCAGTAAACCCAAACTTTGAATCAATTTGCCCAGTTTTTATGTACTCATGAGTATGGGCTTCTATGCCTGGAGTTACGCGAAGAAGAACCCGTTGCATAATGCCTTTTCCCATTGCCTTTTTATGTATAATCTCCATTTCATGAAGATTATCTACCACAAAAGTTCCTACCCCTAGTTCTATTGCCATTTCAATTTCATCCAATGTTTTATTATTACCATGAAAATATACCTTTCTTAATGGAAAATCAGCCTTATAGGCAGTATATAATTCACCCCCTGAAACTACATCCAAATATAGTCCTTCGCTTTTTACAATTTCACACATAGCTATAGTTAAAAAAGCTTTTCCCGCATATGCTACCTTATTACCACCTTCACTACCTTTAAACACTTTACAAAATCTTTTGCAATTATCTCGTATAAGCTGTTCATCCATTACATAAAGAGGGGTGCCGTATTCCTTAGCTAAAACCTGTGCACTAACGCCTGCAATATTCAATTTATTATTTTCAGCCACTATATTACCAAAAAATCTCACATGAATCCCTCCTTCTATCCCTTATTTACATATTAAATTCCTTTGCAATAACCTGTATAGCCTTTAATTTATCTTCTGTTTTAATAGCACAAGTAATTCTTATTTCTGAAGTAGTAATCATTTTAATTTCGATATCGTTTTTGCTAAAAACCCTAAACATCCTAGCCGCTACTCCAGAAGTAAGTAAACCAAGGGAACTTCACCCTTAGTTTCTCTCAGAACCGTACGTGAACCTCTCAGCTCATACGGCTCCCATCATTCGGCTGTTGGTAATATTCCCATTTTCCAGTGTGCAAACAAATTT
>NZ_JBOITL010000033.1:0-115124 GCF_050717515.1 Clostridium sp. | reverse complement strand
AAATGAGATTTAAAATCTGTTTTGATTGATTACGGAAGCGAATATATTTGAAGAGCCCGGTGCGGTAGTTCCGCACGCCGGGATCTGTACGGGGTGCACTGGGTAACCAGTGCGTCTACCGTGACTGAAATCACTTTAAAAATAGAAGGGATATTTCGTAAATATCAAGATATAGAATGGACTATTAGGCACAATAAAATTTATATACTTCAAGCAAGACCTATTACAACCTTTAAAATTAAAGATTTTGAATTACTGTGGCAAAAGGAAGATGCAGAAAATTATACTTGGGATAGGGAATGTGACAAGCCCTATGAGCCTTTAATTAATGAATTAAGCTTAATACAAGGTGAGGCTCTAAATGAAGGGTTTTATGCTGTAGGTTTTCAAAATTTTTATACTGAATATTGTGTCCAAAATGGTTACTTCTTTTATAGAGATAAAGAAATGGTAAATCAAGAGCAGCAAGAGGGAAAATTTCTAAATATGTTAGAGGGGTTACATAATGAATATAAGAACATATTCCAAGATGTTGTATTGCCAGAATTATTACTTCTTAAAAAGGATTTAGATAATTACATATCAAGAGAGTTATCGCAAGGTGAAGCATTAGTGTTTTTAGAAAAATCAGTAGAGTACATGGAATTTATAGCAACAAATCATTGGCCAGTTACTCATGGATGTGATTATGTAAATACTTTTATGGAATACTGTAAAAATATAATTAGTGATTTTAATGTAGATGATTTTTACGACCTAGTGTTTAATGTTAGTATACTAAATAAAGAAAGAGAGTTTTATATTGGTATGGCAAGTGAGGTAAATTTAAATCCAATTTTAAATGAAATGTTTAAAGCTTGTCCCTATGATGAGATTTTATATGCAAGGCTTAAGAGGGTTTCTGAAAGTGAGAATTTACTAAAATTAATAGAAGATTATATAGATCTGTTTGGAATTTGTTATTTAGATAGTGATGTTAACAGTGCTTATTTTAATCCACTACTAATGGAAGCACCTTCTAAAATAATAGGACATATGCGAGGATTTCTAAATCTTAATATTGAAAATTTTAAAGCTTCTGTAGGGAATTCTTTGAAAAATAAAAACAGAATTAAGTCCAGTATATTAAGTACATTAGACAAAGAAAAAGGGGGAGAATTTTCAAAAAAACTTATTTTAGCCCAAAAAGCATACTTAGCAAGAGATGACCATCATTATTATTTTGAACGTATGGCAAAATCATATTTACGTTTAGCATTATTAGAGGCTGAAAAAATACTAATTAGAAATAAGCAAATACAACATAAAGAAGATATATATTTTCTTACTCTAAATGAAATTAAAGAGGGATTATTAAACAGTGGTAATTTTAACAATATTATAAATGAAAGAAAGCAGCTTTTTAATTATCAAAAAAAACTATTTGCACCATCTACCATTGGAAAGCAAGTTGCTCAAAGCACCGAGGGCATAGATGAGAACAACGAAGGTGGTAAAAGTGATTTTAAAGAACAGATTGTAATTTTAAAGGGACTTTCAGGATTAAGAAAAAAGGTTAAGGCAAAAGTCAAAATGGGAATGCCTGATTATCTAGAGGAGGATTGTATATTAGTAGTGCCATTTACACGCTGTGGGGAGCTTGAACCTATAGTTAACCATGTAAAGGGCATTATTGTAGAGGCCGGTTCTCCCTTTGATCATCTAGGAATTCTTGCTAGAGAAATGAATATACCAGTTATATATAATGTTAAAAATGCAATGAGTATTCTTAAAGATGGAGATGAAGTTCAGGTAGATGGATTTGTAGGTGAAGTTCAAATAATAAAAAAATGCTAATAACTTTACTTATAATAATCAAAAACTTGTAACTATACTTTAAATTTGGCCCAAGAAAAATTTTGTATTGTATTATTATAAAAAGTTGGTATAAAACTTTCACTTAGACACAACATAATAAAGCACATAAAAATAAATATTGTAACATTCTTAAGTGTTACTTATTGGAATGTGTCTAGTGAAAGGAGGTATTTATATGAAGACTAATGAAACAATTACTGTACTAAATGAATATGGCAAGAAAGTAGATTTAGAATTGATTGATGCTATTAAAATGGATGGAAATGAATATGTGATAGTTGGCCCCAAAGATTCCGATGAGGCTTATGCTTACAGATCAGTTGTAGTGAATGGTGAAACAGAATACTCCTCCATTGGCCTTGGAGCTGAGTTTAAAAAAGTCTTAGATAAGTATAATGAGCACCAAGATCAGTAATAATTTGTAGGAGGTTTTTATATGAAGGATCAGGAGCAGGCTAGCAAGGAAAATCTGCGTGATTATATTAAAAAAGATACAAAGTCTCAAAATGCACATTCTAAGAATCAAATAATTCAATCTGTTGAAGAAAGTGCATATAATGAAAGCGTTTTTGAAACTAAAAAAAGTGAGTATGGTGGGGCTAAGTCAGAATAACGAATAGAAATATAGTATAAGAAAAGAGGCAGGTGTTTATTATCTAAATAGGATAATAAACACCTGCTATTTTTGTTATAATATAATAATAAAGGATTATATAAATAAGAATAATAAAAAGAAAGGAATTAACATATGAAGAAAATGTTTGAAGAATTTGAAAAGCATTTAATGGAAGACGAGAAGCCTTCTATATATTTCAATAAGATAATAAGTAATGACAGCATATTTACGCAGTATCCCTATACATTATTAAGCTGCTTAGTAGAAACTCCCCAATCTCCACAGCATCATCCAGAAGGGAATGTATGGATACATACGATGCTGGTGGTAGATAATGCAGCAAAGGTAAAAGGGTTAAGTGAAAATCCTAGAGCCTTTATGTGGGGTGCATTATTACATGATTTAGGAAAAGCACCTACTACAAAAATTAGAAAAGGTAAGATAACATCTTATGACCATGACACAGTGGGTGCAGAGCTTTGTAGGGAATTTCTTGGAACATTTACAGAGGAGGAAGAATTTATTAAGCGGGTTATAGCCTTAGTTAGGTGGCATATGCAAACTTTATTTGTAATTAAAGATTTACCTTTTGGCGATGTGAAAGGCATGGCTCAAGAAATATCCATCAAAGAAATTGCACTGTTATCACAGTGTGATAGGCTTGGTAGGGGTGAACTCGATGAGAGTAAAATCAAAGAGGAGAAGGAGAATATTAAAGCTTTTATCCACAAGTGTGAGAAGTATTTAGAAGGTTCGAAATAGATTTAATAAATAAAAGTATATATTGTTACAACTGCATTCACTTCGCCAAGTAATTCTGCAATTTATTTTATATATAGCTACTAAAAAATGCAAACTCGCTGACGCTCAAACATGCATTTTTCTATACGTAGCTATATATAAAATAAATTGTGAATTACTAAGGCTTGTTCAAATGCAGTTTACACAATATATACTTTTAATAATAAATGACAAATTTCAAAAATATTAAAAAGCTATAAAAAATCATCTACATTATAGGGTGCATTTTATTGACGCTCAAACATGCATTTTTCTATACGTAGCTATAACAAAATAAATTGTGAATTAGTAAGGCGCAGGGAATGCAGTTTACACAATATATACTTTCATTACTAAATCTTAAATTTGAAAAACTACTAAGATGCACCTATAAAGGCTGATTTTTTATAAAAGCATATGGTATACTAATAAAAGAATTCAACAAAAAATATTCATGGAGTACAAAATAAACCCATAGGCCGGTGGATATGGGGAGTCTGAGATATGCGGAGATGATTATTGTGAGATATGAAGGTGTAGTATATAGACCACCCAGTGAGGCATATAGTCTTATAGTACAAGTTACTATTGGATGTTCACATAATGGGTGTAGCTTTTGTGGGATGTACAAAGAAAAGAAGTTTAGAATACGTGATTTAAAAGATATTATAGAGGATTTGGAGCAGGCTAAATTAAACTATGGAATAGTTAAAAAGATATTTCTAGGGGATGGAGATGCGCTAGTACTACAAACTAGTAAATTAAAATCTATACTATCAAAAATAAGAGAATTATTTCCTGAGTGCGAAAGAGTGGGCATTTATGGCACATCTAATGATATTTTATCAAAATCACTAGACGAACTTAGAGAACTTAAAGAGTTTGGCCTTGGCATTGTGTATCTAGGTGTTGAATCTGGAAGTAATGATATATTAAAAAGTATAAATAAGGGAGTAACTGCAGGCGAGATAATTATGGCAGGACGCAAGGTTAAAGAAAGTGGAATAAAGTTATCTGCTACACTGATTTCAGGAATAGGAGGTAGGGCAAAAATAAGAGAGCATGCAATAGAATCTGCAAAACTTATAAGTGCTGTAAACCCGGATTATCTAGGTTTTTTAACTTTAATGCTAGAAAGCGGAACTCCCATATATGAAGATGTACAAAAAGGTGTTTTTCATATATTAACCCCAGAAGAAATAATGTATGAGACAAGAGAATTTTTGCAAAATGTAGAAGTTACTTATTGTGTTTTTAGAAGCAATCATGCTTCAAATTACATGGCACTTTCGGGAACATTGCCAGGAGATAAAAATCAGCTATTACAAGACATTGACCTTTCACTGAAAGATGGATATAGATATAAGCAAGAAGAAGAGAGAAGACTATAAAAAGGGGGTGGACATTATTAAGGAAAAAATTCTTAAGCTACTTAAGGAAAGTGGAAATGATTTTATATCAGGACAAAAAATCAGTAAAGATCTAGGAGTTAGTCGTGCTGCTATATGGAAATATATAAATACAATTAAAGAAGATGGCTACGAAATTGAAGCAATTTCAAGAAAAGGGTATAGAATAATCTCTTCACCAGATATACTTACCTTTGAGGAGATTAAAGACTTTCTAAGTACGCAGTATATAGGTAAAAATGTAATTTACTATGATTCTATAGGTTCAACAAATTCTATTGCTAAAGAATTAGCAGAGAGTGGGGAAGAACATGGCACAGTTATAATAAGTGAGAAGCAGACAACAGGCCGTGGACGGCTAGGACGAAAATGGATATCTCCTAAATATAAGGGCATATGGATGTCAATAATACTTAGACCAAACATAGTCACAGAAAATATATCTCAAATAACTTTAATCGGAGCAGCAGCTGTTCAACAGGCTATTTTGAAAATGGGCATTAAAACTAGTATTAAGTGGCCTAATGATATAGTACTTAATAGTAGAAAAGTCTGTGGTATATTAACAGAAATGAGTGGAGAAATAGATCATATTAATTACCTAGTTATGGGAATTGGGATAAATGTAAACTTGGAAGAAAAAGATATACCAGCGGATCTAAAAGATGTGGCTACTTCACTTATAATAGAGAGTGGTAAATGTATAGATAGGAAGCTTTTGCTAGCAAATGTCTTAAATGTTTTTGAAGAACTATATAATGATTTTATGAATGAGGGCAATGTATCCGAAACTATGGAAATTTGTAGAAAAAACTCTTTGCTTTTAGGAAAAGAAATCCAATTGATAAATAGAGGAAAACAAGTAAAAGTTAAGGCAATAGATATAAGTGATAGTGGAGAATTAGTTATTGAAAATCAACAAGGTATATTAGAATATATTGTTTCAGGGGAAGTTTCTGTAAGAGGAATTTATGGATATAATGAGTAAATATATATTAAGGTATCATAAATAAAATAGGCTAGAATACTTTAAAGATGATTAAGCTTAAAATAAAGTTAAAATGTAATTTTCATATAGACATATTAGCTAGATTAACGGTATAATATGAGTATTAAGTTTGAAAGGAGAATGATTATGGAAGAAAATAAAATTATATCAATGATGGATGAAGATGGAGAAAAGGTTGATTTTGAATTAGTAGAAATCATTGAATTAGATGAAAATAGATATGCACTATTAGCGCCTATAGGGGATGAAGAGGATGCTTTTGTCTATAAAATCACAACAGTAGATGATAAAGAGGAATATAATGCAGTTGAAGATGAAGAAGAGTTTGAAAGAGTATTAGAAGAATACGAATCAACTTTTGAGGAGTAAATAGCATACAAATAAATCCTTAATGGCTTATTGGTCATAATCCACAATCTAATAAACCTTAACCCAATAAACCCTTAGGGTTTATTGGGTTTTTATTATAAGTATAATAAAAAATTTATCCTAAATATTAAACTCCTAGGAATAATTGTGTGTTTTTATAAGTATTAATAACCTGGGAGGGGATCCTATGTTATTATTTAGAAGGATAATGAATGTTTTTGTTTTATCTGTGGTCTTAATTACAATTCTGGTAAGCTTAAGTTCTAGTAATTCTGTGAATTATAATATTGATTTGGAAAAAAGTATTATTACTCAAGAGGATACTGAATCTGTGGGAATAGATTACTTGTGTATTGTGAAAAAATCTAGAAGAGATAGGCTCCATAAGAGTTATGAAGATCAATATTCAGCTATAATAACTACAAATGCTGAAGCCACAAATATAAAGTATGCAATTTTTAATGGTAATAAAAAAATAAATGAGTATAAGATCAAAGGGAATGTAATGTTTCCTCTAAAATACTCAGAAGTAGAAGGTGTATTAACTTTTAGGGGAAATAATCTTAGGGATTGTGCAAGTTATGGAGTAGCTAATATAAAAGAGAAAAAATTGGAACGCCTCTGGAGTTTTAGAACTTCTTCTAGTACCTGGGGTGGAGGTGCAGGGTGGACTGGGCAGCCTTCATTGATTAAATGGCCAGCACATGTGAAAAAATTTATGAACTTAGAGGATAAATATAAGAAAGACGATAATTTTATAGAAGTAGTTTATGCATCATTGGATGGGCGCATATATTTCATTGATAATGAAAGTGGCAGTGAAACAAGGTCTTGCATTAATATAAAGAATCCTATAAAAGGCAGTGTATCTCTTGATCCTAGAGGGTACCCTTTACTTTATGTAGGACAAGGAATTCCAGAGAAAGGTCCCATTGGATATAGGATTTTTAGTCTTATTAACATGGAACAATTATACTTTATAGATGGAAAGGACCCTATAGCATATAGAAACTGGGGGGCGTTTGACGGTGCACCTTTAATTAATAGTGAAACGGATACATTGGTTCTTGGTGGAGAAAATGGAGTTTTTTACAATATAAAGTTAAATACCTATTTTAATGAAAAAACAGGAGAGCTTAAAATAAATCCCAAAGATATAAAGTATATATATAAAATTTCAGGGAATAATTATCAAGGCATAGAAAATTCAGTAGCAGCCTATAGAAACCTTGTTTATTTTGCAGATAATGGGGGATATATTCAATGTGTAGACTTATTAACAATGAAGCCAGTATGGTCTTTTAATTCAGGAGATGATACGGATGCATCATTAACCATTGAAGTAGAAAATAATATTCCATATATTTTTACAGGTAATGAAGTTGATAAGCAAGGAGCAAGAGGCATAAGTCATATAAGAAAAATTAATGGGATAACAGGAAAACTAGTTTTTGAAAATGCATATGAAGTAATGTCTTTAATTGGCGAAAATGCTGTTAATGGTGGAGTTCTTGCAACTAATATAATAGGTAAAAAATCAATGAAAAATTTAGTGATATTTACAATTGCTAGATATAAAGAGTTCAATTCTGGGATAATATTAGCTATAGATAAATTTACAGGAAAAGAAGCGTGGAGGTTTGAAATGCCAAATTACGCTTGGTCATCACCTGTGGATTTTTATGATGCTAATGGCACTGGATATATAATTCAATGTGACTCTTTAGGTAATATGTATTTAATCCAGGGAGAAACAGGTGAAGTATGTTTTAATATTAACTTAGGAAGTAATATAGAAAGTTCACCTGCAATTTTTAATGACAGTATTGTTGTAGCAACTAGAGGTGGAGAAATTCACTGCGTTAAGATAAAATAGGATAGGCTAGAATAGATTCGCACAGTGGCTTATTTACAGGAGGTAAAAATTTGAATTTATTAGATGTTGATATAGAAGCACTTGTAGAAACAATTTCACATGAAGACGATAATTTAGGAAAAAGCTTTTTAGACACACATACCGGGGAGGTCATATATATTCCCACAGAAGTGAGTTTAGCCTTAGAAAAGGGAACATTAATAGAGGATACTTTTGATAATTGGTTAAAAGAATTTGTTCGTGTAGCCATACTTATTAGCGAAGACACTGTTAATAGATATTTAAGTACTCCTCTTATAGATGAAGACTTTTATATAAGTACAATGAAGAAATATGTAAATACCATAATTAGTAATTCAGATTTAAAACAAGAATTACAGAAGGCATTACATAGTAAAGAACCTATAAAGAGGTTTAAACACATTTTAATGGATAAAGAAAATAAAACAGAAGAATGGTATAAATATGAAGATAGTTGTATAAATGAATTTGTTAGAGTATGGTTAAAATCTAATGGCATTGAGTTAAAGTATTTAAATTAATCATCATCTGCGATGCTGCAATTAACGACTTCAGAAGAAGATTTAGATTCCAACTGAAGTATATTTTTGTTATAGTATATTATCTCCGCTTATAGAAGTGGGAGACTTCCTTCTGAAATGTCGTTAAATCAAGCAAAAAGCAGCCAATTTGGTTGCTTTTTTCTTAAGATATCGTATTATGAAACCATTAATAATGCGTCACCAAAGGTGATGATTTAATGTTGCAGGCTAGTGTGATATAATTGTTTTATAAAAAGTGTTGATTTTATACATTTTTTTAATTATGAATTATTTGAATTATGATAATGGGAGTGAGAAATATGGAAAATGAATTTTATAATAAAATTCGAGAAAATCCAGTAATTGCAGCTGTAAACAATTTGGAAAAGTTAGAAAAGGCCATAGAATCTCCCTGCGAAATTATTTTCTTGCTTACAGGAAGTATCTTTAATTTAAAAGAGCTTGTTAATCGTATAAAAACACAGGGTAAGAGTGTATATGTACATTTGGATTTAATTGAAGGGTTTTCAAGAAATGTTTGTGCTTTAAAATATATAAATGAAAAAATTGTGCCGGACGGAATTATAACTACTAAAAGCAGCCTTATTCGAGCTGCTAAGGAAATGGGCTTATTTTCAATACAAAGACTTTTTATGTTAGATGCATTGTCACTGGAAAGTGGCATTAGTTCTATTAAAAACATAAGACCTGATGCTGTAGAAATATTACCTGGAATTATGCCAAGAGTAACAAAAACAATTAGTACTGAGGTAAATATTCCTATAATTACCGGTGGGCTAATTTCAGATAAAGAAGATGTAATTGCTAGCATTAAAGCAGGGGCTATTGGCGTTTCTACAAGCAAAGAGGAAATATGGTATATGTAATTATGTATATATCAGCTTTTAATTAATTATAATAGAATATGATAAATTTTTTGGAGGTATGTACATGTTAGCATATGAAGTAGCAATAAGGCTTGCCCTCGCGGTTATAATTGGCGGTTTAATTGGATATGAGAGAGAATTTAAAAATAGACCAGCTGGTTTTAGAACACATATTTTAGTTTGCTTAGGTGCTGCCGTTACCTCAATTATACAATTATATTCAATTGAAGATGCAACCAATATGATAATTCAGCATCCGGAACTTCAAAACGCATTAAAAGCAGATATTGGAAGACTTGGAGCGCAGGTTATAACTGGAGTTGGATTTTTAGGTGCAGGGACTATTATACATGAGAAGGGGTCCGTAAAAGGGCTTACTACGGCAGCAAGTATTTGGACAGTAGCATGCATTGGGCTTGCAGTTGGGTTAGGGTATTACACTTTAACCATACTAGCAACTATATGTGTTTTTATAGTATTAGTATTTTTTAAGACTTTTGAAGCCAAGCTTTTTAAAAACATTAATATTCTTAAAATAGAAATCCAATATAGCAACAAGAAAAATATGGTAGAAAAATTAGAAGAGTACTTTGATGGTATGGGAATAAAAGTTAAGACTATAGACTTTGCTATTGATGATGAAGAGGAA
This sequence comes from Clostridium sp., assembly GCF_050717515.1. Lineage (GTDB taxonomy): Bacteria > Bacillota > Clostridia > Clostridiales > Clostridiaceae > Clostridium_AD. The sequence continues at coordinate 105,130 of NZ_JBOITL010000033.1, read as the reverse complement.
AATCCAGGTTATAGCACAACTATTTATACGATTTTAGCACCAAGACATATTAAGAGCAATAAAATTGTACAAAAAATATGCACTTTTGAAGAAATATACAAAGCAAATATAGTAGAATAAAAATAGTTATTTAGATAATATATATATTAGTAATATCTCAATTAATAAGATAAAAATTAACGTATAAAGCAATTTTTTAAATTTATTCATAATCATCACCTCATTTACATTATATGTTAAAGTGGGCGATAAAATAATTAAAGGTAAAAAAAATGTTTGAAACTTTGCAAAAGAAAAGAGAGTCCTTAATTAATAAGGACTCTCTTTTTAGTTAGTAAACCTATCTTCTAGATTTAGCAACTTCAATATTAACTTTTCTACTATTTAACTTTTTACCAGAACTATTGTTTAAAATAGAGTCAACTAGGTTTGAAGGTACATCTAAGAATGAGAATTTATCTAAAATATCAATACGGCCAAGTTCATTTTTATTAATATTAGCTGTCTCGCATAAGAAAGATATAATATCTTTAGTCATAACTTCATCCATTCTTCCGATAGAAAGGAATAATCTAACATTATCTGTTACTAATGCTGTTGTTACAGAATCATCTGCATAGTTATAGTTAACTTCTTTATCAAATATAATTTTGATTAGAGAAGCAGCTACATCTTCAGCACCAAATTCTTTTATAAGACCTTTACCAAGTGGAAGAAAGTTCTCATATAAATTTTCGTCTAAAACTAATTTTATAGAATCTAGAATAGTTTCTGATTTTGCTGCAAAAATATCTGTTATAGTAGGTACAGTTTTTTTAGTGATTATACTTTTAGTATCACGTTCAATCTGTCTTATAGCAGATGCTTCTCGTCTTGTAATAAGACTATAAGCTGTACCTTCTTTACCAGCTCTACCAGTTCTTCCAATTCTATGGATATATGATTCACTATCTTGTGGTAAATCATAGTTTATTACATGAGTAACATCTTCAACATCTATTCCTCTTGCAGCTACATCTGTTGCAATTAAGTAATTTAAATTACCATCTTTGAATTTCTTTAGAGTATTCATTCTTTGACTTTGCTTCATGTCTCCATGCATGCCTTCTACTGTATAGCCTCTTGGTTGTAATGCGTCAACTAACTCATCTACACCTTTTTTAGTTTTACAGAATAGTATACAAGTCTTAGGAGCATCTACATCAAGAATTCTACATAATGATTCAAATTTATTCTTTGGATTCACTTCGTAGTAATATTGCTTAATCTTAGAAACCGTTAAAGATTTCTTTTCTATTGCAATAATCTTTGTTTCAGGATGCATATATTTTTTAGACAATATTTTAATAGCTCTTGGCATAGTAGCTGAGAAAAGTAAAGTCTGTCTATCTTCACTTAAATTACTTATAATACTTTCGATATCTTCAATAAAGCCCATGTTTAACATTTCGTCAGCTTCATCTAAAACAAGAAATTTAGCATTGGCAAGTTTCAAAGTGCCTTTTCTAATATGGTCTAGTAATCTTCCTGGAGTTCCAACAACAATATCTACTCCTCTTTTTAGGGCAGATATTTGTCTATCAATAGATTGACCACCATATATTGGCAATATCTTAACTCTTTCATGTTTTGCAATACGTGAAAGTTCTTCAGCAACTTGAACAGCAAGTTCTCTTGTTGGAGACATTATTATTGCTTGAACTTTTCCATTAGATTTTTCCATTAAGCTTAAAATAGGGGCACCAAAGGCTAATGTTTTACCAGTTCCTGTTTGAGCCTGACCTATAATATCAAAGCCTCCTAATACAACTGGAATAGCTTTTGCTTGGATATCAGATGGATATTCAAATTTTAAATCTTGTATAGCGTGTAGTACTGATTCGTTTAGTCCTAGTTCGTCAAATTTAAGTTTTTCAATTTTGTTCATTAAAATTCCTCTTTCTTCTCATAAAGTATCAAATACATCTCATATTATTAAGTATATACAGAATAACAAATATTAAACTAAAAAAGCAAAATAAAATTGCTTTTTTCAATTATTTAAAAAAATTCCTCAAAATTGAGTTCTTTTCAATAACATAAATAAGAGGTAATCCAATTCCATAACAGCAGACTAATTCTCCCCATGCAACTTGTAGCATACAAAGTAGGAGGGGCATGTCTTTAAAATATAAAAGCTTTAACATTATGCCTATAATAATGGCATTAACTACTACGGCTGGTAATGGAGCAAGTATTCTTTTAAATTTCAGTTTGCTTTTACCAATATAGTAAGTTGAAATCGCGGCTATAAATGTTGCAAGGGAACCGAAAATCATATCCATAATACCTAGTGGACTTATGATGTTAGAGACTATACAACCAATTACCAGCCCTGGAATAGAAAAAGATGCAAAGTAAGGTAGGATAGTAAGTCCTTCAGCAATACGATATTGAATAACTCCAAAGCTGAAAAACGACAAGCTTAGAGTTAAAGCTGCATAAATAGCAGCTACCATTGCTGCAAAAACAATTTTTCTTATTTTTACAGACATGGTTCCTTCATTTAATTTAATATTCATTTTTATGCCTCCGTAGTTTTGTTTTGAGACAGGATGGTTACGAACTGTCTATACGTATTCGACCCGAACTTTAATTCTACTATATAATTTAGGATTAGTCAAATATATTTATCTTTTTATATAGGGGATTTACTCTAGTTTTAAATTGTTATAAGCTATATTGTCGCTAAATTTATTTTTGGTTATCTAAGCAAATTGGGAAATTAGAGTTAAATCATCATATGCGAAGCTTTTCATTTTCTTTGAAGCTACAATTATATGATAAAAGAATATTGATAAGAAAATAGTCTAAAATAGTTAAAAGTATGATATAGTTTATCTATCTATAATTTTATTTTTTGATTTGCTTAAATCATTCAAAATAAAATATAAGTTTAATAATGCAGTTTTGCTTAAAGGAGAATATTATGAGTAAAGAAATTTTTAATACTGAATTAACAGAATTGAGTAATGGTATTAACCTTATTACTATTAAAAAGGATAGTCAAATTTCAGCAATTCATGCTGGGGTAAATATAGGTTCATTTTATGAAGAAAAAAATGAAAAGGGAATAGCTCATTTTATAGAGCACATGCTTTTTAAAGGTACAGTTAGTAGAACCAACGAAAAATTAAACAGCGATTTAGAAAATTTAGGTGGAGAATATAATGCATATACGGATTTTAATTGTACAGTATATAGCGCTACAATTTTAAATGAAGAATTAGAGAATGCATTAGCATTGATTGGTGATATGCTCTTAAATTCAACCTTTCCAAAAGAAGAAATTGAAAAGGAAAGGGGCGTAATCCTGGCTGAAATTAGAACAATTAATGATGACATTGAAGACTTAAGCTTTAAGAGAGTTAATGAGATTGCGTTTATGTATAGTCCGCTTAGGGAGGATACTATTGGTAATGAAAACATAATAAAAAAAGTCGCAAGAAAGCAACTTGTTGATTTTTATAATAGATATTACGTGCCAAATAATTCTTTTATATCTATTGTATCCCCATTTGAACATGAGGACATAATAAATATGGTGAAGAAGTATTTTGGTAGTTGGACTAAAAAGAAATTTGAGAAGCGAGAAATAATATATGAGCATCACAAATTTGTAAAAGAAATTTCATATAAAAAAGAAATTGAGCAAAGTACCATACTATATTTATATACATTTAAGGGGCTATCTAAAGATGAAGAATTAGCTCTTAGAATATTAAATTATAAATTCGGGGAAAGTTCTAATTCTATATTATTTAGAGAACTTCGGGAAGAAAGAGGTTTGTCCTATGATGTTTACACTCATTTAGACACTTCGAATAACGTTAAAACACTGTATATTTATACGTCGGTTTCAGAAGAAGACGTAGATGAGGCAATAGACGTAATTGATTCTGCCATCAGGAATATTAAAAGTGAAAAAATAGTTTTTGATGATAATACAATAGCGTTAATGAAGAAAATATTAAAAACTGCTATAGCATCAACCTTAGAGGATTCTACGGATCTTGGCAATTATGTAATTCATCAGGCAATGGAAAATGAAGATATATATCAGTTTACTGAGGATATGAAAAATATGGGGAATATTAAGAGCAAAGACTTATATAATATTGCTAGAAAAGTATTGCAAAAGCCAACAATTCACGTATTTTTACCAGAAAAGAGAGGTTAGTTTTGAGTAGTATTATAACAAAAATTGAAATTCAAAAAAAAAATAAGAATAGAGTTAACATTTATATGAATGATGAATTTGCCTTTGCCTGTGATGCAGCTCTTGTGTATGTCCATAATATTACAAAAGGTGCAACAATTGAAAAAGATAGGCTGCAAGATATAATTGATGAAGATAATTATATTAAAGGGAAAAATTGCGCGCTTCATTTTTTAGAAAGAAGCGCGAAGTCAGCTAAACAAGTAGCAGATAAATTAGCAACAAAAGAATTTGATATTAAAACCATAGATAGAGTAATGGAGTTTTTAAAGCAGTATGAATTTGTGGATGATAAGCGATTTGTTGACTTATTTATAAAGGAAAAAATTAAGACAAGTGGAAAAAATAAAATTAAGGCTACATTACTAAAAAAATTTCTTCCAAAAGAACTAATTAAAGAAGCACTTAATAAAATAAATTCGGAGCAGCAGCTCCAAACGGCTTTGATACTCGGTGAAAGAAGAATGGGTACATTAGCTAAGAGTGAAAAAAATACGTTAAAACTTTATAAAAAAACATGGGATTATTTAGTTCGAAATGGATATGATTTTGGAATAGTAAATGAGGTTTTAGATAAAATCACTAAAAATGATAATAATGAGCAGCCAAGTGAAAAAGAACATTCTGAAGAGAATTATGAAGAAGATTATAAAAAATTACAGGAAATAGCTAGTAAAAGATACAACATATTAATTAAGTCGGAGACTGTGAAAATAAAGCTATATAAAAAGCTGGGAGACTATCTTTTAAGGCGGGGCTATAAGTGGGATGAAATCAAAAAAGTGTTAGGAGATTTAATTAATGGTGTGGAGGATTTATAGGAGTTTAGCAAGTTGCAAATTTGATTACAATTGCATAATAACGAAAGCGGGTGATAGATTTGTTTAGGGAGCCTGTTACTTTGATTTTACTATTGTTATTTATATATCCAGTAATTAAAGGGTTTATATTTAAATTTTCTTCTGAAAATTTAAAAGGATCTATTCATGGAGCGTTTCAAAGTATTTCATTTTTAAGTGCACTACTTTTAGGCATCTATTACACCAAAAAAGTTTTTATTCAGCACAATGATGGTATGTATGAAAAAATATATAAAAGTATACCTTTAGATGCTATAGAATTTATTAACAATAAACCATTAGTGATTTATGTGTTATTGATGCCACTGGTGGTGCTAATAATTTATACAGTCATAAATTTTGTGGTTAATCTTATTAGTCATATTACTATTTACCCTTTGTTTGATAGCATAGAAAATAAGTTGAAAAATAAAAGCGATATTTTTAAAAGAGTGGTAGGGGCAATATTTCAAGTGCCCAAGGCAATATGCTATGTAACTGTTATTGTTTTTATGTTGAATTTTCTGTCGCTTTTTAAGATAACTGATACATATAATCAATATTTAGAAGAGTCGCAATTATATAATTATATATCCAAAGAGGTTGTCATTCCATTGACTAATTCAAAGCTTGCCAAACAACTTCCCAATATTGTTAATAACTCTTTTAAAATTGTAGTAAAAGAAACAAGTGAAAAGGAACCTAATGTAAAAAATAAGCAAAAGGTTATAACTTATTATAATGGCGTTACTTTGGAACAAGGAGTTCAATCTAATAATGAAATTGATAAGTTTGCAATTAATCTGGTACAAAATAAAAATGCAACAAGAGAAAAAGCAAAGCTTATATACAACTGGGTAGGTAGTGAAATAGTTTATGATGATGCAAAAGCAAATAGAGTATTAAATAATGATTTAGAAGTGAAATCAGGCGCTATTCCAACCTTTGACTCGAAAAGTGGAATATGTTTTGATTACGCATGCCTACTTGTAGCTATGTGCAGGGCTAATAATATAAAGGTAAGAATTATAACTGGTCAGGGATTCAATGGGAATAATTGGGTTAGTCATGCTTGGAATCAAATATATATAGAAGACGAAAAGAAATGGATAAATGTAGATCCTACATTTTTAATTGGTGGGGACTATTTTGATAGTAAAAGATTTGTTATCGACCATAAGGAAGAGAATATAGCTGGAGAATGGTAGAAAAAGGATTTATTATAGAATAGCTCCCTGTGTTTTAGGGAGCTATTCTATAACTTTTTAATAATAAGTTAATTGCTTTTTCGCAATCTTCGTCTTCATTGTTTAGTGTCCAAGCGGTATTGAAGTAATATAATGCCTTTGGCTTGTTGAGGCACATGGCATAGCAATAGGCTAAGTTGAAGAAGTATTTGCTTTCAGGGCGTAGATTTATAGCATTATGAAATAAGGGTATTGCTTTTTCATATTCCTTTAGGTGAATAAAACATACAGCGCTATTATAAAGAGAGCCCGCCTCATTGTCTTTCATTTCTGCAGCTTTTTTATATAGAGCAATTGCTCTGTTATAATCCTTAGTATTGTATATGTCGTTAGCCTTTTGAAAGTAGTCCATTATTTTCCTCCTTATAGTTCCCCAACAGGTTATAGTTCTCTAACAAGTTATAGTTCTCTAACAAGTTATAGTTCTCTAACAAGTTGGTATTTATTTTAATGTTCCTAAATAATGATATTACTATTTTGCAAAGAATATTCCATATAAATACTGCCCAAGGATTATAATTATATTCACTTAAAATTAAAAATTATTTATTTTTGCCTACTACTTTTCTTTCGATAAATGCCACCATTTCATACATGAGGTAAGCCAAGATAGAAAGTATAACTATACTCATCATTACCATATCTAGCTGAGAAATTTGTCCGCCAAAAATAATAAGAAAGCCTAATCCGTTTTTGGCCACTAAAAATTCACCCATTATTACACCCACCCATGAGAGCCCTACATTGATTTTTAATGCAGAAATAAGAGCTCCGATGGATGCAGGAATAATTAGATTAATTAGTATTTGAAATTTAGAAGCTCCAAAGGTTTTTAAAAGCTTGATTTTATCTTCATCCACTTCTTTAAAGCCGCTTAGTATGCTTATTATAGTTACAACTATTGATATTAAAAGAGCAATTACTATTATTGCCTTTATTCCATTGCCTACCCAAAATATAATAATAGGCGCAAGAGCTACTTTAGGTAGAGCATTTAATACTATTAAGTAGGGATCCAAAACTCTTGAAACGAAATCTGACCACCATAAGAGAATTGCAATTAAAGCACCTAAAATTGTCCCAAGTACAAAACCTACTACTGTTTCAAAACAGGTTATAAAGATATTATATAGCAATGTACCTTCATTATATATTTGTATAAACGAATCATACATTTTTGAGGGTGTACTTGTTAAGAAAGAATCAATCCATTTTAGCCTGCCAGCTATTTCCCATAAACTAAAAAAAGCAATCAGTATTACGAGTCGTGTAAGAATAACACAGTATTTCTCCCTTTTTACACTTTTAATATACTTTTTGTGTTCATCGCTTTGAATCAGCATTGCGGTTCATCTCCTTCCAAATTTCATTGAAATAAACTCTAAAATTTGGAGTTTCTCTACGTTTTAAAGGAAGAGAAAAATTTTCTTCAAACTTAAGGTTTATGTTTTTAATAATTACAGCAGGGCGATTTGAAAGAATAATAATATCATCTGACATGGAGATGGCCTCTGATATATCATGAGTTACCATTATAGTAGTCTTTTTTTCTTTTTTTATAATTTCATAAACTTCATCACTAATGTTTAATCTAGTTTGATAATCTAGTGCTGAAAAAGGTTCATCTAAAAGAAGTACTTCAGGTTTTAGTGCTAAGGTACGAATTAGAGCAACTCTTTGGCGCATGCCTCCAGATAATTCTCTAGGATGATGATTTCTAAATTCCCAGAGATTATAGCGTGTTAAAAGATTTTTCACCATTTCCACATTACCTTCTGTAATACAATGGTTAATTTTAAGACCTAAAAGTACATTGTCCCATATAGTTAACCAATCGAATAGTTGATCCTTTTGAAACATATATCCAATTTTGGAAGAGGTTGAACAACCATCACAATTTTTAATTGTTATTTCCCCATTAGATGGCTTAATTAAGCCTGCTATTATATTTAATAGCGTGGATTTTCCACAACCAGAAGGACCTACAATACTTAAAAAGTGACCTTCCTGTACACCAAATGAGATATCCTTTAAAGCGGGAGTTTCTGCAGCTTGCGAATGATAATTCATGGATATATTATTAATCTCTACTTTAATCACTTTATCATCTCCTTGAGGGTTATACTTTAGTATATGAGTTTTAATAATGTATTGTTAACGACATTTCAGAAGGAAGGGTGCCTATTTTTACAAATAGGGATATATATTACGATAAAGATAAAACTTCAGCGGTTGTATAAATTTCCTTCTGAAGTCGTTAATGTTGCAGCATCGAAGATGATGATTAACGACATTTCAGAAGGAAGGCTGCCTATTTTTACAAATAGGGATATATACTACAAATAAAGTTTGTGGAGGCTTTGAAATATTGTTGTTATTAAGCTATAATATAATATAATTATATGTTAATTTTCTGTAAATGTAGTTGATATTTACAGGGGGTTTGAATATTATGTAACTAATACAAATTATAATATGGAGGAGTATATTGCAGAAAATAAATTTAGTTTTTAAAGACTAAGGATATTGGTATAGGAACAATTAGGTTATTTACTCAGATATTAAATAATTTGAAAAAATATGAAGATTGAATCCTATTGCATAAACATATATAATTAACTACTAGGTTAAAAATAAGAATAAATCCAAACTTGCGGGGAAAGAGAAGATAATTATGAAAAAAATATTAAATGTTGGGTTAGATGTAGGATCTACTACTGTTAAGATAGTAGTACTAAATCAGCAAGAAAAAATAATATATAGTAAGTATCAGAGGCATTTTTCTGATATAAAAAGTACAATAGCTGATATGTTATATGAGGCTTATAATGATTTTAAAGATTGCAATATTACTATAATGGTGACCGGTTCTGGTGGACTAGCTTTATCTAAATGGCTGAATATTAAATTCATTCAAGAAGTTGTAGCTAGCACTTATGCTATAGAGAATATTATTCCAAAAACTAATGTGGCTATTGAGCTAGGCGGAGAAGATGCAAAGATTATATATTTTGATGGGGGCATTGATCAAAGAATGAATGGTACATGCGCCGGTGGTACTGGGGCATTTATTGATCAGATGGCGTCACTTCTTCAAACGGATGCCACAGGACTTAATGAACTTGCAAAGTCACACAAAACTATATATCCTATTGCAGCTAGATGCGGAGTTTTTGCAAAAACCGATATTCAACCCTTATTAAATGAAGGGGCTGCAAAAGAAGATATTGCTGTATCGGTTTTTCAAGCAGTAGTTAATCAAACAATTAGTGGACTTGCTTGTGGTAGACCAATTAAAGGGAATGTCGCATTTCTAGGGGGTCCATTATATTTCTTATCTGAACTACGGCAAAGGTTCATTGAAACTTTAAAATTAACAGAGGAAGAAATTATTTTTCCAAAGGATTCTCAGTTATTTGTTGCACTAGGAGCGGCTATGGCTTCAAAGGATGAGTGTACTATTTCTTTTGAGCACTTAAAAATGCAGCTTCCAAAGCTTAAAGAGGCATCTGGTCAAGAAGTTCAAAGGCTTAGACCACTATTTATAGATGAACAGGAGCTACAAGCTTTTAACAAAAGGCAGAGTAAATATAAGGTAGCAAGAAGAGAACTCGCCAACTACCAAGGGGATTGTTTTTTGGGAATAGATGCTGGGTCTACTACTACTAAAGCTACACTTATAGATGAGAATGGTGCACTTTTATACTCGCATTATGGAAGTAATGAAGGTAACCCATTAACTTTAGTTAGAAAAATATTGAAAAATATATATGAAATTTTACCAAAAGGTGTAATTATTAGGAATTCGGCAGTGACAGGTTATGGTGAAGGATTAATAATGGCAGCATTAAAAGTGGATATTGGAGAAATTGAAACAATAGCTCATTACAAAGCAGCAGAATTTTTTCTGCCAGGAGCAGACTTTATATTAGACATTGGTGGACAAGATATGAAGTGTTTAAAAATAAAAGATGGTGTCATTGACAGTATAATGCTAAATGAAGCTTGTTCCTCTGGATGTGGATCTTTTATAGAAACCTTTGCTCATTCTTTAAACATGAAAATAGAAGAATTTGCAAATGTAGCTTTAAGTTCTAAAAGTCCGGTGGACCTGGGTTCAAGATGTACTGTGTTTATGAATTCAAGAGTAAAGCAGGTTCAAAAAGAAGGTGCTTCTGTAGGGGATATATCAGCAGGTCTTTCTTACTCAGTCATAAAAAATGCACTACTAAAGGTTATTAAAATAAGAGACCCAAAGGACATGGGCAAAAAAATAATTGTTCAAGGTGGGACCTTTTATAATGATGCAGTACTTAGGGCGTTTGAACTAATTTCAGGAAGAGAAGCAGTTAGACCAGATATTGCAGGTCTAATGGGTGCTTTTGGGGCCGCACTTATTGCAAAGGAAAGAACAGAGGAGGGGAAAAGTTCTACATTATTAACACTTCAACAATTGGATATCTTTAATGTAGAAACCTCAATGGGAAGATGTACGCATTGTGCAAATAAATGTGTTCTTACCATTAATAAATTTGATAAGAGCCGGGAATTTATATCTGGTAATCGCTGTGAAAAAGCACTAGGTCTCAGCGGTAAAAAAGAAGATATTCCTAATGTCTATAATTACAAATATAAAAGAATATTTGATTACATTCCACTAAAGAAGGAACAAGCATTTAGAGGCACAATAGGTATTCCAAGGGTACTTAACATATATGAAAATTATCCATTTTGGTTTACTTTCTTTACAAGTTTAGGATTTAGGGTAGAACTGTCTCAAAGATCATCTAAACAGATATATGAAATGGGAATAGATACAATACCTTCAGAATCGGCTTGTTATCCTGCTAAAATAGTACATGGACATATAATGAGTCTTATAAATAATGGAATAGATACTATATTCTATCCATGTATTCCTTATGAAAAAAAGGAACAGGCGGGAGCGGACGATCATTATAACTGTCCTATTGTAACTTCCTATCCTGAAGTAATAAAAAACAATATGGATATATTGAAGGAAAAAAACATTAAATTCTTAAGTCCTTTTATTTCTTTAGACAATAACAAAAAACTAGTTAGTAGATTAACGGATGAGTTATCATGTTTTGCCATTCATAAAGATGAAATTATGAAAGCGGCTGAAAAGGCATGGACTGAAACTGAAAAGGTGAAATTGGACATTCAAAATAAGGGTGAAGAAGTAGTAGAATATATTAGGAGAACCGGAAAGAAGGGTATAGTTTTAGCTGGGAGACCTTATCATATAGATCCAGAAATCAATCATGGTATCCCTAGTGTAATAACTGATTTTGATATGCCTGTACTTACGGAAGATTCTGTGGCTCATTTAGGTGTTGTTGAAAGACCTTTAAGAATAGTAGATCAGTGGGTATATCATTCTAGATTATATGCTGCAGCTAGTTTTGTAGCTAAAGAGCCAAATATTGAACTTATTCAGCTAAATTCTTTTGGGTGTGGACTTGATGCAGTTACCTCGGACCAAGTTCAAGAGATTCTAGGAAATAGTGGAAAGATATATACAACTTTAAAAATTGATGAAGGAAATAATTTGGGAGCAGCAAGAATCAGAATAAGGTCTCTTAAGGCTGCCCTTAATGAAAGAGAGAAAAGTGGGATTATGCCTAAAAAGCCTGAGCAGGGTCACAATAGGATTATTTTCACTAAAGAAATGAGAAAAACACACACGATTTTATCTCCACAAATGTCTCCAATACATTTTCAATTTGTACAGGAAGCTTTTAACTGCTCAGGATACAATTTAGAAATTTTACCTTCAGTGGATACTCAGGCTGTAGAGGAAGGCTTAAAATATGTAAATAATGATGCTTGCTATCCAACAATAATTGTAGTGGGACAAATAATTGCTGCATTAAAATCAGGTAAATATGATATAGAAAACACCTCTGTTATAATTTCTCAAACTGGGGGCGGGTGCAGAGCTACAAATTATATTGGATTCCTTAGGAAGGCATTAAAGGAAGCAGGGTTCCCAAAAGTTCCAGTTGTATCTTTAAATGCTGCTGGTCTTGAGTCAAATCCAGGGTTTAAATTTACGCATTCATTGGTTAAAAAATCAATAATGTCCTTGGTGTACGGAGATTTACTTATGAGAGTGCTCTATAAGGTTAGACCATACGAGCGTATACTTGGTTCAGCTAATTTACTTTACGAAAAATGGGTAAAAATATGTAAAGAGTCAGTAATAAGGGGGAAAACCCAAGAGTTTAAAAAAAATATTTCTTCTATAGTGGCTGATTTTGATAATTTAGAACTTAAAAATATTTCAAAACCTCAGATAGGGCTAGTAGGAGAGATTTTAGTTAAGTTCCACCCTACAGCTAACAATAACATTATAGATGTTATTGAAAATGAAGGTGGAGAGGCAGTTATGCCTGATTTAATAGACTTTTTCCTATACTGTGCTTTTGATGCTAACTTTAAATATGAATATTTAGGAATGAGCAAGAAGGATAAGATAATAAGCACTATAGCCATTGGATATATAGAAAGGTTTAGAAAGCATATGAAATTAGTGCTTGGACATAGTAAAAGATTTCACGCACCAAAAACTATATATGAATTAGCAAAGGGGGCAGAACCTATTTTATCCTTGGGTAATCAAACCGGTGAAGGTTGGTTTTTGACTGGCGAAATGGTAGAACTTATTGAAAGTGGTACAAAAAATATAGTGTGTATGCAACCTTTTGCTTGTCTACCTAATCATGTTACAGGTAAAGGAATGATTAAAGAATTAAAAAGACGGTACCCAGGCGCTAATATAACGGCTATAGATTATGATCCAGGTGCCAGTGAAGTAAATCAAATTAATAGAATAAAGCTAATGATGTCTGTTGCTTTAAAGAATCTTGAGAGTGAAGTAGAAGTTAAAGATGCTCACGAGGAAGTGGCTAGTGATAAAAAAATAGACTAGTAAAACGAAGGAGTGTACATTATGGATCAGGGAATTAAAAATAACACAGTATTTAAAGAAAGAAAAAGACTAATGTTATTTGGATTACCATTTACATTTACAGTATATAACATTGAAGAGGATAAGTTAACGATACAAGAAGGATTTATAAACAGGAAGATAAATGATTGTTACTTATATAAAATTCAAGATACAACTTTAAATAAGAGTTTATTTGAGAGAGTATTTGGACTTGGTACAATTATATGTCATACAGGGGATGTAACTCATCCAACACTAGTGTTAAAGCATATAAAAAAATCTGATGCCATTAAGGAGTATTTGTTTGAGACATCAGAACAAAGTAGATTAAAAAGAAGAACAGTTAATATGCAAAACATAGGGGCTGAAGACTTAGACGAAATGGAGTAGACTACGAACTCAAAACTGGAAATTTTATTAAGAGGTTTTTCTTATATTATGCTATAACGAAAAGTATATATTGCTAGAATGCTCTCCCTTCGCTAAGTAATTCTAAAATTTATTTTATTCACAGTTGCTAAAAAATGCACCTGTAAATAAATTGTGAATTACTAATGCTTGTTCGAATGCATTCTGCGCAATATATACTTTTGTTAGCATAATCTAAGAAAAATAGCTAATTTTAAATTTTAATAGTTCTATAGCTTCATATTACAAGTCACTCCGAAGAAAATTCATACTTTATTTTAGATCTTTTACTACTTTTTCTGCAAATGTATTGTTTATAATTTTATCAAAGGCAGGTCTTTGTGGAATTAAATCTGCTTTGTAAGATTGTATTATGTCCATAAGCCTAGTTAAGTCTTCTGATTTTAGTATTGGGTTTGGTGAAAAAGCATTTATTTCTCTATAGTTTTTAATAGATTCAACAAGTACTGTCTCATCTGCACCAGGGAAGAAGGACTTAATTGAATTGCATACTTCTGCGTCAGAATGACTACTTACCCATTTTTGACCTTTATAAATTGCTCTAGTGAGCTTTTCTATTATAACTGGATTTTTTTCTATATAAGATTTTGTAGCAAAAAAGCAAGTATACGGCATGGTTCCAGCAGAGGCACCTATGGAGGCTACAATATGTCCTGAATTATCTTTTTTCATCATACTAGCAGTGGGTTCAAAAAGAGCAACATAATCACCTGTGCCACCCTTGAAAGCTCCAGCAGTAGCTGTGAAAGCAAGATTTGTAATAAGTTCCATATCTTTCATAGGATCAATACCATGATTTCTTAAAACATATTCTAGAGCCATTTCAGGTACTCCGCCAGGTCTTCCACCTATTACAGTTTTACCCTTTAGGGATTCCCAGTTAAAGTTTGTTTCAGCATTTCGAGCTACTAAGAAAGACCCGTCCTTTTGTGTTAATTGTGCAAAAATTACGGGATAGTCTTCTCGCTTTTGATTGTAGATGTAAATAACTTGTTCTGGCCCACAGAAACCTATGTCTACAGCATTACTTAAAACTTGTTGCATAGTTTTGTCTGCTCCTTGGCCCGTAGAAAGGTCAATTTCAATACCTTCTTCTTTAAAGAAACCTTCAGAAATAGCTGCATACATAGGAGCATAGAAAATAGAGCGAACTACTTCATTTAATTTTACTTTTGCTAAATCTTTATTATCATTAGATTTACAACTAGAAAATAAAGTAGCTATTAGAAAAAGAGAAAGAGATAAGCAAAGAACAGGGAGTTTTTTTATTTTCATATATACCTCCATATTATAAAAATAGTATCAATGCATAATATGAATAATAGAGGAGTTTTGTTAAAAAGATTTTCAAGTAGATTATATGTAAAGATTGACTGCTCTTATTTTTGTTTGAATATGAAAAAGTGTGCATTCTAAATTAAATAATGAAATGTCTTGACATATATAAAAATCAAGAGGTATAATTAGGATAAATTAAAATTTTATAAACCTTAAAAAGCTTAGATGAAGAGGAGTAAAGGGAAATTAATATTAAGAGAGGAAGATCCATAGGTTGTAAGATCTTCTATATGAAAAACCTTGAAGGTAGCTTCGGAGCTTCTTTGTTGAATTCATTTAATATGAGTAGTAGACAAAGACGGTTTTCTTAATCGTTAAATTATCAAGAGCCTGTAGATTTGCAGGAAAAAAGGTGGTACCGCGAGTTCTTCGTCCTTTTATAGACGAAGGCTCTTTTTGTTTTTTGGAAATTAAGAGTTTCAAGAGAACTGTAAGCTATAAACTATCCTAAAGGGATACTGGTTTTATGGCGGATTTTATAAACAAGGAGGAGTTAATTATGGAAGAAAATAATAATATTGCTAAGAATTATGATCCCAAAGATTTTGAAGAAAGACTTTACGCAGGATGGGAAGAAAAAGGATACTTTACCCCAGAGGTTGATAAAAATAAAAAGCCCTTTACAATAATGATGCCACCTCCAAATATTACAGGACAATTACATTTAGGCCATGCGCTTGATAATACACTTCAAGATATTTTAATAAGAACAAAGAGGATGCAAGGGTATAGCACTTTGTGGCTTCCAGGACAAGATCATGCAAGTATAGCTACAGAAGTAAAGGTTGAAAATGAACTTTTAAAGCAAGGACTTGTTAAAAAAGAAATGGGAAGGGAAGCCTTCCTTGAAAAAGTTTGGGAGTGGACTGGTGAATATAGAGAAAAAATAAGAGGGCAATTAAAGAAAATGGGTTGTTCTGCTGACTTTACAAGGGAAAGCTTTACTATGGATGAAAACTTAAATCATGCAGTAAGAGAAGTTTTCGTTAAATTGTATAAGAATGGACTTATTTATCAGGGAAATAGGATAACAAACTGGTGTCCTAAATGTATGACGGCAATTTCAGATGCGGAAATAGTATTTGAGGAACAAGCAGGTCACTTCTGGCATATAAAATATCCAGTAGTAGGTAGTGAGGAATTCTTAGAAATAGCTACCACAAGGCCAGAAACCATGCTTGGAGATACGGCTGTGGCAGTAAATCCTAAAGATCCTCGTTATGCACACTTAGTGGGAAAAACACTAATGCTCCCTATAGTAAATAGGGAAATACCAATAGTTGCAGATGATTACGTTGATTTAGAGTTTGGAACAGGTGCAGTTAAAATCACTCCAGCACATGATCCTAATGATTTTCAAATAGGAAAGAGACATAATCTACCTGAAATAGTGGTTTTGAATGAAAATGCAACTATATGTGAAGGTTATGGAAAATACTCAGGTATTGACAGATATGAAGCAAGAAAGCTTATTGTAGAAGATTTAGATAAACAAGGCTTACTGGTTAAAATAAAAGACCACGCTCACAATGTAGGTACTCATGATAGATGTGCAACGACTGTAGAGCCACTGTTATCTAAACAATGGTATGTTAAGATGGAATCACTTGCAAAGCCAGCGATAGAGGCTGTACGGGAAAATAAAACTAAATTTGTACCAGATAAATTTGATAAAACCTACTTTCATTGGATGGAAAATATCCAAGATTGGTGTATATCAAGACAATTATGGTGGGGTCATAGAATTCCAGTGTGGTATTGCAAAGATTGTGGAGAAATTATAGCTTCAGTAAGCGAACCAACAAACTGTACTAAATGCAATAGTGCAAATCTTAATCAAGATAAAGATGTTCTTGATACGTGGTTTAGTTCAGCATTATGGCCTTTCTCAACGCTTGGTTGGCCTAGTAATACAGAGGATTTGAAATACTTTTATCCAACAAGTGTTTTAATAACCGGATACGACATTATATTCCCATGGGTTGCAAGAATGATTTTCTCAGGACTTTATAACTTAGAAGAAGTACCCTTTGAAACGGTATTAATACATGGAATGGTTAGAGATGATCAGGGAAGAAAAATGTCTAAGTCTCTTGGCAATGGTACAGACCCACTAGACGTAATAGAAAAATATGGTGCAGATGCTTTAAGATTCTCACTTGCTACAGGAAACGCACCAGGTAGCGACATGAGATTCTATGAATCAAGAGTAGAAGCAGCCAGGAATTTTGCAAATAAAATTTGGAATGCTTCTAGGTTTGTTATGATGAATTTCAATGAGGAGTTAATGGCGCAATACAAAGATAATAAAAACTACACTATTGCAGATAAGTGGATATTATCAAGAATGAACACTGTAGTATACGAAGTTACAGAAAATATCGAGAAGTTTGAAATAGGCATAGCTATACAAAAGGTTAATGATTTTATGTGGACAGAATTTTGTGATTGGTATATTGAGCTTGTTAAGCCAGTATTATATGCAGAAGACGGGGAAGCTAAAGGTATCGCATTAAATGTATTAAACAATGTATTGAAAACTGGACTTAAATTGCTTCATCCTGTTATGCCATTTATAACAGAAGAAATTTATACTCATTTAGATAACGAGTACGAATCTATAACTATTGCTAAATGGCCGGAATATGAAGATGCTCTTAAAGATGAAAACGCAGAACAAAGCATGAACTATATTATAGAAGCAATAAAAGACGTAAGAAATGCTAGAGCAGATATGGACGTACCACCTTCAAGAAAAGCCAAAACATTTATCTATGCTACAGAAGGAAAAGAAGCATTCCAACAAGGATTAGTTTATTTCCAAAAACTTGCTTCTGCAAGCGAAGTAGTATTCTTAAATTCTAAAGAAGAAGCACCAGAAAATGTAGTTACAGTAGTAACTAAGGGTGCAGAAGTGTATATGCCACTACTTGAGCTTGTAGACTTAGAAAAAGAATTAGAAAGATTAAACAAAGAAAAAGAAAAACTCGCAAAAGAAATAGATAGAGTAGAGAAAAAGCTCTGTAATGAAAAATTTACAGCAAAAGCTCCAGTAGAAGTAGTGGAAGAAGAAAAAGCTAAGGGTGAAAAATATAAAGAAATGTACAATTCGGTAGTTAAAAGTATAGAAAACTTAAAATAAACTTTAGCAAAAGGCTCCTATGTTTAAATAAAACATAGGAGCCTTTTTACTAAAAGATAAGGGGACAGTTAACAATTAATTAAACTAATTAGTAGAATAGATAAATTAGTTGTTAACTGTCCCCAATGTTTTTAGTTGTTAATCGTCCCCAATGTTTTTATTATCCATAATAATAAAAATAAAAATATAACAATAAAAGGTTGTTAACTGTCCCTATGTTGGTATAGAATTTAAGGGATAGTCAAAAATTTATTAACTGTCCCAACCTAGTTTGAAAGGAATGATAAATATGAATTATGATGAAGCTATGAATTATATAAAAAATACAGCCAAGTTTGGTACAAAACTTGGCCTTGAGAGAACTGAAAAAATATTAGAACTTTTAGGAAATCCACATAAAAAATTAAAATGCATACATATTGCAGGAACTAACGGAAAAGGTTCTACTACAGCTATGGTGACTAATATTTTGGTTGAAGCCGGATATAAGGTAGGTTCATATATTTCTCCATTTATTGAAGAGTTTGAAGAGCGTATGCAAATAAATAATGCGAATATTGCTAAAAGAGATTTAAGTGATATTATAACAGAGGTTTCAAAAGCAGTGGAAAAAGTGGTGGAACTAGGATATAGTAACCCAACAGAATTTGAAATAATTACTTGTGCAGGTTTTTTATATTTTTATAAAAACAAGGTAGATTTTGCAGTAATGGAAGTGGGCATGGGTGGAAGGCTTGATTCAACAAATGTAATTATACCTGTTTTAAGTGTTATTACATCTATTAGCTTGGATCATACTCAAATATTAGGTGATACCATAGCTAAAATTGCTTATGAAAAAGCAGGCATTATTAAAGAAGGAATTCCTGTAGTTATGTTTCCGCAACAAAAACAAAGTGAAGATGTAATAGAAAGAGTATGTAAGGAAAAAAAATGCAAATTAATAAAAGTACCCCGAGGATCAGCTACATATTTAGGAAAGGAAAATCTGCAGCAGATTGAAATAACTTCATTAGAGGGGACAACTTATAGTAATAATAATCTTATAACTCAAAAATTGAAAGTACAAACTTTAAATAGGGATTATATTATTGATTTGGCACTTCTAGGAAAGCATCAATTATTAAACTGCTCTGTAGCAATTCATGTTATAGAGGAGCTTATAGTGCAGGGCGAAAAAATAAGTAAAGATGATATTTTAAGGGGCCTCAGAATGGTAAAATGGCCAGCTCGCCTTGAGGTAATGAATAAAAAGCCCTTAGTTGTTATAGATGGAGCGCATAATATAGATGGTATAAAAAACCTAACTGAAAGTATGGACATGTATTTTAATTACAACAAAATCATATTAATTTTAGGAATACTTGCAGATAAACAAGTTGAAGAGATGATAAAGACTATAGTGCCAAAGGTAAGTAGAGTTATTACCGTTACTCCCCATAGCCAGCGGGCAGAACTTTCACAGCAATTAAAAGTCCAAGTAGAAAAATATATTGCAAGCTGTGAATCAATTGAAAATTATGAGGAGGCATATAAAAAAGCTTTGAGCTATTGCGCACAAGATGATTTATTGTTAGTGTGTGGTTCCTTATACATGGTAGGAGATATGAGAAAAATAATACGAAATATTCATATATTAAATAGATAAAAGTGGTTGTCTCAAAAGTCTAGATTGTGTGACTTTATAGAATATAAATTGCATTTTAAATGTAAAAAGCTATGTAATATAGGTTTACACCTTAATTACATAGCTTTTATACGTTAATATTGCAGCATTGCTGGTGAAGATTTGATTAAGCATTTACAATTAAGTCTTCAAGTGCCAAAGCTAATTGGTCAGGGCAAGAAGTACTTTTATCACCACACCTAATACCCTTAAGCTTTTTTATGACATCCGCAACATTCATCCCTTTTACTAAGGCGGAAATTCCAAGTAGGTTTCCGGAACATCCTCCCGTAAAAATAATCTGTGCTATTTTACCATCTACTATTTCAAAATTTATGTTTCTAGAACAAACGCCTTTTGGTGTATAACTATACATAATGTACCCCTCCATCCTTCGAGATATTAATAATCACAAAGGTTATTATATACTATTGAGTAGTTCCACTTCAAGAAATAAAGAAAAATAAGTAAAATTTAAAATAAATTTTTTTCTTAGATGATGCTAACAAAAGTATATATTGCGTAAAATGCGTTTGAGCAAGCTTTAGCAATTCACAATTTATTTTATTTATAGCTGCGTAAAGAAACCCACATGTTTGAGCGAAGCGAGTTTGTGGGTTTTAGCAGTTATAAATAAAATAAATTGTAGAATTACTTAGCGACGCGAACGCATTTGTAGCAATATATACTTTTCGTTATAGCATACTCTAAGAAAAAACTCTTTAGCTCTAATTTGCAGACTATCTTGATTTAACTCCCATATTAATTTTTATGAAAACATTGTTAGCAGATTATTACTATTTTCATATTATGGTTATGAGGAGGTGGGGGATTTGAGAAAGTTATATGTATGTAGTACTTCATCAGATTGCATATCAAAAGTTAACTTGGATTTATTTGTAGAAGAAGAAAAAATATATTTGGATAAAAAAAATCTCAAAAAAATTGGTCCTCATGGTATATATGTTTATGAAAATAAACTCATAACAGCTAATAATTATGATAATAGTATTTCTATAGTTGATATGGATAATTATGAAACTGAAAGTTATTTTATAGGCATGCACTGTAATGATTTATCAGTTTATGATAATAAAGCTTATGTAATTTGTGGTGATTGTGATGACATAATAGTTTTTGATTTAGAGAAAAAGCATATTGTAGAAGCAATTCCCTGTGGCAATTTACCACATAGTATTTATATTTGTAAAAGAAAAAATCTAATTGTAGTAGCAAACATGAATAGTGATAGTATAACCGTAATAGATTGTGCTCCTAAGGGAAGTATTAAAAACCTTAGGGTAGGGGCATATCCTACTAAAGCTCTTATTACACCAGACGGAAATTATATTTTAGTTTGTGAAAGTAATATAGGTATGGATAGCAAAGGAAGTATAAGTATTATTTCATTAAAAAACTACAATGTATTATACAATATACCTGTTGGTAATTCACCTGTGGATATGTATTGTAATGAAAGATACTGCTATATATCAAATTTTGGAGATGGCACAGTGAGTATACTCGACATAAACAATTATAAAGAAATAAGAAAAATAAAAATTGGAGGCATGCCTAGAGGGATACTGGAAGATGAAAAGTATTTGTATGTAGGTGATAACTATAACAATTTACTTTTTAGAATTGATAAATTAACTGAAAATAAAAAAGCCATTTCTATTGGCGGAGAGCCCACAGGAATGACACTTTTATAGTGACTAATCATTTATGAGAAGGTTTATTATCTTTGTATAATATTCAGAAGGATTTTCTCTCCATTTGCTGCATAAATCTCGTGCTTGTTTGTTAGAAGCAACACTAAGTTTTATATCAATAAGTGTAAAACTACCCTCTGACGCAGTTAGGTTAACTAAATAATTGTTGTTATTTTCTATTGTGTAATCAGCACTAACTGTAAGCTCTTTTTTGATATTTTCAAGATGGATTTTCAAGTAGTCATCAATAAGTTGTATTTTGGTTTCAGAAATTCTTCCTTTAAATAGTGATAGAACATTGTCACCTTTTTGGGTAATGACTAATCTATGTTTGCCCTTTTGCTCAGTAGGCTCAAGAAGGTTAGACGCTATAAGTTCCGTCATATATTGTTGCAGCGTAAAATAATTTATAAAATTATTTTCTAGAATAATTTGTGTTAATTGAATATTAGAAATAGGGAGTTTTATTTTATAAAATATATAAAGTAAAAGAAGCTTATTTTCAGCGAGGTCTAAAGCATCTTCAAACATATCGTTTCCTCTCCTCCTTGTAATCCTCTTAGTACAAAACAATTATGAACTATTTTATTTCATGTAAAATTAACTATAAACATTATAACATAAAAAGCATCGAAATGAATCGGTGCTTTTAATTTTTAATGATTTATATAAATTTTTTACAATAAATGATTTAATATGAAATAATTTTATAAAATAAATTATACATATATTTTAACTTTTAGAATATAAATTTAAAGTATAAATGTAGAGGGGGGATAGCATGGGTATGGATTACATAAAAAAGAAGTTAATAGTAATTTTTGTAATTTTTTTTGGATCTTTAATAATTTTATGTGTTTATAACTTGAAAACTAAAGGTGTATTTTTCGGCCAGCAACGCAAATTACCAATATATTCTGTAGATACTAAAGATAAGAAGATTGCAATTTCATTTGATGCAAGCTGGGGCGATGATAGAACAGATGCTATTTTAAAGACATTAGATAAATACAATGTTAAAGCAACATTTTTTATAGTTGGAGCGTGGATAGACCAGTATCCAGAAAAGTTAAAGAGCATGCATGAAAAAGGGCACGAAATAGGAAATCATTCTAATAAGCATCCTATTATGACTACAATATCTAAAGATAGAATGATTCAAGAAATAGCCATGACGGATGCTAAAATAATGTCTGTAACTGGACAAGGAAGTGCTCTTTTTAGATGTCCATCTGGAGAGTATAATAATTTAGTAATTGAAACTGTAGAAGCTACAAATCATTATTGTATTCAATGGGATGTAGACAGTATTGATTGGAAAGAAGAAGGATTAGATATCGAGTTCAATAGAATAGTAAAAAAGACTAAGCCTGGGTCCATTCTTTTATTTCATAATGATGCAAAATATACCCCTGAGAATTTACCTAGAATTTTAGAATATCTAAAAGGGGAGGGGTATGAATTTGTTAAAATATCAGACTTGATATATAAGGAAAATTATTATATAAATGTAGAAGGAAAACAAATACAAAAATAAAAATTAAATAACTTGAAATTTAGTGAGTATTTGTATTATAATGGAAACACCCAATAGTTATAATTTTGCTAAAATATATATGGGGAATATTAAAATAAATAGCAAATTATTTATTTGAGAAATTTAGGCAAAATTATATTAATATTAGGTATATTACATTAAAAAACTGAATACTTATATTCTAAGGAAAGCTTATTAAAAAAACTAAGGGAAAGAGGGGTTATGATGGATAATGTTATGTTAAATAACAAGATTTATTTAGAAGGAAAGGTAATGTCTGAATTAAAATTTAGTCATGAAATGTATGGGGAAGGTTTTTATGTATTTGATTTTGAGGTTTGGAGATTAAGTGAAACAACAGACATTTTAACTATAACAATTTCTGAGCGATTAATCGCAGGTATGAGCATCAATATAGGAAATGAATTTATAGTTGAAGGCCAGCTTAGATCCTACAATAAATTTGTTGATGGATCTAATAGGTTAATCTTAACAGTATTTGCTAGAGATATTAAAATTTGTGAAGAACGTAGTAAAAATCCAAATCAAATATTTTTAGATGGTTATATTTGCAAAAGCCCAGTATATAGGACAACACCTTTTGGAAGAGAAATTGCAGACATGCTACTGGCAGTTAACAGATTATATAATAAATCTGATTATATACCTACAATTGCTTGGGGTCGAAATTCTAGATTTTGCAAAAGTCTTGAAGTAGGGGATAATATAAGGATTTGGGGAAGACTCCAGAGTAGAGAATATCAAAAGAAATTATCTGATGAAGAAGTTATAAGAAAAGTAGCATATGAAGTGTCCATATCAAAGATGGAAAAGGTTAATAAAGATGGTGAGAACATAGTAGAATCAGATATGATAATTGATGAAGAGCAAGATTTTGATGCTCTAGATGTTATCTAGTGTATATATAGTATACGTTTTCAACTTTAGTTCGTTGAAAACACCGTAAATTAGGGAAAGTTAATTTACGGTGTTTTAGATCCAAATTTCACTGTTAACTGGTTGAAACGAAGGTACTTGATTTTAAAACTGTAGAAAGAGCATTTGTAGTAATATATGCTCTTTCTACAGTTTATTTTCTTAGGTCATCGAGTAATTTAGTTTTCTCTTTAGTGCCGTCATCCACATTTTTTATTATTTTTGCGGGTGTTCCAGCAACTACAACATTTTCAGGGACATCATTTACGACTACTGACCCTGCTGCTACTACAGAGTTTTTTCCTATCTTTACTCCTTCGAGTATTACAGCATTTGCTCCAATTAATACATTGTCTCCAATTTCGCAAGGGCTTTTGCTTGGCGGTTCTAGAACACCAGCAACTACAGCACCAGCGCCTAAGTGAACTCTCTTACCTAGTTTTCCTCTAGCTCCAACCACAGCATTCATATCTATCATAGTTTCATCGCCAATTTCAGCGCCTATATTAATTACAGCGCCCATCATTATAACGGCATTTTTGCCTATGCTAACCTTATCACGTATAATTGCACCTGGTTCAATTCTTGCATCAATGTTTTTTAGGTCTATTAAAGGAATAGCAGAATTTCGTCTGTCTTGTTCAAGTTTGAATTTTTTTATTTTATCTTTATACTTTATTAGAAAATCTGATACCTCCACACTTTCGCCAAAAAGTATATAAAAATTACCACTACCGAAATTCTCTATATTTCCAAACTGACATTGTGATAAATCCCCATCAATGTATAGTTTAATGGGAGTAGCCTTTTTAGCTTCTTTTATGTATCTTGCAATTTCATAGGGGTCTGTTAAATCATAGTTCATATTTATTCTCCTTTCGTATTATAAGTATTAAGCCAAATTGTTGTTTTTATGCATATGTTTTCATGTGCATAAAACTTGAATTTGTCATTCTTCATAAAAACATAGATAAAATTAAAAGTAAAATTTTAAAATAAAACTATGTACCTTATAAATAATATAGTAAAATGAACATTATTTAAAGGGAAATATTATTATTATCTTAGAAAAATTTAAAAATTAATGATTTTTATGCTTTTATATAGTAAAATAACAATAACTTAAACATATGTAAAGGGTGATGTTATGAATAATGTATTCTCAAATAATGTAAACAATATAGAGATTTCTGGAATTAGAAAGTTTTTTAATAAGGTATCAAAGGTTCAAGGGGCAATTTCTCTGACTCTTGGGCAACCAGATTTCCCGGTACCTACAAATATTAAAAAGGCTATGATTTCCGCTATACATGAAAATAAAACTGAGTACACAGCTAATGCTGGCATTCCGGAGCTTAGACATGAAATTTCTAATTTCTTAGGGAGCATGGATATTAACTATTTAGATGATGAGATAGTTGTCACTGTTGGTGGAAGTGAGGCGTTACTAAGCACATTTGCCGCATTTTTAAACCAGGGAGATAAAGTCTTAGTGCCCTCGCCAGCTTATCCAGCTTACGAGAGTTGTGTAAAACTTTTTGGAGCAGAAGTGGTTAACTATAATCTTAATAGTGATTTTACTATTAATTTTGAAGCCTTAAGTAAACTTATTAATGAGGAAAATCCAAAGCTTATAGTGGTGTCCTATCCTTCTAATCCTACTGGAGCAACATTATCCCTTCAGGAAAGAGATAAACTTTTTCAAATTCTAAAAGAAAAAAATATTTATATAATAAGTGATGAGATTTATAGCTCATTATGCTATGAAAAATACTATTCTATAGCTCAAATTGATGAATTAAGAGATAGAGTAATATTGGTGGGTGGATTTTCTAAAATGTTTTCCATGACGGGACTTAGGGTAGGGTATGTATGCGCAAGTAAATATATTATGGATAATATAATGAAAGTACATCAGTATAATGTTTCTTGTGCCACCTCAATATCTCAATGGGGTGCCTACACGGGATTACTTTCTTGTATGAATGACGTGGACAATATGAAAGTAGAGTTTGAGAAGAGAAAAGAATACGTATATAAAAGATTAATTGAAATGGGAATGGAGGTAATACTTCCTAAAGGTGCTTTTTATATATTTCCATCTATAACGAAATTTTCTATGGACAGCGAGGAATTTTGCAATAGACTATTATATGAAGGTAAGGTTGCTGTTGTACCTGGGTCAGCTTTTGGACCGGGGGGGGAAGGGTTCATCAGGATTTCCTATTCTTATAGTTTAGAAGTGTTAAAAGAGGGTTTGGATAGAATGGAAAAATGGCTTAAAATGTTAAACATAACTAATTGAATTAAAAAAAGCCTTGGAACAGATGGTTATCTGCTTCAAGGCTATAATATTGATTAAATCATCACCTGCGGTGCTGCAGTATTAACTACATCGTCCATACTGTATAGACCACTTTCTTTTCCGTATATATATTCACAAGCCTTTAATGCACCTATAGCAAAAACTTCTCTTGATATGGCAGTGTGCTTAATTTCAATACACTCTCCCTTTCCTGCAAATATGATCTCATGGTCACCTATAATATTTCCACCTCGTACCGCATGAATGCCTATTTCATTGCGTTCTCTTTTACATATGCCATTTCTTCCATTGTTGAAGATGGTATCTTCTTTGATAGAATCCTTAATTGTATTTGCAAGGAGCAGTGCAGTACCACTAGGAGCATCGATTTTTTGATTGTGATGCTTTTCAATTATTTCAATGTCAAAATCCTTATAAAGCATATTACTTATACTCCTCAGCATATTATTAATAATATTAATACCTATTGACATATTTGCAGAGTGAAATACTGCAATGCTTTCGCTAAGTGAATGAATTTTAGATAGCTGTTCCTGGGTATAACCAGTGGTGCAGAAGACAATAGGTATATTTTTCTCTTTGGAATAATTGCATAGAGCATCTAGAGCATCCGGTCTTGAAAAATCTAAAATCACATCTATTTCATCCACGCATTCATCTATGTGATTGTAACAATGATAGTTTAAATTAGATGAATTTTTGTCAATACCAGCAACAATTGAAATAGTTTTAGATGCTTCAGCCATTTCAGAAATAACTTTTCCCATTTTCCCATTACACCCATTTAGAAGCATTTTAATCATTAAATTTCCTCCTTTAAAGGAATATTATACGCACTTAACTCTTTTTTTAGAATTTTAAGTGTATTTTCTTCCATTTCACATAGTGGTAATCTTAAAGAGCCTACTTTAAGTCCCATAAGATTCATAGCTGTTTTTACAGGGATAGGATTAGTCTCTATAAACATCGCACTGTTAAGAGCAAGAAACCCCAGTTGAATTTTTAGAGCCTCTGCATGCTCACCTTTTAAATATAATTCACACATGTTATGAATGTCTGTAGGAATTATATTTGCAAGAACAGATATAACTCCGATAGCACCTAGGGAAAGTATAGGTATAGTTTGGTCGTCGTTACCGCAGTAAATATCTATTCTATCTCCACATAGGGCTTTAATCTGTGCTATTTGACTTATATCGCCACTTGCTTCTTTAATTGCTACAATATTTTGCACCGCACATAATTTTAGAAGTGTGTGTGGAGTAATATTAAGCGCTGTTCTTGAAGGAACGTTATATATTATTATTGGTGAATTTACATTATTTGCAATTGCACTAAAATGTTCAACTAAGCCTTTCTGAGTAGTTTTATTGTAGTATGGCGTAATTACAAGTAGTCCGTCTACTCCAATTTTTTCTGCCCATTTACTCATGCTTATGGCAGAGGCTGTGTTGTTACTGCCCGTACCTGCGATCACTGGGATTCTCTTATTAACTAAATCAACTACAAATTTTATAGTTTCTTTTCTCTCTTGCTCTGTCATAGTAGAAGCTTCGCCAGTAGTACCACATACTATAATAGCATCGGTCTTGCTGCTAATCTGCCATTCTATTAATTCCTCTAGTTTTTTGAAATCTACTCCTCTTTCATTAAATGGAGTGACTATGGCAACACCAGAACCTTTAAAAATACTCATGTAATTACCTCCTCGTAGTTATATGGGAAATAACAATTAATTGTTATTATCCATATAACTATCTTATTTCTATTACTATATATTTATTAATTCAAATTGTTTTTAGTGAAACATTTTTTTATGTTATTTGATAATAAAATTAAAGATCACATGTATTATCACTAAAATGTTTTCTTTACTATATTATATAGCCCCTTTGTGAAAATATATATACTTTTAAAAAAAAAAGAAAATCTGAAATATTTAGCTTGCAAGAAAGTATTCATAATATTATAATTATGATGTAATAGCATGAATATCATAGTCGAAAGCATATCTGAATAGGTATAACAGCAATCATAACTAATAACGACAAATAAGTTTGACAACTTACAAAAATAGTGATAATATGAAAAAAAGAAAAATGATAAAAAATGTGTTAAATGGTTCAAATTTCACATTGTTCAATATATTAGAACAACAAACAATTACAAAATTCTCCAAATCTTAAATGGTAAGAAAAGGATTTCATTCACTGCTAAAGCCGATCAAAATGGTTTTGCGAATAGTCTGAACTTTCAAAAAAATCATTTGTTAATATATTTTATGAAAGTTTTCATGCGTCTCAAATTCAAACTGACTCGAAAAAACAGTTTGAACAGGGTAGTTCAAAAACAATAGTATTTTTATTCTGAAAAATCATAATTTGGGCTTAATAAGTATTTTACTTATTGCTATATAAACATTTACATAAATATAGGGG
Source organism: Clostridium sp. (assembly GCF_050717515.1). Classification (GTDB taxonomy): domain Bacteria; phylum Bacillota; class Clostridia; order Clostridiales; family Clostridiaceae; genus Clostridium_AD. Next base: position 76,283 of record NZ_JBOITL010000033.1, on the reverse strand, counting down.
GGGAATTTTAGTGAAAAGCAAAAAAATATTAGCTGCATTATTAACACTATCATTAACTGCATCTGTTGCATTAGTAGGATGCGGAAAACCAAAAGATACAAAAACAGGTGCTGCTGAGAGTAAAACAGCAGCAATAGACAAAGAACAGTTTTTAAATGGTCTTTTACAGGCTGAGCCAAAAACACTTGACGCATCAAAAGCTACTGATGTAAACTGTTCTGATGTATTGGTTAACTGTATGGAAGGATTAACTAGAATTGAACAAGCAGAAGATGGTAAGGACTCAATTAAAGCTGCAGGAGCTGAAAAATGGGAAACTAATACAGATAAAACTGTATGGACATTCCATTTAAGAGATTATAAGTGGTCAGATGGAAAACCGGTAACTGCTAACGATTTTGAATATGCAATTAAAAGATCTCTTAATCCAGATGTTGGTTCATTATACGCGTTTATTTTATATCCTATAAAAAATGCTCAAGCATATAATTCTAAGAAAGCAAAGGCAGCTGAAGTAGGAGTTAAGGCAATAGATGCAAAAACACTTCAATTCACATTAGATAAACCATGTCCATACTTCTTAGATTTAACTTACTTTAAAGTTATGCTACCTCAAAGAGAAGATGTAGTTAAAGCTCAAGGAGATAAGTATGGTACAGAATTAAGTGGAATGGTATTCTGCGGACCATATGTTTTAAAAAATTGGGCGCACCAAAGTAAGATAGAATTAGAAAAAAATCCAACTTATTGGGATAAAGATTCCGTTAAACTTGAAAAATTAACGCTTAATATTATAAAAGATGCAACAGCAAGAATGAACTCCTTATATAGTGGTAGCATAGATTATGCTGGAGTAAGTAAACAAGAATGGATAGAAAAGTTTAATGCAACAGGTAAATTTAATGTAATAAAAGCTAATGAAGCTGGAACAAATTTTGAGTTTTTTAACCAAAAAGATAAATATTTTAAAAATGCTAAAATACGTCAAGCATTCAGTTTAGCTAATGATAGAGAAGAAAAAATAAAGATTATATTTAGAGGCCTGGGTCAACCGGCATATGGGTTCTGTCCACCAACACTTCAAATAGGTGGAAAAGATTTCAGGGAAAAAGTTGGCGTAGAACCACTTAAAACGCTTAAGGAAGCAAATAAAGATGCAAAAGCATTATTAATTGCAGGTTTAAAAGAAATTGGAGCAGATCCGGATCCGGCAAAAGCTACATTTACTTACCTACAATCTGGAACAACTGCTGTAGAAAGAGAAATGGCTGAATACGATCAACAGATGTACAAGAAAAGCCTAGGCATAGATTTAAAAATGGAGTATGTTGAATGGCCAGTATTCCAAAAGAGAACTGAAGAAATGGACTATCAAATAGCTGGTATGGCATGGAGCGGAGACTACAACGATCCAAACACATTCTTTGATATGTGGGTTACAGGGACAGGCACCGTTCCTACAGGCTGGTCAAATGCAAAATATGATAAGTTAATTAAACAAACTACTGAAACTACCAATCCAGAAGAGAGAACAGAATTATTTAAACAGGCAGAAAAAATATTAGTAGCTGATGATGCAGTTATCTCTCCAAGTATGTATAGAATGAGAAATTCTTTTAGAAGGAAATATGTAAAAAGAGTAATGAAACCGCTATTTGGAGCTCAAGACTTTAAGTACACATACACTCAAGGAAGATAATTAAGGGTATAAACAAAATCTATAAAATCGCGACAGGGTAAAAGCCCTGTTGCGTGTTTTATAATCTGTTGTGTATTTTATGATTAATTGCGTATTTTATAATTAATTGCGTATTTTATAATTATGATAGGGGGGATATTAAAAAATGTTTAAATTTACACTTAAGAGATTAGGTTATATGTTTGTGACTCTTTGGATAGTAGCTACTATCACCTTTATGTTAATACATGCTATTCCAGGAGACCCATTAGCAGGACTAGCAAGAAAGTTGCCGGAACAAATAAGAGCAAATTACTATGAAAAATATGGACTAAATAAACCGGTAATAATACAATACGGTAAGTTTATGGAAAATATTGTGCTTCATGGAGATTTAGGAGAATCACTTGCTTACCCAGGAAGAAAAGTTAGTAATGTTATAAAATTACATGCACCTGTATCTGCAAGACTAGGTATACAAGGGCTTGTAATGGGATTTACTATAGGGGTAAGCCTTGGAATAATAGCAGCCTTTAATAGAGGGAGATGGCCAGACTATATTATTATGTTTATAGCCATATTAGGTATTTCTGTACCAAACTTTGTTATGGGATCTTTACTGCAATACTTTTTTACAGTTAAAAATATGTGGCTTCCAACAACGGGATGGGCAGGGTTTGAATACACTATATTACCAAGTATAGCCTTGAGTTTTGGTTCTATAGCCACTTATGCAAGATATATGAGAGCAAATACGCTTGACGTAATAGGTCAAGATTATATATTAACTGCAAAATCTAAAGGTATCTCGAAACTTAGCTTAGTATGGAAACATGTTATTAGGAATGCCATACTTCCAGCAATCACAATTATAGGACCGCAACTAGCAGATATATTCGTAGGTGGGTTCGTTATAGAAACTATGTTTGCAATTCCAGGATTTGGATTTAATTTTGTGTCTGCAATAGCAGATAGAGATTACACTATGATTATGGGCGAAACAGTTTTCGCATGTGCGTTATTAATAGTTGCATATTTTCTAGTAGATGTAGTATATGGATTGATTGACCCAAGAATAAGATTAACTGGGGAAAAGAGATAGGGGGGAAAAGTATGGCACAGTTATCGAAAGAAAAGTTTAAAATAATTGGATGTGAAAATGCTAATGCTGATGAAATATTAAGACCTAGTATAACCTATTGGCAAGATGCATGGAGAAGATTAAAACAAAATAAATTGGCTACTGCATCATTGATAGTACTAGTTTTAATATCAATAATGACTATTTTTGGACAATATATTAATGGATTTAGTTTCGAAGTTACAAACAATGATTTAATAAATACTAAGCCTAACATGCAGCATTGGTTTGGAACAGATACTATTGGGCGTGATATATTTTCAAGAGTCTGGGCAGGAGGTAGGGTTTCTATAGAAATAGGACTTATAGGAACTTTGATAGTTACTATAGTAGGTTCTATATACGGTGGAATATCCGGATTTTATGGTGGATTTGTTGATGACATTATGATGAGAATAGTTGAAATACTTGGAAGTATTCCTTATCTAGTAGTTGTTATATTAGTTTCACTAATATTTGAAAAAGGTATGTTTGCTATTATTGTTGCAATGAGCGTAACAGGGTGGGTTGGAATGGCAAGGCTTGTACGCGGACAGTTGTTACAAATAAAAGAACAGGAATATGTGCTAGCTGCCGCGGCGCTAGGTGCTAATCCTTCAAGAATTATTGCAAAACACTTACTTCCAAATACACTAGGAATAATGATAGTATCCATTACTTTCGCAATTCCAGGTTTTATATTTGGGGAAGCCTTCTTAAGCTTTTTAGGACAAGGAATTCAATCGCCAAAAACAAGTTGGGGAGCATTAGCAGCTGCAGCACAACCAAACTTAATGTTTTACCCTTATCAGTTATTCTTCCCATCACTATTTATTAGTTTAACGTTGTTATCATTTATGTTGCTTGGTGATGGTTTAAGAGATGCGCTAGATCCAAGATTACGTCAATAGGGAGGAAGAATTATGGAAAAAATATTAGATGTAAAAGACTTAAGAGTTTCATTTCATACTTATGCTGGTGAAGTACAAGCAGTAAGAGGTATTTCTTTTTATTTGAAAAAAGGAGAGACTTTAGCTGTAGTTGGGGAATCTGGATGTGGTAAAACTGTTACTTCAAAATCACTAATGAGATTAATACCAGAGCCACCAGGCGAAATAAAAAAAGGTTCAAAGATACTATTTGATGGTAAAGATGTAAGTCTTATGTCAGAAAAAGAACTTAGAGAGTTAAGAGGTTCAGATATTTCCATGATATTCCAAGATCCTATGACGTCTCTAAACCCAACTATGACTATTGGAAGACAAATAGCAGAAAGCTTAATTATACACAGAGGCATGAGTAAAACCGAAGCTATGAATGAAGCAATAAAAATGTTAGATCTAGTTAATATCCCTGATGCTGATAAGAGAGCTCATCAATATCCACATGAATTTTCAGGTGGTATGAGGCAAAGGGCAATGATTGCTATAGCACTAGCTTGTAATCCTAAAATACTTATAGCAGATGAACCAACAACAGCATTAGATGTTACAATACAAGCTCAAATAATGGATCTTATTGCAGATCTTCAAGAAAAGCTTGGAACAGCAGTTATTCTTGTAACTCATGATTTGGGAATTGTTGCAGATGTTGCAGATAGAATACAAGTAATGTATGCAGGACAAATAATAGAGCATGGAACGGTAGATGAAATATTTAAAAACCCACAACATCCATATACTTGGGCACTACTTCAATCAGTTCCAAGACTGGACACAAAAAATAAAGGTACGCTTTATTCTCTGCATGGAACGCCACCAGACTTACTTAAACCGCCAGTAGGATGTTCCTTTGCAGCAAGATGTGAGTACTGTATGCAAATATGTAGAGAAGAAATGCCAGAAGTTACAACTTTAAGTGAAAACCATGAAGTTTGCTGTTGGTTAAAACATTCTATGGCACCTAAGGTTGATATTCCTGCAGCATTAAGAGGTGATAAATAATGTCTAACAATAATGAAAATTTAATAGAGGTTAAAAATCTTAAAAAGTATTTTCAAGTTGGCAAAAATGCTACCTTAAAAGCAGTGGATGATGTTAGTTTTTTTATAAGAAAAGGTGAAACTCTAGGACTTGTTGGAGAATCTGGTTGTGGAAAAACTACTTGTGGAAGAACAGTAATGGGTATGTATAGTGCAACTGGTGGAGAAGTATTATTTGATGGAATTGATGTTCATAAATTAGATAAGAAAGCAAAAAAAGATTTTGCAAGAAGAGCACAAATAATATTCCAAGATCCTTATGCTTCATTAAATCCAAGAATGACTGTTGGAGATATAATTGGTGAGGGAATAGATATTCATAATCTTTACAGTGGACAAAAAAGAACTGATAGAATATATGAGCTTTTACAATTAGTAGGACTAAATAGAGAACATGGTTCAAGGTTTCCACATGAATTCTCAGGTGGACAAAGACAAAGAATAGGAATAGCAAGGGCCCTTGCTATAGAACCAGAATTTATAGTATGTGATGAGCCAATTTCAGCTCTTGACGTTTCAATTCAAGCACAAATTGTTAACTTATTGATACAACTTCAACAGGAGCTAGGACTCACTTATTTATTTATAGCTCATGATTTATCAATGGTTAAACATATATCGGATAGGGTAGGAGTAATGTATCTTGGAGCAATGGTAGAGCTTGCAAGTAGTCATGATTTATATGAAAAACCACTTCATCCATATACTCAAGCACTACTATCAGCAATACCAGTACCGGATCCGGAAGTTGAAAGGAAAAAGGCGAGAATTAAACTCGAGGGTGAAGTACCAAGTCCTATAAATCCAAAACCAGGCTGTAGATTTGCACCTAGATGTAGATATGCAAAACCAATTTGCAGCGAAGTGACACCAATACTTAAAGAAATAGAAAAAGAACATTATGTTGCTTGTCACTTATTTGATTAAAAATTACAATTCAATTTTAAAAAAAAGATGGGATATTTTATCTCATCTTTTTTTTATATTAAAAAGAAATTTCTATGTGCTTTCCTTTTTATATAAAACAAATAGGGAAGTAAAAGTAAGTAACTCAAATTAAAGTGTTAATCTGATAAAGTAAATGATTAAAATGTAGAAAAATAACAAAAAGTTCTTATAAAAAATAAAAATCTCAAACAAAATTTAATTAAACTTTAAAAAACTGTTAAACTTTTAATTAATAGTAAATACTTTCAAAATTATCAATATAAAAGATGATTTATCTTGATTTACCTTTTGAAATAATATATCATGTAAATTAAACAGAAGCCAAAATAGTTTAATTCTGAATTGTCGGAATATTTACAATGTAAATACTTTTGCAATTAAGTAAATCTAATAAGTTATATAATTCTATTTTTACTAATAAAAAGGTAGTGGACATGCCATTTTATTAGTAAAAATGAATTTGTAAATATAAAAAGGTTTACTTGGGTTTACACTATGATTTGATAATGGATGGAAACAAAATCAACTTTTTAAAAATTAATGATGGGGGGGGTTAAAAAAATGTTCAAATTTACGCTTAAGAGATTAGGTTATATGTTTGTGACTCTTTGGATAGTAGCTACTATCACCTTTATGTTGATACACGCTATTCCGGGAGACCCATTAGCAGGCCTGGCAAGAAAGTTGCCGGAACAAATAAGAGCAAATTACTACGAAAAATACGGACTGAATAAACCGGTAATAGTGCAATACGGTAAGTTTATGGAAAACATTGTGCTTCATGGAGATTTAGGAGAATCACTTGCTTACCCGGGAAGAAAAGTCAGTGGTGTTATAAAATTACATGCACCGGTATCTGCAAGACTAGGTATACAAGGGCTTATAATGGGATTTACTATAGGGGTAAGCCTTGGAATAATAGCAGCCTTTAATAGAGGGAGATGGCCAGACTATATTATTATGTTTATAGCCATATTAGGTATTTCTGTACCAAACTTTGTTATGGGATCTTTACTGCAATACTTTTTTACAGTTAAAAATATGTGGCTTCCAACAACGGGATGGGCAGGGTTTGAATACACTATATTACCAAGTATAGCCTTGAGTTTTGGTTCTATAGCCACTTATGCAAGATATATGAGAGCAAATACGCTTGACGTAATAGGTCAAGATTATATATTAACTGCAAAATCTAAAGGTATCTCGAAACTTAGCTTAGTATGGAAACATGTTATTAGGAATGCCATACTTCCAGCAATCACAATTATAGGACCGCAACTAGCAGATATATTCGTAGGTGGGTTCGTTATAGAAACTATGTTTGCAATTCCAGGATTTGGATTTAATTTTGTGTCTGCAATAGCAGATAGAGATTACACTATGATTATGGGCGAAACAGTTTTCGCATGTGCGTTATTAATAGTTGCATATTTTCTAGTAGATGTAGTATATGGATTGATTGACCCAAGAATAAGATTAACTGGGGAAAAGAGATAGGGGGGAAAAGTATGGCACAGTTATCGAAAGAAAAGTTTAAAATAATTGGATGTGAAAATGCTAATGCTGATGAAATATTAAGACCTAGTATAACCTATTGGCAAGATGCATGGAGAAGATTAAAACAAAACAAATTGGCTACTGCATCATTGGTAGTACTAATTTTAATAACAATAATGACTATTTTTGGACAATATATTAATGGATTTAGTTTCGAAACTACAAACAACAATTTAATAAATGCTAAGCCTAGCATGCAGCATTGGTTTGGAACAGATACTATTGGGCGTGATATATTTTCAAGGGTCTGGGCTGGAGGTAGGGTTTCTATAGAAATAGGACTTATAGGAACTTTCATTGTTACTATAGTAGGTTCTATATATGGTGGAATATCCGGATTTTACGGTGGGTTTGTTGATGATATTATGATGAGAATAGTTGAAATACTTGGAAGTATTCCTTGGTTAGTAATTGTTATATTAGTTTCACTAATATTTGAAAAAGGTATGTTTGCTATTATTGTTGCAATGAGCGTAACGGGGTGGGTTGGAATGGCAAGGCTTGTACGCGGACAGTTGTTACAAATAAAAGAACAGGAATATGTGCTAGCTGCTGCTGCGCTAGGTGCTAATCCTTCGAGAATTATTGCAAAACACTTACTTCCAAATACACTAGGAATAATGATTGTATCCATTACTTTCGCAATTCCAGGTTTTATATTTGGAGAAGCCTTCTTAAGCTTTTTAGGACAAGGAATTCAATCGCCAAAAACAAGTTGGGGAGCGTTAGCAGCTGCAGCACAACCAAACTTAATGTTTTACCCTTATCAGTTATTCTTCCCATCACTATTTATTAGTTTAACTTTGTTATCATTTATGTTGCTTGGTGATGGTTTAAGAGATGCGCTAGATCCAAGATTACGTCAATAGGGAGGAAGAATTATGGAAAAAATATTAGAAGTAAAAGACTTAAGAGTTTCATTTCATACTTATGCTGGTGAAGTACAAGCAGTAAGAGGCATTTCTTTTTATTTAAAAAAAGGAGAGACTTTAGCTGTAGTTGGGGAATCTGGATGTGGTAAAACTGTTACTTCAAAATCACTAATGAGATTAATACCAGAGCCACCAGGAGAAATAAAAGAAGGTTCAAAGATACTATTTGATGGCAAGGATGTTAGTCTTATGTCAGAAAAAGAGCTTAGAGAGCTTAGGGGTTCAGATATTTCCATGATATTCCAAGACCCTATGACATCGCTAAACCCAACCATGACTATTGGAAGACAAATAGCAGAAAGCTTAATTATACACAGGGGCATGAGTAAAACCGAAGCTATGAATGAAGCAATAAAAATGTTAAATCTAGTTAATATTCCTGATGCGGATAAAAGAGCTCATCAATATCCACATGAATTTTCAGGTGGTATGAGGCAAAGGGCAATGATTGCAATAGCACTAGCTTGTAATCCTAAAATACTTATAGCAGATGAACCAACAACAGCATTAGATGTTACAATACAAGCTCAAATAATGGATCTTATTGCAGATCTTCAAGAAAAGCTTGGAACGGCAGTTATTCTTGTAACTCATGATTTGGGAATTGTTGCAGACGTTGCAGATAGAATACAAGTAATGTATGCAGGACAAATAATAGAGCATGGAACAGTAGATGAAATATTTAAAAACCCACAACACCCATATACTTGGGCGCTGCTTCAATCAGTTCCAAGAATAGACACAAAAAATAAAGATACACTTTATTCTCTGCATGGAACACCACCAGATTTACTTAAACCACCAGTAGCATGTTCCTTTGCAGCAAGATGTGAGTATTGTATGCAAATATGTAGAGAAAAAATGCCAGAAGTTACAACTTTAAGTGAAAACCATGAAGTTTGCTGTTGGTTAAAACATTCTATGGCACCGAAGGTTGATATTCCTGCAGCATTAAGAGGTGATAGATAATGAATAAGAATAATGAAAATTTAATAGAGGTTAAAAATCTTAAAAAATACTTTCAAGTTGGTAAACATGCTACCTTAAAAGCGGTGGATGATGTTAGTTTTTTTATAAGAAAAGGTGAAACTCTAGGACTTGTTGGAGAATCTGGTTGTGGAAAAACTACTTGCGGAAGAACAGTAATGGGTATGTATAGCGCAACTGGTGGAGAAGTATTATTTGATGGAATTGATGTTCATAAATTAGATAAGAAAGCGAAAAAAGATTTTGCAAGAAGAGCACAAATAATATTTCAAGATCCTTATGCTTCATTAAATCCAAGAATGACTGTTGGAGATATAATTGGTGAGGGCATAGATATTCATAATCTTTACAGTGGACAAAAAAGAACTGATAGAATATATGAGCTTTTACAATTAGTAGGACTAAATAGAGAACATGGTTCAAGATTTCCACATGAATTCTCAGGTGGACAAAGACAAAGAATAGGAATAGCAAGGGCCCTTGCTATAGAACCAGAATTTATAGTATGTGATGAGCCCATTTCAGCTCTTGACGTTTCAATTCAAGCACAAATTGTTAACTTATTGATACAACTTCAACAGGAGCTAGGACTCACTTATTTATTTATAGCTCATGATTTATCAATGGTTAAACATATATCGGATAGGGTAGGAGTAATGTATCTTGGAGCAATGGTAGAGCTTGCAAGTAGTCATGATTTATATGAAAAACCACTTCATCCATATACCCAAGCACTATTATCAGCAATACCAGTACCGGATCCGGAAGTTGAAAGAAATAAGGCAAGAATTAAACTAGAGGGTGAAGTGCCAAGTCCTATAAACCCAAAACCAGGCTGTAGATTTGCACCTAGATGTAGATATACAAAACCAATTTGCAGCGAAGCAACACCAATCCTTAAAGAAATAGAAAAAGAACATTATGTTGCTTGTCACTTATTTGATTAAAATTATCATTACAATATAGTGAAAATTCTAAATATTTCACAAAACAACATGAAAATAAAATGTAATTGCAATATTCAGAAAATTATACTTGATATTTGAGAATATATGGTATATTATGAGAATATGAAATTAAACATTATATTAAATGGCATTATATACAATATATAGAATATATATTGTATATATATATATATATATATAGAATATGATATATTCGATGCTATTAAAGTTGAACAAGTTATATCATCAATTGAATAACAGGATTTTATCAAATCTTATTATGAGTCTAACCATATTAAAAGGGGGGTTTTTTCGTGAAAACAAAAAGATTAATGGCTATGTTACTAACACTTTCACTAACTGCTTCAATTGGATTGGTAGGTTGTAAAAAGAAACCGGTAGTTAAAGCACCTGAAACAAAACCTGCTCCAGAGGAAATTAAAATGGACAAAGTTCAATTTTATAATGGTATTTTAGGAATGGAGCCAAAATCACTTGACGCATCACGTTCAACTGATTTGTACTCATCAGAAATTTTAGTTAACTGTATGGAAGGTTTAACTAGAATCGAACAAGATAAAGATGGTAAAGATACTATAAAAGCTGCAGGAGCAGAAAAATGGGAAACAAATGCAGAAAAAACTGTATGGACATTCCATTTAAGAGATTATAAGTGGTCAGATGGAAAAACAGTAACAGCTAAAGATTTTGAATATGCAATCAAAAGATCTCTTAATCCAAATGTTGGTTCACAATATGCATTTATTTTATTTCCTATAAAAAATGCTCAAGCATATAATTCAAAAAAAGCTAAGGCTGAAGAAGTAGGAGTAAAAGCAATAGATGATAAGACATTGGAATTCACATTAGAAAAAGCATGTCCATATTTCTTGGATTTAACTTATTTTAAAGTTATGTACCCTCAAAGAGAAGATATAGTAAAAGCTAGTGGAGATAAATTCGGGACAGAAGCAAATACATTAGTATTCTGTGGACCATTTGTAATAAAAAATTGGGCACACCAAAGCATGGTAGAGATGGAAAAAAATCCAACTTATTGGGATAAAGATTCCGTTAAACTAGATAAACTAACGCTTAAGGTTATAAAAGATGAAACAGCAAGAATGAACTCACTATTTAGTGGCTCAATAGATGCTACTGGAGTTTCTAAAGGAGAATGGGTTGAGAAATTTAATGCAACAGGTAAATTTAATGTACTGAAAAAAAATGATCCTTCAACAAGCTATGTGCACTTTAACCAAAAAGATAAATATTTTAAAAATGTTAAAATACGTCAAGCCTTCAGTTTGGCTATTGATAGAGAAGAAAGAGTGAAAGTTGTTAATAGAGGTATAGGGCAAGTAGCATATGCATGGTGTCCACCAACACTTCAAATAGGTGGGGAAGACTTTAGAGAAAAAGTTGCTGTAGAGCCATTTAAGAAATTTAAAGAAGAACATCCAGATGCTAAGGCATTGTTAATTGAAGGTTTAAAAGAAATTGGAGCAGATCCAGATCCAGCAAAAATGACGGTTACTGAGTTAGTGGCGGGCGTAACTGCTAGAGATAGAGAAATTGCAGAATATGATCAAGATATGTATAAGAAAAAACTTGGCATAAATATAAAGGCGGAATATGTTGAATGGGCAGTATTCCAAAAGAGAACTGATGAATTTGACTATCAAATGGGCGGCGTTGGCTGGACAGGAGACTATAACGATCCAAATACTTTCTTTGATTTGTTTGTTACAGGAGCTAATATGGTTGCAACTGGTTGGTCAAATCCAAAGTATGACGATTTAATTAAACAAGCGTCTAACTCTACTGATCCAATTAAAAGAACAGAGTTCTTTAAACAAGCGGAACAAATATTATTAGTAGATGATACTGTAATAGCTCCGACGTTCTATCAAATGAGAAACACTTATAGATATAAATATCTAAACAAAGTAATGTCACCATTATTTGGAACTAATGACTACAAATATACTTTTACTAGTGGAAGAAAATAGTAAAAGTTAGATTATAAAAGAAAAGATAGTGTAGTAATATATATTACCACACTATCTTTTTATTTTAGATATATGAAAAAGTAAAGTGTATAAAAATGCTAGGGAAGTATAAATAGCATAATTTAACTTATAATTCAAATATTTAGGAAGATTAGCTTGATTTATGATAATATATGGTATATTATAAGAATATGAATTTAAGTAATATGAGAAATGGCATTAGATAGAATATATAGAACATATTGAATATATAGAATATATAGAATATGAGATATTTAATGCCGTTAAAGTTAAATAAGTTATATTATCAATTTTAATTAAATTGATAATATGTATATACTTATTATTTAAATTAAATAACAAGATTTTATAAAATCTTGTTATTAGTCTAAACATATTAAAGGGGGGGATTTTTTCGTGAAAACAAAAAGATTAATGGCTACGCTACTAACACTTTCACTAACTGCTTCAATTGCATTGGTAGGTTGTGGAAAGAAACCTGTAGTTAAAACACCTGAAACAAAAGCTACTGCAGGGGAAATTAAAATGGACAAAGTTCAATTTTATAATGGTATTTTAGCCATGGAGCCAAAATCACTTGACGCATCACGTTCAACTGATTTGTATTCATCGGAAGTATTAGTTAACTGTATGGAAGGTTTAACTAGAATTGAGCAAGATAAAGATGGTAAAGATACTATAAAAGCTGCAGGAGCAGAAAAATGGGAAACAAATGCAGAAAAAACTGTATGGACATTTCATTTAAGAGATTATAAGTGGTCAGATGGAAAAACAGTAACAGCTAAAGATTTTGAATATGCAATCAAAAGATCTCTTAATCCAAATGTTGGTTCACAATATGCATTTATTTTATTTCCTATAAAAAATGCTCAAGCATATAATTCCAAGAAAGCTAAGGCTGAAGAAGTAGGAGTAAAAGCAATAGATGACAAGACATTGGAATTCACATTAGAAAAAGCATGCCCATACTTCTTGGATTTAACCTATTTTAAAGTTATGTACCCTCAAAGAGAAGATATAGTTAAAGCTGGTGGAGATAAATACGGGACAGAAGCAAATACATTAGTATTCTGTGGACCATTTGTAATAAAAAATTGGGCGCACCAAAGTATGGTGGAACTGGAAAAGAACCCAACTTATTGGGATAAAGATTCCGTTAAACTAGATAAATTAACTCTTAAGGTTATAAAAGATGAAACAGCAAGAATGAACTCATTGTATAGTGGAGCAATAGATGCTACTGGAGTTTCTAAGGCAGAATGGATAGAGAAATTTAATGCAACAGGCAAATTTAATGTACTGAAAAAGAATGATCCTTCAACAGCCTATGTGCACTATAATCAAAAGGATAAATATTTTAAGAATCTTAAAATACGTCAGGCCTTCGGCTTAGCTATTGACAGAGAACAAAGAGTGAAAATTGTAACTAGGGGATTAGGACAAGCGGCATATGGATGGTGTCCACCAACACTTCAAATAGACGGACAAGACTTTAGAACAAAAGTTGCTATAGAGCCATTTAAAAAATTTAAAGAAGATCATCCAGATGCTAAGGCATTGTTAATTGAAGGTTTAAAAGAAATTGGAGCTGATCCAGATCCAGCAAAAATGGCAGTAACTAAGTTAGTGGCGGGGGTAACTGCTAGAGACAGAGAAATTGCAGAATATGATCAAGATATGTTAAAGAGAAACCTAGGCGTAAATATAAAAGCAGAATATGTTGAATGGGCAGTATTCCAAAAGAGAACTGATGAATATGACTATCAAATGGCTGGAGTTGGTTGGACCGGAGACTATAATGATCCAAATACTTTCTTTGATTTGTTTGTTACAGGAGCTAATATGGTTGCAACTGGTTGGTCAAATGCAAAGTATGATGATTTACTTAAACAAGCGTCTAACACTACTGATCCAGTTAAAAGAACAGAGTTCTTTAAACAAGCGGAACAAATATTATTAGTAGATGAGGCTGTAATATCTACACAGTTCTATCAAATGAGAAACACTTATAGATATAAATATCTAAACAGAGTAATGTCACCATTGTTTGGAACTAATGACTACAAATATACTTTTACTAGTGGAAGAAAATAGTATAAGTTAGATTATAAATGAAAAAATAGTGTGGTAATATTTATTACTGCACTATTTTTTTTATTTATATTATAGAGAAGAGAATTATGGAGTTTGCTGCTTATCTGATTTGAATTGCTGGTGTAGAATACAATGAAAATTCAAAATATTCTATAAAATAACAAAAAAATATATTATAATCGCAAAATTTAGAAAATTAAACTTGATTTTTGAAAATGCATAGTATATTATTAAGATATGAATTAAAGAAGTGCACAAAACGTCATTATATTGAATATATAGAATATAATGAACATATTTTCTTTATGCTAGTAAACTTAAACAGGTTATATTATCAATTTATTTAATACAAATTATATTGGTAATATATACATGTCCATCGTCCGGATTTAATAAAAAATCTTATTAAGAGCTTAAACAAATGAAAAGGGGGAATTTTTCGTGAAAACAAAAAGATTAATGGCCACTTTACTAACACTTTCATTAACTGCTTCAATTGCATTGGTAGGTTGCGGAAAGAAATCTGAAGTTGCAAAACCTGCTACAGATGCTACTGCGGTTAAAATGGATAGCCTTCAATATTTTAATGGTACCTTAAAGATGGAGCCGAAATCACTTGATCCATCCCTTGCAACTGATTTGTATTCATCAGAAGTTTTAGTAAACTGTATGGAAGGGTTAACTAGAATTGAGCAAGGAGAGGATGGTAAGGATGTTATAAAAGCTGCAGGAGCAGAAAAATGGGAAACTAATGCAGATAAAACTGTATGGACATTTCATTTAAGAGATTATAAATGGTCGGATGGAAAAGCAGTAACAGCTAAGGATTTTGAATATGCAATTAAAAGATCTCTTAATCCAACAGTTGGTTCAACCTATGCCTTTATTTTATTTCCTTTAAAAAATGCTCAAGCATATAACTCTAAGAAGGCTAAGGCTGAAGAAGTAGGAGTTAAGGCAATAGATGAAAAAACACTCCAATTCACATTAGATAAAGCATGCCCATACTTCTTGGATTTAACTTATTTTAAAGTTATGTATCCTCAAAGAGAAGATATAGTTAAAGCTCAAGGAGATAAATTTGGTACAGAATCAAATACAATGGTATTCTGTGGACCCTTTGTTTTAAAAAATTGGGCACATCAAAGCAAAATGGAATTCGAAAAAAATCCAACTTATTGGGATAAAAAGTCAGTTAAACTTGAAAAGCTAACTCTTAATATTATAAAAGAAGAAGCAGCAAGAATGAACTCCTTATATAATGGTGCAATAGACAGTGCTGCAGTTACTAAGCAAGAATGGATAGAAAAATTTAATGCAACAGGTAAGTTTAATGTATTGAAAGCTAATGAACCTTCAGCAAGTTATGTTCATTTTAATCAAAAGGATAAATATTTTAAGAATGTTAAAATACGTCAAGCATTCAGCTTAGCTATGGATAGAGAAGAAAGAATAAAGATTTTATATAAAGGATTAGGTCAACCAGCATATGCATGGTGTCCACCAACGCTTCAAATAGGTGGAAAGGACTTTAGAACTAAAGTTGGTATAGAACCACTTAAAGCCTTCAAAGAAGCAAATCCAGATGCTAAAAAGCTATTAATTGAAGGTTTAAAAGAAATTGGAGCAGATCCAGATCCGGCAAAAATGACAATTACTGCATTGCAAGCTGGAACTGATGCTGTAAGCAGAGAATTTGCAGAATATGATCAACAAATGTACAAGAAAAACCTGGGTGTAAATTTAAAAGCAGAATATGTTGAATGGCCAGTATTTCAAAAGAGAACTGATGAATTTAACTACCAAATGGCTGGTGTAGCTTGGAGCGGAGACTATAACGATCCAAACACCTTCTTTGATATGTTTGTTACAGGAGCTAATATAGTTGCAACTGGTTGGTCAAATCCAAAGTATGATGATTTAATTAAACAAGCAGCTAACACAATTGATCCAGAAAAGAGAACAGAATTTTTTAAACAAGCAGAACAAATTTTATTAGTAGATGATGCGGTTATAGCTCCGGCTTTATATAGAATGAGAAATACATTCAAATATAAATATCTAAACAGAGTAATGTCACCATTGTTTGGTGCTAATGACTACAAATATACATTTACTAATGGAAGAAAACAGTAAATAGTTTATAAATAAAAGATAGTGTGGTAAATAATTATTTACCACACTATTTTTTTTATTATGAATAAAAGAACTCCAAATTGTGAAAAATATAAGATATTACAATTGGGAGGGCTATCATGGGAAAAACACCTTTAAAAAAAATTATAAAAGCTAAATTAAGAACTAATAAAGAACTAACTAAAAACGAAATGCTCAGGGAAACACTAAAATATGAAATTGCGGAAGAACTAGGATTAACAGAAAAGATAAAAACCTGTGGCTGGAGTGGATTAACAGCAGAAGAAACAGGAAGAGTTGGGGGACTAATGACAAAAAAAAAGAAGAGTAAAAATCTCCCTAAAAACGAAGATCTTTAAAAATATGAGCAAATTATTTTGGACAATATTTGGTGTATAGGTTAGAATATTATATATCATTATAGTTTTAAAAGGAAAAATCTTTGAAAAAGGAGAAACCTTTGAAAAAGGAGAAATGTTAAAATGGATTGTTATAAAGAGTTTGCTCATATATACGATGAACTAATCAATTCTGATATTGATTATAAAACATGGGCTGCAAATATATTATGTATTTGTAGTGAATATGGCATTGACAGGGAGAGCTATTTAGATTTAGCCTGTGGTACAGGAAATCTTACTATAGAAATTGCAGGTAAATTCAAGCAAATATGGGCAGTTGATTTATCTTGCGAAATGTTGTGTGAGGCAGAGAAAAAAATTAGGGAAGCGGGTATAAAAGCAAAATTTGTATCTCAAGATATTTGTGAATTGAATTTGAATAATACCTTTAATCTTATAACTTGCTGTCTAGATTCTAGTAACTATATATTAGAAGAAGAAAAATTTAAAAAGTATCTACTTGGTGTTTATGATGTATTAAAACAGGAAGGTTTATTTATTTTTGATATCAATTCTTATTATAAACTTACTAATGTACTTGGTAATAATATTTATAATTACGATTCAGATGATGTAGTGTATATTTGGGAGAATTACTTAGAAAATGATGTAGTAGAAATGAATTTAACTTTTTTTGTAAAAGAAGGACAAGTATATCGAAGGTTTGACGAGGAGCATTCAGAAAGGGCCTATAAAGAAGAATATATAGAAAGTGTTATAAAAGAAATTGGATTTGAAATAATAAAAAAACTAGATAACTACGAAGAGAAAGCAGTAAGTGAAAACACAGAGCGAATATGTTATGTGCTAGGCAAGTCAAAAAAATAAAAGGGGGAATTTGTATATGGATAAATTGGTTAGAGCTACTGCAAAGGGCGGACAGGTTAGAATAATTGCAGCCATAACTACAGATTTAGTAAATGAGGGAGTAAACATGCATCAATGTGCACCTACTGCAGCGGCAGCATTAGGTAGGATGCTAACAGCTGGGACGCTTATGGGAACTATGCTAAAGTCGCAGAGTGATAGTTTAACAATGCAAATAGATGGTGGAGGAAAAGCTAGAGGGGTTGTAGTAACCGCTCATGCAGATTCAAGTGTAAAAGGATATATAGGAAATCCTGATGTGGATTTACCAGCGAATAGTATGGGAAAACTTGATGTAAGTGGCGCCATTGGTGTGGATGGTTATTTAAGAATTATAAGAGATATGGGACTAAAGGAACCCTATATAGGGCAAGTACCAATTTCTACAGGGGAAATCGGAGATGATCTAGCTTATTACTTTACTGTTTCAGAGCAGACACCGTCAGCTGTAGGCCTTGGAGTATTAGTGGACACAGATATGAGTATTAAGGCTTCGGGAGGGTTTGTAATCCAAATGATGCCTGGTGCAGATGAATTTTTGGCTGATATAATAACATATAGGCTT
Organism: Clostridium sp.; assembly: GCF_050717515.1. Taxonomy (GTDB): domain Bacteria; phylum Bacillota; class Clostridia; order Clostridiales; family Clostridiaceae; genus Clostridium_AD. The sequence continues at coordinate 58,037 of NZ_JBOITL010000033.1, read as the reverse complement.
GAAGAAATTCCATCAATAACTGAATTCATAGAAAAAGGGATGACTATTGAAGAAATTTTAGGATTTATATTTGAAGACATGGAACTTAAAATACATGAAGAGATTTTGCCAACATATAAATGCGATTGTTGTAGAGAAAGAGTTGAGAGGGCATTAATAAGTATAGGTAAAAAGGACTTAGAAGAATTGCATAATGATGGTAAAACAGAGGAAATTAAATGTCATTTTTGTAATAAAAGTTATGAATTTAATCATGAAGATATTGGGGAATTGCTGAAAAGCGTTAACTCATAGATCAAAATATAGTTTTTTAAAGGAGAAGTACAGTAAATCTGTTCTTCTTTCTTTTATTATATTAATAGAAGCTATATTTTATAGTAATATCTACGTGGTTTACCATATACTAAAAAACATAGAAAAACAGAGCAAATTTGACAATTGAGGAGCATAAGAGAAATGTATATGAATAGTCATAATATATCTTGTTGACAATTGCACCAAAATTTTATACTATAGTAATGTACTAAGTCGCTAAAGAGTAAACAAAAAAGTGAAAAAAGTTAACGCATAAAGGTGTTGACAAGTTTTATGAAATGATGTAGACTATAGTAGTTGATGAAATTATGTGGGAGCATAGCTCAGCTGGGAGAGCATCTGCCTTACAAGCAGAGGGTCACAGGTTCGAACCCTGTTGTTCCCACCACATATGGCCCAGTAGCTCAGTTGGTTAGAGTGCCGCCCTGTCACGGCGGAGGTCGAGGGTCCGAGTCCCTTCTGGGTCGCCATTTTCATTTAGTAAATTTGAAAAAATTAATAAGGCTGGATAGCTCAGTCGGTAGAGCAGAGGACTGAAAATCCTCGTGTCCCTGGTTCGATTCCTGGTCTAGCCACCAATGTTGCGGGAGTGGCTCAGTGGTAGAGCGTCACCTTGCCAAGGTGAACGTCGCGAGTTCGAATCTCGTCTTCCGCTCCAATTTAATTTCAACTAATGGCGCTATAGCCAAGCGGTAAGGTCAAGGTCTGCAAAACCTTTATTCCCCGGTTCAAATCCGGGTGGCGCCTCCAAAGTAGTAAAAAAAAGTAGTTTAAGTACTGATATTTCAGTATTTAAACTGCTTTTTTACTTTATAATCATAAAGTTAGCTATTCCATCATATAAATTTAATAATGAATTAGGATGGAGATGATATTTATGAAATTGAAATCAATAACAAGGAGATTAGAAATGCTTGGCGCAGTGAAAGCATTCCAGCAACATATATTTTTAGTTAGATCATCTTATAGAAAAAAACTTCCTAAATTCTAAAAATACTACCTCTATCAACTAGTTTCCCATTTCTTAAAAACGCAGGTTCTACCTTGTGTTTGTTCAAAAATTTTAATACTTCTTTTCCATACAAATAGTTATCTAAGTGACCATAAAAAGCTAAAACGTTATCTTCAATCAGGCCGGTTGCACCACCCACAAAACCGTAGTTAAGTCCTGGAAGGAGAATATCTCCAGGAGGTACTAATAAAACATCTATTTTCTCGAAGCTCAAAGCTTTGGCAATAGAAACATCACTAGTAATGATCGCATGATTATTTACTATGCAAGTAGAGCATTTTGTATAACCTTGCTTTACATTTATTATTTTTTTGCTTTTAAAAAGTGATAAAAGATTAGTATCAGTATAATTAGTAGAGTGAACAAAAAGATTTCCTATGCACAATGCATTGAGAGATATATTATAAGGGTATTTAATTTGCAGGGTTGAATTTGATTTATAAACTTTGTAATTTAGTAAATCTAACTCCCGTATAAATTTATTATCCATATCTTTATGCACCATAATACTGTGACCCAAAATATGCATAAGCATATCTGGGTGACCAGATACAGCATCATATAAAAGATTACTAGGAGGGCAAATAAGTAAGTTATACCCTCTAGAAATTAAATATTCACTTTCTTCTTTATGAATTCTAAAATCAACAATAATGTTTTTCATTTTGAACCTCTTATCTCATATACATATTTTTATTACTATAGTTTACTTTATAACACAAAGCTATTGTAAATTGCAATATGTCGATAATTGTTTAATGTATTTTGCATATCCATTAATTTTACACACATACTATCTTATGAGAAAGGAGCGTGCGAAATGCTTTTATTAACTGTTGTATATAATAGCAGTATGGAATGCATTATTGATGAAATTAAAGATATTAAAAACTGTTTTGAACATAAAAAAATGATTTTAGGTATAGCGGAGAGTATAATAGAAGACACTCACTTCATAAAATTCTTTTGTACTGATGATAACTTAAGCGATAGCAGTGTAAAAGCATTTAATTTAAATATTGCTAATATGTTATATAAAATAGTAATAATGGAATTTTGTAAAAAAGAAATGAATAATTTTCTAGCTGAAACTTATTTTTTTCTGCGATATGATGAAATAAAACAGGTTAAACCTAGGATACAAGAGGCATTGCTTAGTGAGGGGGCTATATCTGGTCCTAGTGCGGTATATTGTATAAATAGAAAAAATAGTATTATGGATAAAATAACTAAATGCATAGAAGAAAATAATGAAATTAATATAAGTGGATTTTTGACTTTTAGGACAAAGGCGCTAAAGAATGATTTAGAGTGCATGGTTGATAAAGTTGTAGAAGAATATATGGTAGAAAAAGAATATAATGAGTTTATAAAGTTACTTAAATATTTTGTTGAAATTCAAGAAAGTAAGGTAGACGAGGTTAATATTCTAATTGAAAAAAATGGAGATTACTATTTAAAGGATGAAGAAGGAAATGATTTAGCTGGAGATATGTTAATAGAACTACCAAAAGTTAAATTTGATTTAAAGGAAAATACAGAAGAACTTATAATTAGCACTATGATAACTAGTGCCCCTAAAAAAGTAATTATACACTGTGCACAGAATTGTAGAAATAAAGAATTATTACAAACTATAAGTAAGGTCTTTATAGATAAGGTTTATTATTGTGATAAGTGCGCTGCATGTGAAAAGATAAAAAAAGGTATAACCATATGACAATTAAGGTATTTAAAAAGAATTAGAAGTCAAAAATATTTATATATTCATATGTTTAAAATAAAAACAAAAAAAGTATTGACAAGCAAAGATATAAATAGTATAGTTGTAATTGTTGTGAATGAAAATATAAAAAAATATTTTAATATAATAGAATTGTGTTTCACAAGAAGAAACAGCCGTTTCTCACCTAACAGTAATGCTAGTTAGGTTAATTAGTAATTTAAATTTGTTACTATTAAGGACGGCATTTGCTGTCCTTTTTATTATTTTAATATTATAAAATTTTCTAAATGCACCTAGGAGGTGAAAGTTATTAGTAAAAACAAAGATTTCATGATGAATGAGGAAATAAGACACATAGAAATAAGAGTTATAGGAGCTGATGGTTCTGCATTAGGTATTTTGAATACTAAAGATGCCTTAAAGCTAGCAGAAGAAAAAGACATGGATTTAGTTATGATGTCTCCTACTGCGAAACCACCAGTATGTAGAATAATGGATTTTGGTAAGTTTATCTATGAACAACAAAAAAAAGAAAAAGAAGCCAAGAAGAAGCAAAAAGTTGTAAATCTTAAGGAAATACGATTAAATGCTACAATAGAAGACCATGATATTGCAATCAAGGCTAGCAATGCTAAAAGATTTTTGTTGGATGAAGATAAAGTAAAAATAACCATTAGATTTAAAGGAAGACAAATTGAAAATACAAAAGTGGGATATAAGATACTAAGCTCTTTTGTAGAAAAAATCGGTGATGTTTATATTGTTGAAAAAGCAGCCAGGCAAGAAGGAAGAAATATGATAATGATTTTAGCTCCTAAAAGAGCATAACCGAGAGGAGGAATTTTATTATGCCTAAAATGAAGACACATAGAGGCGCAGCAAAAAGATTTAAGAAGACAGGTACAGGAAAGTTAAAAAGAGCTAAAGCTTTTAAAAGTCATCTATTAACACATAAAAGCTCAAAAACAAAAAGAAACCTTAGAAAAACTGCGTTTGTTTCAACAACTCAACTGAAAGCAATGAGAAAATTGTTACCATACTTATAATTGAATGGTGATTAGGAGGAATATTAAATGGCAAGAATAAAGAGGGCAGTTAACGCTCGTAAAAACCATAAAAAAGTATTAAAACTTGCAAAAGGATACTATGGTGGAAAAAGCAAGTTGTTTAAAACAGCTAATGAATCAGTAATAAGAGCATTAAGAAATGCTTATATTGGAAGAAGATTAAAGAAAAGAGATTTTAGAAAACTTTGGATTGCTAGAATCAATGCGGCTTCAAGACTTAGTGACCTTTCATATTCAAGATTTATGAATGGAATGAAACTTGCAGGCATAGATATTAACAGAAAAATGCTTTCTGAAATTGCTATAAATGATCCAAAAGCTTTTGCTGAATTAGTAGAAGTTGCAAAAAAACAATTACAAGCTTAGAAATTATTTATTTATAAATGTAGCCTTTAGGCTACATTTTTTATTGCATTTTGACAAATATATTTTGAATGCTATAATATAGTAATATGACATCAATGGTAAAATTTAGAGGTGGTTAAAGTGGAATCTGGTATTAAGGCTATTAAAAGGAAAAATATATATACTCCTGTTCAAATACTTGCATTAGGGTTTGCTGTGGTAATATTCATAGGTGCAATATTACTTAGTCTTCCTATATCCTCTCAGAGTGGTAAAATTACACCCTTTATAGATTGTATATTTACGTCTACTTCTGCTGTGTGTGTTACAGGACTAGTAACTGTAGATACGGGAACGTATTGGACGTATTTTGGAAAAACAGTAATAATGTTACTTATAGAAATAGGTGGTCTTGGATTTATGTCTGTTGCCACATTAGTTTTTTTTCTTTTAGGTAAAAGAATAACATTAAAAGAAAGACTAGTTATGCAGGAAGCTATGAATGTTAATTCCTTGCAAGGATTAGTTAAAATGGTTAAATACGTATTGATATTTACATTTTCTGTTGAGGGAATAGGTGCAGTATTATTCTCAACACAATTTATTCCTCAATTTGGAATTTTGAAAGGAATTTATTATAGTATATTCCATGCGGTTTCTGCTTTCTGCAATGCTGGTTTTGATTTGATGGGTAATTTCAGTAGTGTTACGGCTTATGCCAATAATTCTGTAATAATATTGACAATCGCAGCATTAATCGCAATAGGTGGGTTAGGATTTTATGTTTGGGTAGAAATCTATAATTGTAAGGGAATTAAAAGATTGTCTTTGCATTCTAGAGTAGTTATTTATACCACCCTAGTGTTAATTGTTGGAGGGGCAATACTTATGTATATTTTTGAAATGAACAATTCTTCCACCATGCAAGGAATGTCTATAAAGGGCAAATTTCTATCTTCAATTTTTGCATCAGTTTCTCCAAGAACGGCTGGGTTTAATTCTATTCCATTAGATAAAATGACTATGGCAGGAAAGTTTTTAACAATAATTCTAATGTTTATTGGTGGATCTCCTGGTTCCACAGCTGGTGGAATAAAAACAGCTACTGCGGTAGTGCTTTTTATGACTGTAGTGTCTGTGGTTCGTGGACGTGAAGAGACTGAAATATTTCAAAAACGCATAAATAAGGAAATGGTGTATAAATCTTTTGTAATAACTATTCTTTCCTTAACGCTTGTTATAATAGTTACCATGATATTATCTATTACGGAGCAGCAGGGTATTCCTTTTGAGTACTTTTTATATGAGGCTACTTCAGCATTTGCTACAGTTGGGTTAACCTTAGGGTTAACTACAAAATTAACATTTGTAGGAAAGATAGTAATAAGTCTTACAATGTATGCTGGGAGGGTAGGACTACTTACTATAATATTGGCATTAGCTAAAAGTAAAAATGCTAAATCTGGAACTATAAGGTATCCAGAAGATAAAATTTTAATTGGATAGGGGTGGAGTTGATGAGCAAAAGACAGTTTATTGTTATAGGCCTTGGAAGATTTGGAACCTCCGTTGCTGAAACACTATATTCACTAGGAAATGATGTGTTAGCGGTTGATTTCGATGAGGATGTAGTTCAAAACATTTCAGATAAAGTGACTCATGCAGTTCAAGTTGATGCAAATGATGAAAATAGCTTAAGAGCCCTTGGTATTCGTAATTTTGATTGCGCAGTTATTAGTATAGGTACTAATATCCAGTCTAGCATTTTGGCAACACTTTTAGTTAAGGAACTGGGAGTAAAATATGTAATTACAAAAGCAACTAATGCCTTGCATGCTAAAGTATTATATAAAATAGGTGCAAATAGAGTAGTTTTTCCAGAACGAGATATGGGTGTACGAGTTGCTCATAATTTAGTGTCATCAAACATATTAGATTATATAGAGTTATCACCGGATTATAGTATAGCGGAAGTTGTGAGTCCAGAAGAATGGCATAATAAAACCTTAAGAGAATTAAATATAAGAGCTCAATATGGTATAAATGTAATGGCTATAAAAAGAAACAATGACATTGATGTTTCGCCGTCTGCGGATAACATTGTTGAACCGGGCGATATTATTGTGGCTATAGGCAGTATTGAAGAATTAAATAAATTAGAAAGTCTAGTTAAATAAGGGGTATTAAGTTTGGAATATATTCAGAGTAAAGATAATTTATTGATTAAAGATATTAAAAAATTAAAAGAAAAAAAATATAGAATAAGCAGTAATATGTTTTTAGTTGAGGGTTTTAGATTTACGCAGGAAGCAATAGATTCCGATTTTGAAGTGGTAAATATTTTTATAAGTTCAAGGGGCGAGCTGAAATATGAAAACTCTTCTTTGAAAAACAAGCTACAGTGCAATACTAAAGTTTATGGCATTAGTGACAGTTTGTTTAAAAGTATTTGCGACACGGAGAATCCACAAGGTATTATGGCCGTTGTTCGAAATAAGCCTGTAGAGATTAAGTATGATCAGGGGTTCTATGTTCTTGCTGATAAAATTCAAGATCCTGGTAATATGGGAACTATAATTAGAACAGCTCATGCGGCAGGAGCATTAGGAGTTATAATTACAAAAGGTACTGTGGATATTTATAATGAGAAAACTTTAAGAGCAACCATGGGTTCTATTTTTAAAATACCTGTTCTTTATGATAATGATTTATCATTGGTTCAAAAACTTAGAAATAGTGGATTTAAACTAGTTGCTAGTTCATTAGATTGTGATAAAAATTTTTATGAGATAGATTTAAAAGAAAAAATTATTATATCAGTTGGAAATGAAGGCAATGGAATAAGCGACGAAGTTTATGAACTATGTGATTTAAAAATCAAAATTCCTATGCCTGGTGGTGCGGAATCTTTAAATGTAGCGGTGGCTGCATCAATTATGATGTACGAAGTGGTAAGGCAAAAAAATAATATATGATTTTAAAATTTATAGTTGAATTTTTTTGTAATTGTGGTTATAATGTTTTGTATACTTTTAAATAATAAACTATGACGGAGAGAGTAAATATAAGAATACTTACAGGGATAAGAAGCCTTAGACTGAGAGCTTCTAAAGCAAATTTTTATATCGAAGTTCGCTCTAGAGTTCTAACAGCGAAACAAAGTAGCTGCTAGCGGGTAAAATCGATAACTTTATCTAAGAGGACTTTTATTTAAGTCAATTAGGGTGGTACCGCGGATTTTCCGTCCCTTCATTGTGGACGGTTTTTTTTGTTTTATAAAGAATTATTAAATGTAAAAATTGCATAAATATGAAAGGAGTGTTGATTATGAAGGAAAAGTTAGAAGCCATAAAAGCAGCAGCACTGCAAGAACTAAATGAAACGAATATTAAAACAGATTTAGAAAATATTAGAGTTAAATATTTAGGTAAAAAAGGTGAATTAACACAAATATTAAGGGGCATGGGAAAGTTATCAAATGAAGAAAGACCAATTGTTGGTAAATTAGCAAATGAAGTTCGAGAGGACATAGAAACACTCATAGCTAAAGCCTCAGGTTTATTAAAAAAACATGAGGTGGAAACAAAGCTAAAAAGTGAAATTATAGATATATCATTGCCGGGGAAAAAACAAACAGTAGGGAAAAGACATCCATTAGATTTAACACTTGAAAAAGTTAATGATATATTTTTATCTATGGGATTCGCTATTGAAGAGGGTCCTGAAGTAGAGAGAGATTATTATAATTTCGAAGCTTTAAACATACCTAAAAATCATCCAGCAAGAGGTGAACAAGATACCTTTTATATAAATGATAGTATAGTTTTAAGAACTCAAACCTCGCCAGTACAAATACGAACTATGGAAGTTCAGAAACCACCTATAAAAATGATTTCACCTGGTAAAGTTTATAGATCAGATGCAGTAGATGCTACTCATTCACCAATATTTTATCAAATTGAAGGGTTAATAGTAGATAAGGGCATTACTTTTGCAGATTTAAAGGGAACCCTTGAATTATTTACCAAAAAAATGTTTGGGGATAAAATGGAAATGAAGTTTAGACCACATCATTTTCCGTTTACAGAACCATCCGCTGAGATGGATGCTACTTGTTTTGTTTGTAATGGTAAAGGCTGCAAGGTCTGCGGTGGTAGCGGCTGGATAGAACTTTTAGGTTGTGGAATGGTTCATCCTGACGTATTAAGGAATTGTGGAATTGATCCAGAAGTTTATAGTGGGTTTGCTTTCGGATTTGGTCTTGATAGAATTACAATGTTAAAATACGGAATAGATGATATTAGAGCACTTTATGAAAGTGATATGAGATTTTTAAAACAATTCTAAAATGTAAATTTATAATTACTACTTATAATAATACAAGAAGCTAAACCGTTGATAATTGTTTAGTAAAAAACAATGCTAGGAGGATATAAAATGAAAGTACCAGTTAAATGGCTTAAAGATTATGTTGATATAGATATTTCACCAAAGGAGCTTTCCGATAAACTAACTATGTCTGGTTCAAAAGTAGAAGAGATTATTATATCAGGTGCTGAAATTGAAAATGTTGTAACAGGAAAAATAATAGAAATAGTGAAACATCCAGATGCTGACGCGTTGGTTGTATGTCAAGTAAATATAGGACTTTCAGAGCCAATACAAATTGTTACAGCAGCTACTAATATGAAGCAGCAGGATATTATACCAGTAGCACTTCATGGATCAAGTTTGCATGGAGGATTAAAAATAAAAAAAGGTAAGCTTCGTGGTATAGTTTCAAATGGTATGTTCTGTTCTGAGGAAGAACTGGGAATTGCTGGGGATGAACCTGTTCATGGGTTAATGATACTTCCAGGGGATACTCCTATTGGAAAAGATATAAAAGAAGTTTTAAAGCTTCAAAGTGTATTAATAGACTTTGAAATAACTTCAAATAGACCAGATTGCTTAAGTATTCTAGGCATAGCTAGAGAAGCAGCTGCGACTTTAGGTATAGAATATAGAAAGCCAGCCCTTGATTATAAAGCTACCGCATCTGACAATGTGGAAGATATTTATAAGGTTAATATTAAAGATGAACTTTGCAGAAGGTACATGTTAAAAGGTATAAAAAATGTTAAAATAGAGCCTTCTCCACAATGGATGCAAGAAAGACTAATAGAGGCAGAAATTAGACCGATAAATAACATAGTGGATATTACAAACTTTGTTATGGTAGAGCTTGGGCAACCTATGCATGCTTTTGATGCTAGGCAAATTACTACTAATAATATAGTAATTGAAAGAGCTAATCCTAACGAAAAATTTATTACCTTGGACGAAGTAGAAAGAGAATTAGATGAAAGTATTTTAAATATAAAAGATGGAGATAGAACTATAGGTCTTGCAGGCATAATGGGAGGTTTAAATTCCGAAATTAAAGGAGATAGCACAAGCATAATATTTGAGAGTGCGAACTTTGATGGGGTAAATATTAGACTTGCTTCTAAAAAATTATCACTAAGAACTGATGCATCTTCAAAATTTGAAAAAGATTTAGATCCTAATATGGTCCAAATGGCTATGGATAGGGCTTGTAATTTAATACAAGAATTAGGTGCAGGTGAAATAATGGAAGGATGTATAGATGTATATCCGAAAATTCTAAAACCTCATACTTTAGAAGTGGATGCAACTTGGATTAATAGTTTTTTAGGAACTGATATATCCAAGCGTGATATGAAAACATATTTGGATAGATTAGAACTAGCTACAGAAATAAAAGGTGATTATTTAATTATAAAAGTGCCTACAAATAGAGCTGATATTAATATCAGAGAAGACATCGCCGAAGAAATAGCTAGAATATATGGTTATGACAATATACCATCTTCGCTTCCGAATTGTGCCACTTCAAAAAGTGGAAAAAGTGAAAAGCAAAAATTAGAAGATAAAGTAGTGCTTTCTTTAACTTCCAGTGCGCTTAATCAATCTATAAGCTATTCTTTTGTAAGTCCTAAAATTTTTAATAAAATTTTAGTGCCAGAAGATAGTAAGCTTAGAAACGTGGTTACTATAAAAAATCCTCTAGGAGAAGATTATAGTATAATGAGAACTACAACTATAGCATCTATGATGGAATGTTTAGGTCGTAATTACTCAAGAAATAATGAAGAAGCTAGATTATTTGAAATAGGCAAAGTGTATATACCAAATGAGGATTCAGATAAGCTTCCAGAAGAAAGAAACATATTAACTATAGGAATGTATGGGAATGTTGATTATTTAGATTTAAAAGGTGTAGTGGAAAATGTAATAGATAGTTTGGGATTAAAAAATACCTCATTTAAAAGAGAAAGTGAGAATCCAACTTATCACCCTGGAAAAACTTCAAATTTATATGTAAAGAGAGAACTTGTAGGCGTGGTTGGAGAAATCCATCCTAGCGTTTCAGAGAACTACGAAGTGGAACAAAGGTGCTATATAGCAGAATTAAACTTAGATATGCTATATAAATATGCTGACTTAAATAAGAAATATAATGCACTACCAAAATTCCCTGCTGTAACAAGAGATATTGCACTTATAGTGGACGCTGAAGTTCTAGTTCAAGACATTGAAGATATAATTGTAAAGCAAGGTGGAAATATTTTGGAAAGTACTAAGTTATTTGATGTTTATAAAGGCAAACAAATAGCTGAAGGTAAAAAAAGCATAGCCTATGCTATAATATATAGACGTGTTGATAAGACTTTAACTGATGAAGAAGTAAACAAAGTGCACGAAAAAATATTAAGAACTTTAGAACATAAATTAGGTGCACAGCTTAGATAATAATCTTAAATAAAAACTCTCTTAGAAATAAGAGAGTTTTTATTATTACAAGGGATATTGAAGAAATATTCTGTGAATTAATTTGAAATTTTTGGTTTTATTAAAAGATATATTGTGGTACAATGGATATAACTAATCTGTCTAAGAGGGTGTTTTAGATGAACGTTGTAACAATAAAGATAAACGGTAATGAATATAATTTAAAAGGTGACGAGCGAGAAGAATATTTACATATGGTAGCTAGCTATGTTGATAAGAAAATAAAGAGCATAATGGGTAACAATGAAAAGCTTAGCACTTCTTCAGCAGCAATTTTAACTGCTTTAAACTTAGGCGATGATATGTTTAAAAGTCATTCACTTTGCAAGGAACTTTCAATTAAAAGTGAATCTTTAGAAAAGCATGATAAAGAATCTATTGCACAATTAGAAGATTTTAAAAAACAGTTAAATCATATGGAAGCATATAATGAGGAATTGCACAATAAATTTAAAAATATAGAAAATGGTGAGTATGTAAAAACATTAGAGCAAGAAAATATAAGAGTTGGGCAAGAATTAGAAGCAATGAAAGAGTCTACGAAAGTTTGTATTGAAGAAAATAGAAAAATAAAAGTGGAGAATAAGGACATGAGATTTAAGCTCCAATCTTCTAAGTATAAAATAATTGATTTGCAAAACAAATTGATAGAATACCAAATTACTTTAGCAAAACAAAGAAAAATTAGTAATCCTCTTTTAACTAGGGACAAAGAATAAATTTATTTCATAAAATATGTAATGTTATTTATGGACAATGGATATATTGTTGAAGATGGAACACCTGAGGAAGTTTTTAATAACCCTACCAATCAACGAACAAAAGAATTTTTAGCGGAAATTTTGTAATCACAAAATTATATAAAAGTCATATATTAAAAAGAACTAGAAATAGTTCTTTTTTTTAATTATCCACTTTGTTTCAATAATTACAATATATTTTTCGAATTTACATTTACGACCTGTAATTAATTGTAGTATTATATATTTATAACTATTTATTGGATTATAAATACAATTAATTATCAAAGGACAAGGTATTAAAGAGGAATGTAAACAAAGGTAAAAATCATTAGTTGATAGGAGATAGGTTATGAAAAAGCAATCATTTATAAATATCAAAAAGTTTCAAAAGGTATTAGGCATATTTTTAATAATATTATTTCTAAATCCCATATATTCAAAAGTACTAGCTCAAACTACCATACTTCAAGAAGGTAAAGAAATTTTAAAAAATAATTATGTAACCACGGTGTCGGATTACGTATTAAATGCACCGGATTTAACTGAAATGGTGAAGAGACTTGATGATCCGTATTCTGATTATTTTACAAAAAAAGAGTATACGGAATTTGTGGGTAGCATAAACAATACATTTAGTGGAATAGGTATTGGAATTGATATGGTACCAGCAGGAATACGGGTGTCTAGGGTTATTGATAATTCCCCAGCGGTAGAGGTGGGACTTGTGGCGGGAGATATTATTGTACAAGCAGATAACAACAATTTAGTTGGAATTACATCTGCTGAGGAAGCGATAAAATATATAAAGGGTGAAACAGGGACTTATGTGAAGATAGTAGTGCAAAGAGGCAAGTCAGTACTAAATTTTAATATTCAGCGCAGAGAAATAAAGTCACCAACTGTAAGGAGTGAAATGCTAGTAGGCAAGGTAGCATATATATCTATTGTGTCTTTTGGACAGGATACAAGTGAGTTGTTTTCTGCAGCCGTAAATAAAATGAGTGAGCTGGGGGCGAGCAGCTATATTATAGACCTCAGGTATAATGGTGGGGGGTATATGGGTACAGCGCTAGATATAGCAGGTCATTTTATTGGAGGTACTCCCGCAATTATTATAGAAGATAAAGAGTTAGTAAAATATAAATTTAATGCAGTAGCTCATAAAAAGCTTATAGACAAGCCAGTAATTTTTTTGATAAATCAATATTCTGCAAGCTCATCGGAGATATTGGCAGCTGCTATTAAGGATTATGATAAGGCTATGTTTGTTGGTACAACAACCTATGGAAAAGGAGTCGCTCAGCAACTATTTCCATTGTCTGATGGTAGCGTCCTTAAGCTTACTGTGGAAAAATTTTATTCTCCTTATGGTAATATAATTCATAAGACTGGAGTATCTCCAGATTTTGAAGTAAAGGCTGATGGAGTTGATTCAATGAAGGTAGCAAATTTACTTCTAAGTAGTACAAGTGTGCCAAAAGACAAAAGCGGATATATGAGAATTGACATAGATGGCAAAGAGTATTATATTGACCTTACAATGGCTAGGAGTGAAGATTATTGGACTACATTTACTTATATACTAAGTAAAAATTCACTAAGTAACGTTTACCGGGGAACTAATGTTGGTTGGAAAAAAACAACTAAAGAGGAATTAAGCAACAATATTCTTCAAGGTTTTTCTAATTACAAAGTATTAACTGACCTAAAAAAAGACATAAATGTGGATAAACATTTTACCATAAATTTCAATATGCCTATAGATAAGGACAGTATAAAGTCACAAGGCATTGAGCTTATGGCTGAGACTACCGGAAAAAGAATTCCGGTAAAATTAGATATCAATAATAATACAGTAATAGTAACCCCTGTAGAACAATTAGAAAAAGGACGGACTTATTATTTAGTAGTCAATGATAGTGTATGTGATACAAAGGGGAAAAAAATTGTGCAAGGCACTGTAATTAAATATATAGTACCTTAACGTAGCAGGTTATTTTTAAAGTTCATGTAAGGTTTAATATTTTAAAAATAAAAAATGAAAAATAAACACTAATATAAAGAAAGACTCACAATTTTTTTAAATTGTGAGTCTTTCTTTATATTAGTAATAGCGATAACTATTCTTCTAGTCTGTAGGTTCACATATATTGCTTAAGAAGTCGAAGAATAATAATTGCTAATATATAACAATTATACTATAATTTACATAAATAGTTAGATGCAACATTAACATAATTGCTACCCATATAATTATATAGTTAGGGGAATTACAGTTTATAGAATAAAAGGGAATTAGTATTGAAAGATGAATTGTATAATAATTATATGCGTCAATACACAAAGGCACTGTTATCAGCTGTAGCATTGCCAGAACCAACATTAAAGAGGGAAAGAATTATATTGCAAGGCGATATACCAAGTCCCGCAAATCCATCTTAAAGCTATAAATTTCATGCAAGGTGACCTTATGCTATGGAAAGGTGCTAAAGTAAGGGAGGGAGATTACTATTAAAATGGAAAGAGAACTCAAAGGGATAAGAGCTACAGATCTTCTATGTAAGGAAGTGAAGTATGATGATGGTGTAGGTTGGAAGGAGATTGTAGCTATTATTACAGCACAATTTCAGATATTCATGCCTATAATGATTGGAGCTACATTAGTTATGAGTTTGCTTTTATTCATCATGATGAAAGTATGGACCAGGAGCTAATAACATTTAGAATTTAAATAATAGACCCCAGTAGTAGTGAAAAATTGCCTTCTGCAAATTTACACTATCACTGGGGTGTTTATTTGGTTATAATTAAAGTATAAAGTTATAAGATGAAAAGGGTGGTACGTATATGAATATATTAACAATAGAAGAAATGAGTAAAAGTTATAGTGAAAAAATACTCATTAATAAAGCATCACTTGGTATAAGTGATGAGGATAAAATTGGATTAATAGGAGTTAATGGAACAGGAAAATCTACTTTTTTAAAAATAATAGCTGGTTTTGAAGTTCCGGATTCTGGAAGGATTTTAAAAGGCAGCATGATAAATATAGAATATTTATCTCAAAATCCTGAATTTGATGCAGAAGCTACAGTGCTTGAGCAAATTTTTAAAAGTAAGACTGATGTTATGAAGGTTATACGCGAATATGAAGTTGCTTTAGAGAAAATGGAGGAAAATCCAGAGGATGAGTCCGTTCAAAATGCTTTAATGAGACTTAACACTAAGATGGATGCATGCAACGGTTGGGAAGTTCAAAATGATGCAAAAATTATACTTACGAAACTTGGAATAACTGATTTCAAGCAGCGAATTGGTGAGCTTTCAGGTGGACAAAGAAAAAGAGTGGCTTTATGTAGTGCTCTAATTACTCCTTCAGATTTACTAATATTGGATGAACCTACAAATCATATGGATAATGAAATAATAGATTGGCTTGAGAAATTTTTAAATAATAGAAAAGGCGCACTACTTATGATTACGCATGATAGGTATTTTTTAGATAGAATTACAAATAAAATAATTGAATTAGATAAAGGTAATCTATATAGCTACCAGGGAAATTATAGTGTGTTTTTGGAAAAGAAAGTTGAAAGAATGGCTTTAATGGGTTCAATAGAGAAAAAAAGAGAGAGTTTATTTAAAAAGGAACTAGCTTGGATAAGACGTGGGGCTAAAGCTAGAACTACTAAGCAAAAGGCAAGAATTGACCGTTTTGATGAGCTTCGCGATGGAAAAGTTGAGGTAACAAATGAAAAGTTAGAATTATCCTCGGCATCAACAAGGCTTGGTAAAAAGATTATGAATGTAGAACATATTTATAAAGCATTTGGTGAGAAGAAATTAATTAGTGATTTTAATCATATTTTCACTAGGAGAGATAAAGTAGGTATTATAGGGCCTAATGGTATGGGAAAATCTACGCTTATGAATATTTTAAGTGGAATATTAAGTCCGGATTCAGGGGTAATTGAATGGGGCGAAACATTGAAAATTGGCTTTTTTCACCAAGAAAATGGTGAGATGAATGAGAAGCTGCGCGCTATAGAGTACATTCGAGAAGGGGCAGAATATATAACTACAGGCGATGGAGAACAGATTACAGCTTCCCAAATGCTTGAGAGATTCTTATTTGATGGAACTACAAAGCATTCCTTTATTTCTAGTTTATCAGGTGGAGAAAAACGAAGATTATATTTATTAAGAATTCTTATGGAAGCTCCAAATGTACTATTTTTAGATGAGCCAACTAATGACTTCGATATTCAAACTCTAGCAGTTCTGGAAGATTATTTAGATGGATTTAATGGTGTGGTTATAACTGTATCGCATGATAGATACTTTTTAGATAGAGTTTCCGAAAAAATATTTAGTTTTGAAGGGAATGAAAAGATAATTCAATTTGTAGGTAATTATTCTGAGTATAAAGAATATATAGAGAAAAATCCGAATTTATTAGTGGAAGATAAAGAAGATAGTAGAGAAGAGAATAAAGGTGAAAATGCAGAGGAAAAAAATAGTGAAAATTATGAAAGTAGTAAAGCAGAGGAAACTAAAGGGGATAAGCTTTTGAAGTTTACTTTTAAAGAGCAAAAGGAATTTGACGAAATTGAGGGTAAAATTGAGGAAAAAGAGATCCAGCTAGAAGAAGTTAATAGAAAAATAAATGACGGAAGCAGTGATTTTGAGTATTTGCAGAAACTAGTTGAGCAGCAAAAGGAAGTAGGACTAGAACTTGAACACTACATTATGAGATGGACATATCTAAATGAATTAGGTGAGAAAATAGAGGCGCAGAAAAACAAGTAAAACTTATTGGTAGTAAATTAATTAAGAAGGTAGAATTTATGGATAAAAATAGAGATATAAAAATATCAGTGCGCAATTTAGTAGAGTTTGTACTGCGAGCTGGGAATTTAGATATGAGGTTTATGGGTAGTAGTAGAGCTGTAGAGGGTACTAAAGCACACCAGAAAATTCAGAAGGAAAATAGGGAGAAATATTCTGTATTTCTTGGAGAAGAATATTCGCCTGAAGTAAGCTTAAAGCATATTGTACCATACAATGGTGGCAATATTGTAATTGATGGGCGTGCTGATGGTATTCTAATAAAAAACGAGGTCGTCACTATTGATGAAATCAAAACAGTTACTAAAGATGTAGAATTGCTTCGTGAGGATCATAATAGCCTCCATTGGGCTCAAGCCAAGTGTTATGCTTATATATATGGGATTCAAAATAACCTTCAGTCTATGAATGTACAATTAACTTATTACGGAATAGATAATGAAAAAATTAAAAGATTTATTAAAGTTTTTTCAATTGAAGAGCTCCAAAATTTTTTCGATGAACTTATTTCTAACTATTTTATATGGGCCAATATTACAAGTGATTGGAATGAAACAAGAGATAACACTATAAAAGATTTGAAATTTCCCTTTGATAATTACAGGGAAGGTCAGAGGGAACTGGCTGTTTCTGTATATAAGACAGTAGTAGAACATAAGAAAATGTTTCTGCAGGCCCCCACTGGAGTAGGTAAAACTATATCTACATTGTTTCCAGCGGTTAAAGCCATGGGAGAAGGGTATACTTCAAAAATTTTTTACTTAACAGCTAAAACTATAACAAGGCAAGTTGCCGAGGATGCCTTTCATAAAATGAAGGATAATGGACTTAAATTCAAGACTATTACAATAACAGCAAAGGATAAAGTATGTTTTAGTAAGGGGAGTGCCTGTAATCCTGAGCAATGTAAATTTGCAAAAGGACATTTCGACAGAGTTAATGAGGCACTACTAGACATTCTAGAGAATGAAAATACATTTAGTAGAGAAGTAATTGAGATTTATTCAATTAAGTATAGCGTTTGTCCCTTTGAATTTTCATTGGATCTAACACTATGGTCTGATTGTGTTATATGCGATTATAATTATGTGTTTGACCCTAGAGTTTATCTAAAGAGATTCTTTATGGATAATAATGGAGATTATACTATTTTAGTTGATGAGGCTCATAACTTAGTGGATAGAGCTCGCGAAATGTTTTCGGCGCAGTTTCATAAAAAACCACTTTTAGAGTTAAAGAGAGAAATAAAAGGTCGCGACGATAATTTGTATAAAGTTTTGAATAAGTTAAATGCATTTATGCTCAGTATGAAGAAAATGTGCAATGAAAAAGGATATTACAAACAAAATTCTCAGCCTGAGGATATATATAATCTTCTTAATAAACTTACTAAAATATTAGAAGTATGGCTGACAAAAAATGAAAAATCTCAAATGTATGATAAATTTTTGGACTTGTATTTTAATTCATTGAGTTTTATTCGCATATCCGAACTTTATGATGATAAATATATAACCTATGTAGAGTGCACTGAGGATGAAGTAGTTTTAAAGATGTTTTGCCTCGATCCATCCAAACTTTTGAGAGAAGCATCAAAAAGAGGGAAATCAGTGGTGTTTTTCTCTGCAACTCTGCTACCTTTAGTATACTTTAAAGAAATTTTGGGTGGAGAAAATGAAGATTACCATCTAACTTTAGATTCTCCCTTCCATAAAGAAAACCTTAAAGTAATGATAGCTAAGAATATTTCTACTAAATATAGATATAGAGAAAATAGTTACTCCAAAATAGTTGAATACATATACTCTATAATAAGCGCTAAAAATGGGAATTATATGGTGTTTTTTCCTTCTTATAAGTATATGGAGGTGGTGAGTGATATGTTTGTTCTAAAATATCCAAAAACAAAAGTAAGGGTTCAAACTAATTTTATGACTGAAGATGCCAGAGAAGCTTTTCTCCAAAATTTTAGTGATAGGGACTCTGAGGATATTTTAGGTTTTGGAGTTTTAGGGGGTATATTTTCGGAAGGAATTGATTTAAAAGGTGACAGGCTAATTGGTGCAATAGTAATTGGTGTAGGACTCCCTATGATTTGCTTTGAAAAAGAAATTATAGTGGAATATTATGATAAAAAAAGCAATTGCGGCTATGAATATTCTTATATGTACCCAGGAATGAATAAAGTACTACAGGCAGCAGGCCGGGTAATTAGAACAGAGGAAGATAGAGGTACGGTGCTTTTAATAGATGATAGATTTCTAGAGGGAAGATATAGACGACTATTTCCAAAACAATGGGATGATTTTATCAAAATAAATAATAGTGAAGATGCAAAAAAAAAGGTTTGTGAATTTTGGAAATGAATTAAAAAGAACTTGAGCATTTGCTCAAGTTCTTTTTATATAAATAATTAAAATTTATCAAGTATATGGGGGGGATAAAGAAAAAGGAAACTAAATATTTATAACTGCTACAAATATATCTACATTACTATAAGATATTTACAACTACGAATACGATAATATTTCTTTGTTTGTTAGTTTAAATATTAGAACAAATAATCACCATCATTGTTAAATATAAAAAATAAGTAGTTTCCATTTATCTTTTGTTTTTGGGGGAGTTTAATCTTTGTAGGTTTATATCGAAATAAGCTTTTTCTTTAGTGGCTTACTATTGTTGCTATTCGACTTATTTCTTATTTTTATAATAGCATGATTAACACAAATAGTCAATAGATTTTATTAAAAGTTAATATGATGAAGACTAAAAATGAAAAACATAAACCGATTCGACAAAAAGTATAAAATATGTAATTTAATTTTTAAGCTTATTCTGAAAGGGTAATTGTAGCAATGCTTTTTAAATAGTAAATTATTTCTTTTCACAAGAACAAAAAGAAGAATTATATAGTATGTCTAAATATTTTATGAACTCTATTCTATCATCAGAATCTATTGATTTTAATGCTGCATTTACAAATTCACATCTTTCATTTAGCACTTTATCGATAATATCGTAACCTTTTTGTAGCACACTAACTCTTACTACTCTTCTATCTTTAATATCTCTTGTTCGCTCTACAAGTTGAGTATTTTCCATTCGGTCAACTAAATCAGTAATAGTACTAGGAGCTTGAAAGAGTTTTAAGCTAAGGTCACTTATAGTTAATCCACCATGGTGAATTAAGCATTGAAGAGCATCAAATTGAGGCGGAGTAATTTTGTACTCTTCTAGAATACCTCTACCTCTTTTTTTAATGCCAAAGCACACTTTTCTCAATAAAAATTCAATTTTTATTATGTTTTCATCATAATTTTCCTTCATATTTAAACCTCCTAGTTATTTTTGATAGAGCAAAAAAACCTATTCATACCCTTTTAAATGTTTCGCCGCAGGAATAATTATATACCCGCAAATTTGGTGGGTCAATTAAATTTTACAAAAGTACCTTAATCAACCATTTATTGCATGAATGTAATTAAATAAAAACTTTTGTGAACTTTTGACGGATATTTTTTACAGAAAATTAATAATGATTTAGGTGTTATAGTGCTAAAATGAAAGTAAGAATAAGAAGGGTGATAACAATTGTGAATTGTTATGTACTCCAGAGAATAATAGGAGGAATAGTATAGATGTCTGTTAACTTTGCTAGGGAATTTTATGGCTGGGATGGATTTTCAAAAATAATCTTATTGATAGGAATATTTTTGTTTGTGACTGGGTATGCATGGATTTTAGGAACAGCACTTATTATCTATTCAATTTGGAGAAGCAAATCAATTAAAATGAGTGGTAGAAATAATAAAAAATTTGTTTTTGAAATTACAAAAGGAAGTTTTCATCATAAAATGGATATTTTCAAAAAAAACATGAACTTAATTAATATTAAGAAAGATATGGAAATACTTAAGGCTATGATCAAGAAATATAAACCTATGGAAAAATTAAAACAAAGAAGAAAGTATATAGTTACCAGTTGTCCTAAATGTGCGCAAAAACTAAGATTACCAAAGGGGAAGGGTAAAATCATTGTAACTTGCTCTAAGTGTTGTAGCGAGTTTAGACTAAAAACGTAAAAAACAAACGAGATATCCCAATAAAGGAAATCTCGTTTGTTTTTTGCTTTGAGCCCTGGCTTATTCAAACCAGGGCCTATTTTAAAAAAATCTTAAATTATTTACCTGAACCTAATTCAGCAAGACAATCTTTACAAATGTTTTTACCTTTGTAGTTTACAACGTCTCTTGCGTTTTGACAGAAAATACAAGCTGGCTCATATTTTTTAAGGATGATTTGTTCACCATCTACATAGATCTCCAAAGCATCTTTGATATCTATATCCAAAGTTCTTCTCAATTCTATAGGAATAACAATTCTTCCAAGTTCGTCCACTTTTCTTACTATACCTGTTGATTTCATATAATTTCCTCCTCAAACATCTTTCGACTTATTTATAATTAAATTATAGCAAAACTAACATAAAACGTCAATAGGTTTATGAAAATATTTAATAATAATAATAAAAATTAATAAACATTTACGTATTATGCAAAAAAGCCACAATAGTCTGTCATTTTAAACAGTATTATAATGCCCTCTACATTATACATAATTTTTTATAAAAATACAATATCTATAACGAATTGTAATTAGTGTAAAAAATTATAGGGTATAAAATAAATAGTAAAAAAAAGGTTAGTACCATGGGTACTAACCTTTGAGCATGTAACTATCTATAATTAGTGAATTGAAGAGCAATATCAAAATCTTTTGATTTTACCAGGGCCATTACTTCTTGCAAATCATCAAGGTCTTTACCCGTAATTCTTAATTGGTTATCCATAATTTGAGCTTGAACTTTAATTTTACTAGATTTAATTTCTGCAATTATTTTTTTTGCTTTTTCAGTGGAAATACCTTTTACAATTTTAGCGGTTTGTCTTGCAGAACCTAATGTAGCAACATCTTGTTTACCTAAATCTAATGCTTTTCCAGATATACCTCTTTTAATTAATTTGCTTACAAGAACTTCTATAACTGATTTCAATTTAAAATCATCATCAGATACTATTTTAATATCTTCTTTTACTAAATTGATTTCAGTAATAGTGTTTTTAAAATCATATCTCTGTTTGATTTCTTTCAATGCTTGGTTTATTGCATTGTCTACTTCTTGCAAATCTACATCTGATACTATGTCAAACGAATGTGCAGCTGCCATAATTAAAAACCTCCTCTATACTTTAATAGAATTCACTAATTAATAGAATTCACTAATTAATAGAATTCTCTTAATTAATAGTAAATTAATAATATGAAAATGTAAAGGAGTTAATTAATAAAGGTTATAATTTATATGCATTTATGATTATTTTACGCTTTAGAAGATAAATTAACTAAGAGAAATGTATAGGTAGAGGAGATGATTTTTTTTCTAAGGTATTTACATAATTTAACGATATAGTTAATAGACATAAAAATAAGATGTTTTTAAAATTATAAGGGGTATATAATAAGTATTATGCACAATAAGGTTAAACATAAATGTTTGTAAGGAGAGAAATACGTGAGAGTAAATGAAAAAAATAAATTAAAAAGTATAAACAATATTGAAATTAATAAAAACCCTAAACAAATGTTAACCTACATAGATCAACATTTCCTATTTAATACATTAAACAGTATATTATCCTTGTGTAGGGAGAATTCGAAGGAAGCTAGAAAAGTTATTTTAGAACTTAGTAGCTATCTAAGATTTAATTTTGATGTAACTGATGGAATCGTTTTTTTGAATGAGGAAATAGAGTATATAAAATCTTATTTGTATATTCAAAAGGTCAGATTTGACTGTAGATTAAATATTGTGTACGATATTCAAGGAGATGTAAATTTTTTAATACCTAAAAATTCACTATACAACTTAATAGAAAATGCAATTATCCATGGAATCTTAAAAAAAAATCATGGAGGAACAATAACCTTTATGGTTGTGCGTGATAGTGAGAAAATAGTAATAAAAATCAAAGATGATGGTGTTGGTATGGATGAAAAGCAAATAGAGGGATTATTTAAAGATGAAAATGGGGGCTCAATTTCATTTATTAATTCTCAATATAAAGATATATATAATGCGGAGTTAGAAGTTGTTAGTAAATTAAATATTGGGACATGCATAACATTATATATACCAATAGAGAATATAAAATATGAGTAGCTTCAATTTTATTATTATATGAAATTTAAATATGGGTGGGGTTTATATGTTAAGAGTAGTTTTAGTAGATGATGAAAAATTGTCTTTGGAGGAATTAAGTTTTATTTTAGGTAAAAACAATGAGATAGAAATTATAGGTAAGTATGTGGATGCATTAAGCGCTTTAGAATTCATAAAAAAATCTAAACCGGAAATTGTGTTTCTAGACATAGAAATGCCAGAGATTGATGGATTTACTTTAGCTGAGGAAATATGCAAAATGGATTTTCCAGTTAGTATCATATTTGCAACAGTATTTGATAAGTATGCTGTAAAAGCTTTTGAAATTAATGCTATTGATTATGTTTTGAAACCATTTTCGGAGAAACGGCTCCAGATTACCATGGATAAAATAAATGAAAGATATAATTCTAATGAAAATATACCATCATGTAGCTATAATAATATATTTCCAGAAAAACAAGAAATTAAGGGCATGAAAAAGCTACCACTTTGGAAGGACGAATGTATATATCTTGTGCATCCACAAGATATATTATATTGTACCGTGTTAAATAAAGAGGTGCTTGTTTTAACTAAAGATGACAATTTCACAACACAGTACACTTTAAATCAATTAGGAAATAAATTAAGCAATCATAATTTCTTCAGGAGTCATAAAAGTTATTTAGTTAATTTAGATAAAATTTATAAAATAGTCCCCTGGTTTAATAGTACTTTTGTGTTGAAAATAGAGGGATACAAAGAGGAAGTGCCTGTGAGTAGACACTATGTTAAGGAATTCAAAAAAATAATTGATATGTAATGTTAAAGGTGAGGGGTGCAAATGAAAAAGATACTAATAGTAGATGATGAAGTCAATAATAGGTTATTATTAGAGGAAATACTTGAAGACTTTAAGGAACAAGGAGTAGAAATATTTCTTGCGGAAGATGGAAAGCAAGCACTGGGTATAATTCAAAGGGAGAGACCAGATTTGGTATTCTTAGATATTATGATGCCTGAAATAAATGGTTATGAGGTATGTAATATAGTGAAAAAGGAATTAAAGCTAATTAATACTTATATAGTACTGTTAACTGCAAAGGGACAAGCAGAAGATAAAAATAGAGGTAAGGACGTATTATGTGATAAATACATT
Organism: Clostridium sp.; assembly: GCF_050717515.1. GTDB lineage: Bacteria > Bacillota > Clostridia > Clostridiales > Clostridiaceae > Clostridium_AD. The sequence continues at coordinate 33,762 of NZ_JBOITL010000033.1, read as the reverse complement.
ACCAAGCCTTTTTATTTTGATGAAGTTATAGCTATAGCTGTAGAAATACTAGGATTAAAACTTAATTAACTATAGATTTTTAGATTTATTCTTTTAATTTTTTCGCACTGAGAAAATGAAAGAATAAATCTATTTTTTTATGTTTTAAATATGATAAAATTGACAAAAATAAATAAGAGTAGGCTTTTAGGAGTTAAAAATAAAGTTCTTAACCATAGGGGTACAAAGTTTTTCAAATAATGTTATACTATTATAAGGAATTATTACGGATGAGAGGTAGAGATGTATGTTACGTAAGGCACAAGAAAAATTAAAGAAGTATTATGGATATGATAGTTTTAGAAAAGGACAAGAGAGCGTAATTGAGAGTATTATAAATGGGAAGGATACGTTTGCTGTAATGCCTACAGGTGCAGGAAAATCAGTTTGTTATCAGATACCTGCACTACTGCTACCAGGAGTAACCCTTGTAATATCGCCACTTATATCTCTTATGAAGGATCAAGTAGATACCTTAAATAGTGTAGGTATAGCGGCAACTTATATAAATAGCTCACTTAGTGTTAATGAAGTTAATGAAAGAATTGATAAGACTTCTAAGGGGGAGTATAAGCTTCTTTATGTAGCTCCTGAAAGGTTAGAATCAGAATTTTTTTGTAACATGCTGAATAGATTGACAATATCGCTTTTAGCAGTTGATGAAGCTCATTGTGTATCTCAATGGGGACATGATTTTAGACCTAGTTATTCAGCAATTTCTAGTTTGATAAGAAAACTTTCTGTAAGACCAATTATAGCAGCATTTACTGCCACCGCAACGCAAGCGGTAAGGCAAGACGTTATAAAATTACTAGAATTAAGAGAGCCAGATGTTTATGTAACTGGGTTTAATAGAGAAAATTTAAGCTTTACTGTAATTCGTGGAGAAAACAAAAGAGATTTTGTTTTAAAATATATTGAAGATAACAAAGACAAAGTAGGGATAATCTATACAGCTACAAGAAAGGAAACGGATAATCTTTATGAGCTTTTGCATAAAAAGGGATACAATGTTGGTAAATATCATGCAGGGTTAGGTGACGAGCTGCGGCGGGAAAACCAAGAAAAGTTTTTGTATGATGATATAAACATTATTATTGCTACAAATGCTTTTGGAATGGGAATAGACAAATCAAATGTTCGATATGTAATTCATTATAATTTAACAAAGAGCATGGAGGCCTATTATCAAGAGGCAGGCCGTGGAGGCCGTGATGGAGAGCCTAGTGAATGCGTATTACTGTTTTCGGCTGCAGATGTACTGCTTCAAAAATTTTTTATAGAACAAAGCACCGTATCACCTGAAAGAAAGATAAGCGAATATAAGAAACTTCAAGCTATGGTGGATTATTCACATACTACTAGATGTCTTAGGCAGTTTATTTTAGAATATTTTGGTGAAGAAAATGTTCAGGATAAATGCTACAATTGCAGTACCTGCAATGATGAAAGTGAACTGGTAGATATAACTATAGAGGCGCAAAAAATCTTTTCTTGCATCCTTAGGATGAAGGAGAGGTTTGGTACTACCTTAATTGCAGAGGTGCTTCGAGGTTCTAAGAATAAAAAAGTTTTGGACCTTGGATTTGAGAAACTATCTACCTATGGAATAATAAAGCAATATACTGTTAAAGAGATAAGAGATCTTATAAATGTACTTACGGCAGAAGACTATCTTTCTCTTGCAGATGGTCAATTTCCAGTGGTTCGATTAAAAGAAAAAGCTGTGGCAGTACTTAAAAACCAGGAAAAGGTCTATCAAAAGGTTGAGAAAAGAAAAGCTAAGGCAGCTGGAGGTAATGGTTTATTTGAAATACTGCGCTCACTTCGAAAAGAGATTTCAGAGCGGGAAAAAGTTCCACCATATATTGTTTTTGCAGATAGTGCCCTAAGAGAAATGAGCGAATATTTCCCAGTAAATAAAAGTGCGTTGTTAAGTATCAAAGGTGTAGGAGAATCTAAACTTAACAAGTATGGAGAGGAATTTATTGGGGTTATAAAAAAATATATGAGTGAAAATAATATAGAACTTAAGGAAGAAATATTATATAATGAAGAAGTTGATATTACGGCTTTAAATGAAACTGCAGTAGAACAGAAGGGCGAAAATGAAGATAAGGTTCCTAGCTATGTTATTACTTATAATATGTATAAAGAGGGCAAAAGCATAGAGGATATAATTTCTGAGAGACAATTAAAAAGTCTTACAGTACAAGATCATATATTAAAATGTGCTTATGAGGGTTTTGAAGTGAATTTAGATGATTTTATTCCAAAAAATCATGAAGCACTTATTATAGAAGTTATAGAAAAAATCGGAGCTTCAAAGTTAAAACCTATTAAAGACGCGCTGCCAGAGGAAATAGATTATTTAGCTATAAAAGCAGCTATATTTAAGCACGCCAACAATAAAATTTCTTAGAAAAAAGGAGAAAATATGGATAAATCATTTGTTGAATTAGGAGTACAAGAAAACCTTATAGAGGGGTTAAAAAAACAAGGGATCGAAAGCCCTACAGAAATCCAAGCAAAGGCTATTCCCCTAGGACTTGAAAACAAAGACATCATAGGAGAATCAGAAACGGGTACAGGTAAAACACTAGCTTATTTACTGCCTATATTCCAAAAAATAGACGTTACATCAAAGGATATTCAAGCAATTATACTTGCACCTACTCATGAGCTTGCAATGCAAATACATAAGCAGATAGAACTTTTATCAGAGAACTCAAAGAGTTTAATAAAATCCACTAGTATAATAGGCAATGTTAACATCAAAAGGCAGCTAGAGTCTCTTAAAGAAAAACCACATATAATAGTTGGCTCTGCAGGAAGAATTTTAGAACTTATAACTATGAAGAAACTAAAATCACATGGAGTTAAGACTATAGTAATTGATGAAGGCGATAGAATGATAGATGAAAATAACATAGAGGGTGTAAAGGCTATAATAAAAACTACTCTTAGGGATAGACAAATTATGTTATTTTCAGCTACAGTATCACTTAAAGCAGTAGAAATTGCTAAAACACTAATGAAGGATGCAGAGGTTATTAAAGTAGGGGATAAAAGCGTTGTAAACCCTAATATTGAGCATATGTATTTTCTAGTTGAAAGAAGAGAAAAACTGATTCTTTTAAGGAAACTTATAAGTGCCACAAACCCTAAAAAAGCAATAATATTTATAAACAAAAGTGATGAGGTAGAAATTACAACTTCAAAGCTTAGCTATCATGGATTAAAAGTAGAAGGAATTCACGGAACATCTGATAAGGAAAATAGAAAGAAAGCTATTGAGGATTTCAATTCAGGGAAAATCCAACTTTTGGTGGCTTCTGATTTAGCAGCTAGAGGACTTGATATAGGAGGAGTAACACATATATTCAACCTTGATATACCAGAGAACTCTAAGGACTATTTACATAGAGTAGGAAGAACAGCAAGAATGGGTCAGCATGGGCTGGCTCTATCCATAGCAGAAGAGAGAGAACTTGATCTTATTAAAACTTATGAAAAAGATTTTAATATAGAAATCCTGCAAAAAGATATCTACATGGGAAGAATTATTGAGCCAGGGGAGTCACCTAAAGCTAAGCACGCAGAAAGGCTCCAAAATAAAATATCAAACACTAATAATTTCAATAAAAATAAATAAATTAGGAATAAATTTCATTAGCCTACTTTCCTTCCTTATGGTATAATGGGCAGTAGTTTGACTATAATGGAATCACTTAATGTATGGAGGTATTTATAAATATATGATTAGTACAAATAATATAAGTTTAAGATATGGTGCACGTAAATTATTTGATAATGTTAATATAAAATTTACACCTGGCAATTGTTATGGATTAATTGGTGCAAATGGTTCTGGTAAATCAACTTTTCTTAAAATATTATCAGGGGAAATTGAGTCTAATACAGGAGAAGTTATAATTACGCCAGGAGAAAGATTAGCAGTTTTAAAGCAAGATCATTTTGAATTTGATGAACATGAAGTTATTAAAACCGTAATGATGGGACATGTAAGACTTTTTGAAATAATGAAAGAAAAAGATGACCTATATGCAAAACCAGATTTTACAGATGAAGACGGAATTAGAGCTGCAGTACTAGAAGGTGAATTTGCAGAACTTAATGGATGGGAAGCTGAATCAGAAGCTTCAACTCTTTTAATGGGCCTTGGCATAACTGAAGAACTTCAAGATAAAAAAATGAAGGAACTAACCGGATCAGAAAAGGTTAAGGTACTCCTTGCACAAACACTATTTGGTAAGCCAGATATTCTATTACTGGATGAGCCTACAAACAATTTAGATGCAAAATCTAAAAAGTGGCTTGAAAATTTCTTGCTGAATTTTGATAGTACTGTTATAGTTGTCTCACATGATAGACATTTTTTGAATAAAATATGTACTCATGTTGCAGATATAGACTTTAGTAAAATTCAATTATTTGTTGGAAATTATGATTTCTGGTATGAGTCTAGTCAACTGGCTCTTCAAATGGCTAAGGATTCAAATAAGAAAAAAGAAGAAAAAATTGCAGAGCTTCAAAACTTTATTGCTAGATTTAGCTCTAATGCTTCTAAAGCAAAACAGGCTACTTCTCGTAAAAAACAATTAGATAAATTGACATTAGATGATATAAAACCTTCTTCTCGTAAATATCCTTTTGTTGGGTTTAAACCAGAAAGAGAAGCTGGAAATGATTTATTAGTAGTTGAAAATTTAACTAAAATTGTAGATGGAGTAACACTTCTTGATAATTTATCTTTTATAGTTAACAAGGGAGATAAGATTGCATTTACAGGGGCAGATGAAATAGCTAAAACTACATTATTTAAGATATTAATGGGTGAAATGGAGCCAGATAGTGGTGAATTTAAATGGGGCGTTACTACTTCCCAAGCTTATTTACCTAAGGATAACTCAGAATATTTTAACGCTGTAGATTGTAGCTTGGTTGATTGGCTCAGACAATTTTCAGAAGAAAAAGCAGAAAGCTTTATTAGAGGATTTTTAGGAAGAATGCTTTTCTCAGGAGAAGAAGCTCTTAAACAATCTAGTGTCTTGTCTGGTGGAGAAAAGGTTAGATGTATGCTTTCTAAGATGATGCTTAGTAATGCTAATGTGTTAATTTTAGACGAGCCTACAAATCACTTAGACTTAGAGTCTATTACTGCTATAAACAACGGTTTAACTAGTTTTACTGGAACAATTTTGATTACGTCTCATGATTATCAGCTAATTCAAACAGTTGCAAATAGAATAATAGAAATTACACCTAAGGGTATAATGGATAAACAAATGTCATATGATGAATTCCAAGAAAGCGATGATATTCAAAAGGAATTAGAACTTATGTACAAATAAAGAAAAGCACTTCTAATAAAATTTTTATTAGAAGTGCTTTTTAAATTAACTATAAACCAAAGCCGCCAAAGCCACCGCCACATCCGCCGCCGCAACCACCACGTCCACCAATGCCTAAAAGTAAAAGAACTAACCAAATACCGCTGCCACCACCACAACCATTTCCAAAGCCGCCTCCACAACCATTTCCGCAGCTGTTTCCACAAGTAGGTTCACATCTGCAAACAGGTCTGCAGCAACAATTATTATTACAACAACAGTTTTTATGTCTATGACTCATATAAAAACCCTCCCTTTATATTTCGGTACATTCGAATAAATAACAGCTTGTTATTTATTTTCCTGTGCCTAAGTAAAAGTCTGAAAATCAACTAAAGTGACATAATTCGCCACTTAAAGAAGAAATTTTACACTTTAACTTAAGTATTGGAGTTGCTTTGGTATTAATACCACCACATCTAGGTGATGGACTTCTTTTTAAAAAACCGTCAAATAAAAGAAGTTATAGCTGGTACTTTAGTATATTCTGGATTTTACTAAATGTGTATATAAAACAATAGTAAAGATTAAAATAAAAACCCCCTTGCATTATATACTTTAAGGTGTATAATCTAATTATAAGACACCCCCCCATAGGGGGGTAATAAGGAGAGGGTTAAATGAATGTAGAAAAAGTTAAGGCGTTACAAGCATTAAAAACTTCTAAAGGACAAATAGAGGGAATAATAAAAATGATGGAAGATGGAAGATACTGTGTTGATATATCTAACCAAATCATTGCAGCCCAAGCCCTTTTAAAAAAAGCAAATCTTCTAATTTTAAAACAACATATGCATCACTGTGTTGTAGAGGCAGTTAAGCAGGATAATGGAGATGAAAAAATAGATGAAATTATAGAACTTTTATCTAAAATAATGGATAAATAGAATTTAAATATTGAATTATAGGAGGGAAAGTTATGACAACAAAGTCATTAAAAATAGATGGAATGACCTGCTCCGCTTGTGCTAAAGCAGTTGAAAGAGCCACTAAAAAGCTAGATGGAGTAATAGAGTCAAATGTAAATTTTGCTACAGAAAAACTTACTATAAACTATGATGAAGCTAAAACATCAGTGCCAGATATTCAAGCTGCTGTAGAAAAGGCAGGGTATAAGGCCTTGATTGAATCAACTAGCAAGACTTTTAAAATTGAAGGTATGACTTGCGCGGCTTGTGTTAAGGCAATTGAAAGAGTTACTAAAAAGCTGGATGGCGTAATAGGGGCAAATGTAAATTATGCAACAGAAAAATTAAATATATCCTATGAACCATCAAAGGTTAGAATATCAGATATAAAGAAAGCCGTAGAAAAAGCTGGTTATAAAGTATTAGAATCAGAAACTACTGTTGATGCTGATAAAGAAAGAAAAGAAAAAGAAATAAAATTATTATGGAATAAATTTATTATTTCTGTAATGTTCACAGTACCATTACTCTTTATATCCATGGGACATATGGTAGCTGAAAAATTTGGATACCATCTTCCAGAATTTATAGACCCTATGAGCAGTCCAAGGTTTTTTGCAATTCTGCAATTAGTTTTAGTTATACCAGTTATGATTGCAGGTAATAGATTTTTTAGGGTAGGCTTTAAATCTTTAATACGAAGAAGTCCTAATATGGATACGCTAATTGCAATGGGTACTTCAGCAGCATTTTTCTATGGAGTATTTGCTATAATGCAAATTTTCGGTGGAAATGTAGATTATGCCTATGACTTATATTTTGAGTCAGCAGCGGTTATTATAACCCTTATTACCCTAGGTAAATACTTAGAATCAGTTACAAAGGGAAAGACTTCCGAAGCTATAAAGAAACTTATGGGGCTCGCTCCTAAAACAGCTATTATAATAAGAGATGGAAAAGAAATTGAAATGCCTATAGAAGAAGTTGAAGTAGGCGATATAATTTTTGTAAGGCCAGGTGAAAAAATGCCTGTAGATGGTGAAGTTGTCCACGGAATTACTGCTGTAGATGAAGCTATGATTACAGGGGAAAGTATGCCAGTAGAAAAAACTGTTGGTGATAAAATCATAGGAGCTAGTATTAATAAGAACGGTACTATAAAATATAAGGCAACAAGGGTTGGAAAAGATACAGCCTTAGCTCAAATTATAAAACTAGTAGAAGATGCCCAAGGATCTAAAGCTCCAATTGCAAAAATGGCTGATATAATTTCAGGGTATTTCGTTCCAGTTGTTATGGGTCTCGCACTTTTATCTAGCGCAGGTTGGTATCTCTCAGGTGAAACTGCAGTATTTTCTTTAACTATATTCATATCTGTGCTTGTAATTGCTTGCCCTTGTGCATTAGGCCTTGCAACTCCAACAGCAATAATGGTTGGTACAGGTAAAGGTGCAGAGTATGGAGTTTTAATAAAAAGTGGAGTTGCTTTAGAAACAGCTCATAAAATTGAAACTATAGTTTTTGATAAAACAGGAACTATAACAGAAGGAAAACCAAAGGTCACTGATATAATTGTTACAAACAATATAACAGAGGAACAATTATTGCAAATAGCAGCCTCAGCAGAAAAGGGTTCAGAACATCCTCTTGGTGAAGCAATAGTAAAAGCGGCAGAGGAAAATAAAGTAGAATTTAAAATTTTAGACTTTTTTAAAGCAATACCGGGACATGGAATCCAGGTTAAAATAGATGGCAAAAATATTTTACTTGGAAATAGAAAACTTATGGTGGAGCGCAATATACCTCTAGATAACCTAGAAGAAACTTCCCATAATTTAGCGGCAGAAGGTAAAACTCCAATGTATATAGCAATAGAAGATAAAATATCAGGAATTATAGCTGTTGCTGATACTGTTAAAGAAAGTAGTAAAAAAGCAATTGAAAAACTTCATGAAATGGGAATTGAAGTAGTAATGATAACTGGAGATAATAAGATAACTGCAGGAGCTATAGCGAGAGAAGTAGGCATAGATAGAGTTCTTGCAGAAGTGCTTCCAGAAGATAAGGCAAATGAGGTTAAAAAACTTCAAGCCACAGGAAAGAAAGTTGCTATGGTTGGTGATGGTATAAATGATGCTCCAGCACTAGCACAAGCAGATATTGGTATAGCTATAGGATCAGGTACAGATGTTGCAATTGAATCCGCAGATATAGTTCTTATGAGAAGTGATTTAAGGGATGTTGCAACTGCAATAGAATTAAGTAAGAAGACTATAAAAAACATCAAAGAAAATTTATTCTGGGCCTTTGGATATAACACCTTAGGTATCCCAGTTGCTATGGGAGTATTATATGTCTTTAACGGACCACTGCTCAGTCCAATTATAGCAGCTACAGCCATGAGCTTTAGCTCGGTATCTGTATTATTAAATGCATTAAGACTAAAGGGATTTAAACCTGTTAGGTAAAAAGGTGCCACCCAGGTGGCAAGTGGCAAGTTTATAAGAAATATTGAAAGCACATGGAATTCCATGTGCTTTTAATATTTTGGATATGTTATACGAAAATAGTTATATTATAAAAAAATATGTTTTTTTTCACTATATGAAACTATTTGTTAAACATCTTTGTCTAATGGGTGAAGATAAAAAATTATAGATCTATAAAAAATCTCTATAGGGGTGATTAAACTGATAGAATTAATTGAAAAAGCTATAAAAGGGGATAATGAGAGTTTTGATACCTTAATACAAAGTAGAAAAGATAATATATATAAGGTAGCATACAGTTATGTAAATAATACTGAAGATGCTCTTGATATAATGCAAGAAGTGATTTACAAAGCGCTAGTATCCATAAAACATTTAAAAGAGCCACAGTATTTTAATACATGGCTCACAAGAATAACTATAAATTGTTCAATAAACTATTTGAATAAATCAAAAAAAGTTATATATATTGATGAAAAACACATAGAAGACATGGCTTCAAATTTAAATAATACTGAAGAAATTATGGATTTACATGAAGCTTTAAAGAATTTAGATACCAAATATAAATCCATAGTAATTTTAAAATACTTTGAAGATTTAACACTAAAGGATATTTCAGATATTTTTAAAATACCATTAAGCACAGTTAAAACACAACTTTATCGTGGTTTAGAAAAACTTAAAATTGATCTTAAGGAGGTTGAATAATATGAGTAATAATTTAGATGATTTAAAGAAAATTTATAATGACATAGAAGTACCAGAAAATTTAAGTGAATTTGTTGATATATCATTAGGGAAAGGAAGATCAAGAATGAAAAAAGAAAATATAAAAAAAACATGGATAAAAGGATTTGCTGCAAGTGTTGCTATTTTTACTGTGTTCACTATTAGTATAAATACTATGCCTACATTTGCTAACTCTTTAGTAGATGTTCCTATAGTTGGGAAATTAGTTAAGGTACTTCAGTTTAAAAATGGAGAAGCTACTGGTGGTAAAATTACTGATGGAGCAGATGCAAATTCTATAAATCTTAAAAAGAATGCTAGTAATGAAACTATAGTGATTAACTTTACGAGCAGTAAGGATAACAAAGTTACAGATAATGTTGCTCACTTTAAAGTGGATTATAAAAATAATCCTTCTACTATGACTTTTACCATTAATGGAGCAAGAGCTTTAACAGCAGAAAAAGACTTTGAAGTTATTAAGAAAAGTAGTTATGTTTCAGATATATACAAAAATATGATGTTAGATGATTCAGCTGTTAAATTTACAATTGTGTTTAATAAACCTATAAAATATGAAGTAAAAGAATATAAGGATCCTGCTCGTATTGTAATTAAATTAACACAGGATATAAATCAATCAACAAAAACTGTGTATGCTGTTAGAACCTTGTCTAATGAATTTGGGGAGAATTTAGGAATAATAGAGGAGCAATTGTTTCAACAACTTAATATTAGAACACTTAAGGATAATAAAGGGACATTCTGTGTGGAGGCAGGTGTTTTTAATACTAAAGCTGAAGCAGAGGCTAAGATTAAAGATTTAACGACAAAATACAGCGAAAATCTTAAATTTGTTGTTGAAGAAAGAGGTTGTTTAGAGATTCCAAAACAAATTAAATAATTAAAAGTAAAGCGAGGCTGTAAAAGTAACAGGATACAATTATGTTTTTGTATTCTGCTACTTTTTTAATGTTTTTCGTTATTTTATGGAATATATTACATTTATTTCAAAGAAGTGTTATAATGTTTCTAGAATGCAATTATAGGTAGTATTTTATTTCTACAAAAAAGTTTTTTTTAAAACAAATAGAATATATTAATAAAATTAAAAAATATTTATAAGCGGAGGTAAAAAAGATGAAAAAAAATAGTGATTTAACATTTACGAAAGCGGCTGTAAAGTCAACAGCAGAAAAAGTTATAAAGTCTACGGAAGAGACAGCTGAAGCAGCAATAAAAATGGCTTCTGCTGTTGTTAAAAAAACAATAGCTAAGAAAGTCGATGTTGCATTTTATGTTCAATATCAGGGAAAAGAGATTAGCAAACAAACAATACTTGAAAAAATTCATGATGAGTGGATTAAATCTCATAAACTTTCAGAACTTAAGACATTAGATGTATATCTAAAGGTTGAAGATGATACAGCTTATTGTTTGGTAAATGGGTCTATTAACATAGATTTAAAATTATCTTAAAATAATCGAATAAAAAAAAGAAGGCTTCTGCCTTCCTTTTTTTATTCGATTAGAAAATTAATGGAGTAGTAATGCTAAGCAGTTTTGTTTTCTGATTAAGTGGGTTTGTCCATGAATGATCAGTGGTTGAGGGATATTGTATTGAATCACCTGCTTTTAATAAATAATCGATTCCAGCAAGATTTACAATTAATGCTCCTTCAAGCAGATAAACAAACTCTTCACCGGGATGACTGGATTTGCTTCCATGCATTTGATCTGGAGGAATAATGATTATTAAAGATTCAATTTTTCTTCCAGTAAAATCTCCGCTAATTCTAATGAATTCTGAATTTGATCCTTCTATTTTAAATACTTTATCTTCCTGCGCCTTAACTAAAAAATTGTGTATTTCAGGAGGCTTGAAGAAATAGTTCATTTGAACATTTAATGCTTCTGCAATTTTTTTTAGTGAGGTTATTGCAAGTGAAGAATAGCCGTTTTCTACCTGAGATAGAAAGCTTACTGAAAGACCAGTCTTCATGCTCAAATCTTTTAACGTTAGGTCTTTTTCTTTTCTTAGATTACGAATTTTTCCTGCTATTTCAGTTAACATTATTTGCCTCCAAATTTATCAATTGTTACAATTCATAATAGTTTATAACTTAAAAGCTTTTTATTTATTTTACTACAGTAATAACATCTATTATTGAATATAGTACCATACTAAAAAAAAATATTCAATATAGCAAAATCATAGTTATTACAATATTAAATTAACTAGGTACTTATTACAAAAATTTTAACTTAATAAATTACTGTAGCATTAAAATAACTATTGTAATACTTAAATAATTCTGTACATTGTTAAATTTTTATGATAGAGTAAAAGTGTAAATAACATAATATACTGAATATTAATAATACATTAAAAAGAAAGCAGGGGGCAAAAAATGAAAGAAAAAACTGGTTTAATTAAACGAAAGATTGGGTTATGGGATTTAGTATTCATGAATGTATCAGCACTGTTTGGAATTAGGTGGATTGCAAAGTCAACGGCATCAACCTTTGGACTTGGACTAGGAGCTATTCCAACATGGGTAGTTTTCACATTTATATTCTTTGTACCAGGTGCACTTATTTGTGCTGAACTTGCAGCAACTTACCCAAGGGATGGGGGGCTTTACGAATGGGTGAAGGAAGCATATGGTGAAAAACAAGGTTTCTTGGTTTCATGGCTAAATTGGACTGCAAAATTATTTTGGTATACTTCATTCTTGACATTCTTAATTGTAAATATATCTTATGCTATAGGAAGACCTGAGCTTGCTAGTAATAAGATGTTTGTAATGGTATTATCTTTAATAATTTTTTGGATACTATCATATATAAGTACAAGAGGTATGGGTTTTGCTAAATTGTTTACCAATATAGGAGCGTTAGGTTCAACGGTACCTGCAGTGTTATTAATAGTTTTGGGTATTGCTTCTGTGTACATTTTTGGTAATGAACCGGCATCTGTTTATACAGTTAAAACTCTTACTCCAAAATTAAATGTGGACTCATTCGCAGCTATTTCAAGTGTAATGTTTGCACTATCTGGGGCAGAGACAACTGCAAACTTTGTAACAGAGATGGAGAACCCTAAAAAAGATTTACCTAAAGCAATATTAATTGCAGCTTGCTTAGTTGCAGGTCTTTATGTTTTAGGTTCAATTGCGATTACACTTATTTTACCAGCTAGTAAGATAACGGCTTCACAGGGAATTTTAGTAGCACTTTCAACAGTTGCTACAAGTCTTGGAATTGGAACTTGGTTTATAAAAATTATTGCACTTGGAATATCACTTTCAGTGTTTGGAGCGATAATACTTTATATTGCTTCACCAATAAAAATGCTTTTTGGAAGTGTTCATAAGGGTATATTCTCAAAAAAATTCACAAAAGTTAATGAGAACAATATACCAGTAAAAGCAGTTTATCTTCAAGCAGTAATAGTATCAGTAATTTTACTTGCGATAAATTTGTTGCCTTCAGTTGATACAATATATAATGTACTTGTTACAATGACTGCACTTACAGCGTTGTTCCCTTATATATTACTATTTGCAGCTTATATAAAGCTGAGGAAAACAAGACCAAATGAAATAAGACCATATGAACTTTCAAAAAATAACAATACTTCAATTAGAATTGCACAAATGGTATTAGTTGTAGTAGTAATTGGTATAGTTCTATCAGCAGCACCAGTAATGCCAACTTTGAAAGAAAATATAATATACGAGGTGCAAATGATTGGTGGAGCATTAGTTGTTATAGTTAGTGGAAATGTTATTTGGAATAATTTCGTAAAGAGAACAGGATTTAAAGAAGAAAAAAAATAGTTTATACTTCCCTGCCAAAAGCAGAGAGTCAAAATATAATCATAATATTTTAGGAGGGGTTTTTAATGATACAGGAAAGACTTAATAAAGTTTTAAAAATTATGGGAGATAACAAAATACCTCAAATGATAGTTTCTGATTCAAATGCTATTTTCTATCTTACGGGCAAATGGATTTTACCAGGAGAGAGAATGCTTGTATTGTATCTTAATACAAATGGAAATAATAAGTTGTTTATTAATGAATTATTCCCTATAAGTGAAGATTTAGGTGTGGAAATGGTATGGTATAGTGATACGGACAAACCAGTAGAAATTCTTTCAAAACATATTGATAAAGATGCACCAATGGGTATAGATAAAAACTGGCCTGCTCATTTCTTATTAAGGTTGATGGAACTAAAAGGTGGTAGCTCATTTGTTAATGGTTCTAACATTATTGATAAAGTAAGAAGTTCAAAGGATGAAAAAGAAAAGGAATTTTTGAGAGCATCATCAAAGCTTAATGATATTGCTGTTGAAAAGATGATAAAACTTGTAACAAAAAAATATACTGAAAAGAAAATGGGCAAACTACTTGGTGATATGTGGGAAGAAATGGGAGCAGAAGGACATTCATTTGATCCTATCGTAGGGTATGGTGCTAATGCAGCAGATCCTCATCATGTGATGGATAACTCAACTGTTAAAGAAGGCGATAGTGTAGTTATTGATATTGGTTGTATTAAAGATTCATATTGCTCAGATATGACGAGAACAGTTTTTTATAAAAGTGTATCAGACCATAGCAGAGAAGTTTACAATGTAGTTAGAGAAGCTAACAAAAGAGGAATTGAAAAAGTTAAACCTGGAGTTAGATTTTGCGACATTGATGCTGCAGCAAGAGACTATATTACAGAAAAAGGTTATGGAAAATACTTTACGCATAGGTTAGGACATTCTATAGGACTTCAAGATCATGAGTTTGGAGATGTTTCTTCTGTTAATACAGATAAAGTAGAAGTAGGAATGTGTTTCTCAATAGAACCAGGTATATACATGCCAGGAGATGTTGGTGTACGTATAGAAGATTTAGTAATAGTTACCGAGGATGGTTGTGAAGTATTAAACAATTATTCAAAAGATTTAATTATTGTAGAATAGCATAAAATATTTAAAAAAGTGGGAGCCTCATACGTGAAAAATGAGACTCCCACTTTTTATATATTTTTATAATTGTTCTACAATGCTTTCTAAAATTTTCACTAATTCTTTATCATCTAATATATCTACAGTGCAAAATGCAAATAAATCAATATACATATCTTTATCTGGTATATGTATAAATATATTTTTATCTGTTGAATCTTCATCAATTTTAAATTCTCCTATGACTGCATCAAATTTAGAGATTTTTATTTTTTTTAATGAGGTACCTTTTTTAAAAGTTGCTTGGAGCTCTTTTTGTTTAACCGCACTATGAACAATATCAATTATAATTGTATTACCAGTAAAATGCTCAATTCTTTTACCTTTTTTAAGATAATCGATCTGCCTGTAATTTAATGTAAAATCATAAATGGAGTTACTAATTTCTTGATAATTTGCATACATAAACCTATAATTTTTAGGTAAGTAATTTGATAACACTATTCTATTTGATATTTTTTTAGCTTCTTTAATATTATATGCAGTTTTTTTAGTAACTGGACTTACTAATTCTTTATCACTAAGGTCAAAAGGAAGTGGCTCTTCATAACTGTTAAATTTATATTTTACACCATTAGAATTAAATATAATCTCATTTATTAATTCCAATCCTGCCCCAAAAGCTTTAAAACTAAATGGTATAAACATAATAATAAGTAAAGAGATAGCAAGGTACTTTTTTTTATCACAAAATCCAATAATGAATTTATTTTTTGATTTGTCTTTATTCATTATATTTTTCATTACTGATTCATTAATATTTGAATTTTTAAGATTATATTTATATGAAAATACTGACATTGTATTTTTGAATTTATTAATATTATTATAATATTCTTTGCAATGATCACATTTTTTAATGTGACCTAATACATCTTCTTTAGCAATGGCATCTATTTCTTCATCTAACAATAAATCTATTAAATTTTTCGATATTTGGCAATCCATTTTAAGTCTCCTCCCTTTTCTTTGATATCATTTTTTTCTATTTTATTAATTAATTTTTTACGTGCAGTAAATAATCTAGATTCAACTTTGCTTATTGGTATATTTAGTTCTTTACTTATTTCTTTATAGCTCAAATTTTGTATATATTTCAATATAATCAAAACCTTATATTTATAGGATAGAGAGTTTATAAAATTATATAGTTTTAAATTATTACTTTTATCCGCATATATTTTTTCTGGATTAAATTTTAAAATTGTACTAGAATAATAATCGTCTAGATAAAAATTGTTTAGCTCACATTGCTTTTTATTTTTTCTTAATTCATTAATAGTAGAATTCTTTGCTATAGTTAAAATCCATGTAAAAAAATTTTTACTTAAGTTGAATTTGTTTATATTTTCATATGCTTTTATAAATGTTATCTGTGTTAATTCTTCAGCCATATGTTCATTCTTTACAATACTACAAATAAAATTATAGGTATTTTTACTATATTTCTTTATCAATAAATCATAATTCTCAATTTCTCCTTCTAAAACTTTAATTATTATATCATTATCATTCATATTCATATTATAAATCACCTCCCCTGAACTTATTACACTTTCACTATATATACAATTCAAAATACAAAATCTTTATTAATTTTCATAAATATATATATTATTCCTCATTTATCTATTAGTGTGTTTTTATTACATTATACACTGATATATTTTAAAGACTTGCGATATATATTAATACACATACTAATATATAAGTTTCGGATACACTAACAATTAATAATATATCTTATAAATTTAAATTTTGGGGTAGAAATGAAAGATTCCAAAGTATAGAACACAAGTAAGCAGGATTATCACCCCACAAAATTGAATTTATTAAGTAGCATTAAAACAAAATAATTGGAGGAATAATCATGTTAAATATAGGTTGTCATTTATCAGTATCAAAAGGCTACAAAGCTATGGGCGAAGAAGCTCTTCAAATAGGAGCAAATACATTTCAGTTTTTCACCCGTAATCCTAGAGGGAGCAAAGCAAAAGAAATTGATCCAAAAGATGTAGCAGCACTATTAGAAATAACAAAAGAAAACAAATTTGCTATAATACTAGCACATGCGCCATATACCTTAAATGCTTGCTCTGCTGATGAAGGCACAAGGGAATTTGCAATGAAAATTATGGAAGATGATTTAAATAGAATGGAATACATGCCAAATAGTCTTTATAACTTCCATCCAGGTAGTCATGTAAAACAAGGAGCTCAGATAGGGATAGAATACATTATAAATATGCTAAACACTGTGCTAAAACCAGAACAAACTACCAAAGTACTTCTTGAAACAATGTCTGGTAAAGGAACAGAAGTTGGTCGAACTTTCGAAGAACTAAAAGAAATTCTTGATGGGGTCACACTTTCAGGCAAAATGGGCGTATGTCTTGATACTTGTCATATTTACGATGCAGGTTATGATATTGTTAATGATTTAGATGGAGTAATAAATGAATTTGATAGAATTATTGGCCTTGATAAGCTATATGCAATTCATTTAAATGATAGCAAAAATCCATTTGAAAGTCATAAAGATCGCCATGAAAAAATTGGTGAAGGTTCTATGGGAAAAGAAGTGTTTATTAAAATTATTAATCATTCCAAACTACGTCATTTACCATTTTTTTTAGAAAGTCCAATTGATTTATCTGGTCATGCGCAGGAAATTAAGATGTTACGAGAAGCATATATAGAATAAGGTGCCACCCACGTGGCAAGTGGCAAGTGGCAAGTTTTTAAATGGATATGTTAATAGCATTTAAGCATGGAAGTTTTTTATTTGTTATGGTATCAATACAGTTACTATTAAGTACTGTATTGATATAAATAAATACAATGTTTTTACAAAAACATTTTTTGAATTGTAAAAATATTTTGTAAATTTCATTGACTTTTATTTATCAAAGTAGTAATCTTAAGAAATAAAGGATATATAAGGAATATATCTTAACAGGTGACAGTAGAGGTTAACTTGTTATAGATGATTCGTAAATATTTTGTAACAATTAAGAAAACGTTTGCATAATAGATATTCTTTAGAAAGGTAAATAAACTAAAATATTTATATGCTTATGCATGCTTTAATTACAAAAGGAGGGTATTTTATGAGTACAGTAAATTCATCTAAGGACAAGGGTGGTATATTATATACGATAAATGACAAACCACCAATTCACATAACAATTTTACTTGCGTTTCAGCACATTATGGCAGCATTCGGTGGTATTGTAGCAGTTCCACTAATAGTTGGTGCTGCTTTAAAATTACCAGTAAATGATATTGCATTTTTAGTAAGTGCTGCATTATTTGCAGCAGGTATAGCTACATATATTCAAGCTAAGGGAGTTGGTCCTGTAGGATCTAAGCTTCCATGTGTTATGGGAACTGACTTTACATTTGTTGGACCATCTATAGCAGTAGGTTCTGCTTTTGGGTTACCGGGAATGTTTGGTGCAACCATAATGGGATCTTTCATTGAAATTATTTTAAGCTATTTTATTAAACCTTTAAGAAAATTTTTTCCACCAATTGTAACAGGAACAGTTGTTATGTTAATTGGATTAACTTTAATACCTGTAGCAATAGATTGGTCTGCTGGTGGGGCTGGAGCTGCAGATTACGGCAGTATAAGGAATATATGCATTGCCTTTTCGGTTATGGCAGTAATTGCATTATTAAATAGATATGGTAAAGGGCTCCTTTCTTCTGCATCAGTTATAATTGGTTTAGTATTTGGATATGCAATATGTTTTCCTCTAGATATGTTAGATTTTTCAGTAATAACAAATGCTAGTTGGATTGCTTTCCCAACACCTTTTAAATATGGTATTACTTTTAAATTTGGTGCATTTGCTTCATTTATCACAGCTTATTTAGTAACAACTGTTGAGACGGTAGGATGTCTTATGGCGGTTGGTGAAGCATCGGGAAAAGAGGTATCATCAGAAGAACTTTCAAAAGGTATACTTGCTGATGGAGTAGGATCTCTTATAGCAGGATTTGTTAATGCTGGTCCTAATACATCATTTTCACAAAATGTTGGTCTTATATCGCTTACTAAAGTTGCAAGTAGATTTGTAGTTACTATGGCTGGAATTATTTTAATGCTATTAGGAATATTCCCTAAAATTGGGGCGATTGTTGCTATTATGCCAAATCCAGTTTTAGGTGGTGCAGGTATTATAATGTTTGGAATGGTTGTATCATCAGGAATTAAGACTATTAAAGATGTTGAGCTTAACAATAGAAACATGCTTATTCTAGCTATTTCAATTGGAATAGGTTTAGGTGTTACTGTAAGACCTGATTTTTTAAATAGTATGCCTTCTGCAATTAAGAGTTTCTTTTCATCAGGTATAAGTGCAGGTACGGTGGCAGCGTTATTACTTAATTTAGTATTAAAAGAAGAAGCTCCATCAAACATAGATGCGGACTTAGATTCAAAAACAATTTCACAATAAAAAAATATTAAAGGAGATGCTAGGGCATCTCCTTTAATATTTTTTATTGGATAGATTGTTTAAGGGTGAAAGTTAAAAATTTTAAGCATGACAAGGAAAACTAATAGTAATTGGAATCATTTGCTTTGCCAACATAAAGGTTATATCCCATGAAGAACGAAGCAACGCAGGTTATAACTGTTGCAATAGTTAAACAAATCAAAATTGTATTCGCCTGAGGCATGACAGAAAAGCTTTCAAGAAATTCAACCCGGTCAGAGTTTGGGGATATTGGCATATTGAGCTTTAGGAAAAATAAAAGTCCATAGCCAATAGTACCAAAGGCTGCAAATAGGGAAAGCCTGAGTTTTTTATTTTTTATAAGAGTAATTGCAACTCCCACAAAAAGAATTATTACTAATATACAGAACATTAACATATTGCCTTTTGTTGTGTTTATTACTTGATTTACCGCAGATTCTGGAGGGGAATTACTAATATTTTGGGGAGATACAAGATAAAAAATGCCAAATACAATACCTGCTAATGATAAACCAGCAATGGAGACTACAATATATAGTATAAATATGATCACTATTGATAGCAGGAATATATTTAATGCTGTATATTTTCTACTAACAGGAACAGTTTCAAACAGTCTTTGATCACCGTAGAGTATCCTGTTAATCATCCATACACTTATTATAGGAAAAACAATGGGAACAATATCATTTGAAGACATTGTATTACCGAAAAATATAAACATATTCATAAAAGATATCGAAAAGATAGCAAAAATATAAAGCAATATTTTGGAAGAACTTTGGAATCTTATATCAATCGGCGTAGTTGAATTGAGTAATAGTCTTTGATAAGTAATGAGTTTATTTAGCATATTAAGAACCTCTTTCCTTTGTATAGTCTGTAGGATATGAATATTGAAATAGGGATTATTACTAAGCATACACAAATTAATATTAATAGAGTTTCATTATAATGTGGCATTGCCTTAATGTTTTCTAAAAAGCTTACGTTACCAAGCTGACTTGCAACAGGTGCTGTGTATAGAAGTACTATTGTGGTAAGTGCAGTTACTGATATTGTAAGAATTTTTCTAAGAAAACTAAGTCTTATAAAAAATACAGGCAATAAAATACTTGTAATTATTGTAGAGATACAGCTTATTAAAAACATAGCATTCCAATTAATTACTAATATATTTAAAGTAGAGGTTGGTTGCATTAGAAATGTGGCTAGTATAAGAGCTATAGTACTCCCAATAGTTATAGCCAGGCTTGTTAAAAAAACATATAAATAAAGATTTATAAGCGAGTATACTTTTGAAACAGGAACAAGCTCAAATAATTTGTTTTCTGAATTTATAATAGAATAAACCATACACAAAGCAATAATTATGGGGTAAAATATTACTCCAAATCCATCAACATTACCAATGAAAACACCTATAAATAATATAAAACTAAATAGAATAAAAAAATGGTATTTTGAAGTTTTTTTAGGATTAATAAAGCCAAGTGAACCACTTAAAAGTAGTTGGTAATTCCAAAATCTGTTTAACATTTCTTTGCCTCCTTGTAAAATTTATTATGTTGTAGTTTCCAGTTAGTTTCATTTTTTTGCACCCATATAAAGCATAATGTCTTCAATGGTAGGCCTGGCAATTTTAAACCCTTCTAAATTTTGAAGTTTTAAATTTTTATTGCATAAGCCCTCATATCCAAAAGTTGTTTCTTTTATTCCTATAAGTTCGGATTTAATTGTATCTGTCATAGCAGCTCTATCAACATGTGCCAAGGCGTACATATCAAGCATTTCGTCTTTGCCCTTAGAAAAAACAATTTTACCATCATCAATCATTGTTATATAATCAGCAATTTTTTCAAGGTCACTTGTAATATGTGTTGAGAATAGTATAGATCTTTGCTCATTTTGCATAAGTTCTAAAAGTAAATCCATAACATCGGCTCTTGCAATAGGGTCAAGTCCTGCTGTGGGTTCATCAAGGATGATTAATTCTGGATTATGACATAGTGCCATTACAACTCCGAATTTCATCTGCATACCCTTCGAATAAGTTGAAAGCTTTTGACGCTTATCAAGTTCAAAGCGGTTCATAAGTTCGTCAAACCTTTTAGGATCGAAGGTTTGATAAAAAGGTGATATCATATTTTTTATTTTAGTAGGTTTGAGATTAAGAGGATAGATTAAACTATCAAATACAACCCCTATTTTTGCTTTAACAATTTCTTCGTTTCCGTACATGGGGATACCGTCGAATAACACATTTCCGCTTGTTTGTGGAATCATATTAAGTATTGATTTAATAAGGGTGGTTTTGCCTGAGCCATTTCTTCCTATAAACCCCATAATAGTTCCCTTTTCTACTGAAAGATTTACATCATTTAAAGAAAAATTACCGATACTGACCTTCAAGTTTTTGATTTCTAAAGCCTTATTTGTCATTTTTATTACCTCCGTATATTTCATTTAGAACTTCAAACATTTCAACAGATGATATATCTGACGCATCTGCAAATTCTTTGATTTCAAGAAGCCGTTCCCTAAGCATATCTATGTGTATGGCCTTAATCTTATTTCTGTCAATCTCTGTAACAAAGCATCCTCGGCCTTGCAGATTGAGGACAATACCCTCTTTTTCAAGTTCTTCATAAGCACGTTTTACGGTTATGATGCCAACCTTTAAATCCTTTGCCATAAGCCTTATTGACGGCAGTTGCTCCTGAGATTTTAAATTACCCTTGAGTACCATTTCTTTTATTTGAGTTTGTATTTGTTCATATATGGGGGTTTGGGAAAGGGTTGATATTAGAATATTCAAGCACATCTCCTCCTTGTCTACTGTTACTATATAATAGACACAGTTAAATGTCAATGATTTCTTTGGATTACAATTAATTCTTTTAATTACTTTACTATAAGTAAGGATCAAATTTTGTTATTTTAGGATAAGGTTAGTTTTGAATTTGATATTTTTAGAAACCTAATATAAAAATAGCCGACTAAAGTGTTTTGTTACACTTTAGTCGGCTATTTTTAATTAAAGATGCCACTTGCCACGTGGGTGGCACCATAGATTCTATTTAAATAAATTTGCTACCATATCGATAATTGGCTTTAGCAACTGTAAAAGAGCGCTAAGAATATCCGTTAAAATAGGTATTGTAATACCTATTTGTTGAAGTACATATATTAATAGGAATATACCAATGGCGATACTTATTATCCTTCCAACTATTTTAAATACCGAAATACCAAGATAAGCAAGTAATATAGCTAATGCAAACATAATAATGGTACTCAGATTAATATTAGAAAAATTAACGTTCATAAAAACACCTCCATTATTAATAAAATTATAACTTAAAGAATATGTTTTAGCAACCATTGGGCTACATAGTTGTTAAAAGTAGTTTAATTCCAACCAGTGATAGTACTGAAGCGCCAACACACAGAGCAATTAAGATAGAAGATAATCTGGACATTTCAGGCACATTTTCGTATTTAGGTTTCATAATAAAGGGCCTCCATTTCGGTATTTATTGGCTATAACATAAAATTCAATCTAATACTGATGTAATTTTTTTAGTAATAACACCATCTATTAATAAAATACTGGATAACTGTTGCATTTAAGTGTCAATAATGTAAACAATCTATAACCATTAGGGCAAAATCGCATTTTTTTTAGTGTTGACATATACAGTTAGACTGTATACAATGAAACTATATAGTTAGACTGTACAATTAAAACTAAGTTATTGGAGGGAATTATGAATAGAGATAAAAATTTACCAGTAACAGAAACCACTTATTATATTCTTTTGGCATTATTAGAACCTGCTCATGGCTACCTTATAATGCAAAAAGTTGAAGAATTAAGTATTCAACAAGTTAAGATAGCGGCGGGAACACTTTATGGAGCTATTGAGAATTTGCTGAAACAAAAATTAATACAATCGGTAATAAGCGAAGATAGTAGGAGAAAAGTGTATCTTATCACTGAAAGTGGAAAAGAAGTTTTAATGTTAGATCTTGAGAGAATGCGGCATATGATTAAAATAACAGAAAGTAAATTGAAATTGTAATTAGGGGGATTAGTATGAGGAAATTCAAGTTTTTTATTGACTATGATAAAGAAGAAAAATGGCTAAAAAAGATGGCTAAAAAGGGATATGAATTAGAAAATATATCTTTTGGACACAAATTTCGTTCTATAAAGCCAGAGAATGCAACAGTTAAAATTGATTATCGAATTTTTAAGAAAAATGAGGATTTTATTGAGTACTGCGTTTTATTTGAAGATAGTGGTTGGAAACATATAGCGGGTAGTAAAAAATCAGGAGTACAATATTTCAAAAAAAATGATGAAAATAGCCAAGAAGATATTTTCTCGGATACTATCTCTAAAGCAGGAAAATATAAAAGATTATCGAATATGTTTCTGATTCCTACAGCAACTAATTTAGCATTGTTTGCAATATATATAACTGGGGGCCAAATTAATGTTAATTCATTGATTAATCTTAAATTACTGTATCATACACCAGGATTATGGGAAAGGACAGGCATAGCATTTTGGGGAAGGTTTTTACTTGAGACACCCTTTGTAGTTATGAGAGGATCTATATGGTTAATACCTCTAATGATGATTATATCTTTTTGCCTAGTAATTAAAACTAGAATATTATATAATAAACAAAAGAAGGCTTAAATATGCCACTGGCCATAAGGCTAGGACTACACGAAAGGACCAAAGATTTATGTGCAGAAAAAGGTTTGATCTTATTACAATAAGTTTAGAGCACTTGCCATGTGGATGGCATTTTTAAAATGAATTGTCTTAATACCAAGTCTATTAGCTGCTTCAACATTTACTAAGGTATCATCAATAAATAAGCATTCTTCAGCATTTAGCTTATAAGTATCTAAAAGTTTAGTGTAAATTTCAGCTTGAGGCTTTAGAAGATTTTCTTTATAAGATATTGTGCCTCCGTCAAAATGTTTAAAAAAATCATATTTAGAATAAATAGTTTCAAAAGCTAATGAATGAAAATTCGAAAGAAGATATAGTTTATAGCCATTTTCTTTTAGCTGACTCAGAATTTTTACTGTGCCCTCAATAGGTGTCAATATTTCAATCCAATTATCCATACACTTTTTAATAGGTATTTCACGATTAGGATTTCTTAAAGATATTATTTTTACGGCCTCTTCTTGAGTTATTGTTCCTCTATCTAGGTTAAGCCACTCTTCACTTTGAAATATTTCTTTGTAAAAAAGTTTTTCAATGTTGTCATCGTTGAAAGTTCTTTTAAGATAATCTAGCGGTTTAAATTCTAGTAATACATTTCCAATATCAAATATTATATTTTTAATCATTTTTGCCCTCCGTAATAAATTGTAATTATATCTATAATGCAACTTTTAGGGTTCTCCAATCTTTTTAACACTTTATGCTTATAATACATTTTTCCTTGGCCATCCGCTGTTTGATATATAATATCTCCGACATAATGCGTAAATCCATTTTAAATAAGCAAAATATACTTAGGCACAACTGTATAGTTCTATAAGTAATTAAATTATCCTCCAAGTAAAAAGAAATATAAATATTTTATGTGTTTTTGGACAAATATTCAAAATTGTATAAATACAATTAATTTTAGTTGAGTTATAATAATGAATAAGATATTTATTATTAATGAAATAGAAAATGGAGGTAATTTTTATGTCTAAAAAATCAAACAAGAATAATATAAATTTATTACTTACAATAGGTGCAATAGCTGGAGCCGCTGCTGTAGCAACTATTAGTGTAAAGGAGTTTAATAAAAAACATAAAAAAGCAAAAAGTTTACCTGAGAATAAAGATAATGATCATAGGCAAGTTTATTTCATTGGTGGTGGCTTAGCTTCCCTGGCAGGTGCTGCTTATCTTGTGCGAGATTGTAACTTTAAAGGCAAAAATATTCATATTATTGAAGGAATGAAAATTCTAGGAGGTAGTAATGATGGCGCAGGAGATGCCATAAATGGGTATGTATGCCGTGGTGGTAGAATGTTGAACGAAGAAACCTATGAGAACTTTTGGGAATTGTTTTCAGATATACCATCTTTAGATATGCCAGGTATGAGCGTTAAAGAAGAAATTCTTAATTTTGATCATTTGCATCCAACCCATGCACAAGCAAGATTAATTGATAAAGATGGAGTAATTCTTGATGTAAGTAGCATGGGATTTAATAATGCGGATCGAATGGCTCTTGGCAAATTGATGATTACATCAGAAGAAAAACTAGATTATAAGACTATTGAGGAGTGGTTTAACGGTACACCACATTTCTTTGAAACTAATTTCTGGTATATGTGGCAAACAACCTTTGCTTTCCAAAAATGGTCCAGTCTTTTTGAATTTAAGCGCTATATGGAACGTATGATTTTTGAATTTTCACGTATTGAAACTTTAGAGGGTGTTACACGTACTCCTTATAATCAATATGAGTCAGTAATCCTTCCATTAAAAGCTTATTTAGATAATTTTGGAGTTGATTTTAGTATAAATGCAACTGTAACTGATTTAGATTTTAAGTCAGGGGATGAAATTACAGTAACTGCGCTGCACATAGAAGAAAATGAAGCATCTAGAGTTATTACCTTAAACCCTAACGACGTTTGCATCATGACAAATGGCTGTATGACTGATTGCGCAACACTTGGCGATATGTACACACCTGCAGCGTATAATCCTGAAAAACCAATCGCAGCTGAGCTTTGGGCAAAAATAGCTGAAAAGAAAAGAGGCCTTGGAAATCCAGAACCTTTCTTTGGACATGCAAATGAAACTAATTGGGAAAGCTTTACAGTAACTTGTAAGGGCAATAAATTCTTGAACTTAATTGAAAAGTTCTCCACTAACATTCCGGGTAGTGGAGCCTTGATGACATTTAAGGATTCCAATTGGTTAATGAGCATAGTTGTTGCGGCTCAGCCACACTTTAAAAATCAGCCAATTGATACGACTATGTTTTGGGGATATAGCATATATACTGATAAAATTGGTGATTTTGTAAAGAAAGCAATGCGTGATTGTACAGGTGAGGAAATGTTAATGGAACTTTTATACCATATGCATATGCTAGACAAAAAAGAGGAAATTATGGACACAGTAATTAATGTAATTCCATGTATGATGCCTTATATAGATTCGCAGTTTCAGCCACGTAAGATGACTGATCGTCCTAAGGTTGTACCTGAAAACTCCACAAATTTTGCTATGATTAGCCAGTTTGTTGAAATCCCAGAGGATATGGTATTTACAGAAGAGTATTCTGTTAGAGGAGCAAGAATTGCTATATATAATCTGTTTAATGTAAAAGATAAAGACATTTGTCCTGTAACTCCTTATAAAAAGAAGCCTAGGATAATAAAACAAGCATTAAAAACTTCCTTTAGATAAAATTAGGAGATGGCTTTCAGTCATCTCCTACAATATTTGGGAGTTGTTATTTTATTTCTTCTAAAATCTTAACTACTCTTTTTAACTCTTCTCTAATTTTAAGGCGTTGTGGACATTTTGATTCGCATATACCACAATCTGCGCAGGCTTCTGGCATTGAACCCTTTTCTGGGTTATTTTTATAGGCATCAAAATCCTTCTTAGCTACGTCTGTTAAGCCATAAACATTGTGGTAAGTGTACATGTTAAATATCTTAGGGATAATTATGTTCTTAGGGCACGGCTGACAGTAATTACATCCAGTGCAATATAATTCTGAAAACTGCTTAATCTCTTCCATAGCTATACCAACTTTGTATCTTTCTGAATTATTCATATAAGTCTCAACATTTGCGATAGCAAGATTTTTTTCTAACATATCCATAGTCTCCATGCCTGATAGAGCAAGACTTATATCCTCGTTTCCTAAAACAAATCTTAATGCGAGCTCATAGGTGGCTATAGATTCTTTACCAGTAAGCTTTTTATAAAGTTCTGTAGGCGCAGCAAGCCTACCACCTGCTACAGGGCCCATAGCTGCTACTCCTAGTCCCTTCTTTCTGGCGTAGGCAATAGACTTTTCATTTGCCCTGTCAAGAAGATTATACTGGCATAAAACAGATTCAAAGATTCCTTCTCCAGCATTTATAATATCAATCATGTTTTCAGGATCGTCATGGAAAGAAAAACTCAAATGTCTTATTAGTCCTTCTTCCTTTGCTTTCCGTGCCTCATTAAAAAGGTCATTGGTTCTAATATCCTCAAGGGAATCTTTGTTTATTCCCCAAAAATGGTAGAAATCTATATAAGGTGTGTCCATGTTTTTTAAACTGTTTTCTAGAATTCTTCTCATATCAGAAGGCTTTTTAACATCATTCAAAGGCAATTTTGTAGTTAGCTTAACCTTACTTCTTACACTTTTTAAAGCTTTCCCCACTGCATGCTCACTATTTTTGTGACAGTAATAGGGTGCTGAGTCAAAATAATTTATACCACTTGCATAACCACTAAAAAGCATAGGTAAAGCTTTTTCCTCATCAATATACCATTTTTCATTTATTTCAACCTCAGGTAACCTCATGCAACCAAATCCTAAAGTTGAAACCATTTCTCCTGTATTACCATAACTTCGATACTTCATTATTTTCATTCTCCTTTATACTCAGTAATTTATAAAACAATTATTTGTTGAAATTAGAGCTACGGTTTGATTGTATATATAATTATACTGTTTATTTAAAGGAAAAGCTATTTTTTAATAACCTAAAAAATGTTATAAATTCTATAAAAAAGCCAATAAAAAATCATTTATGTATATGTAGTTGAGAAGGTTTATACGACTAGGTTTCCTTCAGTAGTAATATGTGTTTCTGATGGAATAAGAGATATTATTTCCTTTATTTTTGGCCATGATAAAATAGAAATTATATCTATATCAGGAAGTCAGTTTCTTCGACTAATTGAGAACTTTTTAAAATATCCTGACATTGAGTGAAAAAGGCATAAAAAAAATAATTTTTAAAATCGAATTAATGCCTCTAGGTGGCTAATTCACTTGTAATATTGGACACTTGATGATAATTTTTGTTGATAATATATTAGTATAACTTGCATTATAGAATAACTTGTGATATTATTAAGGCATAACTTAAATGAATAGTAAATAAAACAACACAGATATATTTCAATTAATTAGTACTCTTTAAATATAGTATTTTTATATCGAAATTTTATAGGTGTGGTATTACAAAGTGTTTAAGAATAAAATTTCGGAGGTACACATATATGAATGGTACAGTTAAATGGTTTAATTCAGAAAAAGGATTTGGTTTTATTACAGGAGAAGACGGAGTAGATGTTTTTGCACATTTCTCTCAAATAAATTCAGATGGTTATAAATCACTTGAAGAAGGACAAAAAGTATCTTACAGCATCGTTGAAGGACCAAAAGGACCACAAGCAGAAAATATTACTATTGTAAAATAATAATATTTTAAACATCAAGTAGCTTAGCTACTTGGTGTTTTTTTTATTTTTGTAACACTTATAAATTCATACATAACAGGTTACCTGTTATGTATGAATTTATAAGTGTTTATTTTAGTTATATCTCTTTAATAGTATTAGTAACTTGTATATAATTGGATTATATATAAAAGCAATTGTTAAATAATCAGGAGGCGTGGGTATGGGTTTTAGATTTTATAAAAGAGTGAAAATTTTACCAGGCATAAGCATGAATTTAAGTAAATCAGGACCATCTTTTTCTTTTGGTCCAAAAGGTATGAAAATGACCCTAGGCGGAAAGGGCATAAGAAGCAGCTTTGGGATTCCAGGTACTGGTGTTTATTATACAACTTACAAAGGATTTAAGAAAAACTCTAATGGTGTCATTAGTAGAAATATTCAAGGTGATGGAAATCAAACGGCGAATAGGGCTACTTCTACAGTAGCTCCTAACTTGGGGTTTTTTAAGGGCTTATTCATGTCTCCTCAGGAAAAAAACTTTCTTTCGGGAATAAAAGCTTTTGCACAGGGGGAAAATGATGAAGCATTTAAAGCTTTTAGCATAAACAATGATAATGCAGATAGCTTATTTATGGCAGGATATATAGCTCTTGGAAATGAAAAATACTCTGTAGCTGAGGATTACTTAACAAGATGTAAGCAAAAATTAAATGAGCTAGGCACGACTATATCTGTGTTTGATAATTATTTTGAATTAACTTTAGCTATAACAGATTATATTGAAATACCAATTAATTTGAATTTTAAAGGTTTAACTTTAGCGATAGTCGAGGCATATCAGAACCAAGAGAAGTATAATGAGGCTATAAATTCATTGGAAGAATTATGGAATCAAAATCCCAGTGATAAGGTAATATGTCTATCTGTGATTGATTTAATAGCTCATCATGAACCTCCTGTAAAACAACATTTAACAGATATAATAGAAGCAACCAAGGGTATTGATAATGATGAACCTATAGACACTAACATAATTTATCTTAGAGGATTTGCATTATATGCACTTGGGCTTGTGGATGCAGGAATCAAACAATTAACTGATGTCTTAAGACGAAAGAAGGATAGGCCGGCTGACTTGCTTTTACAAATAAGATATATTCGCGGTAGAATTTATGAAGAAGCTGGGCAAGGTTCAAAGGCAAAAGCAGATTATGAGAAGGTATATTTAGAAGAACCTAACTTTGAAGATGTTAAAGAAAGATTAGGGTTACTATAATTTAACAATATATATACCAAAATGTACCATATGGATTAGAAGATAGTTTAATTTAGATGGTACACTTTGGGTATACATAAAGAATCTAATCACTCTTTAATTATACTTACTAACTCTATTTTATAATTTCCATCAGGAGATTCTACCTCGACGGTAGATCCAATGGTCTTTCCAAATAATACTCGCCCTATTGGCGACTCAATACTAAATTTACCATTTGCTATATCCACTTGCAATGTTGTTACAAGTTCAATTTCTTCTATATCATTAGTGCCAACAAAGTTTATTAGTAATTTATCACCTACATTTGCACCACTAGTATTAACAATAACATCATCTATAACTTCAGCAGTTCTAATCATTTTTATTAAATAACCCATTCTTCTGTAGTTGTCGTACATATTTGTTTTGGCAGCTTTATACTCAGCATTTTCACTTCTATCACCATGAGCAGCAGCAATCATTTTTTCATGGGCAATTTCCATTGTTAAAGGGCCTTTGCGATAATCAAATTCCTTTTGAAGTTCTTCAATATCTTTTTTAGTAAGTTTATTATTAATTTTGTCACCTTCTCTTATTTTATATTATTACCAAACTATTTATTTATAATTTTAGACCATTACCAAGTGTAAAACAAGTGGTATTTATATTCTATATAAGTAGAAAGAATATATTAAATAGTGCTTGTACTTGTACTTGTATATAAAATTTTTTAGCTATGTTAACAGTAAATAATTTTATTGGCTTGACAATATTTTAACTATGAAATATAATTTAGCTACTAGGGCAAACGTTTGCATAACTAAAATAAGTATAAAATTATAATTATCCAATGAATCATTTTTAAATTCAATTAAAAGATTTGAGGATATAACAAGAGATTCATCAAGGGAAGTTTTTATTAACTAAAGAAAATTTAATATAGATGCATTGCTTCATAGTTGAGTATAATCATTAGACAATATATTTAATAAATATATTGTCTAATGATTATAAATTTTAAAATTGAAGTTATAGAGATCTGTTAAATTAATAATGGAGGTAATCGGAATATGGTTAAGAGTAAATCAAAAATAATATCTTTTGATTTTTGGCAAAAATTTGGGAAGGCACTATTGGTAGTGGTTGCAGTTATGCCAGCGGGTGGACTAATGATTTCATTAGGATCAGTTATAGGAATATTGGCACCAAATTCTTCATTTATGCAAACCTTATCACAAGTTGTGGGAGGTATAGGTTGGGCAATAATAGTTAATTTAGGGCTATTATTTGCTGTAGCTATCGGTGGATCTTGGGCTAAAGAACGTGCTGGCGGAGCATTTGCAGCGCTTATTGCATTTATTTTAATAAATAAAATTACTGGTAACGTATTTAATATTACAAATGAGATGCTCACGGATGTACATGCAACAGTAACTTCATTAACAGGTCAACAACTTTTGGTTAAAGATTACTTTATTTCTGTTCTTGGATCTCCAGCATTAAATATGGGAGTATTTGTTGGGATTATATCAGGTTTTCTTGGAGCGGTTTTATTCAATAAATATTATAATTACAATAAATTACCCAATACGCTTGCATTCTTTAATGGTAAACGTTTTGTTCCATTTGTAGTTATTGCAGGTTCCACAGTTACTGCATTTGCATTTGTTATAGTTTGGCCATTTGCTCAATCGGTTATAAATGGATTTGGAAAGTGGATTGCAACATCACAAAATACTGCACCATTTATTTCACCATTTATATATGGTACACTTGAGCGTTTGTTATTACCCTTTGGTCTTCATCATATGATTACAATACCAATAAACTATACAGATCTTGGTGGAGCATATAAAGTATTAACAGGTGCTAATGTTGGTAAGCTTATACTTGGACAAGATCCACTTTGGCTTGCATGGGTTACTGACTTAGGTAATTTGAAAGCAGCGGGAGATATGAGTGCATACAGTAACTTACTTGCAACAGTTCATCCAGCAAGGTTTAAGGTTGGACAAATGATTGGAGGAGCCGGATCATTAATGGGTGTTGCATTTGCTATGTATAAAAGTGTAGGTAAGGAAAAACGAGCAAAATATAAATCAGTGTTTTTTTCAGCAGCCATTGCAGTTTTCTTAACAGGTGTAACTGAACCTTTAGAATTCATGTTTATGTTTGTTTCACCAATATTATATGCCACTTATGCAGTTATACAAGGATTTGCATTTATGTGTGCAGACATATTTAATTTAAGAGTGCATAGTTTTGGTGTTATTGAGCTTGTTGCACGTATACCTATGATAGTAAAAGCAGGAATTATAGGTGATTTAATAAGATATGTACTAGTGACGGTGGTATTTTTCTGCATAAACTATTTTGTATTTAAATTTATGATAAGTAAATTTAATATAGCAACTCCAGGTCGTAATGGAAATGAGATTGATATGGGAGATAATTCAATAGACTCTACTGCAGAGCAAGAAGTTGATGCTAGCAAAACAGGAAGCCAAGCTACAGCTATAATTGAATTACTTGGAGGAAAACAGAATATTGTAGATGTGGATGCATGTATGACCCGTCTTCGTGTAACAGTTAAAGATAGTTTATTAGTAAAGGGAGAAATGGAATGGAAAAAAAATCAGGCATTAGCTTTAATAATTAAAGGTAATGGTGTACAGGCTATATATGGACCAAAGGCAGACGTTTTAAAATCAGATATTATAGATATACTAGGAGTTTAATATGAAATTATTAACTTTAAATTGTCATTCATGGATGGAAGAAAGTCAAAATGAAAAGATAAAGATTATTGCAAATACCATAAAAGAAAAAAAATATGATGTAATTGCACTACAAGAAGTAAGTCAATCTATAAACGAAAATATAGCTTATGATAATATAAAAAAGGATAACTTTGCTTTGATTCTGCTAAAAGAATTAGAAAACTTAGGATGTAAAGAATACACAATGCTGTGGGAATTTTCACATATAGGTTATGATATATATGAAGAAGGAGTAAGTATTATAACTAAACATAAAATAGTAGAAGGTAGTGCACACTCATTTTTCATAAGTAACAGGCAGGATCGAGAGTTTTGGAAAACTAGACTGGTCATAGGAGCTTCAATTAAAATTAATAGTGAAATAGTGGATTTTTACTCTTGTCATTTAGGGTGGTGGCAGGATGAAGAGGAACCTTTCTGCGACCAAGCAGATAAGTTACTTAATAATATGAAAAAGGACAGACTAACATTCTTTATGGGCGATTTTAATAATAACGCTTTTAAACGAGATGAAGGTTTTGATTATTTAATAGAAAAAGGAATTAAGGATACTTTTGATCTTGCTAAAGAGAAAGATTGTGGGATAACTATAAAGGGTAAAATAGATGGATGGGATTTGAATAAAAATGATTTAAGGCTGGATCTCATCTTAGTAAATATGAATGTAGATGTTAAATATTCTAAAGTAATATTTAATGGCGAAAATGGGTTAGTGGTATCAGACCATTATGGAGTAGAAATAGATACAAGTTTATAGCAAGCACTAATACTAGCAATTTTTGAAGTTTATTTAACAAAGAGCGATATTATATATATATATAGGAATATAAACCGCTCTTTGTTTTTTTTGATGTTAAGCGAAATCCATTAAATATAAAGAAAGATATTAGTGTGTCAGGGTACTCGTTTTT
Organism: Clostridium sp.; assembly: GCF_050717515.1. Lineage (GTDB taxonomy): Bacteria > Bacillota > Clostridia > Clostridiales > Clostridiaceae > Clostridium_AD. Next base: position 252 of record NZ_JBOITL010000033.1, on the reverse strand, counting down.
ATAGTAAAAGGTACAAAAACAGATGATAGTGGCGCAGTAAGTTAAGTGCTAATTACTATATAATATGTTTTTTAATAAAAATAGATTATAAAAAGTGATTGACAAAACAAGAAATACCTAGTAGTATAGTAGAAGTCGTCACATGATGACAAAGCAAATTGGTCTTTGAAAATTAAACAGAGAAATAGGTAAAATAGCGAAATAACATTTCGCTTGACCAGTTAATTACTTTAGATAAAAAAGTAATTTTAG
>NZ_JBOITL010000032.1:0-437478 GCF_050717515.1 Clostridium sp. | reverse complement strand
GTTCTCTGTGTACGCTTCGTATTGCTGTTACCAGCTTCAACGCAACACTCGATATGAGTGGTTGGTTAGACCTTCCTCAATAGGGACTTTCACCCTACAAGTAGATGCCAAGCTTTCTTGGCGCACTGTAAATAATCTTTTGTTGTCGGGTAGGTAAGGAGCCTTACGGCTCCTTTCCCCCCTAAGAACCGGACTTGTATGTTTCCACACATCACGGCTCAAGCCATCTTTTTACCTCAAACAAGTTGGTATATACCAACTTGTTCGGCACGAAAAATCCGTTGGTGTAATTTCCTCACATATTTTCATATTAGCAGAGGAGTATCCGACTGATAGCAATATCAGTTTTCATAACTGAACCTCTCTTTCACGAAGAAATTGCTTTCCGTTTTCTTTCGTGTTAATGACCATGTGGAAGTCTGCCCTCTTTCGAGTGAGTTATAAAACTCTATCTAGCGGGTTATGTTTTCCCCTGGACTTTCGTCCTACTGGCATTCGCTTTCTCCACTATCCCTTACCCTCTGGTATTGTAGTTCTCTTTCAATTACCCTACCTCTGTCGAGGAACTCAAAGGGCTTGCCAAGTTCCACTAATAGTAGATTCAAATGGTTAAGCATCATTCTATACTCCGATGGATATATGGGTTACTGCACGATTGGAAAACGATTCAATCTTTCCTATCCATATTAAGCTTGTTACTCCGTAGTACGCTTATCGTAAATGACGAAGATTACAAAGGTTCAACTTTCGTTTATACTTTCCATTTTTCCCCTAACCAAGTCTTGCTTCTACGTAAAACAATGACCTTAGGTACTTAACTCTCATGCAACCTACAATCCAATTACTCGGAGTGCAGTTTCAAGCGGGGATATGCTTAGTAACTAACGCAATTTCTTAAGAAACACTACTAATTAGCGACTTCTTGTCGCACCGTCATATTTTACCATTGTGACACAGTTTAAGGATATTCCGTCTTAAATAATAGACATAACCACTAATTTATAAGTGTTATAATTTGTACTCCAATTGAACATCAAAAGGCTCATGGTTAGCAATGTCATCATTAATTTCTTTTGCATCCACACATCCAACATCTTCATAAAATTGTTGGGTTTCCTCTGCTGAATGCCCTGATATGTAAAGTTTTTTTGCACCCCATTCTTTAGCTTTCTTAACACATAAGGCAAACATTTTTTTTCCAAGCCCTAATCGCCTATACTCAATCGAAATGTGTAACTGCATTAATTGTACGTATTGCTTTTGACTCCCAAAAAAGTTATGTAGTAATGATGAAAATGCTATAAGTTGGTTGCCATTATAAAACACGCCAAAAACAATTCCTCCACTATTTATACAATCGTTAAAATCTTCATAAACAATTTCTCGTTTTAATTCATTATCCCAATTTTCAATAAATGGGTTTTCTATCAATAACTTTTTACCATCAATTATCCTCCAAACATTTGAAATTTTCTGATAACGATTGAAATGTTCTAATAAATCTGGAACTAAATCAACATCTTTCAATTCCCTAATCACTATATTCATTGATTATTTTCTCCTTTTACATCAAATAATTTTCTTTATCATACAGTTGTATCGGAAATATCTATTTTAGTTGTAGCAGCGCATTAAATTACTAGGACGTCATATACCCATTATCCTATAACTTTCATTTTTTGAACTTCTCATTATAGACATTATAAGAATATTGGGAATTTGCAATTGTACTAACGTCTGCAATTTATGATACCTTTGATCTGTAGGGCGACTGCCCTTAGCCAAAAGTGGTTGGAAATTGCCTTATTAGTCCACATATCAAGTATTGTCACTCATTTCACCTATTTTCTTAGCATAAATAATTGTGCAGTATAACTGACTATATAGATAATACCAGTTTGTTTCCTACAAAAAATTATAGATTTTTACAAGATTTTTGCCATAAGTAATTCATTAAAGTAGCAATCTCCCACTTTTAATGCATGAACCTTTGTTCCTTCAATATCAAATCCCATTTTTTTATACAAGGAAATCGCATTATTATCAGACCTTACATAAAGTTCAATACGGTGAATATCATTATTTTTGCACCATTCAATAGCTTGGTCAAGTAACTGTGTTCCAAAGCCTTGACCTCTATACTTTTCTAATAATCCTATTATAAGAAATCCAGTGTGCTTAATTTGATTTGCCCAACCTCTTTCGATACTCAGGTGCCCAACAATACTAGTGCCCTCTTCAATGATAAGTTCAAGTGAATTACTCGATTTTATGAAGTCTATATAGCCCTCTCGTTCTTCAACACTATTAGGTCTTTCACCAGCCTCGAGCATCATTTTTTCACTTTCCTTATCGAGCTGTAATAACATATTTAAATATTCTGCTGCATCTAATTTTTCAATGTTTCTTATTATCATTTTATTTCCCCCTTGTTACTTTAATATATAATCATTTTTTTCCTGTTTTTAATCCTCACTAAGTCAACTACGGTATTCCCGACATTCATAGATTAACTGTTATTTTTTTTGTGTTTACATTATAGACATACTGTCAATATGGAATTTACATTCTTAGCAGCACTTACAAATTCCACTCCATTTTATCTACTATACAGTTATTCTACAAATATCTTGAATTACCTTCAAATATTTACAATTCTATGGCAAAGTACGGGTGTAAAATTGTTGAATAATCCTGGCTTCTGTCTTCGGAAAATAAATAAACACCCACAACAAAGTGAGTGTTTTAAACTAATATGCCACGGTATTGTCATTTATTTATTTTTCTCTCTTTTACACCCCAGATAACAACTAACCTTCTCCCTTATCTCTTCCCACACAACCACTTCATCCTCAATCCTAACCTTCTTACCATTCAATGTCTCAATCTTGACACCACCAACTAAAAAATACTCCGTTCTTCTAATAATCTTAGTTTTTTTCTCTGCACATATTTCTTTTAACACCTTATATAATTCAATTTCTAGCCTATTTTTAAAACTAAGTTCATGTATTGTTTCTGCATTTTTTAAAAGATATAATGTAGTATAAGTAATAAGTTCTACCCCATATTCAACAGTTTTTATAGGTCCTACAGAATATATTTCTTCTAGTTCAAATCTTAAATAGTCTTGTTCATCGTTTCCTCTTAAAACTGGAAGCTCAGAGCAATCCTTTCTTTTATATTTTCTTAATTGTTTTATTTTTGCATAATAGTATATACCAGCTGTATCTCCAAAAGAATTTTTCGACTGATAAAATGCTCCTTATTACTTATGTTAGCAATCATAACATTTGTATTCTTAAATCTTGGGTAGTCATCTTCTACTTCATAAGTCGGAAGCTTTGTTGTAGATTCAATATAGGATTCACTTACTATTTTACTAAGATGATTTTTTATCAAGCTAGTGCTTCCTGGTAACATAGGGAATGCACCAATATTCACTTTTTCTATACTTTTATAATACCGATGTTTTATAAATTCACTTTCATTACTATAAGGAAACATTACATATGCACCAAAGGTATCGTATTTAAATTGAAGACTATCATCCAATTCGCTTACTATAGCATCCCTATATCTATGCATTACATTTATATCTTCTTCCATTGGACCAATAACATTATTTGTATCTACTGATAATCGATATTTTGCATCAAAAATATATATTCTATCGCTTCTATCCATATTTCTAAGACATAAAACTGTGTCTAGTCTCTGATTAGTTGTTGGCAAATGAGAATAAGCCTTATTATACCAGAGCTCAAGATTCTTTCCTGTCTTATTACAGTAAGTAATCTTTGATTCTTTATTTCTTGTAAGCGATAAGGTTATTCCGTTATCCTTTGCTTCTATAATTCCGTTTTTCAAGGTGGTAAAACCTAATTCTTTTAATATCAATGTAGCTTTAAATAACACCATATTTCATATAGATTCCAATGCTGTTCGCTGGCAAGGAACTCATGAACGAGGATAAAGATGAGTTTTTTAGAATGATTTCAAAGCTTTATTTTGATGCCAAAAAGAAAAACAAGAAGAAGTACGGTAGAAATAAGAACAATGAATAGTTTTCTACTAAACAATTAAAATTCAACGTTTCAAATAATTTAAATCTAATTATTTCCATAACCCTCCCCCTTCCTCCATATATATAAGATAAAACCCCAAAGGAGGAATCACCACATGAACAAAACCCAAATAATAAAAGACCTCATCCCAGGAGCTTTACAATCCTATAACAAATACAACATCCTTCCCTCATTAACCATAGCCCACGCCATACTAGAAACAGGCTGGATGCAGCATGTTAAAGGTAATAACATCTTCGGAATCAAGTGGACAAAAGACTGTGGCTATGAAGTTCAAGAGCTTAATACTCTTGAATTTATAAATGGAGTTAAAACTCCCATGGTGTGCAAATTTAGAAAATATGTCTCGTTAGAAGATAGTTTACTAGACCATGGAAAGCTTTTAAGCCTTAGTAGGTACAAATCTGTAATGACCTCTAAAAATTACAAGCAGGCCTGCCTTAACATTTATAAATCTGGTTACTGCACTGACCATGAGTACCCTGAAAAACTAATATCTATAATTGAAGAAAATAAGCTTTATGTTTATGATGCTGCTCCTAGATCTGAAATCTCTAAAAACATTTCTGTAGAGGATATTAAATATGTACAGAAATGCTTAAACCCTATGAAAATAAGAGATGTAAATAATAATGCTTTAATTATAGATACCTACTTCTTTTATATCCTTCCTATAGGCACCATTATAATATGCTAGTCTTTTTATTTTACTTATTTGTTAATTTAACATTTACAAAAAACTTAAAATATTCTTCTTTCTCTGAAGTATGTTTATATGTAAATTCAAGAACTTCACTGCCTTCACTTTTGGCATCAAAATAAAAATATTGTCTTGCTTTAGAAACTCCTGTTGCTTTCTCGTTATTATTCTCATTTAGCTCTATCCAATTCATTTTTTCAAGCTTTAAAACATTTAAATCATCTTTCAACTCCCATTTAGCAGCCATTGTTTTATTTGCATGTAAAGATATTATGAATCCTTTATTTTTTAAAACAGGTATTTCTATTGTTTCATTTTCTTTCACTACATATTTTTTAAAATTATAATCAGTTTTATCTGATGTTATTAAATATATAACATTAACATTTGAATCAGTAGAAGTTTCGTAATCATATGTTATAATTGGATTTTCTTTTGTACTAGTTGTATAGTTAGTCTTACTAGTTGTATAGTGAGTCCTTTTGTAATAGATACTAACACTTAGAATTATTACGATTAATAAAATAACAGTTATTTTTGTTTTCATTTTACTTTAGTCTCCTATTTATGTATTTTTTTTATAATTGTACCATTATATTTAATTAAAATAAAGCACTACTTAATAATTATATATCTTTATTTATATTAAACTACATTCCAGAAATATATATCTTGTAGCTTATGGAAGACTAATATCTTAACGTTACTTTTACTTGAATTGCACTCAGCACCACACACACTTTAGATAGAATTTGATACACTTACCAGTCCACTAATAATAGCTTCTTATTGGCTACCTTGTCCTTAAGAGAGTCCTTCATAAACTCATATTCTTCAGCGTCATTTCCCTTCTGAATATAGTAGAATATCTCAGATTCCTTAACTACCGTTCCGTAAATTTTCTCTCCAGTATATAATTTAGATCCTATTTTGATATAAGCAAGCGGGTAACTTCGTGACCCACTAAGGTAACTGTGAAAGCTCCGAAAAAATATGCCTATTTTCGGAGCTTTCACTGTGACTTGGAAAAAATAGCAAATAAATTCTAGTCTAATGGACATAATATGACCAATATTGTAATAAGCACATCAAAAATACAGTGATCACCTGTTAATTCTTATCCCCTCAATTATTTCACCAACTCTATTCACAATTCTCTCAACTTCCCTCTGAGGACTTGTCCACCAATCCTTGCTCCAAATTCTAATAATATTCCAACCTCTACTTTCAAGATACCGCTGCCTATAAATATCCCGCTCTCTGGCAGACTTAGATGAATGGAAGGCTGCACCATCGCATTCAATCCCTAGAATATACTTAGAACTTAACCTGTCATATACTGCTAAGTCTATCTTATAACCAGATACCCCTATTTGAGTATCTACAATTAAGCCTTCTTTCTTAAGTGCATCACAAACTTGGTTTTCAAAATCTGAATCAAAATGATTTTCTTCATTTCTTGAAGTTCCAAAATCACATACGCTATAAAGTATCCCCTGTGCTTGTTTTTCATTACTTTCTGAAACTGCTTTTACATATTGAAGGTACTTTTTAAATAATTTAGGTCCATTTTTCTTTGATGAATCAACATTTAAATCCTCTGGTTCTATGGAAGTAACAAGATAAACCTTTTTCTTAGCTCTACTGATAGCAACATTTAATCTATTTTCTCCGCCATCTTGAGATAAGGTAGCAATACCTCAGAGGTTTTTATTGAAAATTTGAAAAACAAAGAATTTAAAGAAATGGTTGAAGATCTAATTCAGTTTGGTATAGATAGATATAAAAAGTTTTATAGTGCCCATTATATGAATACAAGCTTTGAATTATATCAAAAATATACATAATGGTGTTGAAATGAATTTATTTGTAAGAAAAGATAAGAATGATAAAACCTCTAAAGAATTTTATTATCTAGGGAAAATTAAGGCTATAGGAACCCCTAAACCTATTATTATGGGAAATACTAATAAGACTGCTGTGGAAATTAAATATCAATTATATACACCTGTAAGAGAAGATATTTATGAGTATATTATTTCATAATCTATAGTTATATCAATGTATTATCAATATTAATTTAAATTGTAATATTGTATAACTGGGTACTATTTTTTATTTGTAGTACCCAACAATAAAATTTGAACTTAAAACAAAAACACTTGTTAATAACCAGTACAAACTTCCGACCCTCAGATTCGAAAGAACTAGTTCTTATCAAGTTTAAAAGTCACCGAACCTTTATATATAGTCATTTTTCCTTTTAACTAAGTTTAAGTAATACCTGTTTAATTCTATTTATTTATATTTTATAAAGCGGTGGCAAACGATAAATTTGCCACCGCTTTTATTTAATTCTGTCTTTTTATTACTAATAGAACATTATCAAATAATCCTGAATATGAATATACAGGAATGTTTGCAGCGATTATGCTTAACTTGAGTCCAGAACTGGTCAAGTTAGAATAGCCGGTACCGAATTTATACCTCCAAGAACTGAAGAGCTAGAATGTATTTTTAAAAATGAATTACCTCAATTAATAAAAATATGTGAAAGTAAAACAGATTTAGCTTTTGAAATTTTTCTATGGGGAGCTTTAAATCAATTTTTCTATGATGGGAATAAAAGAACCTCTAGGTTAGTATCTAACATGGTTTTAATATCAGAAGGTCAAGGTATATTTAATATAAAAGCAAAAGATAGATTGCAGTTTAATACTTTAATGGTTGAGTTTTATAATACAAAAGAAGCTGACAATATCTTTGAGTTTTTATATACTAGTTGTTTGGAAATATATTAAGATATCTGAGGAGAGAACAGATATCTCTTGCCATGTAGAAATGTGTTAGGAGCTGTGAAAGGATGTTTCAATTATGAAATCAAAAACATCTAAATAATCTCTAGTTTCATTAACATCATTCAAAGTATGGATACCTGAAACTATGTTTTTATCTGCCAACTGATTGAATGCCTCTATAAAAAGTACTATTCTCTAATTTATTAGAATGAAGAAAAATCAATCCTTAAAATATAGTAACAAAGTTCGTATAAGTTTTAATGAGTGCTTGAATTTGTATAACCCAATAAACATGTAAAATATTGAATATTGGAACAACTTAAATTAATTGTCGAAAAAAGTTGAAATATGTTGGAATTAGTGATACAATATAAACATAATATTCTAAGTTTTCCGCAAATTTAAATTTGTGTAGTATTAGACGTAAAATTTAGGTATTAACGCCTTTTTTAAAAAAATACTTTATAAAGGAGTGATATTTATGGGATTCTTACGTTGGTTAGCAGGAATATTAATAATTTTCTGGTTATTGGGGCTTGTGCTTAATATTGGTGGTGGCCTGATACACACATTAATTGTGATAGCTGTTATATTATTCGTTTTTGATGTTATTGGTAGAAGAGGACGATAATAGAAAGTGTTATTTTAAATATAACACAAAGCCATTTTACGAAAAAATAAAATATGAAAGGGATGTTATTATGTTAAACAAGGCCAAAACACTAAAGAATTACAAATTAAGCTGTATAGACGGAGAAATAGGTAAGGTCAAAGAATTCTATTTTGATGACCACTTTTGGGCAATTCGCTATTTGATTGTAAACACAGGAAATTGGTTAACTGGTAGACAAGTAATAATCTCACCGTATGCTTTGGCCGGGGTTAATAAAGAAGAACAATCCATCACCATTAATCTCACCAAGAATCAGATTGAAAACAGTCCGTCTTTGTATAATGATGAACCTATATCACGACAATATGAAGAAGATTACTATAGATATTATGAATGGCCAAGATATTGGGGTGGACCAACCATGTGGGGAACAAATGGACTTTATCCTAGCATAGAGAGTAGTCAAGACCAAGAAAAATTAATGGGATCACCTCAAGTTAACGAACAGTGGGAAAACCATTTACACATAGCTAGTGATGTAATTGGATATGACATTCAAGCTACAGATGACACGATTGGACATGTTGATGATTTTATCATTGATGATAAAACATTGGCGATTCGTTACCTAATCATTGATACAAAGAATTGGTTGCCGGGTAAAAAGGTTCTTATTTCACCAAAATGGATAGAACGCGTTAGTTGGGATGAATCTAAAGTATTCATCACTCTTCTTCGTGATGACATAAAGCAGTCACCGGAATACACAGATGAAGTTCTGTTAACCCGAGATTACGAGAATGGACTGTATCAACATTATAATCAACAGGGATACTGGATCGATGAAGAGAATTTCAATGAACATTTACGCTAAAACCAGTGAGCGAGAATCTACATTTTTTTAATATAACTATATGTCGGTGTGAATGTGTATGTTGATAAGGAACTAATTAATTAAACGGCAATGGTATAAATTGTATTTACCATTGCCGTTTTTGTTTCATTGCTACAGAGACCTAAATATAGCTGAAATAGTATGGTATTAAAATGAGTAAGGTACAAAGCAAAGCCGTGAAATGCTCATTTCGCGGCTTTTGTTGTTTGCAGATTTATTATGTTGTATGGCACTTAATTCTTTTACCCTTAACTATATAATTACTTGTACTACTATGGTAAAGTTTATGGAAAGTTGAGCAATAAAAACCAAGACATGGATATATTCTTGAAAAGGGCGAACAAATTAGAATGTATAAATTAAAAGACGCTAGAGCAATGCACAATAATGATACAGGAGTAAAAAACATTTTATTTGATGGAATAATAATAGGCAACATATCTTTTGAGATTAATGATAATAGCATGCATGTAAATGATATAAACATAGACGTTAAATATACACATAAGAAGCATGCAACAAATTTATTAATACAATTAGTAAAAGAATTTAACATTGATATTATTGACGGTACTGGAACATATGATGAAGGAGAATACTTCTGGGAAAGGTTAGGAGCCAAAATGTCAGCGTATATATATACTAAAAATATTGTAGACGTCCAAGGTAACACTCCACACTGTTGTTGTTTAGGTAGGATTTTCAAATTAACAAGAGAACAGTTAATAAAATATAGTAAATTAAAATAGTAGATTTCGTCAATTAAGGATAAAAAGGAGTGTGAATTATATGCTAGGAATAATTGGTGGCGTGGTTGTTATAATTGTAATACTTAAAATACTCGGCGTTATGTAGTAAGATTAAAGGTAATTCATAAAAACTACATTTGTACATATGTTCAATTAAAATTGAGTATATCATTTAGTCTGGTGTATCAGTTAAAAATATTAAATGTGTATTTATAATGTAAAGGCGGTATTAAAAAAAATGAAAATAAAAGAAAAATTAAAAAAGTTACTTAGAATTTTAGGCCCGGGGTTTATATCAGGAGCATCAGATGATGACCCTTCTGGCATTGCAACATACTCTCAGACTGGAGCACAGTTTGGTTTCGGTCAATTAACAAGTGGGCCACTTCATGACCCACTACACTAAGGTAACTGTGACTTGTAAAAAATAGTAAATAGCTTCTAGTCTAATGGACATAAGATGACCAGTATTGCTAATAAGCCCATCAAAAATAGAAGTATCATCTATTATAGTAATACCATTACTTACTTTCACGTTTTGCTAATGTCACCTGATGGTTATTATGCTCTTTTCTTCTTCCTCATCATATTTGCCCCTAATTGTTGATGATGGTCTTAGCTGCCTATCATCTCCTGCAACTACTACTTTTTTACCTCTATATACTGTGGGCACTGCAGATTCAATGAATATTTGAGAAGCTTCATCAAATATAACTATATCGAATAAACCATTTACTAAAGGTAATACCTCTGAAACTGACTCAGGTGATAATAACCAGCAGGGATACAGCTCAAAGATCGATCAATCTAAGTGGAAGGTATATTCGGAGTTTTGAAGGAAAATTACGGATTTCGAAGATTTTTAACAAGAGGGAAACAAAGTGTGAAGGTTAAGTTTCTGCTTCTGTGTTTTGGCTATAACCTGAACAAACTTCACAAAAGTATCCAAACTCAAAGTTTAGGTGTCACCCTCTATAAAAATTCAATCGCATAGATTCGCAAGCTAACCCAGTTTTTTTTGTTATGCCGGAAACTAAAAAAGCATCAAGATTTCTGCCATAATCGGCTAAAATCTCGTTGCTTTTTCATCTGTGCTGTTAAAAAACGGAAGCTGTCTCAATTTTCATTTGAGATAGCCCCCTTTTATGATTAGGGTATGCGATTTCGCATTCACCGTCGGCATTAACAAGTAACTTTGATAGTTACTGTATTTACAAACAAATGCCTGTTATGCTTTTGGAGGTGTTCCTTCAGCGTTTGATACAACTACATCGATTTGGACTAAAGCATCTTTAAGTAAATCTGATACGCCAACTGTTCTCCGTGCAGGAACACCGCTTGGGAAGAATGTTGTGTAAACTTCGTCTACAGCATCAATATCTGCGATATTTTTAAGGAAGATATTTACTTTAACCACATCCTCCATAACGTGATCCACACTTTCTACAATTGCCTTGATATTTTTCAAACACTGTCCAGCCTGCTCTTTTACACCACCAGCTACCATTTCACCAGTTTGGGGGTCTAAAGGTAATTGAGCTGAAATATGATTGTAATGAGAAAAAGCTACAGTTTGTGTATATAGAGAACTTTTTGGTGCATTTTCCGTATTGTTTGCCTCTATGATGAGTCCATGCCTGTCTTCAACAAGTTGTGGAGGTGTACCATCTCCGTGTGACACCACTGCTTCAATTTGTACCAAAGCATCCATAGGCAGCGCTGAAGCTGCAACTATTGTCCGTGCAGGTACATAGGCTACGGCCCTGGCGATAGCCGAGTCTGGGAAAAATGTTGTATAAACTTCATTTACGGCTTCAATATCCAAGAGGTTTTTAAGGAATATATTAATTTTAACAATATCGTCAAAAGGAACATCGATACTTTCTAAAATTGCTTTGATATTCTTTAAGCACTGTCCAGCCTGCTCTTTTATACCACCAGCTACCACTCTACCAGATTTTGGATCGATAGGTAATTGAGCTGAAAGATTATTGTAATGAGAAAAAGCTACAGCTTGCGTAGATAGGGGGCTTGTTGGCGCATTTGCCGTGTTATTTGTAAGCTTTATGAGGTCGCCTGCTTGTGGTGCGTTTGGAATTGTACCTTCACCGTTTGAAAGAAGTGCTTCAATTTGCACCAAAGCATCCATAGGCAAAGCTGCAACTGCGACTATAGTCCGTGTAGGAAGATAGCTTGGGAAGAATGTTTTGTAAACTTCGTCTACAGCGTCAATATCTTTGATATTCTTAACGAATACAGTGATTCTAACAACATCGCTCATAACATGGTCGATGCTGTCTACAATTGCCTTGATATTTTCAAAGCACTGCTTCGCCTGCTCTTTTACACCACCAGCTACCAATTTACCAGATTTCGGATCGATAGGTAATTGAGCTGAAAGATTATTGTAATGAGAGTAAGCTACAGTTTGTGAATATGGACCGATACCTTTTGGAGCATTTTCCGTATTTCTTGCTAATACTGCGTTATAACCACTCATGATAGTATTCCCCTTTTGTAATATTTATTGATAGAATCATTAAAATTCATCTAAGTAAATCATAAACCTTTGACTAGCTCTAATGTCAATAGGTATTATTATTATTTTAAAAATAAAGAGAAATCACGAGAAAAACTTAAAGATACATTAAGAAATTTGATTTTGATAAATGATATGAGCAGGTCTAATGTCAATATGTTACATTCATATTTTTTAATAGCTTTAATGTTACTTAGTGGTTTATAATAATAGTGATAAATAGTTTAATATTTATCGAATGGAAGTGACATAATTGTGAAGGATACTTTTTTAATTGGAGAATTAGCCAAGCTTTTTAATATAAGCACAGATACCTTAAGGCATTATGACAAAATCGATCTTTTAAAACCTAATTGTGATGTTGAAAATAAATACAGATTCTATAGTGTTCGGAATTTTTTCAAACTAAGCAGAATCCTATTTTTTAAAAATCTTGATATTTCATTAAAGGATATTAAAAAATATATGAATAATAAAAATACAAATAACTTAATGACCTTACTAAAAAATAAGGAAGAGGAAATTGATGTAAAAATAAATAAGTTAGTCAATTTAAAAAACAAAATAAATACAAAACTTGAGCTACTTGGAAATATAAAACATGAGCTGAATATTGTAAAGATAAAGCGCTTGCCTCAAAGAATTGGAGTTGTTTTAGACATTAAAGATAGTAAAAACGAGTACGAACTTAAAGAATGCGTTAAAAAAAACGAAAAATATTTAAAGCTCAGTTCCTGGCTTATTGAAGGTCAAATATACACTTCTCTTTCAAGAGAAAACATGACAAGTGGAAATTTTAATAAATTTAAATATTTCATCGAAATCTTGTCAACTGAAAATATAATAGAGTTGGATTTGATAACGATTCCAGAAAATGAGTTTGCTTATGTTGTTTTTTTAGGACCCTATAAAGATATCGAAAATCACTATACCGTTCTTATTGAATGGATTGAAGAAAACGGATACGAAATATTGGGAGACTCTATCGAAAAAAATATAGTAGATTATGACTTTTCAGATTCTGAAAATGAATATATATCTGAAATACAAATACCTATTAGAAAACTGTTATAACTAGAAGTTAGATTCTTGCTAATAGCAAGTGGGCCACTTCATAACCCACTAAGGTAACTGAAGGTAACTGTGACTTGGAAAAAATATCAATTCCAATTAAGTTCTGTGATATTTACAAATCAGTAGCAAATTTGTTTCGCTAACGATAATTGAATTATTTCTTATATTACATAACTTTTTAGTGATTTCTCCTAGAATTTATTATTAATGTATACTTCTTTAATCTTATCTAATTTGGGAATTATTATATTAGCATACACATCTGCATGTGCATGAACATCACTAGTTTGTAATATTAGCAATCTTTCAAAATTCATTTTCCCAATGCTATCTACAACTAATTTTATACCATTAATTGTAGGTTTAATTTTTTCATCATGAATTTTTACTAAACTACATACATCATTTATTCTACTTTCATCATAACCAAGTCTGTTAAGCACAAGGTTAGTAATTACAACACTGATATCTCCATGTCCCCAATAGCTAACCTTTTCATTGACCTTTTTCTTAGCATAAGGTTTACCAATATCATGAAATAATGCTGCAAGCTTAAGTGTTAAATCACTATTTACTCCTGCAACTACGTGAAGAATATGCATATAAACATTATATTTATGTGCTCTATGTTCATGTTCGCATCTACTACAAACTATTAATTCAGGCACCAATTCTAAGATTTTATCTGCATAAGATAAAATCTCTTCTCCATTGTTATTAAGAAGTATATTAGTAAGTTCTTCTCTATCAATCATATAAACCATATGAATTCCCCCTTTGTCCGTACTGACATTGTATTTTTATAATATTACCTTCTCGTATTTTGCAGTTTCTAAATTTACAACCCAGCCTCTTGTTGTAATTTCATCACAATCAACGCTTAAAAACAAATGTATTATATGATTTTTTAAAACCAAAAGCATCATACACGTGTCCACAGAAAAAATATGCAGGCTTTTTTTTCTTTATCATATCTCTAATAGCTCCGCTGCCACAATATAACGGTCTGGAGCATTCCCAATAAAATAGAATGGATAGCAGGTAGTTAAAGTGAGAATAGCATTTTTCGTAGGTACAATCACTGTTTTGTGATCTTTATGAACAATTAGAGTGCTACTAACCTCATAGGTAAAGGTACCTGCTGATGTTGGGTCAAATTCCTCTTATACTTACTTATTCATATAATCCGTACAATCTTGAAACAAGCAGTATAACATATTCACGCATTTTTCAATGTATAAATCCACATCTTTTATTTCATCATCGTATATAATTTTATGGCATAGGTCATCAATTATAAAAAATGAGTAATGAAAAAATATCTTTTCTTCCCCTTCACCTTTAAAAGGTATAGATAAAACTCTGAAAATATCTCTCACGTTTTCATCTCTAAACCTCTCTTGTTCCTTTCTTATCATAGCTACATCCTCATCTAAAAGTGTTAATGCCTCCATTTCATCATGAAAGGTTTTAGAAAAGTCATGATGCTTTATCATCATTTTTATAAATATCCTAAAAAGACCTTTTGCCTCATCGGCATTATTAAGCTCTTTGTCGACATTCTCCAACCAAAAATTATGAGTTGGATGTATAAATTTTTCATTAATCCTTTCAATCACTCTAATATAAATATCCTTCTTATCTTCAAAATAGGCATATACAGAGCCAGTAGCAACACCCGCTTCTTTAGATATATCTGCTGTAGTGGTATTATAATAACCTTTTTCATTAAATAATTTATAAGCTGCTTCTAAGATTCTATTATACTTTTCTAAAGCTCTTTTTTGAGTTGGTATCCTTATTTTTCTTTCCATTTTCATCACCTACTCTAATAATAAAAGCTAAAAAAGCAAAAGTCAATAAAATATGAATTTCATTTCATGTATTGACATTCAATTTTTTTCAACGTATTATATGAACATGACGTTGGTTTCACATTCTAATAATAATAATTTTGGAGGTTATCATGAATAAAAAAGAAAAAGTATTAGCATTTATATCTCTATCAATAGCTTGCTTCTTAACAGTCTTAGACTCAACTATAGTTAATGTGTCTTTGCCATCTATGGCCAATTACTTTAAAACCGACATAACGGGAATATCCTGGGTAAGTACAGCTTATTTAATTCCTTTCTCTGCTCTATTAATAACTTTCTCTAAGATTGCAGATATTTTTGGGAGGAAGAAACTATTTATAATAGGTCTTTTAGTCTTTGGTTCTTCATCAATATTTTGTGGACTTTCAACTTCTCTTTCTATGATTATAATTTTTAGAATTATGCAAGGTATAGGAGCTGCGATTCTTACCCCACTATCCATTCCTTTAGGTATAGAATTATTCGGCAAAGATGCCATGTCAAAGCTAGGTATTTCCATAGGTATGATAATCTCTATTGCTGCAGCTTCTGGTCCTGTTTTAGGTGGAATTTTAAATGAAGTCTTTGGGTTTAAGGCAATATTTTATGTGAATATTCCTTTTATTCTTATTGCCTTACTCTTTGGAATAAGACATGTTAAGGAATGCTATGACAGAACAATAGAAAAGAAAATAGATTTTATTGGCTCTATATTACTAGCTTATGGAATTGGATCACTAATCTTTCTACTTGTTAAAGGAAATTACTACGGTTGGGCAAGTACAAGAATACTTATTTTAATAGTAACCTCAACAATTTCAATTACTACTTTCTTAATACACGAGGCTAAGTCAAAAAATCCAATGATAGAATTTAAGCTGTTTAAAATAAAAAGCTTTACTTCTTCTATAACTATAATTGGAGTAGTATTCTTTGCTTATATGCCTAGCTCATATTTGATGAATTTTTATCTAGAAAACCAATTAGGTTATTCAGTATTAAAATCTGGAATCATACTAGGTATAGTAAGCTGCATCTCCTTTATTACTTGCCCTATCTTTGGAATTATATCTGAAAAATATGGTGCTAGAGTTATTTCCCTATCAGCTGTAATTTTTGCATCTCTTGGTAACCTTATGTTTGTGTTTATGAATAATTCAAGCAATATCAAGATAATTTATAGTGCATTTATTCTATTAGGACTTGGACTTGGTTCAACTTCTCCTTTATATCGAAGTGCTTTTGAAGAGATCTCCCCAGATAAGAATGGTATTGCTTCAGGAATATTAAACAGCTTTAGACAATTAACTGCATGTTTGGCAATAGCTTTAGTTTCAACCCTAAGTAGTCATTACACTGCTCAAGCTATAGACAATACAAAAATCAGAATCATAGATACTGTTACTAATAATGTGGTGCTTGATCAACAAGTTAAATCTACTATATGTGATAAAATAAAGACTTCAAACACTAGCAAAAACACTGCCTTTACACGAGATATGGTTGATAAGTTAATTGAAGCTCAGGAAAAAACAGTATTAGCAACTGTTCCTAATAATATGAACCCATCTTTAAAAGAAAAGTTCAATATACAAGCAAAAGAGGTATATAATATCCTAGATGAATCAACTGTAATAAAAAATGATGAAACCAATAAAGTTTATAATAAGTGCTTCCTTTTCACAGCAATCATTGCAGCCTTAGGTCTAATAGCAGTACCTTTTAATAAAAAAAGTGAAACTGAATTAGAAAAAGTTAAAACAGAAATAGTAGCCTAGATAAAAAATAAGAGGTTGTTGCACTAAGTATAATTGTGCAGCAGCATCTTAACAAGTGGGCCACTTCATGACCCACTAAGGTAATTAAATCCCTTTGAGTAATATTAAAAGTAATTACACCAATAGTTTCATTTTCTTTTCTATTATTAAGAATATCCTTAACTAATCTAACAACTTCCATTGCCTCTTCAGCATTTGTTCTACTACACTTTGTGTTAATATATAAGTGTAGATTTTTTTTACTCAACTTCAGAATATGAGCCTATTCAAACTCTGTCTTAACTTTATAATACATCTTCTTCAATAATAATCATAACAGAATATTGAGTTGAAAACATAAGACTGCCTCCATTTGAACTATATTGAATGTCACTAATTTTCACTTTATTATTTTTGATAAAATCATTTACTTCTGTTACTAAACAAAATTTATTAGTATTATTAAATATCCTTATTTGCTTCAAATTTGTCATCACCTTTCTATTTTATCAAACTTTAATTTGCCAGTTGGCAAGAACACATCTTCGTTTTGAGTTACTTTTATGACACGAATGATTCCTCTTACCACTCCAGCTACATAACCTATAAAAAGCCCTAAGAAAGCTCCAATTAGAAGAACTATTTTAGGAGATAATTCAAAAAATGAAGGAGTACTTTCGCCAAGTAAATATCCACTAATCACCCCTAATAAAACTATTGAACCAATTATTAATGAACGCTTAAAAACAGATTTAAGCATAATATCACTTATCTTATTACCCATACTTATAATCACCTCCACTAAATTTAAAAGTCGTGCATCCATTGCATTAACAAATACATCAATTATTTCTTTAAATGAGAGCTTCCTTTTCTCTAAAATATATAAAAACTCATCTTCATAACGTTCTCGCCACTTTTTAGGATATAAATGAATAATCCATTTCATATCATACCCAACCTCTTAAAACCTAAGTTAGTAACATTCTCCATTTCTCTCAATTTTTCCTGTAGATATTCTCTGCCTTCAGGAGTAATTTGATAAGGTTTTCTCCTATCTTTAGAGGGAACACTCTCAATGTACTTTAGTTTTTCTATGCGACTAATAGCACCATATAGTGTACCGGGTCCAATTTTAATATCGTATGAACTTTCTATATCTTCCATGATCGCATAACCATGTTTGTTACTCTCTGCTAAACTAATTAAAATAAATAATGTGGGTTCTGAAAATCGTTCAATTGAGCTCATTATTCTTTGTTCATCTCCTCTAATTTATTACGTTGCATGATATATCACACAACGTAATAGTAAACCGCAAAAACCTATTTGTCAATGTTTATCATCAATCTTTAAAAAAGAAAAAAGGCATTACTGCCTTTGAGATTGTTAAACAATATATGAAATTTCCAAAATTATAATTATGTTGTTACTCTTAAATCAGTATTTTATTATTTGTCATTAGATGTTCAAATAATATATTTATATAAGTTTTCATTTTCCTCTTCATCAAAAATAGTCCCTAATAATTTACCATTATTCTTTTCAATAATTTTTCTTGAAAATTTATTATCTATGTTACAAGTAACCATTACCTCTTTTATACCAATTTTTTCTGCTTCAACTAATGCTAATTTTAAAATTTGAGTACCATAACCTTTATTTCTATACCCTGGTGATATATCATAACCTATATGCCCATCTGTACCTTCATCTTGATGCCTAACTCTTACTACTCCTACAACTTCATTATTATCAATTAACCAAAATGTTGAGGTTATAACCCATCCTTGCGGTAAATCTATTCCTTTAGAATAATTGTGTAAGTCGTTTAAATATTCATCAAAATTCTCCATTCCTTTTTTATATTTAGTAAAATAATAATTATCATCTGCATTTTTATATGCTATAACATAATCTTCAAAACTCTTTTTATATTCTTTGCTTGGCATAGATAAAAACAAATCTTTCATAAGATACACTCCTTTTTTACATATACTGATTCGCCATAAGTTACCAATTCGATTTAACTCATAAGAAAAGTATAAATTTAAATTTAAGTAGACACAATGGAAAGAAAAATTATAACTATTCTTTCCACTGGGGCCACTAAGGTAACTGTGACTTGGTAAAAACAGTAATCATATGTTATCATATGGAGGAAAGTTCTTATTGTCTCAAAAAAATCATACTTTAGTTATGGATTTTTCAAGATATTTTACTCGTACATCTCAAATTGTGTATGATGTTTTGTGAAAAAGTCTACTTTAGGTTCTAAAAACTTTAGGTTATGGTTATCAACATCTTCTATGAATGCATTATAATCCTCAAAGATGTAGGTCCAATCCCAAATTTTTTCATTTAAATTCATAAACTCCCTTATCTTTTCACAACCTATAGGTGCAAATGAATGCAATAAGGTTATTGCTACTCTTATGGCATAGAAACTATCCATCAATAGTTGACTTCTTAATTCTTCATTTTGGTCTTTATCCACAAGCTTACTACTATTCACCCAATTTTTATTAGCAGTTCTAATATAATCATCTAATATATCCGTTAGTCTATGAAAATCATGCTTATACATCTTACTCTCAAAATCAAGTATTGCCTCTTTAGATTTTTCTATAACAGAAAGGCTAATTGTTCCCTTAGGTATCTTACTTTCATAATATTTTTGCGCTGTATAAAAACAGGAACGAACTAACTTGTTTAAAATATTAGTCAATAAATTGCCTTCCTTTAGAACCATATCTATACCCTCATAAAAGGTATTGTCTCCCATTTTCTTTGGTTTAAAGCTTGCACCTTTATTTGCGAGTCCTAAACTTATAAAATGCATTCTAAGTTGTTCAGGAGTATAATAATCTAGTAGTTCAAAGGCACTAGGAGGTTTAATATTACTGCTGCTACTTGCCTTTTTATCCATAAATAAAAGATGATTGTTAGCTATAATATGTGGCAACTGAAATTCACCTTCCTTTGGATCTATTACTGGATCATTGTTTTGCAGAGCCATAAATAAGGCTGATTCTGCTATGCTATAAAAATAAATATTGTCTTCTCCTATAAACTGAAACACTTTACTATCTTTAGACTTCCACCAGGATTCCCATTGATTTTCAGGATTAGGCACAGTTTCTAAATAAGTTTTAGTAAAGGAAATTGGTGCCCACAAGGACTCAGGCCATACCCAAAAGGTTGCCCCTGACATTCCTTCCGCCTCAGGAACTGGAACTCCCCATTCAATATTACCTGAAATTCGAAAGGGAACTAAGGCTTTTCCCGTTCTAAACTTTAAGCCATTTTGTGATAATATAGTTCTTGATTTCTCTCTTAATTCAAAGTTCTCAAAAACTATAACTATGGAATTTTTGCCTTCATCCACTACAGTATGCTTTGGCAATTTACTTTTCATGCCTTCAAATATATCCATCTGATTTCTAGTTATATAAATTACCGGTTTCTTTAAAAATTCACTTATTGTATTAATTAAATATTTTCTACTCTCACCCTTATCTTTTAAAAGCTCCAAATAATTTTTTAATTTTTCCGTCCAATTTTCCAACCTAAAATACCAATTTTCAATGGACTTTAATTTTGGGGTTTCTCCTGACAAAGCACTAATTGGATCAATTAATTCATTGGGCATATATTGATGACCTAATCCACACTCATCTGCATAAGCCTTTTCTGAGGAACAACCCTGCACAGGACATTTTCCTACAACTTGACGCCCATTTAGCAAAACATCAAATTTTTCATCATAAAATTGCTCCGAAAACATCTTATTTATATAACCTTTATTATATAAATCTTCAAACACCATTTTCGATACTTCTTTGTGTACTTCCCCAACTTTTCCAAGTGCTGAAGCCCCATATAAATCCAAACTTATTTGGTAGGCATCCAATACTTCCTTTTGCTTTTCATGATAAAAACTCACAAACTCCTCTATGTCCCCACTAAATAAATTCCCTTGTTTTGCTTTACGGTAACTTTCTAAAATAGGTGAACCATAACAATCAGTTCCCGATACAAAAATAACATTTTCACTACCTATTCTATCCCTCATAAATCTAGCAAATATATCAGCATGGACAAACACCCCACCAATATGACCAAAATGCAATGCCTTATTACTGTAAGGCATACCTGCTGTTATAACAGCTCTCTTTGGAAAGGTTGGCCTTTCTGTACCCTTCTTATATTTCATTGAATCATTGTTAATCATTTAGACACCATCCTTTAATTATTAGTAAAAATAAAAAAAACTCCCACCCCCAAGATTCTACAATCTTAGGGACGAGAGCAATATTCGTGGTGCCACCCTAGTTTATTAATACGTTACCATATTAACCTTTTCGAGTACGGTACAATTAATACATATACTCTAGTTCTATAACGTGAACATACGTCACTTCCTCCCCTTAAGAAAGATTCGGAGTGAAGCTCAAAGGCTTGTTTCAATAAACAATTCTTTGCTCCGTTTCAGCTACAGGAGCTCTCTTTAAAAGAACTTATCTACTTACTCTTCTTATCACAGCAATTTCTATATTATTTTTACATTATATTACTTCACGAGATTAAAATCAATAGGAAAATTTTTGATTTTCGCTCCTCTAGGTAGAGCCCTCATAACCACCTTTTCCCATGGGGTTCCTATTACTTGGTCCATGACAGCTATTGCTCCACGGTCATCCTTAGTTCTAATTAATCTGCCACAACCTTGTTTTAACTTCAATCCCATTTCAGGGTAATCAACGGTTATAAGTGGATTAATCCCCTCTTCTTCCGCTTCCTTTCGCCTCATTTCAATCAAAGGGTCTAGGGAAGGAAAGGGAAGCTGCCAAACTACAACGAGAGATAAAGACTCCCCGGGCACATCAATTCCCTCCCAAAAGGTAAAACCTACTAATACAGATGTAACTTCCGCACGAAACTTTTGGACAAGGTATCCTCGCTCACCTTTATCCTCCCATAAAACTTCAAAAGGTAGCGCGTATCCACTAATTTCTTTTCTTATTTTCTTTACTTCCTTCAAAGAGCTCGCAAGTATCAACGCTCTTCCTCCATTTTCTTTCAGCAAACCTAGTAATTGTTTAATTTTGCGTGAAAACTTGGCACTGTCAGTTTCCTCAAAGGATGGCTGTTGTAAATAAACCACCACCTGCTGCTCAATATCAAAGGGACTTCCAACCGTTGATATTGCTGGATCTTTTAAACCAAGAGTCCTCTTAAGATAACCAAAATCCCCCTCATCACTTAAAGTTCCTGAAGTAAACACCACAGGCAATTTTTTCGAAAATAAATGTTTATCTAGCATATTGCTTAAATTCCGAGGAACTACCCAAAAGCTGCCGTCTGCCCTATCTACCCAAGTAATAACCTCTCTACCTTTATTCCTACCAAACCTAGCTAAGGCTGTAATTGCTAGTTCTATTTGAATTTCAAATGTATGTAACGTGCTTTCTGGTAGCGCGTCTATGTATAGCTCTTCCTCAATTTGTATCTCTAAGAGCAAACTATCTAGTGCCTTATGAAAAGTATCAGCTGCTTTCAGAAGTATATCATCGGTGCGAACCGCCAGACGCTCTGATTGCTCATCATCTATTAGGTTTTGATTAAGTTTTCCGAAAAAGTTAGAAGTGGCCTGGTCCACGGCATTTGCAATTACAACCAGTGAAGTTCTTGATCCCTGGATTTCCTCTATGGAAAGGATAATATTATCAATATCCTCTTTATGAATTTGTCTTCCAGCACCCATGGCTGCCGGCAGTATGACTTTATGCCCTTCATCAAAAATCACCATGGAGTAATCTGGAAGCATAGGCATTTTACCGTCTGCAATTCTTTCATCCCTTGTCCACAGGTCCTGAAAAAAGATACTATGATCTGCAATAATTAAATCCTTGGAAGATCTGTAATGTTCCCTTACCTTAACAAGCTTACAAAAGCCCCTTCTGGGACAGGCATCACAGGGCATAGTATCATCCCATCCAATCTGTCTCCATACACTATCGGATATATTCGGCATTTCTGAGCGTTCACCTTTTGTAGTCCTGGCTAACCATTGATTAATCTCATCAGAGGCTGTGGCATCGCCAAACAATCCCCCTATTCCACTAACTTTCTCATCACAAACATACTGACGAGGATCCTTTGCCATTGGCGCATCTATTTCTAATCCCAGTATTCGGGAAAGTGTTTGAATATCTCCCTTTGGCCCTGCCAGCTGTTCCTGAAGTGCTGCTTGGGCACATGCAATTACTACAGGTTTTCCACTAAATCTAGCGTAGGCAATTGCAGTGAGTAAGTAGGCGAAGGTCTTTCCAGTACCTACCTCAGCCTCAGCCAGATGAATTTTTTTATTACAAACTGCATCAGCAAGCTGAAAAGCAGTATATATTTGCTCATCACGTATCTCATATCCGTGTTTCGGAAGAATATCGTAAAAAACATCGCCAATCCAATCCATCAACTTACTTGGAAACTCTTTTTTTGTTTTATAATAAAAAGGGACCCCTATTTTCTTATACAAAATTTTATCCTCCTGTTAGCCTATGGAATACCATAGAAAATATTATTCGAAAAGGTACTGTAAGTTATGTACATGCACATAGTTTTTCTTTATATACTAAAGATAAACACCCTTACATTCTAAACTTTTTCAATAAGTATTATAACATAAAAAAATAAGGTAACTGTGACTTGGTAAAAATAGTAACTAGTTTCTATGTTGCTAAATACGTTCACAAGTTATTCTATTTGCTGCAATCTTTAGCAAATTTGCTTCGCTCATAAAGGTCCCTTGAAAACGCGAACAAATTGTAAACACAATTTATTTTGCTATTTTCCACTTATAACTCATTTCCAATAAACTCAACTGACTTATCCATATAAATTTTATCCACCAATTTATAAATATATCTATCTTGAAAATTCAAGTCATATTCTAGGTATCTATATTTAACATTTCCTTAGCAGCAAAAATTGGAACAGTTTTTGTTGCTATTGCTACAGAATATAATTTATTGACTTAAAATAATATTCTTAAAATAATTTTCCTTATCTACAATTACCTTATAGCCATCAGATAAAACTCTAAAAGTACCTACATCCAGAGGGCTTTCAATCCAAATAGGTGTAGTTATTCCAAACTCAACTTCTAATGCATTATTATCATACCAAACTCTAATTGAAGTAACTCTACCCCAATTTTCCTTTTGAGAATTTATTACTTTTCCAAAATTATCTGCAAAACAATTATTAATATATAAATCAGGATTTGTGGTTATCATCACTAAATCAACATCTGAATCTACTCTTGATTCTCCTCTTACATATGAACCAACTAAAATCAGTGATTTTATATCTTCATTATGGTTCACCCACTCTTCCACACTATTTAAAAAATACGAAATATCCATTTAACCCTCCACAGCTAATATATATTTTTTATTATTGTTTTAGTTAGCATTATTTTAGATTATTTAATTCTTGGTAAATTTCTTCTCTTGAAAAATTATTATTATTTAAATCTAAATCACTTTTTGGGAGCAAGGAATTATAAAACTCAAGTGATATATCATATACTTCTTGAGAATTATTTTCTTCTAATTCTTTAAAAATAAGATTTTCAGCTTTATTGTAATCGCTTGAATGAAATAGTTTGTTAAAAACTATTTTAAATAGATCAGTAGATGTCATTTGTTCAATATTAATTTTTTCACTAGATTTTTCTTGCTTATTAAAAAGACACATAATAAAGAAATCTTATTATGTGTCTTAATACGTGTACCCGCTATTGACGTTTCTCTTTAATAAGTAGTATTATTCCTAATATTATCACTATTCCAAATAGAATACTAATAATTAATAAAGTAAATAACGTAGTATTATCATTTAAAATATTTTGGTTAAATAAAGTACGTAATACAAATAATGATGCCATAAGTATTAATACTAATACAAGAAAAATATTTTTATTAGTACTTAATTTTTTATAATTAAATATGTTATCATCTGTGCTTTGTTTTTCATTAATGATACCTCGCAATTCAAACAAATTTAGACTAATATATATGTAGCCCCGATCTATTTAAAATTTTTAAGGCATATATGGCAACATACATTCTTGAACAATATCCTTTTCAGTAACAATCCTAGCAACAGAGCGGCTTTCATTGCAACGTTCTGAAAAATTATAAAAATCTAGTTCTATTGAATTAGTATAATTTATTTCTTCTGAATTAACTGAACGGTAATCTTGAAAATAAGCAAAGTCAGAAATTTGAAAAGTTTTTACTTCATGCGTTTCTTTTAGATAATAATCATCATCTACACTATTTTCAGATTCATCTATATAACCATCTTCTTTTGCTACTTTTATAGCCTCATCACCAACAAAAATTTTCACAAGCTCTACTTCTAAAAACTTTTTTCCATCAGCTTCATAAACCTTATTTATATATCCATCCTGTTCTAATACATTTCCTACTTTAACTTCTTTTGTTTGTATATCAACTATATTTTTATCTGCGTATTCACCATCAATAATATACTGTCTATTATATGTTTTTATAGAAGTAATATTATATTCTTTCATACAATTATATTTTTCAATTACATTTACCTTATATAAGTTTCTTTTCGCATTATAAGAATAATCAAGCACCATACAACTACGAAATTCTTCATTATCTGTGTTGAGAAAATTTCCGACTAAATTATTTTGTTTATTATATAAATTGCTATCTTTATTAAAGTAATCTTGTATAATTGAAAAATCTTTGTTCTTTACAGCTTCTGATAAACTTTTATTATAATTAAATATGGTAGAATTAATATTGTAATATGCATAATAGCTTCTTTTTATTTCTTTACTTTGTCCATCAAAATAACTGTCCGCTTTTATGCCTGTATATCTTATACCATTACTAAAATTTTTATCAGTATTTACATACTGTTGAACATAACTATCTTTAATAGTAACAATTACTGGTTTCTTTTTAGCAACAATTACTGGTTTCTTTTTAGTAACACCCCAAACATTTACACTACTTGTTAAACACATAGTTATTATTAATAAACTTGATACTAATTTTTTATTCATTCAATTATCCCCCTCGTTTTTAAATACTTACTCATTCGTTAATATTCTAAATACTTCATTTTATTTCAAGATATACTTTAACATTAAAATACATTTTAAGCGTACTCCGTTTATAACACAATAGTATTATACTATATTTAGGACTATATGTATAAATTTTATTTTAATGGTTATTTAATCCCTATTTACTTTTCACTTGTTTAAAATCATTATTTTATTTATTAATTTAGCAGCAAATATTGAAAGCTTCACTTACAAAAAAAGGACCCACTAAGGTAACTGTGACTTGGTAAAAACAGTAACTAGTTTCTAGTCTAAAGATCATAGGATCACCATTAATGGTAATAATCCCATCAAGAATAGGAAACAAGTTTTTCACTTCCAACCGTTGATATTGAGGGCTCTTTTAAACCAAGAGTTCTCATCAGATAACTAAAATCCCCCTCATCACTTAAAGTTCCTGAAGTAAACACCACAGGCAATTTTTTCAAAAATAAATGTTTATCTAGCATATTGCTTAAATTCCGAGGAACTACCCAAAAGCTGCCATCTGCCCTATCTACCCAAGTAATAACCTCTCTACCTTTATTCCTACCAAACCTAGCTAAGGCTGTAATTGCTAGTTCTATTTGAATTTCAAAGGTATGTAACGTGCTTTCTGGTAGCGCGTCTATGTATAGCTCTTCCTCAATTTGTATCTCTAAGAGTAGCCGTTCTAGTGCCTTATGAAAATTATCAGCTGCTTTCAGAAGTATATCATCGGTGCGAACCGCCAGACGCTCTGATTGCTCATCATCTATTAGGTTTTGATTAAGTTTTTCGAAAAAGTTAGAAGTGGACTGGTCCACGGCATTTGCAATTACAACCAGTGAAGTTCTTGATCCCTGGATTTCCTCTATGGAAAGGATAATATTATCAATATCCTCTTTATGAATTTGTCTTCCAGCACCCATGGCTGCCGGCAGTATGACTTTATGCCCTTCATCAAAAATCACCATGGAGTAATCTGGAAGCATAGGCATTTTACCGTCTGCAATTCTTTCATCCCTTGTCCACAGGTCCTGAAAAAAGATACTATGATCTGCAATAATTAAATCCTTGGAAGATCTGTAATGTTCCCTTACCTTAACAAGCTTACAAAAGCCCCTTCTGGGACAGGCATCACAGGGCATAGTATCATCCCATCCAATCTGTCTCCATACACTATCGGATATATTCGGCATTTCTGAGCGTTCACCTTTTGTAGTCCTGGCTAACCATTGATTAATCTCATCAGAGGCTGTCGCATCGCCAAACACTCCCCCTATTCCACTAACTCTCTCATCACAAACATACTGACGAGGATCCTTTGCCATTGGCGCATCTATTTCTAATCCCAGTATTCGGGAAAGTGTTTGAATATCTCCCTTTGCCCCTGCCAGCTGTTCCTGAAGTGCTGCTCGGGCACATGCAATTACTACAGGTTTTCCGCTAAAACCAGAATAGGCAATTGCAGAAAATAAGGTAACTGTGACTTGGAAAAAATATCAATTCCAATTCCAATTAAGTTCTGTTATATGTACAAATCAGTAGCACATAACTTTTCAGTAATTTCTCCTAGAATTTATTATTAATGTATACCTCTTTAACCTTATCTAATTTGGGAATTATTATATTAGCATAAAAAAGGCATGTTTTTTTAATCTTATATCAGCAGCATGAAAAAAGCACCCTATGTTAGGCTGCTTTTATAACACTATACTTTACTAAATAGAATAACAAATAAAAAATGAAAGCTTTGCAACAATTACTTGTAGAAAGTTCAGTCATACAATCTCTTAATTTTAACGACTTTCCTTCTGAAATGTCGTTAAAAAGGTGTATACAAATTTTATAATTTCCTATAAAGTAAAAAATACTAGATAATCTAGTATTAACATTTTTCTATTCTATAGCATACATGTAGCACGCTATCATATTTTTAATTAAAGTTTATACTATTACTATATCCAAAAAACTCTGACTTGTCAAGATAAATTTAGCATTTTTACAAAATAATGAGATTATATAACCTCTATAGGTTTTAGAGTTCTATACCTTCTTACAGTGATTTTACATTTTCACTCTAATCTAATAAAATTATATTTACCGGAATCTGTCTTGGATTAAAAATCAAACAAAACTTTAGGAGGTGAGGCTCCCATGCCTGCATACAATCATGCTAATTATAATGAAGAGCTTGAAAAACTAGACTATACCAAGAATTATTTAAGAAACTATAACGAGGAAATATCGGGCCATAAACTAAAAATTGATAAAGAGGTAGATTATGGTAAAAGTCATTATAACTCAGATAACGCAGAACAGTTTAATGAATTAATAATAAACACATCACTTCAAGATAGTATGAATAAAAAGCTCAAAGATGTTACAAAAGGTCTTTCTAAACCTTACTTTGCAAGGGTAGACTTTAATGAAGAAAATAGCAATAAACAAGGAAAATATTATATAGGGAAGATGTCCCTTATGAGAGAAGAGGACCACGAACTTATAATATTAGATTGGAGAGCTCCTCTTGCTTCTTTATATTATGAAGGTAGGCTTGGAAATGCATCATATACCTGTCTTGATGGCGAAATAAAAGGAGATATAAAATTAAAAAGACAGTACACCATAGAAAAAGGTGAACTTAAAGAAATTTTTGATGTAGATATAACAACAAATGATGATTTCCTTCAAGCAGCCCTGGGCTCGAATAAGGATAACAGATTAAAAGACATAGTATCCACAATACAATCAGAGCAAAACAGAGTAATAAGAGCTGATATGTGGAACCCACTTATAGTTCAAGGTGCAGCTGGAGGAGGAAAAACCACTATCGCACTACACAGAATAGCCTATCTAATGTATACTCACGAAAAAACTATAAGGCCCAAGGATTTCATGATAATAGCTCCAAATAGATTCTTTCTAAGCTACATTTCCGATGTTTTACCAGAGCTCGGAGTTGAAAATGCAACTCAAACTACCTTTGAGGATTTAGCCTTTGAAGTAATAGGTAAAAAACTAAAGTTAAATGAGCCTTATGAAAAACTCTCAACAATAATAGAAAACTATTCATCAAAGGATTCAAAACGCTCTAATAATTTAATTAAATCCTCCACTTTTAAATCCTCTTTAGAGTTTAAAGATATGCTTGAAAAATATATAAACCTTTTAGAAAATAATTTTATCCCTAAAATAGATTTTAAAATTCATGATTTCGTACTCTTTTCTTATAAAGAGCTTAACAGACAATTTTTGTATGAGTACAGTAATTTACCATTTATGAAGCGCATCAATGAGATAAAGAAAAGCTTAGTAAATAAAGTTAAATATGAAAAAAATAAAATACTCGATCATGTTGAATATCAATATGATATAAAATTAAATACTGTGCGAGACCAAATGCCTGATTGTCCTAAAAGGCGCGAAAAAATAATATTTCTTGCGGATGAACGTGATAATTTGCTTTTGAATATAAAAAAAGGTCTTAAAACCATGATAAGAGATTACATCTCTAAAATAACCACAAGTTCCGTACTAGACTACTATACTGATTTCTTAAGCTCCTTAGAAAAGTTCACTGAAAATACTTCTTTCAATGAAACTATGAAATATTTAAAAGATTACTCTCTTAATAACCTTTTAGATAAAACTGTAGAAATGGAGGATTTATCCCCCCTAATGTACCTTAAGCTTTCCATCTTCGGACTTGAGGATAAGATCTCTTTAAAACATGTAGTTATAGATGAAGCTCAAGATTTCAGCTTATTTCAGCTTTTCATGCTTAAAAAAATAATAAACAGCGGCTCTTTTACAATCCTCGGCGACTTATGTCAAGGAATATACAGTTACCGTGGAATAAATGACTGGAATGATATATCAAAATATATATTTGCACAGAACTCTTCAACTCATCTTTCCTTAGAACAAAGTTACAGAACTACCGTAGAAATAATGAATGCAGCAAGCTCAGTTATTGGAAGTCTTAATGACCCTCGTCTTCCAAAAGCTAAACCTGTGATACGTCATGGTGATGAAGTAACAGTTTATGAAAAAAACTCTTTAAAAGAAATTGCTGCTGATATAGAAAATAGAATCATTGAAATGAAGGAGGAAAACTATAAATCAATGGCTATAATTTGTAAAACACTAAAGGAATGTCTTGAACTGAAAAAATTATTAAAACAAGACAAAAATATATCAGTAATAACAGGTAAAGAAAAAGATTATTCTGGAGGAGTTGTAATTATTCCTTCTTACCTAGTAAAGGGACTTGAATTTGACATAGTAATAGTGTCTAATGCTTCAAAAGAAAATTATACCGAAAGGGATTTAGACGTAAAACTTCTATATGTAGCTATGACAAGACCACTTCACAAGCTTTATATTTATTCTGTGGGAGATAAATCAAAAATGCTATCCTTTTGACGCTCCTTGATGTACTAACAAAAGTTCATGAGGAAGAAAAGTAAGTAGAAAGAGGATAATCCGCTAGAATGCATTATTTAGGGCATTTTAGCGGATTATTTTCTTTATAGTGCTAATAATTTTTGACTAGGAACGAACTCTCCTATATCATTTCAACTATCTCCCTTAAAACCTCACATCCACTATAATCAAGCTTCTTTGCTTCCATTATACATTTAGCTAATTCTTTTCTCACAGAAGGTTCTCCTAGATTTCTTGCTTGTGTTTCTCTGGGCTGATTTTCTTCTATCAACTCTCCCATTTTTCTTGCTACAGTAAATTCCTGTTTAAAGTACTTGGCTGCTTTATAACACTTTTCTTTAATGGCTTCATTGTTATCTCCAAGCCACTCTAAAAATGCTGCTCCATAGTATCTTCCCTCGCCTATCATGCAGGTAGCATCA
Organism: Clostridium sp.; assembly: GCF_050717515.1. GTDB lineage: Bacteria > Bacillota > Clostridia > Clostridiales > Clostridiaceae > Clostridium_AD. Next base: position 406,399 of record NZ_JBOITL010000032.1, on the reverse strand, counting down.
CACTGACACATAATTCTTTCAAATAACATTGGCATTACAGCATTCCTTGGAAACTGTGTTTCATCAAGAAGTGAATTTGCCCAATGGTCATAGGCAGCCTGACCTCCTGCATAAACACCTATCTGTTCTTTTGTAAGTATATCAATGGCATTTTCAACAATCTCCTTTATAGGGGTTTGCTCGCCCTGTTCTTCACCTATGGACATTAGACCAATTGTGCATGGATTCTCCCACCAATTTTCACTTATAAAGTAGCCTGATTTATCTATCTCAATATCCTTTGCTACTTCATTATATTCCTGAAAAAAGTTCCATCCTAGAAGTGTATGTCCATTATTCCTATAACCTGTAACAATACATGCTTCTGGCGGTCCTATAATTCCTAGGGCTATAACTGGACGTCCCTCATCTATTTCAGCTTTTATAAAGCTTATAAAATCCTCTTTAGTTACTTTTTCAGTTCTTTCAAGAATATCATAAGCTCTTCCTGCTGCTTTAAAGGATTTTTTAAAGACTTGCGTAGCCTTTTCATAGATACACATTATATCAACATTACCGCCATCCCACTCTCTAGTATTCCATCTTAAACGGAAAGCACCACCAGATACCGCCATTAAATAGGAGTAGCTTATATCTTGTCCCATGTAATTAAGACATGCTTTTAAAGCTGATGGAAAGGGTGTACACTCTTCATAACAATATTTTACCCTTGGAACTCCATAAAGAATACAACTTTCTTCTGATTTTTTAATATCTTTCATCATATTAAATTCCCCCCAAAAATCAGGTGGATTATACAGTGAGTTAACATTTTTTATAACACCTGGTCCATAAACACCTGCCCCAAGCCTGATTCTCCCTATAGCAATTCTTTTTTTACGAAAGTCTTTAGGTGTCATCAGCATGTATCTCTTAAAAGCCCGCGTAAAAGTATCATAACTCTCAAAACCATATTCAGCTGCTATCTCTAGTATGGTTCTTTTTTTATCATGAGCAATTTCAAAGGCTGCATTGCATATTTTTCTATAAAGAATATATCTTGAAAGAGATATTTTTGTATTGACCCTAAAGATTTCTCTTATATGAGCAATAGAATATCCTAAATATTTCTCAAGCTCGGTATGATCAATATCATCAGTAAGCCTATTTTCCACAAAAGCAACCATAGATGTTATAACATTAAAATAATCCACTATATCCCACCTTAATATACATTTTCTTCCGGAATTAATTTAATTATAGCTTAGTTTTGTAATACATTCTCGACTTTTTTGAGGAACTAATAAATAAAAATAGGAAACCTGAAACCTAATCACTAATCTATAGGAGAAAATGTATAGACATCTGACAAACTTTAAATTCTATAGTAAAATAAATATGAAACTTAAAATTGAAATAATTTATATGCAAAGGAAGTATACAATGAGAGAAAATGTAGAAATACGATATCCAAGATATCTTAAAGAATTTAAATGTATAGGTGGAAAATGCACGGATAGCTGTTGTATTGGATGGGATATAGATATTGATAAGGTCACCTTCAGGCAGTATTATAAAGTTCAAGACAAAGAAATGAAGCTCATGTTACAGAAAAATGTACATATTAACGATTATTACCTAAGCCCTGATATAGATTATGGAAAAATAAAATTAAAAAGTGGAAAACGGTGTGCCTTTTTAGATGAAGAAAATTACTGTATAATTTATTCTAAAATTGGAGAGAAATATCTATCAAATGTTTGCACATCTTTTCCTAGAATAACAAATAAAGTAGATAGGCATTATGAAATATCCCTTGATGTAGCATGTCCCGAAGCTGCAAGAATTCTTTTATTAAAAGAAGAAGGAATTGAATTTACAGAAAGTTACGATCCACTCGGAAAACATATATTATCAAGTGATATTGAAACTACATCTACAGAATATAATAACTCACCCGTTAAATATTTTAAAGAAATTAGAGATTTAAGTATTAAAATAATACAAAACAGAGAATTTAATTTAAGTGAAAGAATGTACATATTAGGTGATTTTATAAACACATTAGAAAAAGAACTTAAACATAAGTATAATGATGTACCTACATTTATTAAACAATATAATATTAATTCAGTTAATGATTCTTACGAAAAAAATCAATGGAGTTATATTATGCAGATGGATTTTTTCAAAAAGATGATGGGTTTCTTAAATGTATCTAAAGAAGTAGACAGTCCTTCTTTTAAGGAATATACTAAGCAAATTATAAGCGGATTCAAGTTTGATGAAGGAGAAGACATTAACAAATATTCTGAATTGTATGTAAAAGCCTTTGAATATTATACTGAAAATTTTATAAATAATAATAGCTATATTTTCGAAAATTATTTAGTGAATTTTATGTATAACTATATATTCCCATTTACTGAATCGGAATCAATGTTTGATGGATATATTTTGCTTTTAGTAAGATATTCATTTATTAGATTTTATTTAGTCGGGAAATATCTATGTACTAAGCAAGATAACAAAGAAGATATGGTTGAATTTATCCAGTCTTTCTCAAAGACCATAGAACATCATAGAACATATTTAGATGATTCGCTAAATTATATAAAAGAAAATAAATTGGATAATATGGAATTTGCTAAGAAACTTCTATAAAAAAAGACTAGTGAACAGCAAATTCGCTTCACTCATAAAAATAGAGTAAGTATTGCTAGCAACAAATATTGTCCGTTTCACCCCCATTTTAAAGTCAATCGTGGAAATTATTCTATTGTCAAAACAGTTATGCAATATTTCATACCTTCTTTGCAACATGTAATATACATATGAAAATAACAACTAATGAAATGATTAACGTAGTTATAATTCCAGGATACTTACCTGCAAACCCACTTGAGGAAACATGTTTGATGAGTATACCTAAATAAGCCCAAAATATAACTATGCCATATGGGATATCTTTATTTTTTAATGTTGTAGTCATACCAATAATAAGCCCCACAAATAAAATAACTATTGTCCAAATTTGTTCAAATATGCTCCAACCATTCCAGCCTAAACTAACAAGCAGTGTGGAGGCATTAGCTATTGTTGCTACAGTAATCCACCCAAAATAAACACTAAAAGGAAGTTTTACAAATAATTTTTCCTTCAATGTTAGTTGTGTGGAGTTTATTTTGATATTAATTTTAATTAAGGAAACCAGTATTACAATCATTAAAATCATAGAAAGTGGAATGATTTTATACTGCCAACTGAATATCCAGGCTATATTGGCTATTGAAGATATAATAAAATAACCGCCAATAAGCTTAACTATAGCTTTAGTATCAGCCCTCTTAAAAAGGCCCAGTTGATAAACTACAAATCCAGCAAGCAATAGGTATATTAGTCCCCATATTGCAAAGGTAATTCCAGCAGGTGCAAATAGATTAGAATATGAATCTGAAACTCCACCAGTTGTTATACCATTAATGGGTAAAATGTTTGCTAATGCATTAACAGTAACCATGAGAATAAAACTAAGCACCGTGAAAATTTTTAGAACTTTTACGTATGTTTCTTGTGACATTATTAATTCACCTTCCAATTTTGTTATTATCTATAATAATACTCTTATTTTACTTAAATATACTATAAATATCATTCTTGCTTTTTAGCTTTTGGAATAACTGTTACACAACTTGAAGTAGTGAATATTATATAAAAGGGAAATATATGTAGGAGGAGGTATACAATATGAAAATCTTTATAAAGAAAAAATGGAAATATTGTCTATTTATTATTTCAATAATAATAGTTACAATAATTGCAATATATACAAGCAATTATTATAGAGCTATGCCTGAAGCTAAAAGTATGTTGCGTTCAACTGATAAGGTTGAATATAAAGATTCACCTTGGATTGAATATACCGCTAAAAACAAAACAATTACCAAAGGTTTAATTATATATCCAGGTGGCAAAGTTTCACCTGAGGCTTATGCACCACTAGCCGCGAAAGTAGCGGAGTCTGGTTTTGTAGTTGTAATTGTACCAATGCCCTTGAATCTCGCTGTACTTTCTCCTAATAAAGCTGAAAAGGTAATAGAAAAACATCCAAAAATTAAGCAGTGGTATATAGCTGGTCATTCCCTTGGCGGGGTTATGGCAGCTCAATTTACATACAAAAACCAAGATAAAATTAATGGTTTAATACTCTTAGCATCATATCCCCAGAAGAGTAACAATCTATCCTCAAGTGGAGTAAAGGTTTTATCAATGTATGGAACTAAAGATGGATTCGTCGGAAAAGATAAGATTGATGAATCTAAAAAATTATTGCCAACAAGTACAAAATGGATTCCTATCAGTGGAGGTAATCACTCTCAAAATGGTTGGTATGGATTCCAAAAGGGTGACAATACAGCAACTATAACAAGAGATCAGCAGCAAAATATTATAGGAAAATCTATAGTTCAATTTATGAGTGGAAATTAGGAAGTGCAAACTCAGGAATAAATCCCTCGGTATGTAATCTGCTATCTGCGGGTTTGTACCCAGGGATAATTGTGTATTTCTTTTACTTGCTGTAATTCCACCTTGAAGGGCTATCTACCCTTTTTCTATATGACTATCCCATCACAATGGTCTACTTCATGTTGAATAATTTGAGCAATCCATCCTGAGTATTTTCCCCTTTGCTTCTTAAATCTCGAATCAAAATACTCTACTTCTATCTCTTTGAATCTATTAGTTTTTCTAACACCTATAAGTGAAAGACATCCTTCTTCTGTTTCATATTGACCCGATTTCTTCACTATCCTAGGATTAATCATCGGAACATCCATATCGCCCATACTGATCACAATAATTCTTTTTTTAACACCAATCATATTAGCTGCCATTCCTACACAGCCTTCTTTATTTGCTTTAAGCGTATCAAGCAAATCCTGTATCACCTGAGCATCTGCTTTTGTAGCAAGTTCAGATTTTTGGTTAAGAAAGAATATGTCTTTCATAATTGATCTAACCATATGTTATCTCCTTTAATATTTGTCTTTTTTATTATGTTCTATTCTATACTAGAATCCACCATTCTTCACCTTCATTAAATAACTCAATTTCTTTTTCGTCAATAATGCATTTATATCTAACTGCATTGTTAAAAAGCTTCATACTTCTAATTGGATCTTTTATTTCAAACTCTTCATCGTTGTAAGTCAATTCAAAAGGGATATCCCATCCATTATTATCAAGCTTACTCTGAACCACAACTAACATTTTTTCATTCTTATTTCCCCAAGTCATAATATCAAACTCCTTTGTAAATTTTATATTCCCTTAATACTATTATAATACGCTTTAAATAAACTTAGAGCAAATAATAACTTCCAGTTATTGTTTGCTCTCCTAATATCGTTACATAAACTGGAAGTTTATATTTACTAATGTTAATTTAATAGTTACTACAGTTGACCGCCAGATAAAAGCGACTTATCTGGAGTTACAAGTATTTTTACATGTTTCTTCTTTTCTGCTCCGGTTAATGTTCCAAAACCTTCTTCTACTATATCATCGAGAGCTATTTTTTTAGTAATATATCCTTCTGCCTTAATCCTTCCATCACTCATTAATGCAATTGTTGCTGGAAATTCATGCCTATAAGCTAAGGTTCCTACTATTTTCTTTTCAGTAAATACTAGAACATTTGGGTTAAAGTTTATATCACCTTCCCAAATACTTGTTATAACCATGGTACCTGCATATTTTAAACTATCAATACCTATATCAAAACCTATTTTTGCTCCAGTAGTTTCAAAAGCTACATCTACCCCTACACCACCTGTAAGTTTTTTAACTTCCGCAGCTATATCAACTTCATTTGGATCAAGAACAACATTTGCCCCTGCTCTCTTAGCATATTCTTGTCTTATTGATTTTCTTTGTAATACTACAATAAGTCTTGCTCCTGCAGCTTTTAAACATTCGATTGTTGCAAGTCCTATTGGGCCTGAACCAAGTACAATTGCAGTATCTCCTGCATTAAAATCAGCCATTCTAATAGAGTGAAGAGCAACTGCTATTGGCTCTATTAATGCTGCTTGTTCATAAGACATGTTATCAGGTATTTTATGTACATATTCTTCTGGGAATACAGTATATTCAGCAAGTCCACCGCCACTTCCACAAAGTCCGTGAAATCCTAATGATGAACAAAGATTATATTTTCCTTCTTTGCAAGCTGGACATTTACCACAGGCTAAAATAGGTTCTACTGTAACTCTATCACCAATTTTAACATTAGTTACGCCTTCTCCAGTTTCTACAACTTCACCAGAAAATTCATGACCTAAAACAACTGGTGCAACGTTACCACTTAGAGGATGAGGTTGTCCAACTGGTATGAAAATCGGTCCTGCTAAATATTCATGTAAATCTGATCCACATATTCCACACCATTTCACTTTAATTTTAACATTTCCACTAGTAACCTTTGGTTCATCTATTTCCTCAACTCTAACATCGTTTTTATCGTACCATAATGCTGCTTTCATAATAAAATCTACCCCTTTATAATAAAATTATATTTTGATTGTTAATTCTCTCACATACTTATATAGCAATTAATATGCCAAAATATTAATTTTTGAAAACATTACTTAAAAAACATTTTTATCACTGCTTAAGGTCTCTTAAATCATTGATGACTTAGGGTTATCCTAGTAGAATACGCTTATAGGACATTAGTAACCCTTAGTTATAATGTAAAATCAATTATTTTTATATTTCTTCTAAAAAAAATTCTATAAAATTAAAAAAGCATCTCCAATGTCAAAATGACACACTAGTTAGTGTGTCATTTTGACATTTTACAAATATTCACTGTCTTTTTGATACATTATATAGCTAGTTACTCCTGATTTAAAAGTAAAATATAGTATATTTTCTTAAACATTGTTAATATTATATTTTTTAATTTTTCTATACATAGTAGATCTACTTATTTTTAACATTTGAGCAGCTTTAACTAGGTTTCCGTCACAAAATTTAAGAGCATTTATTATACTTTCAATCTCTAAAATACCTATAGGAATAATGCTACTTCCTTTATTTTCTTCTACATATTCACTTATTTCTCCTGTATTTAAGTATTCTACTCCAGTTATACTATCTTCACTTGAATAATAATCTCTTTCTATAACATTTCTAAGCTCTTTCACATTACCTGGCCATTCATATTTCTTAAGATTTCTAATATAAGATTTACTCATGACTTTGATTTTATCATTATTTTTTATATTTAGTATCTCTACAAAATGTTTTGTTAATACTTCTATGTCCTCTTTTCTTTCTACCAGTGGAATAGTTTTTATGTTCATTACATTTAACCTATAATAAAGGTCTTCTCTAAAGGTTTTCTTTTTAACTTCTTCCTTTAGCCTTTTGTTGGTTGCACATATAATCCTAACATTTAATTTTTTCTCATAGGTTCCGCCAACTCTAACTATTTTATTGTTATCTAATACTCTTAATAGTTTTGATTGAATATCTAGAGGAAGTTCTCCTAATTCGTCTAAAAAAATGGTTCCTCCATTTGCAAGCTCAAATTTTCCAGGGTGGCCCTCTTTAATAGCTCCCGTAAATGCACCCTTATCATATCCAAATAGTTCACTTTCAACCAATTCTCTTGGTATAGAGGCGCAATTTATAGCTACAAAAGGACCCTGTGCCCTTTTACTATAATTATGTATTGATTGAGCTATTAACTCTTTACCTGTACCACTTGCGCCTTCAATTAGTATATTACAATCACTTTTTGCAGCTTTCTTTGAAAATTCTATCAAACTTTTCATCTTTTCATTATTACTTATAATATCTTCAAATTTATAGGTAGCCTTATAGCCCACTACTTTATTAACCAATTTATGTACATATTCTGCTTCCCTAAAAGTTATAACCACACCTGAAAATTTATTATTACCCTTCATAGCAACTACATTTATTATACATTTTATCCTCTTATTTTTTATGTTGAAATCACATTCTATATTATTATAAGCTTGTAGAGAATTTGACAACATATAATTAAAATTTACATCTTTTAGTGTCTCTATTATATTCATTTTAAATATTTCACTTTGTGTTATGCCTAAAATATTTTTAGCCTTGTCATTTATCTTTTTTACATGAAAATTCTCATCAATTACTATCATACCTTCCACAATTGAATCAAATGTTATATTTAATAAATTATAAGAACTAATAAGCGCTAGCTGCTTTTTTATGGACTCCGCCGCCGCTGTAACAATTCCCAAGGTATGCAAGTGTGCATCATAATAAATTCCCGACATATTTATACACCCTATTATATTTCCCTCTTCATCATGAATAGGTGCTGAGGAACACGTCCAAGAATGTTGATTTTTTCCATAATGCTCAGCTCCTATAGTCTGCATAGGTTTATCTAAATAAAGTGCTGTTCCTATAGCATTAGTTCCCACCGCTTTTTCTGTCCAAAGAGCTCCTTTTACAAAATTTAGCTCATTTGCCTTTTGCATAATATTACTATCTCCAATAACCTCAAGTATATATCCATCTCTATCTGAAAGAAACAGTGCAAATCCAGAACCCGCTATTATATTATATATATCTTCCATTATAGAGCGGGATATGGAAACAAATTCTGCATTATCTTTGATTTTAGCTTCTAAGGGTACAAGGTAGTCATCATTACCACGCCCATCCATGAAATCTACACCATATTCCTTGCACCTTTTCCAGGAATCTGCTATTTCTAATTTTACCTCATTATTCATATATCCTTGTTCCACAAACTCTTTCCAAGCCTTTGAAATAAACTCCATATAACCTACCATAATCTTCATCTCCTTGCACCCTTAGCACTCTTAGTGGCATTTTATTATATTATACTATTTTATTGTAAAAATTAATACTCACTACTCACTGGTAACTGTGACTTGGTAAAAACAGTAAATAGCTTCTAGTCTAATGGAGATAGGATCACCATCAATTGTAATAAGCACATTAAACATAAAAATATCATCTAATATTGCATTAATGGAAATACCCTATTTTCCAATCTACATCATACTGATATAGCATTTTGCGTGGAAAGTTTCTCTCCCACAAATCTCTGTATTTAACATCAAGTCTACACATTTTCTATTTTCTTATAGTGAATCGTAAATCCATAAGGGCAATTCAAAACGTACCGTTTTAAGTGGGTCAACAATTTGCGATATTTGTACATTCCCGCTTAAACTAAGTAATGATATAGCTTCAGCTTCAGCCATACCTTTTGAAACTAAGATATTTACCATGTTTTTAGTTGCAGTTACGGCAGCACTATCCAAGGACACATCGGAAGCTATGGTATAAACAGCATCCTTTGTGAAAACTACTGGAAGACTAAATGGACGACCTTTAATAACTTCTACGGTAACAGTTACCTCTCCTGGAACTTCAGCACCACATACAGAAACCTCACCATCTCCCATAACAGCGTGCAGATCCCCCATTGCTAAAAGCGCTCCTGGTACCTCTACTGGTAAGTAAATTGTTGAACCAATTCCAATTATTTTGGAATCCATATTCCCACCATGCATTCCAGGTGTGCCACAGGATATGGTTTCTGTTTTTGGAGCAGTTCCGATTACTCCAATCATAGGGCATATTGGGAGCTTAATCTTATCAGAGAACTCAACCTGACCATTGACTATTGGTAGGATTTTAATAAAGTTTTCTTTTAAGCTACTACCTAAAACTCCTAGATTAGGACCAGTAAGCATAACTGCCTGGGAACCAACCTTAATGCTCTCAATTCTAACAATTAAGGTGTCTCCTGGCATTGCCTCATTTATAAATATTGGCCCAGTAGCTGGGTTTATCCTATTCCAGTCAAGGTTGTTCATAATAGTATTTTGTGATTGTATTTGATTTTCAAAGCAATCACATGTTTCAAATACTATTTGACTTCCTGCCGGAACCTCAGCAACTGGTGTATTGTATTTATTCATGGCAAAGACTACATTTTTACTTGATATTCTGTACATCTGACATTACTCCTTCTTTATAATTTTTTTTGTAAATGATGTTCTTTTAGCAAGTGGGCCACTTCATGACCCACTAAGGTAACTGTGACTTGGTAAAAACAGTAAATAAGTTCTAGCCTAACGAACATAGGCTCACCATCAAGGATAGAGGTATCATCTTATTGCAGTAATAGAAATACCATACCACTTACTTTCACGTTTTGCTAATGTTACCTGATTATTTATAGCAAATTCACTTCACTACCTCCTCTATAAACTTTTTCAGTTTTTTGTTAGCTAAAGTCCGTAGGCATTCCACTCTAAATTTCCACTACATAAAACCATTTCCATAAACAAAAACATTGGAATTTTTAATAACCAATCTTATTGAATGCTTTACTTAATCCTTCTAATTATAAATAAGGTTAATCAAATCGTTTTTCAAATGCATTGTTCTTTTTTAATAAGCTATTCCAAAAAAAGTTACTTATATTTAAATGTTTCATGAAAAACAAAGCAGTTTTTGAAAGGTTCTCTGGTTTTGAAATGATTATTTTATCAACTGTTTCATTTTTTTTGTATTTAGATATACTTAACGAACTTCCGGGAACCCTGAATGTATTATAAAAGAAATCGGTTTTCCAGTTAGAAATCCTTTATTTCTCTCCATATGTTCAAAAAAATCTTTAGTGATTCCTGGCATACTATCGATGTATAGTGGGAAAATAACGAGGATATATTCTGCAGTTTTTAGAACATCCATCTGCTTTACACTTCCTTACTGCCTTCATATTTTAAATATCTCTCAATATTTTCTTGATTAACTATACATATTTTATGATTAGGTTTGAAAAATTTCAGCCCTTTAAGATCTTCTTCTTTATCAATTAAATTATCCTGATATAATTCAATTGTATTGTACACCCTATCATCAGCTATGCCACCTATAATTGCATCATATTTCAAATAACCTTTACTAGCATTTCTAGAATCTAAAATAAAATATCTAACCACTCCCTATCATAACTCAAGAATTCTTTAATCTTATAATTTTTACTTATATCTTCTAAAGATAGGCTATAGATATTCAACTGCGCCTTATTCCCTCTTCTTTTAAATCTATTTGTCCAGTTAAAACCTATCAATTATGCTAGGATAAAACATTACCACCGCTCCGATTAGTGATAATGGCATTTATTAATATAAATTTTAAATGGTTCAACTGTTGACACCGTTTACTAAAATATAGTAAACTGAAAACAAACGAAATCAAGTGAAATAAAAACAAACATAAACAAACATAAATAAACGTTGGTTAAAAGATGCTTTTGTATTTCTATTAATTTTATGTTTTGTATTCTCACATCGAATAAATAGGTTGCACATTAAGCAACTATAAAATATAAAGAAAGGGATGAAAATATGACTAAAAAAATAAATCTAATTAAAAGACTAATTATATTTTTTGTAGGAATGAGTATTATACAGATTGGAGTAGCCTTGTTTTTAAAAACTAATATTGGTTCCGATCCATTTACTTTATTCACTCAAGGATTATCATTTTTATTAAATAAAACACCTGGAAATGCTAATATGATTATTTTATCTGTATTGTTTTGCATAATACTTGTAGTTGATAGACATCGTATAAAGATAGGAACAATTATATGCGTTGTTGGAGTAGGACCCATTATTGACCTTGGAGTAAAGGCTGTTTCATTTTTCCCAATTGCATCTTTAAATATTGGTATAAAAATACTTTTAGTTATAATCGGTTGTGCTTTAATTGCAATTGGATTTTCTATACTTAAAGCAAGTGATCTAGGTGTTGCCCCAAATGATATTATTCCATTTATTATTAAAGATAAAACCAATTTAGAATATCGTTGGATTCGTATGGCATTAGATATTAGTTTTTTAATAATGGGATTTGCCCTGGGCGGAATATTGGGAATAGGTACAATAATATCTGCATTGTTAATAGGTCCATTCATACAATTTTGTCTTCCCTATGGAGAAAAGTTCGTAAATGTTATTGTTAAAAATCAAACTGAAGATGAAGTTGAAAATGAAGAAAGGATATCTTTAAGGGCTTAAATTTAAAAGCTAACGTATCAGTAGCTATACCAAAGTTAAGAGGAAACTACTAGCAACATTGGATTCAATTAAACCATTGTGCTTTATAAAACAATATATAAAATCTATAATTAGCTTATAATTATGGGAAAAATAAGTTGGTATGTTTTATTGTATGCTCTGAGGCAGCTGGAAATAGTAATGCTGAAATTGATATAGATTTACTCTTAAAAGATGACGATTATAATTTTGAATAGATATATTATGTATATCTATAAGTATTAGTAAAGAGGGACTACTGAAATATATTTTAGTAGTTTTTTAATTGTTAAAAAATAATCTATAATAATGGAGCTGAAAATAATGATTTTACAAGATAGAATTAAAGTTTTAAACAACAAAAAAATAATTGATAATCCCTATGTGGTTTACTGGATGCAATGCTCTCAAAGAACAGAATATAACCATGCCCTAGAGTATGCCATAATGAAGGCCAACGAGCTTAATAAGCCATTAATTGTGTATTTTGGATTAACTGATAATTTCCCAGAGGCAAATGAAAGACACTATTATTTTATGCTAGAGGGATTAAAAGAAGTAAAAACAGAATTAGCTATAAGAAATATTAAAATGATTATCAGAAAAATATCTCCTGAAAATGGAGCTTTAGAAATATCATCTTTTGCAGCATTAATGGTAGTAGATAGAGGATATTTAAGGATAGAAAGAAAGTGGAGAACGCTTTTAGCCCAAAATGCGAAATGCTCTGTGGTACAGGTAGAAACTAATGTCATTGTACCCGTAGAAGTAGCTTCTATAAAAGAAGAATATTCTGCATATACCCTTAGAAATAAGATAAGCAAAAGATTAGAGGAGTTTGCATTGCCTCTTAATGAGAGAGTATGTAATGAAGTTTCTACTGATTTGGAGCTTCTACTTGATGAATATGATATAGACGATATTGATAAGGCTATTTCACAACTTAAAATTGATAAAACAGTTAAGAGGGTTCTCTACTATAGGGGTGGTACTAGTAATGCTAAGCTATTACTAGAAGAATTTATTTCCAATAAATTATCACATTATAGTGAACTTAAAAATGAACCCTCAAAGGCTTATTCTTCTAATTTAAGTCCATATCTTCATTTTGGTCAGATTTCTCCCTTGTACATATATATTAAATTAATGGATGTGTATATAGAAGATAAAAAAGCTTTTTTAGAAGAATTAATAATTAGAAGAGAATTAAGTATGAATTTTGTGTTTTATAATGATAAATATGATTGTTATGAATCACTTCCATCTTGGGCTCTGAATACTCTTGAAAAACATTTGGTAGACCAGCGAGAGTTTATTTATTCCCTGCGAGAACTAGAAACAGCCCAAACCCATGATAATTATTGGAATGCTGCGCAAAATGAAATGCTTATTACTGGCAAAATGCATGGCTATATGAGGATGTATTGGGGAAAGAAAATATTAGAATGGAGTAAAACTCCAGAAGAGGCTTATAATGCCGCTATTTATTTAAATAACAAGTATCTTTTAGATGGTAGGGACGCAAATGGATTTGCGGGTATAGCTTGGTGCTTTGGAAAGCATGATAGACCTTGGGGTGAGAGGGCTATCTTTGGATTAGTTAGATTTATGAATGATAAAGGATTAAAAAGAAAATTCGATATGGAAAGATATATGCATAAGATTGAATCAATGGTTTACAATTCTGTGATTATAAGTGATAATGAGAAAACTGAACAAACATCCTTATTTTAAATTAGAACTCATATAAATATATGAAAGGGTTTTACTTAAAACCAAATAAAAAGTCATGTCAAATGAGAGTTATAAATTACTCTTTTGACATGACTATAATTTTTTTACAATTATCGAACTATTCATAAAATTTAAACTTTTTCATAAATCCACGGTCAATAAAGTCCTTAAGTTTCCAGCTTAGACTTCCCATAGTAGCCATGCTCTTGTACTGCATAATTCCCTTTTTATTACCAGCGGATATAATAGCCAAATAATCTGTTTGAGGTATATATTCCTGTAATCCTTCATTCTTAATAAATTTCAGTATGTTATTAAGCAAGTATGGTGCTTCCCTTATAGCATAAACACCAACCTTCTTTACATATGTGAATTCAGAAAAAGAGATACAATCTCCTGCTCCGAAAATAAAAGGATAATCAACGGACTGAAGATAGCTATTTACCACCATATAACCAGCCTTGTCAACTGTAAGCCCTGAATCCTTGTATATTGGATTTGATGCTGGACCTGCAGCCCATACTAAAAAATCAAAATTTATTTGTTTTCCAAATTCCATGGAGAGATTATTTTCTAAAACCACTAATATTTTATGCTGGGATAAAACTTTGATTTTATCTTTCTTAAGCTTTCTTAGGGTCTTATCTCTTACATTTTCATGGTACCCCTTTAATATTAAATTTCCACTGTGCACTAAAGTTATTTTTACATTTCTCTTCATTTTGTCAGCCAAGGCTTTTAACGCAAATGCAATTTCAATCCCTGCAGCTCCCGCACCTGCTATTACAACATTTCTCACTTCAAATGTCTCATCCATAAAATTTTCACGTAGCTTAAATAAGTTTTCTAATGGCTTAACACAGCATGCATGTTCAATCACTCCTTCAACCTTTTTCCCTGCCATTTCAGACCCTGTATCAAGAGAAATCACATCAAAAGATACTGTTTCCTGATTTCCCAGTTTAACACATTTATTTTGCGCATCAATTCCCGTTACCCTACCCTCTATATATTTTACCCCACTCTTTTGGCACATTTTCTTTAAGTCAAAAGACATCTCTTCCCCTTTATAATTTCCTTCCACATATCCAGCAGCCATTCCTGAATAATACTGATATTGGCAGGCAGTTACAAGAACAACTTCAAGTCCTGGAATGTTTTTTAAACAAAACTGCTTTATAAGGAATACATGGGCATGCCCACCACCTACCAGCAGCAATTTTTTAGGTTTTTGCATAATATTGCCTCTCTTTCTACACTACACTAGGGTGACTGTCACTACTCGAAATTTGTCATAATAAAAATATCCTATAGAATAGACTTTTCAAATTATCTATTATATAGAATATAGTTTGATATTTTTATTGTGGCCATTTTATTATTTATATATATACTGAAAAATATTTTGTACTATTAATATTATTTTTGTTTATTATCTCTCTCAAATATAACTTTCCCTGCACAAACCGAAGACTGGCCAAACCACATACATTTTGCACAATTCAAGCATTTTCCTGTATCTTTGCCTTCTTTGGCATCATTTGCCCAATTGGGATTTATAAGAAATCCTTTAGCAACATCTACAATGTCTACATTTGTTTGATTTAATATTTCTTCTGCAATCTCCGCGGAATTAATTCCGTTAACTGCAAATACTGGAATTGAAATTTCTTCTTTAATTTTTTGCGCTGCATAAACAGCATTAGAGTATTTATACTCTTCATTTACATGCATTTCCTGTTCGCTCATAAATCCATAAGAAATATCAAGGAAATCTATTCCGTTTTTTTCTAATACTTTAGCATAATGTATTCCATCTTCTATGGTGGGTTCAAATCCTCCCAATCGGATTCCAACAATGAATTCTTTTGGCGTTACTTTTCTAATCCCATCTATTATTTCTATAACAAATTTTTCAGGATTTTTGCCATATTCATCAGTTCTCTTATTTACTTTTTTGTTTAAAAACTGGCTTATTAAATATGCATGGCATCCATGAAGTTCAACCCCATCATAGCCTGCTTCATATGCTCTTCTAGTAGCGGAAATATAATCATTTTGTATATGTTTTATATCTTCCCTAGTCATTTCATGTGAAGCGACGCTTCCATTATAATTTTTGTATTCATATGTACTTGGACACATTGGGTCTTTTGATATTCCAACAACTCCTGCATGATGAATTTGAATAAATATTGGACAGCCTTCTTCATGAACAACATCAACTATACTTTTTAGTCCTTCAATTTGATCATCTTTCCATATTCCAAGTTGCTTTTCTGATAGTTTTCCATCATCATTAACACAGGTAGCTTCTTGAATTATGAGTCCTGCTCCACCTTTAGCTAATTCTTTATAACGTTCTACATTTTCAGGTGCTACATATCCATCTTCTCTAAATCCAACAACCATGGGAGGAACACAAATACGATTCTTCATTTTTACATTTTTAATAGTAAAGTCTGTAAATAATTTTTTCAAAATACCACACTCCTATTTCATATACTCTTAAATTTTTATAAATGTTTGTCCAATAGTATTATTTTAATTTTAATGTTATCTTAATACAAGTACGCACTTTTTTTATTCTTAGTTTCAAAAATGATACTAATAGAAAAATCTCATGGTACCATTCACGTGGTAAGTAGCAATTTAGCAAATTAGCTGCTAATTTATAGGGTGAATAGTGATAAAGGACCATACTGCAAGAAGAAATATGCTTTAACAAGAAATGGTAAAGAACTTATTAACTCCGATAGTATTTTTAATAACTAGAAAAAGAAGGAAATATAAAAATTCTCCTTCTTTTTCTGAATAGTTAATATCTCTTATTTGTCGCTTAAAGCTTTTTTAAGGGCTTTAATTTCATCTTGGTGTATTTGCTTACTTTTCTTATCACTTTTCTTATCATCTATAGGTAATAGGCTCTGTAAGGCTTTAATTTGCCGCTTTATTTCATCTTTATCTTTGGGAATTTCAAATTTTGACATTTATTTGACCTCCTTAAAATATTCTTTAACAATATCTATTCTGCATTTGAGAGTTATTTCCTTCTAAATAATTGTTTTTTATTAGATAAATATAATAAGCAACTAATTTATTACCGCCTTCACACCTGTGATTAGCAAATTCGATTCGCTCATCCCCCCAATTACTGATATAGCATCTCGCGTGGAAAGTTTCTCTCCCACAAATCTCTGTATTTAACATCCAGCAGCTTTACTACCTTACCCTCCTTCATAAGATCAAAGTCAGATCTTAACAGAAATTAGAAGTTTATGTTTGCTATTTATTTTTGCATTTATATAAAATAAGATAATTAGGAGTTCTTATTTAGATTTCTTTTATAATCTTTGTAATTATCTCTTTGCAAGAAATACCGCTACAATTAATGTTAATATTTCTGATAGCGGAAAACTCAGCCATATGCCAATCATTCCAAAGAAATTTGATAGCAATAAAGCTAAGGGAACAATAATACAACCACTACGTAGAATTGAAATGGTAAATGCATGCTTTGGTTGGTTTATAGAACTTAATACACCTGAAATAATAATATTAACTCCTGCAAAGAAGAAACCGGCAAAATAAATTATCAAGCCCTTCGATGCGGTTTTTGAAAGAATTTCAATATGATCTCTATTGAATATTTCCACAAACTGATAATTAAAAATAACAATGAGAACATATAAAATAGTTGAAATTCCAAGTGATGCAAGTATTTCGTATTTAAGTAAATGTCGAATATTTTCATTGTTACCTTGTCCAAAATTTTTACTAAGTAAAGGCTGTGTTCCATAAGCAATGCCTGCAAAGATAGAAGTTGCCACCAATGCTAAATTAGCTACAATACCATATGCTGCCACGCCTATATTTCCAGCAATACTTAGGATACGTAAATTGAATACAATAAGAATAATACCAGAAGCAATCTCTGCGATGAAGTATGATCCACCTAAACCACAAACACGAGTTACTTGCTTTATTGTTAATTTTGATTTATGAAAGTGGAAACAATTTTTCTTTTTAATATAATGTATCATTAGAATACACATACTAATGATAGGTGCTAGCCCTGTTGCAAAAGCTGCTCCAAACATTCCCCACTGAAAGATGAAGATAAAAACATAGTCTAAAATAATGTTTGATAAACTTCCAATTAGCATTCCTGCCATTGACAACTTAGGGTTTCCATCATTTTTAATAAAAGCAATGAAAATATTATTAAGAATAAAAAATGGGGCAAAACATAAGATGGTTTTTAAATAAGTATTTGTCATATCAAAGGTGTTTTTATTTGCTCCAAGTAAGCTACTAAGCGCTGAGGAACCAAACAAGCCAATTAGTAAAAAAAGTATACCTGCTAAAACGCCCATTTTAATTGAGTTCGTAAAAGTAGTATTTGCTTTGTTATGCTTATTTTGCGCCTGATAAATAGAATATTTTGTAGCGGAGCCTATACCAATCATGAGTCCAGTTGCGTTAATAAAACTATAAATAGAAATAGCTAAATTCAGAGATGCTAATCCATCTGCCCCAAATCTTTTAGAGACAAAAAAAGTGTCTGCTAAAATATAGCATGAAAGTCCAATCATCCCTATAATATTTGTGTATACGTAACGTAAAAATGTTTTTTTAATACTCACTTCCATAACTCCTCTCAAAATAAACATAAAAAAATACCTAACATTTATTCCTACAAAGACCTAAAGGAATAAAGTTAAGTACCGTAAATGAGCTGCCCGGTGGCAACACACTAGTATTTAATATGAACTTTTTTTAATGCTATCATAGTGTGTTAATCATTGTCAAGAATAACTATTTTTTTATTAGAAGTTAATTTAATAAGAGAAATTAATTTTCCACCATTAATCTTCTCCATGGGTTAGCTCCCCCTTGGCTGCTATTAGCGAGCCTCCCGTGACTACTAATGTTTCAGCAACTCGCATTGCAGTAGGTCCAGTTGCACTGAATCATTGCTTCCCAAATCTTAGCCTACAAATTTATATGCTTATATTTTATAACTTTTGAGCCTTCGTTGCTATCCAAGTATCAATATATGTATCCAATATGTTTCCACTTGCCTTGTCCTCATAAAAACCCGAGATGATAAATCCAGCCTCTATTTGTCCTTGTATTTGATCTGTTAAAGAGTGTCCAAAACATATGCCCTCATTCTGGTCTATAATCAATTCTTTTAGCTCTTGTTCAGATAAATCTTTAATGTCTGAATATGGTATTTTATGCTTAACTATTAAATTTCCGTTATTAAACTCTTTTAAATCAAAAATATATTGAATTGGATTCGCAAATCCAGATATCAATGTACCACCTTTTTTTAAAACACGGTAAGCCTCTCTCCAAACTGGTAAAACAGTATCAACAAAGCAGTTTGATACTGGATGAACAATAAAATCAAAATAATTTTCCTCAAAAACAGATAAATCTCTCATATCTCCTTGAACTATATGTATTATCAATCCGTCTCTATCTGCAACATATCTATCTAGTGCTAATTGGCTAGGTGAGTTATCAAAAACAGTTACATCTGCTCCTGCAGCCGCCAATATAGGCCCTTGTTGTCCTCCTCCTGATGCAAGACATAAAACTTTTTTACCAGTAAGTGTTGATGGAAACCATTCTTTTGGTACAGGTTTAGTTGGAGTTAATACAATTTCCCAACTTCCCTCTCTAACCTTTTGAATTACATCTTTATTTACTACTCTTGTCCATATATTTTCAGCTTCAACCTCTCTATTCCAAAACTCTCTATTATGACTTAAAAAATCCATGATATCCCCCTTTGTAATTCATTTATTATTGAATTTTTTTTATTAACCGCTACTACCTTCTAATGTACTTTTCTTTATTATTATTATTATTATTATTATTATTATTATTATTATAGCAAGTTACATTTATAATAAACTATCTAATATTATTATAAAAGATAAATAACTGCTATAGTTGTTTTATGCACAAAACCTCTGCAAGTCTAAAACTTACAGAGGTCTTATTTATTACAATTTTCTTATATATACAATCTTTTTAATTGTATCATAAGAAAGATTGTACTTCAGCATAAGTTCATCAATGGTTTTACCATTTTCTTTTTCAAATCTAATTTGTTTATTTCTATTAATAATTTCTTGTTTTGTACCAGTTTTACTTCCCCACGAATTCTTTTGACCATTTGATTGTGGGATATATAGTAACTCACCAGCAATATATGTCTGAATCTCATTAAGTAAATCCGGAGGTAACACTTCTGTAGCATTTATATATTTCATTCTAATTTGCTCCTTCACTTCTTAAATGATTAAGGATGCAAAATCAGACTTATTAACGCTTCAAAATTAGAATGAATCCGGCGATTTGAATGATTCTCTATGCAGTTATCGCCATTGTCTATAAGACTGATTCTGCATAGAGTTTTGTTGCTACTTTTACCTTATTTCCATAAAAAATCACATTCAAACGAACCATTATTATTTTTCCACCTCCCCTAAATAAGTAATTTGTGCTATTCTATTTATTTCTCCTGGCGGTGAATAGTTTTGACGATTTATCTTATCTTTTGTTACCATTTTACCCTTTCCGCAGCAAGAACAAATATTTATATCTATTCCTGTGAATTTAAGAAGAAGCTCTGATGCATTTAATTTAACCTCTGAATCTTGCTTTTTACTTTGCACTGCACCTGTAAGTTCTTTGCATTTCTGAAGCTTAGTTGACCAATTTCTGTTACTCAATATCCCATAGTGTCTAATTTAAACAAACTTTCTTGGTAGAACGTGTATGATAAATCTTCCAATAAATTCATCTACTGTAAGTGTCATAAATTTTTCTTTATTATGATCTACTGTTTTTTAAACACCACCCTTTTTATTTCATATATATATTATACATGTTTTGTAATATTTGTTAAATGTTTTTTTTAATTGTTTTAAAACTGATGTTTGAAATATAACAATAGATAGAAAATACCATTAAAAAGGCATTCCCAAATAATGTAATTACATACGTTACCATAAAATCATCTTTGAGCAATACAATTCTAATCTGACATATGACTATTTTTCAAATATTGTATAATATAAAAACTGGGAATTCTAATTTACCCGAAGCAAATTTTGTTCCAGATCCTGTAACGTCTAATACATATAGTGATAGTATGAAGGTTTGCATTTCAGATCCTATAACAGATACAAAACCGCCTAAAACTAAAAGTACAAAGTTTTTTTGCTTTAATAATTTAATATTCATCTTCGTTTATAGCACATGCTAATTCAGACGAAACCACTGTTATTTCTTCATTACTAATAGAGGATTCATTATCTGCATTATTAGCATTTTCACTTAAATTCTCCATACCAGTAGTTTTATCATCACCACATAGAATTTTTTTGGAAATTATGCTAACTAAGAAGAATATTAATGAAGTTATTGCTACACACATCCATGCATCTATTTTATCAAATAAAAACCCAAATAACATAAGTCCTAGAGGCATAGCAGCCATTGATAATGAAGACATTACAGTTCCTACTCTTCCCATAATCTCTAAAGGAACTTCTTGCTGAAACATAGTACTTAATGCTATATTTCCAATAGAAATTATTAATCCAATCATAAAAGTAATTACTATTAAGCTTATATATGGTATTAGATTACTATTAAATAAATTTAAGTAAAAGGATGATGGGATTAAAGCCATAATCGCAGTTAATATTGATGTAATAAAAATATCCAGGAAGAATATTTTACCTATACTAAATTTTTTAGAAACTTTACTCATTATAAAAGGAGCAATAATCATAGAAGTTACAAGAATACATTCTAAAGCTCCATACTGATAATCAGTTACTTTCAGTATTTTTTTTGAAATAAAGGCTAATCCTATAGAACCTATAGGTGCAAAAGCAAAATTTAGTATACATGCAAAGGAAATTATAGTTACCATGATTTTTTTGCTCTTTATAAATCTGATACCTTCCGAAAAATCATTAAAAAACACATGTATATTTACTTTTTCAGGTTTTTTATTTAATTTAGGCACATGTATAAACATCTCACTTATTGAAGATAAAATAAAGCTTATTGAGTTTATAATTAATATTGTAAGCATACCGTAAATCCCGAATAAAACTCCTGCTACTGCTGGTGCTATTAAACTGCCTACACTCATTATAAGAGAGTTTATTCCATTTGCATCTATTAGATCTTCCTTTTTTATAATACTTGGTATAATAGTGCTAATAGCAGGCTGGAATAATAATGATATAAATGAAAGTAAAATTGAAAGTACATATATACTACCCATAGATAAGCTACCATTAATTATAAACAATATTGCATAGATACCAATTAATATTCCATTAAGCATATCTAAATAAACTACTATTTTTTTTCTATCAAACCAATCTACAAGAACACCAGCTATTGGTCCTAAAATAAGTTTAGGAATTATTGTTATAGCTAAAACAGATGCGAATTTAGCTGCTGAACCTGTGATTTTTAAGACGTATAAAGATAATGCAAATCCCTGCATTTCACTTCCGATAAGAGATACTAGTTTTCCTATCATTAATAGTGAAAAATCCTTTTGTTTTAAAAGACTTACTTTCATATTATATGTCTCTCCTCTATAATGTTATGTTTTATATAACCGTAATAATGCAATTTTATTTTTTCGTGTAAACTTAGTCCATCAGGTACAAGTCCGTTGAATATCTCTGGATTTTTATATCTTGAATATGTACATCCTCCCATACACATGGGCAATTGCACGCAATTTTTACATTTCTCACTATTCAATGGCGAAGTATTTTTAAATTTAAAATATGCTTCTTTATTTTCAAATTTTATATTTCCACATTCATCTAATTCACCAAATTGAAGACCATCTTCACTGGCACTTGAACATGGCGAAACTACTCCATTTGGTTCAATAATAAATGAATTCTTAAATGCTGCTTCACATGAACATGTAGCTGTAGAAAAATTTCTAAAAACTTTAAATCCTTTCTCTATACCAATTTTATAGAGTTCAAATAAATTTATCTTATTTTTATCTTGCATTAAATTACTTAATTGTAGGGCCACATTCTTTCTTTGATCCTCTGGTATAATATCAAATACTTTATGAAATTCGTCCATCATAATTTTTACTACTTCGTTTACTGACTCACTTGCACAAACTGCTGTAAATCCAAGAGTTCCCCTTTTTTCATAAAAACTCGTAAATGCACCTATGTTATAAGCAAGTCCTCTTTTCATTCTTATTTCTTGAACTAATCTTGATTCTAGGCTAGTGTCCCCAAGTATTTTAGCTATACTATCTATATTTGATTTTTCTGCATCCATATAAGATGGTGCTCTAAAGCCTATAGATATTACAGTACTTTTACCACTTCCACCAGAGTTAAAATAGATACCAGGCTCACTGTCTACTGTTTCTTTATAACTCCTAGTTTGTGTGTCTTCCCATCTTGAAAAGTTTTCTTCAATTATGTCTAATGTTTTTTGATAGTCTATGCCCCCTACAACTACAAGCGTTGCATTTTCAGGGGTATAAGATTTTTTTATAATATTTTCTATATCAGAAGCTTTAGCATTATTTATATTTTCTACATTACCTACAATTATTCTACCCACTGAAACATTTCCCCAAAGAGCTTGACTGGTTCTTTCTTTTATTTGATTAAATGAAGAGTAAAAAGATATAGTTTCTTGAGATACAACCTTTTTTTCATTTTCTATAAGCTCATTAGTAAAAGTTTTATTGTCTATGACTATGGTAGATAATGTTTCAATACATTTTTCTAACATATTTGATAACCCAGTAAAATAATAAGAAGTAGTTTCTTTTGTAGTTCCTGCATTATATACAATTCCTTCTGAAGACACTTCATTTATTAATTTTTCAAATCTTGGATTATTGTCATTTTCTATATTTATCATTAGATGTTCTACTAAGTGCGATAATCCATTATCATCATCCTCCTCATGCTTGCTTCCTTGTTTAATCCAAACTCCGCAAGACATAGTTCTTACATGAGGAATTTTATGCATTATAACCCTAAGTCCATTTTCTAGATAAACGTTTAATATATCATACAATTATCATCACCTACTTCTATATATTATATTTTTAAATGTGATGTGTTTTGTTTACAATTTTACAATAACACGCAATTTTAAAATTGTAAACATTTACTATTACTTTTTTGTACCTTTGGTTCAATAATAGTTGAACCACCTTCACTTAATAAATACGATTCAATATTTTGATTAGTTGTATTCCTAAATTTTATATCTTTTTTTGACACTCCTAAACCTACTGATAAAAGCAATCCAGCTATTATTGATAAACATATAATTTTTTTTCTCATAATAAATATCTCCTTTTAAACTGTAGTTTGTTTTTTTAGAAAAAGTAATAACCCTTTAGTATTGTTATTTAATTTACTTACATTTTTATAATAGCATTTAATTTTTAATTTGTAAATAAAAGCTTTAACTTTTTTTATATTATGTTATAATATATATATTGAAATAAATATTTCAAAGTAAATCTTTGAAATTTAACAGACTAAAGATAAAAATCTTTTTAACAATAAAGGAGAATTATATGGATAGTGAAATTTTATCACCAGGAAAGAAATTAAAGAAAATTAGAAAAGGATTTAAAATTAGGCAACATGAAATAACAGGATGCGAGATAAGCAGAGAGCTTATAAGCGTAATAGAAAATGATAAATGTGGACTTTCTCAAAAGGTAGCAGAAATACTTGCTGAAAACATAAATAAGATCTGTAAAGAAAGAAACATAGACTTTCACTTGACCGCAGCCTACCTATTAGAAGACGTAACAACTCAAGCCAATAGAGTTGCTGATGAATATATTAATTTCTTAAATAATAATGATGTTTCAAAAGATTTTACCGAAGACATTAGAAAAATAGATTTATTTTTAATGAATCAAGATATACCTGAGAAAAAAAGTTTGATTTTCGAGAAAATTGGGGATATACTAAAAAATCAAAAAGAATATTATAAGAGCCACACATACTATATAAAAGCTTTTGAACATCATAATAGATTATTTAATGATATTAGAATTTTTAATCTCCTTCAAAAGATAGGAAATGTATGCATAAGACTTACTAATTATAAAGAAGCTTTGGATTTCAATAGTTTAGCTCTTATTTATAACAATAATGTACCAGAAGATTTAAAATATAAGATATTATTCAATAATGCTCTATGCTATATTTATCTTGAAGATTACCGTAGTGCTTTAAATGAAATTAATCATATTGATAAGAACTTCAAAAATTTAACTAAACAAGATATATTCGAGCTTAATTCATTAAAAGTATCATGTTATAGATATAAGAAGTTTTTTAGTGATGCGTTAGAAATTAGTAATGTATTGTCAGATACTTTAAATGAAAATGAATACGAAAATACATTAATTGTTGTAGGTAATACTCTCGATATATACTCCATGTTAAAAGATACTAAGAACATTAAAATATATATAGATAAACAAATATACTTATTAAATAAAAACAATAAACTAGAAAGCCCTTATTTCTGTAATGTATACAAACAAATAGCTGTAGCCTGCAATCTAATTAATAACACTGAGCTATCAAAAGAATACTACAAAAAAGCTATTAAAGCATGTAAACAATATAGAAACAAGCAAATATTAGAATATTCATTGGATGAGTTTTTAGACATACTTATAAAAGAGCAAAATTCATCTGAAATAAATGATTTTAAAAATGAAATTCTAGAATTAATATCATTAGATATTATGCCACGCAACGATATGTCCGTATATAAGCTTATTAATTTTTATAACAGCATTAAAGACACTGAAGGTATCAGCAGTCTATTAGATTTTATATTGGATGAAAATAAAAAATAACAATACCAACTATATGTAACGTTGTTTAGCAATAAAATAAAAGCCACCGAAATCGAAGTAAAAGCCTTCACAACAGACATTAGAAACAAATTTTTCGATTACTTAAGGTGCCAGGATCTTCGGGATAAATGTAACAAATCAAACAAAAATAAACGGGGTGGAATAGAAAAAGAGTGGACTCCTTGTCTTTTTCTATTTCATATAGCGAACCTTTTCATTGACCTTTTTCTTAGCATAAGGCTTACCAATATCATGAAATAATGTTTAATACTGAAAGTATTCTAAAGTACGTATTGTTAAATATAATTTTTAGGAGGAAATGTACAATGCTTACAGATAAATTTTTTGATGTATTAAAAAATGAAGGCGTAGTTACAATAGTATCATAGGGGATAGATGAACCACATGTGGTTAACACCTGGAACTCATTTTTAGTTATAACATCTGATGAAAGAATTTTAGTTCCTGCATATGCAATGCGTAAAACAGAAAAAAATGTAAATCAAAATAATAAAATAAAGATCGCTTTAGGTAGTAAGGAAGTTTTGGGTTATAAAGATTACCCGGGAACAGGCTTCGTAATTGAAGGTACTGCAAAATACCTTGAGTCAGGTTCAGAATTTGATATGATGAAAGAAAAATTCTCTTTTTTAACTAGAGTGCTCGAGATAACAGTTAAATCAGCAAAGCAAACGCTTTAATTTTTATATATTCTTAACTAATTTAACCCATTTGAAATTTCAAGTGTTCATTAATGGAGGTCACTTTAATGAACACTTATTAGCTGCCATTTACAAGTACCTTGCAGTAATGGATTCACTACAGTTCTTCAGGTCAGCTGGTGTCCCTTCAAAAATAATTTGTCCACCACGGCTGCCTCCCTCAACACCCATATCAATGACCCAATCAGCGTTCCGAATGACATCAAGGTTGTGCTCAACAACAATAACCGTGTTACCCTTATCCACTAGGCGGTCAATGATTTTCAAAATACTCGTAATATCAGACATATGGAGACCCGTTGTAGGCTCATCCATTATATAAATATTACCCTTTTTACTCAACTCTCTAGCAAGCTTTAAGCGTTGAGATTCGCCACCTGACAGCGTATCCAACGGCTGACCCAATGTCATATAGTGAAGACCAACATCTGCGATATGCTTCAGCTTATTGATGACTTCTTTTTGCGTAAAGAATTCTACGGCCTCTGCTATTGTCATGTCAAGAACCTCAACTATGGACTTTTTATTACACTTGTAGTCTAAAACCTCTCTCTTAAACCTTTTGCCACCGCATTCTTCACAAATAGTTTCCACTGAATTCATAAATGAAAGATCTGTTTCGATAAAACCGCGTCCTTTACATGCCTCACAAGCACCTTCCGAATTATAACTAAACAATCCCGCACTAACTTTGTTTTCATCAGCAAATGATTTACGAATCATATCCATAATCCCTGTGAAAGTGGCTGGATTAGAACGTAGGTTAGCGCTTACTGCTGACTGATCAACAATAATCGCATCTTTATATTCATTCGCAAAGACACCATTAACCAGTGTTGATTTGCCAGAACCTGCAACACCTGATACAACCGAGAATATCCCTTTAGGTATCCTTAGACTAACGTTTTTCAAATTGTGTAGGTTACTCTTTTTTGTTTCATAAAAATCAGTACTAATTCTTGGCTTACTCTTAATCTGCAAGCTTCTTCCGATGTATTCACCCGTTAATGTATTTGAACTCAAAAGTTCATTGTATGAGCCTTCAAACATAACCCTTCCACCGTTAATACCTGCCTTTGGACCAACATCTACAATATGATCTGCTATCTTTATAACGTCTGGGTCATGCTCAACTACAATCACTGTATTGTCTTTATCCCTTAACTTGACTAATAATTCATTCAACCTATGGACATCTCTAGCATGTAAGCCTATGCTTGGTTCATCAAATATATACATAACATTAATCAGGCTGCCGGTAAGGTGCTTAACCATTTTAACACGTTGTGACTCACCACCCGATAAAGTGGATGTTTCTCTGTTCAAACTTACATAATCCAGCCCAATCTGAATCAAATCATTCAATCGCTCTGACAAATTATCAATTATAGGTTTTACTTTTTTGTCCTCAATCTTTTGTACCTGTTCTAAAAGTGAATCTACTTGCATTGCAGTAAAATCTGCGATTGTATAACCCATTATCTTTGATGATAATACCGTTTTATTATATCTTTTTCCACAACAATCATCGCATTGTCCTTCCGTTGTAAAAGGCGCAATTTTCTTTTTGGATGCCTCTGATTTCTCAAATTCAGTTTTAATGTTTGACCTGATAAATCGCTCAACTAGTCCTAAATATGTAGTATTAATGTCCTCCATTAATGGGGATTTTATTTTTTCTTCTTTGCAAAATACG
Source organism: Clostridium sp. (assembly GCF_050717515.1). Classification (GTDB taxonomy): domain Bacteria; phylum Bacillota; class Clostridia; order Clostridiales; family Clostridiaceae; genus Clostridium_AD. The sequence goes on along the minus strand of NZ_JBOITL010000032.1, from coordinate 378,169 downwards.
AGCTTGTCGTATTCCTCTTTTGTATAATCCTTAATTTTTTTATCACAATCAAAAAAGCCTGTTGCTGCATAGGATTTCCAAATCCAATTTCCTACTTTAAAACCTGGAAGTAAAATTGCACCCTGGTTTAATGATTTTTCTTTATCCAAAGCCTTGTCAAGATCCAATGTAACTATCTTTCCAATGCCTTCGCAGGTCTTACACATTCCATTTGGATCATTAAAAGAAAAATAACTGGAAGGACCTATATGAGGCTGCCCAATGCGTGAAAATAATAATCGTATTATTGGATCAATATCTGTAATTGTACCCAATGTTGAACGGGAATTTCCGCCAATTCTCTTTTGCTGCACAATAATCGCCAATGATAAGTTTTTAATAGCATCAACATCAGGATGTCTATATTTGGGCATAAACACTTGAACGAATTTACTGAAGGTTTCATTTAACTGCCTTCCAGCTTCCTGCGCAATCGTATCAAAAACGATGGATGATTTACCAGAACCTGATACCCCGGTAAAAATTGTTATCTGCCCTTTTGGTACATTTAAATTGATGTTTTTCAGGTTATTTTCCCTTGCCCCTATAATTTCAATATATTCATATCCCATATTATCCTCCTGTTCAAATACATCCAAACTACTTCATATAAATTTCAACTAATTCATAGCATCTCTTTTTTGTGGTATCCGACGGTTTTTCTGTTGGTACTAATAACTGGATAACTTCGGTGCTTGTCACCATACTTTAACATCTTACATGTTTACGTTTAAATCCTAGTTTTCCTTTATCAACTCCATTTTGAATATATTCTATTGCAACGTTCGTCTGACAGAGTTTTTTGCCTATAAAGACATCTACCTTTCCTACCTCACGCGCAATTTTCTTTGCTTCTTCATGAAGCGGCAAATACGAAATGCCAACGGACATAATAAAATTGTTCATAGCAATTTTAGCACGGTTTGGCTGGTTGTGTATCGTGTCACGCACCCTATTAAGCATTGCCAAAAGCTTATCCTTGTCGAACTCACTGTCTTTACGAGTGCCTAACAACCAATCGTAGCAACTCCAGCCAGCCGCCACTTCTAATTCTTTTCCGCTATCAATCCAGCGGTCGGCGACGGAAAAGGCAATATCTGTTTCGGCAAGGGTTACTGCTACAATGAATTCCGAAATCATATAAAAATAAGCGCCATCTATCCATCTGTTAAAATCTTCTTCCACCATTTTTTTTGGCTCAGCTATCATACCGGCTAAATACATGGCATCATAATTTCTTGTTGCATATAGCTGCTCTGCCAAAGACTGATTGTATTTTATTTTCTTGAAAATCGGCTTCATATCTTTTATGGCTACGCCAAAAACAGGTTCTTTCGCTCCATTGCTCATGTAAATTTTTTTCATACGTTCTTTACCAAGGGACTTCAGTTCATCCATGATTTCGTTTAGTTGCATTTGTAACATCTCCTTCATATATCTAGTAAAATTCATAAATTAATAATGTCAACGACATCAGTTATTAATGACTATTATAGTACTATTGCAAATTTTAAACTATCAAAAACTTATCAATCAGTTTGCTTTTCATCCACTATCACCTAATTCTCTCTTATATAAATAACAATATGTGGTAAAAATCTCCTCACAAGTGCTTAACTGTTAACTATGAACTTTATCTGTCTTTAACCCCGTGTTTTTCATTAATTTCAAATATATTAATAGCGTAAATCATGGCTTTATTCTTAATATGAGTGAACCACATCTCACCATCACCAACCATAACTCCTTGATAATTTACAAAAGTTTTTGTAACCTCTTGATTTAACAATGCTTTTTTTACATCTTCAGTAATAATTGTATTGTAGCTTTTTATAAAATCTTCTTTGGATTTTATTTTTATCTTTTTATCTTTCTTGTTAACATTTAAAGGATAGCTAACATAATTAGCAACTTTTGATATTTCCTTATTCTGAACTAAAGATTTTATAATATTAAAAGACTTTTCGAATTCTTTCACATTAGTAATTCCTATAACTTCATATCTGTTTTTAACTTTTACATTTTGTTCAATGTTTTTACTATTTTCAGGTTGTATGCTCTTAGTTGCATATGAACTGGTAGTTGATCCTATAGCATATAAAGCCGTTAATGTTAAAACTATTATTTTTTTATTCATTTTAATCCCTCCTGAGTTTAGGTGATTTATTTTATTAGTTTCCCTCAACTAATAAGTTAATTATGCAACAATAGATAAAGATTTAAAATGCACTACATTTGATATAACTCCATTTAAGGACTTTTTTCTAATTGTCTTATCTTCAATCATTAATGACATTGCCCCGGGGGGCATGATCAAATTGTAAACACAATTTGATTTGCTGATGGTTAGATGCAAAAAGGGTATAGAACTTTTTCTTTATAAGAAAGTTCTATACCCTTTTTATTTTTTTTTGCTTTTACATTTCTTTACTGTCGTAGCTAAATTGCCATCCAATATCAAACTTATCTGTTAGACTACCGTAACACTTGCTCCAGAATGTTTCTTGAAGCTCCATGTCTACAGTGCCTCCCTCTTTTAGGTTATTAAATAAAGATTTAATTTCATCTATATTCTTACTACCTACTACAAGAGTTATGTTATTTCCGCTAGTAAAAGGAGTACCCGGAAAAACATCTGAAAACATAATATTGCTTCCAGTAATATTAAGCAGTGCATGCAACACAAGATTCTTTGCTTCTTCTGGGATAACAAATTTTGGGTCAGGTGGAGTCTGACCGTAAGTCATAATTTGTGGTTTTTCCGTTCCAAAAGCCTGTGCATAACATTTTATTAGTGTAGTCTATTTGCTTTGGCCTCTAACAAAATTAGAAACAACCGTTGTAAGTGGAACTGGTTCTACCTTAAATACACCATCATTATTTATTGTTATTAGAGTCCCACCTCTTTGGGTATATCTTTTACTAATACCTGAATATCCTAAAAAATCAATTGACATACCATATGTCATCATAACGCCCTGATAAGTTAATGAAAGAGTATTTAAATGATCATGACCAGTGAAAATCCCTTTGACTATTCCATTTTCTACTACCTTTTCAAAAAAATCAGGTTTATATTTTGATATTCCAAAATAATCATTATTTTCTGCAATACTACCAAAATTATATTCAACACTTTTATCTCCAAGTTTCATTTTCTCATAAGCTTGTTTAAATTCTGGTAACGGCATATGGAAAAAAGCTAAAGCGTTTAAATTGTGATTTTGTTCCTTAAGTTTAGATAGTTCTTCCATACACCATGCTGTTTGATCTTCACGAATGCAATCAAATCCACTGTAGAACCATCCATCTCTGTACATATTTGAATCTAAAATTACAAGTGCCATTATTAACTGCTCTTTATTGTGGAGTAACTTTATTATGTAATTACCTACACCCGTAACATTTTTATCACCTTTATCAAAAATACTATACTTCCCCTCTAAAATTATATCTGAAATTTGATTTTTATTACCTTTTGACCCCATTTCAACATCATGATTACCAAATAAGAATGCATAAGGAATCTTAAAGGAATCCATAAAATCAACTAATTTTTTAGCCTGTCTGATGTTATTTCTTGTGCCAGATTTTAATATGTAAGGAAAGATACTATCTCCTGTTAGCATAATTAAATCTGGTTTTGTTTCTTTTACTAATTTTGTTACAGCCGCCATACCTAATGCATCTTGCTTTTTAGATAATATACCAAATCCAAAATGCAAATCAGTTAATTGTAATATTTTATATGGTCTATCACCTATTTTTAAAACAAAATGATTATCTTTATCTTTGTAAAACATGGAATTATTGTACATACTCTAGTTCCTCCAATTTATTATGTTAATGGTATCATGGCTCCAACTGCACATATTATAGTAGATATTACCAATATAACTTGAAATGGTATTGTTCCAATAATACCACATATTGGACTAGCTCCAGCTTTTTTCCTTGATTTATTATATGTGAATATAAGCATAATCGCAACAAGTACTACTACTCCAGACATTATTCTTGTGAGAACAATAAAACTATTCACACCAAATATGGCAAATAATAAGGATGGGATTGTAGCTAATAACCAACAAGCCTTATTATTTTCTCCAATTTGTTCATGGACCACATCTCGAAGAGCTAGTGTATTTGACCAGAATGTGGTTAGAAGCGCAAATAATGAAAACATTCCCGCAAGAATGCCTGCCCAGCGTCCAATACTATCCCCTAATTGTACATAAGCGAGTTCTTTATCTAATATACCTTTTCCCCCTACCAAAACAGTTGTTGTTACAATTAACACAAGAATTGATGATATGGCAAAACCTAAGAAAATTGAAGTCCTAATTTTCGGTACATTACCATTTAATCCTTTTACAACCTGTATAACAGCTTGGTTCGCAGAAGTTGCGAACACAATTATACTGTATAGCCCTAGAAGATTATTTATGTGCATTTTAGACACTTGTAATTCATTTAGTGGCTGCATTAATGTTCCCACAGTCATAGCTACAACAATTACCATCAAAACAATTACTGCATATTTTTGGGCAATTCCTACAGCCTTCATTCCCATAAAAACAACGATGCCAGCTAAAAAATAATATATTAACTGAGCCACAGAAAATGGTACATGCATCCAATTCTCAATAATTTGAGCTCCACCATTAATGTTACCGCTGACACCAACAACAATTGCTAATCCATAAACCGTAAACATAGTCCAACTAAAGATTTTTTTAGCTTTACCATTAAACAATTCACCTTCAAAACTTTTAACAAGCTGAACACCACCATTATTATAGGATAGTTCAGCAATAATTAAATGTAAAATAACATTAATAAAATATGCTAATATCACCATCCAAACAACACTTTTAAGACTGTTTTTAGTTGCTAAATAAGGGACTGCAATAATACCCGTACCAATACTATTCCCAACAATCATACTAATTGCTTCAAACAGTGTAAAGTTAGCTTCACTTTGTATTTTCATATATATCCCCCCTGTAGTATGATTATTTCAATTGATTTATGGCCTTTTTCTTTATTATCAATATGAGAGTGTAAAGTCTACAAATTAACTTTTTTCGCCTTAATTTACAATATTCTACTTAATATTATAGCATTTTATATATTTTATTTCCATAATTAATAAATATATACAGAGCTGAACCACTAAGGTAACTGTGACTTGGTAAAAACAGTAACTAGTTTCTAGTCTAAAGACCATAGGATCATCAATGGTTATTCCATTTGATTCTATTTGCTGCAATCTTTATTATACTGGTCTTGACATGGGTACCCGTTTCTTTTTTTTGTCATTAATAGCAAGATTGTCACTTAGTCCCCTCTATCACCTCCGAGGTTTAGAAAGTTTTAAAGTATTCTGCCCTAGCAAAACCATAGCACTATTTTTAATATTAATTCATATACTAATGTTGAAAGTATTTAAAGGAGCTACTAAATGAACCGTTCAAGTCGTACTATAACAATTATTTTTTCAATTATGCTTGTGACTACACTTATTGGCTGCTCAAAATCTAAACAAACACCAGTTAATACCAATCCCCCCAAGGATACTGTAACAGTTAAGCAACCTCAACAGCAAGAACAGCAAAACCAACAAGAAGAAGCTCAAAAACCTGAACAAAAACCCCACTCACCTAAACTACAATTTAACAAAGCATTAGGAATAGAAGCACAAAAAATCACTAATGAAAATCCTGATATTGTAGTAAACAAGCTACTAGTGGATGATGTACCTTTCTATGAGATTTATAAAAAAGATAATTCTGTTAAACCACTTATAATTATGATTCATTTTGCAACTGGTAGTAAAGAATCAGTAGTTTGGAATGCTTTAGATTTTGCCTATAAGGGTTTTTATTGCGTAGTTCCAGATGCTTATGCTCATGGAGAACGTGTAAATAATCCAGCCATTAGAATGACACAAATCGAAGTGTTTACTTCAGATGAATGTAATAGTTTAATAGACTTCTATTCTAGCAACAAAAAGGTTGATATAAGCAAATTGGGCATAATAGGTTATTCTTTAGGTGGAAGTTCTGCATACCACTATGCAGCTTATGGAAAATATAAACCAAAAGCAATAGCCTCTTACGGTTCCACCCCCTATTGGGAACAGCTTGTAGATATTGGAGGAATCCCCATGATGACCTATAGTGTTGTTTCTGGTAATGGTCAAACCACTGATTCCCAAGATACAGTAAACAAGTACTTAATAAACAATTCTCCTTTTAAAAATTATGCAAATATGAAAAATATGACTGTTGTTATGTTTAATGGAGAAAAGGATACTGTAATTCCACCAGAGGGTGCTAAAAAATTATACGATGCATTAAAGTCACTTGGTTCTAAAAATGTTCACCTAATCTTATCAAAAGAAGGAGACCATGGTGAAGCCACTTCTGAAAATTATCTAAAAACTGCAAATGAATTGTTTTTAAAGGCTTTAAAATAGCTAGCAAATTCGCTTCGCTCATAAAAAAAACAGGGGTCATGAACAAATTGTGAACACAATTTGTTTTACTACACTTTATGTTAATATATAAGTGTAGGCTTTTTTGCTCAACTTCAAAATACGTGCCTATTCAAAATCAGCTAATTCCTGTTCATTTATATAACAGTAAAACCCTGGGCTTATTAATTAGTCCAGGGTTTTACTGTTATATAAATAATTCGAGATTAAATACTTTTCTTGTACATAAAGTTTCCTAACATTTGAATTACCTGCACCATAATTAGCAAAATAAAAACTGATGTATAAAGTACTGAGTTATTAAAGCTTTGATATCCGTAATTAAGAGCCACTGCGCCAATACCTCCTGCTCCTACTGCACCAGCTAAAGTTGTTGCGGTTAAAAAGGTAATTGTAGATAGTGTTGTACCAGCAATAATAGAGGGAATAGCCTCTTTTATCATAACTTTAAATATAATTTGCATATCTGACAAACCAAATGAGCGTGCAGCTTCAATTAGCTGATAATCAACAGCAAGTAGGCTGTTTTCTATAATACGCGCCATAAAGGGTGCAGCTGAAATAGTTAAGGGTAAAATAGCAGCCTTTTCACCTATTGAAGTTCCAACTACCATCCGTGTTATAGGTGAAATAGCTACAATCAATATAATAATGGGAAAAGAACGAATAGCATTTATTATGAAATCCATCACCACATAACCTCTTTTATTAGGTTTTAGTCCCCTTGGCCCCCATATAATGAGTAGTATAGCTAAACCAAATCCAATTATAAATGCAAAAATCATAGAAGCTGATAGCATTCGCAGTGTTGACCAAATAGCAGGCATAATTATCCCATTAAAATAGCGTAGCCATTCTGACCAAAAATCACTATTAAACATTGGCTTCTCCTCCTTCACTTGGTGATACCATATTCCAAACCACTTGTCTACTGCTTAAATAGTGTTGCACACTTTGGAGGCTTTCGCTTGAAACATTAATCATTACTGACCCAAAAACACGATCACGGAATCTGTCTGTTTTCCCGCCCAAAATGATAAAGTTAGTTTGTAAATCTATAGCCATTTGAGTGATAATTGGCATCTCAGAGTGTTGACTAGAGAGCATAATATTTAGAGTGACCCCCTTACTTGGAATTAAAAAATCTTTTTCGCCAATAAGACTCTTTAATGCAGGTGGCTGTTGTATAAATATTTGTTCCACAGAACCTTCTTCTGCAACCTTACCATCCTCAAGTATAACCATTTGCTCACAAGATGCTTGCAATACTGATATTTGATGGGTAACAATTATAACTGTTATTCCTAGCTCCCTGTTTATTTGAGTTAAAAGGTCGATAATAGACTTAGCAGTTTTAGGATCAAGGGCACTGGTTGCTTCATCACATAGGAGTATTTTAGGATCCATAGTCAATGCACGTGCAATAGCAACTCTCTGTTTTTGTCCACCTGAAAGCTCACCAGGTCGAGAATTAATTTTATCAGAAATACCAACCATTTCTAATAGGGATTTAACCTTAGTCTCTATATAACTTTTATCATATTTCCAAGCTTTAAGAGGTAGTGCAACATTTTCATAAACTGTTAGCCGTGAAAGTAAAGAAAATTGTTGAAAAATCATTCCAATTTCTTTTCTAAACTGCCTTAAATGCTTACCCGAAAGTGTCTGAACCTCTATTCCATCTACAACCAAGCTACCAGATTGATATGTCTCTAACCCGTTGATACATCTTAAAAGTGTAGACTTTCCCGTGCCACTGCGACCAATAATGCCACAAATCTTCCCTTTAGGAATATTCATACTAATGCCCTTTAGCACCTGCAGATTATCATAGGATTTAACCAAATTTTTAATTTCTATCATATAATTTTTCCCTTACTTTCATTTAAGATAGGCTCCTGTGTAGTAGTTTTTGTCGTACTCAATTGTAAAATCATCTCTTCCGGCTTGTTTAAGCTTTTCCTCTATTATAGCTTTGTCCTCATTAGGCTCCATAATATTTATGGTGCTGTACAGTCCCTCAATCATACCAACAAACTTATTATATGGAATTCCAAGAGCCATTTCATCCTTGCCCCAGCCAGCCATATGCCTAGTTCCAGCACACAATGTTGAAATATTTATATTATCACTTACAAATGGATACGCAGTACACTCTGAGCAAAAAGCCTGATTACCTATTAGCTTGAAATTGTTATATGTCCCGTAGGTGTACGTGTATCCTTGAATAAGCCTCATAATATTGTATGGATTTGTAACCATAATAACAACATCAGGTGAAGTGGAATATTCATCTAATGGTTTTAGTATTACACCATATACCTTTTGTTTAATATTGGTAGTATTATCAACAACCTTCTTCGATGTAATCAAATCATTATACATACCTTTATCATGATATTGGCAACCTGATAACCATTTCTCATCTGATTCTATAAAACCTAATGCCCGTGCAGATGAAAGACAAGCAAAATTATCAAGATTTGCTTTTATAGAATGTCCATGCATAGCAAGTTTAGCTAACACACAGTAAGTCATTTTGTTGTTAAGTGTTTGTTCATCACTACTGTTAAATTCCTCTTCAGAATAAAGAAATTTAACACCAATTATTTTACTCTTAAGTTCTAAAGAACAATTAGCCTTTGTTACCATTTCTGGTATCTTATTATAATTCATAGTTGCCTCCTTATTTGTAGCATGTTTGAACATATTCATAAATCATTTACATTGTATGAAATCAAAAACAATACCCTTACTCATGTATTCCACTCTTTAGTATAAAGAATGAAAAACCTTATAAAGAACTTTATTTATTACATTAATAAAATTCTTTATAAGGTTATGCAAATCCTATTCTTGAAAATAAAACTTCTTTTACACTAAATATCTACATTAATATAATCTAATTAAATAGTGTAAATGCACCTTTAAATGTTTCATTGAACTTTGCTTTATTTTCATCAGTCTTAAGAAGCTTCATAGCATCAACTGCCCATTTTTCATCTACATCTTTAGCTTTCACAAGAAGCCCCATTGGATAGTTTGATGATTGAGTATCTTCATAAAGATATACCTTAGGGTCAATTTTTCCAGCTTTTTGAGCAATGAATGCCATAGAGAATGCTGCATCAACATCTCTAACATTACGTGCTGTACTTGTTACTTCTACTTCAGTAAATTGTATTTTTTTTGGATTTTCAACAATATCTAATTTTGTATAGAAATTGCCCTTCTTTTCTCCAAGCTTAACTAGCTTACACTCAGACATCATTCGAATACTTCTGTCTTGATTAGCAGGGTCATTGGGTAAAATGATTTTTGCATTGTTGGGAAGCTCCTCTATCGATTTATATTTTGTAGAATATATTCTGAATGGTGAGTAATAAAAATAGGGTTGAACCATTCCTATGTCAGCATTATTTTCTTTATTGAAAGTTTTAATCCATGGAAGGTGATTAGCAAATACTGCATCAATACTGCCATCCTTAAGCGCTATTGCCGGCAAGTTATTGCCATCAAACATAACTAATTCTGCGGTGTTACTACCTTTTTCAATAGCCTCTTTGATTAATTGCGCAGCTGGCTGGGTTGTCGAAACACAGCCAATTTTAATATGGCGCGTCTCAGTTTTATTTGCGGTTTTTGTGTCTTCCTTAGGAGTTGTTTTTTGTGAGCATGCAATTAATGAAAATGAAAGAACCAGAATAATAGCTAAACAAATATTTTTTAATAATTTTTTCATATGTGTGTCCCCTCCTGAAAATATAATAATTTTAATCAATAGTACCTTTGTATATAGCCTACAAACATTAGCTAAATATCATGATTATTTCAACTATAATTGTTTGCAACATACGTTGTGAATCATACCATTATTTTATTCATCTTTCATCTATTATTAATATTTTCTATAAGATAGCGTTTATATATAATTTTTCCTGATACACTAGCAAACATAAACTTCCAGTTTATCTCACGACTTCGGGGGACGTAACAATTAACCTTTCTATTTTATCAAACTTTAATTTGCTTTAACCGCAATTCTTTTATTCTATTTTTCATAGAGTTCTCCTTATTAAAGAAAATGGCTATAATATTTTTTAGCAGTTAGAATAAATTTAGTAAGTGCTCAATGGCTAGTTGTTTAAAATACAATTCTTGGTTATAATATAGTATAAAGAAGTAAGAACTTGGTTATATAGGAGATTTTTTGAACGTTACTTTTATGGTCGCATTATGCTATAACATAGATAGACATACATTTAACTTTGGAATATGAAGAAGATGACATTTAGATTCAAAAGCAGTATTTTACTGCTTTTTTTTGCATAAAAATAAAACGCAAAATTTTATAGTGAAGTGGATAGGTTAACAGTAAGAACTTGCCACTTGCCACGTGGGTGGCACTTAAAATCAATCAGTGTACAAGCATGTACACTAGATATATAGAGGAAGAGGATAATATGGTAAAAATTTTATTTTTAGAAGATGAACCTACAATATCAGAGGTAACCACCGAATATATGAAAATGCAGAATTACGAAGTAGTTTGTGCAAGAGATGGAGCAGAGGCTCTAGAATTTTTGAAAAGCAATTATTTTGATTTAGCAATACTCGACATAATGGTGCCTAAGGTAAGTGGACTAGTTGTTCTTGAACATATAAAGAAAACAAATCCCCAAATGGCTACAATAATGCTAACGGCCCTTGAAGACGAACAAACACAGTTAAAAGCCTTTAATCTTTATGCTGATGATTATGTAGTAAAGCCATTTTCCCCCTTGTTATTACTTAAACGTATAGAAACAATATTGCGTAGGACCATGGGTAGTAGCACAAAAATGTCAGAAGTAAAAGGCTTATATATAAATGATGAAGCATATCAAGCCTACTACAATAACCAATCTTTAGAGTTAACATTAAGTGAATTTTTACTTTTACAAACACTGGAAAAAGAACCGAACCGAGTATTTACTCGTGAACAATTAATAATGAATGTTTTCAATGAGGAATATTTCGGAAGCGACAGAATAATAGATGCACATGTGAAAAACATGAGAAAAAAGCTGCCTAAAAAATACATAAAAACAGTAACCGGGGTAGGTTATAAGTTTGATAAGGAGGGTGACTTTTGAATTTATCAAAGAAGACCTTTGTGTATAGTGCAATTATATCAGGGACAATAGTAACCTTAATGATAGCATATTTTGTCCTAATGCTTCCTTCATTATATGTGGATTATATGAAAAAGAGTAATTTTAAATCAATAAAATCCATACAAGAAAGCTATATAAATGATGGGAATTATAAAAATATATCCTCAAGTAACCCAGCAGGAACAGCAACTATTAAAATACCAGCCACTGGCAATGAAGTTTTTATCGCAAATAAAATGTGTTCTATAAAAGTTACTATTAATGATAATGGGATATTTAAGGTTATTGAAAAAGTAAGATACTATGGTACTCACAGGGAAGAAATGGAAAATATAGATAAAGAGGATTTTGATTTTACGAGTAGTATAGGGGATGTTTTTAAGAATAAGTTATTTAAGGATAATTTGCCACTAACCTTTGAGTTCTTAGGAAATGATTATAAGAACATTTATAAAAAAATATCATCAAAGTTTAATGTAGTAGATGAGGATACGGTTATTTATGAAACCAACGTATCTGATGGAAATAATTATTACACTAACTATATGGCTATGAGTATTCATAATAGTGATATTATTGTATCAGTATTTACAGCAATGACTCCTAAAATAGGAGAGATACGTCCAATAATCCTTCAAAGTCTACCCATGATTATTGCCACAGCTATTTTATTAATATTGGTATCAACTATTTTATTTTCAAGAAAAATAGTGAATCCAATAGAAAAACTGGTAAATCATGCTGTGTTTATGAAAGAAAATACCAATAGGGATGTTGAACTAATGAAAATAGAAGGACGAGATGAAATTGCAGTTTTAGGTGAGACCCTTAATGATTTATACCTAAAATTAAATGAAAATTTTGTGGAGCTAGAAAAAAAGAACAGCTATCTTTCGGGCCAAAATAAAAGACAAGAGGTATTTATTCGCGCATCCTCCCACCAACTAAAAACCCCCGTTGCAGCAGCACTACTGCTGGTGGAGGGTATGATAAATGAAATAGGAAAATATAAGGATACAAAAGAGCATTTACCAAAAGTAAAGCTTCAATTACAATCCATGAGAAAAATAATAGATGATATTTTAAATCTTAACAATAGTATTGAAGCCATTAAAAAAGAAAACATAAATATTATTGAAATAATTGATGAAAGCCTGGTTTGCCATGAGGTGCAAGTGAAATCAAAGCGGCTGAATATAGAAAAGGAAATTAATTTTACGAATATAAATACAGATAGGAAGCTTATTTTTAAAATAATAGACAATCTAATAAATAACGCTATAACCTATACACCAAAAGAGGGGCATATAAAAATAACATTAACGCAGAAAGCATTAACTATTATTAATTATGGATCATTTATAGAGAAAGAATTATTACCACACATATTTGATCCCTTTGTTTCAAGTAATAGTGGAAATAGGGGGCATGGCTTAGGTCTTTATATTGTAGCCTATTATGCAAATCTATTAAACTATCAGGTAGATATTAGAAATATTAATGATGGAGTAGAAGGCAGCGTGCTTTTTGCAAATACTAAGGATTCTAAAACGATAAAATAAGAAACGGCATTCTTCACATTAATTTACATAGTTAGCACAATATTCACATGCAATCTTCACACGAAATTCACAGGGGTTTGGTATAATTTAACTATGATAAATTGTTAATCGAGGAGAGAAATTATGATAACTATAAAAAATTTACAAGTAAAATATGGCAAGCAAATTGCATTATCAATCCTATCACCAATAACCTTTGAGATTGGTGATAGGATTGGAATAATAGGCTCAAATGGAGCAGGAAAGTCTACCCTAGTTAAATCAATTTTAGGACTTACAAATTATAATGGAACCATTCACACAAGTTTAAAGCCAGAGGAAATGTCAGCACATATGCAGGAAAATAATTATGTGGATACCATGGCGATTAAACATATAATCGAGGCTATTTTGAATACAAAGATAAAAAGTAATAAGGTACTACAGGAACTAATTAGTTTCTTTAATTTTGAGCAGTGTCTTAACAAAAAATTCAGTACATTATCAGGGGGACAAAAGCAGCGTTTAACAATAATATTAGTTTTAATTCAAGATGCTCCTTTGGTATTCTTTGATGAAGTTACTTCAGGACTAGATTTTGAAACCCGCCAGCAATTAATGAGTAAAATAACTGAGTGGTATGAGAATAAAAGTGCCACCATTTGCATTGTATCTCATTATTATGAAGAGTTAGACAAACTAGCAAATAAGATATTAATTTTAGACAAGGGGCAAGTAGTTGACTTTGGCAGTAAGAAAGAGCTTTTCCAAAAATATTGTGGGAAATCAATAATAACCATTGAAAATAATAAAAGAAATGAAGAATTGACGAGGCCTTTTCCCAAAATAATGGCACCTAAGCATTTAATAGCTATCTCTTGCACAAGCGAGAAGAATGAATTAGAAATAGTAAAGCTATTAATAGATGAGAATATAAATTTTAAAAGAAGCAACAATGATATTGAAATCATGTCTATTAACGCTAAAGCAAGGTTTAAGGTCGAACTTGAGGGAGGGGCTAATGATGAATACAAAGCTGTTTAATTTGAGCTTAATAAAATATGAATTCAGAAATTTAATAGGGAATATTTTCACAATAATTTTCGGAGTATTCTTTCCCATTGGTATGACATTATTCTTTGGAACAGCAATGGTAGGTAAAGTTCCAGTGGATATGAAAGATATTTTTATAACAAGTATAGTTATCACTAACAGCTTAATTATTCCATTAGCAACTATTCTTATAGGGTATGCCGCTGTATTTTCACAGGAACTAGAAAAAAATATCCCCTTACGTTTTCGTTTGTTTGGCTATAGTGAGAAAACTGCATTAATGTCTAAAATATGTGCTAATTTAATTTTAATAACCTTGTCATTGGGTTTATATACAGTAGTAGTTTGCTCTGTGTTAAAAGTGCAGATGCCAAGCCTAAGCTCAGCACTTATTTTAATAGGTTCCTTATATTTATTATCTACATTTTTGTTTATATTAGCTCATGGAATAGCATTATTTTTTAAAAAATTTGGGCCAACTAATTCCATAACTATGACATTATATTTTGCAATAATGATTTTAAGTGGAATGTTTGGTGTGCAAGCAAAGGATTTTCCAGATGCAGTAAAGGCTGTGGCATATGTCCTTCCAACCACTTATATCAGTGGAGAATTTATAGATTTTTGGCAAGGTGGTAGTTATAATTTTGTGCCATATATTCAGTCCTTTATATTCTTTGCCGCAGTTTCATGTATTATATTATTTCTGTCAATACACCATAATAGTAGAAGAGTAAAGTAAAAACAGATTATTATAATATTAAGTCTCTAATTCAAGAAGGTAGTTCATGGGAAAAGATAAAATAAATACGGAGAATTTTTGACACTTACCTTATTTTATGCTTTTCCCAAACTTATCTATAAAATCTAAATCTTTATAACCTTCCTCTATATAATAACTTTTTTTCTTATTTTTACTGATTATCTCAATAACAGGTTCTTTCTTAGAAATATAGATTTCTACTTTATCTCCATCTAATTCATAAAGTGTAATTTCATATGCATCTTGATCTATAAAGCTATATTGGATGTCCTTAAATTGAATTTTCCTTATGTAAAATGAATTAAGATACTCCTTTACTTCATTTATCTTTTCTTCTTTTGATGTTGTAGACATATTAGCTATAGACATATTTTCATCTTTAACTTCACGCGGGTAATGAACAACTACAGTTGAAGTTTTATCATGATTAAACGCTTTTTCTAAAACAACTTCTAAGTATTTAGGTTGCAATAAATTATAAACACCATATGTAAAAATTATTGTTACAAAAATTAATGCTATAGCTATTACTCTTTTTAATCTATTAAGAGAATGTATTATATCTTCACTTTCCCAATTCCCTATGTTTGTAATATCTCGCTTACGCTTTAACGTATTCTCTAACACTAATTTTGCATCATCTCCTATATTAAAAGTCATTTTAGATATTTTACTATGTTGGTTATTTTTATAGTAACTAAGCTCCACTCCTTTCTCTTTTTTATAATCCAGGTTACTAATTTTACTCCATGAAATAAATCTTCCCTTTATTAATAAACCCTCATCTAGAATGAAATTATAATCGTATGCCCAAAATCCTTGTGCTATTGATATTATTCCAAAAAAAACATTAAGATTATTGCTAGATCTTAATGATGTAATTATAAGTATTAACGCAATAATAAATGCAAATACATATCTGAAATCGCTTTTTTTTATTCTTTTTTTAACTTTAAATTTTCTTACAGTAAGTAGCCTATAAGAGAAATAATAAATACTACCAAGTAAAAATATTATTGGAACTGAAAAGTACCAAAGTGGCAATATATATTCATTAAAATACATGTAACTTCCCCCCCTCATAAATATACTACTCTATTATTTAAGTTTCCTCATACTATAATTCTGCATTAACTTCCAATTTCCTTTATATAATATACTATTTATGTAAATAAGTACTATTCCATTCTCCCAATCAATTAGAGAAAGCCTACCCCATAGATTTCTCTATGAAATAAGCTACTGTTTTAAAATTAAGTGAATTTATCTGCTACTAATAACAAACAACTGGAGTACCTGTCTCTATATTATCAAATACTGTTTTTGCTACATCGTATGGTGAATTTATACAACCATGGGATCCGCCTGACTTATACAGCACTCCTCCAAACTTATCTCGCCAGCCTGCATCATGAATTCCTATTCCTCCATTAAAAGGTAGCCAATAATTCACAGGAGAAGCGTAGCCTTCACCTTTAAGCGTGGCATTTCTTTCTTTATAATTGATCATATAAATGCCACTGGGTGTTCTAGTCTTATCAGATCCATCATTACCTGTAACAACATCCCCTTGTGTTATCAGCACTCCGTTTTTATAAAACCATAAATGTTGCCTTGAAAGATCTATTTCTACATATGTATTTCCAATATCATCCTTGCCATGATACAATGCGGTTTGATAATATGCAGGTTCTTTTTCTATAGATTTCCCTTCCTTTATGATGGAAATTAAATCTTGGATTTCTTTAACCTTATTAATGGCCCAGCCATAAGTACCACCACCAATATTAATTACCTTTCCTGATGATGAAATAAAATTTCTCGTTTTTGCAACTGTATTATATTCACTAGCAAGTACGTCCATATAAATTTCAACTTCTTTTTCATTAAATGTTACTTCACTATTTTCATCAACTGTAACCCACTTGTTTATTTTAGAACCATCTAAAATTTCTTTATCTTTCCCAAAAGTATAGGTAATCTTTGAAGATACATATTTGTTTAACTTGTCCCTTGCGGCAACTACCTTTGGAGATTTTGAATTATATTTTGGCTTAACATAGTAATTAATTGATTCCAAATCTATTGTTGTTTCACCCTTAGTAACTGCATCAATGACATACTTATATAAATTGTCTTTATCACCCTTGTTTCCAATGACTTCATCCACAATCACATAACCATTATCTGTATACTTATAGCTAGCATTTTTAGGTTCAATTGCCTTACTACTATCAAAACAAGAGAGCTTATCCACTTGTTCTTTTAATATATCTTTATCATATTTAACTCCTACTATCATTTTAGAATCTTTTGTATTAAAAGCTGCTGAAATCCATTTATAAGGATTCTGTTTATCTTTAAGCTTCTTAAACTCCCCATTCATATCATACTTTAAGCCAATTTCTTTACCTCTAATTTGTTCATTTATACCGCCTCGTTCTTTTATGTTTAACTGATATTTTTGAATCTCAGATGCCATTTGTTCATTTACAGCCTCTACACTTTTACCTGAAACGCTAATTCTATTTATTGTAGAACCAAAATAAAAATGATTCATGAAATATATTGCCATCCCAAAGTATATAATAAGTAAAGTACAAATAGAAATTATAATACCTAAAACAATTTTCTTACGCTTTTTTATTGATCTTATTGTCGACTTTTCTACATTAGTTTCCATAATTGCACCCCCCTCTTTTATTAATCTATTATACCTCAAAACACTCCTTTAAGTAACATCTATTAACTAAAGTTACTGATATATTTCTGTTTTCACATCTATTTACTTCATTAACAACTTAATAGAAGTTTCAGGTGTAGACTTGAAAACTTATAATGAATTTTGGAATATCACTGGAGCTAAAGCTTGTCTTCCACTTAATGACGAATATGGATAAGTTTAAAGATTTGATAATAACAACTGTCTATGCTATATGCCCTTTTGGCAATGCATTAGATATATTGAAAATTTTATATATAAAGTAAAATAATTATGGATATTATTAATTGCGTGTTATTATTAATTGCGTGTTATTATTAAGTGATAAATCTCACTGAGATATATGTAACTATTATTTAGGCAAAGTTCATTAAAATATTAAAATGTATTAAAAATTTAAATTTACGAGGAGTGATGATTTTGAAAGGATATGTACATATATATACGGGAAATGGAAAAGGTAAAACAACTGCAGCTTTTGGAGTAGCCTTGAGGGCGGTTTGCAGTGGCAATAAAGTTTTTATAGGCCAATTTGTAAAAGGTATGAAATATAGTGAGGTTGGAATACAGCAACATTTTGACAATATAGACATTATTCAGTATGGAGAAAATTGCTTTATAGAGAAGTCACCAACAGAAAAAGATATAAAGCTTGCTCAAGCTGGTCTTGACAAAGTAAAAAATATAATAAGGGACAATAAATATGATGTAGTTATATTAGATGAACTTACCATAGCATTATATTTTAAATTGATAGATTTAGATAGTGTGCTTAATTTAATAAAAAGTAAGCCCGAAAGTTTAGAACTTATAATAACTGGCAGATATGCGCCACAGGAATTAATCGTTGTGGCAGATTTAGTCACAGAAATGAAAGAAATTAAACATTATTATACTAAAGGAGTTCTTGCAAGAAAAGGTATTGATTGTTAAAATGAACTAAATTGACAACTTCTATTAAATTAGCCATGCCCCACTATTGGTTTATATAATTTAATAATTAATATTAAATTATATAATATGCATTTAACACCTAAAAACATCCATAATAATATTCTATATTTGAGATAAATAGTAGCTATGAGAAGACTCCTGAATATCTATTCTTTTACAAACAACACCGAACACTTCGTTAATAACCTTTTTTTTCAAAATTTCCTCTGGAGTCCCATAGCTTTTTATTTCTCCTCTATTCATTACACAAATCCTATGTGAATGAATTAATGCTTGTACAATATCATGAAGCACAATAACAATGGTTTTACCCATTTTATTTAGATTTTTTATAAGTTCCATAACTTGAAACTGTTGATTAATGTCAAGATAAGTAATAGGTTCATCAAAAAAAATAACATCCGTATCTTGAGCTACAATCATAGCTATGTACACCTTTTGCCTCTCCCCACCAGAAAGTTCTAATAAATTTTTACCCCTAAATTTTGTAACCCCTGTAAGTTCCATAGCGTATTCTACCTTTTCCCTATCATAAATTGATAGCTTACGCGAGAACCCAAGGTAGGGAAATCGTCCATGCATCACAAGGCTACTGACAATAATATTCGTGGCATTTCTTATTTGTGGCAAAATCGATACTTTCTTTGCAAATTCCTTCTTTCCTATACTATTTATAGGAATATTATTTAGTAATATCTCACCAGAATAAGGAGGTATTAGCCCTGAAGCAACCTTTAACAAAGTTGTTTTACCACTCCCATTAGGTCCAATTATACTTGTAATACATCCTTTCTTTATTTTAATATTAATATTTCCTATTTTTTCGAGCCCATTATAACCACTATGAATATCCATTAATTCCATCATATGTTTAACCTCTTTTTTTGTTTTATTAAAATATATATAAAGAAGGGTCCCCCAATAAAAGACATAATAATCCCAACAGGTATTTCAAAAGGAGCAAATATTACTCTTGCTATTAAATCACAAGTTACAACAAATATTCCACCCATAATGCTTGATACTGGAATAACAAGCCTGTTGTCAGTACCCACAATTAGTCTTGTAAAATGAGGAATAATAAGACCTACAAAGCCTAATAAGCCTGAAAAGCTAACAGCACTACCAGCTAAAATTGCAGCAACTACGATAAGAAAAAATCTGTAAAAAGAAACCTTCAAACCAAGGGAGGTAGCTATTTCATCTCCTAAAGCCAAAATATTCATATCATAACTAAGAATGTAGGCTAAAATTAATCCTATAATTATATAACCTATAGCAAATTTCATTTTATTCATAGCAATTCCTGAAAATCCACCCACCATAAACGAATTATTACCTATAGCCGCCTCTGGATATAAGGTCATAATTGTCTGTATTCCAGCATTTAAAAAACTACTTACAGCAATACCTGCAAGTACAATAGTCCCCCTAGACACCCCGGTTTTATAAGCTATAAAATAGATAAGAAGTGATGCAAAAAGTGCTCCTAAAAATGCTGCTAGTGGAATATAGCTAATATATCGCGGGAAAAATACCACAAGCATAATGGTAAAAAGACCTGCTCCAGAATTCACACCAATAATATTAGGTGATGCTAGTGCATTGTTAAGCACTGCTTGTAATATCACACCAGATACCGCAAGCGCAGCCCCTGCAAATACTGCTGCAATGATTCTTGGTATACGTACATAAAAAATAATAATATATGTTTTAGATATATTATCACCATTTATGAACGCATTAAAGATATCTTTAATATTTAATGCGATGGACCCATAAAAAATATTTAGCAGTGACATTAATATCAATATAACTACTAAGCCTAAAATAATAGTAAACTTAAATTTAAAGCAGTTCTTATCTAGTGGTTTATGGATATAAAATTTTCGCAAGATATTCATAGGCATCTCCCCATAGAGCATTGGGCTTATAATGGAACATTTCTTTTGGTAGTATTATGTATCTATTATTTTTAACAGCGCTAAGTTTGCTCCAAGCAGGGCTTGATTGAATTAAAGTTTTAAGTCCCTCTAAGGCCTTATCAGAATCCCCCATTGTAGTAACAAGAATATATTTGGGATCCGCTTTAATTATTTCCTCTATGCTTAAATCCTCTAAAAGTGATGAATGACGTGAGGCTATATTATCTGCTCCTAAATCTTTAAGCATTGCTCCAGTAATATTATCATCGCCTTTCGCAGTAGCTCCAATAGATGCGGCTCTTATAAAAAGCACACTAGGATTTTCAGATAGGTCAACATTAGAAATCACCTTATTTATTTTACTCTTTACAGCTACCCCATTTTTTTCATACAAATCTTTTCTACCTGTAATGTCAGTACAACTCTTTAAAACATTAAGATAATCACTAAAGGTATCTTCCTTAAAGAAAGCGTAATTTATACCAGCTTTTTTTAAAATTTCAGATATTTTTATATCTGCATCTATATTTTCTGATAATATTACAAAGTCAGGTTCAAGCGCTATTATAGCTTCTATATTAGGCTGTTTTACTTTTCCAACTACTTTCACATTACCACTAAGTTTCATTTTTCTTTCTTCCACTACATCATCTGTAACTCCTACAAGTTCTCCTCCTGCTAGTAACCAAGTTTCAGAAAAAGAACCATATAGTGAAACCACTCTTTTAGGGCTTTCACTAAAAGTAACTTTATTTTTTCTTGAATCTATAACGGAAATTGTTTTATTTTTACTGGTATCTATAACCTTTTCACTATTAGCACAACCCGTCATTCCTAATATAATCATTATGCATAAGAAAAAAGACAAATTTTTTCTTAAATTCATATTTGTTCTCCTTTAATCTTTACAGTCGCATTTAATATTTCAGCTTTCCTTTTTAGAATTTCATTACTTAGTATTTCTGCTTCAACATAAACAAGTCCTAACCTATCAATGACACTTCCAAATCGTTCTCCTTTAAAAGCATTTTCCTTAAAAAATAGAATTGTTTTTAAAAGAATACTCATAATCTCTTCTTTTGTGAAGATTTTATTAATAAGGGATCCATGACGAATTGATTTTCCCCATCTACCACCGATATATATTTTATAACCTTGCATGCCTTTTTCCATTGCACCAAAATGACATTTATTTATGCACCGTCCACAATTATTACAAATTTCTTTGTCAATACTAAGAGTCCCATCAATAAATTTACCTGCTCCCATAGGACATGTACTTTCAACTAAACATTTTTTACACTTTACACATTTACAAACATTATACCTTGGTATCAATTGTCCTATAATCCCAAAATCATTTAATTCTGGCTTAACACAATTATTAGGACATCCTCCTACCGCTATTTTAAACTTATGAGGAAGAATAACATCATTGTATTTTTCGAAAAAGTTTTTATGTATTTCACTCGCCATAGCTTGCGTATCAAAAAGCCCAAATGTACATACTGTTCCTTTACACGCCACTACAGGCCTAACATTTGGTCCTGTGCCACCAGTTATCATTCCTTCTTTAGCTATATAACTTCTTAATGCCTCAATATTTTCAAATTCAACTCCAGGTATTTCCAGTGTAAGTCTTACGGTAAATGCAATTTCACCTTTTCCATACTTATCTGCAACTTCACTTAGATTTCTAAGTTGTCTTGAGCTCAAAACCCCATTTTCAGTAATAATTCTGGCTGAAAAATGTACTCCGTCATTATTTGCTAAAAAACCCATAGACTTTACTCTTTTTATTTCTACCTCACTAATTTTATTCATAATTTTCCCCCTAACATGATTTGACTTTATTTTAACACTTGAAAAATCCATTGTAAAATATTATAATCTTATTATAATCATAGGTATTTACCTATACATTGGAGTGATTAATATGACCATTCGTCTTCTTAAAATTTTTATTGAGGTAGTAGATTGCAATAACATGAGCATTGCTGCTAAAAATCTTTATATATCCCAGCCCTCCGTTAGCCAAGCTATTTCACAACTTGAAAATTTTTATGATATTAAGCTTTTTGAAAGACTTTCAAAAAAACTTTACATAACGGAGTCAGGAAAGCAACTTCTAAGCTATGCAAGACATATTGTAGCTCTTTTTTATGAAATGGAAGAAAACATTAAAAGCATATCTAATACACTATTAAAAATAGGTGGAACTATTACAGTGGGAACCTGTGTGATGAGTGATATAATAAGTCGCTTTAATATTAAATATCCAACTATCCAAACTCAAATTCTCATTAATAACACCAGTATAATAGAAGAAAAAATTTTAACTAATGAATTAGATATTGGTATTGTTGAGGGCGAAGTAAAAAGTAAAGAAATAATATGCATACCTGTTATTAAAGATAATCTAGTACTTATATGCAATAAAACTAACACTTTTGCAAATAGAGATACAGTAGAATTATGTGAACTTAATAACCAACCTTTTATTTTAAGAGAAAAGGGAAGCGGCACCCGTGAGCTTTTTGAAAATTACATAAAAAATGCTGGATTTATTATACAGGAAAAGTGGGTATGCAATAATTCTGATTCAATAAAACAAGCAGTAATAGCCGGACATGGCCTCTCCGTTATTTCAGAAAGGCTGGTTAGGAATGAAATATCTGCTGATATTTTAAAAATAGTAAAAATAAACAATGTTGAATTCAAAAGAAACTTCAGTGTTATATATCACAAAAATAAATATATATCCCAATATTTGAAAGTTTTTATTGAATCCTTAAGTAGCTGGCAAACATAAACTTCCGGTGGCTTTAGGATTGACCAAATATCCTAGGATGTTTGGCAAATCGGCTTCGCTCATAAAGACCTCGACGGGCATGAACAAATTGTAAATACGATTTGTTTTACTACTGTGGCATCTACCTTTAAATTATCCGCCTGAGTTGCTTTGTAATTTTTTGTAACATTTCCAGAATTATTAATGGGTGTGAATGTGTCGTTAACAGAGAATTTATTCGTAAAATAAAAAGCTCTGGATTTCTCTCCAAAGCTACATTTTATACCTAAGCACTTTAAAATAGTTAATTCAATTACTTTATTATACCCTTTTTAATAATTACACATCCATATAGTTTCCTTTCTGATGATGCAACTATTGCATAAGCATTTTTTGCTCTTTCATAGAATTTAAATGTATCTATATAGTCAATAGTTTCTTCTCCCCTATCATCATACTTTGATATTATACCATTTACTTCTGCATAAATTTCTGGCGCTGAATCATTTCCTGTTTCTATTAAAGTTACAGATTTATCAGTATATATATCCAAAGGAAATAATTTCAAGATTGCATCCAAAATTAAAGTCATTCTATTTCCATCACTTCTTACAAGTCTTTTAGCATTGCTAGCTGAAGGAAAATTGGCATCGCCTATTACCAATTCATCTCCATGGCCCATTTCATCTAATATTTTAAGTAATTCTGGAGAAATAACATCAGGAATTCCTTTTAACATATTATCACACCCCTTAATAATAAATTTATAACTCCCTATATCCTAATAAAACTTCTGACTCTTCGTTTCAAAGTACCTTTTTAAATCATAACTTGAAAAAATCCCTTTATCTGTTACAATACCACTAATTAAGTGAGGTGGTGTAATATCAAATGAGGGATAAATCCCCTTAACTCCCTTTAATGTGTTTTTCATACCGCCATAGGATAGTACTTCCTTAGGATCTCTTTCTTCTATAACAATATCAGAACCTTTTTCTTTATCTGCATCTGGTATCCCTGTTACAAAATATGGTATTCCAAAGTATTTTGCTAAAATAGCAATTTGGAAGGTTCCAATTTTATTTGCAATATAACCCTCTTTAACTATGGTATCTGCAGCAGAAGTAAATATGTCTATATTCTTATTCTGCATTGTATATGCAACCATATTATCAGTTATAACCGTTGTGTCAAAACCCATTTCACAACAACAACTAGCAGTTAATCTAGCTCCCTGTAAATAAGGTCTTGTCTCTGCGCAGTAAATTTTTATTTCATTATTTCGTTTTCTTGCTGCTCTTAGCATCGTCCCTATGATTGTTTCTCCAAAACACTGTGTCATGATGCTTCCATTCTTAGGGAACATATCAGCAAGATATTCCCCTACCTTATCCATAGTGGAATAGCGTCTATTTAAAGAATCTATGGTTGCATTAAAAATAGCCTTTGAGGCATCTTTGCCTTCTGATAGAGCTTTTTTAGCAGCCTCTAAACAGCCTTTTGTTATAATGCCCATGCGATTTGCCGTAGTAGGTCTGGCATGAGAAATATCATAGGCTGCTTTTTCAAGAAATTCTAATTGTACTGCCTCATTTTTTTCTCTTACCTCAAAGGCTGCAAGTGCCATACCCATACCTGCAGCAGTATAAGGACCTGCACTCTGAGTTACCATATCCTTAATTGCCTTTGCTACCTCTTT
Organism: Clostridium sp.; assembly: GCF_050717515.1. Lineage (GTDB taxonomy): Bacteria > Bacillota > Clostridia > Clostridiales > Clostridiaceae > Clostridium_AD. The sequence continues at coordinate 353,027 of NZ_JBOITL010000032.1, read as the reverse complement.
ATAGGTATTACAAACAACAAATTTAATTTCTCTTGGATAAATTCTTCTATCTAGAATACTCACCCTTCCATTTTCATACCAAGCTACATTTTCATACTGTAACATAAAAGCCAAGTCTTTATCCATTCTTTCCATTTTATATCTCCTCTTTTATCTTTCAAGGCAACAGTAAAGCTGCCTTGAAATTTCCTTATATTTATATATTTAAGACACTATTAATTTAAACTCCTGGGTTATATCGCTTCCCGTAGTAAACTTGTATCTGTTCATTATTAAACTAATACCTATTTTAATTAAAGCTCTCTCTAAAGGAATTCTTTGCTCTAATTTTTTCACATTAGTTACCTCAAGCACTTTAGAATCTCCTACAACTCGTCTAATTATTTCTGTACCAGCATAACCAAGAGAATCCGCTAATACTTCACTTATATAATGCTCTTTAAAATAAGAGTTATATAAATTAAATGTAACTAAACTATCATACTTTTCTGAAAGCTTTTTCTCAAAAATATTAAGTGTATCTTTTATTGCCTCTTCAATCCAGTCTAAAAATTCTGAATTGTTGCGCTTTGTATAGTATTTATTGGCCCATGCAAAGAATAAATTACCTATTACATTACCCACGTCATATCCCATTGGTCCATAAAAAGCGAACTCTGGGTCAATCACTTTAATTCCTTTTTCATTGATAAAAATAGAACCTGAATGAAGGTCTCCATGAATGAGTGCTTGTGCATGATTCATAAATCCTTCTCTTAAAATACCAACTTCAGCCTTTAACCTTTCATTATTATACAAGTTATTTTCAACGAATTTCTCGTTTTCCTTTAGAATTATATTTCTATTTTTATAATTATAATAAGGTTCTGTGAATACTAAGTCTTCAGTAATATCACAAAGTTCCGTATTTGTACATCTACTAACGCTTTCCTTTTTATCTGCCCTGTCAATTACTAAATCTGTAGTTGGAAGTAAGGTATCTGCCAAAAAAGTAGATATATTATCAGCTAAATGGTGAAAGCTTTTCCCGCTCAAGAGCTCCGTTCTTAAATTTTTATATTCAGATATATCCTCCATAGAAAGAGCACACATAATTGCGTCATAATGGTAAATTTGAGGTACAAAAGATTGAGCCAAAGTTCCTTGTATTTTTAAAATTTCAGCTTCAATTCTATTACGATTAATGTCTAAGGGCCTTCCAGAGGATCTTAAAAACTTGTCCGCTTGTTTTATAATTAATGATTTACCAGTTTTAGGATTCCAAACCTTAAATACGTAGTTAATATTTCCATCTCCAATTTCCATAGCTTCTAGTTCTTCTTCATTGTTGAAATAATGCGTTACTTCTTTAGCATAAATTTTCACTTCATCCACATTCATTAAAAAGTGTTCAGAATATCTGCTCATCTTACAATCCCCCTTCTACACTCTTACTTTTTCCTTTAACTATAAATTTAGGCCAACCAATTAATATAAAGAAAGTTCCAAATACAATCATAAGCATACAATACCAAACATAAGGCATAATAGACATTGGTGATATCTTTGCAAGCCCACCTGCAACTAACATTTGACCTGCGTAAGGAAGCAATCCGTTAAAGGCTGATGAGAATAAGTCAAGAATACTTGCTACCCTTTCTCTTGCAATTCCAAATTGATCAGCTATATCCCTTGCAATAGGACCAGTTGCAATTATAGAAATTGTATTATTTGTAGTAGCAATATCCATTATGCTTACTAATGCTGCTATACTTAGCTCTCCTCCACGTGCTGTTTTAGTTCTTTTCGTTAATTTAGCGAGTAGCCAGTCAATTCCACCTAAGTAATTCATTATGGCTACCATACCTCCTACAAGTATAGCAATAATAGACATATCTTCCATCCATGTCATACCTTCATGAATAACCGCAAAAGATCCTACAAAAGTAAAGTCTCCATGAATAACTCCTATAACCATACCTGAAATAACACCTATGCCCATAACAAAGATAACGTTTATACCAATTAATGATAATACAATAACTAAAACATATGGGATAACGTTTACAATATTATAATTATATACAGCTGTTAGAGTAAGATTTGGTGCATTCTGCATAGCCAAAATAATTAAATTAACCACAACGGCAGGTAAGACCATAAAAATATTAGCTTTGAACTTAGCTTTCATAGATACACCCTGTGTACGGGTTGCAGCTATAGTAGTATCTGAAATAAATGAAAGATTATCGCCAAACATTGCTCCACCTATAACTATACCGCATACCAACGGTAACCCAAATCCAGTTTTAGTTGCAATATTAATAGCTATAGGAGTTAATGCTGCTACCGTTCCCATGGATGTTCCCATAGCAAAACTTAGTAGACAGGCTATTATAAATAATCCCGGCAAAATCATATTAGCAGGTAATATTGAAAGTCCAATATTTGTTAAAGAATCTACTGCATGCATCTTATTTGCTACACCGTAAAAAGCTCCAGCTAACATAAAGATAATTACCATTAAAATAAGTGTTTTTTCTCCGCCACCTTCACAGTACATATCAACTCTTTCACTAAATGTCGTTGGTTTTTTTTCTCCTGGTTTCTTAAAAGCGAGTCCAATACCTGAAGCAATTAAAATTGCTACCATAAGAGGCATGTTGTCAAAGCTCTTTGTGAAAATCCCCATGCTCATGTAAATAATTAAAAATATAACAAGTGGTAGTATTCCCAAAATATTTCCTTTTGGTTTTAAATCATTATTCATAATCTAAATCTCCTTTTCATATATATTTTTTTGTATTCATTTAACAATTAGTAAAGGTTCATAAACAACACTAGAACTCTTCTTAATAAGTATTACTCAAGTATTACTGGGGTACCTGAGGTTTTTGCATAATAGTATATTTTTGCAGCATCTTCTACATAGACACTTGCAATAGAGGCTTCTTCCATATTCTTACCGCAACTAATAGTACCATGGTTTGCTAAAAGACATGAATTAGACTTTTCTAAGTAAGGAATTATGGCCTGTCCTAATTCAAGAGAGCCTGCAGGCTTAAATGGTACTACCTTAATATCTCCGCCTAAGAAAGGTTTCATTTCAATTAAAATTAAAGGAATGTCTTGTCTATTTACTGCAAAACCTGTAGCAAAAGGTGAATGTGTATGAACAATGGCATTAATATTAGGGTATTTTTTATATATCTCCAAATGCATTCTCCATTCTGATGATGGCTTTTGACCTGGTTTTTTAGTTATACCGTTTACATCAATTTCTACAATATCCTCCTCTGCCATTAACCTATAAGAAAATCCGCTTGGTGTAATTAAAAAACTTTCATTATTCCCATCAATCTTCCTCATACTTATATTTCCGCTTGTTCCTGCTACCAACTTTTCTTCATATAACCATTTGGCAGTATTCAATACAATTTCTGCTTTTTTCATCGTCAATCCTCCTAGTAAATATATTACAATGACATCAATATACAACATATTAAATCAAAAGTCAACACGATTATGAGGTTTTTTGTGGTTTTTTATTGTTTTTTGAAGTTATTATCCAAAGGTATAAACTTCATCTTAGCTGTAAGTGATGGAGATGTAAAGACTTCCTTTAATGTAGTGAGTAATATAGAAAAAACATGCAAATAGGTATTATTACTGCCTTGTTGATATTTGTAGTTTTATGTGGTATATTTTATTTATTACTTCAATACATTTTTAGAGAGGAATTAAAGCTATGTTAAAAATCAACCGACAAAAGGCAATAGATGAAGAACTACATGCTCGTGGAAGTATTCTAATATCTGATATGAGTCAAAAACTAGATTGTAGCGAAGAAACAATTCGACGAGACCTAAAAGAAATGGAACAAGACAAGAAATTAACTCGCATTCATGGTGGAGCTTTTTTACCCGAAGAATACGACAAAAGTGTACCTATTCAATTAAGAGAAACTTTTTTTTCTGCTGAAAAAGAACGTATGTCTTCTTATATTATAAAAAATTACATTCAAGAAGACGATATTATTATGTTAGATTGTAGTACCACTTGTTTAACACTTGCCAAGCAATTGTTATTTTCCAATACGAAGTTAACGATTATTACTAATTCTCTTCGTATCTGCAATCTTTTTAGCAATATTTCAACGAATAAGGTGAAACTCATATGTCTTGGTGGCACCCTACGCCAGAGATCTAGTTCTTACATTGGATACCAAACCACCCAAGCACTCTCAGGATATCTTGCTGATAAATGTTTTATTAGTTGCCCTGCAGTTGATATGAAACATGGATTAGTTGATAATAATCTGAACGAGGGGCAGATACGAAAAGCCTATGTTCAACAATCACGCCAATGTTTTTTGGTTGCAGACCATACCAAATTTTCTGATAAATCCGATATTATAATTACTGGATTAGAAAACTTAGATGTCGTTGTTACTAATAAACGACTCTCCAAAAAATGGGAGCAAACATTTCAAGACTTAAACATCTCTATTGATTATTGTTAATATATTATATAATGTAGGAGGATTTTATGAAAAATTTTCATTATCATAACCCATCAAGAGTTATTTTTGGCGACAATTCTGAAAAAGAAATAAATACATTATTGCAAGAATATAAGGTGTCATCCTTTCTATTAGTTTACAGCGGTGATTTCATTAAAGACTTAGGCATCTGGGGTACTGTTAAAGATGCTTGCAATGAATTGAATATCGATTTTTACGAAAACTCTAAAGTAGTTCCAAATCCCAAGGTTGAATTAGTTCGTGAATTAGTAACACTTGGGAAAGAGCACTCTATTGATTTCATACTTGCTGTTGGCGGTGGTAGCTCTATCGATACAGCTAAGGCCGTTTCTCTTGGCATTCCCTATGAAGGCGATATATGGGATTTCTTTGATGGCTCTGTATCTGCTAGCAGTTCAATACCAGTAGGTGTAATTACAACGTTACCTTCAAGTGGTTCTGAAACTTCAAACTGTTCTATCATCTCTAATGGCCTATTAAAACTAGGATTCGAAGATGATATTATCATTCCAAAATTTGCTATTATGAACCCACGTTTCACCATGGGCTTACCTGCTTATCAAACCTCTTGTGGCTGTGCAGACATTCTTTCTCATCTACTAGAGAGATATTTTACTGATATAACCTATGTAGACACGACAGATTTCTTAATCGAAGGTGCTGCACAAGCGTTAATGTTGAATGCCCAACGTTTGATGAAAGATTCTAAAGACTACAATGCTCGTGCTGAAGTACAATGGTTAGCTTCCATCGCACATAACAATCTATTAGATACTGGTCGTCTTGCAGACTGGGGTTCTCATAGAATTGAACATGAATTAAGTTCACAGTACGGTATTACACATGGTGAAGGTATGGCTGTAATATTAGTTGCTTGGACAAAGTACATGGCACAAGAAAAACCAGCCAAACTTGCTCAACTTGCCAACCGTATATTTAATGTAGATTATCATGATTATACCGAAACTGAAATGGCACTTAAATTATCAGCTCAATTGAAACTCTTCTTTATTTCTTTGAATTTAAAGACCACTCTAAGCGAACTCAATATTGATGATTCTGCTTTCGAAGAAATGGCTATTAGAGCAACTAACAATGATACAACTACCGCTGGACATTATATTCCATTGCACAAAAAAGAATTTATAGAAATTCTTAAATTAGCATTATAATCCATAAAATTGTATTAAAAAGGGAATTTTACAAAATGAGCTGATTTGATAAAAATAGAAATATAGTTTAAACCACTAAAATTCAGATGCTTTTTTATCTTTTAAAAAAGCATCTGAATTTTAGTGGTTTTTATATTTTTTATGTCCATTAACAAACAAATCATATTCACAATTAGTTCATGCCTCTCGGAGGTATTTATGAGTAAAGCGAATTTTAATTTTCGTCATCGTTTACAGCACATGCTAACTCTTCATTACTAATAGAGAATTCCTTATCTGCATTATTAGACTTTTCACTTAAATTCTCCATACCAGTAGTTTTATCATCACCGCATAGAATTTTTTTAGAAATTATGCCAACTAAGAAGAATATTAATGAAGTTATTGCTACACATATCCATGCATCTATTTTATCAAATAGAAACCCAAACAACATAAGTCCCAGAGGCATAGCAGCCATTGATAATGAAGACATTACAGTTCCTACTCTTCCCATAATTTCTAAAGGAACTTCTTGCTGAAACATAGTACTTAATGCTATATTTCCAATAGAAATTATTAATCCAATCATAAAAGTAATTATTATTAAGCTTATATATGGTATTAGATTACTATTAAATAAATTTAAGTAAAAGGATGATGGGATTACAGCCATAATTGCACTTAATATTGATGTAATAAAAATATCCAGGAAGAATATTTTACCTATAGTAAATTTTTTAGAAACTTTACTCATTATAAAAGGAGCAATAATCATAGAAGTTACAAGAATACCTTCTAAAGCTCCATACTGATAATCAGTTACCTTCAGTATTTTTTTCGAAATAAAGGCTAATCCTATAGAACCTATAGGTGCAAAAGCAAAATTCAGTATACATGCAAATGAAATTATAGTCACCATAATTTTTTTGCTCTTTATAAATCTGATACCTTCCGAAAAATCATTAAAAAACACATGCACGTTTACTTTTTCAGGTTTTTTGTTTGATTTAGGCACATGTATAAACATCTCACTTATTGAAGATAAAATAAAGCTTATTGAGTTTATAATTAATATTACAAGCATACCATAAATTCCGAATAAAACTCCGGCTACTGCTGGTGCTATTAAACTACCTACACTCATTATAAGAGAGTTTATTCCATTTGCATCTATTAGATCTTCCTTTTTTATAATACTTGGTATAATCGTGCTAATAGCAGGCTGAAATAATAATGATATAAATGAAAGTAAAATTGAAAGTACATATATACTACCCATAGATAAACTACCATTAATCATAAACAACATTGCATATATTCCAATTAATATTCCAGTAAGCATATCTAAGTAAACTATTATCTTTTTCCTATCAAACCAATCTACAAGAACACCGGCTATTGGTCCTAAAATAAGTTTAGGAATTATTGTTATAGCTAAAACAGATGCGAATTTAGCTGCTGAACCTGTAATTTTTAAAACGTATAAAGATAATGCAAATCCCTGCATTTCACTTCCTATAAGTGATACTAGTTTTCCTATCATCAATAATGAAAAACTTTTTTGCTTTAAGATTTTAAATTTCATAATTTATTTCCCCCTTAACATTTTTTATAAAATAATATTTTATGCATTACAATTTTAAGCCCCTTTTCTAGATAAACCTTTAATATATCCTACCCTTATCATCACTTACTTCATTATAATATATTTCTTAATGTAATGTATTTTACTTACTATTTCTTGTTAACACTATATTTAAAAATAGTAAACACTTTTATCAACTTTATTTAGTTGATTTTTAAAAATAGAAACACTGGCTTCCTTATAAACATACATTGAACTTCAGTTTTTTATATTACTAAAAAAAGCAATAACTTTTAAAATTTGTTATTGTATCTATTTACATTTTTATAATAACATTACAGTTTTGTTTTGTAAACAAAAACTATAACTTTTTTTAATTTATGCTATAATATATATTAAATTTAATATTTAAAAGTAACAGCATATGTATACATTTTTAGAGTAGAATGTTTTATTACATTTTTAAAATAAGTCAAATCCAAAGATAAATATTTTATGAATTAAAAGGAGAAGTATATGAATAGAGAAATTTTATCGCCAGGAAAAAAGTTAAAAAAAAATTAGAAAAGGGTTTAAAATTAGGCAACATGAGATAACAGGAGGTGAGATAACAAGAGAACTTATAAGTGTAATAGAAAATGACAAGTGCGGACTTTCTCAAAAGGTGGCGGAAATACTTGCTGAAAATATAAATAAGATATGTAAAGAAAGAAACATAGACTTTCACTTAACAGCAGCTTACTTACTAGAAGACGTAACCATTCAAGCTAATAAAATTGCTGATGAATATATTAATTTCTTAAATAATAATGAAAATAATATTTTGAAAAATTTCACAGAAGACATTAAAGAAATAGATTTATTCTTAATGAATCAAGATATACCTGAGAAAAAAAGTTTGATTTTCGAAAAAATAGGGGATATACTAAAAAATCAAAAGGAATATTATAAGAGCTACACCTACTATATAAAAGCTTTTGAACATCATAATAGATTATTTAATGATATTAGGATTTTTAATCTTCTTCAAAAGATAGGCAATGTATGTATACGACTTACTAGATATAAAGAAGCTTTAGATTTTAACAGTCTAGCTCTTATTTATAACAATAATGTGCCAGAAGATTTAGTATATAAAATATTATTTAATAATGCCCTATGCTATATTAATCTTGGCGATTATAGTAATACATTAAATGAGCTTAATCATATTGAAAAAACACTTAAAAATTTAACCAAGCAAAATATATTTAAACTTAATTCATTAAAAGCCTCCTGTTACAGGTTACAGAATTTTTTCAATGATGCATTACAAATTAATAAAAATTTATTAGATGCTCTTGATGAAACAGAGCATGAAAAAACACTACTTATTATAGGTAATACACTTGATATATATACAACATTAAAAGATACTAAAAATATAAAAGTATATATAGATAAACTTTTATACCTATTAAATAAAAACACTACACTCGAAAGCCCTTATCTATGTGGTATATACAAACAAATAGGTGTAGCTTGCAGCCTAATTAATAACATTGAGCTATCAAAAGAATACTATAAAAAATCTATTAAAACATGCAAACAATATAGAGACAAACAGATATTAGAATATTCATTGGATGAGTTTTTAGACATACTTGTAAAAGAACAAAATTTATCTGAAATAAATGATTTTAAAAATGAAATTCTAGAATTAATATCATTAGATATTATGCCCCGTAACGATATAGTAGTATATAAGCTTATTAGATTTTATAACAATATTAAAGACACCGAAGGTATAAGTGGTCTATTAGATTTTGTATTAGATGAAAATAAAAAATAACAATAGGAACCAATGTAGCGTTGCTTAGCAATAAAACAAAGGCCAAAGAAATAGATAGCAACAAAAACTGGAACAGTTTTTGTTGCTATCTATTATCATTAATGCTTGAGATTTATTCATTTTAATGTATTACTTTTTGCAACAGTAATACATTTTTCTGTTCTTATATTTTAATAAGTATAAGTATAAGAATAAAAATAAAATAGATAGTATTATATAAGTAATAGGATAAATATTAATAGCAAAATGTAATAAATTTACTATTACTAGTAAGAGGTTAATAGAAATGTGGAGTAAAATTGATATTGTTAAATTATTTGTATAGTTATATATTAAAGCAAAAATTATTCCTGAAATCATAGCTAACAAGCTTTGTATAATATTTCCAGATAAGGCTCCATGACTAATCCCAAATATGAAAGATTGTATTAGAATTGCTATGAAATCTGGCATTATATATTTACATTTTGTAAATATAATTCCTCTAAAAAAAATTTCTTCACAAATAGGAGCTAAAAAAACTATGTGGATTATACTAGAAAAGCATAGCGGAATATCACTAAAGATATTATTTTCGAAAAATTGTATTAATAAAGTACCAAATCCTATATCAAAAAAAATGATACATATACTTAAAATTATTATGGATGGAATAATTTTAAAATTAATTTTATGTAATTGTAAAAATTGCATTGGTGATTTATGTTCCATCTTTAACAATAAAAAAAAGCAAATCGTTGATAATAATAATCCAAAAGAAAATCCAATATCATCATTAAATCCCATCATATCTTGCAAAAAGAATATAAACATTAGAGATATAAAAAATGAAAAGAAATATTTAAATAAATTTATAATACATGTACTAATAGATTTTAGAAAAATAATTTATATCACATCCTATTTTAAAAGTTCAAAGGATAGAAATGATATCCTTTGAACTTTTTATGTTATTGACCAGTTAAACCATCCCTAAATTTATTCATAATAAATTAAAAATGAAAGCTTTGCAACAATTAATTGCGTTTTATATATCTTCTACCAAATCGCAGTTACTAGCAACTTGTATTTCGCCCTCTAAATTTTGAATTTTTTCTCGATATACTTTAATTGCAAAGTACCCCGAAATTATTAAAGAAGTCGCTTCCGATATTGGAAATGATATCCATATTCCGGTTAATCCAATTAATTTACTTAGAATAAATGCCAATGGTATTAAAATAATAATCTGTCTTGCAAAAGATATAATAAGGCTTACTGCTGCTTTACCAAGCGCTTGAAAAACCGTAGAAAGAACTATTGCTATCCCAGAAAACGCAAAACCTACACTGATAATCCTCAAACACTCAATCCCAATTGCCTCCATCTGTTGTGTACTGCTAAATAGCATAAGCAATTGCCTCGGAAATATTACAAATACAGTTGTACCAACCAGCATTATTGCGCACGCAAATATGCAACCATACTTGACAGTTTCGAGTACCCTATGCTTATTTTTAGCCCCATAATTATAGCCAACTATAGGCATGATCCCCTGTGTCAAACCGAATACAGGCATATATATAAAAGACTGTAATTTGAAGTATGCACCAAATACTGCAACAGCAGTTCCAGAAAAACCTGCTAAAATCAAATTGATACCAGATACCATTATGGATCCCAACATTTGCATAAACATAGCAGGGATTCCAACTTTGAATATTTCACCTGTGATGTCGCTACTATAATGAAATTTCTTTAAATTTAGTTTTAGTCCATTTTTATTTCTAAGTACGAGTTTAAGTGCATATAGCATAGCACTTATTTGACCAATGACCGTTGCTATTGCTGCCCCCTTCACACCTAATTTAGGGAAGAATAACAACCCGAAAATAAGAATTGGATCAAGAACAATGTTGGTTATCGCACCTAATAACTGTATTTTCATAGAACTTAACATGTCACCAGTTGATCTTAAAATATTCATACACACTTCTGATATAATGCTACCAAATGAAAACAGCATAATAATCCTAGTATACTGTACTGCATATTTAATAACAACAGGGTCCTCAGTAAACAGCTTAGAAAACATTTCGGGTACAAATGCCGAACAAATCGCAAGGATAATCCACAATATAATACCTATTGCAAAACCATGTTCCGCCGTATTTATCGCATCATTTTTGTTCCCCTCGCCTAGCTTTCTTGACATAAATGAGTTAATCCCCACGCCAAGCCCCACAAATATTGATACTATTATAAGTTGTATTGGAAAAGCTATGGACAAAGCCGTAAGCGCCTGCTCTGATATTTTTGCTACAAATATACTGTCTACAACATTATATAGCGCTTGCACAATCATCGACAGCATTGCTGGCAATGACATTTTTATGATCAGCTTCTTTATATCCATATTCCCTAGTTTATACATATTTTCTTTCATTTTTAATTCTCCTTCAATGTCGTTACATTATCTACCATTTCGGCTAGTATGCTTCTTATTTTTTCAATATCAGAATTAGGAATGTTATCAATGAGAATATCTTCCCATCCCTTCAAGACTTCTGTAATGCTAGAAAATATATTTCTTCCTTTATCGGTTAAATATATTCCCTTTTCTCGTCTATCACTTTCACTAATTACTCTATTAACATAATTATATTTTTCAAGATGGGTGATTATTTTTGTTATAGTGGCCTTATTAAATAAAAACAATTCGTTTATTTCGGTTAGGTTAGCCCCATTATCATCCCTTAAAAATAACAATACTTCCGCTTGAACTTTATTTAGATTGTATTTTTTTAGCTTAGCATCTACAAAATTATTTTCATTTCTATATAATATTGAAATATTTCTTCCTATTATTTTACGCATATTTTCCTCCTCCCATAATAGTTGCCCAAGAAACTATTATACTTCATACTAGTTTCTTAGGCAACTATTTTTTACAAAAATCAATATAAGTAAGGCGTCCCGTTGTTGAAAAAAGCCCCCTTATTCATTACTGTACCTCTTTAAGAATATATTATAATAAATTCAAAAAAAGTAACTAACTTCTATTTAATATGATAAAATATTAGGTATAGGAGTACGGTTGTATTTACGTGACATTATTTAAGGGTAAATACTATCATGTAGCTGTTTTTTTAATTAATTGTTATCCTAAACCATATAAAAAGAGTAATTTATATAAGTTTTTGGGAGGGAAAGTGATTATGAAAAAATTTTTATCATTATTATGTATTGGAACTTTATCAATTGGAAGTTTAGTGGGATGTTCAAACACGAACACAAGTCAAACTGTTGAAGTTCAAAATAATAAGAATCAAATAGTAACAAAAGCTACTAAAAATAAGTTTGGAGTACTGGAAATAAAAAAAATTTTAGTAGAGGCTAATAGTTGGATGGATGATTGGCTTAATGGATCATTTAAGACAACTAATCAGACAATCGGCTTAGTTAATGGAAAATACATTGTAAAGAAAATAGAAAGTTCTAAATACCCTAATGGAAAAGAATTTAAAAAACTAAAAAAATATTATTCACAAGATGTGATTAAGAAAGAATTAGCAATGTTGGGGCTTGTTTATATAGATGGAGAATTAGGTAGAATACAGGGATTAACCTTTTGTGAGGCAACTTGTGTAACTGAAAATTCAAAAATGAAGTTATTAGTAGATGAGGAAAATAGGAAAGTTGTTAATGTTGAAAAAGTTAGTATTGATAATATTGACAATATTGATTCCAACTTTGATTTAGAAAATTGTGGAATTAAATATGAGTTATGTAAAGACGAAAAAGGACAATGGATTATCAGCAAAGAAGAAGGATATATGAATACTGATTATATTATAAAAAAAATTAATTAAAGAAAGAAATAGTAACTAAAAATATTGATTATGAAGTTATAAGTGAAGAAGAGATTAAGACAGTTGCTTTGCGGGTGGCTGATAATATAAAGAAAATACTTAGCACTATATCAACTAAGTATTTTAATGGAAAACCGTTGGAGTTAAAGACTATAGAAACAGTAAATAATAAAAAGATAGCTGTTATTACTTACTAAAAATTTATTTTACAATTATGCTCCATTTATAAACATTAAAAGCAGGTCCACTATTTTTGTTTTTCACAACAATTCTAAATATATATGAGCCTTTCTTTTTAAATAAATTACTATTTAGCTTTACTTTATTATTCTTTAAAATTTCAGGTTTTATATTTACATAATCATAATATGAATAATACATGCCAATATAAGGAGTTATACTGTTAGTTTCATCTGCGCGTTTAAAATCATAAGTGATTATACTATTTTTGGGTCTATTACTAAAAGGTAAAGTGATAATACAACTTTTACCTAATGATACTTCTAGCTTTATATCATGTCTTTTAGGTAGATATTTTTTATAATTTTCATTTAACTTGTAATTATCAAAAACATTTAAGTCAGTTAATTCAAGCATGTTTCCTATGCTAGCTGGAATGGAAGTCAGTTTATTATTAAATAAATTAAATGTTTTAAGCTTTTTTAAATTTCCAATATTCTTAGGTAATTGTGTAAGATTATTATGACTAATATCTAATTCTATAAGATTTGTTAAATTTGAAATACTTTCAGGGACGGAAGTTAAGCCAGTTGAATGAATATCTAATGTCTCTAGCTTTTTTAAATTTCCGATTTCCTTTGGTATAGAACGAATATTATTGTTAGAAAGCATAAGAAATTGTAAATTAATCAAATTTCCAATCTCTTTAGGTATCGATTCAAGTTGATTTAAGCCAAAACGTATATATTTTAGTTTTCGCAATTTGCCTATTTCAGGTGGTATATTTTTAACAGAAAAAGCTTTGCAAAAATCAAGAGCTTCTAAATTAGTTAATTTTCCTATTTCAGCAGGTATTGTTGTTACGTTATTTTTGTAGCAATTTAAACTTGTTATACCCGTTAAGTATCCAATCCCAGTCAAGATAGCCATATCACCAGGGTGGCAGTCAAATTCACCTTTAATCCCTGCGAGCTCTTTTTTAGTTACTATACCATCTACATTTTTCTTCAGCTTTTCTGCAACAATTTTTGCTAAAACAGGATCAGGAAACACTTTGGAAATCTTTGACGGAAAATTTATTTCCATAGAATTTTCATTGGATTTATTTGTTTTTGTTGCACTTAGGCAAACATTGGACTTATCTACATTAGCTATTTTTTCATAGGAATAGACTAATGTTGGCGAAAGAGAAACTAATATGCACAGTATAAGTACACTTACTTTATTTTTATTCACTATATTACCCCCTCAAAAAATTATATATAACTTAATTTCAAAATATATACTTATAAGATATAATTATACTATAACTAATTGTGTTAGGTAAGATGAATATTTTTAATTATCCTGAAAATTTTAATCCCAACAGTAATATACGACAAACTCCTTTTTATACTTATTCTATAAAAATTGTAATTGATGGTAAAGAAAAAAATATATATTGGAAAGATGAAAATGTTTCTGAAACTAAAGAGGTTATTCAATTTAGAGATTTATTTAAAAAAATTCAAGAAACAATAAATAACAAAGAAGAATATAAGAAGTTACCTCCTGAAAACGGAGGATATTATTAAATGTAATGTAATGTAATATATGAAGAATCATCTTAAAAGTATAAGCCACAATATTCTTATAAGTATTGAAATCTATTACTTTCAGATTAGGGCAAATGGATACCAAGTTTATTATCAATAATATGTTTTAGATTGAGTTCACTTTGAAGATTAACTTTCACAAATCAAAGATTTTGTTGCAAATTTGCACAATCGACCTCTTTTGATGATTTACTCTCCTTTATAAAAATCATATTATTGTTATAAATAATCCAATACAATTTTTTTGTACTAAATAAAAAACTTAGTACTGGATTACTATAAATAAACTTAAATTTTTAAATTAAAAGGAGATAGATTAATTGTGGTAAATTATGAAAGAATTAAAACATTAAAACCTGAAGGAATTCAAAATAAAAAAGCATATCTAATTGGTGGAGGTATCGGTTCACTGGCGGCTGCTGAATACCTAATTCGAGATGGTCATATGGAGGGTAAAAATATTACTATTTTAGAACAAAAAAATATTTTAGGTGGTTCTATGGACGGTTCTGGAAATGCAAAAAATGGATATGTTGCACTTGGCGGAAGAGAAATGGAAGAGCATTATGAATGTATGTGGGATTTATTCGGAAAAGTGCCATCATTAGAAGAACCTGGACGAACTGTTTTAGATGAATTTAGCGAATTAAATAAAGCTGACCCTAACTACTCTAACTGTCGAGCTATTGCTAACCGTGGAGAAAAACTTAATTTTTCAAGTCTTGGACTAGGAGAAAATCATGTTAAACAACTTACTAAATTATTCCTTGCTACAGAAGATTCTTTAGGTGCAGCTACTGTTCAACAATTTTTCGATGCTTCCTTCTTGGAAACTGATTTTTGGTTATATTGGAGAAGTATGTTTGCATTTGAAAATTGGCACGCTCTTGTAGAAATGAAACGTTATATGCATCGTTTTATGCATTTAATGCCAGGAATGAGTAAAATGGAAGGGTTAGTTTTCACTAAATATAATCAATACGATTCCATGATTCTTCCACTAAAAAAATTATTAGAGTCACAAGGAGTAGTCTTTGACTTAAATACTCAAGTAACTGATTTAGATATAGATATAACTGCAGATAAAAAAACAGTTACAGGAATTCATTTAACTCATAATGGAAAAAAAGAAGAACTTATTAAAACTACAGAAAATGATTTAGTATTCTTTACTAATGGATCTATGACTGAAAATGCTACACTTGGAAATATGGATAAAGCCCCTATACTCGATAGAAGTGAAGGTGGATGCTGGAGTCTGTGGAAAAAAATAGCTAAAAAAGATGACGCGTTCGGAAAACCAGAAGTATTCTGTAGTGATATTGATAAAACTACATGGGAATCATATACAATAACTGCTAAAGGTCCTAAAATGAGAAAACTTATGGAGAAATTTGCTGAAAGAGAGTTTGCTCCCCATCAAACTGCAACAGGTGGAATAATAACAGTTAAAGACTCAAACTGGTTATTAAGTGTTACTGTTAATAGACAACCTCAATTTACTGATCAACCTGATGATGTAATAGTTCTATGGGCATATGCACTATTCCCTAATAATGAAGGTGATTTCATTAAAAAGAAAATGAGCGACTGTACTGGAAAAGAATTATTACAAGAGCTTTTATATCATTTAGGAATTGGTGAAAAAGATATGCAGGAATACATTGAAACATGTATTGTAATTCCTTCTATTATGCCTTATATTACAAGTCAATTTATGCCTCGTGTTAGAGGAGATAGACCACAAGTTGTACCTGTTGGTAGTACAAACCTTGCATTTTTAGGTCAATTTGCAGAAATTAAAGATGATTGTGTATTTACTGTTGAATATTCAGTTCGTTCTGCTATTATAGCTGTATATACTTTACTCCGACTTGAAAAAAATCCACCTGAAATATATGCTAGCCAATATGATATACGTGTTGTTGCAAATGCAATTAAAGCACTAAATAGTGGAAGACCATTACCAGCTGAACCAATTATCAAAAAATTATTGAGCAATACAAGTTTAGAAGGCTTAATTTAAGCTTATTTATCTAAACAATAAAAAGCTATGAAATATGAGTATAAAACCATAATTTCATAGCTTTTATATATAATACTATTAAGGTATTTTGATTTCTAATAGTGCTTTATGGGTATCCCCACATAATATTTTACTAAGATTATCAATAATCTCCTCTGGATTTTCTATCATATTTTTTCTTATCCATTCAAGCAATAAACCAACAAGCGCAACCTTATAAAAATTCACTACAAATTCCTTTCCTTTTTCAGACACTTCTGTACCTAAGGTAATTTCATCTACAACATTTAAAACCAGGTCGTAAACTGCACTGTATAAGTGAGTTTCTAATTTATCTCGACCAATAGAGTTATAAGCATTTAGCACCATTTTGCGGTTTTTACTCAAATAATAAAATATTCTCAAAAACCCCTCTTGCCATGTTTTATAGGTTTTATTTTCTTCCATTACATCTGCAACTTCATTTTTAAAAATCCACTCTAAAAGTGCATAAATATCTTGAAAGTGATAATAAAATGTACGACGATTTACTTTACACACTTTAACAATATTATTAACTGTAATTTTAGCTAAAGGAGTAGTATTCATTAAACTTTTTAATGACTGTGCTAAAGCTTGTTTCGTGATCTCTGACATATTTTACACCTGGGTTCCTAAATCTAGACTAATCTGAACAAGTCAGAATATTCTATACTTAATCACCTTCTCCTTTCATTAGAATAAATTAACGCTTATTTAAAGTTGTTTTTCGGCCCTTTATCCATAACTATTTCTATGTTACCGTCAGCACCCTTCATTAACATTGGTCTGTTCTCTGAACCTTGTGTACTGTACATTTCAATAGGTTTTATTACGATCCCATCTGTTGTGTTTAATAACATTCCTGGTACACAGGTGTATATTCCATTATTATCATTTGCATTTTCTGCAGAAATCGTAACTACTGTACCTGCGTTGTTATCTATGCACATAGATACTTTATACTTGTGGAAAGAACCAGATCCATTTGACTGTGCAGAGTAAGCTACAGGAACTACTGCAATAATATCGTCATTAAAACGTATTTTAATTATTTCTGTTTTGCTAACTTCTTTTTTTGCCTTGCCCCAACCTAGTTTTTTACCTCTTCCTACATCTCCCATATGCTCTACAGTCCCGTTATCGAAATTTTGCAATACTGGTACACCTTTAGCGCCGAACATAGCTACATCAATTTGTTTACCAGACTTAGTGTATACTAGTGCATAAATATCATAGTCTGTACCAGAATCCCAAGAAACTGATGCTGTTATTTCGGTAGTTTTTTCAATTAAAATAGGCTTCTCGCCTTTGGATAAATTCACTTTACCACTGGTCTTCTTAAGGTTAACAACTGACTTAACAGGTTGTACAGACTTAACAGGATTCACAGGTTGTTTTTCTTCTGCTTCCACTTCTACTCCATAATTTAAACATAATCCATCTAGACCTGCTGCAAATCCCTTCCATATTGCCTTAGCTTTTGCACTTTCGTTTCTTAGATACAATTCAGTAACAACTATGCCATTTTCAGTTGTGAAACTTGAGGGTATTAGCTGAATAATGTCACTGCCTACATGTATTTCAGCTTTTAAGTTTTTCACACTTGCAAATCCAGTATTATTTCCCTCTGTCAATGTTACAGCTATTTTAGTTATACCTCCTGATGACTTGCTTAAATCAAAATCAATTTTATGTATTTTTGTACTTCCGCTGTCTACAGAAGGAATAAATGTAGCTATACCATTTGGTCCTTCCATCTGGTTGTAGAATACTATTCCACTATCACCTAAAACTTTTCCTGCGTCTGTCACAAGAAAAGCGGTTAAAGATACATCTGTATTTATGTCTATATCATGTGTTACAATAACACAACCTTTTGAAGAACTAAGAGATGTGTTACCACCTGTTTTTAACTCTTGAATCATATATATCCACCTTTCTTTTGATAAGTCTTGATAATTGAAACTTATAATAATGCTTTATATTATATTCTACTATGAACTGTTGCCCCTAAACAAGTAGAAGCAACAAAAAATAGTTTCGTAAGGAGAGTTAATAAAAAAACTATTATGTCCCTGTAAGTAATCTTTATAGTTTTTATGCAAAAGTTAAAATATGAAATATAGTGAAATTTTTCAATATATTGTATATAATAACATTATAGGGAGGTGAAGTTATGAAAAAAGGGTTCACAATAATTTTTACTAGAATGTTTTTGGTTATTACTCTCTTTACTCTCACGACATTAAATCAACAGGTAAATGCTTCAGAAAATAGAACCTATAATTTATCTGGGTATGATATTAATGTAATAGTAAATAAAGATGGTTCAGCTAACTTTGAAGAACGACTTACTTATAATTTCCATGGTAAGTTTAATGGAGTTACTAGAGATGTTGATTTTTCTCTTACAAAAGGCTTAAAAGATAAAAAAGTTTATGTAATGGAAAATGGTGATTTAAAAGAAGTTCAGCTAAATTCCAGTAATTCTCTTGATGAAGCAGGCAATCCAGGTACTTATAACTTTATAGAGGAAGGAACCTCGGCAGGATTCAAAATTTTTGAGGTTTCAGAAAATCAAGAAAAAACCTTTGTTATAAAATACAAATTAATTGATGCTGTTACAAAATATAAGGATACAGCAGAGTTTAACAGAAAGGTAGTTGGCACTGAGTGGCAAACTAGATTAGATAACATCAAGATAAAAATAACGCTGCCCCTAGGTGCTGCGAAAGAAGAACTTAAAGTCTTTGCTCATGGTCCGCTTATAGGCGAATCTTCCATATTAGATGGCCGTAATGTAGAATTTACCGTACCAACAGTGTCACCGAGTACTTTTATAGAAACCTTGGTTTTATTTCCTGTAAAGCTTGTTCCTGGATCAAGTAATATAGTAGCTGAAAATGCACTACCTAGAATAATGTCTAATGAAGCTGACCTTGCAAATAAAGCAAATATAGCAAGAGAGCAGGCAAGGCAGGACGTAAAACAGCAAGTTGAAATGCAAACTAAGAGAGATATCGATGTAGCACAGCGTAAATCTGTAGGTAGTCCTCTAGCAATACTTCTCTTACTATTATGGTTTCCAGTAATTATTTATATATATCAAAAATATGATAAAGAGCTTAAACCAAACTTTGAAGGAAAGTACTACAGGGAACTTCCAGGCGAGTATACGCCAGCAGAAATGAGTGTTTTGATGTCTTTTGGCACAGTAAATACTAGAGATGTAATGGCTACCCTTATGGATCTTACACGAAAGAAGAAACTGTTAATTTCTCAAAATAAGGTTAGTAAAAAGGGTTTCTTTAATAGTAAGGAAATAAATCAATATACGATTAGCTTAAATGAAAAAGCACCATCAATAATATTGAAAAAGCACGAAGAGTTTTTGATAAGCTGGTTTATAGGTAAAATAGGAAATGGAAATTATGTTGTACTTGATGAAATAAAGGATTATGTTAAAAAGAATAGCAAAGCACTAGAATTTAAGGCCGATTACGATAAATGGGTTACATTTGTACGGAAGGAAGCTGATAAAAATATTTTCTTTGATCAAACCTGTAAAAAGGGAACCGCACTTGGAGTATTAGCAGGATTTGCTTATTTATTAATTGGAGTAGCTATTACATTACTATTGTCTGCTCCAATTGCTGTAGCTCTTATAATCCAAGGTATTATACTAGTTGTTTTCGGAGTATTAATAAAGAGAAGAACAGCATATGGAAACGAGCAGTATGCAATGTGGCAGTCCTTCAAAAACTTTTTAAAGGATTTCAGCAGATTAGATAAAGCTGAAATCCCTTCTATTGTAATATGGGAGCACTATCTTGTTTACGCCGTTTCTCTAGGTGTGGCAAAGGAAGTTATAAAGCAGCTTCCTATTGTTTTCAGAGATGAGGATTTAAATAATAATCAGCTCACCTATATGTATGGAGCAAGCTATGGTTACTTTGGTGGCTTTGGTGCAATGTTTGATGATACTATCCATACCGTGCAGGGTGCAATTTCCACAGCGCAAAGCGTAGCAAGTTCCCAAGATTCATCATCTTCTGGCGGTGGTGGCGGCTTTAGTGGCGGTAGCTCCGGTGGTGGCGGTGGTGGTGGCGGTGGTGGTGCATTCTGATGCATTCGTGCATTTTGATGCATTCGTGCATTCTGATAGTTTCGCATATTTTAATGTCACATTATTTTAAAAATAAAGGAGTGATTTTATGTTAATTCCAATAATTATAATATCCGTACTAGTACTAATGCTGATTGCTCTTTATAATATCCTTATAGGCAAGCGTAATAAGGTGAGAAATTCATGGAGCCAAATTGATGTACAGCTAAAAAGGAGATTTGATCTTATCCCTAACCTTGTTGAAATTGTAAAAGGCTATGCTAATCATGAACGTAGCACCTTTGAAGCAGTGACCTCAGCCAGGACTAACTATCTTTCCTCTAATACACCAGACGAAATGATGAAGGCTAATGGTGAGTTAACACAGGTACTTGGAAAATTATTTGCTGTAGCAGAGGCCTATCCACAACTTAAAGCAAATACAAATTTTCTTGAACTTCAGGGAGAATTATCAAAAACAGAGGATAAAATTAGCTATGCAAGACAATTTTACAACGATGTAGCTATGGATTACAATAACTCTGTACAAATGTTTCCGTCAAGCCTTGTGGCAAGCATGTTTAGTTTCAAGGAAGAACCTTTCTTTAATGTGGATGCAGCGGAAAAAGCTGCTCCACAGATTAAGTTTTAGCAAGGACTCAGGCAATTATAAAGTATTTATACTATTTAGCGATATTTAAGAAGGACATTTAGACTCCCACTTTTATTTGAGTGGAATCTAAATGTCCTTCTTAAGTCGTTAATACTGCAGTATGGTGGATGATGATTTAGCCTTCAATTTCCTCAGTGAGCTTTATTATCTCATCAATTATATTACCAATATGCTCTATAGTATCAAGCAGTGGTTTTTCTGTGGTTATATCTACTCCAGCCATTTTCGCAAGCTCTACTGGTGTTTTAGTTGAGCCTGCTTTAAGTACCTCTCTCCAATCATCTATAGCTGGTTGTCCTTCTGTTAAAATCCTCTTGCTAACCTCTGTTGCTATGGTAAGTCCTGCACTGTAAGTATAAGGATAAAGTCCCATGTAATAATGAGGCTGTCTCATCCAAGTAAGTTCTGCTCCATCATTTATTTTCACGTCATCTCCCCAGAACTTTTCAAGTACACTTCTTTTTATTTCATTAAGTTTTGTAGCTTGAACGCTTCCGCCCTGATCAATTATATTGTATACCTCTCTTTGATACGCTGCTTCTAAGAGGTGCGTTACAAAGTTATGATAATAGGTATGTCCTATCATTGAGGATAAAACCCATCTCTTAAATCTAGAATCATCATTTTCTTTCATAAGATAATTTGCCATGAGCATCTCATTCATTGTAGATGGTGCTTCTACGAAATATGTTGAGACCTCTGTATCAAATATATTTTGGCTTTCATTGCATAAACTGAAGTGTCCTGCATGCCCAAGCTCATGAGCTAGTGTAAAGACCTCTGCCATTTTTTCAGTCCAAGAAATTAAAATGAAAGAATGACTTCCATAAGGACTTGCACAGAACGCTCCTGTAGCTTTCCCCTTGTTTTGTGCAAAATCAATCCACCTTTCATCATAAGCTCTTTTAACCATCGCACGGTAATCTTCACCGAGTATAGATAATGCCCCCTCAATATATTTCTTAGACCCTTCCACTGTTATATTAGGTTCGTAGCCTGGATCAACTGAAACCTTCAAATCCGCAAAAGTCATTTCTTCTATTTTATGTATCTTTTGAAGAAGCTTCGCATACTTTCTCATGTGAGGTGCGAGCTTCTCCATGATTAAGTCTATCTGCCTGTTATATAACTGTCTATCTACCTTTTGAGAGAATAATAAACTGTCTATAACGGAATCAAACCCTCTAAGTGTTGCCATTGTTTTTTCCTTTTGTACTTGAGTTTGATAAGCTGCTGCTACAGTGTGCTGATATTCCCTTAATTTAGAAGAGAAAGCTTCAAAAGCAGCTCTACGGAGCAATCCATCATTTTCAGATTCCCATTCTTCTTCAAAAAGTCCAAAACTAAGTGGATACTCCACTCCGTCTACAGTAAAGTTATTAAAATCCATATCTGCAAGCTTAGCTCGTTCATAAATGCTATAAGGAGCTTCTAATGTTCCCGCTAAAGCAGCTACTACTCTTTCTACTTCTGGATGGAGTGCATGTGCCTTATCTCTTTTTATATCCTTTAAATAATTGCTATTTTCCTTTGACTCACTTATTGCATCCTCAATAATTCTTTCATCAGCTTGTATAATTTCGCTTTTTACAAAGCTCAACCTGCTATCAATATCAGATGCCACATTCATATATTTCATAGCTCTGTCTTGGTTTTCATTGTTAGTATGATCCACTGAAACTGCAAGCTCTGCGTAAGATCCTGCACGGTACGAAATCTCGGCTATTTCTCTCACTTTATCCAAACATTGATTAATATTGCTTGCTGTATTCAGCTTTCCTTTATAACTTTTTTCTACCTCAAAAGTAAGTTCTTGAAGCTCTTTTACAGCTAAATTATACTGCTGCTCCGTTGCATAAATAGCAGATAAATCCCAAGTAAGTGATTGCTCTACATCTTTTCTATCCTTTAAAATTTTTCCCATTTTAAAGCCCCCTTTTAAATTAACATTGGTATTATTTATATTTTATACCTTATTATTGGTTTAGTCTATAGTCCAATGGAATATAGGATGTCTGCGTTAAGCCCTTTCAATATACTTTTCAGACCTATTTATTCACATATAATATTTAATACCTGTAATTGCAAGGCCTTGCGATTGGTTAGATAGCGCACTTAAGAATCTTAAAGCGCTACCTTCTGCTGGTATAAGTATCTCAAAGTGTGTAGATAAAGATGAGGCATTTTTGGAGTTTGCAACTGGAATAAAAGAAATAATTAAAGATATATTTCACAAAGTATACTCTAATGACCCTATTTATATATGTTTAACTGGGGTTATAAAAAGGATACATCCAACTCTTTTTACCAACTTAGTCTTATTCTAACAGGAATTTTATCCGAGAATCATTTTTTACAAAATCAAGGGTTTTGTCTTTTTTAATTGTCCCTTTTACTGCTATTTCATATTTATCTTTGTCCCAAGTTTTTGTCACATTAAATTTCATATGCTTATAAAGCTTTGACTTCATAGAATCGCCCATGCTACTTGCTTCATTTACCATATTTGTAATCATTTCTATAGCTTTTTCTTTATCCTGTTTTTCTTTTGCTAAAGATAACTCTAATTGATATTTATGGAATGCCCCTAAATCAAATACATCAGAAACCTTTTTAGCACGCTCTATGTATTCTTCTGCTTCACTAAATTTCTTTTCTTTATATAACAGCGCTATTATACAAGATAAAGTAGCAAATGTTTCATGTGAATTTTCCAATAATATGCCTTCATAAGTGCCATAAGCCTCATCAAATTTGCCGCTACTTTCAAATAATAATGCCTGTTGAATTTTTTTATCCACCTGTACTTCTGGAATTTTATCTAATGCTTCTTGAGCTTTTTTATACTCTTTTTTCGCCCTATACATTGCTGATAATTCTAATTTTGCCATAGAAGCTGTTTTTTCTTTACTACTTCCTGATACAAGTTCAAGCCAAGTAATAATTTTCCTTTCATATTTATCTTTTTCCTCAATTTGAGGCCCCAATAAATATATCCTTAATACTACTGATATCCAATATGTTAACTCATCACAACTTGGATATTGTTTAATTAAATCACCGGCCTTTTCAAAAGCCTTTTGGAATCCATCTTTTGATGCAATTTCACCTATCTCTTTTGTAAGCTTTTTTACTTCTACATCTGTTAATTCCTCATTAAATGCCAATAAAGTATTAATATCAATTTTTAAAACACGTGCAAGAGGTGCTAACAGTGCTATATCTGGACATGATATTCCTTTTTCCCACTTATTTACTGCTGGTGCACTTATATTTAAATAATTAGCAACTTGCTCTTGAGTAAGCTCTTCCTTTTTTCTATAATTTCTAATAATCTGACTTATTCTCATAAAATTAACTCCTCCATTTATTTGTACATTTAATTAACTTAGGACTTCGCTAAATAAATTATATCAAAGCTATATAATTTAAACAATTGAAGCATTTTCATCTTTTATTCATAAAAATTAACTATTAGTTAATTTAATTTTCAATAAATACAAGAAAACTACAAACACAAAAAAATGGTTTCCACTCCTTACTTACTTTAAGTTTTAAACTACGTTATTTATACTAAGTCATATGAAAAAGTCTTAAATAGCTCATTTTAACGTTGTTGCTATATGAACAAAGTGATGTATATTATTCCACTCAAATATGCTGATTTTATTGATTTGTCTCGTATCTATTTACACTATACAATATTAGTGTTTAAAATTGATATATTCTAGATATTAGAATATAATTAAAATATATATAATTTTATGTAATTTATAAAGAAATAAGATGCCATTGTATAATTATACGTAATAATTGAGAGGTGTTTTTATGAAGTATTTTAAATATGACCTATGGCGAGGGATTTTAATATATTTCAAAAATAATAAAATTTTATTATCTAAAGTAAATGATGATTAAGACATATTATTGTTCATCTATCGCAAAAATACAATTGATGAACAATTGTTATTTAAGATGAAATAAGATTACTGTAAGGATTATTGATAAAAACAACCAAAGCCATGGACATAGTTCATATCTTTATTAATTGGATAATTGGTTAAGGGTTTAATTTTATTTATAAAAAGGAGATATAAAATATGTGGAAAGTAATAATTAGATTATTGGTGCCGTTTACAGCCATATTTACCTATTTAACGACGAAATTTTATATGGTCAGAAAAAATTATTACAAGCTAACAGATAAATATAATAGTGTTTTTATAAAAAATTTAACGGATGAAGGAGTCCATAACTATATTTCAAATATTAACAAACTACCTAAAACTGCTTATAATCAAGTACAAAGTGATAAGATAAGAAAAATTTATATAATGGTTAATAAAAATAATAATATCAGTGAGGATTTAAAAGCACAATTAAGAGTTGCTTTAAAACTAAAAGGAATAGATAACATTTAACTTTAACCTTTGATGATGCGAATTAGACTTACCAAGTAAGCCTAATTTTGATATATTGTTTGATTTATCATTAGAATCATAGATTTCGGGTACTCTCATATCAAGACCAATAATATTATAAATTTCTTCAGGATACTGTTTAACCCAGTAAATTACTTCAATTCCTGACATGGAGTGAGGAAACAATATATAAGGACCACAACTATGAATTACCTTTACTGATTTACGGGATTACAATTTTTTAAAGATGATAAATAACAAAAACATTATATGTACACACAGGGATTGCTACTTACAAAGGTAGAGAACCAATTTTTAGATGTTTTAATCCCTTATACTTGAAAATTATGTTACAATTAGTATATAAGTAAACTATAATTTACTACACAATTATAGGAAATATGAACTAAATATTTCTTGTATTGAATGTAGCTGATAACTACAGAACAATTAAGGAACTAAGGTTGAAAGGAGATAATATGCGAAAAACGATTGAAAAGTATCCAGCAGTTTTATATTACATTTTTGTTCTTGTAATTAGTGGCGTATTACTTGTTCCGCAAAATGTTTTAAGTAAGGTTAGTGACTACTCGATATCATTTCCACAGTTAGCACCAACATTGGCTGTGCTTAGTATATACATTATTACAAAGAATAGAGATGTATGGATAAAAATTAAAAAGTCTTTTTCTCTTTTTGAAAAAAATTCGAAATGGATTCCGGTGATTTTAGTAATATCAATAACCTCAGTTGCTTTGACTGCGGGAGTTTTATCTTTTTTTGGTCTTTCATATCATCCATGGGAAGGGTCAATTACATTTCACATAGCAAATATAGTTGCCATGGTATTTGGGTGTATGTTTGAAGAAATAGGGTGGCGTGGTTTTTTACTCCCAACGCTTGGGAAAAAACATACTCCTTTTATTAGTACACTAATCGTTGGTGTCTTATGGGGATTTTGGCATATGTCTTTTAATCTTGGCATATTTGGATTTTTAATATTTATAGTGTCAGCAATGGAACTGTCTATTTTAATGACGTGGGTATATTACAAAACAGATGGAAATCTATTACTCATGACGATTTGGCATGTCTCAATAAATACAACTAATCAGTTCCTCTTAAGAGGACGATTAACTGCGGAAGGATTTACAGCATTTGTAGCTGTTTTAACAGTAATCTGTTTATTTGTAGTGATATTTAATAAAGATTTATTTATGAAAAAAAGACAGAATTTGAGCATAATTAGAAGTTGTGTTAATACGTAATGCATATATATTATGTTTGATGGGCGTATATTTGTTATCTTTTTACATTCTTTGCATTGATATTTAGTTGAATTTGAGCTACTTTTACCTCTTTGACTAATGTTTTCATCACTAAGAGGAGTACGTCAAATAATTTTAAAATCCTAAGAAGTCGCCAGTTTCATCGACTTCTTCATCTTTGAAATCCACCTCCATATCTTCCTTAAATATCAAACTCTCAATTTTCTTTTTATATCTTCTGGTTTTAAGCCATTCAACAAAGTCTTTTTCATCATTAATTATTTCAGACGCTATTGAATATTTTGTTTAGATTGTTATCATCAGCATTATAAATAAATTAGTCTTATAAAAAGTATTATTTTTCATGGCACAATTTAGAAAAATCCAAATCTATAAGTGGTTTTTTATTTTCTATACATTCTTTTCTGTAAATCATATATTTCTTTACCCATGGGCTGCAACTATCAAAAGTTTTCCAATTATATAGCATTGAATACATTATTATTTCTCTTAATTTTAAAAACAATGGCAATTTTGTAATCCAATAATTGTCTAAATGATTTTCCTTGTTATAACCTTCTAAAAAATATTTTATAAAGCATCTTGCATCTTTTTCTTTTTCATTAGAATCATAGTTTTCTACATAAAAATAAAATAATTGAACAGAAATATCATTTACAAACCAACCATATTCACAATCATCAAAATCAAAATATGTTATTACATTATCAGAAACGTTAAAATTTTTAAAGTGAATATCAGAATGAATAATTCCGTATGAAGAATAATTCTTAGGTAATTGATTTAATTCATCTAATGTGTTATAAAACTCTTTATATATAATCGTCTCACTTTTGTCAACAGTCACGTTTATGTAATTTAATAAATTTGAATTATACCATTGAGGTCTATGAAAATATTTTTTATTTAAATTGCATTGTTTTGATAAGTTATGCATTTCACCTGTGAGTCTTCCCATATTTTTAAATAATTCTTTATTTCTATATTGTTTTTTTGCATATATACCATATGCTTTTTTAAAAGCTGTTATAAAAAAATCATTGCCATCTACAGTTACAACTTCAATTAGTTTACCATTAAGAGATTCTATTGCACTAGACACAGAAACTTTATTATCAGATAAGAAACTAATCCAATCTAATTCTCCATATATGAACTTTAAATTTCTTCTTTTACTATTTGAAACTCTAAGAATATATTCTTTATTGTCTTTATAATAACTGTAGACAATATTTTGATGACTTATAAGCTTTTTTAGGCTGTTTCTGCTTATTCCATAGCGTTCCAAACACGCGTTTATAATCTTATTATTAAGCTCCATTATATCTTTATCTCCCCAATATAAATTATTCATCTGAATAATATAGTGCTATAATTACTAGCCGATTTTTTTAATAGCATCTATTAATTGAATTGGCTCATTTATTACAAATTTATTATTAGGATATTTACTTCTGTCATATCCCCAACCATATTCAACTAAAATTATATGTTCAATCTTAGCCTCTATTGCAGAACTATAATCAGATAATCTATCACCAATTACTATCACTTCATTAGTTTTAAGCTTATATTTTTCAAGTATAAGTTTAAATTTTTTAGATTTGTCGGTTGTACAATTACCATCTATAAAAGAAAAATATTTGTATATATTATACTTTATAAGCTTTTGTATAACTTCTTTTGTATAATTTGAAGATATTAAGATTAAATTGTAATAAGTATTTGCCCAACTTAAAACATCTTTAATTCCATAAAAGATTTCTGGATTTTGATTTCCAATCTCTTCCCCAAAGATTTTCATAGCTTTTTTTTGTTCATCTATGTCCATGCCAAGATTTTTGTAACATTCACTAAAATTAGCTCCATATGACTTTCTAAATTCGTCAATTGCATCAGGAATTTTAACATTAAGTTTATTTCCTATAGTTTTATATATATCGTAAACAGTAGGAAATGAATCTACTATTACACCATCGTAATCAAAAATTATTAATTTAATCATTTTTTATCTCCTCCCCCAATAATTTAGTATATTTTTAAAATCACTTATTTATTTGGGCATTGCATAACATACAGTATCCCATAGATTTGAGTTATAATGGACATTAAAATAAATAGTAAAAAACATCACAGGAATAAACCTATGATGGTTTTTAATTTTAGCAACTTACATATTTTGTTTATATTCAAAAATATCCTCTATAGAAACAACAGTCATATCATGTTTTTTAGCAAAATCAATTATCTGTGGCAATTTCATCATTGTTCCATCAGCATTTGTAAGTTCACACAAAATTCCTGTTGGTTTATGTCCTGCTAAACGCATAAGATCAACAGTACCTTCTGTATGTCCACGTCTAACTAAAATCCCTCCTGTACGTGCACAAAGCGGAAAAACGTGACCAGGGTGACATAAATCTTCAGGTTTACAGTCATCTTTTACAGCAGTAAGAATTGTAGTAACTCTATCAGCAGCGGAAACTCCTGTAGTTACGCCTTCTTTAGCTTCAATTGAAATAGTAAATGCAGTTTCATATTTACATGTATTATTAGGAACCATTTGAGGTAAATTTAACTCTTTAATTTTATCTTCTGTTAAACAGAGACAAACAATACCGCTGCATTCTCTAATTAACATAGCCATTTGAGGCACAGTAAGTGTTTCAGCAGGAAAAATAAGATCTCCTTCATTTTCACGATTTTCATCATCAACAAGAATTATACCTTTACCTTGTTTAAGAATACCCAATGCTTTTTCTACGCGTTGTAAATTATTACCAAATTGATTCAATAGTGATTCATTCATTAAAAACCCCTCCAAATTATAATAAATTTTACATAAAGCACCTAAAGTTTTATACTGTATGTGTATTATCTTTCTGTGGAATTTGGCTATGACTGCAATATCACACTAGCATGTCTATTTTGTATATGTTAAACAGTTATCTACAAATTAACTTTTTTGATTATATAATGATGGCTTGATCACTGATCATTATGTAATAAAGTTAGTTTTTATTTTTAACACATTTTCCTAAATTACACCACAAAAAATCCCCTTAAGCAGCCTTAAGGGGATTTGAGAACGCAACAAATATACATAATAAAAACTACGTATAATTGCATTCACCTTCTTTCATCCAGACTATACTGTCGGCTCCGGAATTTAACCGAATCTGCCTTACGGCTTGCGGGCTATACCGCCGATAGGGAATTTCACCCAACCCTGAAGGATACTTTATATAACTTTATTATTAATATACCATTCACATTATCCTTTGTCAAACCAAAAAATCAAATTATAACCATTGAAAAGAAACTTAAGTTAAAATAGTTTCTTTTCAATGGGACATTGGTATTAGGGGCACTAACTGGCATGTTTACAACGAAAAACTAATAATATACTGTAAAATAAAAATTTTATGATTATTAGTTTGTAAAAAAAAGATGGGATGGTATAATATTTCTAATGATTAAGTTGTAACTGTATTTTTATACAAAGTAAGGATAAATTTACAGGGCTTGTGTTGTTTGCATTCCCATTATCACTTGCTTTTGTCCAATTAGATGTGCTGATGTATATAATAGAATTAATAGTAGCATATTTCATGCTTTAGTAGATAAACTCCTTTGAGGTAGATTTGAGGTATCACATTTATAATTAATATTGTAAGGTGGCCACTTACCAAAAAAATTATAATAATACAAGGAGGAATAAATATGAATTGTAAAAAGAAAGTAATTAAAGTCATTGCATGTGGAGCAACGGTATTAGCTATAGGGCTAACTCCATTTGCAAACACCTGTGCATTTGCTGCAAACACTGAAGAGGTTGGTGCTATTGCTAGAGTAAACACTCAAACTAACGAAACAAGTTACTCAGTGGATAATGGCAAGACTTGGTCCAAAAATGCTCCTCAAGGTTTGAAAGACAAAAATGCAACACAAAATACAGGTAAAATGGTGTACAAAGTTTTAGCTGATGGTACAGCTGTAGTAGAACAGGCGAACCCTTCTGATATGGCTGGCAATGGCATTATGATTAAAATAAATGCTGAAACTAATGAAGTAGTCTACTCAACAGATGGCGGTAAAACTTGGTCCAAAAATGCTCCTCAGGGTTTGAAAGACAAAAGTGCAACAGAAAATACAGGTAAAATGGAGGTTATTAAAGTTTTAGCTGATGGTACAAGTGTAGTAGAACAGTTGAATCCTTCTGATATAGCTGACAATGGCATTATGGCTAAAATAGACGCTGAAACTAATAAAGTAGTCTACTCAACAGATGGCGGTAAAACTTGGGTAACAGAATTACCAGGTAAGCTTAAATAATATATCAATATTAATACTGATGTAATGTTTAATATTCAGTAATCTGCCCCAAGTGCCTAAAAATCGTTATTTTCGGTTTTTAGGCACTTTAGGTGCTATGGGAGGGTTTTATGAGGATTTTAATAGTTGAAGATGAACGGCAAATGGCTGATGCTTTATCGGATGTATTACGAAAAAATAACTATACAGCAGATGTAGTTTGTGATGGAGAATCTGGTTTGGATTTTGCTCTTTCGGGGATTTATGACATAATTGTTCTAGATATTATGCTTCCGAAAATGGATGGAATTTCCATACTAAAAGAGATTCGTAAAAAAGCATTGCCTATACCAATAATATTACTTACAGCAAAAAGCGAAACTGAGGATAAAGTAATTGGACTAGATTGTGGTGCTGATGATTATCTTACTAAACCTTTTAAAACAGATGAACTATTGGCTAGGCTTCGTGTGCTTTCCAGAAGAAAAGGAGAACTTATGCCTAGTAACGCATTGTCTTATGGGGATGTAGAAGTAA
The DNA here is from genome assembly GCF_050717515.1 of Clostridium sp. Lineage (GTDB taxonomy): Bacteria > Bacillota > Clostridia > Clostridiales > Clostridiaceae > Clostridium_AD. Next base: position 320,923 of record NZ_JBOITL010000032.1, on the reverse strand, counting down.
ATCCCCATACATTGATTATATATTGCGGTAAAAAATCATTTAAACTAACACTAAAAGAAAGTCAACTTTTAGAATTATTTATTGAGACCCAAAATTCAACTCTTTCGAAAAATAAAATAATTGAAAAGGTATGGGGTTTTGATTCAGAAGCCGATGATCACTATGCAGAGGTTTATGTTTCTTTTCTTCGCAAAAAGCTTTTACAACTTAATTCCGAAGTAAGCATACAGACTATTCGAGGGGTTGGTTATAAACTGGTTTATGGGAAAATTATATGCTGATAAAATTAAGAAATAAGTTTATGCTATGGAATATGACCATTATTTCGGTTATTGTTTTAGCGTGTTTTTTTGTTATTTATACGACAACTGATTCAAATATACAAAAGCAAAATTATGAGAAAATTAAAAGTATTGCCACTAAAGAAATGCTTTCGGATGGAACAAATACTAAAACCGTAGCAGTTATAGGAACTACTGATTATTATACTTCATTTTCTCTTTTAATGGATAATAATGGTAATATTACAAAAGCTCAATCTTCTCTTAAGTTGCCCTCTGATGTATATAAGCAAGCCCTTCAAATAGTAAATAAAGAAGGCAAGGAAATTGGAATGGTAAGGCTTTTAGATAGACGTTGGATATATAAAATAAATAAAACTGTTCAGGCATCAATTAATGCTGATAATACTATTGGTAAAACAATAACACAAAAAAGAATCTCGTTTTTAGATGTCACAGACAGCTATACTGTTCTAAATGAGCTGTTGATTACTTTCTTCATTGTAGGTGCTGTTGTTCTAGTTATAATTTTTGGCATTAGTTTTGTATTTGCAAATAATGCTATTAAACCCATATCAACTTCGTTAATAAAACAAAAGCAATTTATATCTGATGCTTCCCATGAATTAAAAACACCCGTTGCTATTATTAATGCAAACGTGGATGCTGTATTGGCAAACAAGGAATATCCGCTGGAAGTTATTAAATGGACAAAAAACATTTTATCTCAAACTGAGCGAATGGAGAATTTGATTAAAAATCTTCTGTCTCTTGCAAAGGCTGACGAAGAAAATATAAAATTTTTTTTGGATAAAATTAACATAAGTGATGTTGTAAACGAAGTAATTATAGAAATAGAAGCTTATTTGTTTGATAAAAACATTGATTTTAAAGAAAAAATTGAATCTAATATTATTGTTTTAGGAAACTACGAAGTCATAAAACAGATTTTATTGATATTATTTGATAATGCAATGAAATATACAAGTGAAAAGGGAAGTGTTTGTGCTTGTCTGATGAAATCGAAGCAAGGTGCAATTTTTACTCTGGAAAATAGTTGTAAAGGAATCACGGAGGAACACTTAACCCACATTTTTGATCGTTTCTATCGAATAGATAAATCTAGAACCAATAACGGTAGCTTTGGATTAGGATTACCAATAGCAAAGGCAGGGGTTGAAAAAATGGGAGGTAAATTTTTTGTCCAAAGTATTGAAAATGAAAGTATAAAGTTTACAGTGGTTTTTAAGAAGCTAGCATAGCATTGAACATTTTTATGTATAAATATGTATTATATGCTATAATTTATATATAGTTAGTTCGCGGCAGATTTGATTGGTTTACTACAAAAATTATAGATTAACATTAAAATATTTGTTAAGTATACCCAATCCTTTAAATGAAAAAGGTTTAAGAATTGAAACAACAAATAATGTCATAAAATAACTTAAATTTCACGTAAAAAAAATCACGCTAAAATAAGCGTGTTCTTTTTATTAAACGTATAATTTGTGTATTATTTTTTATCTTTTTTTGACCATAATTTTAAACCTATAAGCAATCCAGCCCCAATTGTAGATGCAATGCCTGTATATATTGCTACTTTACCTGGGGTTGTTTTATTTTTGGATGTTTTATCTGTCTTATGATAATCTTCCATCAAATTTTCATACTGTTTCTTGTTGATATTTCCTATACCTATACCCATAACTTTACAATTCATACCTGCAAAATAATTAATTTTTTCTGATATGTAACAATTAAATGTATGTATTTTCTGAGGTGTTGAACTTCCATCATTCCATAATTCAACTCCAAACAATTCTTCATATATAAATTGATGTTGAAAAACAACTAAAGAGTAATTAGCGCGTTTTGAGTAATGTATATTAATATATCCAGCTTTTGCAATTATATTGTCAATATGCCCTTTGTATAAAACTAAGATGTTCTTAGATGAATTTTCATTCTTGATCTTATCAAATAATTCTCTGCCATCAAATGAATAAAATAATTGAACAGTAGTTATATTATTCTTCACTAAGGCTAGTTTGATTTTCTCTACATATGAATCAATGTATTGTATATCCTCAGGAAGTTTATTTTGGTAATCATTTATTACCTTTTGAGTTTTTTTATTAAATAGACCATTGATAAATTCCATTTTTATACACCTCTCTTCTTCCTTGTCAGTTTTGTTAGTCTTATTAGTTTATCATATTTTGCCCTCTTTGTTTGTTTAACATAACATATATTTTTTAAATTTAATAAAACACTTTACTTAGATATAAAATAATAGTCATTATTTTATATCTTAAATAAATTGAAAATCCATATTATTGTAATGTACCCTGTACAGTAATTTTTGCAAAGACTTCTTTTTCAAATGATATATTGAACTCTTTATTATAATGATTAAGTACAACTACAATGTGGAAAAGAGCTATTCCTAAATCAAGTTTTTTAGATTCTATAAGCCTATCAATCTTGATTATACCTTTATCAAGCAACAAATCTATCTCCTTTTCATATACTCTAAATTTCCACGGCTGCCTATTTATCGCAGAAGGTGCAATCCTAGCATACTCTATGCTCTTTTGTATATATTCAGGTACATTCAGCAATTTCTCGTGATTAAGGACTAATTTATCAACTGGTTTTCTATTAGCTGATTTAATAACTTTTTTAGCAAAATCAGATTTACTCTGATCCCTATATCCCACAGATATAACACAAAATACCTTTTCATTAGAATTTATTATTACTTCCCTCGGTAATTTTGATTTTTTAAATGTACCAGAAACCCAGCAGGTACTCATGTTTTTTGCTTGTACTTCTAGCACTAGATATTCACCTACATATCCTACAAGTGCATAAATATTTTCATTTGAAGTATCTCCTACTAGCAGGAAATAACTAGGTGCATTTTTTATCTTGCCATAAGAGCCTATTATGCCTGTAAATATATCTTCATTATCTTGGTTTATTAAATATGCCTTTACACCCATATTCAAACTGTTTATATATTCTAATTTCTGATTTAAATAATCATAATCCTTTTTTAATAGTTTCTGTTTTTTATAATTTCTTACAGATATTCTACTTGACATAGCCTGATATAAATTTTTTGAATCAAATTTTATATTTAACATAAAAACACTCCTTATTTTTATCTAATTATCACTTACTTTATCTTTTTCACTTCTTTCCATTTATCTGCCACATTACTAATGTTTATAGAATTATTATCTTTTAAGTTTTTATCAAAAAAACTTTGAATAAAGTCCTTTTGAATCGAAGAAGAAATTCTCCCATCTAGCTTTCCTGTTATATTAATATACTTAGTTAATGGGGAGTACATATATACCATTGTAAAATCTAAATGTGTTGTATCATTGATTTGATATAGTGATATTGGACCAGAGCTTTTATCTATTAGAGAACGTAAATTTTTATTATTTAAACCTACTTCCCATTCACCACTTCTTAAAAATAAAGCTGGTATTTTTAAGCCCTTATCAATATCTACTGCATTAATTGGTTCTACCCAGGCATCCATTCCAATAATAGCTTTTATTCTTTTATCTTTAAGTGCTATGGATACATCTGCTCCTCCTCCAGTGGAATGTCCTAAAAGTCCTATTCTTGATAAATCAAACTTCCCCTTAAAATTTGAATTTACTTCACCCTCATTAAATTTTTCAAGCTCATTTAAAGTTAAGTTTACATCCCCTGCATAGGTATTAACTAATTTATCTGCGTATTCTAAGAAATTGGGTGTAACCTCTTTTTTAGGAAGAGCCTTTTTGTTTAAATAAGCAATTTCTCCATCATTGAACACAGTCACCTCAGAACCATAAGTGTGGTCAATTCCTATAACGATATACCCATTGCTAGCAAGCTCCTCTGCTACATCTGTATGAAGATTCCTAAAGCCTGTCCAACCATGAGAAATAATTACTATAGGATATTTTTCTAATTCATTACTAATAGGTGCCTTTTCAAAGGAGTTAGACATAACAAGTGCAGTGTGCTCCAAAGCAAAAGAAGGAAGCTTCATATCCACAGCTAAAGCTTTTGCTACTACCTTACCGTCCTCAAGCCATGGTACTCTTTTATAATCTTTTACAGTTTCTGCGGGATACCAAATTTGAATTTTTATTTTTCTATTATTATTTAAATTATTGCTGTAAATTGCCTTGATTTGCGGATCTGTTATGTCAAAAGACTCAGTACCAATCTTATATTTACCCTTTGGAGTTGGTATTTTATAAACTGGGAAAGCATAGGCTGAAATACCTGAAATAATTATAAATAATATCATAATTGAAATTATTATTTTATTGATTTTAGGCCTGCTGCTTATATTTTCTATTTTTAAAATTGAAGTCATATATAATATTGTAAGTATAAAATATATAACAGTTATTAAATAAAGGGGATATAACTGCCATATTAATTTTTGAAATATTATATCAAATATGAAAAAACCAAAAGATATAAGTGGAATATACTTAGTAGCCTTTATTTTTTTAAATCTACCTTTTATTAATAAAACCGTGAATATAATATTAAGTAAAAATATAAAGCCATCAAGTAATCTCATTTAATCTCCTCCACAATATTCGTTATTTTTTATGTACATTAAAATTCCATTGTAACTTTCATACTTTTATAATTATCGAAGTATTAGCATAAAGTATATATATTATGAAGTGTAAAAAGATATTACCCTAAATTGCTTAATATCTTTTTCTCTTCATCGCATCAAAAACTTCACCTACTAATTCTTCATTAACTCTAGCCACTAAAAATTTACCTCGTTTTTCCGTGAATATCAATTCAGCATTGCTTAATTCTTTTAAATGATGTGAAATAGTAGGAGCCCCAATCTTTAAAGCATCTAGTATTTCGGAAATAAAACATTCATTATTCGCATCATAACTTTGCTCACTGTTTTTGACTATTTCAAGATAAATTTCTAATCTATTTTCATTAGAAAGTGCTTTAAATATTTTTGTCATTTTTTTTATATCCATAATACTCCTCTCATTTCGATAATTGTCAAACTATAATAAACATTACCCTATATCTTTCTTAATGTCAATATACTTTTAAAACATCCAGTCTTAATACTCTCTTGTGTATCCATTCTTTTTCTAATTGTTTCGGTAGATTCTAACTATTCCCTCGATTTATTAATGTTAAAACAAAAGACAGATACAATGCTGCATCTGTCTTTTGTTTTTTATTCATTTAATTGTTTTAGTATAGTGCCAAGTTGCTTATTATATTCTCCATATTTTGTCCACTCTAGATTTCTTTGAGCCTCAAGCGCTTTTAAATATAAATCATTTGCCTGCTTAATTAGTTCGATTTTAGCTTGGCTTAATGGATTTGTAGTAGTTCCACTTGTACCTGGCACTACTGCATTTGGCGCCTTATAATTGAATATCTGCGCAAGTCCGGTTTCAATATTATCAACCATCATTAGCTTGCTATCATAAGATAATATTATTTTTTTCATTTCAGGAATACTATTTTTCCCACTAGCTCTTATATATAGAGGTTCAATATATAAAAGCGAATTCTTTATTGGTAGAATTACTGTATCTCCATATTGTACTTTAGATCCACCTGTATTCCACAGTGAAAGCTGTGCTGAAATTGTAGTATCCTGACTTACCCTCTGATTAAAAAGGTGCGGACTGTAAACTGTTTTTTCTGCTGGAAATTTATTTAGGAACAATTTACCGTAGTTTCCCACATCCATTCTAGCACCTAAAATTGCGGTCATGTTATATTTTCCTTTTATATTAAAATATTGTTGTAATATCATTTCTTCACTGTCTGTACCTGGCAATTTCTGTATGAGGTATGGTGGAATAGTTGTTTTAACCTCACCCCCTACTTCGTTTGCATTCTTAGAAACATCCCAAATATCCTCCCCACTATAAAAGACTCCAGGGTCAGTTACATGATATTTCCCAAGGACCGCGCTTTGAATATTAAATATATCAGATGGATATCTAAAATGTGCTTTGAGGTCAGCTGGAATCTCTGACATATCCTTGAAAAATTTAGGGTAAATTTTTGCGTAGGTTTGCACAATTGGATCAGTTGAATCAGCCATATAATAATTTATATCCCCATCATAAGCATCGATTACAACCTTAACTGAATTTCTAATATAGTTTATTCCATTTTGTGGCTGAGAGTACGGATATTTGGCCGACGTAGTGTAAGCATCAAGCATATAATATACTTTCCCTTCACTTACAACAACATATGGATCTCCGTCATAACTTAAAAATGGAGCTATAGTCTTTGCCCTTTCAACTATATTTCTATTTATAATAATTTTACTTGTGCTCTTAATATCCCTTGATAGTAAAAAATTTAGTTCCTTTTTATTTACTGCAAATAAAATTTTATTCATTAAATTCATTTTGATTCCGGCTTTTCCAGCATAATTTGTTACTTTATTGGAATCACCTTGAGGATAATCAAATTCACTCACATTAGTATTTACTAATGCGTACTGATTTGTTTGTTCACCGAAATAAATTCTCGGATTAGTTAACTTAATATCTGTACTGTTTGCAATTGGCATATCTTTAATTACAAAATCAGGCTGACCTTCTGATGTAACAGCATTTACTTTACTCATTACAACTCCAAAACCATGAGTATAAATCATGTGAGTATTTTGCCAAGTATCTGGTGATAATGATTTTGAGTCTATTTCTCTTGCTGAAATAAATACCTGACTATATTTACCGTTTATTTTGTATCTATCTACGTCTATATCACTAAAATTATAGTAATATCTTAATATTTGAACTTGATTATAAAATTCAAGCGCCTGCACAGTTGAGTTTATCCTAATGTTATCTACCGTCTTCTGATTATCTGGAATATCCTCTTTTTTCAAATCATTTTTTACATTAAAAGCTTTTGTAGTGATATCTTCTATATTAAAGGCTTTTCTTGTAAAATTAATATTCTTTTGAATATAAGGTTTTTCAAGTTGCTTTTCATTTGGCTTTACAATACTGCTTTGAACTACTGCTCCTGATATTCCTTCTACAAAGCTTATCAAAACTATAGCACCAATTGAAATTATTATAGGCTTAAACTTTGATTTTAAAACACTCATAAATATTACTACTGAAGCAATTATACAAGTTACAATCAATACCTTATAAAAAAGTAATGTTACATGAATATCCGTGTAGCTTGCCCCATACGCAACTCCCCTAGGACTATACACTAAACTTAATATCTTTATTAAGAATCCAAGTGATAGGAAAAGTGCTATAAGCGAAGAGATAATTGCAATCTGCTTTCCTCCAAATGTAATGAGTTCTTTCCCAAGTTTTTTTGATCCTACAATGCCATTTTGTATCTTCCCTGCATGAAAAGTATCCTTCCATTTAAATACGAAGAAAACTACTATTTTAATAATAACTAAGCATACAAGTAGTGTCATTACAAGACTATATAAAGATTCAATTAAAGGAAATTTAAACACATAAAAAGATACATCCATATTAAAAATAGGGTCTTTCACATTAAAACTAACTGCATTTATGAATTGAAGAACCCTATTCGAATATTTAGATGCAATAGCAAAAGAAAATACAAATGAAACAACTAAATTACAAGCGATAAAAATCTTTTTCTGGGTAGCATCTTTCTGCGGATTTACCTCAACTACCTTTTTCAATTGTATGATACTCTTTCTTACGCCCTTATAGTATACCCATATACCAATATAACTAAGTATGAAAATAGGTATTATAAGTTTTGACATAGTAAGTATTTTTGTAAAGTATACTGAAAGGTAACCCACTTCTTTAAACCACTTAATATTAATAACAAATTGCACTATGCTTCCTAAAGAAAATAAGCATAGTATGAGAATTATAATTACAGAATATTTGACAACTTTCTTTTTAATTTTCATATAATCACCTCTTAATATTTTTCAAATTTTAATCTTATATACACATTATATCTTATATTACCCATATTTTGAAGTTAGTTTTAATAATTACCAAAATAGTATCCTTGTCATACTTTTTCTAATTATACCGCAAATAAAAATAAGAAAGGCTGGTGATTAACTCACAAGTCTTTCTTATCTAATAAAAATACAAATTATTATTTTATAGCATTTGAAACTTCAGTAAATATTATAGCAAGTCCCGTTGCTCCTGCATCTGGGTAGCCTAAACTTCTCTCTCCAACTGCTCCTGCACGACCCATACGTGCCACAATTTTCTCAGTTTTTTTAGCTCCCTCAACTGCTGCTTTAGCTCCCTTTTCAAAGGCTTCTTTGAAAGTTATGTTTTCTTTTGCACTTTTTATCAAAGAATCGGCACATGGAACTAATGCATCTATTAAAGTCTTATCTCCGACTACAGCTCCTCTTCCAAAAGAACGTTCTCCTACAACTTGAATTCCTTTGGCAGCGGCCTTCATCATTTCTGCAAAATCTAAAATTTTTAATTCAGTCTTTGTTCCAACCTGTTTACCTGCTGCTCTAAATGCTGATCCCCATATTGGGCCTGATGCTCCACCGCAATGTTCCATTATTACCAAAGAACAGGCATTTAAAAACTCTCCAATATTCATATGTTCTTCTGAAAGAATCTCTTTCCATTCTCTCTTCAATTGCTTAAATCCTTTTGCTACGCTCATACCAAAATCACCATCTCCGGCCTGAGAATCTAATTCGCAAAATGGAACTTCATTGTCAATAATAACTTCACTCATTTTATCAATAATATAAATCATATTATTAAAACTTACTTTTTCATTATTAAGCTTTGCAAATCTTTCATCAGTCTCTATCTTAAATGATACTGCCTCTGCATCGTCACTACAAGTATCTACGCTTACATATTCAACTTGGTCTACAGGACCTGTTACCTTAAATGCTGGAGTATCACTTTCTTTTGATAATAGCTCTTTAAGCTGATCATCTAATTTCATAATTGATACAGAAGCACCTTGCATATCTATACTTGTCATATAGTTTCCTACAAAAATTCTGTTTATTTTAACATTTCTTTTTGCTAATTTTGAAGCAACTGAATTATTAAACAAGTATAATTCTTGTAGTGGTGTTCCTCCAAAACCATTTATTAATAATGCAACTTCTTCATTATTTGTACCATCTATATTCATATCTTTTAAAATTGAATCTACAATTTTTTCTGCAAGTTCATCTGCCGAGGCCATTTTTTCTCTCTTAATTCCTGGTTCACCATGAATTCCAACACCAAATTCCATTTCGTCTTCTGCTATTTCAAAAGTTGGAGTTCCTTTAGCTGGTACAGTGCATGATGTAAATGCAAATCCTAAACTTCTAACATTTGCAATAGCTTTTTGCGCAATTGACTTAACCTCGTCTAGTGATAATCCAAGTTCCGCTGCAGCACCTGCTATTTTATGTACTAGTACAGTTCCTGCAACCCCACGACGTCCTACAGTATATAAACTATCTTTAACTGCAATATCATCGTCTACTTTAACATAATCAATTTTAATTCCCTCTTCAATTGCTAAATCAGCTGCATTCTTAAAGTTCATCATATCTCCACTATAATTTTTGATAATTAACAATGTTCCTTTATCACTAGCAGTAGCTCTAATTGCTTGATATACTTGAATTTGAGATGGGGAAGCAAATACATCTCCGCATACCGCAGCATCTAACATTCCCTTGCCTATAAATCCAGCATGAGCTGGCTCATGTCCACTTCCGCCTCCACTTATTAGAGTTACTTTGTTTTTATTAATAACTTTTTTCTTTATTATTTTATATTTTCTAACAAACTCTAATTCTGGATGTGCCAAAACTATACCGTTACACATTTCCATTACTACAGTTTCTGGACTATTAATTATTTTTTTCATTAGTTACCTCTCTTTTCTTTATAATCTCTACCTATTTTATCTGCAGTTATAATTGATGCCGCTACTGCTTGGGTAGTTATTGGGAATGGCATAGCATGAATTGATTCTTCTGGAATACATGCCTTTTCAGCCACTGCCATAAGTTCTTCGTTTGTGATACTATCTACTCCTATATCTGATAAACAAACTGGTAGTCCAATTTGCACACAGAAATCTAATACTTCATTTATTTCTTCTGTAGGTGCATTTTCCAGTACTAGCTGAACAATTGTACCGAATGCAACTTTTTCACCATGGAAGTATTTATGAGTTCCTGGTAAAATAGTTAATCCATCATGAATAGCATGAGCTCCAGCAAGTCCTGCACTTTCAAACCCAAGCCCTGATAAAAGAATATTTGTTTCTATAATATTTTCTAATGCTTGTGTTACTAAATTACAATCTGAAGCTGCCTTTGCTTTTACTCCATCCTTCATAAGAGTTTCATAACATACCTTAGCAAGTGCCAATGCTGCATTTGTTCCCCTTGCTGGACCACATAAACCTTCTCTAAAACCGCAAGGTAATCCTGCATTAACATTAGAATATGATTTTGAAGTTGCTCTTGCTTCAAAATATGTCGATAACGCATCGCCCATTCCTGAAACCAAGAAACGAGTTGGTGCTTTTGCAATAACTGATACATCAACAAGAACTACACTTGGACTTTGCTTAAAATAAGCATAATCATCAAATGCTCCTTCTGCAGTATAAAGTACCGCAGAGTGACTTGTTGGTGCATCTGTAGCCGCTATAGTTGGAACAATAATTAATGCTTCTCCCTCTGCAACACATTTAGCAGTGTCAATTGCTTTACCACCACCAAGACCAATTATGCAAGCACACTTATTACTTTTAGCAACCTCTTGTAATCTTGCAACCTCTTGCCTTGTGCATTCACCTATAAATTCACTTTCTACAAAAGTTATTTCAAATTTTTTAGCGGTTATATCTAATTTATCTTTAACACGTTCCACATCATCTTTATTAGCAATTAATAGAGCAGATCCTGCAAAACCCTTTACAAAGTATCCCAAATTTAATAATTCATCTTCACCTTGTACATATTTAGTTGGACAAATAAATGCTTTTCTCATATTAATTTCTCCTCATTTGTATATTTTTTTACTTTCGACTTATTTTCATTGTAACATCGTTTACATGATTATTCATTGTAATAGCATGTCAAAAAATTACGATTCTAAATCGTAATTTTTTGATGTCAATCTGTAAAATAGTAATTTTATGCTTTCAACAATCAAAAAAACTATTTGAAAATAGAATAAATCATCTCCATACATCTAATTCCCCTTAAAATATTTTCTATAAATAGCTGGTGTTAAACCTTCATACTTTTTAAATACTTTTATAAAATATCCCGTTTCGCTAAACCCAAGTTCATCACTAATTTCATTAATACTCATATTTTTTTCCTCTAATATACTTTTGGCCCATTCAACCTTTAATCTTGATGAAAAGTTAGAAAAATTTTCGCCTATTTCTTTTGCAAATAACCTACTAAAATAACTTGAGCTAATATGGCAAACCTCAGACATTTTTTCTATTGTAACATTTTCGCTTTTATTTTTATAAATGTAATCTATTGCTGGTTTTAAAGTATCACTTACTGTAATCTCAACATCATTACTATAAGTCTTTTCTCCAATATAAGCATTTAATAGAGCATTAGAAATTTCTTTTTTTCCATGTTCCATATTTTTTATTGTGTATCCTACAAGTGTATCTGAATCTATTTCGAACTCCTTTTTTATAGTTTTTTTATACATTTCTGAAATCAAGTTTTTATCTAGTGCTTCTTCTACTACATAGTTACATAAAGAAAATAACATATTTGCAATTTCCTTTACTTGCGCGTAGGATAAAACAGGCAGCTCTTCATAATACTCCTTCAAATCCTCTAAAACATTTTTAGCCATAGATTTTTTTGGAATTACTACCATTTGTTCTAATATATCTAAAGCATTATTATCTGATATCTTTACTTGACCTGCCATAATTGCTCCAATATATTTACCATCAATTATTATTGGAATAGCTATCTCTACTATATTAAAATGACATAAATATATATATGCACTATTTAAACGAACTGCTTCTAATCCACCTCTGGAATCACATTTTTGACAATATTTTTCAAGTTCCGGATTCGATCTTACTGATTTGCAGAATCTATTACACCCACTATGCCTCGTAACTGGATTACCTTTATAGTCAACAGTTATCATTGCGAGCTTAGTGGATATTGCAAGAAGTTCTTGTAATCCAACCCATTTTTCTAAATTTATTACTTTATTTAAGTTCAAATTTTAACTACCTCCTTACTACAACTAGTACCACACTATAGCTTACAGCTCTTCTACCCCAGCCTTCAGCTTCTCCATCAAGTATATTAATAACATAAAAAAACCCTCCTTTAATTTGGAGCGGATAATAATTTGCTTAAGTTTATAATTATCAATCTGCATCAAATGTGCAATTTAGCAAAAATTAAAAGCCCAACCCCATTGATACTTATCTCAATATAGCATTACTGCTTACCCTACCTTTTAGAGTTTATTTTCCTGCTTTGATTTAATGGAAACCATCCTTTTTTTACTCTCTGTTCCTGCTCAATAAGTTCATGAATACTCCACAGACAAGAAAATCCTAAAACACCCATGAATGCTGATAATATTTCATTCTTTAAATAAATAGAAATTATGATAAAAATGATTCCTGAAAATAAAAATATAGGCCAAATTTTCTTACCAAAATAATATTCTCCTTTAATAACAATTGGGTGAAAAATACCAATTATTGAAAATGATATAATTCCGATAATTATTCCATAAAAACTCATTACACTATCCCCCACTTTTATATCTAAATTCCATACTGCAAGTTACCATCAAGCTCTTATTTCCAATGGTCCTGAAGAACTATTTGTCATATATTTTAACTCCATATATCCCCTTCTTTACTTTTTGAGCGATTAATTCTTGAAAAATCCACCCTTGAGAAAACATAAGTTGATAATAATAAAAATACCAATCCGAAGATGATTACAATCGCCATGCTTATAGGAGGGGTAATTACAAAACTTCCTACTTTAAAAGCAAGCTGTTCCGCCACCAATTGATTCGTTGTTAAAGATGTCTTTTCCAGTATGATGGTTCTAAAAAACGCTGTTGTATATGTCATGGGATTGAGATAAGCAATATATTGCAATACTTTTGGTAACATTGAAAGCGGGATATATGCACCACAAAGAAATGTAAGTGGCATTGTAATCGCCGTTATTACAACTTGAAATGTTTGTGAATTCTTAACCAGAGTCGCTAAAAACAATCCAAGTCCCGAAAATACAAGACCAACCATAATCATCACACCGATTACCGCAAATGGTGTGATCCAGGATGTGAATTTAAGTCCTATAAAATAACCAATGATTAGAATAATAATGCCCTGCATGGTTGCTATTGTTGCTGCTGATAATAGCTGACCGGCAGCAATCTGGATTCGTTTAACTGGGCTTACCAATACTTCCTTCATAAATCCCGAAACAATATCTTCAATTGTACTTGTGGCAACGGTAAGGGAGGTTTGGAAGACCGTTGTTATAACAATACCTGCCAGCATATAGTTTACTGGATTTTGAATATTGTCATTTTTAAATATCGAACTAAACACATATAAAAAGAAGAATGGCATGATAATTGTGAAAATAAGCTGAACACGATTTCGAGCAAAAATTTTAATATTTCTAAACCATAAAGCTATTATAATATCCATAAATTCCTCACTTCCTTATATCTTTTCCGGTAATTTCTAAGAATACATCATTCAATGTACCTTTTTTAATTTCCAAATCTGTTATGGACTCTTTCTGCTCACTTATTATGTCCATCAATTTGGGTAAACTATTAACTTCAATTGAATAATATCCGGATTTTTTCTTATAAATAAAACCAGCCTTGTCTAGCAGTACCTCCAGCCCTTGCTCGTCAAGTGTTGTAATATTTGCTCTATCCTTGGTATATTGCTGTTTCAAATGATATGGAGTGTCTATGGCAACGATTTTCCCCGCATCCATAATTGCAACTTTGCTGCAAATCTCTGCCTCCTCCATGTAATGTGTTGTAAGAAAAATGGTAATATTCTTCTCCTTTTGCAGCTTTACAATATAATCCCACATGTGAGCCCTTGTTTGAGGGTCAAGACCTGTGGTTGGCTCATCTAAGAATAATACCTTTGGGTAGTGCAGCAGCGCTCTGGCTATTTCCACACGCCGTTTCATACCGCCGGACAGACTACTTACCATTGCTTTTTTCCAGTCTAGTAAATCCACTAAATCTAAAACAAATTGGATACGCTCATTGACTTCACTTTTGGGGATAGCATAAAAATGACAATGCATAATTAAATTTTCAAGAACGGTCATTTTATTATCCAATGTAGGTTCCTGAAAAACAACCCCAATAACACTTCTAACAGCATCCTTTTCATGGGAAATGTCTTTTCCGTCAATGATTAGGGTTCCTGAGGTCTTATCGAAGATGGTACACAATGTATTAATGGTTGTGCTTTTACCTGCTCCATTTGGGCCTAAAAATGCGAAAATGCTTCCCTCTTCTACCTCAAAGGTCACATTGTCCACTGCTGTAAATTTATCATATTTCTTAACGAAATCCCGAACTTCTATTATGTTTCTCATAGTATTGCTCCTTTCAAGTGTTTTCTAGCTTTTAGCGCCCACTTTATAATATGTTCAAAGCTGTATGATCTTTTGAAGTTTTTTAAGATCTGCAACTTTATCGCCATATTTAATTATTGATAACTTCATTATATATTGTTTAATAATTATTATCAATTAGTTTTTTATGCCGATTATCAAATTCCCACGCTCATAAATATCCTTGGGGTCATGAATAAATTAAACACAATTTATTTATTAATAGAATTTTTTAATTGATTTCTCTACTCTTCTATAAGCTCTCTAAGATTTATACTTAACAATTTACTAGTAGGAAACCATACCGCAGCAAATACTATTATTATAAACAATAGAATACCAAAAACAGTGGTTTTTGTAGTAATTAAAAATGGGAACTCTACTAAACCTTGTTTTGATAAAGCTAGTTCAATCATTTTAGGTCCTGCAGTAAAGCCTAAAATTATCCCTATCAAAGTTGCCAGTGCTGTGAGTGTCATAATTCTATTTATTATAGATAGTCTTATTTGTTTTATTGTAAAGCCTAAGGCTTTATAAATACCATAGTTTTTTCTTTCCTCGTATATATTTATTAATACAATATTGAAAATATTTATAAAGCTAATTATTATAAAAATTACACCTACCATAAGTATTGGCACACTAATATTTTTGCCGATATCATTGAATATTTTCCCGTTACGGTCTTTAGTTTTTTCAATGCTTATATCATTATATCTATTAGTAAATTCTTTTATAAATTCACTATTGTTGGACTTCTCTTTAAATACCACTGAATAAACCTTAGTGTCGAAAGTTGGATCCAATTCTATAATGGAAGCCTTTTGAGCCCTATAACCTTCTGCCTCATTAATCATAGCTTGATAAACTCCTGTAATTAAAAAGGTCCTTCCTTTTCCTGCTATAGTCATATCAATATAATCTCCTACAGTTTTTTTAAGCCTTCTACTAGTATTTATAGCTATTGATACCTCATTTTTTTCTTTAGGACTTTTACCGCTAATGTTTAACAGCCCTATGCTATCCATATCTCCATCATAACCAAATCCGCCTATTTGTTTAGCTGGTATACCTCCACTATCTATAGCATCTGTATAGGAACCTTCAATATAGTAGTAAGGAACTACGGCTTTTACTTTTTTATCGCTTTTTAGTGCATTAAATAATTCCTCATGATTTATAGAACCTTTGGTGGCACTTCTTACCACTTGATACTCACTGCCATCAAATCCCCAATATGCTAAATTATCACTTAGTTTAATAAGTGAATGTCTTATATTTATAGTAAAAGTTATCATAAAAACTGTAACTACCAAAGTAATAAATATAAATACTGATTGCTTCTTATTAGTAACAATTTGTTTTATAGCTAAAATTAAAGACAATGGCAAAGCTTTTAAATATATAATATTTATTTTAGGATTTTTCCTATAATTCTTTGATGGGGAACCATTTCTTATTGCTTCCGCTGGTTTAATTTTTGCTGCCCTTCCAGCAGTTATATAAGAAGTTATTGTTACGGTGCCCACTATAAAAAGAATAGTTATCATTATTTCTGTAATCATACTTTCATTAATATTTACTATACCCACTACTCTTATAAATGAATAGAGTAGGGCATTTATTAATATTTTTCCTAATATGAGGCTTGGAACCACTGCTATTACTGATAAAATAAAAAACTGTCCAGTATATATTGCTTTTATATTTGTATTAGATAAACCTTGTGCTTTTAACACTCCTATAGTTTTATAATCAGAAAATATAGAATTTTTTATAGTAAAACTTATTACTAACAGGGTTATAGCTAAAACTATTGTAGATAATACCATTAGTATAGAAGCTATTAACTTAGATAGAAAGGTATAAATAAACTCAACAAAGCTATATTGAAGTATACCACCTTTAAATTTTTCTTTTTGACTATTTAAAAAATCACTCCATATTTGCTCTGCTTTACTATAATCCTTATATATAACGCCTATAGAACCTATATTATTATCCACATCCTTAAAAATCTTATCCACTTCTCCACTTTTAATCCACATCCTTGTTGGATTAATCATAGCGCTGCTAAATTGTGGATCTACTACAATAGCACTAACTTTTAAATTTATATCTTTTTTATTAACATTTACTTTTAATATACCACCTACTTTTATATTTTCTTGGTAGGCTATACCTGTTGGCACCCATACTTCTCCGGCACCAGGTGTTTCCTTCTTATCTCCTTCTACTATTAAAAGCTTATCTTGTACTAATCCCTCTTCTCTTTCTGTAAAACTTACTTCATATCTAAAAGGGCTTTTATTATAACTTGCTTTTCCACTATAATTATAACCTTTATAAGTTTGAACACTCTTAACGCCTTCATTATTTTCCCACCAAGTTTTCAACTTATTTATATCATAAAGACTTTCTTTATATCCAATTACATCCTGAGAGGCATTTAGTTTTTGTTGCATCTTTATAAAAGGCTCTTTAGATTTTGTAAGTATACCTAAAGATATAAAAAACATTACACAGCTTACCATTATTATTAAAGTAATTAAGAAACTTTGAAGTTTTCTCTTTTTTATACTATTTAGGGTGATAATATATATACTTCTCATACTACCACCCCTTTTCTGTAAGGAAATCAAATAACGCCTTTTCTCTTTGTTCCCTAAATCTTACATCAAATTTATCGAATTTCAAATCACCACTAACACGTCCATCTTTAATAAATAAAACTCTATCTGCTCTAGAGGCAGCCTTTATATCATGAGTAACCATAACTATGCTTTGCCTTTTAGTATTTAACTCTGTTAATATATTTAGGATATTTTCTCCTTGAGAAGAATTTAATGCTCCGGTAGGCTCATCTGCAAAAATAACTTTTGGTTGATTTATAAGTGCTCTTGCTATAGCTACCCTTTGCTGCTCTCCACCAGATATTTTTGATGGTACTCTATTTAATTCTTCACTAAGTCCTACCAGATTTAAAAGTTCCACTGCTCTTTCATCTACTTTTTTTCTATCCTTATTTACTAAATATCCTGAAATAGCTATATTTTCAAAAATAGATAAGCTTGGTACTAAATTAATTCCTTGAAATACAAAGCCTATGCTCTTTCTTCTAAAACTCGCCATAGACTTTTCTTTAAGTTTATTAATAACTAAATCCTGAAAACATACCTCACCTGTGGTTATAGAATCCAGTCCACTTAAAAGATATAACAATGTTGATTTCCCAGAGCCAGAACTTCCCATTATAACTGTAAAATCACCTTCATATATCTCCAAATTAATATTTTTTATTGCATGATAGCTTTCACTATCGCTAATATAAGTTTTGCATAGGTCCTTTGTCTTTATAATAATATTTTTCATTTACTCTATCTCCTAAAAAATATATTATAG
This sequence comes from Clostridium sp., assembly GCF_050717515.1. Classification (GTDB taxonomy): domain Bacteria; phylum Bacillota; class Clostridia; order Clostridiales; family Clostridiaceae; genus Clostridium_AD. The sequence continues at coordinate 302,542 of NZ_JBOITL010000032.1, read as the reverse complement.
GATTTTTAATATATCCTATAATTTAATACTAAACACCATAACTTAGCTAAATCTTATCTATTTATTAAGAATTTATTAACTCTCCATTTTCACCTATATAGGTATAGTAAAAGAAAACTCGCTTCCCTCATCTTCAATGCTAACTACATTAATAATTCCACCATGTTTCTCTACAATATATTTACATATAGAAAGTCCCAGGCCTGCTCCTCCAAAATCTCTACTCCTTGATTTTTCTCCTCTATAAAACTTTTCAAATATGAAAGGCAAATCCCTTTGTGATATACCAAAGCCGCTATCTTTAACTATTATTTTTAAATACTTATCCTCTATCTCTGTACTAAAATATATATTTCCGCCTTCTGGCGTATATTTTATAGCATTTTGTATAAGATTCATTATAACTTGTTCAATTCTTATTTTATCTACAGAAATAATCACATTAGAAATAGGCTCTTTAATATAAAGCACTATAGATTTTTTTTGCGCTTCCAGCACCATAGGTTGTACTGTTTTACTTAAAAACTCTCCACTATAGCTTTCATCAAAAACCATCTTAAGCTCTCCCAGTTCTGCTTGAGAATGTTGAAATAAATCATTTATTAAATCTATTAAACTATCAGTTTTTTTAGCTATAACAGAAATATACTTATTCCTCTTTTCCGCGTCCACAGCTATTCCACTTTTAAGTCCATCTACATAAGCTTTTATAGAAGCTATGGGTGTCCGAAGATCATGAGAAACACAAGCTATAAGTTCTTTCCTGCTTCTTTCTAATTCTTGAGCTTTATTTAAAGCTGTCTTTAGCTCATCTCGCATAAACTCAAAATTATTACAAAACAGCCCCAGTTCTGTATTATTTCTATACTTTATTTTTTTATCATAATTGCCTATTGCTATACTGTCCGTGGCATCTTTTAAGTCTTTTAACGGTCTTATAAAGTCTGTAGTTATTTTGTAGTAAAGAAAAATAACAATAAATACTATAAATATAAATCCTATGATAACAGGTATTAAGCCATAAAAAACTGATAACCTTTCAGACAGAGTAAAATTCCCTTTAGAATTAACAACGAAAATGCTATTACCTATTTGTTTACCCTTTATAACTAAAGGTATGGTAAATTTGATCTTTCCTGGTTGCTGCTGGGTAAAACTTTTATCATAGGAAATATTGCTCTTAATATCTATATAAATATTATTTTTACTGGACTCTATATTTTTAGAATCAAATAATACTTTTCCTTCTAGATCAATTATTTGCAGATTCCCTTCTATTTCTTTCACCTTAGATAAAACAGTGGGTATAACTTGTTCTCTATTTTGGAGTAAATCCCCATAATTATTTTCTATATAATTTACTATGCTACTGGTTGATGTTCTTTGCTCATTAAGTACAAAACTATTTTTACTATTCTTATCTATATCCTTAGTAAAAATAATTGATAAACTGCTACTTAATATGAATATTACAAGTGCTAATATAAGACAAATATTTAAACTTTTTTTAAAATTACCGCTCATAACACTCACCATCAAATTTATATCCAACACCCCATACTGTTTTTATATATACAGGTTCTGAAGGGCTGTCTTCTATTTTCTCTCTTATTTTCCTTATATGTACCGTAACTGTATTTGTGTCGCCATATTCTTCAAAGCCCCAAATTTGATTAAATAGTTGCTCCCGTGTAAACACTTGACTTGGATGATGGGCCATGTAACTTAATACCTCAAACTCCTTTGCCGCTAAGTTAACAACTTTTGAATTTACATAAACAGCATAGGCTTTATCATCTATAACTAATCTGCCAAAGGTTAGAACCACCCTTTCCTCTACCGGCATTGAAAATTGTGTATATCTCCTTAATTGGGCCTTCACCCTAGCTATAAGTTCCATAGTGTCAAAAGGTTTCATTATGTAATCATCAGCACCGAGCCCCAGGCTTATAACCTTATCCGTATTGCTACTTTTTGCACTAAGCATAAGTATGGGAACACTCGAAATAGATCTTATAGTTCTGCAAATCTCCATACCATCAACAAAGGGAAGCATTATATCTAATATTACCAGTTGAGGCTTTTCTCTTTTAAAGCATAATAAACCTTCTTGTCCATTAACTGCACTGTAAACCACAAAACCCTCTGCCTTTAAAAAGTCACCAACTATCTCAGAAAGTTCAACCTCATCATCAATTATCAATATTTTCTCTCCTGACATATTTCTCACCTTCCTTATTTTAATTAAATAGTAATAGCAAGTTTGCTTTTTAAGTTTCCCCAAACTATAATTCTACATTAATTTTCAATTCCCTTTGTATAGTGTAACATTTTTGTCAATAAGCACTAATTAATTATCTCAATAAATTAGATAAAGCCTACCCCATAGATTTCTCTATGAAATAAGCTTCTACAGATACATATATTTATCATTATTCACAAATTATATTACAACTGCTTTAATGTTCGCTTTAAGAATTCCTTGGTACGTTCCTCCCTTGGATTATTGAAAATTTGCGCTGGACTTCCTTCTTCTGCTATGACCCCTTTGTCCATAAATACTACACGGTCAGATACTTCTTTTGCAAATTCCATTTCATGAGTTACTATTAACATAGTAAGACCAGACTGCGCAAGTTCCTTCATAACTTTAAGAACTTCTCCCACCATCTCAGGATCAAGGGCTGATGTTGGTTCATCAAAGAGCATAACATCTGGTTCCATAGAAAGTGCTCTAGCAATAGCCACACGTTGTTTTTGGCCACCTGATAATTGTTTTGGTTTTGCGTTAACATATTGCTCCATTCCAACCACTTTCAAATACTTCATAGCTACTTTTTCTGCTTCCTCTTTGGAACGCTTTAACACTTTCATTTGTCCCACCACGCAGTTGCTTAAAACATTATGATTATTAAATAAGTTGAATTGTTGAAACACCATACCAAGCTTTGTCCGGTATGCGTAGACATCATGTTTATCATCTAAAATATTTTCTCCTTTATAGATGATTTCACCACCACTTGGTTTTTCTAAAAGATTAACACACCGAAGAAGAGTTGATTTTCCAGATCCAGAGGAACCTATGACGCAGACTACTTCTCCACTATTTACTGAAAAATCAATGTCTTTTAACACTTCATGAGCTCCAAATGCTTTGCTTAAATGCTGTATATTAATTATTTTTTCCATACTTCTACTCCTTCGCCTAATATTTATTCTCGTCACTATTTCTTGTTCTATGTATCATATCTTCCGGAGTTTCTACCTGCATTTGATTAGCATACATAATATAATTGTCCGGACCATCTAATTTCCTTTCAATGTAGCGCAAAATTCTTGTTATTGTGAAGGTCATTATAAAATACAAAATGCATGCAACAAAAAATGTTTCAAAATATCTGAAGTTATTTCCTGAAATTGATTTTGTTTGGAAATATAATTCTGTTACCGAAATTACATTAAGTACTGATGTATCTTTTATATTGATTACAAATTCATTACCCGTTGCTGGCAAGATATTACGAATTACTTGTGGTATTATTACGTTCGTCATAGTTTGAATATGATTCATACCTATAGCATGAGCTGCTTCAAATTGTCCTTTATCGATAGAAACAATACCACCACGGATAATTTCTGACATGTAAGCCCCTGTATTAATTGAAACGATAAAGATTGCTGCATATAACCTATTCATATTTATACCAAATGCTAAAGCAGATCCGTAATAAATTACCATTGCTTGTACAATCATAGGCGTTCCACGGAATATCTCTATATAAACAAAAAGAATAGCATTAACAGCTTTAAGCAGGACTCTTTTTATTCCTCGCTGAGGCATTGGAATAGTACGTACAACCCCTATTAATAAACCAATTATGGAACCTATAATAGTACCAACCATGGAAATTAAGAGTGTCGTACCTGCTCCACGTATGAACATTGGCCAATTATTTGAAATGATTTTCACTACCCATTCAAAGCTCATTTTTCTCCTCCTTATATCATAAATAAATACTATTTAGCTGATGGTTGATTCTTTATTGCAGCATCCATAATGTTTTTACGATCTGCTTTTGAAATACCAGCTAATGTTTTATTGATTTTCACAGTTAAGTCACTACCTTTTGCAATCCCTACAGCAATTGACGTATCCGCGTCTGTTGTAGTAAATCCACTTTTAAATTCTACCATTTTAAAGTTATTATTTGCAGCCTCAGAACTAATGCCTTCAGGACGTTCTGATACGTACCCGTCAATCATTCCTGATTCAAGAGCAACTCTCATGGCAGGAAAGTTGTCCATAGCTGGTTCCTTGTTTACGCCTTGAATTTGATCTATTACTGAATAGTGGAATGTATTTAATTGAGCAGTTATTTTTGCTCCCTTAAAATCCTTAATAGAAGTAGCTGCATCATGTTTCCCACCCTTTTTAACAAGCATAACTAAATTTGATTTATAGTAGTTATCTGAGAAATCAATCACCTCTCTACGTTTTGCTGTGGGTGACATACCTGCAATAATTGCATCGACTTTGCCCGAAGCTAATGCTGGTACAAGACCATCCCATTCAGTTTTAGTAATAACCAATTCTTTTCCTAAATCTTTAGCAATCTTTTTAGCGATTTCTACATCATATCCGCCTGCATATTCTGAGCCGCCTTCAATTTTAACACCACCATTAGAAGCATCCATTTGAGTCCAGTTAAATGGTGCATATCCAGCTTCAAGACCTACTTTAAATGTTCCACCTGCCTCTTCTGCTTTTGCCTCTTTTGAATTACTGCTTGACCCACATCCTGTTAAAAGCATAACTACTGATAGAGATGCTACTATTAATAATGATAATTTCTTTTTCATAACTACTTCTCCCTTCTTTTGTACTAAATTCATATAATATATTTAAATTAAAAATGCCACCCTTAAATGTCGGTGGCACTATTTAATCCTCTTAGGAATTTTCCCAAACAAAAAAAGACCTGAGATAAACTCAGGTCTCAACATGCATAGTTGTCCCTAAACCTCTTCTTTTCCCAAATGAGATAGCACAACTCAATAAACCGGGAAGTTTATTGAGACAGTCCTGCAGCTCTTAACTGCAGACCCAGCAAATAATATTGAGATTATATTTGCTTCGGCGACCTTTCCTTCTCTTTAGTATCAATGCTTCTCAAACTCCACTAAAGACTGTTAAATGTCGCGCCTCTACCCCACATATAAAAGTGAGGTCTTATAAAATTATATTATTTAGTGTATAACAATATATTAAATTTGTCAACTTACTATGCCTTTTTTCATTGCTCCTTATTTTTCTACTCAATTGCAAAAGAAAAAGTTTGCGGTGTTATTTTTGTTCCTATGTGATAAAAAAGTGCGTACTTACAATTTAAATACACTGTGTTAAAATCATACATAGACAACGATAAGAAAGTTAGGAATAATAAATTCAAACAAGGAGATTAAAAAATGGATTTTATAACTGTAAATGAAGAAAAATGTATTAAATGCGAACAATGTATTAATGCATGTCCAGCATTTGTTCTAAAAATGGGAGAAAATGTTCCAGAAGAAGTAGCAAATACTACCTGTATTGCCTGTGGACATTGCGTTGCTATATGCCCTAGTGGAGCTATAGATAATAAAAAAACACCTCTTTCAAATCAAGTGGATGGGAAAGAGTTTCCTAAACTAAATGCAGAGCAGGCGGAGCATTTTCTAAGGTCACGTCGTTCTATAAGAAATTATCAAGACAAGTCTGTATCACGAGAGAAATTAACAAAATTAGTTGATATTGCAAGACTCGCACCTACAGGAAGTAATCGTCAAGGTATATCATTTGTGGTGGTTGAGGACAAGCAATTAGTTAAAAAAGCTGTTGAACTTATAATTGAAATGTTGGAAAACTCCCCATTAAATGCCTCATACAAAGGACTAATTAGTGTTTACAGAGAAACCGGAGTTGACCCAATTTTACGTGGTGCCCCAAACTTAATTATGACTACTGCAGACGAAGACTTTTCCAATGGAAGAGGTAATTCTATTTCTTCTTTGACTTATCTAGAATTATTTGCGCCTTCACTAGGACTTGGAACTTGTTGGGCTGGATATTTTGAGTATTGTGCATCCCTTAAGGGTTCACCACTTCTTAAGTTATTTAATATTCCTGAGGGAAAAACTATAACAGCTGCTGTTATGGTTGGATATCCTAAGTATAGCTATAAGAGATTAGTGGATAGAAATCCATTAGAAGTCACTTATCTATAATATTAGATATTTTTTATGCTTTTTTTAGCTAGAAAGTATAAACTCCTAGTTTTTACTATGACCTCAGAGATCATAATAAAAACTAGGAGATTATATCGTAAATAGAAAATTCATTAAAGGTTTTCTTTTAATAACCATAGGTATATGCCATACTAACTTTCCAATTACCTTTAACCTTAGATACAGCTATTTGCTTTCTATCCTTAATATTCTTTGCTTTATTTCCCGATATAGCCCTTTGTGTTAATTCTACATCATAATAATAATAATATACTTTGGTCTGCGTCTCCTCATAATATTTTTCAAGTTTTATACTTTTTACAGCTACATAATAGTTGTTTTCATTTGCTTCTTTACATCTTAAATAAGACATTCTATCAGTTATAATGGCTGCATATGCGGTATCAGTCATTAAATTTTCAAACTTTTTATCAGCCTTATTAGTATCACTTATAAGTTCATTTATATCTTTACTACCACCTACTATTTTTTTGTACAATTCTATGTCCTCTTTTGTTATTGTGTAATATGTGTTAATATACTCAGTTATAATACTCTCAGCACTAGTATTGTCATCTTTAGCTTTTTGAGCATCATTATTTGAAGAAGCCGTATTCCCCTCTACATCTGACTTACCATTAGATATAGTTGTAACTTCTTCCTTACCTTTATTATCATTTGATGGTTTAGTTATACTTGAACACCCTACCATTAGGACCAAAGACAAAGCTACTATAGTCCATGTTATAGATTTTTTACTAAATAATGTTATCATAGTTATTCTCCTTTTACTAAATTTATTAGAAAAACCAAGAGTACCCATAGCCAAATCGGATTTCGAAAGTATTTTAAGCATATTTATAATAGTCTGCCCATATTCTATAACCTCCTTAGAACTTAGAACCGTAAGTGCTGTTGCGTCGCAAGCTACTTCACAATCCTGCTTAAATTGATAAAGTGAATAGCAAATTAGTGGATTAAACCAATAAATAACTTGAAGAAGCATTATAATTACATTTATTACTAAGTCTTTCCTTTTTATATGAGTTACCTCATGTAAAAACACAAATTTAAGTTCTTCTGGGGTTAATCTATTAATGATATTTTCTGAAATTAATATTTTAGGCCTTATAATTCCATAAACCGCAGGTGATTTTAGATGCTTTTCATAAATAACAGATATTTTAGAATTTACTTTTAGTCTTAATTTAGCTACTTGTAATATTTTATCTATACCCGTTCTTTCACAACGAGGACTTTTCTTTATACTAATCCATAACATTATATTTACAATGATTATATATAATAGAATTGATAAAGCTCCAATCAACCAAATTAAAGCTCCAGTTTTATAATTAAATCCCAGTCTATTATTATCTACCACCCTGGTATTTTCAAAATTAGCCTTAACTACACTGCTTTCTTGTATTTTATTAATATTAGCATTATTATTTATATTTAAAGTTGTACTTCTTGCAAGATTTTGCTTTACTATTGAATATACATCGTATCTTTGTGATTCACCATTAATAAAATTAAATGGATTTAAGTGACTTTGAATGTTCAGTGGTATTATAATTTTGAGTACAAGCAAAAACCAAATATAGTAATGAACCTTTGCACTGAGCTTTTGTCTAAAAACAGCTTTTATAACCAGTATAGCTATTGATACTATACTGCCCATTATAGATAGTAATATAATTTGTTCAAACAAGTTGGCCCAATTCATTAGCTTTTACCTACCTTTCATTTCTTCTTCATCTTTTCATTAAGTAACCTTTGTAAGTCCTCAATTTCATCCTTAGATAGTTTTTCATCCTTAATAAAATTAGTTACCATAAGCTTAAGTGAGCCGTCATAAACCTTTTTAATAAATGATCTAGTCTCTTTCATTACACAATCTTTTTTTTCTACAAGAGGAAAAAATTGAAACTGAGAACAGTCCTTATTAACACCTACAGCTCCTTTCTTAACTAATCTACTAATTAATGAATGAATAGTTTTAGGACTCCAATTGGTTTGAGGACTTAAAGCCTCAATTATGTCGGTAGATGTCAGTGGAGACTTTTCCCACAATATTTTTATAACAATCCACTCCGCATCTGATATATTTAAGTTTATTTCATTCATATAACAACCGCCTTCCTACAAGTGTAGTCTTTAAGTATAGACTACACTTGTAGGAAGGAATTGTCAAGTATTTTATTTATGCTAGAGCAGCTTAGCTCTTCCCCTTAATGTAGCAAAAAATGCAACTTTGAGTGCATTCCAGAATCCGCAATTTATAAACCTTATTCTTATGAAGATTTTAACCTTATGGATGTTATAAGAGCTGTTGAACTTAGTATTAAGAGCCTTAAAATACCTTATGGTAGGGTTGAACTAGAAACTAAAATTGAAGAATTATAAATTTACTACAGTTTAAGCGTTAACCATTATATCATATATACTATCCCTTGAGTTTATCAAAGTATTTTTTCAACTCCAGCCTATTATTTAGTATTATTTCCAAGCATTGCTGAATCATTAAGTTGTCCTTTCCATTTGCAAAATTTCTAATATCAGTTTTATATCCTATAGTCCTCTTTCCTTTAGCGTACATATATCCCAATGCGAAACATGAACCATCATCAAGGGAAACACCATCCATTAAAAATATAATCATATCACATTCATTCATAGCATTTATATCCGTTAGAAAAACTTTTTTTTCAATAACCACTGCTTCTTCAGCAGTAGCATTTTCTATTAGTTTCGCTACATTTCCACCTTCTCGTTGAGGTAAATATGTATCAAACCCTAATTCTTCAATAATACTTGATACCTCTTGATTTCGTTTTAGCTCCATTTCATTAAACAATGGGGCTGCGATATATATTTTCATTATATGTGCTCCTTTCTAATTTTCACTACACTAAGGTAACTGTGACTTGGAAAATACTTCAAACAACAACAAACATAAATAATCTGCCAACGCACTCAATTTCTGTTACCTCTAAATTTTTTTTATAAATATTCAAAAAATATTGAAAGTGACTACATGATTTATAGCCACTTTTAACAACATATATTAAATATTTACATTCCTAATAGCTTGATAGTCTTTATGATTTGTATACAACTCATCTTTAAGAGGATTCTTCTTATTTTTAACAATTGTTCTAATTTGATAAATGGCAACTCCAACATTAAATACTAAAGCTATAATACTTACTGTATAATAAGCGGTTGAGCTGTGTGTTGAAGCTACTGCATATTTACCATTAACAAAGAAGTTTGGAATTGTTAACATAAGCATCATGTAAAGTGCTAATGTATGAACTCTATGTTGCGCCCAAGCACCTTTTTTGATTAGAAATGCAGGGATTGTACAGGATATAAGCAATGCTGCACTATAAAATGCACGGTCTGTTACGCAGTTGTAAACATAAGCAAAGTTCCAAAGATCATAAGCTATAATCCAGAACCACATCATATCAGGCCATACTAAATCATGATGCTTGTCCTTACTTATAACAATACCAAACCAACCGCAGAGAGCTAACATATTAATAATACCTGCTGTTGCATTCATAGCATTCCATGGTCCACCCTTGAAGAACATATCGTCTATGACGCCATTCATACCCATTACTTGAAATTCACGAACAACTGCTTCCAATATATTAATTGCAAGAATTGCAGGTGGCAATATGTAACACCATTTTTTACTTTGCATTTTTTTAGAAAAACGCATTCCCAAACCAATATAACATCCTATTAATGCAGAATAAACTTTGGCCCATGCAAACCAGTTAGCTGTTTGAGATCCTGTTCCTATCCCGGACGTTTTTGGCCAAATAAAAATTGTAAGTAAAATAGGTAATACAATAAAAAAGGCAATACCCGTTTGCATGTTATAGCGGGTTATTTCATTAAAAATCATAAGACCTGCTAAAATACATATCCAAACTAACCATGAATACAAAGGAATAGATTCAAATAAAAACATTATTATACCCCCTAAACTTTCATAAAAAACGATTGGTCACAAATAATAAATAAGTTAATTTTTTGTTAATCTAATTTCTATTATAATACCATAATAATAGTTCATTGTATATATTTTTACATATGAGTTTATAATAAGCATTTATGTTCTAATTAGGATAATAAAGCGTAAAATTTGTAAACTAAAAGGCAGCTTCTACTTATAGAAGCTGCCTTCCAGTCCATTATCTAAGCCAAGATGAAATAATTACTCCTAGCATTAGACGAACTATCCATATATACCTTTTTACCAAACTTAACTTTTTATATTTTATGATCTTTAATTGACTTTACAAATTTTGATAGGTACCTTATACAGTTACATCATTAGTTCCTTTTTCTTCCCATTCCGCAATTTGTTTTAACCTATCTATTATAGGAAGGTGTTGGGTGCATTCTTCTTCACACTTGCCACACTTAACGCATTCATTCGCAAATTTCTTATTACTCATAGAGTAATTCCAATATTCTAAGCCATAAACAGACTTAATCATTTCTTCATCACTTTTCTTAAACATTTGTTTTTCATTGTAAAACAACATGTATCCTGGTATATTAATTCCTTTTGGACAAACTTTACAATATCCGCAGCCTGTACAAATCTCATTCATATTTTCGCCTAATACATTTTTCAGCTTATTAATATCTCCTTTTGTAAAAGGCTTTGCTTCATCGGCTATCCTGCAAGCTTCATCAATATCGTGCTTGCTTCCAAAGCCAACTAAAGTTATAGTAATCTCAGGACTAGATATATTAAATCTCAATGCTAATTGTGTGGCTGTTTCGACCTCTTTTGTTAAAAAAGCTAATTCTTTTTCATGCCTGGGAATAGAACCCCCACTTAAAGGATTCATTGCTACAACACCATACTCATTTTTATAAGCATGAGTTACTCCCTTCCATCTATACGGGAAGTTCAGTAAATTAATTCCCATGGTAACTCCTTCAAACTTATTTTCATCTAGCACCTTTATTACTTCTTCACCTGGTTGATGGGAGGAAAAAACAATATGATCTATCAAACCCTCTTCTTTACATTTAAGTAATCCCTCGTATTGACCTCCACTTTTCATACACAATTCATAGTGTTCCATCTTTCTTATACACCAAACATGATAAAAATGAATTTTAGGAACTCCTAATCTCTTTAAAGAGGTCTTTACAGCATTAACTGCCTTTTCTGCAGTATCATACACCTTAGGTTTTCCCTTAGTAGAAACAATAAAATCTAATTTTCCTTCTTTTATCATTTCTCTAAAAGCAACACCAAATATATCCTCGCTTCTATCATCACAATATCCAGGAGCTGTATCAAAATAGTTTATTCCTTTACTATAGGCATATTTAATTAATTCTGCATTTTCTTCATTACTTTTACTTAAGTCAAATCTTAAGCCTCCAAATCCCACTACAGAAACCTTTTTTTCAGTTTTTCCATATTCGGTATACTTCACACCCGTATCCCCCTTTTGTGTAAACATTTATTATAATTTTCTTCTTGGTCAGCTAGCTGCTCTAATGCTTATATATTAAGTACCGCAAAATGTTCGATAAGGACGGGTTGATATCGCAGGCAGTGTAGAGTAATCAATCTGCTTTGTGGAGTGCGCATAGGGGTCTTTCAGAACATCTAAAAGATGCTCCATCACGCTATAATCTCCTTGTTTCACTGCAGCTTCTAGTGCAGCTTCTACCTGGTGGTTACGAGGGATTAGAGCTGGATTTGAACTCCGCATCAACTGATTGGAGGAGTCTTTCTGTTCTTTCTGTCTCCCTAGTCTCGCTTGCCACAACTCATACCAATTAGCAAATTCTATGCTGCCAAATAGGGCCGTATCCCCCCGTGTATCAAAAGTTAATGAGAGGAAGGTATTGGTATAGTCAGAATGATACTTCTGCATCAAACTAAGGAGGCCTTCAATAAGGACTTCATCCTGCAACTCCTCATTAAATATTCCCAGTTTTGCTCTCATTCCCGTGATCCAATTGCAGTGATACAACTCAGTAAAATCCGAAATTGCTTCCTGAGCTATTTTGATAGCCTGCTCCTGATTAACATGTAGCAGTGGCAACAGGGTTTCAGCAAATCGCGCAAGATTCCACTCTGCAATATTAGGCTGATTGCCATAGGCATATCGGCCTTGAATGTCGATGGAACTGAATACCGTTTCTGGGTCATAGGCATCCATGAAGGCACAAGGACCATAATCAATAGTTTCTCCACTAATGGCCATGTTGTCCGTGTTCATCACCCCGTGAATAAAGCCAACCAGTTGCCATTTGGCAATCAGCGAGGCTTGACGCTTAATTACTTCCCGAAGTAGGAAAAGATATTGGTTCCCACCCGCATCACCCTCTGGAAAATGTCTTTGCAATGTGTAATCAGCAATGGCCCGAAGATCCAGAGCTGTACCCCATTTTGAAACATATTGAAAGGTGCCGACTCTTATATGACTGGTAGCCACGCGAGTCATAATTGCACCAAGTTGCTCGGTTTCTCGTATTACTAATTCACCGGTTGTCACCACTGCTAGGCTGCGGGTGGTGTCAATACCAATCGCATGCATTGCTTCGCTAATAATGTATTCGCGTAGCATCGGTCCAAGTGATGCTCGACCATCTCCACCTCGGGAGTATGGCGTTTTACCTGAACCCTTGAGCTGAATATCAAATCTTTCACCTAAAGGCGTGATCTGTTCGCCAATAAGCATAGCCCTGCCATCACCCAGCATAGTAAAGTGCCCGAATTGATGCCCTGCGTAAGCCTGGGCAAGAGGCACCGTTCCTTTTGGAACCTGGTTACCAGCAAGCACCGCTATGCCATCATTGTTTTGCAACGCCTGGACGTTAAGACCAAGAGATGTTGCCAAGGAATAATTGAGAATGATCAACTTCGGTAAGCATACTGGGTTTGGTTTTATTATGTTGAAAAATGATTCTGGTAGACGAGCATAACTGTTGTCTAAGTTCCATCCTGTTTCTATTACTCTCTTTGTCTCTGTCATCCTTTCTCCTCTCCTTTCTTCTTATATCTTTTTATTTTACATAAAGCAAAATCATGCCATTCTATTATACTTTTAGTTATCTACTTTCTATACCAACACAAGGCAGCCACTTTTAGTGTCTGCTTCTGTCAATTTATTATACCCTTTTTTACATTGTAATATATGAAAACTCTTGTATTTATAATACTTGCAAATAAAAAAAAGTCCTGAATTAATTCAAGACTTTTTTTACAAATATTCTATTTTATAAGTGTTAAAGCATTTAAAAGATTTAAAAGTCTAGTTCCTAAAGTATTTAACTGTGTGTTTTTTTCTGTAGACTTTTGAAATACATTGTCTAATCTTTCATTTAATTTTTCTAGATAATTTTTCTCTACAGGTACTGCTGGTACTGTAGGATCAACTATTGGTATTACAGGTACTACAACTGTTGAAACTACTGGCTTTACACAAGCTTCCTTAGTAGTTGTATCTTTTACCGCTAACAAAACTGAATCAGCTTCAGTTTTTACTAATGGATCTAATACTATCTTACTATCTTCAATTCTTTTTAATTCTACCTTGGCTGCTTCTGCATTTTTAATAATTGTAGTTTTCAAGACTTTATTAGCATCTTTAATTGTTGCTATTTTATCTATTTTAACCTTTAAAGCTGCTTTATCTGCTACACTTATAACTGGCTTAATTTTGTCGTATTTATGTTCTTTTCCCTTTTTAAAGTCTTTGTGACACTTTTCAAAATTTTTCTTGTCTTCATGATTTTTAAGGAATTTTGCTTCCCATTTCTGAGTTTTTGCATCTTTGAAATCTATTTTTTGTGCTACAGAAGTTGATTTTACACCCTTAGTAGTTTTATTTTGTTCAAAAGCATAAACCCCAGATGATACACCCATTGATAATGTTAAAGCTAGTACAAATAAACTTAATTTTGCCTTTTTCATGCTAATTCCTCCTCTTATGTAAATAACAATTATTAATCATTATCCCATATTTATCATTTCACTTTTATATACGATACATGATATGATTTATTAGAGGGTTTTTTTCATTTTAATTGAATTGATATAATTACCATCGATGTATAACTTTAAAAATTTAATTTATTTTCAGATAGGATTTGTTTGTACTGTTTTAAATCTTTGTAAATCTCATCTTTAAATGGGTTTCGTTTATTTTTAATTACTCTACCAAAATGAAAAGTCACTACTGCAACATTAGCTGAAAGGGCTAATGCACTAACAACCAATAATGCTGCACCTGAATAGAATGAATGGTCCGGAATGCAGTTATAAACATAAGCAAAATTCCAAAGGTCATACGCAATTATCCAAAAAAATTTTACATATATTTTATTTTTTTACATAAAAAAATGACTACTGTACAAGACAGAAGCCACTTTTTTTATTATAAAATAAACTTGTTATACAACATTGATTTCTTTGGCTGGTTCTTCATCTTCCAGCAGTTTTATGAGCTTTTTGTCAAAAACAAACAACAATACTGCAAATACAAATAAAATTATTGGAATGACCACATATGCTTGTATAATCGGGAATTTGGAAGCAAAACCATACAGGTAACCATAGGATTTTCCCGCGATAAACGTAGCAAAAATCCAAACCCCCATAAGTACCGAGTAAATCTTGTTGGGTGCATATTTAGTAACAAAGGAGTTACCAAGTGGTGAGAACAGCATTTCTCCCATACTGAGGAGCACACCAAATGCTATGATCCAAATAATACTTGCTTTACCTGTGCCTCTTGAAATTTCTGCACCTACAAGCATTAAAAAGGACATCCCAAGTAAACTAAGACCTAGACCCAATTTTTTAAACAAGCTCAGATCCCCTTTACTCCTCTTTGACAGCTTGAACCACAGTATACCCAAAACTGGTCCCATAACAATACATACAAAAGCGTTCAATGAATCGAACCATGAAAGTGGCACTGCAAAACTGCCTAGGTTCAGATTAACGAACTTAGCACCGTAATCATAAACGGCCAGATAAGTCAGATACCAGAACACCCAAAACACAACAGAAAATATTGATATCAAGGCAATAGCAAAGACCTTTCTTTTTTCCACTCTTGTTAGGGGTTTAATTTCAGTTACAACTTTCTTTTCCATGTGCTTGCCTTCTTTGAAGGGTTTTTTACCTATTTCTCCAAGGTATTTCATACCGAACAGAAACCATACTGCATCAATTACACAAATGATACCACACAGTACGAACGCAGCTCTAAATCCCTGAACATCACCTTTAGAAAAAGTAGTAGCTATAAGAACACCAATAGCGGTTGTTCCTATAAGCGATCCCACATTTACAAAGGAGTACTGAACTGAAAATGCGGAATCCAGCTGACTTTTGTCTTCAAACAAAGCTCCACTGATTGCAGCATTGTTACCTTTAAAAAGTCCTGTACCGATGGATACAAGTGCCACCATTACATTCATAGTAAAGACATTCGTTGCAGATCCACCCACTATATACCCGACGGCCATCAAAACTAGCCCCACTGGAATACAGTATCTAGCGCCAATGTGCCTATCTGAAAGATATCCTCCAATAAGAGGCGCAAGATAGGTAAATGCAACAAGATTTGATTGAATAATTGCAGCCTCAACCACTGTTAGACCCAATCCGCCTGTTATAATTGTAGCCGAAACAAAAACAAAGATAAGATACTTAGCAGAATAATACGCCATCCTCTCGAACATGAACGCGATACAACAAACATAGAAGCCAAAAGGCCGCTTGTTTTTCACAACAATTTCACTCATAATTTTCCCCCTAAACTAATTTTTTCTTTTGTTTAACTTCTCTTGTTTAAACTTCTCTTGTATAGGATTTTAGCCAATCTCTCTCTTCATTACTCAGGTACTGGGCTAATTTTTCGTATACAAGTTTATGATAACTGTTTAAATACAGTTTTTCATCGCGGTTAAGGTCTTCTGCAGCTATGGCATCCAAATCGATTGGAGCATAAGTTACAGTATCAAAGTGCATAAATTGACCAGATTCGTTTTCAACGCCTTTTCTGATGATGAGCTCATTTTCTATCCGGATGCCATGGGATCCATCTATATAAATGCCAGGTTCATCGGTTATGACCATTCCCTCTTCCAATGTTTGAGTTTCATGCTTTGATGGTACGATGTACCATCTAAAGCCACTTGGTCCTTCATGAATATTTAGCAAATAGCCCACACCATGGCCGGTTCCGCATTTATAATCCAGGTCAAGACTCCACATGGGTTCTCTAGCCAATATATCCAAGTTGTAGCCTTTGCATCCATATAGGAATTTAGCACGAGCCAAATTCATCATACCTCTGGCCACGGCCGTGAAGTGCTGCTTAAGTTCTTTGCTCACCTGGCCAATGGCAAATGTTCTGGTGATATCAGTTGTACCTTCAAAATAGTTTCCACCAGTATCCATTAATAATAAGTGTCCCTGCGCAAGTTCCACATCCGTTTCAGTTGTAGCGGAGTAGTGCATCATGGCTGCATGTTCCTTGAAAGCGCTTATTGGCGCGAAGCTTTGCCACAAGTAACCCTCCTGCTGTTTTCTAAACTCTTCCAGTTTTTCGGAAGCACTGATTTCTGTGATTTTTGTTTTTGAAATATTTGTTTTCAACCAATACATGAATTTTGTAATTGCAACGCCGTCTTTAATGTGGGCTTTTTCAATATTGGCAAGCTCCACAGAATTTTTAACGGCCTTGAACAAGATAGTAGGATTGTCTGCTTGTATTTTCTTTGTCTCAACTGGAATGTTCTTATATAGCGCATAGTTAATCCGATCTGGGTCAATCAGCACCACATCTTCAACCGCAAAGCCCTTAACAAATTCATAAATGTCGTTATAAGGTCTGAACTCCACACCATCTTTGGCTAAAGCTTCCCTGACACTTACATCAATCCTACTTTCTTCAATGAACAAATCTACCTTCTCCATGGTAACAACCGCATAACATAGCACTAGCGGTGAATACATAACATCATTTCCTCGGATATTGAGAAGCCATGCGATATCATCCAAGGTTGTGATGATATGGTAGTTTGCTCCTGTATCTTTCATGGTGCCTCTTATCCTAGATAACTTGGACAATCTGCTTTCGCCTGAATACTTTTCCTCAAGAAGAAAAACAGGTTCATTTGCTATCTTAGGACGGTCTTCCCATACCTTACCTACGAGATCGTAGGCATACTCAATGGTAGCATTCTTATGGGCAAGTCCCGAAGCAAAATCTTCCCCTTCTTGCATCGCCATGAGACGTCCATCAAATCCAAGTTTTCCATTATTAGTCATTTCAGTTTCTGTGTATTGAAGTACAGTAGGAACTCCAGGATTCCCCATCTTAAAGAGCTTAATTCCACTCCCTTTAAGCTGATGCTCGGCCTGAAGAAAATACCTTCCATCCGTCCAAAGACCCACTTTGTCTTTTGTAATAACCGCCGTTCCGGCAGAGCCCGTAAAACCGGTTACATAGGATCTTGCCTTAAAGTATTCTCCTACATACTCGCTTTGATGATTATCTGCGGATGGAACAACATAGATATCCATTCCCTTTTCTTCCATAAATGCTCTCAGTTTTGAAATTCTTTCTTTTACACTTTCATTCATTACTTTCCCTTCCCTTCATAAAATTCACTTGTAAGTTACCGTTCCGTTTGTTCAACAAAAGTGCATATATTATACCTAGATCTAATACCCAATATTCTATTCTACAATAATTAAATCTTTTGTATAATGATTTAATATTTCACAACCATCTTCTGTTACTATTACCAAATCTTCTATACGAACTCCTACGTCTCCTGGCAAATAAATACCTGGTTCTATGGAGAATATTTGTCCAACCTGAACAACATCTGTATTAACGGAAGAAACATCACCGAAATCATGAACCTCAATGCCTATTGAATGTCCCAGTCTATGGGTGAAGTATTTTCCATAGCCTTTTTCTGTTATATAATCTCTAGCCGCTGCATCTATATCGCAAAATCTAACTCCTGCTTTAACTTTTTCAATTCCTCTTCTGTTTGCTTCTTTAACAATTTCGTAAACTTCTCTGCTGTGGTCTGATACACTTTTGTAGAAAACAGTTCTAGTCATATCTGAGCAATATGAATCCATTTTACAGCCTATATCAATAACTACACTATCTCCTGGCTTTACTGTTGACTTATCCATTACATGATGAGGGTCTGCTGCATTTGCACCATATCCTATAATTGGATCAAAGGAATGACCTTCAGTTCCCATTTCATCCCACATTTCACCCAGTAATTTCCCCATTTTTATTTCAGAATGCTTATCAGGCACGATTTTTATCATTTCGCCCATAGCACTATCATTTAATTTTGAAGCTGCTCTCATTAATTGTTTTTCATTTTCATCCTTACACATTCTTACTCTGTCAAGAATTTCAGATCCATTAACAAATGAGCTTCCGCCCTTTAATTGCATTAATTTTATTAAGAAATGTGCTGGCCAATTTTTATCTATACCCATTGGGCTTTCTTTATCAATATTGTCTGCAAGAATTTTTACTGGACTTTGAGTATCGTTAAACCATATTTTTTCTACCCCTAAATCTTCACTTATTGGAAATAACTCATTAATAATTAATTTGTTGTTTCCATCTAAATTAATATATAATGCAAGCATTCTCTCTCCTGGAAAAATCCATTTTCCTGTAAGATAAAATATTGCTGCTGGGTCAGAAACTATCATTTGAGGTATTTCCTTTTTGCTCATAATCTTTAGAACCTTATCAAGTCTTTGTTTTATCATTAAAAATCCCTCCTGAAATATTTTATTTATATAATTTAACTCTCTGCTTTCACATAGAATTAATAATAAACTTCTGAAGCAGTTATTTCTGCAATAGATAGTGCAAACATAATGCTGCAATGTTCAGAAAATTGCAATCTTTCTATTATATTATCATATTAAGTTAGTAATGTATACGTTTTTTTAATCAATACTGTAATTAATTAAATGTAACAGTATTTTTTTTACATACATTAAACTAATTTCAATAATCATCAAAATGAGGTATGATTGTCCATCATCTGTACTTTACTTTCGTTAGCAAGTGCGCCACTTCATGACTCACTAAGGTACCTGTAAAGAAATAATATAAAAAAGAATCATACGCTCTTACTTGAAAAGCTTATGATTCTTTTTTATTGCTTTTTTAAGGTTTCATCTCTCTAATCTTTAGCTGTTAGAACTAAATTGTTAGTAGTTTTTGTATGACTTGAATCTGTATACTGAAGTTTATACCAATCATACCATGTTTCTCTTTGAACGTAATAGGTTGTTAGTTTATTATTATAGAACAGAGTTGTTAATTGATTATTAGTACAAAACAAATCAGTTAATACTATATTTTTACTTACGTCTAAGGTTGTTAGATTATTGTTCTGACAATCTAAATTAGTTAATGCTGTATTTTTACTTAAATCTAAGGTTGTTAGTTCATTACCTACACAATCTAAATTAGTTAATGCTGTATTCTTACTTACATCTAAAGCTGTTAGCTTATTGTACTGACAATTTAACTCAGTTAATGCTGTATTTTTACTTAAATCTAAGGCTAGTTTATTATTATAGCATTCTAACTTAGTTAATGCTGGATTTGTATCTAAGGTTGTTAGCTGATTAGAATTACATTTTAACTTAGATAATGCTGAGTTTTTACTTGCATCTAAGGTTGTTAATTTATTACTATCACAATTCAAATAAATTAAGGCTGCATTTTTACTTACATCTAAGGTTGTTAGTTGATTATAAGCACAGTCTAATTCAGCTAATGAAATATTCTTACTTACATCTAAGGTTGTTAGTTTGTTACCACCACAATATAACTTAGTTAATGTTGTATTCTTACTCACATCTAAGGTTGTTAGTTGATTACTGATACAGTCTAACTCAGTTAATGATGTGTTCTTACTTACATCTAAGGTTGTTAGTTGATTATATCTGCATTCTAGCTTAGTTAATGCTGTATTCTTACTTACATCTAGGGTTGTTAGCCCAGGAGCTACATACGCATCACTTAAATCTCTTGCTACCTTATTAGAACAAACTAACTCAGTTAATGCTTTAAAATACTCAATTCCACATAAATTACTCATATTTTCACTATAGAAATTCAAGGTTTTTATGTCTTTCACATCAGAATAAAGTATTGGACTCGGACTAGTTTTTCCTATCAGAGAATATACATAACTTTTAAAATATTTATCAGTAAACTTACTGGTTATATCTGTGCCATTACTAATAGCACTTATTGTTCCGGATTTTCCTAAAGCTACAGATATTTCTTTAACTACTGTTGCACTAGCATCAAGTAATTTAACATTTACCATATTGCCTGCAACTTTTGCAGGATAAACTGTTGTAGCTGTCCCTAAGTCAACAATATCCGATATAGGCGTTGTGCCCTCAAATATTTGGTATTTTTTAGCTGTAGGGTAGTTTTTAACGCCATCAGCTGTTAAAGTTATACTTCCTATTGCTCCAAGCCCAGTATCAGCTGGTTTAATAGTAGATTTAAATATTTCTACTGATGAATCATTAACAGTTACCATGATTGTTTTAAAGGCTTCATACGCTCCCTTTGTTTTGCCAGCTATATAATTTTTCCAAGTTGGTGAATTAACTGTGTTTGCGTGTACGATAACCATATAAGTTCCCGCTTCTTTAAATATGTATGATGGAGTTTCTGTATATTCACTCGATGCGCTTGTCCATACTCCAGTTCTTGGATTATATATATGTAATTTATAAAGATATGGTCCTTTAATTCCACCTATGTTTTCGATTCCATTGAATTTAAACGTTAAACCATTAGTTTCAACTTTAGGTGCACCACCTGCATATACTCTGATTGCATTATCTTTAGTTACACAATTTAATGCTTCTGCATAGTAATTATCATAGCTTTTTTTAATACTGCCTGTTGTTCCTGCTCTTTTTACCCAAACTGACAACTTGTATTTTCCTGATTTAAATGCTGGTGTTTTTGGTAAGACATATGGAGTTTTAGCATCCACTTCAGCGCTATATCCGCTGGTTAATTCATTCCATTTTTTGCCGTCGAAAAGGAATGCCCTATATTGTACTTTACCTACAAACTTTGATGAAGTTACTGTAAAAGTTTCAGTATCTCCTACTACTAGTGGTGAATGATCTACCCCAACGTAATTTATTATTGGAGTAACTGGATTAACTACTTCAGCTTTTGCTACAACATTGCCTAAATTTCCAGCCATTACGGATATTACTGCTATAAATATGATTAGCGTTTTTTTGATTTGTCTCATGTGTTTTTGCCTCCTTGATTTCTTGTGTTTGGTTTAACATTTTTTTTATTAATTATCCCTAACAAAATATTGGTTAGGGTTCAAAGTGCTTTTAAAAATTGTAATAGACTACTATTATTTAATCCTTCATAAGTATATACGATATTTTAACAATATAGTTTCAATTTCCCATTTACAATCCGTCCACTGCAAGGAGAATCATACTAAATGAAAAAGTTCATATCCGTCTTTTTAATGAAGCACTTCTTAAGTATTTATCCAAGTGAAAAAGTTATAGTTAATCAAAAGAAACAACTATCTGAGCCCCAGATGGTTGTTTCTTTTTAAAATATAAAACAATACACATTTAAGCTATCGCCAACTTAACAAAAAATCTTATATTTTCATCTTTACATTCAGCCCATATTTCTCCCCCATGAAGATTTACTATACTTTTTGCAATAGCGAGACCAAGACCACTTCCCCCAGTTGAAGCTGCACGGGATTTGTCCTGTCTGTACAATCTCTCGAACAATTTTTCAAGATCTTCTTCTGGAATTTTTGCCCCTTTATTTTCAATAGAAACTATAACATTACTCTTATCTTTATATAATCTAACCTTAACTATACTAGGTTTTAAGCTATACTTTACGGCATTCATCATCAGATTTTCAAATACTCTTAAAATCTTGTTTATATCTAGATTAACCATTATTTTTTCTTTTGAAATTTCTCTTTCTACAGTAAGATTATTTTCTTCAAAAATAGGAACTAATTCTTCTGTAAGTTGGTCTAAAAGTTCATTTAAAGCTACCTCTTCTTTGTTAAGTGCAATTGTTTCATTGGTAAGTTTGGTATATTCAAATAAATCTTCAATAAGTATTTTTAGGTTTTCCGACTTATTGTAAGCTATATTCATGTACTCATCCATCTGGACCTCATCTACATATTTCTTATCTTTTACTAACCCAATATATCCCATTATAGATGTAAGTGGAGTTCTTAAGTCGTGGGACACGTTTGTTATAAGTTCAATTTTTGTTTTTTCAGCTCTTCTCTCTTTTTCAATTTTTTCATTAAGCTCAGATGCCATATAGTTGATATGTGTAGCCAGCCCAGCAAGCTCGTCGCTACCTTTTTGGGCTACTCTATAATTTAAATTACCTTTTGATATTTCAAGTAATCCATTTGATATTTCTTCTATATATTTCATTTTTTTTCGTGTTAATAATAGAAATATTATTATAAAAACACCTACGCCAAATATTACAGATCGTAATGCTGTAAATTGATTACTTCCTGCAATTATATCCAATTCAAATGATCTTTTAAATGATATTGCACCCAATATGAATGATATTATAAATGCTAAAATTAATTCTAATCTTAATCTTTTTTTTACATGTTTAAATACATTAATTTTCAATTTTATATCCTACCCCCCATACAGTCTTTATGTATATTGGCTTTCTAGGATTTTGCTCTATTTTTGCTCTTATTTTTCTTATATGCACCATGACTGTGTTTTCAGACTCCATAAAGGATTCGTTCCATACAAGTTCATATATTTTTTCTATGCTGAAAATAATACCTCTGTTTTTAGCAAGAAGCTTTAGTATCTCAAATTCTGTAGGAGTAAGTTTTACATATTTACCATTAACTTCAATTTCATGATTTGCTATGTTTATTACTAAATCATCCACCTGAATAATGCTAGTGTTTTTAACTATTTTTTCAAAATTGTTAAACCTGAAATATCTTCTAAGCTGCGATTTTACTCTTGCCACCAATTCTAAAGGGTTAAAAGGCTTTGTAATATAGTCATCGGCACCTGTTGTAAGCCCCATTATTTTATCTATATCTTCACTTTTGGCAGACAGCATGATTATAGGCATATTCCTTTCTTCCCTTATTGTCATGCAGGTTTGTATACCATCCATTCCAGGCATCATTATATCTAATATGATCAAATCAACATTTTCATTTTTAACAGCCTCTATAGCCTCTATCCCATTTTCTGCTAAAATAGTTTTGTATCCCTCATTTCTTATATATATATCTAATAAATTCCTAATTTCTTTTTCATCCTCCACAATAAGTATTGTTTCTTTTTCCATTTCGTAGCTCTCCCCCAAATAAAACTAATTTTTTTCAAAAACCACATCACATAACAATATAGCACATATGACATCTAAATTTACATGTTGTTTTGCAAATATGGTAATGTACTCCTCTATTTAGATTATTTATGAACGAGTATATTTATTAATAAATGGGATTGTTAACATAAGACTGAAGTTTTATTTTTGTTATAGTATGTGACTATCACTTATAGAAGTAGAGGCCTTTCCTTCTGACATGTCGTTAATCTTTTCCCATTTAAATTTAAAAACTATTTTACAAACTACCTCTCCTAATATTATGGCTCCTAATAAATCTAAAATCACATGTTGCTTTACAAATATAGTAGATATCATTACTAAAATGCACATAGAAGATATTACAAATCGAATAATTTTATTTTTTATTTTGCTTTCGCTTACACCTTTAAATATAACGTAGCTTGAAAAACTATGAGTACTCGGAAAACAATTAAAAGGATTGTCCGATTGATATACCCACCTAACTATATTTGTAAGAAAATCATTACCTGAAAGTACAGGTCTTGGAACCGTAGTTTGAAATAAAGCGTATATTATAAATGATATTAATATACAAACCTCATAGGTTAAAAGAGTTTTAAGATAAATTTCTTTATCCTTAAAATAAAGATAGACTAGTACGGCATATATAAAGCCATACCAAATTACATAAGGCACAATAAATGCATTGACAAATGGAATACTTCTATCTATATCTGTCATAAGACTATGTACTTTTACACTTGGATTATTAAGCATTTTGTATGTTATGTCAAGAATTGGTAGCGTTAACATAAGCGCAAGGTAGAGAAAATCTTTCACATAATTTCTTCGATGTAATAAACTTTTAATATTTATATCCACTTTTATCGCCTCTTTCAAAATATTTGCTATAAATAAAACTTCACAATAGATCTCCTTAATTGTGTTATCTATATTTAAAGTATATAATTTATTCCTTAAAAGAAACTGATATAAAACCTTAATAAAACCTTAATAAATATAATATTTGGTATCAAAGACAAAAAAAGAGGAAAAAGTAGTTGGAATAGAAATTCCCCAATCATAATTACTTACCCCTTTACCAAGATATTTTATAGCTGCGTCATTAGTCAATTATACCGTATCTAAATTTTTATGCCATGGAATAAAATATACAATCACAATTCCTATAAAAAGAACTATAGTTGCTGCGATACCAGCTTCAGGTCCAAAGAATCCACCTGTAAACCATTCTGAACCAGTTACTCTTAAATTTAATAAACTTCTCCAAATAATCCATTTTCATTTGAAAGCATATTTTCACTCCATCTTTAATTTAAAATAGTAACTCCAGCCTACTGAAATTGAAAGTAATTAAAGTATACAAAATAATTTATGTTTTAGACCAAAATCACTTAAAAAAAATGATATAATATCAAATAGAGATGAAAAAATTAACAAATAATGAAATATTATTTGCATTATTTTTAACAACTACAATACAATTTAATATCTCAGTTCAAGCCACAAACAACAATTGAAAAGTACATTATATTGTTGTTGTTGTCCAAGCTGATTCCATCTTTATTCAACAATGTAGCAATAAAAGTGTTTCTGTAACATGGGACAAGAAGGTTGATTATAATAAGGTAGGGCTACATCGGAGGTAAAATCTAAAATGCCAAGGGTGAAGGGTTTAATTCAGTTTGTACCTTGAGCGAAACGAAAGGAATGGTCGTAATTATGAAAAAAAAAGTGGCATTATTAACAACAATACTTACCGTTCTAAGTTGTCAACTAGCACTAGCATCTAGCGGGGTAGTAACTACCTCATCTTCATTAAACGTAAGAAGTAGTGCTTCATCCAGATCTTCCATCATAGGTTCACTGCCCAAAGAATCAAAGATAAACACTCTTGGAATTTCGAATGGATTTTACAAGATAAGTTATAAGGGTAAAACAGGTTATGTAGCAAGCTCCTATGTGAAAATAATAAGTTCAACTAACACAGAACAGTTTCAGCAAATACCAACGTTAATGTATCATAAATTAGCAGTTAACATCACAAAAACAGATGGTTTAATAGTATCACAGGCAGCGTTTATTTCTCAAATGAACTATCTAAAAACACATGGATATAATACAATAACAATGGATCAGTTTTACGCTAACTTATCTAAGGGAACAGTTTTGCCTAAAAATCCAGTATTAATAACATTCGATGACGGATATCTAAGTAACTATACACTAGCCTATCCAGTACTAAAAGCAAATAAGCAGAAAGCTACTGTATTTATGATAACAAAAGACATAGATAAAAATCCAGGTTCAATGACTTCAAAACAGTTAAAAGAAATGGATGCTAATGGATTTAGGGTAGAAAATCATACCAATAAGCATGAAATCTTAGGTACTTTATCTTACGCAAATCAACTAGCTACAATAACTACAGCAAATTCTATATTAGAAAAGCTATTAGTCAGAAAGGTGACTTATTTGGCATACCCATGTGGTTCATACAATGCTGATACCGTTAAAGCAGCCCATGCAGCCGGGATAACCTTAGGAATAACTACAGATACGGGATTTACTTCAAAACAAGATAACCCATATGGAATTAATAGAATATTTATGGGTCCACTAGACAATTTAACAACTCTAGCGCACAAGCTACAGTATGGCAATTAAAATCTAAAACAAGCTCACCTGCTAAAAGTGCGGCTGTTATGTATATAGTAGGTATACAACTACAGCTTTGCTTTAACACTGTTTATATATTCTAGCTTTTCATAAACTTTCTTTTCAAGACCTTCCTGAGTGGGCTTATAATACTGTCGATTTTTCAAATTATCAGGAAGACACTGCATGTTAGTAAGTTTTTCATCTGTGCTATGAGCGTACTTGTAGTCCTTTCCATAACCAAGAGAATTCATAAGCTTGGTAGGAGCATTTCTTAACTGAAGAGGTACACCCTCTGCAATGGTATTTAAGGCATCTTCTTTTGCACTTTCATAAGCAGTATAAAGTGCATTGGATTTCGGAGCCATTGCAAGGTAAACTACAGCTTGGGTAAGATTTACTGTACATTCTGGCATTCCAATATAGTGAGAAGCTTCATAAGCTGAGACTGTAATTTGAAGAGCATTAGGGTCTGCAAGTCCAACATCTTCAGAAGCAAATCGAATTAATCTTCTCGCAACATACAAAGGCTCTTCTCCACCCTCTAACATGCGGGCAAGCCAATAAACAGAGGCATTTGGATCACTGTTTCTCATAGACTTATGAAGAGCTGAGATTATATTGTAGTGTTCATCTCCTTTTTTATCATAAAGTAGAGTTTTTTTATTCAGACATTCTTCAATTATTTTTTTAGTTAAGGTTAGCTTACCGGACTCCATAGGCGTACTACTAATTGCCAATTCCAACAGATTGAGCGCTGTTCTTGCATCTCCGTTTGAGAACACCGCTATAATCTCAAGAAGAGAACTCTCAACAAATATTGGTAGCCCTGCATACCCTCTTTTGTCCAATAGTGCATTTTTTAAAACCTTGATTATATCATTAATGTCTAGAGGATTCAAAACAAATACTCTAGAGCGTGATAATAAGGCTGAGTTAACCTCGAAGGAAGGATTTTCAGTGGTTGCACCAATGAGAACTATATTACCTTTTTCTACATGGGGAAGAAAAGCATCTTGTTGAGACTTATTGAAGCGATGAATCTCATCAATAAACAAAATAGTTCGGATACCTTGTTGTCGATTTTCTTTTGCTTTTGTCATGACTTCTTTAATTTCTTTTATTCCTGAAGTAGCCGCACTAAAGGTTATGAAATTAGCACAGGTAATTTCTGCAATAATCATAGCAAGAGTAGTTTTTCCAACTCCAGGGGGACCCCATAAAATCATGGAAGAAACATTATCAGATTGTATAATATTTCTCAAAACCTTGCCATTTCCTATAATATGCTCCTGACCTACATATTCCTGGAGAGTTCTCGGACGAACTCTATCAGCCAGTGGAGCCTTATGTAACATCTTATCAAATATTGAGTTTTGCACATAATCCATTTTAACACCTTCACTTTTTTATTAATAAAATACAAGCACATAAGTTAAGATATTTTTCATTATAACTCTATATTAACTTAATGACAATATAGTTGAGACTCCATATGATTTTTTAGTGCAACAAGGATTTAGCAGTCATCAGGCACATCATCAAAGTTTGGAATAAGTAGCTTATTAGAGCTGAGAGTTAGGGCCAAGGTGGTAGCTTTTTTTATCTTAAGTTCAATTTCATCAATTCCTCTGGCTCTAATATAGATAATTAGAACATCATCTTCACTTGTAGTCCTTACACTAATAAATCCTCTGTCACTTAAATAATAGAGAGCTGCAATTATCTCACACTTGTTTCCACCTGAGATTTTGTATTCTTTCCTTGTAATATCTCTGTAATTGCAAATACAAAATAAATTTTCATATAGCTCAAATAAAATTTGAATTCTAATTAAATCTTTTTCTATTTGAAGCATAAATTAAACACCTACCTTTGATTAAGCCATTGAGTGAAGGTTAGTTTCGACCATTCACCTGCAGGCTCAGGAGCATACCCAGGATTAAATGGGACCTCGTGAATAATTGGTACAACTGACAGAAATGGGGGCCCAATATCAAGTGGTGCCTTTATGATTTCTAGACCGCCCACCACAGGTCCGCTAATACTCCAAGCTACAATCCTCCCATCTCTATCTAAAAGATTAGTACCTCTTAATCCACCAATCCATATTCTAGTTTTTTTTGCCCAAACATAACTGTTATATATATATGCTACCCATTTTAATTCCTTATTAAATACATTACTATGTTCTAATAGCCACCCAACAAAGTTAGCCTTCTTATCATATAAAGGCTCCATTATAATCGACATTAACTGTACCTCCACTCATTTCTTCTTTATTTATAACAGGTATTAACAAATTTTCAAATACATTTGAAACTACAAATTTACCAGTTTCAATAAAATAATTCTCCACTTCTTCAATGCCACGTCCTAAAACAAAAGCAGAAACTGTTTTGTCTCTTTCTATGTTAAAAAAAATCCATCTTTTATAGAATATGAAATAAAGAGCTGCAATTATTTCAACTCTACAATCACTCGGAATCTCATAATCAATATTACTGCACACTTCATAGCCGTAGGTAAAGAAGTCCCTATATAACTGAAATAATAAGTTATATCTAAGCAATCTACGTTTTTCAAATATTAGTAAATCCATAAAACACCTCATATAATTATTGGTTTAGGCATCTGACTAGTTATTTTTTTTGAAGACACCTTATATATAATATGCATATTGTATATAAAGTGCCTGGCATCTTTAAAATATCGGATAGCACCTCGCGTGGCAATTTCCTCTCCCACAAATCTCTATATTTAGCATCCGGTAGCTTTACTACCTCCCCTTCCTTCATAAGAGCAAAGTTTACATAATAATTATAGGTGGTGCTAAATTGGAAAATAACGCTCAAATATTAAAAGATATTTTAGAAGGATGTATTTTAAGTATAATTTTCAAAGAATAAACCTATGGGTATGAATTGTTAATTAAATTAAAGAATGATGGATTTGATGATATGGTTGAAGGCACAGTATATCCACTTTCATTACGACTTTTAAAAAAAATTTGATAATATCAGAAAAACGAAAAGAAGAGAATGGAATGATAAGAAAATAAATATCCTAGGTGTTGAAAATTTCCTAGGATATTTAGTCAATGATAATATTATGAAAGCAGCCAAATAAAATTTTGTTTTGCTAACAGTTATAACTTATAAAGATCCTGAGCCTCGGGTTGAAAAAGGACTTTTTTTACCTCAATCTGCACTGTTCCGTCTGGCACTTTCCATTCTATGATGCTACCTTCACAATAACCGAGAATAGCTGTCCCAATAGGTGATAATACAGAAATCTTATTTTTTGAAATATCAGCTTCATTTGGGTATACAAGATTAATTTCTTCTTCAGTATCTCCAACTAATAAGATAACCTTTGTATTCATTGTGATAACATCGCTTGGCAGTTGTTCAGGGCTAGTGACGTCAGCTCTATTTATTTCTGCTTCAAGCTCTTTTAGATTTTGTTTGTTTTTTAAATCTTCGTATTTATTAATTATTTCCAATAATTTATGCTTGTCTGATTTAGTTATAAATATTTTTCTAGACATTTGTAAATGCTCCTCCCACGTAGAATTATTTAATTATACCCTATTGATTTAATTTTATAGAGATATTCATCTTCGTTAAGTTTAGTTTTGATAATATCTCCTGGTTTGTTAAGCATTAAGGATTGCCCTAACGCATATAAACAAGATAATTCCTCTTTTGAAACCAAGTGCTTAAAATAGCTCAAAAGCATATGATGTCCGCTCATTATTTGATGCATAATAATTGTATATCCTTTATAATATATTAAATGAAATTCTATCAAATAGCATAAAAGACACTTCCCACAAATGCATAAGGGAGATGCCTAGAATATATAATAATAGCATAGCTTACTTTACAATGATTGTCAATAATGGCAGCATATCTCCAGAACTGAACATAAACATATAGCATATATTTTTAAAAATGAATATTTTTAATTAATAAAATTAATTCTATACAATATATAATAAATTTAAATTTGTGAGGAGTGTTCCCTATGATAATAAAAAGTGATTCAACCTGCTTAACCTGGCATGAAGTTTTAATAAAGAAAGGAATTAATCCGGAAATTGCAAAATCATTGATTGGGTTTACATCATGGAACCAAAAGGAGTTTCCTGATAAACTCGGAAAACATATTACAGATATGTTACAAGCGTATAGCGGAAATGTAATTGCAAAAGATGTTATTGGTACAATATATAATGATATCGGATTATTATTTTTAAATAATGATATTCCAGAGGATGTGGCAACTATGGTTTTTGATATAATTATGAAATATGAGCAAGAAGAAGTTTATGATATTTTATAAATAAATTACGTAACTTAATCCGATAACTAAAAAAGATTCCACCAAGGTAATACTTAGTGAAATCTTTTTACTAGGCTATTTCTCAACTATATAATTAAAAAATTTAGTAATGTACTTATAAGTTTAAGAACTCTCTCATATTATTGCTTATTTCATTGGCCATAGCTTCATTTTCCATTTCAGAAAATATTCTGAGTAGTGGTTCTGTGCCAGAGAATCTTGCTATAATCCATCCACCATTTCTAAAATATACCTTTACACCATCTTCGTAACTTGTCTTTTCTACTTCATAGCCAAAATTTGGAATTAACTTATTTACGAAAAGTTTTGTCCTAAGCTGATCTTTCACTTCATTGCTGAATTTATAATCAGATTCTGTCATATAGAAGTATCCGTATTGCTTATGAATTTCTTGGAGTAATTCTGATAAGCTTTTTCCTGTTACACTAAGCAATTCGATTAGGAGGCTGGCAGCAAATATTCCGTCTTTCCCCTTAATATGCCCACGAATAGTGAGTCCTCCACTGCTTTCTCCTCCGATTAATGCATTCTTTTCTTCCATTTTTGAGCTTATGTTCTTGAAACCAACTGGAACCTCGTAGCACTGCTCACCAAAGCCCGCTGCTATTTTATCTAGGAGGTGAGTGGTTGCAAGGTTTCTTACAGCGGCGCCTTTCCAACCCTTATACTTTAATAAATAGTAATATAACACAGATAGAATATCGTTTGGATGAATAAAGTTACCTTTTTCATCTATGATTCCAAGTCTATCCGCATCTCCATCTGTTCCTATGCCGATATCATATCCTTTTTCAACTACTAAGTCCTTTAAACGATGTAGTGTGTGTGTACTTGGGGAAGGTAATCTTCCCCCAAATAAGGTATCGTGTCTATTGTTTATTACTTCAACCTCACATCTTGCAGTTAAAAGTATAGTTTGAAGGCAAGTCTTTGAAACTCCAAACATCGGATCAAGAGCTACCTTTAGTTTACTACTTTTTATAGATTCCATATCTATCATGTCTATAATTGAATCTATAAATTCGTTAAAGGGATCTATAATTTCAATTAAACCATGGGTTATTCCGCTATCAAAGTTAACAAGCTTAACCTCATCTATAGTAATATCCTTTATAATTTCTTCAAGACTTCTTGTAACATCTTCATTGGCATCTCTTCCACCCCTGGTGAATATTTTGACCCCATTATAATCAGCTGGGTTATGGCTTGCTGTTATTGCAGCACCATAGTATGCGTCTAAAGAATTCACAGCGAACATTATTAGGGGAGTAGGTGCAGATTTTTCTACGAAAAAAACCTTTATTCCATTTCCAGCCATTACTTCTGAAACCCATTTTGCTGCTTTGTCAGATAAAAATCTGTTATCATAACCTACTACAAAACCACTGCCATCACATTTTTGATTTTTCATAAGGGTTGCAATAGCTTGAGAAAGAATTTGTACATTTTCTTTTGTAAAATCTTCTCCTATAAAAGCTCTCCATCCCCCAGTACCAAATTTAATCATATTTTTCACTCCTCTATTTAAATATAATTACTTTTGCTGCCCATTATAGCAACTATAGTATTATGCGTTCCAGCCTTTTGCGCTCTAATAGCACCTTCCACTACTGTTCCATTTAAAATTATTTCTTTAATACCCTTCTGAACTCCATTTGGATTTTGTATCTTTATATTATAAGTTGCGTCGCGCCATATGCGGGTAATTTCGAATTCTTTCCACTCTCCTGGTATGCATGGATCTATAATCATACCATCAAAGCTCAAACGAACTCCTAGCATGTAGTGAGTTGCTGCATAGTATGCCCAACCAGCACTTCCTGTAAGCCATGGATGCCTGGCTCTACCGTGAGCTGTATGTTCTTTTCCCATGACGAATTGACAGTAGGAGTATGGTTCAGCCTGGCGAGTCTCTATCATATCATTTTGATTATAAGGTAATAAGGCGTCGTAGAACTTCATAGCTCTGTCACCACGTCCAAGCATGCATTCAGCAACCCAAGCCCAGGGATTGGGATGACTAAAGATTGCCCCATTTTCCTTAACTCCCTTGTATACACGAGTTACAAAACCTATTCCATCATTTGGTTTGGTATAGGATGGTGATACTAAGTGTAGACCAAAGTCTGAATATAAATATTCATCTACTGCATCCATACAAGCCTTAGCCCTCTCTGGGCCTGCTACACCAGAAACAACTGCCCAAGTGTTTGACTCAAGGTGAACCTTTCCTTCTTCATCCTTTTGAGTGCCTATTTTTTCTCCATCTGCTGTAATTCCACGAATATACCATTCCCCATCCCAAAGCTCATTTTCACATACTTTTTTAACCTTACTCGCTATTGCACCATATACTGCTACATCTTCTGCTTTACCTAAGAAGTTAGCACATTCAACAAAGTTGTTTAGTGCCCAAAAATGTAGGAAAGATACTAGAGCACTTTCCCCTCCTCCAAGGTTTAAGCAGTCATTCCAGTCGGCTCTAAGACCTTTACAAATCCCTGTAGCTCCAACCTGTTCAGTGGAGAAATCAAGTATTTTCTTCATGTGATCATATACCGTGGCTTCTCCTCCATCAGCAAAAGTAACCATTAAATCAAAAAATTCCACTTCACCAGTTTCTTGTACATATTCACATATTGCTGCAATTAGCCATAATGCGTCATCTGAGCATGCATCCTTTAATCCATGTACTACATCCGACATACTTGGAGTTGGGACAACTGTTGGTGATTTTGAAGGTAAAATCTTAGAAGTCTCTGGATCAAACCATTCCGGCTCAAATAAGTGTAGGCCGTAGCCACTGCTTACCTGTGCACGAAGAAGTTCAATTATACGTTGTTTACACTTTTTAGGGTTTGAATGAGGAACACACATAACATCTTGAGCAGTATCTCTATATCCAAGTCCTGTTCTTCCACCTACTTCTATAAATGAAGCAAACCTTGAGAACACAACGTTTGTTTCTGCTTGATAAAGGTTCCATGTATTTATCATGGTATTCATGCCTTCATTTGGCGTCCTAATCTGGAATGATGATAATTTTCCTTCCCAGTATTCGCCAAGTTCAGCAAATGCTCCATCCACAGTATCAAAATTTGAATATTTAGCCTTCATTTTCATGCCTTCAGCTCTTGCACCAACACCAACCATAAATATAAGCCTAGTTTCTTCTCCTGGAGCTAAGGTTATTTTTTTATGCAGCGCACCACAGTGATTTCCGCCCAGTTCTGAACTCCCACTACAAATTCCATTTTCTACAGCTATTGGATTATCTTCAGTGTGGTAATTTCCTAAAAATTTATCTCTTAAACAATCATAGCTATCTGGTTTAAAACTTGATGCTATGTATTGATAGCCTGTCTCATCAGTATCATAAAAAAGATCATTTTCTATAACTCCATCTTCATAACTTGAACCTGATGCGTATAAGCTCATTTGGAAGTTTTCATTATCCATATCAATATTTTGGAATGAAAACTCTACGTAAGAAAATACACTTAATTTACGTGGAACTTTCCCATTGTTCACTATTTTTACATCCCATAATTCTACATCATCGTTTACTGGAATAAACAATACCTGCTGAGCACTTATATCGCTATATTCACAGGAAAATTTGGAATAAGATAGCCCATGACGACACTCATAATTGGCTTTTTTAAGGTCCTTGCCAACTGGCTGCCAAGAAATTGTCCAATAGTCACTAGATTCATCATCGCGAAGGTAAACATAGTGCCCAGGTCTATCTAGTGGTACGCCGTTTGGTCTAAACCGAGTTATTCTATTGTATTGTGGCTTCTTATGAAATAGGTACCCACCTGCGTTTTGAGAAATTACCCCGCACATATCCTTAACCCCAAGATAATTCGTCCAAGATACTGGCACATCAGGGCGCTTAATAACATATTCCCTGTTTACATTATCAAAATAACCATATTTCATTTTATCTTCTCCCTTTAGCTTTATTAAAATTAAAATTTAAATTTATTTATTAACTCAATGAGTCCG
Organism: Clostridium sp.; assembly: GCF_050717515.1. GTDB lineage: Bacteria > Bacillota > Clostridia > Clostridiales > Clostridiaceae > Clostridium_AD. Next base: position 267,743 of record NZ_JBOITL010000032.1, on the reverse strand, counting down.
TTTGCTTTGTCATTCAACCCTTCAGCTAGTGAATTCATTAAATCATTCGAATCTGATTGATTTTGTATTGTTGCTGTGACTTCTTGTGTTGCAGCGGTATTTTCCTCCGAAATAGCTGAGATATTACTAATTGAATCGTATAAATAATTTTTATCTTCATCTATTACATTTATAGACTTCATAGTATATTCCATTGCGTCAGAAATACTTGAAATTGAAGCTTTAATGTCATCAAAGGATTTAATAGTACTACTAACTTGATTTAGTTCTTCTTTGAATAATTCCTTAGCATTGCTTGATATTTCTAAGGAAGCTCCTATTGATGTATTTACTTTGCTTATAATCTTTTCAATTTCAAAGGAGGCATTTTTAGACTGCTCAGCTAATTTTCTAATTTCAATTGCAACCACAGAGAAACCTCTTCCAGCATCTCCAGCTCTTGCAGCTTCTATTGAAGCATTTAATGCAAGGAGGTTGGTTTGTTTTGTAATATTATTAATTTTATTTAAAATGGTAAGAATACTTTTAGTGTTTTCATTTAATTCAACAATGGTATCCGATACCTTTGACATTGCACCAGAATTGTTTTCAGAAGTTTTGCTTAAATTGTTAATGGTATTTGAGCTTTTATTAATAACATCAATTGAATTACAAGTTGCTTTACTAACGTTATTCAATGACGCTATTGCACTTACAATTTCACCATTGAATTTATCTGATATTCTAGCACAACTTAGGGTTTCCTCTGTTTGTTTTGAAGAACCTATGGTTATTTCTCCCACAGCTAAAACCATGTCCTTTGAACTAATATTAATACTGTTTGATAAATTCAATATTTGATTTGAAGAATTTCTTGTTTCTTTTGAAAGCCCCGCAGTAATAGATAACATTTCCTTTAATTTTTCAGTCATGTTATTAAATTTACGGCTTAATTCATTAATCTCATAAATACGATAGCTATTAGTTTTAAAGGTAAAATCACCTTGTGATACTTTTTCCGCAACAAGGATTATATCATTTATTGGATAGGTAATCCTTTTGCTTATAACCATAGAAAATATAATTGTGAGAATTAAGCAAAGAATAATAATTGGAATAGATATAACCCCAATGCTATTGGCAGTGGAAGAAAGTTCACTGCCAGGAACTACGGCTATAAGCTTCCATTCACTTGTACTATAAGTTGAAACTACTCCATGCATCTTTTTTCCTTTAGTTGTATAGTCGAAGGCACCTTTATTTAGCAGTTTAATTTGATCCCAAATAGACAAGTCAACTTTTTTGCCACCAAAGGTAGTATCCTTGTGAGCAATAATGTTTCCATATTTATCTGAAATTAACATATATCCGCTTGTTCCTATTGCTGTATCTCTTATTGAGGAAGCAAAAATATCCGCATCGGCATTTATTACTATCATACCAACCGTTTTCATAGTTGATGGGTTTTTTAACACCCTCATGTAGCTAATGATTCGCTCATGTGAAGTTGAAAATGTATTTTCATGAACTTTAGACCATATGCCTTTTCCATCAGCGGAAACTGCGGCCTTATAGTCATCTGTTTTTTTAAAAGTAGAATATTTAGTTGCATCTTTAATATCTGAACTGGATGAGTCAGAATTTCTAGAGATGTCATTGTCCGAAAGAACATATATACTTTTAATAAAACTAGAACCCCCGCTCCCTACTAATGTAGCCAGGGTTTTGGAAAGATTATTAACAGACTCAATTTTCTCGAATTCATCAGTTGACGTTGTAGATAGTTCCTTGGGAAACTCTTTATTTGAAATAATTTGACTTGAAACCGCTTCAATGGAAGCATCAATTATCTGTATATAATTGATGTTTTGATTTAAAATTTGAGAAGTAGATTTCTCAAAATCTGCTGAAATCTTTTGTTTAGTAACTACATAGATTAATAGTGCAGAAATAGATAAAGTGAATAAAGATAGTAAGGTAAAAGTTATAACTAATCTCTTAAACAAACCACCCTTAGTTTTCAAATCCTTTAGGAATTTCAAATTAAATTTCTTGGATTCATCACTTTTTAAGGGCTTTGAGGAACCACTTGTTTGGATTGCTTTAAAATTAATTTTGCCCATTATAATTCCTCTCAAAATTTATTCTTTAGAAGTTGGACTTATTTTCTTTATCCCTTAACAGCACCAGCTGTAAGTCCCTTAATTACATATTTTTGAGAAATTACATAGAGTACTATCACTGGAATTATTGTTATTGTGAGCGCTGCCATCATTGCACCATAATCCGTATTAAACTGGCTTGAAATTTGGGTTAAAAGCACACTTATAGGTCTTAATTCCCCTGTAAGATATACAAGTGGAAGAAGTAAATCATTATAAGACCATAAAAAAATCATTATACCGGAGGTTGCCAGTATTGGAGTAGACAATGGAAGTATTATTCTCATAAATATTTTTGGTATACTACACCCATCTATTATGGCAGCTTCTTCAAGCTCAACAGGAAGAGACTTCATAAATCCTGTCATCATAATTATAGCAAAATTTAAAAATCCAGCAGTATGTGGTACTATTACAGCTAAATAAGTGTTATTAAAATGAAAAAACTGTAATATTTTAATATTAGGAATAATAACTGCAAACTGTGGAACAAGCATACTAGCAACTAAAAGTATCATTATTGGTCCATTTAGAAAAAACTTAAATCTTGACAATACAAATGCAGCCATTGCTCCAAGAATTAATACTAATACAACAACAGTACCAGAAATAACAAGACTATTAAAAAATCCCCTAGGAATGTCTATTTGAGAATATTTCCCCAGTGCATGGAAGTTATCTAAATTAAATTTAGTTGGAAAACTAAGAGCGCTAGAAATTATTTCAGATGAGCTCTTAAAGCTATTCATAATAACCCATACTATTGGTGCAATGGTTGTTATACCCCATGCTATTAATATAAAGTGTGTAATAACCTTCGATATCTTAAATTTTGATTTATTACGTTTTTTTTCTATATAAATATCTTTTGAAACTTTTGTATTTAACATACTCTAACATCCCTTCATAAACAACTAATAACTTATCGGCTCTTTCCTTGACATTAATGTAGTAATAATAGTCAAACCAATTCCTATAACAACCATAAGAATAGATAGTGCAGACCCATATCCTTGATTCATAGATTGGAATGTAGTTTGATATATATACGTGCTTAGTACCTGACTTGAATTCATAGGACCACCCTGTGTTATTGTAAATATAATATCAAAAACCTTTATAGCTGATGTAATTACCAGGGCAATAGTTGTAATTATTACATCTCTTATAAGTGGAAGTGTTATATATATTGATTTGGAGAATCCCGTTACACCATCCAAAGCTGCTGATTCATATATATCACTTGGTATTTTTGTAAGTGCGGTCATAAATATTACAAAATAAAAACCAGTCATTTGCCAAATATACGGCATCATAGAAAGTAATGCTGAAGATTTTTCAGTTAGCCACATTACCTTTGACATACCAAATACACCTAAAATGTTATTCAAAAGACCTGCATCATACTGATATGTAAGTGCGAACAAGAGTCCTATTGCGGAACCTGATACTACAACAGGAAAAAAGAAAACTGTTCTATAAATCTTAAAACCCCTCTTAACTCCGTCTATTAACATAGCAAGGAGTAGAGCAAATCCAATTTCAAATATAATACATAATAATATTAATAATAGTGTGTTTTTAATTGCTATCCCAACTACGGGGTCCTGTAGAAGTCTCTGATAATTTTCCAGGCCAATAAAAGTCTTTTTCATTGAAAAATTATGCCAATCAGTTAAACTAAAATAGAAGGTTTGGATTAGCGGATTGAATAGAAAAACCGTAATTAAAGTAAGAGCTGGTGCTAAAAATAAAAAAGCATATTTTTTATCCTTTAAAATCATATTCATTACTCCCTGAATCATTATTTTAAAATACACAATGAACAATACAATTTATTATATATTGAGCATTGTGTATTATTAATTTGAGATATTACTACTGAGTCTTGATTATTTTACTAATTTTTGTGCCTCATCAAGTACTTGTTGTGAAGTCTTCTTTCCAGAAACTATATATTGCATACCTTTCCATATAGCTGTAAAGGCTTCCTGATTCATATTATCTCCAGCAGGACTATTCATGCTAGTAGCATTACTCATAAATTCACTGATATTTTTTGCTAGTGCACCACCTTCAGTTGAAGCTGGTATATTTAGAAGTGGAACTCCTCCTTTTGCAGCAAATTTCGCAAGTTGTTCTGGCTGAGTCATAAACTTAACAAATTTCATACCCGCGCCATTTTTCTTATCATTAAGAGCCTTAGTTACATACCAACCTGTGCCTGTACCACCAATTATGTCATTAGCCTTAGCTTTTCCACCAGTTACTAGTGGGAAAGGTATTACGCTAACATTTTCTTTTCCCTGAAATGCTCCACCTGACCAAGAACCTGAAATAAACATTGCAGCTTTCTTATCAGCAAAAGCCTGTGCACAAGTAGCTTGTTTAATTGTTAAGGCATCTTTTGTAAATGCTTTTTTATCATAAAGGTCTTTAGCAAGTGCAAGTGCTGGAGCCCAGCTAGCATCAAATGATTTTTTATGACCTTCTACTCCACCTTGTGAAAGTAATAATGTTTCAATTAAATAATGTGGTTCTTCAGCAAAGGAACAAGCAATTGGGGTTATTTCCTTTGCATTAAGTACTGGAATAGCCTTTAAAATATCCTCATAAGTCTTAGGAATTTCAAGTCCGTTATTCTTAAATAAATCGGTATTTATCCATACTCCTTCAAAAAAGCCAATGTAGGGAAGTGCATAAAGCTTACCATCATACTTACCCGAATCCAGTCCCGCTTTCTTAAAATTTGCAGCCCAAGTAGGATCTTTAGCTAATTCATCTTCCCAAGAAATTACCTTACCTGAATCAACAAGTGGTTTTCCAGCTGCGCCATTAAATCCGTATGTTACATCTGGTTCATTACCTGAAGCAAAATCAGTATTTATTTTTGTTTTAAAAGCCTCACTTGCAGCAGACGTAGCTTCATCTATAACTTTGATTTTAGGATTTTTAGCTTGGAAATCTTTTAAAGCCTGTTGCCATACTTCTGTGTATGTGTCTGCACCAGTAAAAGTTGTTTCTACTCTAATTGTTACTTCCTTCTCCTCTACAGCTATTGCAGGTTTAACCGCCTCTTTTTTATCCTTGCTACCGCATCCAGCTAAAGCTGAAGCTAAAACAGTAGTTGTCATGAGCAGACAAATCAATTTTTTGGATTTTTTCATTTTGATATCCCCCTATTTTTTATTTCTACAATATTATTAATATATCAAAATATGAGCCTTACGCTTATTAATAATACTGATTAAACCTTTTTGAATTGTTATGTAAATGTTTTCATGTCAATATCAACTTACAAACATATTATAACACCCATATAAAAAACATTAAATCTGTTCATATTGGCATTTATTTGTTTATTTTGGCTTGTAAGCAAAATGTGGTGATATTGTAAAACAATTTCTTTTTTAGTATATAATTAGTTTTGGAATTCATTCAGTGTAATATAAGGTATACTTATAGAAAACCTATTAAAATTAAAATCAACTTATGAAAGGACTTTTATTATGACAAAACATTCTATGAAAACTAAGCTTATTATTATTGCAATTCTATTTATTCTTTATCCTACAATAATTATTGGATATTTAGGATATGTGAATTATTCAAAAATGATTAAAGAAAAAGCTATAGTGGACTATCAAAGTGCAGCAAATCAACTAACCCAATCGCTTTCAGACAGAATGGACAAGCTTACCCTTTTCTCAATACAGCTTTTTTATGACCGCAAAATAATTGATACAAACACTTTAATTAATTCTAATAATTTAGATTTTATATATGAAAATAGTTTCCAACAGTATTTACAATCTTTACTTTTCTCTAAATATGAGCTAAACGAAATTCTCATTAAATATTCTGTGAGCGAAAAGGTGTTTCAAGCAAATAGAACTTTTGTTGCTACTACAGATTGCTATGCTAATATGGATAAGTTAAATACGATCGCTCTAAAAGGAAAAGGAGCTCCGGTATGGTATGTAACAAGTAAAAATGGGAAAATAGATGGTATATACCTGGCAAAATCCATATATGGTTCCTTAGATGTGAATAAGGCAGTTGGTCTTTTAGCCTTTAAAATAGATAATCAATATTTTATGGAAGTATTCAACAATATACTAATTAATTCAAAGCAAACTTTGGGCCTCTATAACAGCCATGGCCAATTAATATTTATAAATAATAGTTTTGATGTAAATTCTAATAAATCCATACAATCTTTTATTGATTCTAATTTAGACAAAGGTGAAGAAGAGATAAAGACTAAAAATGATTCTATATATATGATATATGACACAATTAGACCAGCCAATTGGAAGCTTGTTGTTGGAATTTCAGGAAATGTATTATTTAAAGACCTAAGAAAGGTAGCTAAATTTAGTATAATTCTTTGTATCGCTACTCTTCCTATTTGCTTACTACTTATAAATTATTTACATAGTACAATAATACGTCCACTGAATCTATTAATAAAGAGAATGAAGGAAATAGAAAATGGTAACATGGGTGTAATAATAGAAAGTAATCGCAAGGATGAATTTGGTTTCGTGTTTCGTACCTTTAATAAAATGTCGGAAAATATAAAGAATCTAATTGATACGGTATATAAAGAGCAACTTGTAATGAAACAATCTGAAATTAATGCATTGCAAGCTCAAATTAATCCTCACTTTTTATATAATACACTTGAGTCCATTAACTGGAAAGCAAAAATTCACGGTGATGATGAGGTCAGTGAAATGATTTCTGCTTTTTCGTACATTATAGAAGCAAACCTAAATAGGAGCAATGAGAAATTTATTCCTGTTTATAAAGAAATCGAATACATCCAAAGCTATAAATTTTTAATCCAGAAACGATTTGGTAAAAAAATAGAATTTAATTTAAATATTGATGAAGACACCCTTAATAACAGGCTTCCTAAGCTTTTAATTCAACCCATAATTGAAAACACAATATACCATGGACTTGAAATGAAAAAGGGTGGAGGAACAGTAGATATTACAATAAAGAAGGAAAACAATCAACTAATTATTACTGTAGTGGATGACGGGTTAGGCATTGAAAAAAGTAAATTACTAGCCCTAATAGAAGATATGAGCGATGATAAATTTTCAGAATCTGAAAATATCTTGGATAATTCTAAGATAGGTATTATTAATGTGCATCGCAGAATTAGATTGCTTTATGGTAAAGAATACGGGGTAAAAATAGAAAGTAAGGAGGGTATGTGGACTATTGTTACAATTAAAGTACCCGGCAACATATAAAAGGGGGTGTATGTTAAATGTTTAAAGTACTTATTATTGATGACGAAGAAATCATAAGAGAAGGCCTAAAAACCGTTATTGATTGGGATTCATTAGAGTGCAAAGTTATAGGTGAAGCCGCAGACGGGGATGAAGGTCTAGAAATGCTTTTGTCAATTCAACCTGACATTGTCGTAACTGACATCAGGATGCCAGGTTTAAATGGTTTAGAAATGATTTCCAAACTAAAAAAACATAAACATGAATGTAAAATAATAATATTATCTGGCTTTAGAGATTTTGAGTATGCTCAGCAAGCTGTTAAACTTGGAGCCTTTAGATTTCTTCTTAAACCCACAAATACTAAGGAAATAATCCTTTCCATTAAAGAAGCTATTATTGAACTAAAAAAAGTAAAATCTAATGAACAAATCTTTAAAAATTTGAAAAGAAAAGTTAAAGAAGATTACAATTCAAGTGATACAGTTACAATTACAGAGGATAAATCATTAAATACTAATGAAAAAAATTCTAAGTTTCTTGTAGTTAAAGCCCTGTCTTTTATGAAGGAGAATGTAGCTATGGGTTTAACCTTAAAGAATGTATCAGCCTATTTATATATCAGTACCTGGTACCTTAGTAAACTTATAAAAAAAGAGACTGGTAGTACCTTTATTGATATTTTAAGTGAAATACGTATTGATGAGGCTAAAAAACTATTAGTTCAGCCTCAATATAAAATTTATGAGGTTTCAGCAATGATAGGTTTTACAGACGTAACTTACTTCAATAAACTCTTTAAAAGTATTACTGGTTTAAAACCTATGGAGTATCGAAATAAGATCTTTAATGATGAAAATATCAAATAAGCTTTCGATATTTAGGATTAGCATAATAGATTCAAAATACCTGCAAGACAAACAGCCTGCTCATTATTCGAACAGGCTGTTTGTCTATATTTATATATCCACTTAAAAAGCTAAGAAAAATTCTCTATTTTTATTTACTAAAATTTTTAACTAAAATATAAACTCCAATAGCGATAAAGATAATAGGTATTATTAAACTTGTATTTACCCAATAGAAAAGATTACCGAGTAACATAGTGGCAAATGCTATTACCGAAATAGTAGTTAAAATAAATACTGGAACAAGTAGTCCACGCTTTCTTCCACCAAACAAATATAGCTGAAATAATCCTATAGCAACAGCTAATGGGTATACAGGCCAGGTATATTCCGCAAAATGCCAATTAGTAAAGATTTCAAAGAAAAATAATGTTCCTATTGTTGTAAGAATTCCTCCTGGTACTAGTAAGCCCGGTTCTTTTCTTCTTGAAAAATAACTTGCTTCAAAGCTAAGCCCAGGAATAAGAACAAAGATAGGCCACAACTGACTAATTGTAAAAAAATGAATATTAAAAATATTATTTAAAATTGCCCCTACTCCTATTAAAATTAAAATTATTCCCCAAAAATAATTTTTACCCCTCATATGATTCCCCCTAAGATTTTGATTTTTTTAGATGTATGATATTCCCCCACCCTTATTTTACCACAAACATGTGAATTACGGTGTAAGCCAATGTAGGATTTTACATAAAATCATATATTTATTTTTCTAACCCAATTTACGGTAATAATGGTATAATTAAATAAATGATTTGTGTCTTACTTCATTATCATCACAAAATTCTCCTTTTCCATTCCACTTTATATTGAAACTCCAATTAAAGCTAATGGTGAAAATGTGGATACTTAAACAATATGACAATTATCGACTGAACAGGTAGGGAATCTTTAAAAGGGAGACGATGTTATGAAAGTAGAAGTTTTTAATGCACACAACAAGTATATGATATTAAAACATGCTTTAAAAGAAAATAACGTTTCAGGGACATGTGAATTGTTTGGAATTTCAAGAACGACTTATTACAACTGGAACAGAGCTTATGAAAAGCATGGCATGATCGGACTTGCAACCAAAGAGCCTAAAAAGCCTAAAATGCCAAATAAAGTGAATAGAACCATTGAATATGAAATTTTATCCCATATACAGAGATTCCCTACAGATGGACCCAAAAGAATTTACTATGACCTAAGAACGGAAGGGTTTAATATTGGGGAGTCAGGCATTTACAATGTCTTAAAACGGTACAATCTGTCAACGAAAGTTAAGCGGATAGAGTATTCTAAGACCAAAGGTATTTATGTAAGCGAAAAACAAAAAAACAAAAATTCAACGCTGTATTTTGAACACACAAAAGAATCTTATCCCGGATATGTGGTGATTCAACGAATTGATTTTTTGGGCACATATGATGGTATTGGGAAAATATATCAATACAGTCTTTATGACACCTATTCAAAATTTGGTGTTGTGAAACTATATAATAAAAAGCAAGATATTGATATTTGGTACTATTTTGAGCTCAAACTGGTCTACTTGATGAAGACTTTTAATTTAAACATTAAGAATTTAATTACCGAAAAAACAAAAGAATTTGTACCCTATTTTGTTAAAGGCGACAAGTATAAGGAAATTATAGAAAATTCCCACATCACCCATAAGTTCATCTCCCTTGAAAAAAATACTATTCTGGATGTTATGAGTGATTTTAATGAACTCTTAGTCAAAGAATTTTATAATAAAATTGGAACTGACAAGAACCTTAACTCCTTTATTAAGGTTGAACGTGCGCTTAACAAATTTTTAAGACATTACAATTTCTCAAAAGTAATCTCTAGTGGTTGTAATGCAGGAAAAGTACCAGCTAAAGTTATTCTTGAAAGAGCTGTCTACAATAATGCAGATTTAGACACGTTGCCACTTTGGCTTTTGGCTTTGCTGAGTCCCCTCAAAGAAGGTGATCAAGTTGAATAAAATGGACCATAAGATTGCTATTATTGGCGGAGGACTTTCTGGACTTGTAATAGCAGATGGTTTACAAAAAAAAGGGTATAAAAATGTTACTGTTTTTGAAAGAGACAATCGGGTAGGCGGCAAATTGCATACGATTTGGTATAAAGGTAAGTCCTATGAATTCGGTGCTCTTTTTAGTATGCATTCTCAGAAACATCTAAAAAAACTGATGAAAACCTTTAATATCAAAATTGATGGCCCCAGGTTATCGCGCGTTAATTATGATACAAGTGGCAATAAAATCATGCAAATACCGAAAGAATCATTGGGCGATTTTGTGGAAGAACTCGATAGACTTCCTGATGTTTTGGGGGAGTATAAATCTCTAGAAAAAGTTAACATCCATAACATAGAGGCTCCACTTATGCTTCCTTTTTCAAAGTGGTGTGATATAAATCAGTTAAGGGTTTTAAAAGCAGTTTATGCGCATTATTTCACCAGTTATGGATTGGGAGATATAGACGTTGTGCCAGCACTTTATGTTCTGCGAATATTGAATTATGATAATTTAATGTCTTTTATGGAATTGCCTGAATTTTGCATGTGGAAAGAAGGTGTTTCTGCGCTGACTGAATGCTTAAGGCAGGGAATCAAAGATATTAGGTTGACACAAAACGTAACAAAAATTTCACTGTCAAAACATGAGAAATTATGTGTTCATACAGATTTTGAGGTGCTTGAATTCGATAAAGTACTCATCACCGCCCCTTTAAATCAATTTTCAGATCTCTATGATGGGGATCACGAAATGAAACAATTTTTGAGCTCTATAAAATATCAAAATTTTAATGTTTACGCTTTTATAGTGGATAAGGTCCCAAAAGGTTGTGGTTGTGTGCTCGAAAACTTATCTATACAAAAAAGAGGCCATATCCTAATCTGGAGCTCACGGTGGGATTCAGTAAGTAATGAAGAGATGGTTATGGTTTATGCTTATAACAATCCCGAAAACTCTAAAGCGGCATCTCTAAAAATTATTGAAAGTGATTTATTGAAACTGGGCATTCAGAGTCCACGGCTCTATCAGTTTAAGCACTGGCAACAGTGTCCGCATGTAGATACCAGTGTGCTACAAAAAGGCTTCTATGAAAAAATGGAAGCGATGCAAGGAAAAAACAACATTTTTTTAGCTGGTGAAATTATGAGTACCGTGTCAATGGAAAACTGTATTCAGTATTCAAACTATTTAATCAATAAATATTTTTAATGGTATAAGTCTTGCTTAGATGATATTGGATCATTTAAGCAACTTTTTTGTTTTCAAGTATAGTTTACACTTATGTGCATCGTAATCTTTCTTATAAGCTTTTAACACCTCATTCGTTCCATCTGAAATATGTAAACTAGACTTGAAATTGAAAGTTGACAAACGTTGAAATTGAAAGTGTCTTACTTTTTTGACAATAATATCATTTTTCAAATATACTTAAAATGATATTATTATAACAATCTAATAAAAGTGCAGATTAGCACTAAAACGGATGATAAAACTTCTAAATGGGCCGGTTGGATTCCTACTGAAGTAAAAAATCGGAAGTTCTAATAGCATTATAGTGAAACTAAATATGGGGGGGACTATATATGGTAAATGAAAAAGTATTGGATCTTGCAAATAAGATTAGTAGGACAAAGCGTGGTTCAAAAACAGAAATTACGCCTGATCATCCGGAATATAAAATTCTGGAACCTGTTGTTACAGAAAAAATGGCAGAAGTGGCACTTTGTCTTGATCTTCGTAAACCGAAGAGTGCGAAGGAAGTTGCTGCGATCTGTGGTAAATCTGTAGAGGAAACAGCAAAACTCTTATGGGAACTTGCGGTTGCCGGTGCTTGCCTTGTTGGTGAAAAAGAAGGCGTTGATAAATACTGGCTTGAGCTTTGGGTTCCGGGCCACATGGAACTGATAGTTAACCACCCACATAGGGAAAATGTTAAAAACTTTAAGCAAATTGGCCAGGCTTTTGATGGTTACGGGAAAAGAAGAGCCCCCATGGCGGCTGGTCTTTTTCCTGTAGGAACAGGCGTCATGCGTGTAATCCCTATCGAAAAATCCATTGAAGGAGAAAGCAGAAGAGCATCCTATGAGGAAATTTCCAGTTATCTCAATGAAAATACTATTTTCTCAGTTTCCAATTGTTCTTGCCGTACAGCAAGAGAAGCTATGGGAGAAGGTTGCGGTCACTTGAAGGAAGATATGTGTATTCAGCTGGGCGATGCTGCAGAATTCTATATCCGTACAAGCCGAGGCAGAGAGATTACCCGCGCGGAAGCTTTTGAAATTATAAAAAAAGCCGAAGAAAATGGTTTGATGCATCAAATACCCAATACAGATGGTCCTGGAAAAACCCACGCCATTTGTAACTGCTGCGGTTGTTCCTGTTTATCTACGAGAAATGCCTCAATGTTCTTAAACAATGATTTTGTGCGTTCAAATTATGTTTCAAAAATCGATAAAGACAAATGTGTTGCTTGTGGGGAATGTGCTACGGTTTGTCCCGTTAATGCATTGAAATTAGGCCAAAAGTTATGTACTAAAACACCAATTACTCCAGACACTCGAGAGGATTTCCCATCTAATACAGAGTGGGGTCCTGAGAAATGGAATGTAGATTATCGTACTAATAGGCTAAATGTTGTTGAAACCGGTACAAGTCCTTGTAAAACAGAGTGTCCAGCTCACATATCTGTTCAAGGATATATTAAGCTAGCTTCTAAGGGAAAATATAAAGAAGCACTTGAACTTATCAAGAACGAAAATCCATTTCCAGCAGTATGTGGACGTATCTGTCCAAGAAAATGTGAATCCGCCTGTACAAGAGGTGATATTGATGATCCCGTTGCTGTAGATGAAATCAAAAAATTCATTGCAGAGCAAGATTTAAACATGGATAACCGCTATGTACCAAAACTAAGACATGACTACGGAAAGAAAATTGCCATTATCGGTGCTGGCCCTTCCGGTCTGTCTTGTGCTTACTACTTAGCTATTGACGGTTATAAGGTAACAGTGTTTGAAAAACAAAAAGCACTTGGTGGAATGCTTACACTTGGAATTCCATCTTATAGATTGGAAAAAGAAGTAATAAACTCAGAAATTGATATTTTGAGGGAACTGGGCGTTGAGTTCAAGACAGGTGTTGAAGTTGGCAGTGACGTCAGCCTTCGTGAACTTAGAAATGATGGGTATGAAGCATTCTATCTTGCAATCGGTGCTCAGGCAGGTAGAAACTTGGGTATAGAGGGTGAAGATGCAAAAGGCGTTATTACAGGTGTTGATTTCCTCCGTGATGTAAACCTTAGTAACGACATAAAACTTGAAGCAAACGTAGTTGTAATCGGTGGTGGTAACGTTGCTATTGACGTTGCAGGAACAGCTGCAAGACTTGGAGCCTCGAAAGTTGATATGTATTGCCTTGAAAGTCGAAAAGAGATGCCAGCCCTTGAAGAAGAAATTGAAGAAGCATTGTCAGAAGATATCGGTATCAACAATTCTTGGGGTCCAAAACGAATTCTTAAAGAAAATGGACGTGTTTTCGGCATAGAATTCAAAAAATGTGTTTCAGTTTTCGATAAGAATGGAAAATTCAGTCCTATATTTGATGAAAATGAAACTGTGATTGTTAAGACAAATCATGTTCTGATTTCAGTAGGTCAAGGAATAGACTGGGGCAAACTGCTGGAAAACAGCAAAATAGAATTAAATCCAAACAAAACCATCAAAGCAGATTCCTTTACGCTGCAGACAGGAGAGCCAGATGTATTTGCAGGGGGAGATGCAATGACAGGTCCCAGGTTTGCTATTGATGCTATTGCTATGGGTAAGGAAGCTGCGATTTCAATCCATCGTTATGTTCACCCAGGACAGAGCTTAATCATTGGTCGTGACAGGAGAGATTATCACGCACTTGATAAAGAAAACTTGACTATTGAGAGCTATGACCATATGCCAAGGCAAAGAGCACTACCTGTGGATGGAAAGAAATCAAAAGAAACCTTTAAAGATTTACGAAGTACATTTACAGAAGAGCAAGTGAAGAAGGAAGCAGAACGTTGCCTTGGCTGCGGTGCCACAACCGTAGATGAATACATGTGTATAGGATGCGGTGCATGTACAACCAGATGTAAGTTCGATGCTATTTCACTTGTCAGAAAATATGACGCTTCAAGCGTACCTATAGAAAAGCTTAAACCGATAATTATTAAAAATATGATAAGGCGTAAAGGTAGAATCTTTGTTCATAAGATTAAAAAATCCTTACACAAATAAAAAACATTGCTTGCTAAAATGATACTCAAAAGCTGTATCATAAAGACCTCTTTTTGTACAAAGTGTTGCTTAGATGATTTTGAATCATTTAAGCAACTTTTTTATTTTGGAGTATAGTTTACACTTATGTGCATCGTAATCTTTCTTATGAGCGTTTAACACATGGTTCATTCAATCTTCAATGTGTAAACTAGACTCCAAATAGAAAGCGTGCAAACGTTGGAATTGCAAGTGTGTTACTTTTTTGACAATGATATCGTTTTTAAATATACTTAAAATAACAAAAATAACAATCTAATAAGGGTGCGCATCATCACTCAGTGATTGCAAACATTTTTTTATAAAGGGAGGAAGCAGTATATGGATACATTTAAAGTTCTTGAGATCAAGAAAAGTGTTTTTGAAAACAACGACAGGCAAGCAGATTTGCTTAGAGAAGAATTGAAAAAAGACAAGACCTTTTTATTGAATTTGATGTCATCACCAGGTTCGGGTAAAACAACAACTGTTTTAAGAACCATTGAGGCTCTGAAAGATGAAATGAGCATCGGAGTTTTAGAAGCCGACATTGACTCAGATGTGGATGCTCGTACTGTTGAGCAGACAGGTACAAAAGTAATTCAATTACACACAGGAGGCATGTGTCATCTCGATGCAGATATGACCAAACAAGGTCTAGAAGGACTCGGAACACAAGGAATTGATTTCGTCATCTTAGAAAATGTAGGAAATTTGGTATGTCCAGCAGAATTTGACACTGGTGCATCAAAAAATGCCATGATTTTAAGTATACCAGAGGGAGATGACAAACCTCTAAAATATCCTTTAATGTTTTCTATTGTTGATGTTTTATTGATTAACAAAATAGATGCAATGGACTATTTTGATTTTGATTTAGATGCAGTCAAAGCACGTGTTAAAAAGTTGAATCCGAATATCAAAGTTATCCCAATTTCCGCCAAAACAGGTGAGGGAACTTCAGAGTGGGCCGACTGGATACGTACTGAAGTAAAAAATTGGAAAGAAAAATAGCATCATAACGAAAATTAATATGGGGGGGGCATTACATATGGTAAAAGAAAGAGTATTAGATCTTGCTAATAAGATTAGTAGGACAAAACGGGGTACAAAAACAGAAATTACGCCAGAACATCCGGAATATAAAATTCTAGAACCTGTTGTTACAGAAGAAATGGCGGAAGTGGCACTTTGCCTTGAACTGCGTAAACCAAAGAGTGCGAAGGAAGTTGCAGCACTCTGTGGTAAATCTGTAGATAAAACAGCGAAACTCTTATGGGAATTGGCCATTGCCGGTGTTGCTTTTGTCAACAAAATTGACGGTGTCGATAAATACTGGAATGATATTTGGGTTCCGGGACACATGGAAATGATGGTTAACAACAAGGAAAACGTTAAAAAGTATCCGCAAATTGCCAAGGCTTTTGAGGAATACGGAAGAAAAAAAGGCCCCATGAGTGTAGGTCTTTTTCCTATAGGCACAGGCGCTATGCGGGTTATCCCTATTGAAACAGCCATTGATGGAGAAACCAGAAGAGCATCCTATGAGGAAGTTTCTACATATCTCAATGAAAATACTATTTTCTCAGTTTCAGATTGTTCTTGCCGCACATCAAGAGAAGCTATGGGAGAAGGTTGCGGTCACTTGAAGGAAGATATGTGTATTCAGATGGGACATGCTGCTGAATTCTATATCCGTACAGGCAGGGGCCGAGAAATTACTCGCCCGGAAGCTTTTGAAATTATTAAAAAAGCCGAAGAAAATGGTTTGATGCATAGTATACCAAATATGGACGGTCCAGGAAAAACACACGCCATTTGTAACTGCTGCGGTTGTTCCTGTTTCGCTATGAGATTTGCCGGAATGTATCTTAACAATGATTTTGTGCGTTCAAATTATGTTTCAAAAATCGATAAAGATAAATGTGTTGCTTGTGGCGAATGTGTTGCGGTTTGTCCTGTTAACGCATTGAAATTAGGCCAAAATTTATGTACTAAAACACCAATTACTCCGGATACTCGAGAGGATTTTCCATCTAATACAGAGTGGGGTCCAGACAAATGGAATGAGGACTATCGTACCAATAGAGAAAATGTTGTTGCAACCGGTACAAGTCCTTGTAAAACAAATTGTCCAGCTCACATATCTGTTCAAGGATATATTAAGCTGGCTTCTATGGGAAAATATAAAGAAGCACTTGAACTTATCAAGAACGAAAATCCATTCCCAGCAGTATGTGGACGTATCTGCCCAAGAAAATGTGAATCCGCCTGTACAAGGGGTGATATTGATGATCCCGTTGCTGTGGATGAAATTAAAAAATTCATTGCACAGCAAGATTTAAACATAGATAACCGTTATGTACCAAAACTTAGACATGAATACGGAAAGAAAATTGCCATTATCGGTGCTGGCCCTTCCGGTCTTTCTTGTGCTTACTATTTAGCTATTGACGGTTATAAGGTAACAGTGTTTGAAAAACAAAAAGCACTTGGTGGAATGCTTACACTTGGAATTCCATCTTATAGACTGGAAAAAGACGTAATTAATTCAGAAATTGATATTTTAAGAGAACTGGGCGTTGAGTTCAAGACAAATATTGAAGTAGGTCGCGATGTCAGCCTTAAAGACCTTAGAAATCAGGGTTATAAAGCATTCTATCTTGCAATCGGTGCTCAGGCAGGTAGAAATCTCGGTATCGAGGGTGAAGATGCAGAAGGCGTTATTACAGGTGTTGATTTTCTGCGAGATGTAAACCTTGGTAACGACATAAAACTTGAAGGAAATGTAGTTGTAATCGGTGGCGGTAACGTTGCTATTGACGTTGCAGGAACAGCTGCAAGACTTGGAGCCTCAAAAGTTGATATGTATTGCCTTGAAAGCCGAAAAGAAATGCCAGCCCTTGAAGAAGAAATTGAAGAAGCATTGTCAGAAGATATTGGTATCAACAATTCTTGGGGTCCAAAACGAATTCTTAAAGAAAATGGACATGTTGTAGCTATAGAATTTAAAAAATGTCTTTCAGTTTTCGACAAGGATGGAAAATTCAGTCCTGTATTTGATGAAAATGAAACTAAGACTGTTAAAACAAACCATGTTCTGATTTCAGTAGGACAAGGAATTGCTTGGGGCAAACTGCTGGAAAACAGTAAAATAGAATTAAATCCAAACAAGACAATTAAAGCAGATTCCTTTACGCTTCAAACAGGAGAGCCAGATGTATTTGCAGGCGGAGATGCTATGACAGGTCCTAAATTTGCTATCGATGCCATTGCTATGGGTAAAGAAGGTGCAATTTCAATACATCGTTATGTTCAACCGGGACAGAGCTTGATTAATGGTCGTGACAGAAGAGAATATCATGCACTTGATAAAGAAAACTTGACTCTTGAAAGCTATGATCATACACCAAGGCAAAAAGCACTACCTGTGGATGGAAACAAATCAAAAGAAACCTTTAAGGATTTACGAAGTACCTTTACAGAAGATCAAGTTAAGAAGGAAGCAGAACGTTGCCTTGGTTGCGGTGCTACAACTGTAGATGAGTATATGTGTGTAGGCTGTGGTGCATGTACTACTAGATGTAAATTCGATGCTATTTCACTTGTCAGAAAATATGACGCTGAAAGCGTAGCGCTTGAAAATCTTAAACCGATAATTATTAAAAATATGATTAAGCGTAAAGGTAGAATATTTATCCATAAGGTTAAAAAATCCTTACGCAAATAGAAAAAGAAAAGCAATAAAAATTAATATTGCAACAAATGAAAGGCGGGGGCACAAATCCCCCCCATCAATCTTTGGATGCCAAAAAGTAGAGGTGAGTTCATTTGCATGAATTAGGCGTGGTGTTTGAAGTCATTAAAACAGTTGAGGACTTCGCAGAAAAAAATAATTTAACAAAATTCGATAAATTGGTTCTCCAAATTGGCGAGCTCTCATCCATGATTCCAAAATATATTGAAGCCTGTTACCCTGCAGCAGTGGATGGTACGTCAATGCAAGATATGAAATTAGAAATTGAAATATTGCCTGGTAATGGCCTTTGCAAAAAGTGTAATAAAGTTTTTAATATAATTGAACATAATCAAACATGTCCAAACTGCGCAGGTAAGGACTGGGCGTTATTAAGCGGAAGAGAGTTTATGATTAAAGAAATTGTCGCTTGCTAAATCTAGACTAAAAAAAGTTTAATTTAAAAACCCTACAAAATTTAAATTTTGTAGGGCTTTTGTTTTTAATGAAATCCTGTCAACTGCTTAAAAAAACGCAACGTATTTTTATAGACTCTAGTGGACTAAGCCGCTAATTCTCTATTTTCAGTAATTTTATTTATTTTTACTAAACGGTTAGATATTACAAAAGCAAGTACAGCTGGTATAACCCATCCAAATCCTGCACTGGATAGCGGAACATATTTAAAAAATCCAATACTATTTGCTGTTAAATTATTAATAGTATTTAAAACACTTACTATTAAAACTGTGTATGTAGTTATAGCAACTACCTTATTATTTTTCACTATATCACCAAGCAAAGTAGTAGCTATTAGAACAATTACAATTGGATATATAATTTGTAAAACTGGACTTGCCAATTTAATTAAACTATCAACATCCTTTGTAGCCATTACCCCACTTAATAAAGCCATACTAATAGCAATACTTTTATAAGATAATTTACCCTTAAAAAGCTTAGCAAAGAATTTCGATCCAGCTGAAAGTATTCCTATAGCAGTGGTTAAGCATGCAATAGTAACACATAAGCTAAGTATAATACTACCAACACTACCTAAGTCTAATCTAACAATTTCTGTAACCAGACTAGTTCTAGATATTTTTCCAGGGAATAAAGTAGTTGTTTGAGTTCCAAGATACATAAGTCCCGTATATACAAAAGATAAACCTATTAAAGACACTAAAGCCGATTTCATAGTTATTCTCATTATATCTTTTGAGCTTTTATAACCTTTTGCTCTAATAGATGCAAGAATTATTGATGAAAATATAACACCAGTCATAGCATCCGTTGTTTGATATCCTTCTATTAAAGCTTTTGAGAATCCACCTTGGTAAGATGTAGCTACAATTGGTCCAATAGGATCTATTATTCCTTTAACTATAATTATAGTTAACATTAATAAAAGTGCTGGTGTAAGTATTTTACCTATATTATCAATTATTGAAGAAGGTTTAAGCGCAAATGCAAGCACTACTGCAAAATACACTATAATTGATAGATTTTGTCCAATTGATGGGAATAAAGGATGTATCCCCAGTTCGAAAGTTGTTGCAGCTGTTCTTGGAATTGAGAGTAAAGGTCCTATAACAAGAATTAAAGCTATAGATACTATTACAGAAAATACTCGTCCTACTCTATCCGCCATTTTTTCAAAAGTACCATTAATTTTAGCACAGGCAATTATCGCACATATAGGGAGCCCAACTCCTGTAATAAGAAAGCCTATAATTGATGATAAAAATTTATCCCCTGCTGCTTTTCCTAATGCTGGTGGAAAAATTAGGTTTCCTGCACCGAAGAACATTGCAAATAATGCAAAACCTATAACTATTGAATGTTTTGTTGAATTTTTGATTTACATAACCTCCATCTTAATTTTTCTTTAGTTTTTATAACAAATAAATCAATACTTCTTTTAAAAGTGATTTATTTTATATATATTATCATAACTTTGACGTTAATATTCTTTTACTAAAAATTATAACAACGTTTTATTATATCATTTTTTTGGGTTTCTGCCAATAACATTTAATGTTATACCCTGAGGATCTAATCCATTTTTAGGTTCATCCAGTATAACTATATTGAGATTGTTTAAAAAAGCTCTTGCAATTCCAAGTCTCTACCCTTATATTCTTAGTTAAACCTTCAGTTTCTAATATTTTTTTGCGTCATATATAATCAGCTCCATTTCTGCTTAATGATTATATTTTACCAATTTTTTAGTCCTATATTGCTTAGCTCTTCCTAAGTGACATTTAATCCTTCATAAAAAAGCTTGTTTTTACGATAAGGCTTAAAAAACTAACGGTTATGAAAACTGAATAAATTCTCCTGCGCAAAAAAAACATCCACATAGGATGCTTTTCAAACATATTTTATCCACAATTCTTGAACAAACATCTTACCTTCTATGCTTGTATTTAAAAATGCATTATAATATTTTTTATCTATAATCTGTTTTACGCTGTACAAACCTAGTCCTCGTCTTTTCCCATTTGTGGAATAGCCTTCTTCATATATCTTATGAATCTTAGGTTTCTGTCCAAAAAAATTATTTTCAATAACTATGGTCACGTAGTTATCTTTGTTTACTAAGCAAACATAAAGCTTAGGATATTCGCATTTTTGTGCAGCTTCAATAGCATTATCTAGCAGTATACCTATTATTCTGCATAAATCCATTATGTTCATAGCTATATTCTTTATATCTTCAATTATTTCTACTTTTATATCAATGTTAAGTCCTGCTGCCTTTATTAGCTTTGTAGATAGTATTGCCTTAAGACCATCCACCTTGATATATTTTAGCTTATCAATATTGCTATTACTCCACTTTATGTCCTTGTCCATGTCAATAACATTACAGTAAAAAAACTCTCTTAATCCCTCTATATCAGCCTTATCTATGTATTCTTTAAGAGGGGTCAGCATATTCATATAATCGTGCTTAAATCTTCTGGTCTCTCCGTACATTTCCTCTATCATATTAGAATACTCAATTATTTCTTTCTTTTCTTCAGCCTCTCTTTTAAGCTTAACCCTATATTCTAAGCTCTTGTCATAGTTATACACAATTATGGTTATAAGAATAATAGCTATTAAAGGCAATACTGCTGGTATAAAGTTACCAGTAATAAAATGTATCTTATCACTATCTATTGCGCTAGCTGTTAAAAAAGGTAAAATTCCACATATCATCAAAGTTAAGGGTACACTAATAATTAAGATCATTCTAAACCTTAATTGATCTGATGCACGCTCCTTATAACCTTTTTTTCTTTTTACAAGACTCTTTATTATTAAACAACTTAAAATAACCACTGGCAACAATATAACAAATTCTAAAAAGCTATATTTAAGTGGTATTCTTTGTAAATTTTTACCTGAAAAGGTATATGCAAAAATATATAAAGTATGCAATAAATAATTTACATAAATTATTAGTAATGCTTTTATATTACTTTCATTGTTTCTTAGATGAAAAATAGTAATTATGCAAAATACAGGAAGGATGATTAAATAAGAACCAGTGCTAATAAGTATTCCTATTATGATAGAAATACAAAAATTTTTCCTTATCTCTTCTTTCCCTATAACTTCCTTATTCAAAATATATATAGAAATGCAGCATAAAATGCTCATAAGTAAGGCGGGGATAAGCATATAACTAAAAATCTCTCTTATAAAAGTCTCAAAGCTCATGTTAAAAGTCCCCTCATGTACCTAAAGGAAACATAACATTCCTCTCCGTTTTCCATTACTATTTTATTATTTTTCTTATCAACTTCTTTAATTTTATCCTTATTAACGATATAAGACTTATGACACCTGTAAAAGTTCGGAGTAAGCTTTTCGTTAATATCTTTTAGGTTACCATAAAATGCAAATTGCCTATCTTCCTCATGCACACATATCTTATGAGCTACTCCTGTAGTTTCAATAAATAAAATATCATAAAGCTTTATATTTATTATTCTGGATTCATCTTTTATGGATATATATCCTTTTTTATTATCTGATTTATAATAGGTGTTATAAGCCTTTAAAAGGCAGCTGTTAACCCTCTGTTTATAATCTTCCTCATCCTTTATTACATAATCCATAGCCTCCACCTTATATTTGAAGGCCAAATAGCTCATCTCTAAATGAGTTGTAACAAATATGATAAAGCCTAAAGAATCCATTTCCCGTATCGTCTCACCTAGCCTTATACCATTTATATTATTTTTCAAATCTACATCTAAAAAGTATATCCCTGTAGTTTGATTTTTTTGCACATAGCTTATCACTTCTTCAGGACTCGCTGTGCAAACTGCTACTTCAAGGTTCAGCTCTTCTCTCAAAATAGTATTTTCTATAAGATTCTTTAGTTTATCTCTGTGGACCGCATTATCTTCACAAATTATTACCTTAAGCATAACATTTCTCCTTAATAACATTTATATATTTCCTTATCTTCTAGTCAACCTATTAATACTATTCTTGCACATTACAAGTTTAATTGCTTGAAAGAAAATTTTTCATTTTTTATTCAATTCTATAAGCGGAATTATTAAATGATCAACAATATGTTCTACATAGCCCATTTTAATGGGTTTGCCAGTAATTATGAGTTGATAAAATAATAATGCTGGGCCCACATCTGCAAGAAGTTTCAATTGCTCCTTGTCTAATTTCTTATTTATGGCACACTCTATGGTATCACTAAATATACAGGTTTGATCCGTTATACAACCCAAGTGAATCGCTTCGGATAATAATTTATCTCTGTTTATTGCTGTTGCGATGGATAGCATTACCTTTTGCCTGACCTCGTCTCGTGTCCCAAAATATATGCTAAGTGATTCACACAAATAATCTCTTAAATTGTCTCCGCAACGCTGCTTATCAACCTTCTGCTCACAAGGCATCATAAATCTTATGGCTTCTGCTATAAGATAGGGTTTAGATTTCCATCTGCGGTATAAGGTAGCTTTTCCCGCGTGGGCTCTTACTGCAATAGAATCCATGGTGACCGAATCATACCCCTGCTCCGCTACGAGCTCCAAAGCAGCTTTCAGAATAGCAAGATCCCGCCGTTTATCTATCGGTCTTCCAATCTTACCTGGGACTTTTCCTTCAAATTTTTCACTGAAATCGGACTTATTTATTACATCCATCCCCTAGCCTCCATTCTCTGTTTTCCATAAATATAGCACACTGCACGCATCTTTTCAACATAACTGAACAGAATAGTTTTGAAACTGTTGTGTTTTACTATTTGCTATGATATACTCTCATTTATAAACGATAATAATCGAGGGGTGGTAGATTTATGATATTTTAAAAATGACTTTTATGGAAACTATCATTTCATGCAGTGAGATTATAAAGCCTCTTATGAAATCAATAGAATTTTTAGCAGGCTTAAGTATATAATAAGTGAAAGACTAAGAACGTAAAAGAGTTAAGTATATATTGAGAAAGAGAGGTGATCTCTGATGAAAAAGAAATCAAGTATTGCTGTTTGGGCTATAATTTTAGCTGTTATTGCAGTATTTATGCTTGCTAAACCAGATCAGACTTCAACAATTATTAATTTTAATCAATTTCAAAATGATTGGACAAATAATACTATAAAAAGCTTCGTGGTTCAAGATGACCAGATGTCAGTTTCTGGAACTTTAAAAGATGGAACTACCTATAAAACCATTGTTCCATCTGCTAGATTATTTCAGTTTATTAAAGACCATCCAAAGAATCCAGCTATTCAAGAAACATACCTAGCACCATCAAGTATGTTAAAGTGGTTACAGTTTTTGCCTAATTTACTATTCATACTAATGCTTGTAGGCTTTGGGGTTATATTCATAAAACAATCCAAAGGCGCCGGTGGAAGTGGTGGTGTAATGAAGTTTGGTAAAAGCAAAGCAAAACTTGCAGATCCTAATAAGAAAAAAGTTAGTTTTAATGATGTTGCAGGGGCAGATGAAGAAAAAGCTGAGCTTGCAGAGATAGTCGATTTCCTAAAACAACCTAAAATCTATATGGAAATGGGTGCCCGTATACCAAAAGGTGTTTTACTAATAGGACCTCCAGGAACTGGTAAGACACTTCTTGCAAGAGCTATTTCAGGAGAGGCCGGAGTCCCATTTTTCAGCATCTCAGGTTCAGATTTTGTAGAAATGTTTGTAGGCGTCGGTGCCTCCAGAGTGCGAGATTTATTTGAGCAGGCAAAAAAGAACGCTCCTTGTATAATTTTTATAGATGAAATTGACGCTGTAGGAAGACAAAGAGGTGCAGGAGTTGGTGGTGGCAATGATGAACGAGAACAGACATTAAACCAACTGCTAGTTGAGATGGATGGCTTTGGAGAAAATGAAGGCATAATAATGATTGCAGCTACAAATAGAGCAGATGTACTTGACCCAGCACTACTAAGACCAGGTAGATTTGACAGACAAATACTAGTTGGTGTTCCTGATGCGAAGGGTCGAGAAGAAATTTTGGCAGTCCATTCAAAAAATAAACATCTTGAACCAGAAGTTAAACTCAGCGTACTTGCGAGGCGAACACCTGGATTTACAGGTGCAGACATTGAAAACTTAATGAATGAATCAGCACTTTTAACTGTACGAAAAGATAAAAAGCTTATAGGAATGGCTGAACTTGAAGAAGCAGTTACAAGAATAATTGCTGGACCTGAAAAGAAAAGCAGAGTGATAATTGAAGCTGATAGAAGGCTTACAGCGTATCATGAAGCAGGCCATGCAATTGTAATGAATTTACTTCCAATGTCAGATCCTGTTCACCAGATAAGTATAGTTCCAAGAGGAAGGGCTGGCGGATATACTATGCGTCTTCCAGATGAGGACAGATCATATATGTCTAAGTCAAGACTCCAAGAGGAAATTGTGGGGCTATTAGGTGGTAGAGTTGCAGAAAAACTAGTTATTGGAGATATAAGTACTGGTGCAAGCAACGATATTGAAAGAGCAACAACAATCGCAAGAAAAATGGTAATGGATTATGGCATGAGTGATACTCTTGGAACCATCGCTTTTGGTTCCGGTGGTGATGAGGTATTCCTTGGAAGAGACATGGGTAAAAGTAAAAGCTTTAGTGAAGAAACTCTAAACAAAATAGATGTAGAAATAAAAAAACTTATAGATGAAGCATATAAAAAAGCATTGTCACTTCTAACTGAAAATAGGAGTAAACTTAATGCTGTTGCAGAAGAGCTTTTAGTACGTGAGAAGCTTGAAGCAGTGGATTTCCAAGAAATATTTGCAAGAAGCTAATTAACAAAAAAAGCACAGCTATCGCAGCTGTGCTTTTTTTGTTCAAGTGCCCCTGGGGTGTGATTTTTGGGAATCCTTTAGCCTCTTTACTATCATTCGTAATGTTAGTTATCCAAATATTGATACATATCCATTGGAATTCTATCAATGACTTCTCTCTCGATTATATAATTTATAAAATTACCATCCCTCTTTTTACGAAGCACCCCCGCTTCATACATTATTTTAAGGTGCTTGGATACTCCAGCTTCAGTGATGCCGAGCTCCTTAGCTATATCCTTCGTGGTACTTACTTTTTTATAAATACATCTTAAAATCTTTAGTCTTGTTTCATCACCAAGAGCCTTCATAGTCATAAACAGATCAAAGGGCACTTCCTCGCAGGCTCTTTCAAGGTTAACTCTAATGGTGAACTGCAAAGTTCTTTCATTATCTATACCTATTAGAAGATGTGGATCTATAAAGCTGCTTATGGCTATTATAATTTTATCAACTGAATCAAAAGGAACTGTAAACAGCTTGTATTTATGAAAAAGAAATGCCTTATCATTAACCTCAATTCTTGTATGAATTGTTTTTACAAATTCTTTTATGCATGTTTCATCACATATTGCTGCTTCTTTTTTAAGCTTTCTCACAAGCAGTGGTTCAAAAAATCTCAGCTCTTTTTCAAAATGTAAATAGTAATATTTTTTTAAACAAGCTACAAACCTTCTTCTAAAGCCTTGTGGATCCTTAAATATTTCTGCCTGCTCCTCTGTAATTTCTTGTGCTTTGAAATTATAGCTCCCTCTTGAAATATGATATTCAATGGCTTTCTTATTAAGCAATTCCGAAAGCATAATATATACAAAATCAACAATATTCATTTCATTAACATAATCTAAGGAAGCTGTGATATTCAAGTCATTTATTCCATGAAAATACTTGTAAAAATCTATTGCCGAACACCACTCAAAATAATGTGTTCCAAAGTACATTATTTCCTTATAGAGTTCATGATCCATATTTTCTTTTATATATCTATACCAATTAAGTCTATTTAAATGATGATCAGGTTTTGTAATAACATGGAGGCTGCACAGCATCTCAAAATATGGCGAGTACACAAATTCAATTTCCCACCCACAATCACTATATTCATATATTTTCACAGCTTCGCCTCCTCCCCATATAACTATGATTTTTACTGCACTCATTATCTTTATGTGTCCCTATAATTATTATAGATTATATCTACATTAGAACAAAGACATATTTCCAGTTTTTTTCGCATGTTTTTCTCCGGATTTCAAGAAAACTATAGTAAATAGAAGCATTAAAATCCCACTTAATACGCTTATAAATATATAATTTCTCAGTTCATATATACTCTCCGAATTTAGAAGTGCTCTTCTGAGTATGTCCGCAGTGTAGGTTAGCGGAAATATATAGCTTATTAGCTTTGCCCATAATGGAAATATAGCTGACGGTACTTTTACTCCACTAAAAAGCTCCATGGGTTCCTCTAATATGGTGAATAAAAAACCTGTATCCCTTGAATACAAAAATAGTGAATTTAAAAACATTCCCCAAATCAGTGATAACACTATAACAAGGGTAATTCCTACAAATGCTGCTGCTAGATTTATGCTAAAATACTTTCCCTTTATAAAAATAATTGTTCCTGAGAATATTACAAACAGCCATACACTTTCAAATACTGAAGATACCGCGTTACCCATAACAATAGCAAGCCTATTTGCAGGAGTTAAATAAATAAGCTCTAGAGTACCGTAGATTCTTTCAGTTGAGAATCTCCATGCAGACTGCACAAGACTTCTAAAAAAGCTCATACACATATAGCCTATAATCACAAATAAGATTATGTTATTTGTGTTTAGATATGGTACATACTGGCTAATGCCCATAATATCGAAGGGTTTATAGCCATAATAAGTGGATATAAATACAAGTATTGGCCATAAAAATAAGCTTATATATATAGTTTTATTGTAAAAATAATTCTTATGTTGCTTTATCATTTCAGCCTTTACCACTTTTAAAAAATATCCCATGTTTATGCTCCCTTCGAAAGCTTGATTATTGCATCCTCGAGCTTAGGCTCTTTTGTATAGAAAGTTTTAATTGGCATTTTATGCTGGAGTAAAACAGTAGCTATTTCATTACTAAGGTCATTCTTTGATTTTAAAGTGTATACCTTATTGCTTTCATCTAGCTCAACACTACAATTCCCTGCATTTTTACACACCTTAAGAATATCCTGGTGAAGCTTATTATTCATGCTGTATAACTCTACACAAAGCACCTTTTCTTCTATACCTATAAGCGCCAACTCCTTTGGTGTACCTTGCGCAATTATGCTCCCCTTATCCATAATATATATATACTGGCAAAGTTCTTCAACCTCTGGCATGTAGTGAGAAGTAAGAAGAATGGACTTGCCTTCCTCATGAGCAATTCTCTTCACATGCTCTCTTAATTCTTTTGAAATAGCAGCATCCAGTCCCAAAGTAGGTTCATCCATGAAAATATAGCTTGGATTATTAATAAGACCTCTTGCTATCTGAAGTCTTTGCTTCATCCCCTTTGAATACCTTTCTACAGGGATATTTTGACTTTCTTTTAAGCCTACTAGCTCCAATAAATAATCAATTGTCTTTTTAAGTTTATTATTTTCAATATTGTAAAGCTGTCCATAATACCAAAGGTTCTCTCTTCCCGTAAGCCTCCAGTAAAGCATTCTCTCTCCACCAGCCACCATGTTAATTTTTTTCTTAACCGTAGCAGAATTTTTCACAGCATCAATACCATCAATGGTTATATTACCTTCTGTTGGAGTTAATAATGTTGAAAGCATCTTTATGGTGGTTGTCTTCCCTGCTCCATTTATCCCAAGAAGCCCAACTATCTGACCCTCACCAATTTTAAAATTTATTCCCTTCACCGCCTCCACATAAGTCTTCTCTGTTTTGAAAAAGCCTTTTTTAATATTTGACACATATACTTTTTTTAAATTTTCAGCTATTAGCATATTAATTCCCCCTACTATATATATATTTTTTCTAGTGCTATTTTTTCAATTTTTTTAAGCATGGCAAAACCTGAAATACAGTACACTGTGCTAAGCATAATAAGATATATAAATGAATTTGACTGCTGCATTATGCCCATACCAGAAATAGCACTATTTCTTATAAGCTCAAGGGAGGTGGTTACAGGAATGAGCTTTGAAATATATTGAACGAATACAGGAAGGTACTTAATTGGGAAAGTAACCCCGCATAAAAGAAAGATTAGCATAAACAAAGTATTTTGCGATATATAGGTATCTCTAAAATAAAGCATTACTACTGCAAGTACCATAGATAGTGAAAAATATGCAAATAATGAAACTACAAAAGCTAGCAGAAAGGAAATAATATTCATACCAGAGAACTTAAGTCCAAAAGGAATTCCTATAAGAATTGTAACCATTATTTCAATACTGGTAGTAATGGTTTGCTGAAGCATGTTACCACAGAAGTACTGCACCCTACTAAAGGGAGCAATCATTAAACTTTCTAGAGTTCCCTCTCGGAGTTCTGTTATAAGACTTCTGCTCACATTTAAGCATGTCCTTACCACAAACAGATACATTGCAGAACCAACAATTACATAGCTCATGTAATCTCCTGTGCCTGCATATTCCTTAAAGGAACTGTTTAAATTACCTTTAAACAAAAGATGATACATGAAGTAAGCAGACAGCACCGTATAAATTCCAGTAAGCGTATTCCCAATAAAAAAATCCTTAGGATATGCTCTCATCTGCATTATAAAATTCCGCTTAAAGGTAGCACGTAAAGTTTTTAAATTCATTTAATAACCCCCTTGTATAGTTAATATTGTAAAACCCTAACCTTACCCATTAGATTTCTATCGTGTTTTGATTAACTGTTTAGTTAATCAAATTACCATTTTCCTTAGGTTACAGGTATTATAATTACACAGGAAGGTATTGTCAATGATTACTTATTTGCTGCCAATATGCCCCGGTAGTTTTTTTGAATAAGCTTGCAATTAAGGTTAAAATATAACTTACAGTTAGTTTTTTTCTAATAATCTTTCTAATATTTTACATTAAAGTAGACATATTATTGCATTTTTCATTAAAATATGCTAAAATTCGATTGTCAACGGATTAATTATAAATCTTTTTTATATTCCTTGATTTATGACTCCATGCATAATTTACTATAATAATAAAAATATAAGGAGATAAAAAATGAGAACAAATCTTTCTAAAAAACTTACATCTGTAGTTGTAACATTATTAGTTTCTGCTACATTATTTTCTGGTTGTAGCGGTAAAACAACTAAAGATAAAACAAGCAATACCAAGGTAACCAAAACTTCTGTATATAAGAGAGCCGAAAATGTGGTTGCAGCTGATGCAGAAAATTTGCTTAAAGAAGGGAACTCTAGATTTGTTGAGAACAAGGCTTTAGGCGATGATATCAGCACCGAAAAAATCAAAGGTCTAGCAACTAATGGTCAAAAACCCTTTGCTGTTATTTTTAGTTGCTCTGATTCAAGAGTTCCGCCAGAAAATATATTTGATCAAGGCCTAGGAGACTTATTCGTAATAAGGAATGCAGGAAATGTAGTTGATGATATAACCCTAGGAAGTATTGAATATGGTGTAGAACATGCAGCTGCTCCACTTATAGTTGTATTAGGTCATGAAAATTGCGGTGCAATAAAAGCAACAATTGATGGCGGAGAAGCATCACCCAATATTAGTGCAATATTAAGTAAGATAAAACCTTCTTTTGATAAGGTTAAAGGTTCAACAACTGACAAAAATGAACTATATGAAAACTGCGCTGATGAAAATGTAAAAAATAGCTTAGCTGTCATAAAAAGTAGCCCCGTAATAAATAAGCTAGAGAAAGAAAAAAAGGTTACTGTTATTGGTGCAAAATATCATATTGAAACAGGAAAAGTAACTTTCGAAGAATAAGAATAACTTGAAGCTATTGTTTGCTACTGCTTTAATAAAAGATTATTATAAATAATACCACCTACACCTGGCTTTGTGTAGATGGTATTATTTTTTAAGTATTCAACTTTTCAGCAATCTTTTTTTGAATATCTAAAACGCTGGCTCTATTAAGATTATAACCTGAGATGCTTAAAAGTGCTGCTATAAAGCTTAAACCTGATCCTATGCTTAGCATTAAGCCAAGAATAATTACGGTACTTTCAGTTTGAAGTGGAAGGCTTGCATCGAATTTTACTAAATCTAGTACAAAACCTATAAGTAGCAAGGTTATAGATTGAGAGAGTTTATAAAACAATGTTAGACAACCATAATAGCTCCCTTCAGCCCTTTTTCCAGTATTAAGTTCATCTAAATCAATGACATCTGCAATCATTGAAAAAGGCAGAGTAAATAATCCCCCTGTACCAAAGCCAGCAAGTACTGAAAATGGAATGAAGTAAAATGCATTACCCCTTATACTGTCCTTCATAAACACTAGTATAAGAAAAAGTAAGCTACTTATAATGCAAAGTATAATACCTAAAACCATGGATGGCTTCTTATCTAATTTTTCAGATGCCATGGACCATATAGGCTGGGATAATATAGAAACAAGAAGCTGTATTCCAACTATAATGGCAATTTGCTGACTACTTAGGGAAAATGTGTAGGTAAACACATGTAACCCTGTATTTGTAACCAGTGCTGAAGCTATGTTTGTAAACATAAATGCAAAAGCCACATATCTAAAGCTTTTGTTAATAAAAATCCCCTTAAAGGCTTGTAGCAGAGTTTTTAGCTTTGCATCGCTAACTCCCTTCTCAGCATGCCCACTTAGCATAGGAATATATTTTTTTGTAGAGCAAAAACAAACAAGTGCAAAGATAATAATTAAAATTGATGAAAAAACACCCATAGAACTATAGGAACTAGGGTTTAGTTGCCCTGAAGGAAACTCTGGAGTATAACGAAAAAAAACAAACATTCCAAAAACTGATACAAATGCGAGTCCAAGAAGAAAGAAAATAGTTTTAATACCTTGAATGCTAGTTCGTTCATTATAATCATTAGATAATTCAGCACCAAGAGCAGTATATGGAGTTACATAGATTGTGCTGAAGGTTTTGATTACTATTATTAAAAAGAATATAATAGCAAACTTTAAATAATCGGATAATCCTGAGCTTATATTCCATAAAAGGTAATTAGATATTCCTAATCCTATACCCCCTATAAGTATATATTGATGTCTTCTTCCAAAAAGTTTAGATTTAGTCATGTCTGAAAAGTACCCCATTAAAGGATCAGTGATGGCATCCCAAATTATACTTAGGCTTACAGCTAAACCAACTAGGCTACCAGGTATATTAAGAATAACCGTACAGTAAAAAACTAAATAGGTTCCTATAACTTGACTAGAAATACCTGTGCTGAAGTTTCCAGACCCATAACCTATTTTATCTAATAGAGGAATTTTTCTGTGGCTCTTGCTTTGAAATTTATTCAAGATAACACTCCTTGTTTTGTATTATTATTTTAGATATCTTAAATAAAATATTCAGTCAAATTTTTGCGTTAGAAAATAGCACTACTTTACAAAAATTGATGAAATTTTTTATACCTTCCACTCAAGTATCTTGTTTAAAAAAGCCTTTAATTGATCTGATTTTGGAGACTTAAATGTCTCGGTGCTCTTACCACTTTCAATTATTTTATTGTTTGCTAAGAATATTACATTTTCACAAGCATTTTTAGCAAAGCCCATTTCGTGCGTTACAATTATAGTGTTTAGCCCATCATTTTGAAGCTCACCTAACATATTAAGTACTTCTGAAGTATATTCAGGATCAAGTGCTGAAGTTGGTTCATCTAGTAATAAAAGCTTTGGTTTTATAGCCACGGCTCTTGCAATAGCTATTCTCTGCTGCTGTCCCCCTGAAAGTTGAAATGGATATTTATCCTTTTCTTCGGATAATCCAAACCTTCTAAAAAGCTTATTTACTGTTTCTATCGCTTCAGATTTATTGATACCAAAGGTGTGTATAAGTGGAAGCGTAACATTTTCCATAGCTGTAAGATGTTCAAAAAGTCCTTTAGACTGAAATACAAAACCAATATTCCTACGATAAATTTGTAGCAGTTTTTCATTGAAATTGATTTCCTGCCCATCAATATGCATTTCTCCACTATTTGGTAAAAGCAGTCCACCAATAATACGAAGCAAGGTGGACTTTCCTCCTCCTGAAGGACCGATAATGGCAATGGAGTTAATATCATCTTCAAAACATACATCCTGAAGTACTACCCTTTTGTCGAAATTTTTACATATGTTTCTTAACTCTATATTCATGCTTATATCTCCTTTCAAACCATGTAGATACCATTGATACACTAAAGGTAAGTATAAAATATAAGAACCCAACAAATATATAATTCTCAAACATTCTAAAGTTATCTGCGGATATTTCCTGTATTGTTTGAGTAAGTTCAATTACAGCAATTACAGAAAGTAGTGAAGAATCCTTTATTATAGATGAAAATTGACCTGCAAGTGCTGGTAATATTCTAGACATTAAAATTGGGAAGGTAACAAGCTTAAAAGTTTTTAAAGGTGTAAGTCCAATAGCTTTTGCTATTTCATATTGCTGACTATCGATGCTTTCAAGGCCCCCTCTTATAATTTCAGAAATATATGCCCCTTCAAATATAGACAGAATTATAATTCCAGCTAAATATCGATTGTTAATCCCCCAAGCTGTGCCAATAATATAGTAGAAGAAATAGATTTGCACCAAAAGTGGGGTTCCTCTTATTAAGTGTACATAAGTCTTACATAAATAACTTATTATTAGTATCTTTGAATTCTGAGCAATAGCAGTTAATGAACCAATAAATAAACTTATTATTAAACTTCCAATAGATATTGCTATGGTCATTAAAAATCCCTGCCATAACCGCTGTTTGTATTGAAGCAGAGTTGTAAAATCTAATTTCAACCCAATTGAACCTATAGATAACCACATAAAACAAATAAGCATTGCCAAAACACAAATGGCACTTAGAACTTTATTAATAACTGTTGGATTTTTGTTACTTGTATATTTCATATTTTCTCCTTAATCAAAAAACCATGGAAACCCAAGGTTGTCAAATATCTTCTTTTCCTCTGACATATATTTAGTTGTAAGCTTATTAAATCCACCATCTGCCTTATATTTTTTTATAAAATCATTTATTTTATTTAGCAGTTCAGAATTCCCCTTATTAACAGCCACACCCCAATTTTCACTTTCCTGGAATGGTATTAGAATAGCTTTTGTAGTTTTTTTATTAGATTGATTCTGACGGTAAATTGTTAGTTGATCATAAATAAAAGCATCTGCTTTACCTTGTACAATTTCTGTAACACATGCATTTTCTGATGAAAGTGCATTTATTTTTGCTTTTGTCAATTTTGCTGTAGCATATATATATCCTGTGGTACCTTTTTTAACATCTATAACTTTACTTTCTTGATTTAAGTCTTCAATCTTAGTTACATCAGAATTATTATTCACTAATAATCCAAGATAGGAGTGAGCATATGGCACAGAAAAGTCCACAACCTTTCTCCGCTCCTGCGTAATAGTCATAGAGGATATAACTGCATCTACCTTGCCAGTCTGAAGTGATGGAATAAGTCCATCCCAATTGGTATTCTCAATTTTTACAGGTCTTTTTAAATATTCACCCAAAGCTTTTGCAAAATCTACACTTACACCACTTGGATTTCCCTGTGTATCTTTTGTCTCAAAAGGTGGATATGCAAGTTCCATCCCTATTACTAAAGTTTTATCTTCAGTATTTACATTGTTTTTTTTTGATGTGCACCCTATAAATAGTGTTCCTATCAGTATAAATATTAATAAAAATGATAATGATTTTCTCATAAGCACATAACCCCCTATAGTAGTATCACTAGTTTTTCTTATAATCTATAAATTCCTCAACAGTTAAAAAAGTTTCTTTTACACCTAACCTTTGACACAATTGAGTTACGTTTGGCGCTTCCAAAGAAGCATGTTCAAGTTCTTCTTTATGTGAATATATCTCTCTTGTACTTCCATCTAACAAAATATTTCCTTTAGCAAAGACCACTACTGCTTCAAAGGTTTCGGAAACAAAGTCCATATCATGCGTTATGGCAAGTACAAGCGTGCCTTTAGCACTTAAATCCTTGATTATACTTTTAATTTTTTCTTTTCCATAATAATCTTGTGCAATAGTTGGTTCATCAAAAATTATTATTTCTGTATCCATAGCCAGAATAGACGCTATACTTATTAGTTTTCTTTCAGATAAACTAAGATCATAGGGATTTTCATCTATTTTTTCATATAATCCAACTGATTTAAGAGCCTTTATAGAATTTTCTTTAGCCTTTTTAGGTGTTTGACCTATATTTAATGGCCCAAATATAACTTCCTCCATAACTTTATTTTTAAATATTTGATCATTAGGATTTTGAAACACTAATCCTATGTATTTTGCAAGTCCTGCTACAGTAGACTTCTTGGTGTTTATACCATTAATTATTACATCACCAGAGGTAGGCTTAAGCAAACCTTTTAATAACTTTACAAATGTAGTTTTTCCAGCTCCATTTTGCCCAATGATAGCAGTAGACCTACTATCAAAGTCTAGATTTATTCCTTTTAGTATTTCTTCATTTTCCCCATAAGAAAATTGTAAGTTTCTTACTTCTATCTTATTCATTATAGTTCACCACCAAATCGTAAGCTTCATCTATGGTAATTGGGTACAGTTCTGTTATTTTGTTCTTTACCCCAAGGCCCTTACATATTTTAGTAAAGGCAGGAGCAGTTACTCCATAATCCTCTAAGTCTCCTCTTGAAAATATTTTTTCTGGTATATCAAAATCTACTATTTCTCCCTGGTTAAGTAACATGACCCTATCAGAATATTTAGCTATTTTCTCCATCTTATGTTCTACCATTACTACTGTCATTCCTTCTTTGCTTAAATTTTGAATGGCTTTAAATACTTCTTCTGAGCCTTGCGGATCAAGTTGTGAAGTTGGCTCATCAAGTACAATGATTTCTGGTTTCATAGCTATAATACTTGCTATAGCCATTCTCTGCATTTGACCTCCTGATAAATCAAATGGATTTCTATCCTTAAATTTATATATATCTAGAAGTTTAAGAGAATGTTCTATTCTTTCTCTCATCTCTTCTCTTGAAATACCCATATTTTCAAGTCCAAAGGCTATTTCTTCATAAACTGTTAGTTTAGAACCTGTGACTTGAGTAAATGGATTTTGAAATACAATTCCAACTTTTTGAGATAACTCACTTATTTCACTTTGTGAAACCTCAAGTCCATCTACAATAACACTGCCACCGTAAGCACCTTTATAGAAATGGGGTACAAGACCTACTAGAGCTTGACATAATGTTGATTTACCAGATAAATTCTTACCCACTATACCTATAAATTCACCTTTGTCCACTTCGAAGGATATTCCCTTTAAGGCTAGTTCATTTGTTAATGGATACCTATATTTCAAGTTTTCCACAATTATTTTCTTCATATCAAAACCCTCCAAACTACAGCTAATAAAAGTAAAAGTATTAAAACCACTTTTATTATTTTGTTATAACTACCCTTTTGTTCTTCATTTAAAAAAGTTTTGCTTGCTTTAGAATTAAATGCTCTAACTTCTAGTGCCATAGCTCTCTCTCTAGTATTTATTAGTGAATTCATAACTACAGGGCCTATTAATGGCAAAAACGCTTTCATTCTAACAGTTAATTTTCCCTCTGTTTCCATA
This sequence comes from Clostridium sp., assembly GCF_050717515.1. GTDB lineage: Bacteria > Bacillota > Clostridia > Clostridiales > Clostridiaceae > Clostridium_AD. Next base: position 231,263 of record NZ_JBOITL010000032.1, on the reverse strand, counting down.
CCACGAGACCTTTGGGCATCTGTAATAGTTTCCATAGTTGAAGTCATTTGAGGTATTATTTGAAGTACAGAAGATAAAACATAACCTATTTTAGGAGATAGTCCTCTTCTTACTAAGCACTCAATTAAATCCGAAGGTTTAGTAGTTAATACTAAAATTGCAAAAGCACATAAAATATTTATTACCCTAATGCATATTTCTAAAGCAAATAAAAGACCTTCCTTATAGAAAATAGCCTTTCCTATATGAAAAGTGGGAGTCTTGTTTTCAGCGTTAAATAGCCCTTGTATAACAATAATTGAAAGTAGAATTATCATACTAAAACTTATAAGAGGTATTACTTTTTTAAATACCTTAGCTATTAATAGTAAAATAAGACTAATGCTCATGCATAATAGCCCTATTGTTTTATAGGGTAAAATTATAGGAATTGCTATAGATATAATTATATATAACATCTTACTTATAGGATCTACTTTATGTACTACAGTATCTTTTTCTTGATATAAACTTAATGCTTTCAAGATTTCTCACCATCCTTATGGTAGGAGTAAAATTAAATTAGGAATTGACACCACCCGTGATAAACATTATTTAATGTCAATTCCTAGTTATATTAGTTCTTATGATTTTATAATCGTTCTATGTTATTATCATTACTATATAATATGGTAAGTTTTTTTGGTAATACTTTAAATACACCATAGGCTACTATTACAGTTGCTATCTTATCAGGTACATCTACTATAAATTCATCTAAAAATGAAGCTAACCATACTGGAAAATAATTTGCAATTAAAGATGCAAACGCAGCATCTCCCCATATATTACCAGTTTGCCCTCCCCAAAATATTATGTTTATGGGCGTAGATACTATTGCAGATACACAAGCAGCAATCAGACCAACTACTATAGCCTTGCCAATACTTTTAATCCATCCCTTGTATGTCATAATACCAACAGTAAGTCCTATAGCAATACTTGTTAACGCATAAATAAATGATATAGGATCCATAGTGAGTCCATATATAATGTTATTAGTTGCACCAACTATAGCCCCTACAATAGGTCCTGCAAGCATACTTGCAAGTACTGTACCTATAGCATCAAGCCAAAGTGGCAACTTTAGAACTCCCGCAAACAACTTACCAATATAATTTATACCAACTGCTGCAGGAATAAGTACTATTGATGCTGTGGATAATTTAAAGTTCCACATACTATTTTTTTTCATAATTAACCCCCTAAAATTTTTTTTTAATTTCAGATAGCTTCAAGAACAGTATAAAACAGAAGTTGCCCAATAATTATTACTCATACAAATTCTACTTTATATTTTCATATGATTATATACTTTTAAATTATAGCTTGTTCATATACTAGTTATACCATAATTTATAAATATTAACACGTTTTATAATTTTCATATTATTTATTTTCATATTAATTTCACTTTAGAACTCTCAAAAAAAATAACAATTTTATAATATTTGTGCGATACAAAATATTTTATTTTTTGACTTATGACTTGATCATAAATCCTGATTTTGTTAAACTTATAACACAATTATGTCATTTTTTACAAAAAACAACATCAAATATATAAAATAATCCATAATTAGACCTGAAAATCTTAGTTATACTTTATTTTTATATAATTATTAGTTATAATGAATTGTATTTTATAAAATAATCTAACCATTATTTTAAATACATTAGACTAAAGGAGGAACTTTCAAATGAGTTTTCAATTACCAAAGTTCGCAGCAGTTGATTTCACACAAGATTTTCTTGTTAAAGCACCAGATGTTAGAATAAGTGAAGTTAAAAAAGATGGAGTTGCTCCCAAAGGTTTCTTAATAACTTCTATATTGCCTGAATATTTTAAAGTTAAAGGACAGTGGGTACTTCCAACCCAAACATCTATAGAATGTGCTGCTGTTGTTCGCGATGACAACACTGTAGAAATTGTGGAATTTAGAAACCTTAAGACTTACGATAAGGTTGTTTTAGGAAAATCTAAAGATGGAAATGAAGGTATATACCAGTATACTGGTGGTTTTGATAACTTACCAAATGTAGGCCTTGGGAGATCTGTTGAGTCTTCATTTTCAAGGGATTATAGTGAATTATATGAATTACTAGAATATGAAAAACAAAATAATGGATATATAGTATGGGTTCTAGGACCCGCTGTTGTTTTTGATTACGATACTCGCGCTGCACTATCCGCCCTTGCTGAAAATGGTTATGTAAACGCTCTTATGGCTGGGAATGCTATGGCAACCCATGATCTAGAGGGAGGGCTTTTGGGAACGGCCCTTGGTCAAAATATATATACTCAAGAATCTGTTCCAATGGGTCATTATAACCATTTAGATCTAATAAATGAGGCTAGACGCGCAGGTTCTATAGACGCATTACTGAGTGAAGGAAATATAAAAGATGGATTTATGAAAACTTGCATAGAGAAGGATATACCTATAGTTCTTGCTGGTTCTATAAGGGATGACGGACCACTTCCACCTGTTTATCATAATGTATCTTGTGCCCTAGATGCTATGAAGAAGCAAACAGATAAAGCAACAGTAGTAATTTGTCTTGCTACGGTTCTTCACTCAGTAGCAGCGGCAAACTTAGCTTCATCTTATAGGGTTGTAGATGGAAAAGTAAGACCGGTATATTTTTACTGCGTAGATATTGCTGAATATGCAGTTAATCAAGTATCTGTTGCTAGAGAATACGTAGGTGTTAAGACAATAGTTACTAACGTTCAAGATTTTGTGGTTAATCTTCAAAAAAACTTAAGTTAGTATACCAGCTTTAAAGAAGATGATTTAATTCTAAACGCACTAACATACATTACTATATTAGTAGGAGGAGATTTTAAATGAGTTTTATTTTACCAAAGTTTACACCGCCGGATTTCTCGCAAGATTTCCTTGTTAATGCTCCAGACTGCACACTTGAAGAAGTAATTAAAGACGGCGTTACTCATAAAAATTATCATGCATTATCAATATATCCTGAATATTTTAAGATTAAAGGCAAGTGGGTAATAGCGAGTGAAAGCCGTATGGATAGCGTTGCAGTTGTTACTGCAGATGATGACATAAATGTTGTGGAATTTAGAAATTTAAAGCTTGGCGATAAAGTTGTCGTAGGCAGAACGGAAGATGGAAGTGAAGGTATATATATGTATACTAGAGGCTTTGTTACTGATGATTCAGATGCTGATACCTTTGCATTTAGAAGTGGGAGATCAAGAGAAACAGCTTTCTCTAAAGATTACGATGAATTATATGAAATTATGCAATATGAAAAGGAACATGATGGAAAAATAGTTTGGGTTTTAGGACCTGCAATTGCATTAGATGACAAATCAAGAGCTGCCTTTGCCTCACTAGTGGAAAATGGTTATGCTCAAGCTGTTTTATCTGGAAATAACCTTGCTACTTATGATTTAGAAAACGGAATGTTCAAAACAGTTTCAGGTCAAGAAACTTTTGAGTCTCGTGAAAATGCTCATTATAACTATATAGCAACTATAAATGAGGCTAGAAGCGCAGGATCCCTTGAAGAGCTTATAAATTCAGGTAAAGTTAAGGATGGTATAATAAAAGCTTGCATAGACAATGATGTTCCTGTAGTCCTTGCCGGTAGTATAAGAGATAGATATACACTTCCAGGTGTTTATGATAATGTGTATGAATCTCAAAATGCTATGAGAAAACATACTAGAAAGGCAACTATGCTTATATGTTTATCATCAGTACTTCATACCATAGCTGCCGGAAATATGACTCCATCCTACACTGTAAAAGATGGGACTGTTAGACCAGTATATATATATTCTATAGATATACAAGAGTTCTCTGTTAACAAATTATCTGATAGAGGAACATTAGAAGTTAAGACCTTAGTTACAAATATCCAAGACTTTATAGTTAACGTAGCTGAAGGATTAATCAAGTAATTGAAAAAGCTATGATCATGCATGCAATTTAAATTAAGTCTATTTAAATTAAAAGACGTAGATAGTTGAGGATTAATTTTAAAACTTTCTACGTTTTTTTTTGCTATTTTTTAATAATTGATTATTGACAATACTTTGATATCAAAGTATAATGGAAATATGAAAACAAATAAAACAATTTACTTAATAGGAAGAATACGAGAAAAAGCAAATCAATTTATTCTGAAAGAGTTAGAACAGATAGGCTTTGTAGATATAGCACCCTCTCATGGAGATATCTTAGCCACTTTGTTTCAACATGGCGAATGTACTATGACTAATATTGCAAATAGTATTCATAGAGATAGATCTACTGTGACAGCGCTAGTAAACAAGTTGATTAAATTGGGCTATATTTCATCAAAGAAAGATACAACTGACAGCAGGTCAACAATTATTTTCTTAACGAAAAAAGGAGAAGAATTAGAACCGAATTTTAAAGAAATTTCACGCAAACTTTTTGAAGTTGAATACAAAAATATAAGTGAAAATGAGAAAAAAATTTTTGAAAGTGTATTAGAGAAAATTTATAATAACTTCTAAGTTAGAATAAATTTTTTTAGCTATATACTTGGACATCAAATTATATTGATAGTAAATATCGATGCCCAAATAAGTAATAATATAAGATTATAAATCTAGGAGGAATTAATTATGAATAATTTAGTAGTTTTTGCACATCCAAATTCAAAGAGTTTTGGGAAAAGTATAGTAGATGCCGTTGTAAATGCATCTGTAGAGAAGGGCGCTAACGTAAGAGTTAGAGACCTATATGAAATTGGATTTGATCCAATACTTAAACCAGCAGACTTTGAGGCTTTCCAAAGTGGAAAAGTTCCAGACGATATTTTAGCAGAACAAGAGCATATTAAATGGGCTGATGTTATTACTTTTGTTTATCCTGTTTGGTGGACATCATTTCCTGCTATGCTAAAGGGATATGTAGATCGTGTGTTTTCCTATGGATTCGCTTATGAGTATATAGATGGAGTCCCAAATGGATTATTGAAAAGCAAGAAGGGATTATTATTTTGTACTACAGGTACACCAAGTAAAATGTATTCTGCAAATGGAATGCATAATTCAATGAAACAAACTACAGATCAAGGTATATTCAATTTTACTGGAATAGAAGAAGTAAAACATACTTTTTTTGGAGCTGTTCCTACTGCATCTAAAGAAACCCTTGGGGATTATTTAAAGGAAGTATCTAATATAGTTAAAGAAACTTTATAATAAGAGCAAAAAAGTATCAAGAATATTAACATCTTGATACTTTTTTTATTGAATTTTATAACGTCAGGCTTTTGCAGTAATTTCCCTTGTTATTTATGATAATTTCCATTCTAAACATATAGATTATTTGCCATATAACCCTTGACCACCTGATGCTGGACTTTGTGATCCGTAAATCTTTGCTCTCTTAGTATTTTTTTGCTGTGAAGACTTTACTTTTTTCTCTTCAATAATTTTTTTCATTAGTTCCATGCTTTTGTTCATATCATTTTTCATATTTTTTACCTTCTTTTTTTTATTTTTTACATCTTTTACATTAAAAAACTAACTGATACCCTCTAAATTAATATTAGCAATAAATATTTGCAAGGTATGATTTGTTATTTTATTAATCTATTATACCCCAAAAACAGTCCTTTAGGTTACACAAATTAACTAATATATATTTTACTCAAAATACATATATCTAAAATATTATCAATAATCATAAATTTCCAGTTTATGTTGTGGAATATGCTCTCTATAATATACTAGTATTTATGGAATCATTTTTAAATTTACAATTAATTTTTAATTTAGTCACACTAACGACACATAAAATTGTTATTATAAATATATAGAAAGTAATTGATTTTTTTAATTAGAGTCCCCCTTTAATTAAATATAAATTTAATAATACCCCTTAAAAGAACTGGTGAATATAATCAGTTCTTTTTTATTGTATAAAAATTAGCAAGTAAAAAATTGTTCTCAGCTACTTATTTTTTTAATAAAAAAATAGCCATTTGAGTTCGATCATATTTTATTATTGCAGCACAAAATGGCCTTCTGATACTTCTACCAACTGACTTGTTTCTTCCAAAAGATCATCATTAATGGGATTATATTTGATACGAGTTCTCTTTTGGGCACACTGTGGATCTGGAACAAGTATTGACGAAAACAATGCTTTTGTATAAGGATGAATGGGATTTCGATATAATTCCTTAGTTTCGGCCAGTTCAACAATTTTCCCATGATACATAACGCCTACTCGATTGCATACATATTTCACCATAGCCAAGTCATGTGAAATAAATAAACATGTCAGACCCTTGTCTCTTTGAAGCTTTTTGAATAAATTAATAATCTGCGCTTGAATTGAAACATCTAAAGATGCAATAGGTTCATCCGCAATTATGAATTCTGGATCAAGGCTAAGCGCCCGCGCAATTCCTACACGTTGTCTCTGTCCACCTGAACATTCAAAGGGATAGCAATCCTGATAAATCTTATCTAGTCCCACTAAATTCATAAGCTTGTAAACCTTCTCCATGCGCTCTTCTTTATTCTTATACAATTTTTGAATTATAAGAGGCTCCTCAATAATTTCTTTTATTGTCATTCGTGAATTTAGAGATGAGGTTGAATCTTGAAATATGATTTGCATATTTCTATTTATAAACTTTTTTTCAGCTCTATAAATTTTACGATTTGAAATAAGCTTTCCCCTATAATAGATTTCTCCCCCTGTTGGCTTATAGATATTAATAATGCTTCTACCCGTTGTTGATTTGCCTGAACCAGATTCACCCACTAGTCCAAATATTTCTCCTTTGTAAATATCGAAAGATATATCATCAACCGCTTTACTTACAGTATTTCTATCTAATTTGAAATATTGTTTTAGATTTTTGACTTCTAATATTTTTTCAGTCTTCATTTTGCATCACCCTAAATTCTTGAAATCTAATGGGCGGCTTTATTTTTGGAGCATCTTTGTGTAACAGCCAAGTTGCAGCACTATGGGTATCGCTGATTTTAAACATAGGTGGCTCAGCCAGATAATCTATCTTTAATGCATATTTGTTCCTCTGTGCAAATGCATCACCTTTTGGCGGATTCAATAAATTAGGTGGCATTCCTGGTATGCAATTCAAATTTGCCTCATCAGAATCTATATTAGGTAAAGAACACATTAATCCTAAGGTATAAGGATGCCGTGGATCATAAAAAATATCTTTGCTAGTACCTATTTCAACGATTTTTCCAGCATACATAACTGCAATCCTTTGGGCTATTTTGGCAACAACCCCTAAATCATGTGTGATAAATATGATTGATATCCCAGTTTTTATTTGTAATTCTTGAATAAGCTCTATTATTTGTGCTTGGGTAGTTACATCTAAAGCAGTGGTTGGTTCATCAGCAATTAATACTTTTGGTTTGCAGGCCAGTGCAATTGCAATAACACTTCTCTGTATCATTCCCCCAGAGAGCTGATAGGGATACTGATGGAATCTTTTTTCTGCATGGTCAATCCCAACAAGCTCCATAAGTTCTATACTTTTCTTTTTTGCTTCACTTTTGCTAACCTTTTGATGAATCAATACCGCTTCTATGATCTGTTTGCCAATAGACATAGTAGGATTTAAAGAAGTCATAGGATCTTGAAGGATCATAGATATCTCCCTGCCTCTAACCTTATCCATAGACTTGCCTTCTAAATTTATTAAATCCTCTCCATTAAGAATAACTTCTCCACTTTTTATACAGCCATTCTCTGGAAGTATGCGTAAAATACTTTTACATAATACGGATTTTCCGCAGCCTGATTCTCCAAGTATGGCTAAAACTTCTCCTTTTTTCAGCGAAAAAGAAACATCTCTAACCGCTTGCACTTCACCTGCCTTCGTTAAAAAGCTTACAACTAAATTATTTACTTCTAACAAATCCTTCATAACCTCTCCTATTCTTTAGAAACCACAAAGGAGCCCTATGCACCATTGTGGTTTCACTTTGTTTTCTAAAGTTTCTACTCAATTATCCAATCTGAAATATTCCAGAATATGCCCACACCATGATGTCCCAAAACTGTTTCTGAGGTGATTCCTTTTATATTAGGCTTTGCACCATATAATGCATCGATGTATGCTATAAATGTATATGGCATATCCTTGGTTAATTCAATTTGGAATTCCTTATAATATTTTAATCTTTCAGCGTTCACATCAGTTTCTCTTGCCTTGCGTAATAACTCATCAACTTTAGTATTTGAATAACTACTGTAGTTATTCCCTTTACCCGTTACAAACACTTTATAAGTGTGGTCGTCCGGGTCAAAAGGACTTCCCCAGCCAATCAGGTACGCATCTTGATTTTCCCAATCAATTTTTGGCAATACGGCCACCTTCATATTTACACCAATTGCCTTAAGCTGTTGAGCACAGATATTCGCCATATCCACTCTGACCTGGTCTCCTTCTTGGCAGTTAATAGTAAATGATAATTTCTTAGCATTCTTTACATATATGCCATCCGGGCCAAGCTTCCAACCCGCTTTTTCCAACTCTTTTTTTGCTTTTTCTGGGTTATAGTCAAATTTGTCCATGTTCGGATTATTATATTCTCCAACCTGAATTGGTGAATAGGCTACTTTTCCGCGACCTAATAAAACGCTGTCTAAAATAGCTTTTCGATCAATAGCATAACTTAAGGCATTTGGCAATTCTCGATTTTCTTTAAATATAGGACTATTAAAATTATACAAAATACCTCTGTAGTCTGACGTTTTCATATCATAGACAGTAATATCCTTATTATTTTCAAATTGTGCTGCATCCTGGGGTACAATCTGTGCTAAATCCAATTCTCCAGATTTTAATTGCAAGGCTCTAGCTTTGGTGTCCTGCACAATTTTAAATATTACTTTATCAATTTGCGGTTCTTTTTCGTAGAAATCTTTATTTTTTTGGAGGGTAATGCTTTGTCCTTTGTCCCATTTTTCCATTTTAAATGGACCCGTTCCCGTTGGAGATTGATTAAATTTATCTGTTGCAATATCTTTCCCCTCTAATAGGTGCTTAGGTAAGATACCTATTGTTAAATAATCCAGCATGGCTATGTTTGGTGCTTTTAAAGTTATTTTTAAGGTAGTCTTGTCCACCACTTCAATCTTTGTGATATCTTCATAGTTTGATGCTATTTCCGAAGAATTCTTAGGATTCATAATTGTTTCCAGCGTAAACTTCACATCTTCCGCCGTAAAAATTTTACCATCATGCCATTTAACATCATTTCTTAATATAAAAGTATATGTATTTGTAACTTTATCACTGGTCCAGCTTTTTGCAAGTCCGGGAATAATCTTATTGTTTTTGTCATGGGCAGTAAGTCCACTGAAAATCAGGGAATTAATTTCTCCATGTTCATATAATGCTGGATTAATACCTGAATAATCCCCACTTCCATAAACTAAAACCTTTTCATTGGATGCGGCTTTCTTCTCACCACTCCCACCACAGCCAATAAGTAAAGCCATACTCATTGCCAGTGTAAATCCCCAAATAATCGTTTTTCTAAATTTCATCATTCTCCCCCTAAATGTTTGTTATGTATATTAAATTTCAATATTTATATTGCGTATTGCAAATAATATTGACACTTTATATCTTTATAAGTTGCTAAATTCTTTATTGTTTTTCTTCCTTACATAATTCCCTATATTTGTGATGCAAACCAATGTAACCACCAAAAACATACCTGGAATCAAGATAATCCACCAATAATTTGATAATAGTGCTTTTTCCGAAAGGGAGAGCATACTACCCCATGAGATAATTTCAATGGGAAGACCTATTCCTAAAAAGCTCAAAGTTGATTCTATTGCAATGGCGCTTCCAACATTGGTTACCACCATAAACATTATTGCTGAAATGAAATTTGGTAGCAGATGTCTCTTTAAAATATAAAAAAATTTACCCCCTGCACACTTTGCTGCTAAAATGTAACCACTATTTCTAATTTTCCTTACCTCGCTTCGTACAATTTTAGAAACATTCATCCAACTAGTAATTCCAATTACAATGGCAATGGATACTGGACTCGCCTTACCTATCATTGCTTGAATGAAAATCACGGTCAAAATGGATGGTATACTAAGTAGGATTTCAGTAAATCGCATCATCATATCATCTATAAGTTCTGAGGCAACACCACTGATGCTTCCATATACAACTGCCATTGTAGTTGATATTATTGTAGCAAAAACCCCGATAAATAAAGAGATTTTACCACCATACCAAATCATAGTAAAAATGTCTCTGCCCAAAGAATCCGTACCAAAATAAAAGGTGAAGCTCGGAGGCACATTAATATTATTTAAGTCCATATAAGCAGGATCTAATTTAACTATTTTCCCATAAAAAACACATCCAAGGATTATTATCAGCAATACTCCTATTGAGATATAAGGTTTTTCTTTCAGGGTTTTTTTAAAGCTTTTTTTTTGCGCTACTTTTATCTCCTCTGAAAGATAATTTTCTCCAACTATTTCAAAGTCGCTACCTTCTATTGCCAATCCTGCTCCCCCCCATCATGTTTCATTCTAGGATCTATTTTATCGTTAAGTACTTGTGATAGCATATTTACGAAAACCACCAATATCCCCGTTATAAGGCAAAGCAACATCAACATATTATAATCATGATATTTAGCACTCTCAAAAGAGAGGGAACCGAGTCCAGGGTAAGAAAAAACTTTTTCTACCACATAAGTTCCTCCTAAAATATGAGGAACGGATATTGCCATAACACTAATATAAGAGGGCATAATATTTTTCAAACAATGTTTATATACAATTTTCTTTTTACTTAAACCCTTGATTTTGCATAATAACACGTAATCTTGTCTGATTTCTTCCACTAATTTATTTCTAATCATATAGGTATAATACCACAGGTGGCTAAGTATCAGCACAGTTAAAGGCAAGACAAGATGCTCTATTCTACTTACAAGGCTATCTGACTTACCCATTGCATATGCACCACTTGAAGGTAATATCCTTAAATTAATACTAAAAACCAATATTAATATTAGCGATAACCAAAATGCTGGAATACAGGTAGTTATAACACCTACTTTACATATAATTTTGTCAATGATCTTATCTTCATGTAGTGTGCAAAAAATTCCTAAAAGCAATGCAAACAAAAATGTGAATATATAACCAAGCCCACCCAGTATAATTGTATTTTTATAAACATCTCCAATTACTGTGGTAACGTCCTGTTTATATTTATAAGATATACCGTATTCTCCATGAGCTGCATTTGATAACCAGCTAATATATTGTTTATATATAGGTTCATTTAGTCCCAACTTTTCCATTGCATCCAATTTTTCTGTAGTATTCATCCTTTCAGCACCTTCCCCATAATAAGACATCAGAGGGTCCCCAGGTGACAACCTTGCCATATAAAAAACAATTATAGACAACAGAAATATAACAAAAATAAACTGCATTACTTTTTTCCCCATGTAAATTACATCATTCACAACATCCTATCCTTTCATTAAGGTACATAAAAAATATAAAAACCACGAAAGTTCTGGTGCTTTTTCAAAATATAAAAAAAAGCAGAACCTTCGTGGTTTAACTTAAATAGTTATTAAATTGTTTTTCAAAAAAAAATTGCCTTATCCCTAAATTCTTACACAATATTTGTGTTGTTCTTACATATGCATTTTAAACTATATTTCTATTTTTGTCAAATAAACTCATTTTAATTTTCATAAATTAAATTGCTCTTTTTAAGGATAGCTTATGTTCTTTTATTGGATTTAATGCTAGTACATATGGTATTTCCCAGTTTTTTATTCCATTGGTAAATTTCTGTGGATACTGATATTGATGTGCCTTGTGCACCCTTTTTCGATTATATATTACCTCTTCCCCAAACATATACTTTACTTCATTCATAAACTGATTATTAATATTAATTTGTTTAAAATTAAAATCATTGATAATTTTCAAAAATCTGTCTACTTCATTTTGAAAAACTTTAGCAAAAAAAGCATTTTCATTATTGCCATCGCAAATTAATATTACGTTTAGTTGGCTTTCATTAATAGTAGCTTTTAATTTATATATGCTTCTTTTGTTCCTCCCTATAAAATAACCATAATTAATATAATTAGGATCCTCATCTGTTGGAAATATTACATTATATAATAATTCTTCTTCTTTCATTTTAATCCTCACCTTTCTAATAAATTATTAGATTAATAAAACTAAAATTTTAAAAGCCACCTTATATAAAATACGTTTCTAAAATATATTCGTTTCAATTATTCTAACAGTTCATTGTAAAGTGTATGTTATGAATTTGGTCAGAATTAGTTAACAACAGAAGGTAACTGCGACTTGTTAAAAAATTCAAATTATTGATTATTGAAAAAAAAAGATATATATGAGAAATTTCAGAGCTAAATCTAAATAAGGTATATAATAGATAATATACTAGTCTTTATGTAAATTTCACATTACATGAATACAAACTATATGGAAGGTTTGAAACATAATAATTAATAGGAGGAAAAATAGAAATGAAAATCACAATAGCAGGTGCAGGAAATGCTGGTAGTACAATAGCAGCGGATTTATCATTAAAAGGTCATGAGGTTACAATATTAAAGACTTCTAAAATGCTTCATAATGAACATTATGAAGCTATGGTTGACAATGGTTATAAAATTGAATTTATTAGAAAGGGTAAAAGTAAAGAAGCAAAGATAAATTTAATAACCACTGACTATGAGTCAGCACTAAAAAATTCGCAGCTTATAATATTATATGTACAAACTAATTATCAAGAAGATGTTATTAAAAAAATGGCACCATATTTAGATAACCAAGTTATATTAATTGAACCAGGATATTTAGCAACAATGTATTTCTTAGAACATTGCAAGAATAAAAATTTAACTATAGTAGAAGCAGAAAGTTCGCCAATGGATTGTAGAATAACTAAGGCAGGTCAGGTAACAGTATTATTTGAAAATGTACGAAATCCAATAGGGATATATCCAGAATCAAAAGCTCATGAGACTCTTGAAATGTTAAAAGCTTTAGGATATAATTTTGTAAAATCAAAATCCGTTATTGAGGCTGCCTTAAACAATCCTAATTTAATAGTTCATACTATTGGCGCATTTATGAGTATACCAAGAATAGAATATGCTAATGGAGAATACTGGATGTATAAAGAGGTATTTACAAAATCAGTATGGAATATTGTATGCGCTTTAGATGGAGAAAAAATTCAAATATTAAACAAATTAGGTTGCAAAGGAAATACATATGTGGAAGAATGTAAATTCAGGAATTCCTTAGATACTAGTCTAGATGCCACTGAAGTGTTTTTTGATTATGCTAATAACCATTCCTGCAAAGGTCCATTTGTTTCTAATTCTAGATACATAACAGAAGATGTACCTGAGGGATTAGTACTAATGGAATCTATTGGTAAACATTTAGAAATACTCACCCCAATATGCTCCTCCCTAATAAATATGTCTTCTGCTGCACTTAACAGAGATTTTAGAAAAGAAGGTAGGACATTAGAGAAATTGGGACTAGAAAACTTTAAATTATTAATTGAAAATATTCTTTAAATGTGAACTGAGGGAATCCTATAAAAACATAATTGTTAACCATATTATCAATAAGCCTTAAATTTAAATAACAAAAAACTATAATACATCATATACTGTAATTGTAAATACTTTTAGGAGTTAATTAAATGTATATTGATGAAGATTCTATTAGACTTTATAATCAAAGCTATATTTATGAACTAGAGGCTGAATATTTTCCACTCACTTATCAATACAGGCAAATAGGTCCTTTCCTACAAGGACCTCAAAGTCCTCAGGGTGCCCCACCTTCTGGTCCTCCAAACTTTACACCATCGGAACCTAAATCACAACAATTCGGTGCTACCCCTCTAGCTATAGACCCAGGTGCAATTAGACCTTGCATATATAGATTTGTCTATATATGGCCAAGAAGAGGGAACGGATTTTGGGCATGGCTTGTATTCGTAGGCCCTAGGTCTGTAGCAGGCTTTCGCTTTAATAGAAATGCTTGGAGATATTTTGGAATGGATCTGAGAGATATTCGTAGTTTCCAATGCTTTTAAAATATCATAGATCAGGAGTTTAAATAGGAATGGAGGGTGAAAATGATAAAGTTTAACTCTTTTACTGGTTTCATTACCATGATTAATGATTTTTGGACAAATGAAAGTGGAGAAGGTCTAGGCTGTTATAAATTAATGTCTGTAGAAGACGAATTTGGAACTATAGTGAATTTCGTGGTGACACCGGCAACTTATTTTGTAGACCATGTAATGGTTAGATTAGGAGATAATGTAACTGGATTTTTTGATGCAAATGCGCCTGTTCCTCTCATTTTTCCGCCACAATTTCAAGCAATTATTATGACAAGAAATACACCATATAAAAATGTGAAAGTAGACTATTTTAACAATCAGTTGGTGAGTAGCGATAATTATTTAAAATTAAACATTGCCCCCTATACTCAGATAGTACTAGAAAACGGGCAAGCCTTTACCAAAAACCCCGCAAACCGAAATCTAATTGTTGTCTATGGTGCTACCACAAAGAGTATCCCAGCCCAAACCACCCCCTATGAAGTTATTGTTATATGTCCGATGTCCTAAAGAAATTTACTTATTCTTTTTCCTTATTAGCTATCCTTATTTAAATCAATTAAGCCTTTATTAATTTTATATTTTTCTCAAGGTGCTCTATTAATTTAAATTTCATAGCGGGGTAATAAAGTGAAGCTCTTTATTACTCCGCTATTTCTTAAGTAAGTGAATCAGCCTTTTTTCTATATTCGGAAGGAGTGCAGCCTACGTAGTTTCTGTAGGTACGCAAAAAATACGTATTGTTATTAAATCCCGATTTATATGCCACTTCAGATATAGTCAAATGAGTATCCCTAAGTAGCATAGAAGCTACTTTAATTCTAAGCTTCACTAGGTAATCTATTATAGACATACCAGTAGCATGACTAAAGTTATTTGATAAAGTTGTTCTGTTAATGTGAAAAATATCTGTTAATTGCTTAATGGTTATTTTTTTATCATAGTTAGTGTGTAAATATAAAATAATATCATTTATATCAGATGATTTATAACTTAACTGCATATTTGACTCTACTTTAGAATCTGTATATGAATACTGTATTAGAAATAAAATTTCCAGAAAAAAAGAACGGGTTCTGCAGGCCCAATACAAATTATCAATTCTAATAATTTCAGCTTTTAACAGTTCAAAAAGATGGCTAATTTTTTTTGCCATAACAGTTCCAATTTCAAAATTGCCCGTAAAATTATTTACTCTACATATAAAAGGTAGTATGTAAAAATAATCCTGAATCTCTGACATTGTTAAAGTCTCTAAACTTTTTTTTATATTATCTATAGTTAAAATACTATTAATTATTTGTGGTTTGAAAAATATCGCCTGTACTTTTAATTTGCATTCCTTCTCTAGCGCAACAATTTCATTTTCATTTAAACAAAATATTGACGGAGCCATAAACACTGTTGATTTCTCATTGATGTTAATTATTCCAGTTCCCTCTTCTATAAAAATAATCCTAAACATAGAGTAATGCTCGGGCAAAAACGCTTCATCAGAAGTAATTACTATAGGCAGTGCCACATTAGTTTCTATATTAATAGTATATTGTTCCATATATTCTTCCCCCTCGGCTTAAGTTTACAAATATTAATAATGTATTTTCAGTATGTAATTAATATTTTACCATAAATTACATTTTAAGGAGTGATGATTGTGAAAATATATAAATTAAATACATCTCAACATACTTATCCTTGCATTAAGCTTTAATAAAGAAAAGAATTATTCATAATCTCTTTTTTTTATGTTTCCGTCATAATTACTAAAAATTAAACAATATCGTTGTATTTATACGTTAATTATAAGTCTTATGATAATCCAATAATATTTTAATGAATTTAGGACTTTTTCCTCAAAGAGTTCATTACTTTTTTTGTATATTATTTAGAAAAATATAATTTAGTTAAATTCTCACTAAAGATAACTTTGAATTAATCGATAAATAAATACAGAAAATAATTTATTTAATTAAAGTAGAGGGGGACTAACTTTGAAAAATCTTAAAAACCTAAAAATTGTTAATAGCATTATTGCAATGTGGATTATATCACTTATTTGTTCACTCGTGATAGGGGTAAATGGATTTATTAACATGAAAAAATTAAATGGAAATGTAGAAACAATCTATTCACAGCAGCTGATGGCTATCTCCATATTAGCAGAATTTAATGGTGAACTAGGGCTAATAAGACAAAATTTTACTAAGCTAATCGATAGACCCTTTAATCCCGCTATTATAAGTATTCTAGATGAAAATGACAAATTATTTAAAGAAAATACAGCTAAAATCGAAAAATATTGTACTACATCAACAGCAAAGGAAACTTTAAGTGCTCTTAAGAAAAATTATGAGGATTACTTTGCCGGTATAAATGTAGTAAAAGAAAAGAAGAAGCAGGGACAAAATCCTACAAATGAAGAAGTTGCACAATATGGTATATCAGGAACTGAATTATCTAAAAACATGCTTGAACTTACTAAATTGAATCAAAAGTCAGCAAAAGAAATATATACTCAGTCATTGCAGCAATATAATAGCAGTAGAAATACCTTTATTGCAATGGGTATAATTCTTTTCATAATTTTAACATCAATATCCTTAATAGTAATATTCTTAGTTAAATCTTCTATTAAAGAGTTTTCAAATGCATTAGCTATTGTATCAATTGGAGATTTTACTATTAAGTTAGATAAAAGTGGCACGAATGAATTTGGTAAAATGAAAAGAGAATTCGCAATAACTATCGCTGCAATAAGTCAAATACTAAAGACAATAAAAGAAAATACAGATACTATTAGTGAACAATCATTATCCTTGTCTGCTATATCGGAGGAAATGACATCTTCAACCCAAGAGGTTGCAAGTGCTATACATGAAGTTGCAGAGGGGTCAACTTCTCAAGCAACGGATTTAATTGAAATGTCTTCAAATTTAAATGCTTTTGGTAATGCTATAGATAATATAGTATTATCTGTTGAAGCGGTTGAAGTTAACGCTAAGAGTGTTAATAATATGGCTACAAATAGTAATGAGAAGCTAGAGGACTTGGTGAAGTCTGTTGGTAATATTAGTGGTGCATTTAAGGATGTAAGTACAAAAATTGCTAAACTAGGTACAAGTATTAATAAAATAAATGAAATTACTACTTTAATAAACAACATTGCAAATCAGACAAATTTATTAGCACTTAATGCAGCTATCGAGGCAGCTAGGGCTGGAGAATCAGGAAAAGGCTTTGCCGTTGTTGCTGATGAGATTAGAAAACTTGCAGAGCAAAGTAAAAATTCTTCTACAGAGATAGATACTTTGTTAAAAACTATTTCATTGGAAACAGAAGGGGTTATAGTTACTACTAATAAAGTGGATTCTGACCTTGTAGATCAAGTTGATATAATTGATAGTTCAATATCTGTATTTAAGGATATTATTACTGCTATCGAAAAAATGCTACCTTTAATTGAAACTGCAAATTTAGAAGTAAATAAAATTAATAGTGACAAAGATTCTATAATAGTTAAAATTGAAAATGCTTCTGCAGTATCAGAAGAAAATTCAGCATCTTCAGAGGAGATAGCCGCTTCTGCACAGGAAATGAGTGCATCCTCAGAGGAAGTGGCGATTAGCGCAGAAAAGCTAACGTCAATTGCAACAAGAACTATCGAAGAAGTAAATAAATTCAAACTATAGTCATAAGGAGCAGGTACACAACCAATTTTTGGTTAGGTACCTGCTCCTTATTATTTACAAACCACCTTTAGTAGCTCTTATCCTAAGAGCTACTATAACTATCGTTAAATGAAGTTTCCTATAGTATACAACTATACTATTTACAATTTAAATGTACTTATTATCAAGTATTAACTATCTTGGGTTTTAATAACATAATAAAAATGATATATTTTTATTATGTTATTAAACACATTACCACAAATTACATTTTAAGGAGTGATAAAGTTGAAAAAAAATACCTTAATTACCTTACTTATCGTTTGTATCATAGTAATAGGAGGCGGTGCGTTTTACTACTTTAATAAATCTGAAAATTGTTTATCTCTTGACTTAAAAAATCAAACAATAACATTTAAAGCCAAAGATAAAGTTGAAATTACAGCTGATTTATATATGACTGAAAATAAAAAAGCACCATTTATTCTTCTTTTTCATCAAGCAGACGCTAGTAGAGGTGAGTACCTTACAATAGCTCCAAAATTGAATGAGCTAGGTTTCAATTGCATGGCGGTTGATCAAAGAGCTGGAAGCTCCATGAAAAGTGTTGATAATAAAACATTTTCAAGTGCACTAGCCTTGGACAAACCTATAGAATATGAAGATTCGTATTTTGATTTAGAGGCTGCATTACACTTCGTAAAAGATAAAATTAAACCTGATAAAATTATAGTTTGGGGCAGTTCTTATTCAGCATTATTAGCTTTCCCCTTAGCCGCAAATAATGCAAAAGATATTGATGGAATCTTAGCCTTCTCTCCAGGAGACTATTTCTACATTAATGATAAATCTGTTTTTGAATATAGTAAAAATTTAACTTGTCCCATATTTATTACTTCAGCTAAGAATGAGCATTCTGCTTGGCAATCTATTTTTGATAATCTCACCTCTAAGAAAAAGGTAGGCTTTATACCTGAAACTGAGGGTTGTCATGGTTCTAGTGCATTATGGAGTACTACACCAGGCAATGAAGAATATTGGAAAGCAGTACAGAATTTTTTAAGTAACTTCGCTACTAAATAACAATTATGTCCAATTGATAGTGTATACAAAATCTGTTTTTGATGCTGTATACACTATTGTTGAAACTCAAATAATATTATTCCCTTTCACTTTATATATCAATAAATATTTACATTTTTGTTTTTATTTTACATTTTATTGCAATCGAAATATAGTTAGTAAAACTATTTTCAGTTTATATAATATCTTTATTATGATATTACTTTCGCATCTTTATATATAACATTTTTCATTACTATAGAATTTTCTAAATGCGTGGACATAATATCATATTTAAGTTCAGGAACTTCAATTTTTTCTCCTAAAGCAAGTTTTACAGCTAAGTATGGAAAATTTGCTCCTGAGAGTGCTGATATATATAATCCACCTGACATTCTTGGGTTAATTTCAAGGAGTTTACATACTCCATCTTTCATCTTAAACTGCAAATTAAACATATATGGAAGTTTATATATTTCAGCAAACTTTCTAGCCATTTTAATCAATTCTGGATTACCATCAATATATTCTAATCTCCCCAACATTTTCTTTCTAGGTACTGCCGCATATAATTTTCCATCATAAGCAAGACAATCTATACTGTACTCATTTCCTTGTAAGAATTCCATAACCATTAATGGTTTAAATGATTTCTTTGTTCCTAATAAATTAATTGATTTTTTTAAAGATATTCTATGATTTATAGGCTCAAAGATACTTTCAAATGTATCATCTCTATCATCAATAACCCTAAAACCCTCTCCACCTATTCCAATCACAGGTTTAAAACATACTCTGTGTCCCTTTTTTATTAAACTTTCATAAGCTATTTTGAAATCTTTAACATTATCTACTACAAAATAATCAGGTATATTTATGATATTATAGGGTCTTACGCTTTCATAGAATTTAGCCTTATCATCAATTGTTTCCATAAGTTCCATATCTGAACACACCATTACCTTAGTCCCTATATTTTCAAACTCTTTAAGGTGTGGTGCAATTGATACCATATCATACTTGGGTATGAAGAGATCAATCTCATTTCTCTTGCAAAAATCTAAGCAATAATCCACATACTCCTTACCTATTAGCAAAGGTTCTATTTCAGCATGATCTGCATTTTGCAGTACAATACTTTCTTTTATCGCGTGTGTAACATAGACCTCAAATTTTCTACCATCAAGGTTGTTTCTTATCATATCTATGTAAATATATGCAGTTGAAAACCATCTATTAAACCATATTTTCGTGTTTTTCATTAACTTCCTCCTATGTTTTTATTTCGCTGACTATCTATTTTTTTGTTAAGTAATATTGTTATACCGGCATTTGCTTAAGGGTCTATTAGACACTACATCTGATATTGGACGCACTATAAAAACCGACTTATCTTTTTAAGACAAGTCGGTAATTTTTATGATATTATTGCACCGCATAATCCCAATGTGAGGCAAAGCATATTTTATATTTACTTTATTTAAATAAAAAACCTGTCATAAATAATAGCTTGTTTATAATCTATTATAACATAAATTTTAAGTATTAGGATTTAATTTGGCTAAAAATTGATTTTACCCTTGTAAATAACAATTTAATAAGGCATGTTACATTCGTTATGGCATAACAACTAATTTATAAAGTTGATTTTATTTAATAATGAGACCTAGTATGCTCGATAGAGAAACTGCTTGTATAGGAGTAACTCTTGCGCCTTTAAGATCAGCAATATTTACTCCTATACCTTCAATATCGCAACTAGTAAAATCTATTCCTTTAAGACTTGTAAAATTCATCTGAGCCTGGAGTAGATTAGACTCTTTAAATTCAACCTTTAAAAATTTCGAATTTTGAAAATCTGAAGAACGTAATTGACATTGAAGGAATGCAACTTGTTTACAATTAGAATAACTAAAGAAAGCAAATTGACCATTACAATTTTCAAAAGTCACATCTCTCAAGGTAGCTTCATTTAAATTAATACCAATAATTTTACAATTTACAATTTCTACTCTATGTAGTGAAGCCTCATTAAAATCTACATTTGATAAATCACAATTTTCAAATCTCACATCCACAAGCTCTATACGTCTAAAAGTTATTTTATTAAAAATAACTTTTTTGAATATTACTTGCTTAAAATTCACCCTGTCTGCTTGATGGTTTTCTAAAGTGCAATCACTAATTATCCCATAAGAAAATATAGACTCATCCACTATATTTTCTTTAGATAACTCTATGACATCTAAATCGCTGTCAAATTTAGGTCTTAAAACTTTCGTTTTTATTTTATTATTTTCCATAGTACTTACCTCCATTTTAACTTGTGCTTTGCAAAATTCACCCACCCTTTTGATGGAGAATAATTCACTCTAAAAAGAAATCTACCTATACAAAAGCATCCTCTAAATAAAACACTTTACTTAATCTTTCCTTTATAATCACAAATACAATTATACCATTTTTTCACTAATAAGATTCAAAAAAAAGACCAACAAAAAAATTCAATTTTCTTTGTTGGTCTTTTACTATGTCTAAAATAGAATTACTCCACTTTAGCTATTTTCTTTGCATTTTTTTTTGCAAGACGCCTTTGTTTTCGCTTTTTTCTTGTCACAATTCTTACAATAGCCAAAGTAAGGAGGGTAATAATAACTATAACAAGGGTATACGCTACAAGTGCAATACCATTTGGATTCTTAAGTAATTGGAACACATTATGATTATTGTCCACCAGCTTCCTAGCTTGATTTTGACTATAATACTGTGGAATTTGTGCAACGCCCTCTACTTTATCAAATGATTTGAGATATTGCGCAATTGCTAACCATTCTTTAACTTCGGTCTCACTTCCATTTGCAGTATTAGTAATTATCTGAGCTTCAAAATCGGTAATAGGTGCACCATTCTTAGTTTTTGGCACAATTGATAAAATACCGAAAGATTTTTCGCCCACAACGGAAAGCATCTGTGCCGAGTATAATCCAGCCACAGCACGATATAGTTTTGTATCATTAATCACTTCAAAAGTACCATCTGGTTTTTGAAATGTAGTATTCGTAACCTTGTTTAAAATTAATCTATTTGGGTTAAATTTAAAATTTACACCAGACATATAAAGCTGTGCACTAGTCATTATAGGAGAAATTGAAGCATCAACCTCACAGGCTGTCTTTAATTCTTTACCAGTAAGATATACAGAAATTAAAGGATAACCCGAAACTTTATCTGCGCCTATACCCAAGGAACTTGATATGAAAGCATCGGCTACAGTTATATTACCTTTCACAAATGAGCCTCGTATTGTACCACTAGGCACAAGCGCCACTGCAATTGGCTCGTAATTCACACCTTCTGCTTTCTTTACAGCGTATACATATGCATCACTAATAAGGTTACCTAATGTATCCTCAGCATGCACAAGCCCTATCTCTGATGTTGCCACAAAGTTAAAAGGTGAATTTGCTAGTACTTGATCAAATTTCATATCAAACTTATTAAGATATTTTTGTTGAACAATTTTCTTATAATTATCTATAGTTCCAGAAATTTTTGTATCTTCTGGTAAACTATTATCGATTTGTCTAAGCTTATAGGCATCTAGCTTCCACTCTTTATTTGATGACTGTGAAAGATTAATAACCCCTAAATTTTGACTGTATTCTCCACATGAACCTATAATAGTCTTGCCAACCATAATAGGTTTAGTTAACTTGGTGTGAGTGTGTCCGCTTATTATCAGATTAATTTCAGGAACCTTTTTTGCAAGTGTTTCATCTTCAGATTCCGACCCATTTATTGATATACCTGAATGTGATAGACAAACAACAAGGTCTACCTTCTCTTCTTTTTTTAATATATTAACTACACTCTTAGCCTTTTCAACAGTGCTTGCAAACTTCACTTCCGACATAGGTGCATTTGAAGCAGAATCCGTTCCCATTAAACCAAAAACGCCTATTTTTACGCCTCCACGTTCTATTATGGTATAGTCCTTAACACCATACTCATCCATAGCCTGCTTTAGATTTGTCAATGTTGCGCTTAGCTTTCCATTTTTATCCGTTGGAAATAAAACATTTGACTGTACAATTTGAGGTAATTTATCCCCACTGTTTTTTGCAGCATTTAAACTCCCTGCCAAACCATTGGCCCTAAAATCATACTCATGGTTTCCTAGGGTTACTACATCATAGCCCATCTGTCCCATTGTTCTAAGCTCAGGTGCATCACTTGCATATATGGATTGAAATAGAGTACCCATGGAAAAATCCCCAGCATCAACCAATAGTAAATCCGAATCCTTTTTCTTTTCCTCATTAATAGCACTTTGTAATCGTGCATATCCTCCTAATTGCAAAATTTCTTCATTTTGCTTAACATTAAAGGGAAGAAAATGATCATGCATGTCATGAGTAAAAAGGATAGTCATAGTTTTTTCTGCTTTTCCTGCAAAAACCTTAGACCTATTAATTGACAGTATCATTATTATGGTCATTACCATACAAACCAGACTGAAAAATCTTTTCATACTATCTACCACCTTTAATTTGTTGTTTACAATCCATATCAATATTTACTTTTTTACCAAAATGGAATAGTTGCAATGAATTTTGCCACTACAGGTTATTTAGATTAGTATTAAATAATCATTAAGTTAATTTAGTGGTTAATTTCGATACACTGCTAAATATTTCATTTAAATTTACTTTTGATTCAGTTACATTCGCAAGCTGCACTTTTGTTAAAGCATTTACTTCTTCAATTGATGCAGTAGAATTTTGAGATGCCTGTGATATTTGTGAAAATGTGCTAAATAAATCATTTATTTCTTTTAATAACAATTCATTATTCTTTGAAACAACTTCAGATTCACTCTCAATTTTGCTTACATTTTTTAAAATGTCATAGTAAGAATCGATTGCTTCATTTGTAAATGTAACTCCTTCATTAGTTTTGTTTACGCTGTCTTCAACCGTTAACATGGCATTTTTTATACTCAGCTGGATTAGGTTTATTGATTGTTCTATTTCTTTAGCAGATTGCTCTGATTGCTCTGAAAGATTTTTAACTTCATTTGCAACAACAGAAAAACCTTTTCCTTGTTCTCCAGCACGGGCTGCTTCTATAGAAGCATTAAGACTGAGTAAGTTTGTTTGATTTGCTATATTTTTAATAACTTCTACTATTTTTACTATTTTATTGTTGTGATTATCAACCTCATGCATAATTTGAGATAAATCCACAACTGTTTGTCTAATTTCTTTCATTTGAACATTCATTTGTTGCATTTTGATATTACTGTTATTTGATATACTTTGAGTGTTTTTAGCACTTGATTTTACTATTTCAAATTTATTTGTAACATTATTAAATTCAGCCACTAAGTTTTGCAATGTATCCAATGATGTATCTACAGATATGCTTTGAGATTCCACATTTAACGAAATAACATCCATGGAACTTGAAATATTATCAGAAATACCTATTAAATCAGATGATTTTTCATTAAGGCTATTTATAAATGTTTTAATATCCTTAGAGGCTAAAAAAACTGATGCAAGGGTCATTTCATTTTTTGAATTTGCTTTATCTAAATCAAGCATTTTGTCATTAACTTCTTTTATAATCTTTGCACCTGACCTACATTGCATATAAGAAACAGCTCCAAAGAGCGTAATTAAAATTACAAATGTAATAATATGAAAAGGCTTAACAAAGGCATAATATTCATAAAAAATTTTATCCTTTGCAAAATAGTAAATAAGTATTAGGTATAAAGAACTTATTACTGAAACAATTAGCGATGCATTTGCATTGTGATATAGAGTTGATATAAAAATTGTTAATACAATTAACAGCAACATTAAAATACTGAACCCATCAATATAAATCATAAAACAGGTGTAACCTAATATACCTATGGGAATTATATAAGGACTATACTTATCCAGCTTTTTTATAAAAATTGCTGAACTACATAAAATTAAGGTTATTATTCCTGCCGAAACAAAAGTGATCGCTGTTGTTCTTGAAGGAGTGATTAAAAATCCCAATACACTGACTAATAAAATAAGAATTATTTTTCGATTAAGTTTGTTATACATAATAAGACCTCCATAAAGCATTTTTACTTTGTTTTTTATATTCGACGCATTTATGTACTTTCCTTCAAAATTTAACATTTTTTTTGAAATAATTACCTTGACTTTAAAAATTTAGTAAATAGAAAAATCAACAAGGGAATTTTTTAAAATTCCCTTGTTGATTTTGATAACTTTTATAACATTCTAAATTGCAATAATTAAGCCTACAATTAATGCACTTAATATACTTACACAGAAACCACCTATCATTCCCCTAAACGCAAGTTTTGATAATTGTCCTCTCTTATCTGGACAAAATACTGATATTCCCGATACACAGATTCCCATACTTGATATGTTTGCAAAACCTGTTAGGGATACTGCTAGCATAAGGCCTGTTCTATAATCTAATGTGCTCATTACTTTACCAAGTTGTCCAAATGCTACAAACTCATTTAACGCCATCTTACTTCCAAGTAATTGCCCTGCAAGTAATACTTGTCCACTCGGCACCCCCATTAAATAACCTATTGGTGCAAATGCATATCCCAGTATTCCTTCTAGTGATACTCCAAAGATTCCAAGAAGTCCATTAACCATTGCAACTAGTGCTACTATTGCTATAAGCACTGCACCAATTCCAAGAGCCATATTGAGTCCTGCAGATGCTCCTTCTGAAATAGCTGATATTAAGTTTTCATTATCACCCTTATTATCTATTTTCAAATTATCTATTTCATTAACCCCTTCCACCTCCGGAACTAATATTTTAGAGATAATTATACTTCCCAGGGGCACTAAAGTACTACCAATTAAAAGATATTCCATAGGTATTCCAAGACCAACATATCCCATTATTACACTAACAGACATGCTCCCCATACCTGATATTAGCACTAACATTATTTCACTTTCAGTCATTTTAGGTAAATACTTGCTTACGAGTAATGGTGAATCTGTTTGCCCTAAAAACATATTTGCTACTGCCACAAAACTTTCTACTTTGCTTGTCCCAATAACCTTTTCTATTGCTCCACCTATTATTTTAACCACAAACCCTATAACTCCTAGATAAAATAGTGCTCCAACCAATGCTGATACGAATATTATGTTACCTAATACTTGTATACCAAATACCATTCCGGTTGGTGCGCTGCCATCCGCTAATGATCCGAATACAAAGTTTAACCCCTGGCTGCCATAGTTTAAGACATTACTAACCCCATCTGATACATTTTGTATAACTATTCTTCCTAAAGGAACTTTAACTAATAATAATGCCAGTACAACTTGTATAGCAAATGCTTTAATAATTAGTTTCTTGTTAATAATGGACTTATTATTTGATATTAGATATAAAATACCAAATAAAATTACAATCCCTAATAAATTTCTTGTTATTATCATAAATTACCTCCTTTTTTTAATACGCATGTTTAGATACTTATTTTTTCATATTCATTTCGCTTTAGAAATCTTCAAAAAAAAATAACAAGTCAATACGCTAATCTATTTTTTAAAATGCCTTATTAGATTATTTTATACACCTATTTTTATAATCTTATAACATTATTATACCTTAGGTTAGTGCTACTAATGTCTTTGTTTGAATATTTTGTCGAATTTAATTATAATTTCTTAATAAAAAATTATATTCAAAAAAAAGTAGCCTTATGCGCAGGCTACTTTCTTATGCTAGTTTATTATTTCGTGAATTTTTTAAAACTCAAATAGGTGTTTCTGTGGGAACAATCCAAAAGCTCCTCCAGTATGAATAAACAGGATATTTTCACAGCTTTTAAAGCTTCCCTTTTTAATTTCTTCTACCAATCCATACATGGCTTTACCCGTATACACAGGGTCTAAAATTATCCCCTCTAGTTTTGCAAAGTCATGAATAAAATTAAGCTCTTCTGGTCTGCTAAGTGCATATCCTCTTCCCACATATCCATCCATAATATGAATTTCATCTTTTGAAATATCTAAATCCATATCAAGGTATTTCATACTTTCATGCAATATTTTATAAATCTCATTTTTGAAGTGCTGCGCATCATCACAAACATTGATACCACATATTTCGCCAGTATACTCTAGCGTCTTGCTTGCTAGTAATAGTCCCGAATGAGTTCCACCAGATCCTACTGCCAGTACAATTTTATCAAAATGCACACCCATCTCCTTTTCCTGGCAAATAATTTCCTCCATGGCATTATAGTATCCAAATCCACCAATTCCATTAGAAGCACCTTCTGGTATAATATAAGGTTTAAAGCCTTGCTTCTCTAATTTTGCCTTGATTTGTTCCATAATTTCTGCTTTACTATTTTTATATTGTTCTGGAGTAATAAATTGAATATCCGCTCCCAAAAGCTTATCTATAAACAAATTGCCATCTGATTCTGTTTTTGGGTCCCCTCTTAAAACAAGGACTGATTTCATTCCAAGCCTTGAAGCCACTGCCGCCGTAGCCCTGCAGTGATTAGATTGAATTCCTCCACAAGTAATAAGTACATCACAGCCTTGACTAAGCGCTTCCTTTACAGAAAATTCAAGTTTCCTTATTTTATTACCGGAAACTTCTGTTCCTGTTTGATCATCTCTTTTTATATAAATATTAGGTCCACCCAGTTTTTGCGACAATCTTTCTAATTTTTCTATCCTTGTTGGTAGATTTGCAAACATTATTTTTTCTGGAATTTTAATCATTAAATAAATCCTCCTTCTTTATGTAACTATATTTTAATTTTTAAAAATTCATCCGATGTAAATTTCACTTATAAGATAAGTATATTTGCAAATGCACTTATGTTATAAGCAATAACTATGCCAATGTATTAGAATAAGGTTTAAATAAAAAATTCTACTATTTTATATATAATCTTGTATATCACTTCTCATTACTTCATTGGAAGGATTTCCTTTGTAATATTGAGCAAAGCAACAGGTCTTAGCCTTTGAT
The DNA here is from genome assembly GCF_050717515.1 of Clostridium sp. Taxonomy (GTDB): domain Bacteria; phylum Bacillota; class Clostridia; order Clostridiales; family Clostridiaceae; genus Clostridium_AD. Next base: position 203,241 of record NZ_JBOITL010000032.1, on the reverse strand, counting down.
AGCGGATGATAGTGTTTGAACACTCTTCTTCATCCAGTCTTTACCTTCCACCAATCGAGTAACAACCATAGATGTTACAGCATCACCAGTGCAATTTATCCATGTTGCAGCAGGATCTACAAGAAAGCCAAGAGTTGCAATAATTGGAAATGCTTCTGCTGGAAATCCAAATAAATTTACAATCAACATTTCACCGATGAGTCCACCACCTGGAACACCCGACATAACTACGCCGCCCATAACTGAAATTGCTAGTGCAGCAACGTAGGTTCCTATTCCAGAAAATTCTTGTCCAAATATCCCAAACAGAAATGAAATTTTTAATATAGAAGAAATAACAGTACCGTCCATATGCATGGTTGCACCAATTGGCAACACAATCTCGCGAATATCCTTTGGAACTCCCATATTCTCAGTAGCTTTTAGGTTAACAGGTAGAGTTGCAAGAGAGCTCTGTGTTGCAAGCGATGTAATGGAAGGCTCTAAAATATTTTTAAAGAAAGTTTTTATGCACTGAGTACCACCAGCAAAATATGAATATCCAGAAAATGCAACAAAGAAATATATAATACATAATGGATAATAGATAACCATAGCTCTTGCATAAGCACCCAAGAGTTGAGGTCCAAACTCACCAATGAGGCTTGCAAAATATGCACCCAAACCGATTGGAGCGTACAACATAATGATGCTAATAAATTTCATCATAACTTTTGACATAGCATCTAAACCCTTTGCTATAATATTGTTTTCAGCGCCAAGGGAGCTAACACATAATCCAAAGAAAATAGAGAATATAATAAGAGGCATCATATTAGAGCGAGAAAATAAGCCACCAAAATCTGTTACGGTTAATGTCTTAACAATTTGATCAGAAAGTTTGACTGTTTCCAAAGCCTTTGCGGCCTCAAATGTTAGTTTAACGCCAGCAGCAGGTGGAAAAACCTTTACAACAGTAATTATGATAAGACCAGCAATAAATCCTGTAGCAAGGAACGTCAAGAACATATTACTTATAATTTTTCCTAGTCTTTTCATATTAACCATATTTCCTACCGCACCAGCTATGGTAACAAATACTAGAGGGGTTACAACTGTAAACATTAAGTTAAGAAATATATCACCAAAAGGCTTAAGTACTGTTGCTTTTTTACCAAAAACAATACCAATGATACTCCCTACTATAATAGATAGAATTAAAATAATGGGGAAACGATAATTTTTCCATACATTTTGTTTTTTTGCACTCATTATAATACTCCCTTTCTTTCTTTGGTATTGTTAAAATTTAAAAAAATTTTAACAATCCTAGACTTTATACCTTTTTATAATTGTTAATATGCGATTACCGGCTATACTACCTGTGAGATAAATAATAATAATATGGATTATTGATGATGATTTACAAATACGGTATCGTTTACTTTGTTAAAAATAATTGCCCTTTCATTTTTTCTATTTATTTTATATCAAGCTTGTTATAATAATAACTAGCAAATTCCATGCCAACAAGTAACTTTTTGTTGCTTTTTTCGACTTAATTTGTTAATTAGATACTTTCCTTGACATGTTTTTTAAAAAGAATTAACATTATACTAATTAAACTTAAGAGGGTGAGTCCTATAAAAAAAAGAATCGCTGTTGTGGCATTGGATTATACAGCTGCAAAATTTTACGAAAATCAGATAAAAGAGCTCTTTGGTGAGCTAGTATCCACCTGTGCTTATAATGTACTAAATGGATCCGTGAAGAAAATAAAGGAGGCTGATTTATTTGTAGTTTCAACCGATGCCTTTGAAAGCATTACAGATTTTCAAGAGTGCATCCCCATTGATGTTCCTAAAGTAGAAATTGCAGTAGCCTTTACTAATAAATCTCTCGATACTTTAAGAAGGATTCCAAGTGGAAGCAAAGCTTTGTTTGTCAATCTCAGTGAAAAAATGGTGCGTGAGGCTATAACTAGACTCAGCCAATTGGGTATTAATCACATAAATTTTACTCCCTACTATCCTGGAGCTATGTCCATTAGTGGTTTCCAGTTAGCAGTAACACCAGGTGAATCCCGTTATGTACCAAAAGACGTAAAGAACATTATTGACCTTGGACAACGTGTGCTCGATTCCAGCACCATGGTGGAAATAGCACTGCGACTAAAATTTGATTACCTATTAGAGAGGGTAAAATTCAAGGAATATTTTCGGTCACTGGCTGTCAACAATTATAGCTTTAACCAACTGTTTGGTAGGTCTCTCCAAATGGAAAGTCAATTTGAACTTTTGATGGAAATTATGGATGAAGGAATTATTGGTGTTAATGAGAATGATGTTATTTTTGCTTGTAATTCAAAAGCAGTAGAAATTACAGGTGTTACCAAAGAACAATCCATAGATCATCCTGCTATATCGGTTTTCTCATTTTTACCTTTTGAGGAATGCAGAAGCACAAGAAAAAAGATAAATAATCGTTTAATTAGAGTGAGTGATGTGGACATTACAGTAACTGTTACTCCTGTAATCCGTGGTGATGAATATCTCGGATCTTTTGCTACTATACAAAAATTTACGGAAGAAGAGTATAAACAACATAACTTACGTATTCAATTACTTAATAAAGGACACAAAGCTAAATATACTTTTGATGATATCATAGGCGAAAGCGATGTGCTCAAAAAAGCCTGTGCCATCGCTAAAAAAATGGCAAAAACCCATTCTACTGTCCTAATTACAGGTGAAAGCGGAACAGGCAAGGAGCTTTTTGCACACGCTGTGCATAACGAATCAGATCGTCATAACTATCCTTTTATTGCCATAAATTGTGCAGCAATGCCAGATAATCTACTAGAAAGTGAACTATTTGGTTACGATGAAGGCTCTTTCACCGGTGCTAAACGTGGAGGAAAGTTGGGACTTTTTGAATATGCTCACAAAGGAACAATATTTTTAGACGAAGTGGAGGGAATGAGTCCAGCCCTCCAAATTAAGCTACTTCGTGTTATTCAAGAAAGAGAGATTATGCGAATTGGTGGCAATAAAATTATTAGTATTGATGTACGAATTGTAGCTGCAGCCAATGAAAATCTTGAAGAGCTAGTATCTAAGGGAAGTTTTCGTAACGACCTCTACTTTCGCCTAAATACCTTGCCAATCCAGCTTCCTCCATTGCGAGAGCGGGGCGAAGACATTATGCTCTTATTTAACTACTTTAAATGTAAATTGGGAGGTTGCTTCACCTTATCTCCTGAAGTAATTAGTGCATTGCTCTCTCATAACTGGAATGGCAATATTCGTGAACTACACAACTATGTAGAATATCTCACCTATATAGATAAAGATATAGTGTATTATGATGATTTACCACCTGGCTTCCACAATAATTCTCTATCCACATTAAAATGTAGTTCTGACAGCTCTACTAATATAGATGCTAAACTTTTGGAGCAATTAGCAGGTAACCAAATAGATGACTACTTTTTTGTGCTAGATAGGCTACATGTGGGATTTATTAACCAAGTTGCTATGGGTAGACTATCAATTTCTGAGGAAGCAGAAAAAACAGGACACTACCTAACCCAGCAAGAAGTTAGGGGGATTTTAAACGACTTAAATAATTTAGGTTTAATTAAAATGTCTCGTGGCAGAGGTGGTAGTAAAATAAATAATCGGGGCATCAAAGTTTTTAGCAAGCTTCAATCTCGACTAAAATAGACAATATTATGCAATCAAATGGTTGAAGTTGTATAACTTCAACCATTTGATTTATTTAAAAATACTTTTTTTAATGAAATCTATATATATATAATGGATGTCTATCTGAAAACCAATTCAAAAGTTCAATCATAAATTTGGCATCATTTTTGCTTTATTTATCTTATAGCAAGTATTTCTTGCATAAATAAGTATAAGAAGGGTGTAAATTATGAAATATAATTTTGATAAAATAGTTGACCGTAGCAACAACTTTGCTGCAAAATATGATGAAAGAGAAAAAAAATTTGGAACTTCTAATGTAATACCATTATGGATAGCAGATATGGAATTCCAGGTAGCCAGTCCTATTAATGAAGCTATCCTAAAAAGAGCTGAGCAAGGAATTTATGGTTACACATCTCGTCCCGCTTCCTATTATGAAGCCTTTTGCGATTGGGAAAAAGCTAGAAACAATTGGATAGTTAATAAAGATCTAATTAGTTTTAGCCCCGGTGTTGTACCCTCTCTATCAGTTATTGTAAGGGAATTTTCTAATAGTGAAGATAAAATCTTGATACAAACTCCAGTTTACCCAGAATTTTATGAAGTAATAGAATCTTGGGGCAGAGTGGTAATTGAAAACCAATTATTAGAAGAGGATGGAGTCTATTCTATAGATTTTAAGGACTTCGAAGAAAAGTTAAAACAAAAACCAAAATTATTTATTTTATGTAGCCCACACAACCCAGTAGGCAGAGTATGGCGTAGAGAAGAATTAGAACGTATTACTGAGCTATGTCTACGCTATAATGTTATGATTATTTCTGATGAGATACATTCAGATTTGATACTCTGGAATAATAAACATATTCCTACTGCAACTATATCAAAGGAAGTTTCTGGCATTACTATCACTTGCACTTCATGTACAAAAACTTTCAACTTGGCAGGTCTACAAGCCTCTGTAGTAATTTTTCCAAATGCTGAAATTAAAGAGACATTTGATGTTTTCTGGAGAGGTATGGATATCCATCGCAATAATTGTTTTAGTCTTGTGGCTATAGAAGCAGCTTATAGGCATGGTGGAGAATGGTTGGAACAGTTGATAACATATATTGAGGGAAACATTGATTTCATAGGAAATTTCTGCAAAGCCAAGATACCAAAAATCAAACCTAGCAGACCTGAAAGTACTTATCTAGTTTGGCTAGATTGTCGTGAATTGCGACTTGATAATGATGAACTACAAAAATTTATGCTTAATGAGGCAGGTCTAGGACTCAATGCCGGCAATGACTTTTGTCGCAGCCTTTCTGGATATATGCGTCTAAATGTTGCATGTCCACGTTCAACACTTGAAAAAGCTATGATACAGCTTGAAAAAGCTGTTAATTCATTGGAAAATTAAAGTACCTCCTGAGGTGATGCAATTCAATAAAAAATGTCCTTAGAATAAATATTATTTATTCTAAGGACATTTTTTTAGCTATGTATCCTTTTAATTTAATACTTTTAAGATTTTTTTAAATTAACCAATTATCATAGCTCCAATTAATCCACCTATTAATAAAGTAGTATCATAAAATACAAATGTCGGTACGCAAGTGTCCCAAATATGATCATGTTGTCCATCTACATTTAATCCTGATGTAGGTCCTAAAGTACTATCTGATGCTGGCGAACCTGCATCCCCAAGAGCTGCTGCAATTCCAAGTAATAATATTATGGCTGCTGGGCTAAACCCTAGCTTTAATCCTAGTGGACAATATATTGCTGCTATAATTGGGATTGTTCCAAAGGAGGTTCCTATGCCTATTGTTACTAGAAGTCCAACTATAAGCATTAAGGAAGCTCCTCCAAATTTCCCTCCAACCATTCCAGCTGTGGTAGTAACCAATGTCTCAATTGCTCCTGTCTCTCTTAAAACGTTACCATATCCTGCTGCAATAAGCATTACGAAAGCTATAAAAGCCATCATTTTCATTCCGCCATCCATAAGGCTATCCATTTCTTTCCATTTTATGGATCTAGTTAAAATCATAACTACGAGTCCAGCTAGTGCTCCAAGTGGTAATGATTTTGTTATAAGCTGAACTGCAAAGGCTGTTAAAGCTCCCAAAAGTGCTAACCAATGTTTTCCTGTCATTTTAATTTCTTCATCATTATCATCTGTAAATTCTTCTAACATAATTTCCTTATATTCTCTTGGTTTTCTATATACTACAAGTACAGCTAAAAGTAAACCAACTATCATTGCTACTGCGCCTATCCACATTACACTGGAAATTTGGCTAATGCTTACCGGGATTCCATTTTGACTCATTTGATCTTTAATAATGGTAAAGAATAAAAGTCCAAATCCAACTGGTAATGATATGTATGGTGCTTTTAAACCAAATGTCAATGCACAAGCTACTGCTCTTCTGTCTATCTTCATTTTGTTCATTAGTGGTATAAGTGGCGGTATTAAAATTGGAATGAAGGCTATATGAACTGGTATTAGATTCTGTGAAAAGCATGCTACAAAAGCTATAAGCAAAGTAAATATAATAGCATTGCCTTTAACTACTTTTGCAATTTTCTTTGCAAGTATATTAGCAAGACCAGTTTTACCTATTGCTACGGCTAATGCTCCCAGTAAAATATAGCTTAATGCTGTTTCAGAATTCCCTCCCATACCGGAAGTTAAAACTGACATAGTTTCAGGAATTGGCATTCCAGCAGCTAAACCTGCAACTATTGCAGCTACTAAGATTGCTAAAATTACATTTAATTTTAGTAGACACAGTACTGACATTAGCACTACTGATATTATAACCGGGTTCAATAATAGCATTTTCAGTCCCCCTTTTTACTTAAATTATACATTATTTCGCACTAATTGCAATGTTTTTTTTATACTAATTCATTTTTACAATTATTCCGACATTATTGTTTTGCTATTTCTTGAATAATAATAATTATAATTATAATTATAACAAAATTATTGTTTGAATCAATTAGCAAAAGCCTACCCCATAGATCCTTCTATTGGGCGGGCTTTTGCTACTAAATTTTCAGCCACATCTAATAATAAAAGCATTTTTTAGATAAAACGCCTTACCACTTTGTAAAAACAGCTATTTAGGTATTATTACAACTTTAGTCTTGCTCATTTTCTCATAAAATAATTCCTTATCCTTACTAAAAATATGAAGTAAAAGATGTATAAAAACTACCAAGTTAAAAACAAATAACATAATCAATAATACTATTGTTACCGGCAGATAATATGTACTGTCATATCTGTTTGCATTAAAAGTTTTTGATAAAATATAATTAAAACCAAATACTCCATAATAAAGTGTTCCATACCTTTTGATTAATTCTAAAAAAGTTATTTTTTGTTTTTCACCCTGGACTTTAATTTTAACAAGCCAACTACCAAAAGTTTTTCCATTTGTAAAATAAACCAATACAATAAAATATAAAAATATAATTATTGCATCTACTACCATGTCTCTACTTATTGGCAATATATTAACCGCAATTCCAATAATAAACCAATCTATTTGAAATGCTAAAAACCGTCTGATATATCCTACTGGCATAGACTCTAGGTTAATATTTTCATCTAACTTGTCAACTTCGGGTAAAAAATAAGTAAATATAGGAGCTATTATATATCCTATAAATCCTCCAAAGGTATTTAGCATTAAGTCATCTATATCAAAAAGTCTATAGGGTGCATTATACATACCATAAACACCGGTTAATTGCGTTAATTCAAAAAACAAAGAGTATAAAAAACATATTACTACTGTTTGCTTTAGACTTTTTTTAAAATAGTATCTTAAATAGATTCCAAGTGGTGCAATCAATATTGCATTAAAAGCCACCTGTAAAAATGTCCTTTCTCTTAAAATTCTAATATAAGAAGAAGGGGAATTAAATACAACATGTGTTTCTTTTAAGAAATCATGTATAAATGTAAAAGGTATTAAATTATAATTTTGAGTGCCTAGGACCTGTAGACTTTTCACATCATGTGTCTTCGGAAGCGGCAGTATAACCAAGTAGTAGGAAACCATTAAAAACAATAAAAATGAATATAAAACAAGTGCCCTAAATTTGTTTATATATCTATATTTTTTATACTGGTGCATTAAAAATGGTACCGTAAAAATAAAGGCCAAAACTGGAAATGTTATAATTGCTATTTTAATAGGAAACATATATGAGTTCATAATATCACCTTTCTCTATATATTTTTTTGATTTTATATAGTAAATTTATCTACTATTTTATCTAATATAACCGCTAATTCTTTTAATTCTTCTACGCTTTCTGATACATTTTTAATTGCAGCTTCTTGCTCTTCCATAGTTGCAGCCACTTCCTCTGTTGATGCTGCAGCTTCCTCCGTTATTGCAGATATCCCTTGAATAGCGTCGACTATATCATCTTTTCCACTATCTACTGTATTCATACTAGACGCAATGCACTGTATTTTTGATTTAATATTATATATTCCTTCTCCTATAGCTTCAAAGGCTTCTGTGGATGTTATCATTACAGCATTTGCTTGTTTAACAGTAGCTTTAGCTTCATCCATATTGTTTTTTCCTAAACTTATTTCGCCTTGAATTTGCTTTACTATTTCATCTATTTCTTGTGTAGATGTAGCTGTTTTTTCTGCAAGCTTTCTAATTTCCTCTGCTACCACCGCAAAACCCTTCCCACTCTCACCTGCTCTTGCCGCTTCAATTGCTGCATTTAAAGCTAGTAAATTTGTTTGACTTGCAATAGATTTAATGGTACTTATAATCTCTCCTATTAAGCTTGATTTGTTTGATAGTTCATCAATATTACCAGCAACTTTTTCAGTAGCTTCAAGATTTACCCCGAGTTTTACATTGAGTTCCTTTATTGCTTTACTACCCTTCTCTTGCATTTTTTCCATTTCTATTGAATACTCCTTAAGACTATTACTACTTGCCACAACTTCTTCTATCTCCCCTGCAAGTATACTCAGTTTATATGAGCCATCTTGCGCCTCCTTTGCTTGTTCAACAGCTCCTTCAGCTAATTCTTCAACAGTTTGCGCCACAACAGTAATAGAGGCTGCTGTTTCCTCAGCATTTAATGATATAGTATTCGAATATTGCAATACCTTTGCAGAATCCTTTTTCAACTCATCAATAACCTTTATTAATTCTTCCCTTAGTTCTATTAAACTATTTCCCATAACACCTATTTCATCTTTGCTTAAGAGCATCTGGTTAATGTTCTTATCATTATAAGTTAAGTCTAGCTTAGCTAATTTCCCTATAAATTTTGTAGCAACTTCTATTGGTCTAGATATTCTTCTACCAATAACTAATGCAATAATTATTGAACCTATAATTCCTAGTACTATAATTAAAATAATAATATATATTGAATTATTTAAATTATTGAATACTTCTGAGCTAGGCACTTTCACCCCCATAATTTGACCATTATTCAAAGTATAATAACTCATCATCTGCTTATGACCTTCAAAGTTTATTTCTGTCGCCATGGATTTTTTATTTTTTAATTCCTCAGTTATAAATTTATATTTTCCATTTTCTAAGGCATCTAATTTTTCAGTAGCTTTTTTGCTTACATCCACTACAAAACTATAATCCTTATCTAGCAAAAATGCAGAACCAGTGTCATATATCTTTGTGCTTAAAATCATCTTTTTTAGACTTTCAAAAGAAATATCAATACCTGCAACTCCAACTAATTGATTATTTGCATATACAGGCATAGTATAAGATATCATATTTATTTTGCTTTCTGAGTCTATATAAGGTTTTGACCAGACTCCTTGCTTTGCTTTTACAGCGTTATAGTACCATGCTAACTTTTCATTGTTTTCTTTATAATCTTCTAGTGAATATGAATTGGAATTAACATTGCTATCTTTTTTTTGCTCATCATACTCATAAGCTACATCGTATACCATACTTCCCTTTGTGAATTTAGGATCGAAATTTATGTATAGTCCTACAATACCTTTATTGCTCTCACCTACACTCTTCATTAGAGAACTTAACTGTTTTTCATATGTATTTATATAGCTTGAATCTTTGGCCTTAGAAACTTGTATTGTACTTAAAACTAGTGCAGCTAGTTCGTTTACAGTGTTTTCCACAACAGTAGTTTGTATTGTGTATTCATTTCCTCTACTAGAAGCTAAATTTATTAGTTTCTCTGTGGCTTCCTGCTTAACAATACTTGTGGATTTAGCAATACTTGTAATTCCCACAATTGCTGATACTAAAATTGAGCAACTCACTATGGCAATAATTATTTTAGTACTAATCTTATTTTTCAAAAAATCTCCTCCTCAGCATAATTGTAAGTTATTTTAAATAGTTTAATTATTCTTTCAATACATTTCAATAAAATACAATATTATAGTACCTTATCGACTATTTTTGCGAATTGTTTATAGGTAAAAAAAAACAAGGTAGCCCTTATTCTAATTGAGGAAGTTTTTTAAATTTTAAATGTAGCATAAATTTATCTATAGCTAGAATATTTAAGGTATTCAAGTAGAAACTACTAAACCATATCTTTAGAATTATATAAATAAATTTTTACTACATTTTCATAATATTATTTAAATTTTTACAAATCAATTTTTCTTTGTTTTTCTCCATCTTTAAATTTTATCTCACCTTTAGATATACAGTTGTCTACTGGACATACTAAAGAACATAAGTGACATCCTACACATTTTTCCCTGTCTAGTGAAGGTCTTCTATTTTCTTCATCCCATATAATTGCTTGATGACCTCCATCAAAACAAGATACGTAACATCTTCCACAGCCTACACAATTTTCATGTTTGAAATTAGGATATACTATGTATCCACGATCTAATTCCTCTGCTGGGATTGTATTTTCAAGTGCTACTCCTACTAAATCTTGCAGTTTATCAATTCCCTTTTCTTCCATATAGTATGAAATTCCACTTATTAAATCTTCAACTATTCTATAACCATATTGCATAATTGCTGTTGTCACTTGAAGATTAGAAGATCCAAGCATTATAAATTCTAATGCATCCTCCCAAGTTTCTATCCCACCAATACCGCTTATAGGAATATTTTTAAGTTTTGGTTCTTTTGAAAGCTGAGCTATAAATCTTAGTGCTATAGGTTTTACAGCTTTTCCTGAATATCCGGATATTGATGATTTCCCATTTACTATTGGCAATGCTACTTGCTTATCAAAATCTATTCCAGTTATACACTTTATTGTATTTATAGCTGAAATTGCTGTTGCTCCACCTTCAATAGCTGCTATTGCAGGGGTTTCCATGTTACCTATATTAGGAGTCATTTTTGCAATTATTGGAAGATGCGTTCCTCTTCTTACTGCTGCTGAATATGACTTAACAAGCTCAGGGTTTTGTCCAACGTCTGAACCCATAGCATGAGATGTCATCTGTGGGCAGGAGAAGTTACATTCAATAATATCCGCACCTATTTCTGTAACACGTTTTGCCAGCATAGTCCATTCTTCTTCATTACTTCCCATTATTGAAGCAATAAGAACCTTGCTTGGGTAGTTTTCTTTTAACTTTTTCATCTGCTCAATATTCCACTCAAGTGGATGCTCTGCTATCTGTTCCATATTCTTAAATCCTGTAAACGGAGTAGCCTCTTTTCTTTGAGCATCAAAACGTGGCGATACTTCATTTGGTATAAAAACCCCGATTGTTTTAAATACTATACCACCCCAACCGGACTCTAATGCCTTTGAACACATTTCATAATTATTTCCAACTGGTGATGATGCTAGAAAAAATGGATTTTCACACTTTACTCCACAAAATTCTATTGAAAGATCTTTCTTTTTCATAACTTAAACCTCCTTAGTTGATGCTACCTGTCTATTTGCTTGCCTAGACTCTCTTTTTGCAGTCAAATATCCTTCAATTTTTTCTGCAGCTAATTTACCCGTTGCAACAGCCTGTACAACCGTCTTATCGCCAGGAACTATATCTCCCGCTGCAAATATATCTTCAATATTTGTTCTACAATTTTTTGTAATAACTATTCCTTTTCCACCAATGTTTACATCTGCAATATTTTTTATGTCTTCTGATTCTTGTCCTACTGCAAATATGACCATATCTGCTGTAAGTTCTAATAGAGATGAATCGAACATTCCTTCGGCCTTGAAAACAGAAACCATACCATTGTCACCTTTAATCTCTAATGGCTTAAACCCTGTAAATATTGGAATATTCAATGATTGGATATATTCTCTTTCCGCTACATCCGCAGGCATTTTTTCTATAGTTCTTCTATATACTATTTTTACATCTTCACAGCCAAGCAATTTAGCAGTTGAAGCACAATCTAAAGCAACATCTCCACCACCTATAACTATCACATGATTACCTATCTTAATGTTACCTTCATTAGTTTTTGCTTTTGAAAGAAAATCTACTCCATTTAAAACGCCTTTTAGTTCTGAACCATTAACGTCTATATCTTTTCCCTTTTGCATTCCACATGAAATTAAGAATGCTTCATATCCCTTAGTTCTAAGGTCTTCTAGCTTGATATCTTTTCCTATTTTACAATTTGTCTTAAACTCTACCCCTAAGTCTTTTACATAATTTATTTCTGTTTCTACAACTTCTTTTGGAAGTCTTTGAGGTGGTATTCCATAACTTAACCATCCGCCTAATATGTTTTTTTCTTCGAATACCGTTACTTTATATCCTTTTGATGCAAGTGCTGCTGCTGCTGCAATTCCACTTGGACCTGAACCTATAACTGCTATTTTTTCATTTATAGCTTCTACTTTATTTAAAACTTTCATATTTATACTTTTTTCATAATCAGTTACATATCTCTGCAGATCTCCTATTCTTATTGGCTTGTCTATACCACATCTGCTACAAGCCCCTTCACAATATTGAGCTGTAGGACATACTCTAGCGCATATTCCACCTAAAATATTATTTGTTCTAATGGTTTCGACAGCACCCTTTGTATTTCTAAAACGAAGTGATCGGATAAATTTTGCTGGTTCTGTACCAGCAGGGCACGCCTTGCTACAAGGTGCATCATGGCATAAAAGACATCTCGCTGCCTCTTCCATTGCTAAAAGAGGTGTTAAACCAATTTTTGTTTGTTCTAAGTATTTTTTGTTTTCCATTTAAGTAGTTATCCCCTTTCTATACCTTATATATTTACTAATTCGTCAACGCCATAACATGTTTGGCATTGTTTTAACAGTGAATGTATTTTTTTCTGCATGATTTTCATTGATATGCTTTATATACTCATTATTTACTCAACAAAATCTAAACCTATTTAACAAATTATTTTATGAATTTAATCATAATATGTGGAAATTTTATAATTATTTGTATATAATTACTATATGAATTATATACAAAAATAAAAAGCAAGGTGGTAATCACTATGGAGCTAAAAAATATAAGCATATATAAATTTATTGATAAAATTAAACATTATGTGTTTTATGATATACCTATAATCTATAGAGAAGACTTTGATAAGAAAATATTACAAGAAAATAATAACAGAACTCCTATTGTATGCCTTATTTTAATATTTGTAAACCTTATTCAGTTATTATTTCAAAATACAAAAACAATTAATAATGAAATCGTTACATTAGCATATAGAAATTTAAATTATATTTGTTTATTAACTATATTATTTAGTGCCATATATTTGATTACACTTTATAATAATTTTTCCAATAATAAAAGTGTAAAGTTTTCTCGGAGAATACTAGTTATATTTGTTTTTTCAAACATAGTAATAGGTACTCTTACTTCTATAAATGCTCAGTTATATGGAGGGGAAATTACGGCATATATTATCGCCATGTTTTGTTTTTCAATTCCAGTAATACTAAGTCCTAAAGAATATATAATTATTCACTTTACTAATTTTATACTTCTAATCATAGGATTAAAAGTATTTAATTTATATCCAATTAAATTTTATGCTCAGCTTAATAATGCTTTTATTACAATGTTACTTGCTATTATATTATCTATTATGAATTATAATTTTTCAGTGAAAAACTATATTCAAAAAAAAGAAATATATAATAAAGCTATTGAATATGAAAAACTACGTTCAGAATTTTTTGCAAATATTTCACATGAATTAAGAACTCCTTTGAATGTAATATTTTGTGCTCAGCAAATGTTAGATATGATTTTAAAGACAAATGATACAGAAATTAATAAAAATTTAAAAACAGACAAGTATTTGCATACAATAAAGCAAAATTCTTATAGGTTGCTTAGGTTAATAAATAACTTGATAGATATAACCAAAATGGATGCGGGTTACTTCGAAGTTAATTTATCAAATAACGACATTGTTAAAGTTGTTGAAGACATTACCTTATCCGTAGCAGAGTATGTTGAAAATAAAAATATCAACTTGATTTTCGATACCGAAATAGAAGAAAACGTCATTGCCTGTGATCCAGATAAAATAGAACGAATAATACTTAATTTGCTTTCTAATGCTATTAAATTCACTCCTTCTGATGGATATATATATGTAAATATATATATCCGTCAAGATAAAACAATAATTTCTGTTAAAGATACAGGTATTGGTATAAAAGAAGATATGGAAAAATTAATTTTTCAAAGATTTATACAAGTTGATAAATCTACTTCCAGAAATAGAGAGGGTAGTGGTATAGGTTTATCTCTTGTAAAGTCTCTTGTTGAATTACATAATGGTAAAATAGACCTTATTACTTCTATTGGAAATGGTAGCGAATTTATAATCGAGTTACCTAACGAGCAAGTAGAAACAGTTAATACTAATCAAGATACACTTCAACTACCTGAAAATAATAAAAATATAGAATTAATTAATTTAGAACTTTCAGATATATATTTTTAGTCACATTGAAAAAGTAGCCTTCTAAGAAGGCTACTACCTACTCAGAGGATTTATAAATAACTCTATAGAGTAATATTCCTTTTAAAACCCACATATGTAGCCACAAAATAAATACAGTAAACTATTAAAAATAGAATCAATGTTGCTCCATAGAAGGTAAAGGTGTTTGCTGCAATCTGTGTTCCTCTTAAAAGCTGCCTATTTAACTTCATTGAAATAGTGAAACTAACTATGATAGGAATTACTAGCGGCCACATAAAGTAAATTAACAGTTGCTTAAACACCAATCGATTTCGCTGCTTCTCATCAAGCCCTAATTGATTTAATATCCTATATCTATACTTGTATTTTTCAGAATCACTTAACTGTTGAACAGCCAGCACTGTCAATGCAACACTTACAAATACCAATGCAACATAGAAAATAGATGAAACTACTGTGATTATCGCAGCCTTAACCTGATAATCAAGTCCTCCATTTTTCACCATAATATTGTCGTAAATCATATAGACACTATCTACTCCAGTTCCATGATCGATTTCGTTAGCTCTATGAGCAGAACTTGCCCAATTATCTGCATCCTGTGATATATAATTCTTAAGATCATTATAGAGTTTTTCATTTGCTTGCCTTTTCGTACTTGCCGCATACTGTGAATAATATACTTCCATTTGATTTGCCGCTTCATCTGGCACTACCAATACAAAGCCAGCACCATTTTGTCCATTTTGCGAAAAATCCTCTGAATATATTCCCTTGCATGAATACTTTATATTATTTATATCCAGAATTGGATTTTTTTCAATATATTTAGCATAGCAATCTGCTACGGAAGAAACCGCATGAATTGTAAACTCATTACCACTAAGCGTTATTTCATTTAGGCCTAAAAGTCTTCTTAAAATATTATAATCGCTTACTTTCAAATAGGTATCATGCTTAAAATATCCACCTGAAATCTTATTCTGAGATAATACCTTCGTAAATGTACTATTTTTGCCCTTATAAATACGATAAACAATGCTTTCCTTTGCCCAATCATTTTTATCCATATAAGCAGATACTTTTTCAAATTTTTCGTCCTTATTAAGCACTGAAATACAAGTATCAAAGGGGACACACTGCTCTATTTCGCCCTTAAAGCTACTTAGTCCAACTGCATAATTGCCGCTTAGTAATGTTAGGGTAAATAGTAGTGCTAAAGTCCCCATAGTAAATCCCATTGTATTAATCTTAGAGGATAGTTCACGGAATACAAACAAATTACTTTTCTTATATTTTAAACGTTTAGATTTTAAAAATATCATAACAATAAAACCTGATATTCCCATATAAAAGCTATAGATAAAAAATACGATACAAATCAAAGTAACAATAACAGGTGCGCCACTAAGTGCCACAATTCCTGCAATCAAAGATAGTACAAACATAAAACAGCTTTTCTTAATGTTTGTGATTTTAATTACTTGATTTCTTTTATCTGCGTAAAGTAAATCATATATTTTCATTTTCTTTAGCCTTTTGTTGTTTGTTAATACAACTAGAAACATGATTGCACCATAGTAAACAATTGTTAGCAATAATGCCTTAATATTAAATGCTATTATAATATTATATTCTTTTCCAAAGAACTTTGTAATAACAGCGGTTAATAATTGAAATATAAAACTCCCCAAAATAACACCAAAAATAAAAGAAATGATTCCAAGCAAAAGATTTTCACAAAGAAATAATTTGGATATTTTTTTGTTTTCCATACCAAGCAATAAATAGGTTCCAAACTCTTTGCTTCGTTTATCAAGCATAAACATAGTCATATAGTTAATAAGCCAAGCAACAATAATGACAACGATAATGGAAAAGAAAACAAGTAAAAACATATAATCTGTCATATGACTATTCATTCCGCGAATCATATCAGAAAACATCATAGAATTAAATGCAAACATTAAGGATACAACAAATGTAATAGTGATAATATATATAAAATAATCCTTAATAGATCTTTTTACATTACGATATGAAAGTTTAGCTAGCATGGCTCGTGTCACCTCCGAGGAGTGATAAAACATCCAATATTTCACTATAAAACTGATGCCTATTTTTCTCTCCACGTACTAACTCATTGAATATTCTTCCATCTTTTAAAAACAGAATCCGAGTGCAATAACTAGCAGAAAAAGGGTCATGTGTAACCATCAAAATGGTTGCCATCAGGCTTTGGTTCATAGTAGTTATAGATTCCAATAACATTTGAGCAGATTTTGAGTCAAGAGCGCCAGTTGGCTCATCTGCCAATATAAGTTTTGGATTATTAATAAGTGCCCTTGCACATGCACATCTTTGTTTCTCTCCACCAGATACTTCATATGGAAATTTCTTTAATATCTTAAATATACCCAATTCATTTGCAATTTTTTCTATCTTATTGTCAATTTCATTTGCTTTTACATTGTTGATTGTTAAAGCCAAGGAAATATTTTCTTCAATGGTAAGTGTATCTAATAAATTGAAATCTTGAAATATAAATCCTAAGTTCCCTCTTCTAAAACTTGCAATTTTTGTATCTGCAATTTCTGTAATATCAATATCATCATAATAGATATGTCCGGCGGTTACTGTGTCAATTGTTGATATTACATTTAGCAAAGTGGTTTTCCCAGAACCGGACGCCCCCATGATTCCTACAAATTCCCCTTTCTCTACAACAAAACTTATGTTTTCTAATACTTTAGTAACAATCCCCTCTTTCCCATAGTATTTTTCAATATTACTAATTTTAAGAATTTCATTCATCGACCTTCATCTCTTCCTTTCAAATAATATAAGCCACCTCATAAATCATTACAGTTGAATTCTTCTGCAAAACCTAAGCTTATCTTATTATAAAACGAATTTTTAAATTATTGTATCTAACAAGATTACATTTATCTTTCAGTTTTGTAAGATAAACTCTCCTTTTGGAAAACTTATTGTAATTTTGGTATAATTATTCACTTCAGATTCTGCATAAATCTCTAAGCCAAGTTTATAGCATAGCTTTTTACAAAGATATAACCCCATCCCCGTTGACTTCTCTATTTTCCTTCCATTACTTCCAACAAAATTTTTATTAAAGATTCTATTAATTTCACTTTCTTTTATTCCTATTCCGTTATCGTAAATAACCAATGCTATACCACTATTCAACTCTTGTGTATATATCTTTATCATAGAGTTTCCAGGCTTCTTATATTTCACTGAATTGACTAATAACTGATTGACTATAAAATCTAACCATTTCCCATCTGTGTAGACATAAGTGTTATGGCATGTACTTTCTATTTGAATTCCATTTTGAATAAAGAACTGTATATTTTTACTGATTGTGTCTGCTACAATCTTATCCATATTTATTTTTCGAATCATATAATCTTTCCAAACCTCATTGGATCTGGCATAATAAAGAGTTTTCTCCACATCATTTTCGATTCTTCTAAGTTCTAAAAGAATTCTGCGAGTTACTTCAGTCTTATTATTTTCACACATTAACTGAATTGATGTTATTGGTAACTTTACCTCATGAATCCAGATTTCAATGTATTCTTTATATTCCTCACTATCATTCTTAATACTATTCACCTGTTCTGTCATAGATTTCAAAGCTTTTCTCAAAATTGAAACATACTCTTTATCTTCTGATCCACGTGTTTTTCCAATCATCTCAGAAATTAAGTACTTGTGCTCTAATTTATCTAACATACTCTTAATTCGATTAAAATATTTATTTCTACTTATATAACTTATAATATTATATCCAATGAACACAATTGACCACGCTACTAAAATAAGAGCTATTACATCTATATTATTTCCCATTGCATACAAAAACACCGATAAGGCAAGGCCACATGATAAGTTCAGTAAAATCATTCCAATTTTATCTTTCAAATAATCTCCAATGTTCATAATTCCTCCAAGGTACCTATACAAAATCTTTTCTCATACTTTATATCCGAGGCCCCTTTTTGTATGTATGAAATCCGCGGCACCAATTTCTTCTAATTTCATTCTTATTCTTTTTATATTGACACTCAAATTATTATCATCAATATACATTTGGTTATTCCAAAGATATTCTATAATCTCAACTCTGGGTATTATTTTCCCTGTATTTTGAAACAAATAATACATTATTTTCAATTCATTTCTCGTTAATTCTATAGATTTTCCATTATATAGAGCCGTGGCAGTTGCTATATTTAACACAAGATTTTTATATACTAATGAATGGCTTTCTTTATTTAAATGTCCATAAACTCTCTTTAGCATTGTAGAAATTCTAGCCAATAATACAGCTGAATTATATGGTTTTGTAACATAATCATCTCCACCCATATTAATACAATCCAGTTCATTCATAGAAGTGTTACAGCTAGTGACAAATATAATCGGCACCTCAGAAAAACTGCGGATTTCTACACAGATTTTTAGTCCACTAGTTTCAGGCAGATTAACATCTAATAAAATCAGATCTGCCTTTTCATGTTTAAATATATTAACAACATTCGTAAAATCAGTCACAGTAACAACTTCATACATCACATTACGCAATAGTACTGTAAGTTCATCCCGGATGCACTTGTCATCCTCAACAACCATAATTTTAAACATTCACACCCACCTTGCTATATTATTACTATTTTTTATACCATTCTACACAAAATTCTATTATCCTTTAAATTGACTACGCTTTCCCTTTTTAGTAATTTTATAGTTTCTTTACTATCAACGTTTAAAGAAACTAATTTTATGTATACCCTTTCTTTAATTAGATCAGTTATCAAATTTGTTATAGACCTCTTATATTAGATAATATTAAGAAAGTAGAGGTTATAAAATATGTATTGTATTTTCCTTTTTAATAAGAATAGAATTCGATACAATATAATTAGAAACAGTGAGTTTAAATTTATTGAAATAGATGAAAAAAGCTCCTGTCGGTGCTTTGACTTACGAAGTTCACTATCGTCCTTCGAAAGATTAGAATTTCATCAGAAATGTAGAAATATAATTACTATAAGATTAAATATGTAGATTGCATTATAAAATACCCTAAGCTCAATAAGGAGTTTAGGGCATTTATAATTTTATAATTTTTTTCACAAAGAATCATAATATGACTCCATTCAATTTAAGTTAATGTATACCCACCATCAACTAAAATTGTTTGACCTGTAATAAATCCACCAGCTTCAGAGCAAAGCATATTAGTAATTCCTTTAAAGTCTTCAGGGAATCCCCAACGTCCTACTGGACATTTTGCAGCAACTACTCTATCCATCATTAATTTTTTCATTGGTGGGTTTGCAGTCATTTTAGTGAAAATAGGACCTGGAGCAATTGCATTTACAGTAACTCCATAAGGAGCTAACTCAAGTCCAAAGGATCTAGTAACTCCTCTTATTGCATGTTTTGTAATGACATATGGCGACATTCCAGAACGCATTCCTAAATAACCAGCAATTGAAGATACATTTAAAATTCTTCCACCATTTCCGGTTTTTATAAAGTACTTTCCAGCTTCTGCGATAAGTGCAACAACTTGATTTAAATTTATTTGCAAACAACGTTGATATTCTTCTTCGCTGTAAGTATCTCCGATAGGATTATGTGACTCTACTCCTGCACCATTAATAAGTATATCAAATTTTCCATATTCTTTAAGAGCTGCAGGTATTATAGTCCCTACTTCTTCTGGTTTAGCTACATTAGCATGTATTGGGAAAAACTTTTGTCCTGCTGCTTCAACAAGCGTTTTAGTTTCTTCAAAGGATGTACTAGAATATGTGCCAGCAATATCTACACCAGCTTCTGCAAGTCCAACTGCGATTGCTTGACCAATTCCAGTTGCTGAACCCGTAACAATAGCTACTTTTCCTTTAATATTTGATAAATCGTTTACATTTTTCATAATATTTTCCCTCCCATTTTTAATATGTTGTTAATATAACACAGTGTATCATGCTGAAAAATTTGTTACTATATTAAAAAATCCAAAAGCTATTGTCTTAGTTGTGCGAAATGCACTATAATAGATTTGAGGTGGATTATGAGTATTAATTTTAATGTATTACGTGAATATTTTATAAAAAAAACTAAAGCGGTTTACTTTGATATGGAATCTGATATCAATTTTGTTGATACAGAGTTAGTTACAGAGGAAAAAACAGTTTATTTAAAAGATTATGTATATGTTGCTAATACCTCTATATTTAAAGGAAATTTAGATAAAATAAATGATACCTGCTTTATTTTAATAAATGATGATTGTACAAAACTTGAAAAATATATTGACAATAAATTAAAAATAATCGAGATAAATCAGAATGAAAATATATTAGAAATTTTTAATGAAGTAAGAGCTTTTTTTCGTAAAGATATAAAATATAATCAATTTAAAATATCATTATTAGAAGCTTTTCTTTCAGGAGAAGGCCTATGTAAAATAATAAACACTGCTTCAAAACTAATTGGTAACCCTCTAATTGTTATTGACCTTAGTTTCAAAGTATTAGCTAGTTCACCCATAGAAAACATTACTGATTTATTGTGGATGGATAATGTAAAAAAAGGCTATTGTTCTTATGAATTTATCGCTGAATTAACAAAATTAGAAACTCTAAAAAACGGAAGAAAAACAAAACGTCCCTTCCTCGTGACATGCCCTATAAGTCCCATCGAAAAAATTGCATTTAAAATACAAGTAAATAATAAAACTATAGGGAATATTTTATTACTCCAATGTGAAAGACAGGTAGATCCTGCTGACTATGATTATCTGATATTTATAAGTGAAATAATTTCCAAAGAATTAGGAAAAAAACAGTTTTACAAAAATACAAAAAACGTTCTAAGTGAAGAAATATTATATGATTTATTAGAAAATAATATTGAAAATAAAGCAATAATTGAAGAAAGATTAAAAAATTGTTCTTTAATATTTAGCAAGCATATTTTCGTCATGGTAATTGATATATCAAATTTTGAACTTAAACAATCTGTATATTCCAGATATTTAAGTCCGGCGCTACTTAATCTTTTTCCAATGAGCAATTCAATTTATTATAATGGAGCTATTGTAATAATTGATGATAGGGAGGAGTACATAGAAACTGGAAATAAAACTGAAAGCGTTAAAAAATTTTTATTGGAAAATAATTTAAAGATGGGAATAAGTAGTGAGTTTTCTTCAATAGAAGATTGTAGCATTTACTATCATCAAGCAATAAGGTCCTTAGAAATAGGCACCCTCCTTGGTGAAAAAAAATGTATATATAAGCATGAAGATATCGTGCCTTATAATTTCATTTATATTGCAAAAGATCATATATTAAAGGAAGATTTTTATAATAATTCTATATACATATTAAAAAAATTTGATTATAAAAATAGTTCAGAGTTGTATAAAACATTATATACATATTTAAAAAATAATCATAATATGACAAAATCATCTGAGGAATTGTTTATACATCGAAATACGCTCAGATATAGATTACAGCAAGTTGTAGACTTAATAGGGATGGATTTAGATGAAAATGATAATAGTTTTAAACTATATTATGCTTGCAAAGCAATAAGTTTTTATAAAAAACTTATTCATTCACAAAATTAATAAAAATAAAAATGATCTCTGATTTTTCAGAGATCATTTTTATTTGTTCTATATTATTTTAATTAACAACTAATAATTAAAGCTATAGTGCATAACGCACAATGATTATAATAGTTTTTGGATTTTCATCCATAGCATGCGATTTTCTACAATGCTATACTTCAATTAATCTAAAAGACAAGCAAAAAGTGTATGGGAGGGTAATATACAATGAAATATGAAAAGCTTTTCACCAAAGGTAAAATAGGTAGCTTAGAAATAAAAAACAGGATAGTAATGCCTGCAATGGGAACAAATCTGGCTTCATATACTGGGGAAGCATCTAATGAAATCATTCGATACTATGAGGAAAGAGCAAAAGGCGGATGTGGACTAATAATTACTGAAATAACTAGAATAGATGATGAAACAGGAGTCGGAATGCCCAATCAATTGTCCGCAATGAACTTAAAACAAATTCCAAGACTAGAAATATTAGCTCGCACAATGCACAAATATAATACAAAGATATTTTTACAATTACATCATCCAGGTAGAGAAAATCACGCTATGATGATAGATGGTCGTCAAATAGCTGGGCCAAGTCCCATAATGTCATCAGCTATTGGTGAAATGCCTAGAGAGATGACAATAGATGAAATTGAAGGACTAGTTGTAAAATTTGTAAAAGGTGCTGTGTTTGCAAAAATGGCTGGTATAGATGGAGTAGAAATCCACGCTGCTCATGGATATCTTGTTGCACAGTTTTTGAGCCCACAATCAAATCATAGAGAAGATAAATATGGCGGCAGCTTTGAAAAAAGAATGAGACTTATAACTGAAATAATAATGGGCATACACGCAAAATGTGGTCCTTCTTTCCCAATATCAGTGAGAATTGATGGAAATGAATTTGTTAAAGATGGTATATCTTTAGAAGAAGCAATTCAAGAAGCAATTTATTTAGAAAAATTAGGCGTAGATGTTATTAATGTAAGTTCTGGAACCTATGAATCCGTTACTACAATTATTGAACCAATTTCATATCCTCAAGGATGGAAAAGACATTTAGCTAAAGCTATAAAAGCAGCGGTTAATATTCCTGTAATCGCTTGCGATGTAATTAGAAAACCTGATATGGCAGAAACTATATTAAACGAGGATAATTTAGATTTTGTTGCACTAGGTAGAGCGCAATTGGCAGATCCAGAGTGGGGCATTAAAGCAAAAGAAGGCCGAGAAGAAGATATTAGACCTTGTATTTCATGCCTTAACTGTATAGAAAGCGTTATGAAATGCGAAAACATAAAATGTGCAGTTAATCCAAGGGTGGGAAGAGAATTAGAATATCCAGATTTTCCAAAGACCGGCGAAGGTAAAAAAGTAGTAATTGTTGGTGGTGGACCTGCGGGGATGGAAGCAGCTAGGGTTCTAGCACTAAAACAATTTGTACCTATAATATTTGAAGAAAAAGAATATCTAGGTGGAAATGTATATCTAGCTACTAAACCTCCATTAAAAGAGAAATTGGATTGGTTCCTAGAATATCAAAAATTAGCAATTAAAAAATTAAATGTGGACGTAAGATTAAATGAAAAAGCAACTTTAACAAAAATTAATGAAATTAAACCATATGCAGTATTTATTGCCGCGGGTTCAAACCCAATGGTTCCACCAATTCCAGGAGTAAGCCAAAGTTTTGTTTATACATCAATTGATATTTTAGAGGGCAAAGTTATATTAGAAAACAAAAATGTAGTAATTGCCGGTTCAGGAATGACGGGCCTTGAAATAGCTGAACTATTAACTTCTAAAGGAAATAAAGTAACAGTAATTGAGATGGCAGATAAAATTGGACCTGCTGGATACCTACCTAATGTAATTGATATAAGTATGAGACTTGCTAAAGAAGGCGTATCACTTATGCCTTGTAGCAAACTTATAAATATCAAAGAAGGCGAAATAGATATTGAAAACACTAAAGATCAAAAAGTGACTTCACTAAAAGCTGATGCAGTAGTATTGTCTTTAGGGGTTAAATCCAATGATGAAATGGTAAAAACTATAGAAGAAAATTATAATATTGTTGAACTATTAGGAGATGTTTGTAAACCAGGTAGAGTTGTAGATGCAGTGTTAAATGGATTTGAAAAAGCATATGTGCTTTAGTAAGATATAAAATAATTAAAAACTAAAACAATTTAAACGAGGGGGCTTATATTATGTATAGTTTTACAAAGACAATGGATCAAATAAAGTCATTACAAGGAAAACAAACAGTATTTTATGGTGCCGAAACCTTAAACACAGTTTGGGAAACAAAACCAGAAATTATAGCAAAATTACTCCCAGCTCCATTGAAAGCAGTAAAAAACAAACCACTAGTTTCAACTTTTGTAGCCAATTATCCTGAAACAAGCTTTGCTCCAGGGTACAAAGAAGCTGGACTATTTATTCTTGCAGAATGTGATGGAGTAGTGGGTAGATACTGTTTATCTATGCCAATAACAGATGGAATGGCAATGTCAATGGGAAGAGAAGTTTGTGGACTTCCAAAAAAAATGGCAAGTATAGATTTTGAAGTTAAAGACGGCACCGCTGTAGGAAAAATTAGTCGTAATGGGATAGAATTTTTCACAGTTAACGCTGATGTTTCAGGAAAATTAAATAAAGATGGTAAAACTTCCGAGCTTAATGAAGCCCTAACTGAATTTATGTATAATGTAACATATGCAAAATCAGCAGATGGATGCGGTTTCTTATTAAGCCCTACTTTAATAAAACAAAAATTAGCAATAGCTGAGATAACCGAAAATAAATTAGCTACATCTACTGTAGTTATGACAGATTCTCCACATGACCCTTGGGCAGAACTTGAAGTAGTAAGAATGATAGGTTCTCAATATATGGTTAGTACAAATACATTAGAGCCTGGTGAAAATTTGTATTTCAATAAGATTGATCCTATGGGATTTGTTCCATACTCATTCACAAAATGGGATTGGTGGGCTAAATAGTAATAAATATCTAATATAATTTGATTACAAGTGAACCACTCCCACCTACTCTGTAGATATGGGAGTGGTTTATTTTATATAAAAGGTGCCACGCAAGTGGCAAGTTTAAAATAAGTAATAAATGCTGGTTCAACTAATTGATATACTTCATAATTATTCACAATTGGAACTTTTTTATATTAAGCGTAATATTATATGCTAACAAAAGAAATATTAGTGGGAAAAACTTAGGAAAAATAAATTTGAATGTGAAAAAAAAATGTTTACCTTCAGAGAGGGGGGAAATATATATATGTGCTGTTGGTGGATACTATTATTATTACTATTTGATGGCAATAATTGTAATAACAATAATTGTTGTAACCGTAATCGTTGCTGTAATAAAAAACGTCGTTGCTAAAATTTTCATAATGAGGCTTCTGATGTCAATATTTATAAAACTAAATTAAGCATTTAAAATAACAGAGACTTTAGCTCATTATGCTAGGGTCTCTTATTTACTCTATGGCTAACAAGAAAGGATTATTGAACAAACATAAACTTTCCTGCAGAAATAAAAATGCTCTACTTTTTTAAAGTAGAACATTTTTATTTATATGCATATTTTAATTTTCCCTATTCTTCTTTCTTTAACTTCCTCTATTGTAAATACTACATTACCATATTCAATAGTTTTATTTTCATTTTTCTTTGGAATACAACCCAATAGACTAACTAAAAATCCTCCTATTGTATTGTAATTTTCTGACACTAAATTCAAGTCTAGATTATCATTTAATTCGTCTATTGATAGCAAGCCATTCACTATATAAGTATTGTTATCAACTTTTTTTATATCAGGTTCGTCATAATCATATTCATCTTCAATATTTCCCATAACTTCTTCTATAAGATCTTTAGTAGTAACTACCCCTGAAAATCCTCCATACTCATCTATCAGTACAGCCATATGATTTTTAGCTTTTTTTAATTCTCTAAATAATTCATCTATATTTTTACTTTCATTAACAAAGTAAGGAGAATGTAATATATTCTTAATGTTTACATTTTCAAAACCATTTGTTCGAGCCTCTATTATAAAATCTTTCATGTGAAGTATTCCTATGATATTATCAATATCACCGTCATATACTGGCACTCTAGAATGTTTCCCCTCTAATAACTCGTCTAAAAACTGGGAAGCAGGATCATTTATGTCAATCAAAAACACTTCAGTTCTGGGAGTCATGACTTCTGTAGCCGATTTATCATCAAATTCAATAATGTTATTTATCATTTTTTTTGCAGTTTCGTTTATAGTTCCGCGTTCTTGTCCCACTTCTATAAGTGATTTTATTTCCTCTTTTGATAGTTCTTCTTCTATTTTTTTACTGCTAAGACCAGTAATCTTAACTAAAAAATTAGTTGATGCTGAAAGTAGCCATACAAAAGGAACAATCAATTTAGATATATAAATAATAGGTACTATTGAAAACATTGCAATAGCTTCTGATTTTTGCTGTGCTATATGCTTTGGAAACAATTCACCAAACACAAGCATTACATAAGTTAATCCAATTATTATGCTAGCTAATGCAATTCGTTGACTATAAGGTACATTTAACCCATTTAAAACTCCTGCAAAACTATTAGATATACCCGTAGCAGCAGAAGCAATAGCACAAAATCCAACAACCTTAATTACAACTTGAATAGTTGACAAAACTTTTGTTGGTTCCTCAATAAGTTTCACTAAAAGCTGAGCTTTTTTATTGCCCTCCTGCGCAAGATGTTTAATTTTCTTTTTGTTCAATGATACTATTGCCATTTCTGCTGATGCAAAGAATGCATTTATCAGTGTTAAAATACCAATTAGTATAAATTGCGCCATTATATTATTGGGCGCGGGGTCAGGGTTTGAATCCATTAAAAATTCCTCCTCTTAAATAATAAATTATCATACTATAATAATAACACTAATCTGAATACTTTATTGATAATATAAAAATTATTTTTTACTTCTTGATTTATTTCATAGTTAATAATAAATTCTTTAAGTTTATATCTTAAATTTTTGAATTAATCCATTAAGTTTTTCAGCTAATTCATTTTGATCCTGTGCAGACTTTGCAACCCCCTGAATAGCTGTTGTTGTTTCATTAATACTTGCTAATATTTCCTCTGTACTTGCCGTAGATTCTTCTGCCGTTGCTGATACAGTTTGAATAGCACTATTTACCTGATATATAGTTTCTGACATTTGTTTTGTAGCTAAAGCAATATCTGCAGCCATTTCATTTACAAAGTTTGCATCATCTTCATAACGTATACCCGTGTCATTAAGAAATTTATAATCCGGTTTCACTTTATCATCCATAAATTTCAATATATCTCTTCCACTTTGAGATAAATTATCAAATGCAGATTTTATTTGACTTACCGAGTTTTGAATATTCGTAACTGCCTGAGATGATTGCTCAGCTAATTTCCTTACTTCTTCAGCAACAACTGCAAACCCTTTTCCACTCTCTCCTGCTCTAGCTGCTTCAATAGCTGCATTTAATGCAAGAAGATTTGTTTGGGAAGCTATATTTCCAATGGAATCTGCCATTACTATAACTTGTTCTACTACCTTGCCTTCTTCTATAGCTTTAATTATACTAACACGTTGTTTTTCATATATCTCATTACTTTCTTTAATAGCCTCCATTGCATTCTTCTTTACGTTAGTAGCACGATTTTTTATTTCTTTAGCGGCTACATTTGAATCCTCAGCCTTTTTTGCAAGAATAGCAGTTGTTGAACCAATTTCCTCTGTTGAGGCAGACACTTCTTCAGTTGTTGCACATAAATCCATAGAACCTTTGGATATTTGATCAATAGATTCGTTTACCATTTCCATTGTAGCAGAAATTTCTTCAGTAGTAGAAGTTAAGTGCTCAGATGATTGTACAAAATGATCAACTGTACCACGAATTTCTTTAATAAGATTTTGTAGATTAGATATCATTTTATTATATCCAATTGCGATTTGACCTACTTCATCTTTACTTTTAATTTCTAATCTTGATGTTAAATCCCCTTCGTTATTTGAAAGTTCGGTCAATTTAGTGGAAATAATTAGAAGTTTAGAGATTTTAACAAATAGTATAATGAAAGCGAAAATTATGCATATAGCTAGTACTGCTATTAAGCTGTCAGTAATTATAAGGTCATTACTTACATTGCTTTTTGCGTTTTTAGCTTCTTTATCTGCTCTTATATTCATCATTTCTTGAAATTGCTTAATAGGTTCCATTATTATACTTTTGTTTTTATCATAATTACTATCAAACATTAGTTTTCTTGCACTATCTAAATCTTTAGCCTCCACTGCTTTCATTGCTGCTTCTTCCGTCTTAATTAAAGCATCGGAATTTTTTTTTGCTTTTTCTATTAAATCTAATTCCATTTGTGGTGCATTAAGTTCTTTTAGTTTTGTTACCACTCTATCACGTGTCTTTGTTTCATTAACCTCTTTCCAATAATTATCATAAAACGTTTTATCTCCATCAATTACGTATCTTCTTGCCTGATCAGTTAAATAGTTTGAAGCATCAGCTAAATCTAAACCTAACTGTTTAAATATAGCCTGGTTATTTACGGCACTGGTTGCTTTTGCAAAGTTTTTATTAAGAAAATATACAGTCATAACAGTACTTAGAATTAACATAATAAGAATTGCACTCATTAATTTTAAAAACTTTGATAAATACATTGCTTTCACCCCTTTTTAACATTTTTTTAATTAGATTATAATTACGCTTAAATCTGATAAATTAATAATAATGTAATCTTACATATCTGTCAACATTTTTTAACAAAAATTACTATATAAAGACAAAAATTTGTTATATGTAAAGTTATTCTATGTTTAAGCCCAATATATTTTCTCCAGTTGGCTTTAGCAATTCTTCATGTCAGCATATTTTCTGAATGTTTAACACAATAAAAACGCCACAAACTTTATAGTTTGTGACGCTTAACATGAAGCATATGAATAAATAAAACTTATTGAACTATCTATTTCTATATTAAAATATCTTTTCTTGTAAATACTATATGGGATATCAAATAACAAACTATAGATGTAACTATTAAAGTACCTATTCCAAATGCCGTAGTTACATTAGGGTTATTATATCTCATTACAACCTCACCTGAAAGAACTGATCCTACCGGTCCATAGGAGGTAAACATATATTGTGCTAACTTTTTAAGTGCTGGCATTTCTAGTAATATAGTAAGAGCAACTACAATAACTATGCTTAAACTTACTGAAACCATACTACTCTTTACTATGGAAGATAGCATAAATGAAACTGACACACAAGTTATTATAAATAATGTCTGCATTAAGAACATTCTAAATACAAATTCTCCAGTGGATATTATATAAGAGGAACCTACCATTGCTACCAAGGGATGCCCTCCATAAGCGCTCTGAGCTAAATCCCATTTGTAAGTTGTCCCAGCTATAATTGGGTAGTTTGCATTTCCAAATCCGAATATCAATCCCATTATTAAAAATGCTAAAAGTTCCACAACTAGTATTAATAAAGTCGCTACTCCCGCCACTGCTATAAACTTAGAAGCCAATACTTTTGCCCTTGAAACTGGCTGAGTAAGCAATATCTTCATAGTAGGTGGTGTAAATTCCCCTGAAACCATATCTCCAGTAAATACCATTACACCCACTGCTATAAAGATAGTTCCCAGAACCATGAAGAGTGTTTTAATAAAATTAAATCCATTAAGTCTATATTCATTTTCAGGTTTTATATTGTTATCATATAAATATTTAGACTTCTGTAAATCTAATTTCATTCTATCTTTCTGACTGGCATCTATCCCAGCATTAGTATCATTTAAATTTTTTTCTGCATTATTAATTTGTTCCTTTAACTGTATTTTCCAATCCACAACTTTACCACTTGCCTCAAGTTTAATTCGAGGTAATTCTTGCTCCATACTCTCAAGGTTTTCTTTGATACCTTTCTTCTCTTCCACTGGTATACTAGTATCAGTCAACCTTTTCTTTTGGTGGTTTATAGACTCTTCCATGTTTTTCTGTCTAAATTCAGGACTGTCCCATTTCTTTCTGTTTAACTCTTCCCTGTATGTTCCATAGCCTATTGCAATTGTTAATAATATAAAAGCTACAAATACAATAATTGTCTTTTTGCGCATCATAAGCTTTTTAATTTCATTTGAAATAAGTCTGAATATCATCATGCTCTCATCCCCCCCTCAACAAGCTCCATATACCTTTCCTCAAGCCCCTTATACTTCTTGTATACCTCTGTTACTCGGATTTTATTTTCTGCCAGAGAAAAAATCAATTCCGGAGTTGAATTTTCGTCAAGCTCTACCACTAGGGAATCATTATCTCTATGATTTCCATGGACAAAGGCTAGAGTTTTTAATAGCTCTTCGCACTTTTCAATGTCCTTAGTAATGACTACTATAGTATCCTTGTCCCTCTTTATATCTCCTCCTGTAATGCTTTCTACTGCTTTTATTAAACCATCATTTATAAAAGCAACTGTATCACAGAGCTGCTGAACCTCACTTAACATATGAGAAGATATAAATACTGCTGTTTTTAATTCTTTGGCAGCCTTTTTAACTATATCTCTAAAATCCATTATGCCTGTTGGATCAAGACCATTTGTAGGTTCATCTAAAATAAGTAATTTAGGTTTTGAAATCAGAGCCGCCGCAAGACCTAATCTCTGCTTCATTCCAAGAGAATACTTTTTTACCTTATCGTCTATTCTATCCTTTAAATTTACAAGTTCAATTACTTCGTCTACATCATTTTTGCTAATTTTTCTTATGGCTGCAATTTGCATTAAGTTTTGCCTTCCAGTTAAATATGTATATAATTCTGGATTTTCTACTACAGCGCCAATATTACTTAATGCTTTTTCTCTTTCACGGCTTATCTCATGCCCCATAACTGTTATAGATCCTTTATTAGCAGCTATTAGACCTACCATCATTCTAATAGTCGTTGTTTTACCAGCCCCATTAGGCCCCAAAAATCCAAATATCTCTCCCTCTTTTACAGAAAAAGTAATTCCTTTAATGATTTCTCTTTTACCAAGACGCTTGTACACATCTTTTACTTCTAATACATTCACTTTATGCACCCCTTACTTACTTTTTATAACTCTTAAGCATGTTAATGTTATAACATAATTTTCTAAATATCAAGTAATTTTACAATTCGTAATAAATTTTTAATATTTTCTGCCCTCTTAATGCCATCCACGCAGTCTTATAAATACAAAAATCACGCTATTTCCAGCGTGATTTTTTTGTTATTTCATATACTATTTTATATGAGAATTCTTGCCTTCACACCTCAAAGTGGAAGCTGTTGATAAACGACTTATCTCTTTTTTAAGATTATCCGCTATTAATTTCTCTTCAATTGAACAATTGTCTTCATGTATAAAACCTTCAATAAATGCTTTATTTTTAAATTCATCCTTTATATTCTCAATCATAAGTCCTTCAGCATCTTTAATAGTTAACTCACCATCTCCATCTAGTACCTTACATAATATTATCTCTTCTCTAATATCATTTTCAGTTAATGCCATGGTAAAAATAGGCTTCATAACTTCAGCATCATCCTTGGCAAATGTATCTGTCATAAATACTGCATATTCTGTTTTTTCCACTGTATTATAATTTTCATCACGTCTTCTAGATTTAAGTGCTGACATACCCACAACACCAACAGCTGCCACCATTATAAATATATAACTATATTTCATTAATCTCTCCCTCTCCATATTATTTATAAATTCTCTATGTACAAACTAATATCGGTCCTTTGCTGATTTCTCAACATTTTATGTTACTATTATTGCTATTTTTCATATCTTTTAGTGCGAATTATACATTCATTGGTCTGTTTTTTTTGGTAGGTGCAATCCAAACCTCACCGGTTCCGACAAAAGTATGTAAATATCCTTCACGCTTTGACTTTTCTATTTTTGTTTCTATTTTACCTCTTATGACAACTGAAAAATTACCATCGATTTTTAATGTCTCATTATTTAGCTCATAAATAAGGATTTCATCGAAGGGAACATCACTTTCTAAAATGGCAATACCACTTCCACTTAGTTTCGGTTGTCTAAAGCCATCACTGCTTAACATACCTGTGGCAATGTCCTTATTTGTGTGTACAGAAAGCTCAATACTGTCTTCACAGCAATAAAACATTCCATCGCCTAAAATAATTTCTTCATTAGACAATTCTAAAATATAAAAATACTTATATGAAGGGTCTAAATATATTTCACCGTATTTTCCGTAATATCTTGATGTAAATGAGGCTTCTCCAGTACCCACATTTTTAAAAAAACCCTTAGATGCAGAAGGTGCGTTTTTCTGAATCTCTATTTCGATTGGTCCCTTCATAAATTGGAGCTCCCCAGGTTGTACTAGTACCCCGCCGCCGTTAATGTTAATTCTAACTTGACGGAGCTTTTCTCCACCATATTGTGTGGGGTATGGATTTACAGCAGTAGCGTTAAAAACGCTTCCATTTCTTGGCTTTATATATTCAACTACTTCGAATATGGTATTATTTCCACCTGTTGAACTATCTATTACCCTTACTGCATCTGAAAAATCAGGATTAAACATAATTAATTTCCTCCAATTATTTATTTAAATTTTCCAATGTATCAATTTCTTGATTTCCATTTTTTCGCATTTTGCTTGTTATAGAAGCTTCTTCTTTTGCTAGTTCTTGTACATCAGTTATAAATTGATTATATTTAGTCATGTCGTCATCTGAAGAAAAATATATCATATTATTTTTCACTTCATAATTTTCTTTACTCTTTAACATAAAGCTTATATTCTCATCCACCTTTTTAATAAAGTTTTTTTCAAACAGAATATAATTTTTTATTATACCACTTGATTTAATTTGTCCTTTTTCCACTCCTGCAACAACATCTTGTTTATAACGTATTGGAATATCGAGGTTATTTAAATCTACCTTCATAGTTTTTGTGATTTTATCAGCATTTGATTCAAATCTATCAAGCGACATAAGTAAGGTTCTTACTCTTTTCTGAGCATCATTCATTTTATCTGAACTACTATAGGTATCAGTTCCTAAAATAGTTACAAGATTAAATTTAAGCATTTCTGTATTCATATCTGAACTCAATTTTTTGAAAGAAATGAAATATTGATTAGATAAATCTAAAAAAGGCGCTATGCTACCATACTTAGATTTATCTAATTTCTGAGAGTTTAAATCTTTTCCTCCTGCATAATCACGGCATATAGTTATTAATTTGGCCATAGCAACCTTATTTAGCCTGTTTTCCTTGCCTCTCGCAGCAAATGCACTAATTGTTGTTATACCCGAAACCATTAGGAAAACAATTGATAATATCATTAGTGACCGGCCTTTTTTCTTTTTAAAAGCAAATCGAGCTAGGCATACGAGAAAAGCAACTATGAGTATCCTTGCAATTATACTACCAATTATATATCCTGATTGTCTAGCTAGATTAGTTGTTTTTAAAGAAATATTGTCATTCACTAATAGCTGCAATAAGGATATTAGTGTTCCTATTACAAAAAATATTATTGCTAGAATTGTGAATATTCTACTTTCCTTATGTTTTTCTTTTGGATCATTTTGAATTTCATTCATATCTTTAGCATCCCCTTTATTCTAAGTACAATATTACCATTAACTATAGGTATTCGCAACATAAAATCGACAAAATTGTAATAAATAAACATTAAACTGAGTTTTTTTTTATGAGATATCAAAAAAGCACCAAAAAAGTGCCACCCACGTGGCAAGTGGCATGTGGATAGTAAAAAAATAAGGATGGAATTAATAACTAAATTCTTAAGTATATAGCAAAATGTCACATATTGTAGTAATATGTTATAAGTGATAAGTAATTTTAAATTATAGTAGAATTTTTGTAAGGAGCTGGCATAATTATTATGAGTAAAAATAAAAGTAGACGGACTATGGTATTGGGATATATTTCAATTGCCTGTCTATCATTAATAATAATATTATTTAGTATTTATAGTATGAATAAGGTATGTAATGAGTCTGATTTTATTATAAAAAAAATACTTCCAGCAAAAACATTTTCAACTGAAATTTTAACGTCACTAGTTAATCAAGAGACTGGTATCAGAGGCTATATTATTACAAAAGATAAAAGTTTTTTAGACACCTACTATTTAGGAAGTAAACAAGTACAAGGATACTATAATTCTATGGATAATTTAAAATATACACCATTAGGAATGGATACTACTAATCAACTTACTGATCAGATGAAGTACATTGAAACATTTTTCAAAGCGCAAATCGCATTGGTAGATAATGATAATTCATATCAGGCAAAATTAAATCTAAACAAAGGAAAAAGTTTAGTTGATAAATTTAGGGCAACTGATAATATACTAATAAATAAAATTAATTTAGAGGTAAATATCTCACGTAATAAAGTTATAAATGCTCAAAAGTTTCAAAGGTATCTATTGATTTTTTTAGGTAGTCTACTTACCTTAGTTAATCTTATGTTTATTCGGTATATATGGAATTATACCTATGAAGAAGTTAAGAAAAAAAATGAATTGAACAAAGAATTACAAAAATTGCTAGTTTCACACGAAGAATTTATGGCAAATATTTCACATGAGCTTAAAACGCCATTAAATGTAATCTTTTCTGCTATACAATTATTTCAAATGTACTGCCAAAACGGCTCATTAGACCAAAGGCGGGAAACAATTATTACATACCTTGACTCAATGAAACTAAATTCCTATAGACTATCTAAACTTATAAATAACATAGTTGATTCATCAAAAATTCAAGCAGGATTCTTTAAATTGAACTTATCAAATAACAATATAGTAGAGGTTGTAGAAGAAATCGTTATGTCTGTAACTAATTTTACTGACATTAAAGGTTTGCATATTATTTTTGATACAGATGTAGAAGAAAACATTATTGCTTGCGACCCAGAAATGATACAGCGAATAGTATTAAATCTTATATCAAATGCCATAAAATTTTCAAAAATCGGTGATGAAATATTTGTAGATGTAAAAAATAAAAATAAATTTGTTGAAATCTCTGTTAAAGACAATGGCATTGGCATTGAAGAAAAGAACTTAGATATGATATTTAATAGATTTAAACAAGTAGACAAATCGCTATCAAGAAATGCAGAAGGCACGGGGATTGGCCTTAGTTTAGTTAAGTCTATTGTAGAATTACATGGTGGTAGTATCTATGCTGAAAGTGAATTTGGGAAAGGAAGTAAGTTTACAGTCATTCTCCCTTCAGACAAGGTACTTAAGGAAAATATGCTATATAGTAGCAAAGTACGAAGTGAAGATGAAAGTATAAAAGTTGAACTTTCAGATGTTTATTCGTAGTATTTACATAGTTTAGTTATTAACACAAATGGAGGATTATGAACATGAGAAACATATTTTACATTAAATTCAAGTGGTTAACTGTTTCTGTTATTTTTCTATTTAGTATTAGCCTTCTTGGTTATAGTTCTGCAGAAAACACAGCATCAACAAGTGCAGCAAATCAAAACTTAGTAAGTGTCCAGATTACAG
This sequence comes from Clostridium sp., assembly GCF_050717515.1. Lineage (GTDB taxonomy): Bacteria > Bacillota > Clostridia > Clostridiales > Clostridiaceae > Clostridium_AD. Next base: position 167,291 of record NZ_JBOITL010000032.1, on the reverse strand, counting down.
AAAGCACAGTTATTACATTTTTAGATAAGAATTTAGAGCAAACAATACGGAATGAGATACAATGTCCTACCGGAGATATTTTAAAAGATGATGTTGATAAGATAACCAAACTCCAAAGCACTCAAAACAAACATATTACAAATCTTTCTGGAATAGAAAATTTGACTAATTTGGCTTCATTAAATTTAAGTAATAATCAAATAAGTAATATAGAACCTTTAAAAGGATTAACTAACTTAACTGATTTGAATTTATCTACTAACCAAATGAGTAACGTGGAACCTCTGAAAGGCTTGACTAGCCTAATTCATTTAAATTTGGCTACTAATCAAATGACTAACATAGAACCTTTAAAAGACTTGATAAAATTAACTAATTTGAATTTAGCTGCCAATAAAATGAGCAACATAGAATCTCTAAAAGGCTTAACTAACTTAACTAATTTGAATTTAGCTACTAATGAGATGACCAACATAGAACCGTTAAAAGACTTGACTAACTTAACTAATTTGAATTTAGCTACTAATCAAATCAGTAATATAGAACCTCTAAAAGGATTAACTAACTTGACTAATTTAAATTTAGCTACTAATCATATGAGTAACATAGAGCCTTTAAAGGGACTCGTGAGCTTAACTAATTTGGATTTGGCTACTAATCAGATGAGCAATATGGAACCTTTAAAAGACTTAATTAACTTGACTGATATAAATTTAAATGCTAATAAAATCGAAGATTTTTCTCCAGTTAACGCCTATTGTAGAAATCTAAGCAAAACAGATATTGCGAATACAGTTATTACATCAAAAAAAACATTAACAAGTACCAGCAATCAAGTTTCAGATATTCCAGTTGCTACATTTCCAACTGGAGATTTATTAAGAGATACAGTGCAACATCCTACTGACGATATTTTAAAGTATGATGTTAATAATATAATAAAATTTCAAACCGACGGTGACCAAAATAACAGTAATCCATCAGCGAAAGAAGATTCCACTAATTTAGATTTAGATATTAATAATCAAATTACTAATGTAGAACCTTAGCTCCTGTCACAGTTTAAACTCCGTTTTCATACTTTAATATCATAATATATAAAGCGCAACTCACGTGGCAAGTGGGCTGTTAGAATTAATAGCACTAAAGATTTAAATAAATCTTTAGTGCTATTAATTCTATTTCTTATTTGGTGATTTTTGATTTTCTTTTTTTTCTCTTTCTTCCTTTTCAACTTTTTTCGGAAAAACAAAACTAAAATAAACAAATCCTACAATTAATGCTCCAACAGTAATTACTATCATTATATCTTGACCATTCATATCATTACCTCCTCGTATTTGTAGATAGTGTTAACACGATTTATTATCATTTACAAATAATTTTATCAAAAAACAAAAAAATGGGGAACTTAAATAAGAGTTTCCCACCCTAGAAACAAATTTCTTGGAATCAAACCTAAGTTTGTCCAACCGATAAAAAGTATTATATTAATATAATACTACAAAACTTATATTAATTCAATTTTCGACTAAAATCTTTGCTTTTTAATTTTCTTTTTATCCTCATACATTCTTTTGTCAGCAAGAGCAATTATGCTATCAATTTTTCTCTCAGAACATTTTCTTGTAGCATATCCGAATGCTGCGGACATTTTAATAGTTTTATTCTTATCAACTATTAAGCTTTTTTCTGAAATAATCTTTTTAACCTTTATTATGTCACGTGCCACCTGTTCTTCATTTGTATTGTCTAATATTAGATGAAATTCATCTCCACCCATTCTTAAAATTAACCTACAGTCTAAAAAAACTTGTCTCAGAATATCAGCATAACATTTTAATAACTCATCCCCAATAAGATGTCCATAATTATCATTAACGATTTTTAAATTGTTTATGTCAGAAACAATTATTGTCTGAGGATATTCATAGCCGTCTAGTTTATCCTTTACTTTATCATTATAGTAATTTCTATTGTAAACATTTGTTAATGCATCTATATATAAAAGATGTTCCTTTTCCCTTAGAATTGATGTTTTAGTCTTTTCATTTAACAAATCTTTAAATAACTTAATTGCAAATAATATTATAACAAGTATTAATACAGCTAAACCTAAAATAATAAAAATAAGCCTCTTATAATTCTGATTGCTTGTTTGATGGGGTACCTCCGCATACCCTGCATTGAATAATTCATCTATATCCAGAAGAGGGATAACCTTATCAATTATACTTGCAAGTTCAGGGCTATTCTTTGAAATTCCATAATATAGGTATGAATCTGTGCTTGTTGTACCTTTTTGAACAATATCATATAGTTGCATATTCTCAACATAAAACCGTAGTACACTTGGATTCTCTATAAGATAATCAGCTTTCCCTTCATGAACTATCTTTAGTGATTCTTGAATATTGTTAGTTTCTATAATGTTTACACTAGTAAGGTTCTTCAGGAGATATTCATTATGCCAAAAGCCTTTTATAACAGCAACATTTTTACCTTCAAGACCAAAAACATCCCTAGCATCTTTGACTCCTACTTTTCCAAGGATTATATCCCTTTCTGTGCTGTAAGGCCTTGGATATAATATGGTTTTTAATCTATCATCAGTTTTGGCAATATTTAAAACATTTATCTCACCTTTCATAAGCTTTTGTTGAAGTGCATCAAACTCATCATAAATATATTTAAATTTTATGCCGGTTTTAACAGTTATATTTTTTATAATTTCTCCACTTATGCCTCCATAAATACCATCTTTATAGTAATCAAATGGAAGATAATCCTTTGTTATTCCTACAATTGCCTCACCATTATTCTTAAGCCAGTCCCTTTCCCTTTCCGTAAGGCTCATAATTTTCATGTTATATTCAATCTTGCTTTGGTTCATCAATTGAGGCAACTTACTACCCAATAAATTACTTATTTGCTTATCTAATATTGATGCCAGAATCTTGTCATCTTTTCTTGTGGAAAAAGTTCTGTCAGATGTGATTTTATCTATCTTAAATGTATAATTTAAGTCTGGAAATTCATAAATATAATTGTATACCGCATCGCCACCTGATACTATAAATGCATCGATTTTATTATTATTTAGAGCTGAAATCAAGTCTATTTCAGAGTTATAGATTTCTTTGTCATACTTTATATTCTTATAGAGCTCAGGCAATAGTTCCATTACAATATCATTTTTAATAAATCCTATTTGTCTTTCATCAATGTCACCTATGGTATGTATATCTCCATCTTTTTTAGCTATTAGTGCATATGGCGACTTACTTACAGGCTTAGTAAAAGTCATGAATTTATCTCTTTCAGCGGTTTTATTTGCTCCAAAAAGAATATCTACACTGCCATTTTGAAGTCCTGAATAAACTTCTCCCCAAGACTTTGATGCTTCAAGTCTTATATTTATCCCTAAGTTTTTATTAATAATTTTTATAATAGGAATTAAATAGCCTTTTTCTTCACCATTATATTTGAAATACTCGCTTCCAGAATAAGGATCTATACCAAGAGTTAAAACCCTATCCTTATTTTTAGTTAACCACTGCTGCTCTTCGTTAGTTAAAGCCACTGTACTATTTGATTTAGAGTATGCAAAACTTTTGGAAGATAATAGTATAATTAAAACAAATAAGCATATTCTCGAAAATTTCTTCAATAGTATCACCCCCACCCCAAATAACAATTCCATATTAAACCTCAAGAAGTAACATAAAGGTATAATTAATCTGTTTTATTATAATTCTATAAACTAGCTAAAATTCCTCTAAAAAAATAACAGTCATATCAAACTATTGATATAACTGCAATATCCATTAAATTTCAGGTGCCACCCACGTGGCAAGTGGCATCTTAGCAACGCCTTTTAAAACTTCTTGTACCTATAATATAAATTTTTCAATAGCTTTTGCCACTCCATCATTATCATTATCTGAAGTAACATATTCAGCTGCATCTTTAAGTTCTTCTATAGCATTTCCCATTGCAATTCCAAGACCTGCATAAGTTATCATTTCAATATCATTTGCCTCATCTCCAATGCATATTATCTCATCTTTTTTAATCCCTAACATATCCCCTAAAACTTTTACACCATATCCTTTATTACAATCTTTATCCATAACTTCTAAGACTATAGGCATAGTCTTTACCACATTATATTCACTATAAAATTCTTTTGGTATTTCAAGCATTTTTTTTGCAAGAAGTTCCTCGGTCTGAGAAAATAATATCTTTGTAATCTCATCCCCATCATTAATATCTCTATTAAAATCAAGAATTTTAACAGGGTTTCCAACGTATTCTGTCTCAAACCTTGTAAACTCATTTTCCTCTGAGGCAATAGATCCTTTATGAGTATACGCAATCATATTAAGTCCAATTTCCACACTTAAAGCATGAGCCTTTACTAAGTCTCTACCCCTTAATCCCTTATAGCTAATACATTCAAAATCACTGGTTCTATATATAGTTCCCCCATTGTTTGCAATAAGGTACTCATTTTCTCCTCTTAAATTGACTTCATCTAAAAATTTTTCCAAACCGTTAAGTCCTCTTCCAGATGTTATAACAACCTTAACACCTTTTTCTATAGCCTTTTTTATTGCTGCTTTGTTCCCTTTTGAAATAATTTTATTACTATTTAGTAATGTTCCATCCATATCTATAGCTAATAGCTTGTACATACTTTTCCTCCTAGCATTTTCACTTTAATTTTTATTTATTAATTAGGCATCTTCAAAAACTAGCCATTATAAATAGTTTTTATCAGATGCCTAAATATATAAAATATCACGCTAGGTATTACCCTATGACGCTAAATTATACCATCTTTAAAATACTTTCTCTGACCAACTCCAGTTATTCGGTATTATTTCTTATTGTTTGTTATCATTGTATACTATTTAAAGCTTTTTTTCAACATGTTTTGTAAATTCAGATAGTAATGTTATAATATTAATCACTAGCAACACTAAATGATAATGATTGATGAGGTGCTTAAATGTTTACTGAAGAAAGACTAGAACAAATCTTAAGTATACTTAATAAAACTGGTAGAATAAAAGTAAAAGAACTAAGTCAGCGATTTAATGTTTCAGAAGGTATGATAAGGAAGGATCTACAAAAGCTAGAAAAAGCTGAAGCTCTTCAAAGGACCTATGGCGGAGCTATCCTAAATAGAAAAATTTCTAAAAATAGTTCTATAGCTACTAGAATGAATGTAAACTTAAATAGCAAAGAGTTAATATCCCAAAAAGCTTTTGCCCTTATAGATGATGGAGATGTAATTTTTTTAGATACCTCAAGTATCAATTTTTTGTTAGCTAAATTGATATCTAACAGTACTAAGAAGTTAACTTTAATAACCAATATGTCAATAATACCACCCCTTTTTAATGATAATGAAACCGTTAAGCTAATTTGTATAGGTGGAGTATATAATAATAAATCTGGTGGAGTTTTTGGTTCTGAGGTTACTAATAGTATATCTAAATATACCTTTAATAAAGGTTTTCTAGGAAGTTCAGGCATAAATTTAATAACAAATAGCGTAGGCACTGTTACCTTAGAAGATGGTAATGTTAAAGAAATTATAGTCTCTAATAGTAAAGAGGTATTTTTACTTGTAGAAAAAGAAAAATTCAATGTAGATGGCACCTATAGATTTGCTACTTTAGAGGACATAGATTTTATAATCACGGATTCAGATCTTGCTGATGAGATTCGAGAAAAGCTGGAAAATTCAACTATAAAATTAATTTAGCCATATTTATAAATTTATCCAATAATTTTTCTCACCTAATATATTAAGAGAGTATCTTAATAAAAATGAAATTACAATAAAATAAAATGCACTAAACTCAATTAAAAGTTTAGTGCCTCTATATTTTCAATTATTTCTGCATATCTATGAGCGTTAACCTAGAAATTTGCCATAGCTTCCTGTAGTTCACTAATCTAAGTATTAGCCTTCCATAAACATCTTTATATCATCATCTACACTAGTTATTCCAGCAATTCCGAAGTTGTCAACCAATACATTTACCACGTTTGGGGATAAAAAGGCTGGCAGAGTTGGTCCTAAACGAATTTTTTTAACCCCTAAATGCAGTAGTGCAAGTAATACTATAACTGCCTTTTGTTCATACCATGCAATATTGTAGGAAATAGGCAGTTCATTTATATCCTCCAAGCCAAATACTTCTTTAAGTTTAAGTGCTATTACTACTAATGAATATGAATCATTACATTGTCCTGCATCCAATACTCTTGGTATTCCGCCAATATCACCTAAATTCAATTTATTGTATTTATATTTTGCACAACCTGCTGTAAGTATAACTGCATCCCTTGGTAGTTTTTCAGCAAAATCTGTGTAGTAATCGCGACTCTTCATTCTTCCATCGCAGCCCGCCATTACGAAAAATCTCTTTATTGCTCCAGTTTTAACAGCATCTACAATCTTATCCGCAAGAGCTATAACTTGATTATGAGCAAAGCCTCCTACTATTTCACCCTTTTCAATTTCTTTAGGTGCCGCACATTTTTTAGCTTGTTCAATTATTGAAGAAAAATCTTTCGGTTTTCCATTTATCCCATCTGCTATATGCTTAACACCTGCAAAGCCTGTTACTCCTGTAGTGTATATTCTATCTTTATAAGATGCTTTTGGCGTTACAATACAGTTTGTAGTCATAAGTATTGGTCCGTTGAAGCTTTCAAATTCCTGATTCTGCTTCCACCATGCATTTCCATAATTCCCTACCAAGTGCTTATACTTTTTAAATGCAGGATAATAATTAGCTGGAAGCATTTCGCTGTGAGTATAAATATCTACCCCAGTACCTTCTGTCTGCTTTAATAACTCTTCCATATCCTTTAAGTCATGTCCACTAATTAATATACCAGGCTTGTTTTTAACTCCTATATTAACTTTTGTTATTTCAGGATTTCCGTAACTAGAAGTGTTTGCCTTGTCTAGTAATGCCATGGCGGAAACGCCGTACTTACCACATTCAAGAACTAGTGCTACAAGTTCGTCTACTCCTAAACTATCATCCAAAGTAGAAGCTAATCCCTTTTGAGTAAATGCATGAAGTCCATCTTCCTCGTATCCAAGATTATCAGCATGCTTAACATATGCAGCCATACCCTTAAGTCCATAAGTAAGTAATTCTCTTAAGGATCTTATATCTTCATTTTCTGTTGAAAGCACACCAACTTTCCCTGCCTTTTCATCAAAGGCTTTTAAGTCGTTAGAAAACCAAACCGCTGCATCTGGCACGTTTAATTCCTCTTCTTTGCCAAATCCAAAGGTATTTAATATTTTACTAAGCCAACTAGCATTTTCGCCTTTATCACTTAACTTAACACCAGCTTTAATAAGCTGCCCTTTTATTTCTTGCCTTAAGCTTAATCCTTTTCTGATTCTTTGAATAAATATATTTTTATCGAAATTTGCATTAGTTATAGTTGCAAATAAACTTTCCATTATAAAATTATCTACTTCCTTATTAACTATACCATTATCTCTAGCACGAACACTGTATACAGATATTCCTTTAGTTATATAAATTAGCAAGTCCTGAGCCTTTGCAAGGTCTTCAGTCTTACCACAAACTCCCTTTACCGTACAGCCCTTACAATTAGCTGCTTCTTGACATTGATAACAAAACATAGACATACAAATCATCCTCCATTTTCTCTTTTGTAAGCACTATTTGCGCTTGTATTATGAGATTAGTATACAGATTTATAATTATATTGTCAGTAACATACGTTACCAGTTAATATGTTTCTTAACCTCTGCTTTTTCTCCGAGGGTTACGTCTTTTAAGACCCACTGCTTAAACACTTGATATCCTGTTCTATCAACAATATAGCCTATGTGCTCTTTTCCTCCTGGAGCATCTCCATCCATATATTCCTCTATATAAGAATAAGTGTTTTTTATTATTTTAATAATACTTTCCTCATCCACCCAAGTTATAAAATCCTGAGCAAGTCTAGGATTTTTTTTACCAGTTCTACCCATTATCACAAGTTTATAATATTTCTCAAGGCTTCTACTCCATGCACCTGTTGGACATTTGCCTATACATTCTCCACATCCAATACACTTGTCCGGGTCTCGTACTACTTTGAAGTTCTCCATTTTAAGCGCACCAGTAACTCTTTTTTTACAGTTATTTACGCAGGATTTACAACTGATGCATCTATAAGATTCATATTGAGGCTCTGTCATTCCTATAATCCCGAAATCTTGTATTCTAGCTTTGATACAGTCATTAGGACAGCCTGTTAGTGCTACCTTCACATGATAATCATTAGGGAAGATTTCCTTTTCAATCTTTTTTGCAAAATCAGTAGTATTGTAATTTGCAAAAGGACAGACATTTGCCCCTATACAAGCTGACACATTTCTAGTACCTGCAGCAGAGTATCCAGTACTAGGAGAAATTTGATTTATTTCAAGGCCTTCTATTACCGATTGAATCATCTTATTAACTTCTGGTATTTTATTTATATCAATATTGGGTATTTCAAAACCTTGTCTTATAGTTATATGAATATTCCCATCTCCGTAAGTTTCTGCTACCTTTTGCAGAACTTCTAAATGTTTAGCTTCAATATGCCCCCCAGGCACCCTTATTCTTATAGCTGTTTTACCTCTTTTCTTAGTTATTCTGTATGCATTTTTCTTGAGCAATTTAGTATTTATATCCATCATTTCTCCCCCTTAATCTACTAGATGAACTGCATCCAAATAGTTAAAAACAGGTCCTTCTAAACATATATACGTATCATCAATTTTGCAGTGCCCACATTTTCCAACTCCACAACACATCTTTCTCTCATAAGATACCCATATGTTTTTTTCTTTTACTCCTTTTTTTATAAATCCAGCTACTGTAAACTTAAGCATCATTGGAGGACCTACTACAATAACTTGTACCTCATCCATATTTTCTACTGGAATATCCTCAATGTATTTTGTTATGAGTCCTACAGTTCCAATATAGCCCTCATCGGCACTGTCCACAGTTAAAGTTACATTAATACTCTTTTCCCAAACTTTGAAATTTTCTTTAAATAAGATGTCACTAGGTGACTTAAATCCTGCCATTAGATTAAAGGCCTTACAGTTCATCGGATTTTTTACGAAATAATCTACTATTCCCTTTACTGGTGCCAGTCCAGTTCCACCTGCCGCTACAATAATTTCTTTATTTTTATAGAGGTTTACATCAAATCCATTTCCATAAGGTCCTCTTAAAAACAAGGTTCCCCCTACAAAAAAACTATGAATTACATCTGTAACTGTTCCTACACGTCTTATTGTAAAATCTACATAACCCTCACCTATCTCACTAACAGATATAGGTGACTCTCCAAATTTCGGTATAGATACTTCAAAAAATTGTCCCGGCTTTACTTCGCCTTCGAACTCCATTCTAAAGGTATAATCCGTTTCTGTGTGCTTACTTATTTTAAGTATTTTAGATTTAAAAGGCATGTATATATTTTTCATTTATTCCACCTCATCCATTGCAGTATTTAATTTGTTTACACAATTTGAGAAAGATATATATTCAGGGCATATATCATCACATCTCCCACAACCTATACACATATGGTATCCAGCTCTCTTTTTAAAATCATATACCTTGTGCATAACTTTAAATCTCATTCTATCTTTTTTGTCTTTTCTAAATCCATGTCCGCCTGCCATGTCACTGTATCCGTCTACATGACAAGACGCCCAAACACGCCTTCTTTCCCCTTGGTTCTTATTTTCTTTATAAAAGATGTCCTGCATAGTAAAACAAGAACAGGTACCACAGACAAAATTACACCTACCACAAGCAATGCATCTTGAAGAATATTCATCCCACATCTTTGATTTAAAAACTCTTTGATCTAAATTTTCTGGTATAGTGACCACTATTTCATTAGCCTCCACAAATTCAGGTGTTACTTCTACCTGGTTTATTTTATCTATATTAAAGTAATTCATTAATTCATCTGATTTACAATTCACAAGAACCTCATGGTCTTGAATTTTAGTGTACATCTCATAATCTTCGGTCTTATTGGATCCCATACTGGCACAAAAACAGTTTTCAAAGCTTTCACTACAGCCCATAAGCACAAATTTAATTTTATCTCTTAAAGTCTTATAGTAATAATCCTCATTTCCATTTCTCAAATATACTTCATCGAGACGCTTCATTGCATGAATATCACAACTTCTTAAGAATATTAATATTTTCTTCTCATCTTCTTTTGGCTCCACGCAATCATCTTCAGTAAAATAAAATAATGTTTGAGTAATGGGAAGTATTATTTCTTTAGGCGAGAAGCTAGATTTCTGTTTAAATTCTACTTCCCCTATACTCTCTATTTCCTTATACCTAATAGTATCTGTGTCCGCAAAAGTTCCTTTTCCCTTTATAATTACTGGTGCATATACCACATATTCCTGCCTTAATGTCTCAAGATACTCATCAAATTTCTCTATTGTAAGCTTAAATTCCATAAATGCACACCCTCCATTATAATAAATATTACTTATTCATTAAGTATTGTTAATTAGCTCACTAAAAACGTTAAATTTATAACTAACTATACATAGTTTATTTTAAAGAATAAAAAAAATATGTGATTTTCATCACACACCTTTAAAATACTTGCTTAATTTTTCTCTATTAACCATAAATTTTCTATTTTTCACTTTAACCATATCCATAATTTCAAGTTCTTTTATTGCCCTTGAAATAGTTTCGCGAGAGCTCCCTAACATATCTGCCAAATAAGTTATGCTTATCTTAATATCTATTAAAACCCCCTCCTGCGTTTGTACACCGTAATCTTTAGACAATTTCCAAAGCTTTGCGGCTACCCGCTTATCCATTTTAGTAGGAACTGTGTTCTTAAGCTGTCTATAAAGTCTTCTTATTTTTTTACTCATAGAACACAATATAACTTCTGTAAGCTTAAAATCCTGCTTCATTATGTTTAATAAGTCTACTTTTGCTATACTTATAATTTCACTGGCTTCAAAGCCTTCGCAATTAATTGAGGCTGCACTATTATCGAAAATTACCTCATTTATAATCTCACCTTTGTTTAAGATATAGATAACCCTCTTTTGACCCTTTTCCGATAATCTGTACATGGTTACCTTTCCCTCTAGCACTAAATATATATTGTTTGTAATTTCTCTCTCAGCAAACAACATTTGTGATTTTTTCAATTTTTTTATTATAACACTTTCTCTTATTAAATCCAAAGTTTTATCCTCAACACATTCAAATAGTGGAAGATCTTTTAATTGTCTAAGCGGTATTTGTGCCATCTTAACTTCTCCTTATGAGCTCATTTTAGAATCTCACTATTATAAAAATACTAATATGATTATTATATAGCAATGGTTCCTAAAATTAAACAAAAAAAGAAAGCTATATATTACTTAGCTTAGTTAATCTAGCCTTAGAAATATATACCTTTTATATTTATTTCTCTTTTGCTATATACCAATATGCTGCTCCAATAAATACAGCACCACCTACAAAATTGCCAAATGTAACCCAAATCAAGTTATGAGTTAGCCCCCCTATGGAAATTGCCGCGGTGTGAGGAATAAGTAGTGCCGTTGTAAGCAAAGTCATGTTTGCAATACTATGTTCAAACCCTGTAGCTATAAATGCAAAAAGGCACCAGAAAATCATTATAAGTTTAGCCGTTTCTTCCTTTAATTTAATAGCACACCATACTGCTAAACAGACTAACATAACCATCTCCTTCTATAAATCATACCCACCCTTTATCATTAAAAAGCAAGAAAATATGTGACTAATATCACATATTTTCTAAAATTATAGATAAATTTTATTCTTCTACTTTTTCAAAATCTGATTTTGGTACCCCACATAGTATCCATTAGTACTGTTCCAGTGTATACCTCCTGTTTACCTACAATATTATAGGTAACACATGTTACTAGATCAATTTCTTACTATAGGAGTTTAGTTGTCTTTTAGTTTCTTCCAATTGCTGGTCTACAACGCTTGCCTTTTCTATGTGGCTTATTATACTTTGAGATGTTATTTTTAAGATTTCATCAACATCTACTATTTCTTTACTCATGTTTTCAATGTGATGCTTTTGGTCAGTTAAAATCTCCATTACTCCCCTTACTTCCTGTTCCACTTTTGATATAGAGGATAAACTTCCGTCTACTTTTTCTGCAGCATTATTAGAAGCCCTAACTCCACTGGCAATAACTTCATTAGATTTATCTGAATTATTTAGAACTATCTTTGTTTCATCTTCTATCCCACCTATTAAATTTGATATATCTTTAGTGCTTTGTTTAGTCATTTCTGCTAGTTTTCTTATCTCACCTGCCACTACTGCAAACCCCTTACCGTGTTCTCCTGCTCTAGCCGCTTCAATTGCTGCGTTTAAAGCCAAGAGATTTGTTTGCGTTGCAATGCTCGTTATTAACTGAACAACTTCATGTACTTGGCCAAACTTCCTTGCCAATTCATTTATACTTTGGGTATTATTCCTATTTTCACTTTCTAAAGACTTTATTATTTCCACCATTTCGTAAATGGCATCCTTACCTTCATAAGATTTTTTAACTGTGTCTTCTGTACTTTCTATAAGCTTATTTCCTTCTAAATATAGATTATCCGTTAAGTCATTAGTATTTTTTGTTAAATGAGAAATTTCATTCATATGTACCTTCACCTTACTCGCAAGTTCGCCTAATACATCATGTTCACTATCTACAATGTGATGCTGTTTTACAATCTCACCTAGCAACTTGCTCATATCTTGAATAAAACCCTTAGTTTGATTATAAAATTGAACTTCCTTCTGTGCTGTTTCTTCGCCACACTTCTCCTGCTTACTTTCTAATTCTGTGGATTTTCTATTTTTAAATAAATTCATTTGTTATCTTCCTCCTAATTTTTCTCTACCATTAGAATCCTTCTAAAATTTTCTTAAAACTTATAGTTTATGTCACCTTAGTATTTAAAGGCTTAATCTATATTAATATACTATAAAATATGTATAGATAAAATATATTTATTTTTATATTTTGATCTGAATCATATTTTTTCATCAAAAATAAACATAGAATAGAATCATAGGAAAGCAAGAGCATTGAATGAAATTATTGTAAGACTTTCTTGATTTTTGTTAAAGTGACTTGAATGATTATTACAACTAGATTTAAAGGAACGAATATTAAGCTTCAAAAGTAATAATAATAATAATAATAATAATAATAATAATAAAATATAAGGAGGAATAAATATGAATGGAAAGTTTTTTAAAAATATTGAAGTTGCAAAGGCATTAGGACTAAAAAAAGAGGTATTATATGTAGAAAAACAAGTTGTGAGTAAAACACTAACACAAACAAATAACGTTAGTATAACACTATTTGCTTTTGATAAAGGAGAAGAAATAAGTACACATTCAGCACCTGGAGATGCCTTAGTATATGTAACTGAAGGGCAGGTTACAATAACAATAGGGGATAATGAGCCTGTTATAGTTAAGGAGGGTGAAATAATATTAATGCCAGCCAACATACCTCATGGATTAAATGCTCATGAGAAATTCAAAATGATGTTAGTTATAGTTAAAGGGTAACCTTTTATGTATTAATGAATACAATGATAGCGAGGAAAAATTTTTATATTAAGGAGATTTGACTATGCTATCTAGTACTGAATTCATACGACAATCACTGGAATTACATCTTTTTTTTGCAAGAATTATGAAGGAACACTCATTTTTTTTAGAAATAAGTTTTACACAAAAGGACTCAAATTATATAAATCAGGCGGATAATTTCAGAATAGAGTTTGATAGACTTTTAGCAGATGCTATATCACTTTCTAATGGCGTTGTTAGTACTAGTATATTACAGTCTGGTGAAGTAGTAACACCTTTTACATTAAACGCCGAAAAGGCTTCATCGTATTTTACAGGAGTGAATATCCCAATCAATTTGACGGAATCAGAAGTGCGATTAATGGGCAACGATGCATTAATAATAGGTAATCCTATGCTTGAACAAAGAGTATTTATGCTTAATCAGAGAGCGCTGGGATTAACTAAAGCTTTATCACAGTTTAAGAATATGATTTTATCAGAGGTTATATCCTGTAGGTTATTTACAAGTAATTATCCTTTACTTATAGACCATATTTTAAGAGAAGCAAGATTTTATTTTCAGATAGTTCAAAGACTACAAAATCGTGAGGAAATCAACTTGGTGAGTGCTACTTATGAGCAAGAAATATTTTGGAATAGAATTATGGCTGAACATTCAAAATTTATTCGTGGACTTCTTGACCCCACTGAAAACCAGCTTATGATAGCAGCAAATAACTTTGGAAATCAATTTGATAAGTTGACAAGAGAATCAAAAGAAGCCATGGCTAAGACAATCCCAATTTCAAAAGTTACGGAGGACAGCCTTAAAGCAACCATGGAAATAACTAAATTTAAGACGCAAGGTACTCAAGGATTGCTAGAATGTAAAATCAAGTCCATAATAATACCATTGTTAGCTGACCATACCTTACGTGAAGCAAATCACTATTTGCGTCTATTAAAAATATTTTCAAAAAACATATAAAAAGTTACTTTAAACTCGAAAATTCTTAATCTAGGCTAAGAATTTTCGAGTTTTTACTCTTTTATTATATATGATTCAGTAAGTACTATAACATTTCTGTTTTTATATAGCATACTTTTTATCAAATCATATTTGAATCAATTGTATTTTTACTTTCTTTATAGTGATTTAATCTACAAACGGCTGGTCCTTCTATAATATCACCTTCAAAAGTAAATCTTGACCCATGGCAAGGGCAATCCCAAGATGATTCTGCACTATTCCATTTTAGTTCACAGCCTATATGTGTACATGTTATATCAACTATATGAAGCTCACCGTTTTTATCTCTATATGCCCCATATCTTTCTCCATGAAGTTCTACTACCTTTCCCTCATCATTTTTTAAATCAATATTGTGTTGCCCAATTTCAAGTTTTCCTTTTATTAACTCCACTGCAACATCAAAGTTTTCCTTAACGAAATTCGTAATTCCATCAGTTGAAATATGGCGGGACGGATTGTATACCTCCTGATAAGGGCTTTTATTCTTAACTATAATATCCCTTAATATATTTGCAGCTGCGGTTCCATTTGTCATTCCCCATTCACCATAACCTGTAGCTACATAAATATTTTCAGATTTAGAAGTAAGATTACCTACATAAGGTACACCATCTATTGTTATATAATCTTGAGTTGACCATCTATATAAAAACTCCTCAACGTTAAAATTTTCTTGTGCAAACTTTTTTAAATTTTCATAATGCTCCACCATGTCGCCACCATGAGCAGTTTTATGGTCTTGACCCCCAATAATTATCATTTGACCATCTCTATAATTTTGTGAGCGAAAATACCACCCTGCCTCTCCTGAATCTACAAATGTACCTTTTGGCAACTCATCTTTTATTTTAGCAGTTATTACATATGACCGCTCTGGCCGAAGTCTTGCAAAGTATAATCCTAGCCCATCATAAAATGGAAAATGTGAAGCCAAAATAACCTTTGAAGCTATTACTTTAAATCCTGTATCAGTTATTACAGTATATAAATTATCATGCTTTATATCTACAGCTCTTGTATGTTCATATATTTGACTTTCATTACAAGATATGTTTTCTGCAACTTTAAGAAGATACTTTCTAGGGTGAAATTGAGCTTGATTTTCAAAGCATAGTGCACCTTTTATTGAAAATGGCAAATCTAACTTTTCAACATATTTTGCTTTTATCCCTAGGCTTATAGCTGCCTTTGCTTCTTCCATAATAGTATTTATATAGTTTCCATCAGTTGTATAGATGAATGCGGGCAATCTACAAAAATCACAATCAATGTTATATTTTTTTACGGTGTTTTCTATAAAATCTATAGCACTTTCATTAGCATCTGCATACTGCTTAGCTTTTCCAAATCCCATTCTTTCGATTAAGTCATTATATATTATATTGTGTTGTGAAGTAACATACGCTGTGGTGTGCCCTGTAGTTCCCTGAGCTATTTTATCTGCTTCTATTAATGCTATTTTGAAACCTTCGTTTTTTAAAAGAAGAGCAGTTGTAATTCCGGTAATACCACCTCCTATAATTACTATATCAACATTAATATCTTTTTCTAACGTAGGATAGTTTGTTCCAGGAGTTGAATCCAGCCAATAAGATTTAGCGACTAAGTCCTTTTTAATACATATATTATTTTTTTCATTCATAAAGTTACATCCTTCCTTAAATCATCATCTGCGATGCTGCAATTAACGACTTCTGAAATGTCGTTAAAGAATAAATGGATGTATTTATTTTGTGTCTATATTACTAAAAATATGTATATTATTAATACTGCTTTTAAAGCTAATAATGAATATTCAAATTATCAATTAAGGGAACTCAAATGAGTCCCCTTAATTTACTATAAAATATATTACTTAAAAGCCATATTAGTGGAAATCTCATATTAATCCTAGCATTTACACCTTTTACTAATTCTTTCTTCCCACCAACCAAAAGCCACTCTGCCTGAAGTTAAAAGTTCGGGTGTTTCTGGATTTGATAAAAACACTAAAAAATCACCACCCTCACCAATAATTATTTTTCCATTTTCACTTTCCACCAATGTTGTTTCGGGAAGGGCACGTCTTACAAATGCCTTGACTCCTCCAGTTGGTTCACCTGTAACATTAGATGCATACTCTAATCTCACCTTTGCTATAGGTGGTGGTTTAATAGTTAAATTTGTAGGAGTTACAGGTGCGTATTTAATATCTGACTCAGGAGGAGTTGAGTTAAACCAAAACTGTGCACGGAAAGGTGAATCTGAAACACCAGTTACAGTCCACACATTTACATATAAAATGACACCTGAATTAATTGGATTGTATAACCTTGCCCAGGCATTTTTTTCTTCACCAAATACTAAATTATCAGCATACCCAATAAAATATTGTCCAAGCATAGACTCATAGAGTTCTACGGGAATATTAACGCTTTTCATGATTGAATCGTGTATATGGTTAAATTTATCTGACTTCATTATATTACCACCTCACTATATTATATTTGAATCAATAATATATAGTGACATGATAAATTAAAAAACAGGTGCCATCCACGTGGATGGCACCTTACTATTTCTGGTTAAAGTTTAAACTTCTGTACCAATTCATTAAGCTTTTGTGCAAACTCTGCTTGAATTTGTGAGGTTTGTGCTACTTGCTCCATAGCTTTTGAGGTTTCATCAATACTAATTTGAATATCACCTGTACGTTCTGCAGAAAGCTGTGAATTTTCTGCCAAAGTTTGAACTGCAGTACTAACTTGATTTACTGTAGCTTCCACCCCTTCTGACATCAATGCAATTTCTTCTGACATGGCGCTTATAAAGTCACCATCCTCACCATATTGTTTTCCTGATTTTGAATACTGTTCTAAAACAGGTTTAATATTTTCTATAATGAATTTAAGTATATCATTACTATTCACCGATAAATTCTTAAATGCATCTTGAACTTTTACTATTGTGCTTTGAATGGTATTTACAGTTTCTGAGGATTTTTCTGCAAGCTTTCTTACTTCATCTGCAACTACTGCAAAACCTTTACCCTGTTCTCCAGCTCTAGCGGCTTCAATAGCAGCATTTAAGGCAAGCAAATTAGTTTGTGCTGCAATTGCTGCAATTCCATCAGCCATAACTTTTATTTCATCTACAACTTTTCCATCTTCTATAGCTTTTAATATATTCTTTTCCTTTTCTTCATAGATAATATTACTTTTTTCCAATGCGCTTTTAGCATATTCCTGAACTTTTTTGGCTCTGTCTTTAATTTGAACAGCATTACTGCTACCCTCCATAGACTTTGAAGATAGTTCTTCCATACTTGCATTAACTTCTTCAACTGATGCAGTTATTTCCTCTGATGTAGCACTGGCTTCTTGAACCGAACTATTTATTTCTGCCGTTGAACGGTCTATAACTTCAATTCTAGATGTTATTTCCTGAGTTGTAGCTGAAAGTTCTTCAGAAGATGCACTCATATCAGAAGAATTGTTCATTATCTCTTTTACTAAGCTACTGACATTTTCCTGTGCAGCATTTAAAGCTAAAGCTGTTTGTCCAAACTCATCTTTTCTTGTAATAGTAATTGGAATGGAGAAATCATAAGAAGATAATCTCTGCGCTAAATCTTTTATTTTGTTTAGTGGCCCCATTATATTCACACTTAATATGTACCCCATAAGAATTATGATTAAAAATGCTATGGTTGTATAAATTATAATTAAATTTCTAGCATTATTAAATTGGGCTATATTATTTGAATTTACCTGCTCCGCTGATTTTGTATTTATAGCAATTAATTTAACTAAGGCATCAAAAACGGGTTGTCTTATTGATGCTTCCTGTGTGTTATAAATTTTAACTGCTTCCTCATAGTTTCCTGCTTTCACAAGTTCAATGCTCTTAGTTTTTAACTCTGTATATTTTACTAATTCATTTTTAAAATCGTTATCGATTTTTGTCATTTCTTTTTCTACATCAAGATTTAATTCAGCTGGCAAACCATTATATGTTTGATGTATCTTTTCATTTTCATCTGTTAAATCATTATTGATTTTTATTTGTTCATCTAATTTAGACTTATCTCTTTCAAAAATAATTCTAAGCATATTAGCACTACCATAATTTAATTTTCCTTTAATTTCCTCCAAATCTTCAATAGCTCTTAAATTAGTGCTATATATTATCTTAGAACCCTTATTTATCTTTAATGAACTTGATATACCTTCCGCTCCTATTAGAACTATAAAAATACAAATTACTGAAAATACTAATATAAGCTTTTTCTTTACACTTAAATTTATAAAAAACTTCATTTTATCTCTCCCCTTTTTTATATGATATTCTTCTAACTCTCTACACATAATTTTTTACTATAGTAAAAATTTAAGCTATCAACTTTTTATTTTTAAGTCTGTTCTGAAATCATTATAATCATATACCTTATTATCGATTAAATTACTATTTTCTTTATACATATATCCACTATTTATTAGCATTTTTTAACTTTTTTTGTAATTTGAACTTATTAATAACATATTTCAACCTTTTGTCTTTTTGTTTTTTTTAAAATATCCGTTATTTTTACAAATTTAGTCTTAATAAAACTCATGCCCTATTATAATTAACGCAAAAACTAAATGCGCTGGTTCAAGAATTTAAATTCTATCTACCAACGCATTAAGTATATTATATAGGTACCACCCACATGCCACTTGCCAGGCGGGTGGCACCTTTTATTTTAAATTTATTAAAAGTTCTCCAGCCTTTACTTGTTGCCCTTCTTTAACACTAATTGACTCAATTACACCTGCTACGCTTGCACTTACCCTTGTCTCCATCTTCATAGCCTCCACTATCATTAATGGTTGATTTTCAGTTACTGTATCTCCTTCTACCACTAAGATGGCCGAAACAGTTCCAGGTATTGGTGAGCCAATCTCTAAAGGATTTGATGTATCAGCCATTTCCGACGCTTGGAACTCTTGAAGCGTCTTGTTGTTTCTATCTTTTATTTTTATTTCCCTTCTATTTCCGTCCACTTCGAAAGCCACAACTTTGTTGCCTTCTAAATCCAATTTACCTATTTTAAGCAGCTTTATCATGTAAGCTTTTCCATCAGCAATTTCAGCTTCACAGGTTTCACCTTCGCTGAGCCCGTGGAAATAAACATCACTTCCAATTCTACTTAAATCTCCAAATTCCTTAGTGTATTTTACATAGCCATCGAATACCTCAGGGTATAAGGAATAGCTTAATAAATCTTTTTTATCTGGAACAATATTAAATTTTTCTATTAGGTGTTTTTCTATTTTACTAAAATCTTCATCAGGAAGTAATTCTCCAGGTCTTGTTGTAATTGGATCCGCGCCTTTTAAAACTAATTTTTGAAGTTTTTCTGGAAATCCTCCCATTGGTTGACCCATCATTCCTTTAAAGTATGCTACAACGGAATCTGGGAAAGACATATTAGTTGCTTTCTCGTATATATTTTCTGGTGTAAGATCATTTTGGACCATAAATATGGCAAAATCTCCTACCATCTTAGATGATGGAGTTACCTTTACAATATCCCCTACCATATCATTTACGACCTTATACATTTCTTTAATTTCATTGAATTTATGGGAAAGACCAAAACTTTCTACCTGAGGTTTAAGATTAGAGTATTGACCTCCTGGAATCTCATATCGATAAATTTCAGCAGAACCGGATTTGAGTCCCGATTCAAACTTAGAATAAACCGGTCTTACTGCATCCCAATAATCTGAAATTCCTTGAATTCCCTTGAGTTCTATACCAGTATCTCTGTCAGTATTCTTAAGTGCTGCAACTACTGAGTTTAAAGCTGGTTGACTAGTAAGTCCTGACATGCTATTAAAAGCAGTATCTACAATATCCACGCCAGCCTCTGCCGCCATAAGTACTGTGGCAACTCCATTGCCTGTAGTATCGTGGGTATGAAGATGTATAGGCATTCCTACTTCTTTCTTTAGTGCATCAATTAGCTTAAAAGCAGCATGAGGCTTAAGTAAAGCAGACATATCTTTTATTCCCAAAATATGAGCCCCTGTTTTTTCAATTTCCTTTGCCAGCTTTATATAATAATCTAAATTATATTTATCTTTTTTATCATTTAAGATATCCCCGGTATAACATATGCATGCTTCAGCAACCTTTCCACTTTTAAGAACTTCCTCTATTGAAACTTCCATTCCTTTTAACCAATTTAGAGAATCAAAAATTCTAAAAACATCAATTCCAGTATCTGCAGATTCTTTAATAAATTCCCGAATTATATTATCCGGATAATTTTTATAACCTACTGCATTTGCTCCACGTATAAGCATCTGGAAGAGCACATTAGGAATTTTCGATCGTAGCTGCGAAAGTCTTTCCCATGGGGATTCATTTAAGAATCGGTAGGCTACATCAAAAGTAGCTCCTCCCCACATCTCAAGGGAAAATAAATCTCCTCCATAAACAGAAGTTGCACTTGCTATCTTTAACATATCCTTCGTTCTCACTCTAGTTGCCATTAAGGATTGATGAGCGTCTCTCATGGTAGTATCTGTTAACAATAATTTGTTTTGATCTTTCACCCATTTCAAAAGACCTTCTGTCCCTTGCATATCTAAAATCTGTTTTGTTCCACTTAATTTTTCCGGCATTATAATTTTCGGAACTTGTGGCACATCATAAAGCTTTTTAATGCCATTAGTTTCATTTACCACTTTTTCGCCAATGAATTTTAGCACTCTGCTTTCTTCATCTGCCTTAGGTGCAATGGATATTAACTCAGGGTTTTCTTCAATAAAGTCTGTATTACATTCTCCCTTTAAAAAAGTAGGATGATTCAATACATTAATCAAAAAACCAATATTTGTCTTTACTCCCGTAATTTTGGTTTCCTCCACAGCTCTTATAGACTTCTTTATAGCATCTTGAAAAGTTCTAGACCAAGATATATTTTTTACCAAAAGACTATCATAATATGGACTAATTATTGCTCCTGCAAAACCATTACCACCATCAAGCCTTATTCCAAAACCAGAACCTGTTCTATATTCTTCTATTTTTCCAGTATCCGGTGCAAAATTATTAGAAGGGTCCTCTGTTGTTATCCTACACTGAATAGAATAGCCGTTAACTTTAACATCTTCTTGACAAGAGATTCCAATATTTTCGGAATTTAATGCGTAATCTTCTGCTATAAGTATTTGGCTTTGAACTATATCAATACCTGTTACCATCTCTGTAACAGTATGTTCAACTTGAATTCTAGGGTTCATTTCTATAAAAAAATGATTTCCATGGGTATCTACTAAGAACTCCAAGGTTCCAGCACTTCTATAATTTACTGATTTAGCTATTTTTATTGCGTCACTACAAATTTCATTTCTTTTTTCCTCAGGTATTGAAAAGGCAGGAGTGTATTCTACAACCTTTTGATGCCTTCTCTGAATAGAGCAATCTCTTTCATGCAAATGAACAATATTACCAAACTTATCTCCGAGAACCTGTACTTCTATATGTTTAGATTTTTCAAGATATTTTTCTATATAAAGATGGTCAATACCAAAGGCTTTTTTTGCTTCACTTTTAGCGCTTCTATAAGATGTGGCAAGTTCCCCTTCATTTCTTACAATTCGCATACCGCGACCACCGCCACCGGCAACCGCCTTTATCATAACGGGATATCCACATTTCTCTGCCAATTCCTTTGCCTGCTCAATTGTTTCAACTTCTTTTTTATCTCCAGGTATGGTAGGAACTCCCACTGCATTTGCTACAATTTTCGATTTAATTTTGTCCCCCAGTTTATCCATCATTTCCGCGGTAGGTCCTATAAATTCAATACATGCGCTAGCACATTTTTTCGCAAATTCAGGATTTTCTGATAAAAAACCATAGCCTGGATGAATGGCATCTACACCTTTTTTAAGCGCGAGACTTATTATCTCCTCAATGTTTAGATATGCCTCAACAGGACTTTTGTTTTCTCCAATTAAATAAGCTTCATCTGCCTTAGTTTTGAAAAGTGAATATTTGTCCTCATTAGAATAAATTGCCACCGTACGAATTCCAAGTTCATGACAGGCTCTGAAAATTCTTATGGCAATTTCTCCTCTATTTGCTACTAGTACTCTTTTAAATTTTTTCACTGTTTATACCCCCTGTATTAAGCTTTTGTGCACTTTATTATTCATTATTCATTACCAACTAGAATACAGTATTTTTATCCAAAATGCAATTTATTTTTATCTATCCGTCAAAATAGTGCCACCCACGTGGCAAGTGGCATATGGGTGGCAGCATAGTATTTATGTCTAGTGTATTTTCGCTCTAAAAAGGATGAATCTTGGTTTTTGAGTCATTGGGGATTGAGTAGGCTTTCAAAAAAAACGCTCAGATAAAATTGTTAAACAATATGAAGAGGAATAACAAGCGTAGTTTCCACCTAACATATATTTTTAAACAACATAAGACCAGCCATTTTAATGGCTGGTCTTATGTTTCCTAGTTATTAAAATATATGATTTAAATATCCCGTTTTTGAAATGCAAAATAACCTGCAAAGCAGAATATTATAGAATATATAGCCGCTATTCCAATAGAAAAAGCAAGTGTTGTTCCCTCAATGCATGCTCCTGTATTAACAACACTAGAAAAATCAGAAGTTCCAAATGGAAGATATTTACCCCAGCTGAAAAATATAGCTAACATTTGTATCATACCACTACCTGCTAAAAGCAAAAATAGTGAAAATCCAGTTGCAATTGAACGAGAACGTGATATTGCTGAAATTACAAAAGCTACAATTACATAAACAAGCACATTAAGAAAATCAAGGCCGAAAATAATAATTGTTTTTAATACGGCAGGTATATATATTATTTTATTAGTTGTCCACATCATTTCCTTAGCTCCTATACCATTAAAGCCATAAAATATACCCATTAATATAAAGTTTAACAAAAACGTTGTTAACAAAAGTACTAGACCGTAAAGTATTGTTGCAATTAGTTTTGCAGTAAGAATCTCAGACCGCGTGTAAGGACGCGATACCATCATTTTCATTGTGCCCTCTGAAAACTCTCCTGCAACTAATGCTGAACATGATATTATTAGCAAAAGTGCAATGATTAAACTATAACGAGCATTTGTATCAAATTCCATTACCCTTTTCCAAATGCTGTTTTGAGATTCTGGCTTGATATTGTTATTAATTCTATATTCATCTTCTGCTATACTCTTTTTTATTGATCCTATAGATACTTTTAACACTTTATTTGTACCATTTTCAACTTGTTTTAGCTGAATTTTTTGTAATTCAACATTTTGCTGTAACTCTTGTTTCCAATTATCAGAAACACTAACAGTATTTGTAGCCTTGTGAGATGCATCGTAATATTTCACAATACCAGTTGCTGCAATTATAATTACAATCATTATTATTAACATTATTTTTGTAGAAAGTCTTTTCCATAACTTTGTATTTTCTATTGAAACAAGTGTAAAAAAACTACCCATATTATTTTCCCTCCCCTGTAAGCTTCATAAATACATCTTCAAGTGATTGACTCTCTTGTTTATCCATACCCAAAATAGGTATACCTGCTGAAGATATGATTTTAACTATTTCAGGAACACGCTCCTTGGTTGTTTCAATATGTACCCCATCACCCAGGATACTACAATTTATGTTCACGGCTGTTAAAAGTGAAACTGCCTTGTCATTATCATCAGTTTTTAATATTAAAACTGTTTTATCATCCTTCTGCGTCATGTTAAGAAGTTCTTCAACGGATTTTATGGTTATAATTTTCCCTTTACTAATTATACCAACACGGTCACACATCTGCTGCATTTCACCTAAAATATGACTAGAAATAAGCACTGTAAGACCAGTTTCTGATGCCAGCTTTCGAAGCAGTTCACGCATCTGCTTAATTCCTGCTGGATCTAGACCATTTGTAGGTTCATCAAGTATAAGAAGTTTAGGACTATGAAGTAGTGCTTGGCCAATTCCTAGACGTTGCTTCATACCTAGAGAGTACGTCTTCACCTTGTCATTTATGGCTCTCTCAAGATCCACAATTTTCACTACTTCATGGATTCGCGTCGCGTCTACCCCTTTGTATATTTTTGCAAACATTTTAAGATTATCCATGCCAGACATGTACTTATACATATCCGGATTTTCAACTATGCAACCAATGTTGCGCATTGCTCCTTTAAAATCCTCTTTTACTGAGCATCCCCCAACATAGATATTTCCCTCAGTAATTTTTGACATGCCCACAATCATCTTAATAGTAGTGGATTTACCAGCCCCATTAGGTCCTAAAAACCCAAATATTTCTCCTTTTTTTAGTTCAATGGAAATATCTGAAACTATTGTACGCTTACCAATTACTTTTTTTAACTTTTCAATTTTTAATACATCATCAGTCATAATATACCTCCAAAATTAATATTTTAATTTATATAAAAATACCATAAGCATGAATTTTCCTATAAATATTTTTGACCCAATCTATAAAAAATAACACAAAATATAAACTATGTAAGCAATTACGTATGAAAAGCAAAAAAACAGTCATAATCGGAATAATATATTATAAAAACTTGAATGCATAGGTAATATATAGTAAAATCAAACCAAGTAATTACAATAAATAAGATATACATCCTTTCATTGTCAAAATATAAAATATTTTGTGTACTAGCTAAAAGTAGCATTTTGCTGATTAGCGAATAGGGGGAAATGCGGATGAATGTGCTAATAATCGAGGATGATAAGCTTCAAAGAAAATGTTTAAAGAAAATGGTACAGCAAATAGATAAAATTATAAATATATATGAATGTGAAGATAAAAATGAGGCTCTAATCATTGCAAATGTGAATAATATAGATATATTTTATGTGGATATTTCACTAAAAACTTCTTCAGGATTAGATTTTGCAATAGAACTACGACAAATACCAAGATATGAGTTTAGTTTAATTATCTTTTTAACAACTCATATTGAATATATAAATCAAGCATTTAAACAAGTACATTGTTATGATTATATCCTAAAGCCCTACGATATAGATGATTTAATGAATATGACAAAACGATACATATTAAATGGTAATAATATAGTGGAAACTCAAAAGGATAAGTGCTATACAGTTTTTGAAGTTAAAAAAGGTATTAAGGTAAAGGTATTTGTTGATGAGATAATTTTTATAGAAGTAACCCTTCGAATATGTCTTATTCATACAGTAAATGGTGTTTATAAAATAAATAATTTAGCTCTAAAGAACATTATTAAGTTTATAAATTGTGAAAATATACTTCAGTGCCACAAATCCTTTGCTGTTAATATTAATTATATAAGGAAAATACAACATATAGATAGTAAATTAAGCGAAATTTACTTTGAAAATTATGATAAAAATGCTCTTTTAGGTTACAAATTTAAAAATGCAATAATGGAAAAATTTCAATAATCATATCAAATTAAATTTGTCATACAAGGAGCTGAATAAATGATACATATCCTACAACAGCTTTCAATTAACTCTATAGAATTAACTGTATTTATGGTATTATGGTCAAAGTTTTCTTTAAAAGATGAAAACAATTGGCTTAAAAATATCTTTATAATTTTAGTAGTCTCTATGATATCCATGGCAACAATTAGTACAAATGTTTACTTAAGTGTACTTATTTCTTTCACCAGTATAATACTTTTAATTAAATTCACTTATAAAAAACTGCTTATCAAAACCACATTAGAATTTATTATATTCTTTTCTGTAAATATGGTGTTGCAAACAATTCTTATTGCTTTGGTAACTTTAGTTGGATTTACATATTCAGATAAATTTATAATGAATATTACTCTTCTTTTTATTGAATTAGCTTTTGTCATTGTTATATTAAGATGCAATTTTGCTGAAAAAATAAAGAATTCTCTGGAATTAGAGTCTAAGATATTATATTATTTTGTAATCAATTTAGGTTTATACACATTATTCTCTAAGTTTATATTAGAATACAATAAAAACTTAATATTTGATAATTTGCTAATACATATTTTCAACGTAATATTTATGTTATCCACAAATATATTTTTATATTATTATTTCATTAAAGTAAGTCAGGATAAAAAGGTTTTAGAAGTACAAAATAAGTATTCTCCTATATTAATTGATATAGTGGAGGATATAAGGCGAAAACAACATGATTTTAAAAACCATTTAAATACCATAAATGCAATAGTAGAAGTAGCAAGTGAAAAAGAAGTTAAGCATGAATTAAAGAAGTATATAAGTTCATTGAAATGTTCAACTAGCCTTATAGAAGATATTCTATATATAGATAATATTATAATTAAAGCTATAATATATAATAAAATGTCTGAAGCTGATAGATTAAATATAAAATTGTTATTTAATGTGACAAATAATTCATTAGAGCATAGTTTAAATGATTATGAAATCTCTGATATACTAAATAATCTCTTGGATAATGCTTTTGATGCAATTAGAAATGATACCAATGATAAGATAGTTATATTAAACATCTTTACAAAAGGAAATAGTAATATTCTAGAGGTTAAAAATAGTGGAATGACAATAAAACCAGCTAATATTGGAAATATCTTTGAAAGCGGATTTTCTACTAAAACAGGAAAAAATAGAGGCTATGGTCTTTACAATATAAAAAAAATAGTTGAAAAAACAGGAAGTGATATTCAGCTATTTTTTGAAGATAATTACACTGTTTTTAAAATATCATTTAAGCAACCTTTTAGGAAGAGTAGCTTCTCCACGAAAAACAGAATAAAGAACATAAAAGGCAGTGTTAATGATTAAATTTCTTTTCATGCTATTAAACAGGTGTTTTGTGCATTTATCCTTGTATTAAACTAAAAAAATCATATAATGTGAGCTAACAATACATATAACAAATTTATCTATTAAAGGAGATCAAACTATGCTTATGGTTCAAAATCTAAGTAAAAAGTATTCTAAAGAATTAGTTGTAAATAATATTAGCTTTCAAGTTAATGAAGGTGAAATTGCTATTCTTTTAGGTCCAAATGGTGCTGGAAAAAGCACCACAATAAAATGCATTACTGGACTATTAAAATATGATGGATATATTGAAATCTTTGGTCACAAAAATAAAAGTGTTGAGGCAAAAAGGTTATTTTCCTATGTTCCAGAAGTTCCAGCTATGTTTGATTTACTCACAGTTTATGAACATATAGAATATATGGCTGCAGCTTATGGAATAGAAGACTATAAAGAGCAAGCTGAAGAATTACTTGAAAGATTTGATTTAAGTGATAAAAGAGCTAAACTTGGGAAAGAACTGTCCAAGGGGATGATGCAAAAGGTAAGTATTTGTTGCGCCTTAATAACAAGGCCCAAGGTAATATTATTTGATGAACCCTTAATGGGACTAGATCCTAAAGCAATAAAAGAACTAAAAAAAGCACTTATAGAACTTAAAGAAAATGGCTCTGCTATTTTAATAAGTACGCACATAATAGACAGTGTTGATGAAATTTGGGACAAGGTATTGATAATGAAAACTGGAAATATTGTTCTTTCCGGAACCAAAAAAGAGCTTATGAATAGGAATGAGAGTCTAGAAGAGTTATTCTTTGAAGCCACGGAGGGTACACTATGAAGCCACTAATCTATATACTAAAAAAATCCATAAAAAATGGCTTATTAGAACTAAAGAGAAAGCCCTCAAAGCTAATTGGCTATATTGTATTTCTTGGATTTTTATCTCTAAGCCTTATTTTTAATAAAAGTGATAGCACCCAGCAAAAGATTCTAGATCCCGCATTATTCAATACTATTGTAGGAGTTGTTATTTTACTTTTCACCGCACCGGACCTTTACTCATCAATAAATAAAGGAGCCACTTTTTTTCGTAGTGCAGATATAAATTTAGTATTCACCTCCCCCACTAGTCCTCAAAAAGTTTTAATATACGGATTTTTAAAACAAATATATACTTCATTTATAGCAGTATTTTTTCTTATATTTCAAGGACCTTTCCTTTATGCTTTTAGTAATATCAAGCCTCATGGACTTATAATAATCATATTTGGCTTATTCCTTATGCTCATTTTTAACTCTATACTAAAGATATTATTATATTCAATAGGTTCTAAAAGTGAAAGAAATAAAGTTATGCTTAAAAATATTTTTAAAATTTTAGGAGCAGTTGTAATTATAGGCTACTTTATACAATTGAATATAACTAGGTCACCAAGTAAGGCTATTATATCCTTACTAAATATTCCGGCTATTTCTTATATTCCTGTGTACGGCTGGGTAAGGTCGATTATAATGTCTTCAATGAATGGTATACATCCAACATTCTTTATTTATTTAGCTGTGATTGTTGCCTCTGGCTGTCTTTGCAGTTATATAATTTACTCTATGAAACTTGACTATTATGAAGATGTGTTAGATTCAACCCAGCTAAAAGAAACAGCTATCTCCGCCACCCGTCGTGGTGAAAAAGCATTTATGCAAACTGGCAAAAAAACTAGAGTAAGAAAAGTTAAGTACACTAAAAAAGGAAAGTTTGCCTCTGCTATATTTTGGAGACAAGTATTAGAGTATAAAAAGACTGGTTTTGCATTTATAAACATAGGGTCTATTATTTACGGAGTTATAGCCATAACTGCTGGATTATTTAGCCCTAAAAAGGATTTAACATTGATCTTAGGTGGTATGATATACCTTCAATTGATTTTTACCTTTGCTAGCAAGTGGCAAAAGGATTTATCAAACCCATATATTTATATGCTACCAGCCCATGCCTTTAAGAAAGTTATCTATGCAACTTTAGTAGATAATTTTAAAAACCTTATTGATGGAACTATCGTGTTTGTAATAACAGGATTATTATTTAAAAGTAGTATACTTCTTATTTTTCTTAATATATTAGCCTTTGTATCCATAGGTTCTCTTTTCATCTATGGTGGAATTCTCACTAGAAGGATTTTAGGTAGTGGTAATAACATAGTATTTACATCCCTTATAAGAATGGCAATCTTAATTCTAATAATAGCGCCTGGTATAGTTCTTCTGATAGCATTATATGCTTCTGTGGGAATGTTCCTATCCTACATTGCATTTATAACCTATAACCTTATATTTAGCAGTATAATAATATTTCTCG
The DNA here is from genome assembly GCF_050717515.1 of Clostridium sp. Lineage (GTDB taxonomy): Bacteria > Bacillota > Clostridia > Clostridiales > Clostridiaceae > Clostridium_AD. The sequence goes on along the minus strand of NZ_JBOITL010000032.1, from coordinate 137,372 downwards.
GCAAAGGAGTATTTGAAAATATTGAACTATAAAATAAAAAATAATAAAATGTAATAGTTATCATTGAATATTTGTTAGAAAAATGTTGAATTATAATAATAATGCTATTGTAAAACATCTACAATAGTTTTATTATTATACATATATACTATATTTATTATTAATCATAAGAAGAGGTGCACCAACAATGTTGTCAAATACTATTGCAAAAACAGAGAAAAAAAAGAAAAAAAGAAAAAAACCAGTATTTATTATACTTGGAATTCTATTATGTATACAGGGAATTAGTATGTATTCTAGCATAAGAAAATACAAATTAAAAATATATCCAAAGGTATGGGTAGAAAATATATATGTAGGCGGAAAGACAATTGCTGAAGCAAAAAAGGCTATTATTGAAAATCACAATAAACTCATTGCGCAAAAAAATATAACAATAAAAGTTAATAATAAACAATATACTATTAATACATCAAAACTTGATATGAAATATAATTATATCAAAGTACTTGATAGTGCCTATGATATTGGCAGAAAAGATAATATATTTAAAAAATATTTTGCTATAAAGTCACATGGTAAGAAAGTTTTTAAGCTTAAGCATACTTACAATTATGCTATTGTAGATACAGTTATTAAAGAGATTATTAAAGAGAATAGTAAGAAGCTAACAGATGCAGCTCTAGTAAAAAACAATTCTGATCAATTGATTATAACTAAAGAGGAATATGGCTATACAGTTGATTATGCAATTTTAAAACAAGCTGTAGTTAACAAAATTAATAATATTGAACAAGAACAAACTTTAGTAGTCCAATCTGAATTAAAAAAAATCGAACCCAATATTAAAGAAAATGATTTAAAAGGTATAAATACTATAATATCTACCGTTACAACTGACTTTGTGAATTCAGGTGAAAATCGCTCAGAAAATATTAGAGTAGCTTCAAAGGCTATAGATGGAAAAATTCTTATGCCAGGTGATGTTTTCAGCTTTAATGATGAAGTGGGTGAACGGTCTATTGAAAGAGGATATAAAACTGCAAAAGGAATTATAGATAATAAAATTGTAGATGACATAGGTGGTGGAGTGTGCCAAGTGTCAACTACACTTTATAATGCTATTTTAAGAACTAAAATAGCTTCCGTGGAAAGGTATCCTCACACTTTACGTTCTTCCTATATTGGTCAAGGATTAGATGCTACAGTTGCTTACGGACTTTTGGATTATAGGTTTAAAAATACATATTCTTACCCAATATATATAGAATCTATAGTACAAGACAAAACTGTAACATTTAATGTGTATTCAAATTCAAGCCTCAATAATAAAAAGTATGAGGTTGTTAATGAAGTGGTGGGAGACAAAGTAAATGTGTTTAGAGTTACCTATGAGAATGGCAAGCTATTATCAAAATCTTTGCTTTATACCGATGAGATTACTTTAACATAGTCTTTTAAAACAAATGGACAATAATGATGCAAAATATTCTGCATCATTACTGTCCATTTTTAAAATTCACTATTTAATTATTTATCCACAAAAAACTTCTATAAATAATATTTATACACATTTACTTAACTTTATTTAAGTTATCTAATAATTCATTGAAATTTCGCTTAGCTTTTACTTCTCTATCCTTATAACTTCCCATCTTTTGTTTATGTAGCTTTTCATTTTTATCTAAATTTATTAGCTCCTCTAGTATAGTTTCTCTAAAACTTGGGATGATATTTATTATCTTTTTTAGTCCATAAATATATTCGTCATCATAAAGCTTAAAACACTCAAATAAACCTGATGTAAGTCTCCCATCTGAAAACATGTAAATATATCTATCACTCATTTTATCTGATAAATCAACTTCAATTTTATGCTTATATAGCCTAAATATAACATCATTCTTTTCAACAAATAGAGGAAATATCATAGAAAAAAGCACTACTAATTCTTCTTCTTGTTCAACCAACCCTGTAAAATCATTCTCATTAAGTTTAACAATTATGTCATCTGTAAAAATAGACTTGCGTATCTCTTTTCCCAATTTACTTCTTAATTTTTGCTCCTTCTCATCAGATAATAGATTGTCTATTGAATCAAACAATTTATTTAGTGGCCCTTTATTTTCATTTTTTTCCATAAAAATACCTCCTTATCAAATATATATTATGTTTGTAGGCACAATTTAATTGCCGCTTAAAATATAGTATATTAAATAAATTATTTTAAGAATGCAAGAAATGTTTTCCACAAAACCGGGTATAAAAGAACAGCAACAATTCCTGAAATAGCCATAGTTAAGCCACTCATTGCCCCCTCAGTTTCCCCTATTTCCATAGCCCTTGCTGTCCCAAGCGCATGAGCAGAAGCTCCCATAGCAATTCCTAAGGCAACCTTATCTTTAATTTTAAAAATACTATATAAAAACGGACCCATAATAGAGCCTATAATTCCTGTCATTATTATAGCTACAACAGTAATTGATGGAAGTCCACCTAACTGCTTTGATAAAGCTATTCCTATAGGTGTTGTTATAGACTTTGGTATCAAAGATTCAATAAGTACATGATCAAGCCCAAATAATTTTGAAAGAAACACTACACATACAAAACCCACAATAGCACCACTAAAAATCCCAATAAGTATTGGAATAGCATTTTCTTTGAATAATGAGAATTTCTTATACATAGGCAAAGCTAATGCCACGGTAGCCGGAAATAAGAAAAACGAGATTATTTGCCCTCCGTTATTATAGTCTTCATATTTAATATGAAATTTTGTAAGGAAAACTATTAATATAATAATTGCTATTAAAAGTGGATTAAAAATTGGAAGTTTTCCTTTTTTCTTTATATAAATTCCAATTTCATAAGCAATAAGGGATATTAGCACACCAAAAACTGGTGAAGTAATTAAATCATTCATATTTACGTCCACTCCTCAAAATTTTAACTACAAATGCTGTTACAATCCAAACTAAACACGTGGAAATAACAACTATAATGATAAATGGTATCCATTTTCCTTTTAACACCCCGAAGGCTGTCATTAGACCTACTCCAGCAGGAATAAAGAAAAAAGACATATTTGATAAAAGAAACTCACAAAGTTCTTCTATCATTTCAACTTTAATTATTCCTATTTGTAATCCTAAAAACAATAAAATAAGTCCAATTACTGATCCTGGAATTGGAAAATTAAATATTAACTGTAATACGGTTCCAATAATATATGGAATCAAAATAATCATTAATTGTCTTAAATACTTCATTATTTCACCTACTTCTTATATAATATTGACACATACAAAATGAAAAAATCTATCTATTTGATTTTATTATTAAATATCATAAAACAATTACCTATTTATACATATATTCTCTTGTGCAAGGCAAATCATTATTTACACCTTTTGCAAATAATATTTGGTGAAGATTTATATTACCACAATTAAAAGATGCTGCACAAGAACTTAAGTATAGTCTCCACATTCTTATAAATGTTTCATCTTTACTCTTTTCTATTATAGGAAGAGCATTCTCAAAGTTTTCAGCCCAATGTTCTAATGTTTTTCCATAGTGTCTTCTAAGATTTTCTATATCTATTAATTCAAATTTTCGTTCTGCTATATAAGTAATTATGTTTTTAATTCCAGGTATATTTCCACCAGGAAAAATATATTTATCTATCCATGTGTTTGTACCGCTTTCATTTACTCCTGTTATACAATGAAGTAAAGAAAGACCTTTTTCCTTTAGAAGATTATTTACTATATTAAAGTATTCAGGCAAATTTTCTTTTCCTACATGCTCCAGCATTCCTATGCTAACTATTCTATCAAAACTCATATTCTTCAATTCTCTATAATCTACAAGCCGAACCTGAACTAGCTCCTCTAATCCTTCCGCTTTTATTCTTTCATTAGCCTTTTGAAGTTGTTCTGAACTTAAGGTAATTCCAGTAGCCTTCACTTTATATTGTTTAGCTGCTGAAATTATTAGTTCACCCCATCCACAACCTATATCAAGTAAGCTTTGACCTTGCTTTAAGTTTAATTTTCTTAAAATGTAATTTATTTTGTTCTTTTGAGCTTGATTTAAAGAATCTGTATCATTTTCAAAATATCCGCAAGAATAGGTCATATTATCATCTAACCATAATTTATAGAAATCATTACCAATATCATAATGAAATTGTATGTTATCTTTGCTTTTTTTCACAGTATTTTTTACTATTTTAATTAGTTTTTGATACATCTCACTTTTTCTCAAAAAACTTTCCTTATTATTATATAAGGATTCTATAACAGACTGCAGACTACCTTCTACATCTATTTTTCTAGTCATATATGCTTCTCCTAAGGCTATTGATGGATCATTTATAATATCACCTTTTGGTATTGGCTCATTAAAAATAATCTTAAATTTAGCCTCACCTTCACCGTAGTTTTCTTCACTGCCATCCCAAAACACAATTCCAAATGAATCAGAAAACATGTTTTTTAATAAAGCTTTATAAAACAGTTTATCCGCAACCAAAATCTATCACTCCCTATGTAAATCTTAAAAATAATCCACTAATAGTTACTTATGCACCTCATAATAATAACAACCAGCCTAGTTAGGTATAACATTTTTTCATGTATCAGTCAAAAGCGAAACACAGAAGAATAGGTCTTAGTAAACGATAATCATATTTTTATAGATATTAAATTGTCTCATTTACTTAGATTTTCTAAAAAAACAGTGCCACCCACATGGCAAATGGCATGTGGGTGGCACTTTCGCTCTATTCTTTTGTTAAATTACTATCATAAATACTCCCCAGAAATTCACTCATCAACTTCAAATAGATTTCTTTTCTATCCTCAGTTGTAAACTTCTTATCATCAATAGGTACTATACTTTTAATATACTCTTGCTCTAAATCTTTTAGAATACTTTCCATTTCTGCCTTATTAAGCCCTTTAAGTCTATCCTCAAGTTCTCTAGACCTTAAAACCCTGGCTCCTACTGCTCCAAATGCCATTCTTACATCCACAATTCTCTCATGTTCCAATATATAAAACCCAATAAAAGATGCTTTTGCAAGCGAATTAGATCTTTTTGTGCCTACTTTCTTATAATAAAATGATTTTAACATATTTGTAGGAATTCTAATTTCCACTAGAAGTTCCTCTGCTCTTAAATCCTTTTTACCCGGCCCCAAAATAAAATCCTCTATTGCTATTTCTCTTGTTCCACTTAAGGACTCTATTATTAATATAGCGTCTAAGGCATATAAAAGGGGTAATATATCTCCTTCTGATGCCACATTGCATATATTTCCTCCTATAGTAGCAGCATTTCTAATAGCTGGAGATGCTATAGCTGATATTATTTCACTAAAGTAGTTCCGTAATAATATAGTTTCTTCTAATTCAGCAAATGTACAAGCAGCTCCAATGGATAAATATCTATTATTTATTCCAATATTTTTAAGTTCTTGCAAATGCTTTATGAGCACAATATCACTTTCAAATTCAGACATTCCCGCAGACCATTTCTTTGTTTTTACCATTAAGTTAGTGCCACCCGCTAAAATTATGTGTTTTTTTTGATTTAAGAGCCCTAGGGCTTCTTCCTTGCTTTTAGGTATAAAAGTTTCTGTCACGGTACTTCCCCCTTTTTGAAGCTAGAGAACTTGCTTCTATAATACTATTATTATATCACGCATATCTACATAAATCGCCTAATATTTATCCCCATATTTCTCCTTTATCTTGTCTATGTTTCTGCCAAATAAAGCTTATGCTTTCATTGCCCTCACTGAAATACAACTCTACCTCAAAATACCAGGCACATAATTACAACTTATGCACTTTAAAAATGCTTAAGTTAAATAATATATCTGGCATCACAATTTTTTACTCCCTAACAGCCTTTTGCTGAAATTTTCTATATAATTTACATAAATTTATATAATCTTCAGGTGTGTCCATATCATTTAAGATATTTTCATCCATAACTTCCACCTGGGTTGCAACCTTCTGATATTGTGAAAGTAAAACTCGCAGACCTCCACAACCATCCCAGTTTTTAATTGCAGGGAAGAGTCTAGATGAAATCAATGGAGGATGGCCACGCTTCCCCTTATATTCAGGATATATAATATCATACTCTTTGCTATTATATACCTTTAACAGCTCTTCAATTGTCTCCTTCTCTATAAGTGGCATATCCGCCGGAAGAAGGAAGAATCCCTTTGTATTATCTGGCAATGAACGTACTCCTGCTACAATTGATGAATACATTCCCTCCTTATAATTCTGGTTATATACCCACTTTACTCCCATACTGTCCAGTAAATTTCTTAAATCATTTGCTTGAAATCCTATAACTACCGTAATGTCGCACACTCCAGAATTTCTGAATACATTGACGGTATTTTCTATAACAGTTGAATCTCCCAAAGGAAGAAGCGGCTTAAACTGCTTCATTCTCATGGAATATCCCCCTGCTAAAATAATGGCAGATACGCTCTTAGTATAAGACTTTATCTTTAAAAAACTCTCTGGCATTTTTACACCATCCCTGATTTTACTTTCCCAGTTCTTTTGCAATGGCAAGTGCAACATTTTCAGGAGAGAGAGGTAGTTTGTAGAAATTAATACCCAGCGCATCATAAAGTGCATTTCCAATAGCAGATGGCACTGAAATCATAGGGTGTTCACCAATCCCTCTTGCACCAAACGGACCATCTGGTTGAGGATTTTCAATTAAAATAGGAATAATCTCTATTGGAATATCCTTTGCTGTAGGTATTTTATTGTCTGTAAAAGAAGGATTCATAAGCCTTCCCTCTGGACTAAACTTATAGCCTTCAACTATTGCAGATCCAATTCCCTGGAGTACTCCTCCCATAATCTGACCTTCAACAAGCTTCTTGTTTATAGCCTGGCCTATATCAAAAGCAGATGCTATTTTAATAATTTGAATGTCTCCTGTCTCAATATCAACCTCTATTTCCACCCCATGAGCTCCAAAAGTCCAGTCAAGAGCTGGAAATCCCTGTCCTGTTACTGGGTCTAGAAAAGTAAGTCCATCAGCCATATAGGTGCCCTTTGCTATAAGCGGACCTCCTATTCCATTCCCATTTTCGAAGGCATAACCAAGTGCAAGGTCCTTGTACTTTATTCTTCTATGCTTATGATGGATATGGTAAATATATTCATCTCCATGTGCCAGATCCTGGGTTGAAGTTCGGAGTGCTTGCGCCGCCATTTCCTTCATTTGCTGGAGCATATTTTCTGCACATTTTTTTACTGCATTGCCACCCATAAAGGTATATTTTGAAGCAACAGTAGACCAGTCATAAGGATGACTGCTTGTGTCAGTGTCCCCTATTACTACTACCTTTTCTATTGGCATATCAAGTACTTCTGCTGCAATCTGGGCCATTATTGTATTTGCTCCCTGGCCAATATCGATAGCGCCAATCATTATACGTATATTACCATCATCATCCATCTGCATAATTGCAGAGGTAGAAGTGTGAGGAGGCATAGCAGGCGCTTTCTGAAGGCAAGCAAGGCCCTTTCCACGAATCTTCCCTGTATTAAAATTTTCTTTGCGTCGCTTCTCTGATTGGTATCCCGTCCAGCCGATTTCCTTTGCAACAGCTACTAGACATTCCTCCGGCCTCCCTGAATTTTCATTTATAACCTCACCACTTATTGTATGAGATCCTGGCCTTAAAATATTCACCCTTCGGAATTCATAAGGATCCATTCCAAGTTTCTGTGCCACCATATCCATCTGGCGTTCCATAACCCAGTGTGTTTCAAGATGCCCAAATCCTCTATAAGCTGTGCTAAAAACTTTGTTTGTATAAAGTGTTCTAGAGTGGAGCTCAATATTAGGTATCTCGTAGGGGCCCGCACCGGAATAGGTTGCTGATTTCCCAACATTTACACCGTAATCTGCATAAGCTCCACTGTCCCAATCATAATAAATTTCAACAGCAGTAATCTTTCCATCTTTCTTTACACCGGTTTTAACATGTCCACGCATACCAGCCCTTGTAGGAAGTTGATTAAATTCTTCTTCTCTTGTTGCAGTTAACTTCACAGGGCGGCCTTTACATGCACGAGAGAGAACTGTTACCAGTGGTTCTAAGTGTATGCCTGCCTTTCCTCCAAAGCCTCCACCAACATAGGGTACAATTACCTGTATATCAGCAGTGGATATATTAAGCGCCTTTGCAAGCAGTTTTCGTACGCCAAAGGGAGATTGAGTTGAGGACCATATTTTAACCTTGTTTGTATAGGTGTCAGCTTGGGCTATTGCAACATGAGTTTCCATAGGTGCATGGGCAACTGCAGGCAAAGTTAGCTTATTTTCAACAATAAGATCAGCCTCCTCAAAACCACTTTTAATATCACCCTTTATTGTCTTGTTCCAACTAGCAATGTTGGAGTCAGGCTGCGGAAAAAAAACACCTTTAATATATTCAAGGTCGTTTATATCTTCATGAACAAGAATCTTGCCTTCTAATGCTTCATCAATAGTTTGTATGCTAGGTAACTTCTTATATTCTATTTTTATTTTAGATACTGCAATTTCAGCTGTCTTTTCATCTACTGCAGCAACTGCAACAACGGGTTCTCCCTGATATCTAACAGTACCTCTTGCAAGTATGCGCTTGTCAACCATATAGAGTCCCACAAGATAAGGTATGTCATCACCTATAAGAACAGCTTTAACACCGGCTAAAGCTTTAGCCTCACTTACATCTATAGATACAATTTCCGCTCTTGCATAGGGAGAATAAAGACATTTAGCATACAACATTCCTGAAAATTCCAGGTCCGCCGTATAGTTTGCCTGTCCTGTTACTTTTTCCAGTGCTTTAGCTCTATTAATAGGTTTCCCAATATAGCGGTACTCTTTATCACTCATTTATCATTTCCTCCCTTTCTAGCTTTGCAGCTGAAGTAATAGCCTTTATAATGGGAAAATACCCTGTGCATCGGCAAAAATTACCTGCAATGGCTTCTATTATCTCCTTCTCGTTTGGGTATGGATTTCTATCTAAAAGAGCTCTTGCAGACATTAGCATACCTGGAGTGCAAAAACCGCATTGAAGTGCATCATGGCTTATGAACTCTTGCTGGAGTATTGAGATTTTTCCGTCTTTATTAAGTCCCTCTACTGTTATTATTTTTGCGTCCATAGCTTCCAAAGCCAGTATGATACATGAATTTACAGCACAACCATTCATTATAATTGTGCAAGCTCCACATTCACCCTCACCGCAGCCTTCCGTTGCACCAAAGAGTTTTAACTCCACACGTAAAAAATTAAGTAGGGTCATGGTAGGATCAATATGAGCGCATACACTTTCTCCATTTACATTGCAACTAAGTTGCACTTTTTCAAGTCCTGAATCAATATAACTAAAGCAGTTTCCTTTATTATGGTTTCCGCACATATTATTTACCTCCCATTTCTAATAAATGTAGCAGAGCACGTTTTACAAGAACTCCAGATACATGAATACGATACTGAGCGGAGGACCTAACATCAGAAATTGGCTTTATAATATTGCGTACTTCTTTTTCAGCCATATCTGCAAGTCCTGCAGTTAATACCTTAGAACTAAGGATTTCTTCAAGCTCTATTATTCTAATTGGTGTTGGTGCCACAGCAGTGATAGCTAATTTTATTTTTTTATCTACTGTCCTTCTTGCAGATACACCAACTATAGCAAGATCATGTCCCTTTATTCTTGCCTGTTTTAAAAATATACTGGTATCTCCTTCTGAAACCTCTGGAAGAGATACACCAATAACAAGCTCGTTTCTCTTAATCACTGTCTTCTTAACTCCAGTAAAAAATGAATTGATATTAACTGTTCTAGTGCCTTCTGCACTTGCAATATGAACCACTGCATCATATACCATAAGGGGACCTGCAAGATCTGCGCCAGGTGATGCATTACAAATATTCCCTACAAGTGTAGCACGGTTTCGCAGTTGATAAGAAGCAAGACAATTTGATGCTTGTACCAATGCAGGATACTTTTCAATAATCCATTTTGATTCTGCAACTTGATTAACAGTAACGCAAGCACCTATAAATAAGCCTTCATCTTTTATATATTCCAACCGGTTGGTTTCAGGTATAGCCTTGATATCAAGAATATGCTGGGGCATTTCTGCATTATGACGAAGGGCAATCATTAAATCTGTTCCACCAGCCATGATTTTAGTGCCATCCTTCTGCTCTAGATAATTCAAAGCTTCTATTAACAATTGTGGTTTTACATAATCAAACTTACTTAACACTTTTGGCCTCCTTATTGTACTGCCAAAAGGCTGTACATTAATTTTTTAATATTCACAAGCTTACCCTTTAAATTAAAAATCCCCCCCGAACTATAGGTTCGAGGGATGATAAGATCTTATTTATTAAACAATATATTTAACCCATTTAATTGTTTTTTAATGGTTTATTTCTATTTAACAATGCATTTAATATAATTCCAACTATTGCAGCAAGGCTGAGTCCCGAAATTGTAACATCTTTATTTATAGGGATCCCTATATTAATTCCTGTATATTTTTGTAGATAGGTTGTTCCAAGACCTATAATTAACATCGTAGCTATAACTGTAATAATTCCAGCATCATATTTTTTAATATTAGTTTTCATATTTTTAACACCAATAAGTGCAATCATAGTAAAAAGCATTAAACTTATCCCACCCATTACTGGTACTGGAATTGACATTAGGAAGCCTCCAACCTTTGCAACAAATCCAAGAATAATTGCAAATATAGCCGTAAGTCTTAAAATTGATGGATCATAGTTTTTTGTAAGTGCTAAAACTCCTGTATTTTCACTATAGGTTGTATTTGCGGGTCCACCTATAAAACCAGCAAGCATTGTAGCTAAACCATCTCCAAGTAGTGTACGATGTAAGCCGGGGTCCTTAATAAAGTCTTTGCCTACTACCTGACCGTTAGTTGTTATATCACCAACATGCTCCATGAAAACAGCGAGAACCACTGGAGTAATGATTAAAATAGCACCAATATCAAACTTAGGGAAAGTAAAGTTAGGTATTGCAACTATAGCCGCTTTACTTATTATTGAAGTATCAACATAGCCCACTGCAAGACACACTAAGTATCCTACAACAACACCAGATAAAATTGATATTTGCTTAAAGAATCCTTTACCTTTAAAGGTTATTAATAGTGCTGTACCTAGCGTTATAGCTGCAAACCATATTTTAACCTTGGCCATATCAATTGCAACTGGAATTAAATTAAGTCCTATTAGTATTATCATTGGACCTACTACTTGTGGTGGCAATATATTCTTGATTTTATCAACGCCAACTTTTTTAATGAGTATGGACATTATTACATAAATAAAACCAGCTACTACAATCCCCCCCTGAGCATAAGTCAGGTCTCCATTGTACATTCCCTTTACTGTAATTATTACGGGGATAAATGCAAAAGAAGATCCTAAAAATACAGGTACCTTGCCCTTAGTGCATAAATGGAATATAAGAGTACCTACCCCTGCAGCAATTAATGCTACTGATGGGTCTAGTCCAGTTAGTATGGGAACCAAAACTGTAGCTCCAAACATTGCAATTAAATGTTGAATAGCTAAAATAGTTTTTCTAGATATTTTCAGGAACTTTGAATTTTCTTTCGCCTTCATATTGTTGGTTTTTTTCACCATACAGTATTCTCCTTATATATTAGTATGTAACTTCTCTAATTTAAAGAGTTGCCTAATTAATATATATGTATTTTTTTTACTAAATATGGTTATTTGTTTGAAAATATTTAAATATAAGGGGACAGTTAGTAATAAATTAAACAGCTGTCTTTTTTAAAAGACAAAACTTACTAACCGTCCCCATGAATTCATCTATAGTTAATTAAAAATAAATCCGTAATAATCCTTTCCTATACCTTCTTTTACAACTCCAACTGTTGACATAAGTTTCATTCCTATTTGAGGATTTTCTACTTCCAGTTGTCCACTCACAACAAGACCATTTGTGAATTTAACAATTCCAAAACCCATATATGGTTTCATATACCCCTCTGGGAGATTATATACTTTTGTATAGGTTACAAGAGTTACCTCTCCACCTAGTGGAACCTCATCAAACTCTCTATTTCCACAGCATTTACATACATAATGCTTAGGATGGTGAAGTTTCCCACAAGCTGTACATTTATAAGCATACATTTCTTTTTCCATAATTATGATTCCTCCACAGTGAGAATAGTTGCAACAACATTATTACCGAAACCACCAAAGTTAACACAAAGGCCAGCTTTAGCTCCCTCTACTTGACGTCCTGTAGCTTCTCCCCTTAGTTGTTTTACGATTTCTACAACCTGTGAAACGCCAGTTGCACCAAGTGGATGTCCCTTTGCCTTTAATCCTCCTGAGGTGTTAATAGGAATCTTACCACCAATCTTTGTTTCACCATTTCGGGCAGCTATATGACCCTCACCCCTTTCGAAAAAACCAACCTCTTCTGATTCAACTATCTCAAGTATTTGGAAAGCATCATGAAGTTCTGCAACATCAATATCTTGCGCTGTAAGTCCAGACATCTTATATGCCATTTGTGCTGCAAGTCTAACAGCAAGTAGATCAGTAGGCACTTCTCTTTCAGCCACCGCATGAGTATCCGTTGCTTGCCCTATGCCTGCTATTTTTATTGGTTTTCTAATAAATCTGTCTGCTTTGTCCATAGCACATAATAAAACTGCTGCTGACCCGTCAGATACAGGACAACAATGATACATCCGAAGTGGCTCTGCAACATAGGGATTCATTATATGTGCATCCTCATCCTCTGTTATGCAATAAAGATTGGGCACCACGTGTATATGTGCTACTGGATTATGGATTGCATTTTCATGATTTTTAACTGCTACTATTGATAAATCCGTTTCAGTTATTCCATACTTCTCCATACATAATTTCGTAAAGAGTCCTGCGAAGGCTGGTAATGTTAGCCCATAATTATATTCAGCTTCTGGGTGAAGCATTGTAGCAACGAAATCCGTTCCTTCCCATCCACTAACAACCCTCATCATTTCTCCACCAACCACCAGCACACAGTCGCACATACCACTAGCTATAGCCATATATCCAAGTTTTATAGCTGATGCACCTGAGGCTGGACCATTTTCTATAGTTTCGGCCATTGCGGGTCTTAAATTTAAATAATCCACAAGTGCTGAGGCAATGCCGCTTTGTTTATTAAGAATACCCGCACCCATTGTTGATACAAAAACCTGATCCACACCATGTCCTATACCTGTTTTTACACCAGCATCATCTAATGCCTGCACAGCTGCCATACTTAGCATATCAGTAAATGTTCCGCCTGACATTTTACCGAATTTACTATGGCCTACACCCACAATACCAACTTCTCTCATCTTTTATACCCTGGAATTTGAGCATATGTGGATGGAAGAATTGGATGCTCGCAAGTTTTAAGTAGTTGATCAGATACTGGACGGCGGCCACCCAGTTTAGCCCCTTTGTGTTTTTCCCACAAGGCTTTAGTTAACACATATGTTGGTACTCCCCCTAGCTCATGCCAAGTTTCTGGTCTTGACTGGAGTTCATATTCAATCATCCATCTTTTAAATCCATTTGGACTCTCAGCAACAATCCAAACTTCTTCTTGATTCAGAAAATCTAGATGGTATTCCATTTTTGCTGCAAATAATTGCGCTCCAATTCTAAGTCCTTGCTTTAATGTCATGGTATGATAGGACATCCCTACCTTATCATTAACCATGCGCCCATTAACAATACCAACCAAAACTCCATCTATAGTTCCAATTAGGCAATATTCATCCTTTACTCTATATCTGTAGTAACCTAAAAGCTCTGAATATATTCTAGCTGCAACAATATCATAAAAATCAGCTTCTACACTCATAAGTGGCTTCACAGCTTCTAAAATATGTGGTACTTCTTCTCTTTTTATTTGACGAATTACTAATTTTTCTCCAGTGGCCATAGTAATATACTTAGGTGGATATGGCACCATTACTGACTCCACTGGCCTCAAAGACTGTTCCATTTTATCTACTATCATAATTTATCATCCCTTCAAATCTATATTTTTTATCAGCACCTACTGCTAATCAAAGACTACTCTTTGTCAAAGCTACTCTGCACCAATCCTATTCTGCGTCAAAGGCAACTATACGGGATATACAAGATTCTCCGCCCTCGAATCTCCATGGAAAACACCCTATTATTAATCTCTTGCCCAGTACTTTATCAATATCTCCACCAATATTTTCAGCATGAATAATATTAATAGGGAATAAGTCATAATGCATTAACTGATAATCATCCTCTGGCCAGAAATCTTCGATACCTTTACCGTATTTAGCTTTTAAATATCTATCGGCACGTTTTGCTTCCTTTGGAGCCCATTCGCGAATCTTTGTATTCATTGGGTGATCCGCAGAACCACAATCAACACCTATCCATTTAAATTCCATCTCTTTACACCAATTTGCAAACTCCTTTGTAGGACCTGGATGTCTCATCATTACCCTTTCCTCATCTGCTTCTGGCTCATCCCAGCCATATTTATGATAGCCAGTGTGTATAATTAAAATATCACCTTTTCTAACATCTGCTCTGTCCATTATGTCCTTTGAAGTATAGATTCCATAATCCTCAGCTATATCAGATATATCCACAACGACTCCGGGTGCCACAAGTTCTTCTAGTGGAATACTTGCTATATCCCGTCCATGTGTACAAAAATGTAGTGAACCATCAAGATGAGTACCAACATGGTTTGAATGGGTTAGTACCTGCCCATTTGCACCATTGGATGAAAGTCTTTTAAAAAATTTAATTTCTAGTGGCTCATAGGTTGGCCATGCTGGTGTTAAATGACTAATTTTCTGAGTCAAATCATACATTTTCACATTTTTAAAAGCATCAATAATATTCATAATAACCCCCTGATTAAATTAAATTATTTTATTAATAAAAGAGGTAAGCGCATCTTCAAAACATTTCATTGGAGGATGAACTATGCCTGCCCCTACTTGGCCAACACCTGCTCTGTTACATGCAATTCCAGTATTTATTACAGGTAATATCCTTGTTTCTATTACTTTCCTAAAATCAATTCCAGTTGGTGTTCCCCTGAAATTTATATTTGGTATTTTAAAAGAATTATTTTCTGCGCAGGTTATCTCGTACATGCTTTTGGTGTAATTTATGGCATCCACTGGTGTTCCCCCTACAAATTGAACAATTGCCGGTGCAGTTGCCATAGCAAATCCACCTATTCCTGCTGTTTCTGTTATACAACTATCTCCAATATCAGGATTGGCATCCTTCTCCTCAAAACCTGGAAAATAAAGACCCGTAACCAGCGCGCAAGGTGCAGTAAACCATTCATCCCCTGTGCCAGATACCCTTATACCAAAATTAGTACCATTCCTTGACATTGTATAAACCACAGTACTATTTGGAATATCACTTAGTGGATCTAAACTACATTTACAGGCTGGCATAGATACATTTAGGAAAAAATGATCGTTTTTATCTATAAAAGTTAATACATCAGCCTTTTCATCATTTGAAAATTTAGTTTTGACAATGCAGGGTGCAAGTTCCCTAAATAAAAGTGAGGTTCCTGCTTTATTTCTGTTATGTCCTTCATCACCCATTTGAAGACTTTGAGCTATTATAGTTTTTAAATCTATACTTCCCTTAATTTCCATAGCTTCCTTAAGTACCGCTGCAAGTACCCTCTCCATCCAGTTAAGTCTGTCAATGACTTCTGGACTAAATGCTCCAAACCTAAGTACCTTACCTAATCCTTCGTTCAAAGTGCAGTAGGCAAAATTTCCAAAGGCCTTATTTTGCAGAATCCAAACTGGCATTGAATTTGTAACCACCCCTGCCATAGGTCCTACTGTGGAATGATGATGGCAGGAATCGAATAATATCTCCCCTGAACAAGCAAGTTTTCTTCCATCCTCTTCATTTGTTACTAATTTTTCATATATTAGTCCACCAATGATTGCCCCTTTAAGCGGTTCACTCATTTGTTCCCAAGCTATAGGTGGCCCTGCATGAAGAATTGTGTTTTTTGTCATTCCTGGTATATGAGTTCCTGCTGTACCTATACCAACAATTATTGGCTCAGCTGCAAGCAGTCTTAAAATCGCCTCCTTGTTTGCAATATCAATTTTTTCACTTATACTGCTTTCTTCTAAAACAGAAAGCATTTTACTTGCCTTGCTTGGTGGGCTCCAATTAACATGCATACTTTCTACATTTTGAGCCTTTAAATCTTTATCAAAAGACTCCAGTCCCATATCTATAACAATAAGCTTCTCACTGAATAATTTATTTATATCTGGCAATGTATACACCTCCACTATATTTCATTTAATCTTCCAAGAATTAATGAGCATAGTTTAACAGCTTGAGCATTAGATGGCATTAGTATAACTCCTGCTTTTTCTAATTTTTCACTTTGCGATTTGTAATTTTGCGGGTCCGCCTGGGTACCACATATGTACCCGATTACACATAAATATTTATTTTTATTATCCATGGTTTTTTTTGCATCTATTATGGAGTTAATCATTTCTCCCGCTGGGTCTATGTTTGATCCATAACCAAGCACAAAATCCATAAGTACTATGGCAACTTCACCATCCTCGGCTTCCACCGGAAGTCTTTCTACCCTAGCCACTGGATCTATCATAGGATGTGGCTTTCCAACAGTGAACTCATCGTCACCTAGGTCAATGCAGGTATGTTCAACGCTAATTCGCACATCCACTAGCTTAAGTTCGGGTGACAAGGGAATATTAGAGTGTATTTTATATCCCTCCTTGCCTAACATTTTCATTGCTTCATCAGCCAAGGTTCCACCGGTATATAATGCTCTTAAATATTTCTGGTCACTACTAAGTTTTTTACATTCAGCTTGGACAATCCCTTCAATTTCTATATCTGATAATGTAAACCCAGTAAAATCATCTATTTTATTTCCCTTTGATAACAATACTGCCTTTCTCCCTGCATCCTCTAGATTTAAACATGAACATGCACCCTTCTTTTCAATTTCGCATCTATCGCCACCTATAAAGCATGCTACAACTGGCTTATTTGTGGTTTTTACCATATTTAATATTTTTTCTGCTACCTCTGGTGCTGGAGGTTTAGAAATTAACACTATAACCTTTGTTCCTTCATCATGTATTAAGGCTTTAAACCCCTCAATCATCATAATTCCGCCAACGGCGCTTTTAAGATCTCTTCCTCCTGTTCCAATAACCTGCGATACTCCCCCACCCATTTTATCTATAATGACACAAACCTCCTGAGTTCCCGTACCAGATGCTCCTACAATACCTATGTCACCTCGCCTCACAACATTTGCAAAACAAAGTGGAATTCCATTAATGATTGCCGTACCACAATCTGGTCCCATAACTAGGAGTCCCTTATCTCTTCCTATTTGTTTTAGCTCAATTTCTTCTTCTAATGTTACATTGTCACTAAATAACATTACATTAAGATTATTACTTAATGCTTTTCTTGCTTCATGGGCAGCATATTTTCCAGGTAAAGATATAATTGCCATGTTAGCTCCCTCTAAATGGTTAACTGCAGCACTAAGTGTTGTTGGCTTATACTCGCTAGACAAATCATGGTTATCACCCTTAGTGTTTAATAGTTCATCAACTTTTTTAACTATGATTTCTATTGCATTTTCCTCATCACTTTCAGCCGCTATGAAAAAATCACCAGGTGTAAGTTTTCTTATCTCATCATTTGATAAACCTAAATTTTCTACTAGCTCTATATTTAGTTCTGTTCCCATACCAACTATTACTTGTTTCACCTTTAGTAACTTTTTAATTTCCTTAGTTATTAGCATGAGTGCCACAGAATCATAATAAGTATTTTTTCTAATATCCACGCAATCATTCATTTATCCAAACCCTCCTATACCTTAAATTAGTCAAAATACTAAGTCCCAAGTAAATCCCATATGCTGTATCTGTTCCTGATGTATCACCATACTCAATAACTTCTATTAGTGATTTAATAATACATTTATGGTTTTTATCATAACTATCATCATGAAAATTTAAAATTACTGCCATTAAATTCCGAACACCCTCATTTATCTCTCCAAGGGATGAATGCATTAACATTTCAGA
Source organism: Clostridium sp. (assembly GCF_050717515.1). Lineage (GTDB taxonomy): Bacteria > Bacillota > Clostridia > Clostridiales > Clostridiaceae > Clostridium_AD. The sequence goes on along the minus strand of NZ_JBOITL010000032.1, from coordinate 119,106 downwards.
GCTAACTCTAGTTGTTTTTTGCAGCCCCAAGCTAATTATTTTACTATTAAATTGGTATAAGCCATTAATATTTATTTTATAATAAGTTCCCATATATATGTATGCAATCATTAAACCGCTAATAAAATCATCCATTGCTGGTGTAAGTCCGCAGCCAAAACCTATAACAGACTGTGCTATATATCCTATGCCATCCATATCTGCTTTTATTACAGTATTGATAAAATTCATAAATCTATCTTTTATAAATTCAAAACTTTTATCAAAAGTACATTGAGGAAAAGTAGCTAATTCAAGCTCTGTATATTTATCTGCAAGCATATTTATAAGTGGACCCATACCATAGTGCTTTCCATATTTAACTAACCCTTGTCCAATAATTTTAATATTTTCTAGAAGTTGATTTTCAGTGCAATTTGAAACATTTATTTCAACAAAGGGCGACCAAGTTTTAACACCATTCATGTCTATATTTAGATTCGCTTCTGCGCAATATATTTTACTTTCACTAAATTCAAATTTCAAACCTTGTTTTATATTTAAACCATTAAAATCAACTTGTTCTACTCCCTCCACAATTACACTCATTGGAGACATTTTTTTACCACTACTTAAAAGTGTTATAAATAAATCATCACATTCAATATTACAAGCGTTTTTAAATACACAATGAACTTGTCCACATAATATTCCCCTTTTCAAAATCATTTTCTGGAGAAGATCGCATATAAATAATCCCTTCAATAAAATCATCCCTTTATATCTCAAATTTATATTTTTATTCATCAATTTCTTTATATGCAATTTTATAAAATTTTATAACTTATTTCTTAAAATTCTAATTTTACTTGAAAACGTAAAAAGCACCGTAAAATTTAAAATTTTACGGTGTTAAGATAGATTATTCAGTTTTTAGAATTAACTGTTTTTTCTTAGATTATGCTAACAAAAGTATATATTGCGTAGAATGCATTTGAATAAGCCCTAGTAATTCAAAATTTATTTTATTTGTAGCTACGCACCGAAAAATTCATGTTTGAGCGATAGCGAGTTTGAATTTTTTAGCAGATACAAATAAAATAAATTTTAGAATTACTTGGCGCAGTGAAAGCATTCCAGCAATATATACTTGACCTTATAGGCTAATCTAATAAAAAAACTCTTAATCTTAATATTTAAGTTCTCGACTCAAATATTCACCCTTTCCCCCTATGAAAACACCATCTTTAACTACAAATTTGCCCTTAGAAATAGTTGAACAAACTTTTCCTGTTAGCTCCATATCTTTGTATAGATTGTAGTCTACATTTGAATGATTTTCTTTTATAATATAATGTTCATTGTGATCAAATATAACTATATCTGCATCTGCTCCTGGGAGCAAGTTTCCTTTTTTAGGATACAAACCATGCACAATTGCAGGATTTTTTGTAAACTTATCAATTACTTTTTCTCCAAATTTTTCGTACATAAGTGGGAAAGAATATTCTACTCCCCCTATACCCATAGGCATCTCATCAACAAATTCTCTATTTTTATCCGTGGAATTAAAGGGACAATGATCCGTACCTATTGTAAATATATTATCTATTTGATCATTTAATTTTTTCACTTCCCTATCACTTCGAAGGGGTGGGGTCATGGTGTACAAATACCCATCCCTCTGTAAATATTTAGAAGATGAAAAAATAAAGTAATGTGGACAACTTTCAAGGATAAAATCAGTATTGAGAATGGACTTATAGTTTTCTTTAAGTCTCTCAACTGTTGTCCCACAATTTGTATGCACAATATACATTCTTCCATCTCTATATTTAGTCATTTCAGCAAGCTTTATAACCTCACTTATTTCTGCTATTGCAGGTCTTGAGCTCTCATGCTGAATCACAGGTATTTTACAACCTTCAAGTATTAGTCCATCATTTTCTGAATGTGCTAGTAAGAGGGTTCCTGTTTCTTTAGTATGGCTTAAAAGTCTATCTATAGTTCTATCCTTTGTACGCCTATCAGAACTTGAATAGGTGGTAAATAGTTTTATTGTGGGAATTCCTAAGGTTTTAGCTTCATTTATAAAGCTAATAGGCTTCTCATCTAAATCAGCAATAGTTGCATGGAATGCATAATCAATTACACTATTTGTAGCCAAATCCTTTCTTAGAGTAAACGCTTTTTTTAATGCTAGGTTGTTTTTTACTGGGTCTAAGAAATCAATATATGTTGTAATACCACCAAAGGCCGCAGCTCTTGAGCCCTTATAAAAATCATCCGCTGAGGTGCGCATGCCTACTGTAAGTTGAAAATGAACATGCGGATCAATAAAGCCTGGTAATATATCTCTTCCTTTTGCATCGTATTCTTCTTTAGCTTCTAGTACTTCATGGGAAATTGATGATATTTTATTATCTTTTATATACAAATTTCCTTCATACCAATTCCCGTCTATATATATCCTTCCATTTACAATCCCTAAATCAAACATCTAATATCCCTTCTCCTTTTTTTGTAAAGCATTTATTAGAAATATTTATCTTTCATCTATCTCTTAATTTCTATTCTCTGACTTGTTATTTAATGTGCCTTAATCTAAGCTTGGCAGTTCATACATTCCATCCCAAAGTATATCTCTATAGTTAATGGGATCTGTGTCTCCTTCAGTACTAAATAATAACACAATGGAATTTTTATCTAATCTAAGCTGTTTTCTTATAGTTTCTGTATGTTTTTTTTGCATAAGAATGGATAATAACCCTATACCAACAGCCCCTGATTCTCCTGAAACAATTTTTTCATCTTGTCCTATGGGGTTTGCAAGAATTCTCATACCTCTTGCAGTTACATAATCAGGGCATGTACAAAAGCAATATGCAAAATCTCGTATTATCTCCCACCCGATAGGAATAGGTTCTCCACAAGCTAGTCCTGCCATAATAGAGTTAAGTGATCCTTCTACGCCGTGAGGTTTTCCATCATTAATGGATGCGGACTTAAACATACAAGCTGCATTAGTGGGTTCCATAATTGTTACAATTGGGTGATTATCCTTATATAAATTTACATATGCCCCTAATACCCCTCCTGCCATAGCTCCTACACCGGCTTGCAGAAAAACATGAGTGGGCTTCTCAATTTCTAAATCATTAAGTTGCCGAAAAGCCTCATATCCCATAGCAGAATATCCCTGCATAATCCACATAGGTATTTCAGTATAGCCTTCCCAAGATGTATCTTGCACCATTTGCCAACCATTCTCCACTGCCTTTTGCAATGCATATCTAACAGTATCATCATAGTTTAAATCTGTTACTTTAGCTTCTGCACCTAGATCTTTGATAGCTTGTACACGCCTAACTGCTGTACCCTTTGGCAAGTATATTACTGCCTTTTGACCTAATTGTCTAGCAGTCCAAGCTACACCCCTACCGTGGTTACCATCTGAACAAGTAACAAAAGTAATTTCTCCAATCTTTTTCCGTAACTCCACAGACTTTAAATCTTCAAAGCTACAATCTTCAATATTTACACCTAGCTTTTGGCATAAAAACTTACCAATAGCATAGGAGGCCCCTAACATCTTAAAGGAATTTAGATCTATCCTTTTAGATTCATCCTTAATAAAAATACCCTTTACCCCAAGCTCTTTGGCTAACCCTTTTAAGTTTACTAATGGTGTAATGTTATAGGCTTTAATAGTCTCATGGTAAGCTCTTACCTTTTGTAATTCCTGCTGAGATAAAAATGCTGGATAATTAGATTTTTTATCCCGATGTGTATTTTTAGAAAAAATAGCTTGTATTTTATTTTCGAGTAATAAATTCATAAATATCACCCACTCCTTTTGTATTAAATCATCACCTACGGTGTTGTTCATCATCTTCGAAGTTACAATATCTAGTCCATATATTACCAACAATTATATCATACTTTTCTTTTTGCATTGTGGTTTTACATTTATTTTTTTACCACTTCCAATACCTTATTTGTAAACATAGAACAAAATCTCCCTAGGGTGGAGTAGTGCCACTCGCGTGGCAAGTGGCAAAAGTGACAAGCTCTATCGTATAGATGTTATCCACAGCCATTTGCGCAAGCTGTTTCCTATATAATAAAAACAAGGCACTAGTATACAAATTCAATAAAAGTACTTTGCCATACTTAGGAAGTAGGTTACTTTCATTCTGAAATGTGGTTAAATCCATATTTTTTAAAAATATTCTGAGCTTCTTCACCTATTAGGAATGCATAGACTTTTTCAATATACTGTTTTTCATTTTTATTGGTAAGTTTACCAATGAAGTACTCAGCACGTACATTATACTCCGGTTCAATTTCCAGCACTTTAACCTTATCCTTCACACTTTGTGTAATATCTGATGAATAAACAAATGCCGCATCCGATTCTCCCATTACAACCTTATTTACCACCTGTTTTACGTTATTTTCTTCTGACACAATATTATTTAGTACCTTTTTCTCAAATTCTGATCCGATTTTTCCCGATAAAGAGTGAATTATTTTTCTTGCATAGTCTCCGGCAGGTACCTCCTTCAAGGCTAAAACAAGTTTACATTTATTTTGCAGATCCTCTACTTTTTGAATATGTGCTGGATTATCCTTTGGCACAATAACAACCATGGAATTATATAATAAGGCTTGTCCTTTAGTGATATATCCCTCTTCTTTTAATGCATCATAATGCTGTTTGTTTGCTGAAAAGAAAACATCCCCTTCTACTCCCTGCTCTATTTGTAATCTTAATCTGCTTGTGCTGTCCAAATTCAGCTTTACCTTTACCTCTGGATTTTCTTTCTCAAATAACTTTATTATTTCTTTAAGGCTTTCTGTTAAAGAAGATGCTGCAAATACAGTAATTTCTTGTTTCACTGCATTATCTACTTGTTTTGATTTACATCCTCCACTTAACATAATTAATAGCAGGCTCATTATAATTGACATTATTCTAATATACCTGTTTTGCATCTTTTTTCTTCTATATCTATCAAACATTGCTATCCTCCTCCGACCTTACAATACACTTTAATATGATCAAAACTCCAATTGATACCACCACTAGGCATACTGAAATCCCCATGGATATATTTAAATCTACTTCCATTGCTGTATAAATAGCAAGAGGCAAGGTCTGTGTTTTCCCCGCTAAATTACCTGCAAATAACATAGTTGCTCCAAATTCCGCAAGTGCTCTTGCCCAAGATAAAATAGCACCAGTTATCAAGGAATTTTTTGATAGTGGCATAGTAATAAGGTGAAATATTTGTAAATTAGAAGCTCCCAAAACCGCTGCTGAATTCTCTAGTTCCCTATCAACCTTTTCAAAACCAGTCCGTGCTGACTGGATAAATATAGGCATTGCTATAAACACCTGCGCTATAACCACCGCTATAAAAGTGAAAGGCAATTGAATACCAAAGGGAGCTAGATGCTTTCCAATAAGTCCATTTCTACCAAAGGTAACTAGTAATAGTAACCCCGCTACTGCTGGAGGCAATACAAGTGGTAGTTGCATAAGGACTTCAACAAATCCCTTTCCCCAAAAGGAATATCTTGCCATATAGTAAGCCGTAGGCATACCCACTACTACAATTATTAATAGTGAAAGAAAGGTACTTTTCAAGCTAATAATAACCGCCTGCAACACAAAGGAATCCAAAATTAAATTCAGTGACTTCCCCCAGGGAAAGGTGAAAAGTGCAATGATAGGAGTTATTAAGAATAAAACACATATACCACATATTAAAGCTAAAATTATTTTGAATACTCCTTTATCCTTCATATCAGCCCTCAATTCTAAATTTTCTAACCTAAACTCCTTTTCCAAAGGCACAATCAGGATATTTGCACTCCTCACATTCATTGCAAAGTCCACCATGTCCATAAGCTGCAAAATCAGCAAAGCTCAATCTTTCCTTTGCCAGTATCCTCGGGAAAACTAAATCAAAAATAGTTGTTCTACTGTACATCACACACCCTGGAAGTCCGAGTATTGGAATATCCCCTTTATAAGCTAATAAAAACATTGCTCCTGGAAGCACTGGTGCCCCATAAGTTATAAGTTCTGCTCCTGTTTTTACAATTGCTGTAGGCGTAACATCATCAGGATCCACTGACATGCCACCCGTGCAAATCACCATTTCAGCGCCCTTGTCTATCCATGCCTGAATTGCTTGCGTTATCTTATTCTCGTCATCAGAAAGTATAGATTGTCCAAGCACTTCACAACCATATTCCTCCACTTTCCTTCTTATTACCGGACCAAAGGCATCTTTTATTCTACCGTGATATACTTCGCTACCAGTAGTAACAATTCCAACTTTCATTGGTGAGAAAGGTATAATACTTACAATTTTCTCATCACCTATTAAATCCTCTGCTTTTTTTATCTTATCCTCATCAATTACAAGAGGGATAACTCTTGTTCCTGCAACTTTTTGTCCTTTTTTTACAGGGTAGTTATTGTGTAGTGTAACTAAAATTATCTCCCCTAAGGAATTAAGCTTATATAATAGCTTTGTATTAATTGCAAGAAGCCCATCGTAATCTGCTATGAAATTTATTTTGCCTTCTTTTACTTGACTAAAAGTAAGGCCCTCTCCTGCTGTAAGTGCTCTTAATCGTTCTGCAGCATCATTTTCATGAAGATATCCTTCTTTTTTCTCCCATACAAATAGATTCTCTTTACCTATGGAAAGTAATAATGGTATATCTTCCTCTTTAACTATATGTCCTTTTTTAAATGCTATATCCTTTACTACCCCTGGAATAATTTGAGTAATATCATGACATAAAACGGACCCAACTGCATCTTTTACAGGTATTTTTTTCATATTATTCACCCCTAACTAATATTTTTAATCATATAAAAATTCAGCTTTTTAAATGCTGCAACGTCCCTTTATTTTTCACTAAAACTATTTCTGACAATATGCTTAATGCCACTTCTTCTGGAGTTTCCCCACCAATTCCAATTCCTATTGGTGCATATACACTTTTCAAACATTCTATATCAACATTTTGACTTAACAAGTTATCCATTATAGCTGAACTCTTCTTTTTACTTCCAAGCATTCCTACATATGCAGTATTTCTAGTTATAACTTCCTTCAATATATCTTCATCAGATTTAGTTGAGCCACTTGCAATCACCACATAAGAGTTTTTATCTAAATCATAATCTTTTATAGTATCTGAAATTTTTCCGTATATTAATTTTGCCGCCTTTGGGTACCTAATTTTTGTTAACAGCTCTTCTCTATCATCAAAAACGCACACAGAAAAACCTGATAAAAGGGCAAATTTATAAAGACAATATGCCACATGCCCCGCGCCTGCTATTATAAGCTTTTTTTGTGGTATATACGTCTTAATAAATATTTTAACCTTACCTGTACATGTTTTTTCTCCATTCTGTTCAACATAGACATCTAAAGAAATTGTCTCACTAGTTTCTTCTTTAATACACCTCTTAGCTGCAGCTATAGCTTTAAATTCTACTTTTCCACCTCCTACGGTGCCAAATATTTCCCCGTTTTCTTTTATAACCATTGAAGTGCCTACACCTCGAGGAGTCGACCCTTCTTGTTCAATGATAAAAGCATAACAAATTTTTTTATCTTCCATAAGTTCATTTTTTATAATAGTAAGCAATTCTAATTCCATATTTATCTCCCTATTTTATAAACTAACAAAGTTTATACCATTTTTTGAATCCAAAACTTCGAATTTCATATCATATACCTCTAGTAGACTCTGCTGAGATACTATTTCTTCAGTTTTTCCACAATGTACAACTTTACCATTTTTAAGTAATACCGCCTCATTGCAATATCTCATTGCAAGATTAGGGTCGTGAATGGAAAGTAGAATCCCTATGTTCAAATCTACTGATATATTTTTTATTTTTTTTAGTACATCATGCTGATTTCGAATATCCAAATTAGAAACAGGCTCGTCCATTAAAATAAATTTTGTGTTTTGCACTAAAGCTCTCGCAATTAAAACCAATTGTCTTTCTCCACCACTAATTTCAGAGTAGTTTTTCTGCATTAAATTTTCTATACCAAGGTTTTTAAGAACTTTTTGTGCTATTTCATAATCTTTGTAAGATGGCATATCAAATAATTTTAAATAAGGATTTCTCCCCATTACCACTAGTTCAATGACTTTAATTCCATAGGTTGCTTCCTCATTTTGTGGAACATAAGCGATTAATTTAGATAACTCATTACTTCCGATTTTTTTGGAATTCTTACCCTCAATGGTAATCAAACCACTCTTAAAATTTAGTAGACCTAAAATTAATTTTATTAAGGTAGTTTTCCCTGAGCCATTTCTGCCAAGTAATGCATACATATTTCCTTTTTTAAATTCTAAATTAATATTCTCTAATAAATACTTATCGTTATAACCAAAATAGAGCTCTTCTACTTTTATATTCATAGGATCTCCTAACTATATTGTTTTCTTAAATATTAATAAATAACCTAAAATAGGTGCACCAATGGCCGCAGTAAGTATACCAACAGGAATTTCAGTAGTACTTATAGATCGTGCAACATCATCAAATAAGATTAAAGTTGTTGCACCAATAATGCTAGTAATTAAATAAATGTGTTTATTTTTATATCCAAGAATTATTCTTGTAATATGAGGTACTATAAGTGCAATCCAGCTGATTGTTCCACATATACTAACGCAAAAACAAACTACGAAAGAAACTAAACACAAAATACAATTTCTGAATTTTGAAACCTCCATACCCATGGTTTTTGCCATATCATCATTAAGTAAAAGCATTTTTAATTTAAATCTTAAACTATTTAAAATAAAAATACTAGGAATAACAACGAGGCCACAACCAATGGCATTTACCCAATTTGCTTTATACAGACCACCCATTGACCAAAAAACAATGGATGGTAATTGCTGGTAAGGATCAGCTATATATTTTATCATTGAAAGTAGTGCAGAAAAGAAAGCAGAAACAATCATTCCCGACAATACCAAATACAAGATATTATTATCTTTTGAAGCCTTTTTTAAAACATAAACAATACCAATTGCAAGTATTCCAAAAATAAATGCAAATATTTGAACTATCCCAGGAAACTCCCAAGGTAAAATGATTCCTAGTGCAGCACCAAAACTTGCCCCTGAAGTAACACCTAATATATCAGGAGACGCAATAGGGTTTTTGAATACCTGTTGAAAAATCAGCCCCGAAACCGATAATCCAGCACCCACAAAAGATGCAAGCAAAATTCTTGGAAGCCTAACATTATATAGTATTAAAATACTTGGATCCACGATTGGTTCTCCGCGAATAAACTTACCTAAACATAAAAATACATTTTTATACTCATTAACACTTATTTTATATCTTCCTAAAAAAATCGATAAAATAAAAACTAAAACAAAAACTATAAAAAACAAAATGCATTTATGATATAGTATTTTCTCAAAAATATTATTTTTTGCTTTCACCTTCTTCAAGCAAATTTCCTCCTAACTCATCGAAAGACTTACCGTAAAAATTCTTATAGAATTCATTTACAACTAGGTGAATGTCTAAATCACTAAATTCTTCTGGATATAAAATTTTACTCATCCACAATATAGATAATATACTACTAGGCTGAGGCATATCCCAAGCTGCAATATTTGAAGGTATCTGATAAACTTTTTTATTTTTTATAGCACTTATTGTTTGAAGATTCTTATTTTCTTTAATCTCCTTAGGACTCCCCTCTGGGCAATACATAACTGAAGTGATTACATCAGGATTCCATGCAATTACTTGCTCAACAGAAACATCATTCCATCCACCTTTTAACTTAGCAGCAACATCAATTCCACCAGCAGTTTCTATGATTTCATGTTGCAAAAAATCTCCTGAGCAAGTCGAAAGAACACCATGAGCACCTGCTAAATACACTGTTTTTTTATTTTTAACTGAAGTAAGTTTTTTAGTTACATCTGCAATTTTCTCTTTATAATATGATATCATTTTTTGTGCATTTTCACTTTCTCCTATAGCATCTCCCACTTTAATAATATCAGACTGAAGTGAAGCTATACTTTCAGGATTAATACTAACAACTTTTATATTTTGAGCGGCTAATTTTTTTGCTGTGTCATCGGATTCCTTAGTAGGGTATAGAATAACTACGTCAGGTTTTAAAGCAACTATTTGTTCAATATTGACACCATTTTTTTTCCCACCAATTTCCACTAATTTACTTGCCAAATTTCCATCAAGCTTCAGAATAAGAGGGTCTTTCTTGCCTTTATCACTGACTCCCACTAATTTATCTTTCCCCCCTAGTGCAAGAACAATATCCGTTGCTGGTTTATATGTTGTAATAACTCTAATACTTTTATTTGTTTTCGTATCTTCTTTTTTTACAGTTGCTTGTTTAGAGCAGCCTGTAAGTAACACTATCAAAGATAAAAATAAGACAAAACTTTTTTTTACAATTTTCATAATTAATCACTCCCAATATTTATTAATTTCCTTTGCAATACTATCTCTATTTTCTAGGGTAACCTTAATCACTTTAACATCCGCCCTAGCTGCAATAGAATTTAGAAATTCATTTGTCTTTTCTTTTAATACTCCGAGTACTCTATGCTTACTATCAAGGGTTCTATGTACTTGCGCCTTAAATTCCATAGCATCCTTCTCAAAAAAACCAAGTTCATCCATAAGTATAATTGATTTAGGTATTTTTAAAGATTGACATAATATTTCAACACCTTTTTTTTCAAATACTTCTGGAATACCGTAACAACATTTTCCTTTGCCAAAATCAGTATTAATGCCAACCATATTTTCTGAAATATTAGAGATCCTAGGTTGAATCTGGTTTTCTATATAATATCCTTTTAAATATCCATTTTCATAAAATGCTTTTGTTTTAAAACCTGCAATACTACTGGAATTTGAAATATACTTATTTAGAAAACTAATAATAGCAGTAGATTTTCCAACATGAACGTCTCCTGTTAAAAAAATATTTTTATTACCCAATATCCTGTCCTCCTTCTTGCGTTTTCAAATTTTCTTTACTCCCTTTAGTACTTGTCCACAGCAGTTTAATTTCACACTATAATCCTAAGTAGAAAACAGGTTATGTTTTTTAATACATAACGGTTCCTATAATGGATCCTTTTATTACAAATAATATCAATATAGGTTACAATTTTTAAACTCAATATATTTTATTCCTTGAATTTTTTATTAAATAATTCTGTAATGCACTCTCCTACTTCCATTTCAAGTTCATCAAATTTTTCAATCAAAATTCTAACTTCCTGGGTAAGTATAGACCCACCTCCATTTTTACCACCAATTTGCTTTTCAAGTACCTTTATACCAGTGCCCTTTTCTAAATTTAAAATCATAGTCCAAGCTTTTGTATAGGAAAGTTTCATAGAAATTGCTGCCTTTCTTATAGATCCTAATTCATCAATCTTTAAAAGCAACATTTTAGGACCCTTGCCAAACACCTTTATATTGTCTTCTTTCAAGTAAATTCTCCAATTTACATTCATTTTACTTCTCCTAGTTATTCTAAAATTTTAGCTACATATTCCTATGATATATCTAAAAATCCACCTTTTTTATATCCTTTAAATGTTGTAGTGATCCTTTGTTCTTAACCATTAATATTTCATTCATAATTCCAAAAGCAATTTCATTTGGCTCTTCTGAAGAAATGTTAATTCCTATTGGCGCATATACTTTTTTAAGTGCTTCCCTTTCAATTCCTTCACCTATGAGATTCTTCATAACAAACTCTGTCTTTTTCCGGCTTCCAATCATTCCAATATATGAGGCATCAGATTCAGCTGTAACCTTAAGGGCATCGGCGTCACATTTATGACCTCTTGTTACTATTATAATATAGGTGTTTTTATCAATGGGATATTGTGAAACCTTGACCCCAATGTCACCTACAATTATCTCATCGGCTGCATCAAATCGCTTAAGGTTTGCAAATTCTTCGCGATCATCGAATATTACAGTATAAAAATCTAATATCTTTGCTAGCTTAAAGAGTTCTACTCCTATATGTCCTGCCCCTATTATAAGTAGCTTTGATCTAGGTTTAAATATCTTTACATATAAAGTAGCCTTTCCTCCACATTGCATATGCAAATCTCCTTCATCATTCAATTCAAATTCAAATTGACCATCACTTTCACTCTTAATACACTCTATGGCTTTTTCTATGGCCGCATACTCAATATTACCTCCCCCAACACTTCCCTGAATTCTTCCATCTTCCCAAACTGCCATAAGAGATCCTTTTTTCCTAGGTGTAGAGCCCTTTATATCTGTAATAGTTACTAATGCTGCCTTATGCCCTTTTGCTAAACTCTCATAAATTTCTTTTAGAATTTTTTCTTCCATAACATTAACCCTCCTTAGATTGATTCATCAAATAAAGTACCGCTTCTAATACTCCCCCTGCTATACTTCTCGCTTTATCAGAAATAGTATAACAATTCATTTTTTCTGATAGCCTTGGGTCAATATCTGCTATTTTAAATCCCGCAACTACTGGGCTTCCACTATGCAAAATCCCCCGTAATAATCCTGATATTGTTGCTTTTATTTGCACATCTCCTATATAGGCAATTACATCCCCTTTTTCAACCACATCGCCAATATGAAGAACATTTTCCATTATTCCGATGCAAGGTGAATGTATAACTCTTTCTTTAGAATAACCCATAATGCTTCCAGGAATCCCTGTGTTTTTCGCAGCTCCTCCATGAAAAATCAATCTACCAAGGTTATGCCCTCTAGTAGTTTCTATCACCACATCTACATCTTCGCCTGCTATAAATCCAGGTCCAAGAGCAATGGTCATTTCTGCCATGGCCTTAGTTGTTCCCATATTTCTCTTAGCGATAATAGCATCAACTACAATTTTAGGCTTTATTATTTTAATATATTTACCTTCTTGATCTATAATCACTGGAATTTTTTTATTACTCCAGGCATCTTCTATTTCACTTAAACAGCATACATGTACAGCTGTAATTCCTTCAATTTCTACTTCTCCCTGATATACAGCTTCACTAAAAGAAACATCCCGTCTAATAGCAGTAGGTTTTGGCACCTCTAAAACTAATACTCTAAATCCACTTCTATATAGTTTTTGAATTGTACCAGATGCTAAATCTCCTCCACCACGTATAATGACAATATCATTAAACATATTCATTATTCTCCTCTAGTTTTAGAATATACTCATAATTTTCATTAGTATCAACATCAAATAGTCCCCAACTATCACTTATTTCTACAAATTTAACTTTGTCCAAGTTTTTATTTATTATTAATTTTCCACCAATATCCCCCTGTAACTGTAAAAAGTCTTCTTTAAAACTGTAGGGAAATATTACAGGATTTCCACGCCTGCTATCACAGCGCGGAACAATTATATAGGATGGATTTTGTATAAATTCACGAATTAATCCCTTAACTGTATCTACATCTAAAAAAGGCTGATCTGCCGTAAAAAACATATATCCATCTGTTTGCACCGCTTGCATTACACCCAGTTTAATAGATTCACTTATCCCTTTATTTGCATTTTGATTTTTAACAACCGCTAACCCATATCTATTGCCAGTTTTTATTATTTCCTCCTCTCTCCCTACAAGAATCACCTCTGAAAATCCACACTTTTCAATAGTCTCTATAGTGCGTTCAATTAGTGATTTCCCCCTATATTTTAAAAGAAGTTTATTCTTGCCCATTCTCCTTGAGTACCCCGCTGCTAGTATTATTGCACTTACCATTATTATAGCACCTGCCTTTGTCCATAACTTCATAGAGTTACCTAAAATTGATTTTTTCAATTCGTACTTTAAATATAAATTATAATGATGAAATTTTTCCGGAGTGATTTGCAATAAGAAACGACAAACAATTGAAATCTGATTTAGAAATTCTTCTTTTGCGAATATAAAATTCTCGTGAGCCTGCCAGGACGGCAGGCTAGAGAACCTGAGGCAGGACGCCGAATGTGAGCGCTAGAGAATTTTATATTCGCAAAAGATTAGAATTTCTTAATCAAATTTTTTGTTTGGAGTTCGTTTGCAAATCACACAGGAGAAATTTCATACTTTATTGAAATAAACACTAGTTTTTAAACTTCCAATAATTACACTATTTAATAATTCCTTATTCTTTGAATTTAATTCTTCAACTAACAACTCAGCTAATCTTAAATCCTTGGGATCTTCTACTTTATTTATATATAATATTCTTTCCCCTATGGCTCCCTTAAACAATCCTCGTGGATTCAGTATTATCTCAGATAGGTGCTCAGATTTAACAGTTTCACCTTCATGTGCCCCAGTTATTTCTCGAAATATTTTACTTCTATGAACACTATCCTCATTTATTACCATACCTAATGATTGTATATCCATAATGCCTATAGTTTTCGTAGTTTTTCCGTATATAACTGGCTCAAATTCATTCCATGCTTTTAGTCGCTTTTTCTTTGCTCCATCTGCTTCTATTAGTATATAGTCAAAATAGGGTGCTAGCGCATCTAATTCTTCGTAGCGGAGTCCCAGTATTTTATTTTCATCATTTATTCCAAGTCCTAATACATAAATTCCATTTTCCTTCATATTACAGTATTTTAAAAAATCATTTTTATCAGTACAGATAAAATCATATTTATTTAATGCTGGAGTATATATTTTAGTTGTTGTAGTTACTAAAATCTTATTACTCCCTCTAAGTTCCTCTGCAAGCTTAAACATCATGGTGGTTTTCCCACCCGCCCCAACAATGGACAAAATATCCTTTTTAACTAGTCCAATGTAATTGCTTAGCATCATACTATCACCTACTCATTGCATATTCAAAAATAACTAGCCAGTGTACTAGTTATTTTTTTCACATGCCTAATTTAAATCATGTCACTGTTAATTTATTTATTTTTGTTAACAGTGAACAATAATCTATATTTTTATTTTTTCTTACTATATGGTGTATTCCGAAGAGGTAGCACTGTTCTAAACTCTCTATCATAATTATAATATGCACCTGCCACTGCAGGAGCAGTAGGTATTGAACATATCTCTCCTATGCCTTTTGCACCATAAGCAAGATTAGTATTTCCTCTACCTAGTATAATACATTCTATTTTGGGTGTTTCTGTAGCTTTAAAAAGTCCCAGTGTTCCAAATTTTGCAGTTGGTACGCTACCACTAAGTGGATAATCTTCTGTTAGTGCGTATCCAAGACTCATAACAACCCCACCCTCAATCTGACCTTCAATATTTTTAGGATTTATAGGAGTTCCAACATCATGAGCTGCAATAACCTTTTCAATTTTGCCTTCATCATTTAAAATAACAACATGTGTAGCATAGCCATAGGCTACATGACTTACAGGGTTTTGTTTATTTGAGTTCATTTTATCAGTTATTCCTTTAAATTCACCCTCGAATTCTTGATCCTCTAAGTTATCTAAGCTTTGATAGCTTAATACATCTAGAAGTTTTCTAGCTGCTCTTTTTGCTGCCTCACCTGTGAATAGTGTTTGACGTGAAGCTGTTGTATTTCCAGAATCAGGGCAAGTCAAAGTATCTGGTGCTGCATGTACAACTTTATCTGGTGACATATTAAGCGTTTCACAAACTATTTGCGTTAATATAGTTCCAAGTCCTTGTCCAATACAAGCTGCACTGGTATAAATATTTACCTTACCATCCTTTATAATCAGTTTACAACGTCCAATATCAGGAAGTCCAACCCCCACCCCACTATTTTTTATAGCACAGGCTATTCCGGCTTTAGGATTTTGGGCACATATCTCTTTTACTGCATCTAGTGTTTCCACAATAGATGTTGATGAATCTGCAATTTGACCATTAGGCATTACTTGTCCAGGCCTAATTGCATTTCTATATCTTATTTCAAAGGGAGTTATTCCTGCCATTTCTGCAAGCTGATTTAAATTAGACTCTATTGCAAAGCAACTTTGTGTTACGCCAAAACCTCTAAAGGCACCAGCTGGTGGATTATTTGTATATATCGCTTTCCCAATTATATCAATGTTTTGATAATTATAAGGGCCTGCTGCATGAGTACATGCCCTTTGTAGCACAGGTCCTCCTAGTGATGCATAGGCTCCTGTATCAGCTATTATAACAGCTTTCATAGCAGTTAAATATCCATTTTCATCACAAGAAGTTGTAACCTCCATCTCCATAGCATGACGTTTTGGATGTATCATTATACTTTCACTACGACTTAATGCAAATTTTACAGGCTTGTTAGATAAAAAGCTAAGAATTGCTGCATGGTGTTGAACGCTCATATCTTCTTTTCCGCCAAAACCACCACCAACTATTTTACTTATAACTCTTACTTTACTTTGATCCATTCCCAGAGCTTCAGCACATTCCTTGCGTGTTTGATAAATTCCTTGGTCTGCGCAATATATTATTATCCCACCACTACCATCTGGCGTAGCAATTGCTGCTTCTGTTTCTAGAAAAGCATGTTCTGTAAAAGGTGTACTATATTTATTTGTTACAACATATTTTGAATTTTTTATATGTTTATCAGCATTACCAAATACTAAATTTTCAGTTGTAAGGATATTACCACTTTCGTGTATCTGAGGAGCATCGCCCCTTAGTGCCTCTTCTGGGCATGTAACCGGTGTTAATTCTTCAAAATCAATTTTAACTAATGATTTAGCTTTTTCTAGTATTTCTGGCGATTCTGCAGCTATTAGAACTATAGCATCTCCAATGCAATGAGTTATCTTTCCCGCTGGTATTAATACATCCCAGTCCTTTACAATATGACCAAGCTTTTGATTTCCTGGAAGTTCATTTGCTGTTACTACTGCATGAACCCCTTCCAAATTTTTAGCTTCGCTAATATCTATAGACTTTATTAAAGCACGTGGATATTTAGTTCTAACTGCTCCACCGTAAATTAACCCATCTATACGCATATCATCTACATACTCTGCTATGCCAAGCACTTTGTCCACAGCATCAACTCTATTTAATTTTTCTCCCACTATTCCTTTGCAAGTACAGCTAGGCACCTCTGTATTTTCTCGTATAAGTTTAGCAGCTAGCTTCACAGCTTCAATTATTTTTACATATCCAGTGCAACGACAAATATTATTTTTTAAAGCATTTTTTATCTCAATCTCAGTTGGATTTTCTACCTTATCAATAAGGCCTTTTGCACTTATAACCATTCCTGGAGTACAAAAACCACACTGAACTGCTCCTGCTTCCATAAAAGCATATCCATATACGTCTTTTTCTCTTTCACTTAGACCATCGACGGTTATAATTTTTTTATCCACAAGCTTGCTTGTTTTTAACACACATGCCTTTTTTGCCACGCCATCAACTAAAACCATGCAAGTTCCACAGGCACCCTCAGAGCAACCATTCTTAACTGATGTTAAATTCAAGTCTTCTCTTAAAAAAGAAATTAATTTTTTATCTTCTTTTGCATAAACCTTATCCCCATTTACAACAAAATTAAACATTAATACCCCCTCCTTATATATTTTTTCCAAAAAGGATCACTTTAAACTTATAGTGATCCCTTTTGAAGTTACAATACTTCCAGCTTTTATTATGATTGGCCTCTAATTTCACCCAATCAATTTTTAAATCATATAATTATAATCTGTTATTACAGCCCAAATCATATTTTCAATTTCTTTAGGTATTTCTGTATTATTGGCAGTAAGATTAACTTCTAAAACCTTATCTTGTAATCTAACCCTTACAATTTTTTTATCACTATCTATTAATACAAATCCCATGTTTTTGCTATTTTCAAAGTCTGAAACTTTAGCAAATAATGTGAACTTTTCTTTGTATGGAGGACTATCATAAGGACAGAACATTTCACAGTTTCCACACTCATTACACATTTTATCAACGTGAATTATCTGATGCATACTATTTCCTTTTACTTTTATAGCAATATTGGCACGGTTAGGACATACATCAACACAGGCTTCACATACTGTTGAACATTGAAGACATCTTTCACATTCTGCTTTACCACTCAGGGACATTTTCAGTATACCTTTTTTAGCTATTATGGCTTCAATATTTTTGTTTGCCTCCGGTAATTCCACTTCCAAATCATGGTTTTTTTCTTGTTTAACTACAGCTCTTGCAACTTTTGTTGCATCTGCTATTCCTTCTACTACAGTAGCAGGTCCGTGTAGCCCATCTCCTGCCACATATACCCCTTTAATATTTGTTTCTAATGTTATAACATCTACAATAGCTTGATCTTTTTCATTTACATTAATATTATTTTCTTTAAATATTACAGCATCTACCTTTTCACCAACTGCTGATATAACAATATCTGCTTGTATATCTATCATCTTGCCACTTGCAACTGGTCTTCTTCTACCACTTTCATCTGGCTCAGCTAGTTCCATAATCTCACAACTGAGAAC
This sequence comes from Clostridium sp., assembly GCF_050717515.1. GTDB lineage: Bacteria > Bacillota > Clostridia > Clostridiales > Clostridiaceae > Clostridium_AD. Next base: position 100,594 of record NZ_JBOITL010000032.1, on the reverse strand, counting down.
ACCTTTTGTAATTTTAACTGGTGCTAGTAATTCCTTAAATTCTACTCCCTCTTCAATTGCTAGCTGCAATTCTTCCATATCCGCAGGCATGTATTTTTTAGTTCTACGATAAACTAAATATACATTTTCTACTCCTTCTGCCCTTTTAGCTGCTCTAGCTGCGTCCATAGCAGTGTTACCACCACCTACTACAACCACATTTTTTCCAAGTTTTAATGTACTATCTTTACTTCTTAATCTCTCTAAGAATTGTAGTACATTGATTACATTTTCACCTTCAATGTTTAACTTACCTGGTTTCCAGGCACCAATGGCAAATAAGACATATTTATATCCAAGTTTTTTCAAATTCTCTACAGAATTCTGCTCTGAATTTAACTCAACTTTAACTCCCAGGCTACAAATAAGATCGATGTCTTTTTGCACAGTCTCATGTGGCAGTCTAAATTCTGGAACAATATGGCTGACTATTCCGCCTAAAGCATTTCTTTTCTCGAAAATAGTTACATCCATTCCTTCTCTTGCAAGGAAATATGCTGCTGCAAGACCTGTAGTTCCTCCACCAACTATAGCTACTCGTCCACCACTCTTTTCAGTTTTCACAAGTTCATTTAATAAATCCTCATATGCATTTTCTGCTGCTTGTAATTTTATATTTCTTATATTAACAGACTCATCACAGAAATTTCTAGTGCATTTGCCCATACATGCATGGCTACATATTGTTCCCGTAATAAATGGGAGTGGATTTTTTTCTACTATAACCCTTAACGCTTCAAGATGTTTACCTTGATCTACAAGATTTATATATTCTGGAATATCTTGAGATATAGGACATCCCTCTTCACAGGCTGAAATAAAACAATCAGCTAGTGGTACTTTTTTATTTATTTTGCCAGTATAATTTGGTTTTATAGGTTTTATATGATGAATATCTTTTACTGATTCATCTTTTAACTCATTTAATTTTGCATTATTCATAACATATTTATTTGCATATTCTAACTTACTTAATTTTTCAGCAATTTGAACACATCTTTGATATCCGCCAACCTTTAACATTGTTGTTGCTATAGTTATAGGCCATATTCCGGTTTCAAATATACTATTTATATTAAAAAAGTCTGCTCCACCTGAATAAGATATTTTTAATTTCCCATCAAATTCATTTGATAACCTAGATGCCATCGCTATGGAAAGAGGATATAGAGATTTTCCTGACATATACATCTCATCGCCTGGTAATTCTGCATTTTTAATAAGCGCTGGAAAAGTATTAGTTAATTTAACACCAAAAGACAATCCCTTTTGGCTTGCTAAATCTTGCAGTTTTCTAAACATAACAATAGCATCATCAAATTGTAAATCCTCCTGGAAATGATGCTCATCAAATGAAACATAATCAAATCCAATACTATCTAAGGTTTTACGTACAAAATCATATCCTAATAATGTAGGGTTACATTTTACATAAGTATTTAACCCTTTTTCATTTATTAGGTGTGTTGCAATATGTTCAATTTCTTGTGCAGGACATCCGTGTAATGTGGATAAAGTTATTGATCTACATACTTCAGATGATATACCTTTAACATATTCACTATCTATATTTTTAAATCTTTTTATATTATCTAATACGTAGGAGGTGCATTCGCTCCATATATCACTTTTAGAAGCATCTTTAAGCCCCATAATATATTTATCTATTTTAGGTGATGCAATCCCTTTAAAATCATAACCTACACTCATATTGAAAATGAATCCGTCTGGGCTTCCTAGTTCTAACTCTTTTGATAATATTTTTATTGCGAACCAAGCTTTTACATATTCATCGTAAGCCTCAGTTACTCTAAGCTCTGTTGACCACTCCACATTGTAACATTCATCCTCTGCTATTATGCAAGGCTTTGATACTGGTAAATCTTCTCCATCAAGAGTTTGTACTGTCTTAAGTTCAAAGAATCTACATCCAGAAACATAAGCTGCAATTATATTTTGTGCTAACTGTGTATGTGGACCAGCTGCTGGTCCAAAAGGAGTTTCAATTTTTTCTCCGAATATTTCAAGCACCTTATCATCAGTTGTTTTGAAATATTTGTTTACTCCAAATATCTTACCGTACTTCGTATTCTCCTCAATTATCCATTCCATTAATTCTTTAAATGGAATAGGTGTCATTCTATCACCCATAGTTAATACCCCCCCGATTTAAATTTATTTTTAACTATTTATTTTATTCCATAGTTTACTTGATACTTCTCTTGATTTTGCCATGATTTTCTCAGAATCAGCAACCATAATTTTACGGTCCTTCATAAGAACTTTACCATTTATCATAGTAGTTGTTACACATCTTCCATTAATTCCAAATAAGATATGAGAGTTTGCATTATCCGCATTTAATGGTGTTAATGGATCATATTCTGCTACTATAATGTCAGCATAGGCTCCTTTTTCTATAACTCCAACAGGTTTTTCAAAAAATCTATTGGCAATCTTTGCATTGTTATCAAAAATCATTAGTGGTACTTCTCCCCATGCAACCGTTGGATCACAGTTATGGTGCTTTTGCAAAATATTTGCAACCTTCATGGACTCAAACATGTCGCTTGTGTACCCATCAGTTCCAAGCCCTACAGTCAATCCTTTTCGTACAAACTCTAGAACAGGTGTGCATCCAACAGCATTCCCCATATTAGATTCTGGATTATGTACTACCATTGTGTCTGTTTCCTTCAATAAATCGATTTCAGCAGGGTTAATGTGTATACAGTGAACAGCAATAGTTTTGCTTCCCAAAATATCAAGGTCAAATAAATGATTCACTAATCTTTTATTGTATTTTTTTAATGAATCGTATACATCATCTATACCCTCTGCCGTATGCACATGATATCCTGCATCATAAGGCATATTTTGCGCGCAATATTCAAGGGTCTTATTACTTAATGTAAATGATGCATGAAGTCCCATCATACCCTTTTGCATATCAGAAGAATCATTTTTAGCAGCCTTCATGAATTGAACGTTTTCACTAACAGCTTGTCTCATTTTTTCCTGTCCATCTCTATCAGAAACTTCATAACATAAGGATGTACGAATACCAAGATCCTTAGCTACATCTGCTATCTGAAATAAACTTCCTTCAATACTACCGTAACTTGCATGATGGTCAAAAACAGTTGTAACACCATTTCTTATACAATCTATATAGGTTGAATATGCACTATATTTTGTATCTTCTAAAGTTAATGTTCTATCTATTTTCCACCACATTCCGGAAAGTATATCTCCAAAGTTTTTAGGGTTATAACCTTTAATAGAAAGCCCTCTTGCAAAAGCACTATATATATGATGATGAGTATTAATCATACCTGGCATAATTAAACCATTTTTAGCATCTACAAACTCAGCACCCTCATACTTTTTCTTCATTTGCTGCGTGGTTCCCAGATCAACAATAATATTAGCATCAATACATACACAACCATCCTCAATAAATGTATTCTTAGCATCTCTAGTCAATAGCTTACCATTACCTATTAATATCATATTACCCCTCCTAAATATATTTTTAAAATAATACAGAATTAATATTTAATTAATTATTCTAATTATTTTTATTATTCTATAATTATTCTACCATTTTTGCCAGAGCTTAGTCAATTTTTTTTTAAAAGTTTTTGCAAGAATAAAAAAAAATTGTATTTTTTCATTGATTTTTAAAAAATATACTGATATACTAAATTTATAAAATATTTGCAAAATTTAAAAATTTGTGATTTATTACCTGACTAATGATAAGTTAATTATGGATATTTAAAATATTCAGTCTACAATTACATAAGTATAAAAAAAATAAAATTTTTGGAGGTTTTATTATGAATAAAACAAAGTGGGTTCGAAATGAACTACCTAAAACTAATAATGATATGCTAAAAATAATGTCACATGAAAAAATTGCTAAGGCAGCTTCTTTTCATAAGAGTTTTCCAGAATATACTAAAACGCCTTTAGCTAAACTAGACAATATGGCTAAATTCCTTGGTCTTAAAAATCTGTATGTAAAAGATGAATCTTATAGATTTGGTTTAAATGCTTTTAAAGTCTTAGGTGGTTCTTTTGCTATAGGTTGTTACATAGCAAAAAAATTAGGTAAAGATATATCTCAGCTTCCTTATAATGCTATTACATCAAAAGAAGTTCTTAAGGACTTCGGTCAGACAACTTTCTTTACAGCAACTGATGGAAATCACGGTAGAGGACTTGCCTGGGCAGCTAATAGATTAAACCAAAAATGTGTAGTTTATATGCCAAAAGGTTCATCAGAAATTAGACTTAAAAACATTCAAAAGGAAAACGCTATAGCTACAATAGAAGAAGTAAATTACGATGAATGCGTCCGCATTGCAATGGCAGAATCTGCAAAAGTTTCTGGTTCTGTAGTTATCCAGGATACAGCTTGGGAAGGTTACGAAGAAATTCCTACTTGGATTATGCAAGGTTATGGAACAATGGCAATGGAAGCGAACGAGCAACTGCATGATGATAATTGTGATGCACCAACTCATATTTTCATACAAGCAGGCGTAGGGTCTCTTGCTGGTGCAGTTCAAGGATATTTTGCAAACGTTTATCCGAATAATCCACCAATAGTTACTGTGGTAGAACCAAATAAAGCAGATTGTATATTCCGTTCCGCTTCAGCTAAAGATGGTGATATAAGAATTGTTACTGATGATATGCAAACAATTATGGCAGGACTTGCCTGTGGTGAACCAAATACAATAGCATGGGACATTTTAAAAAATAATAGTTCATTCTTTGTATCTTGCCCAGATAATATTTCTGCTAAAGGTATGAGAACATATGCTGTACCTCTTAAGGGAGATCCTAAAGTTATTTCTGGTGAATCTGGTGCTGTAACAATGGGTGTTCTTTTTGAAATCATGAAAAATGATGAGCTAAAAGATTTAAAACAAGCTCTAAAGCTTGATGAAAATTCAAAAGTTCTATTGTTTTCAACAGAAGGAAATACTGACCCAGATTTTTTCCGTGAAATCGTTTGGAATGGTGATTATTCATCATTATAATATATATTAATATTAGATAAAAAATTTATAATTTATACTAATTATAGGAGGAATGTATTATGGATTTTAACGCTATTAAAGAAAAATCAGAGGGTTATAAAGCACAAATGACAAAATTTTTACGTGACTTAATTGCTATCCCTGGCGAAAGCTGTGGAGAAGAAGGTGTTGTTAAAAGAATAGAGAAAGAAATGATTTCTCTTGGTTTTGACAAAGTAGAAATTGATCCACAGGGAAATGTTTTAGGTTATGTTGGAACAGGTAAAACTCTTATAGCTTTTGATGCTCATATTGACACTGTTGGTCTTGGAGAGCTCAGTAACTGGACTTTTGATCCTTATATAGGTTTTGAAACTGAGGAAGAAATTGGTGGACGTGGTACGTCTGACCAACTTGGTGGTATCGTATCAGCTGTATACGGCGCTAAGATAATGAAAGATCTTTGCATGTTAAGCGAAGAATACACAGCTCTTGTAGTTGGATCAGTACAAGAAGAGGACTGTGACGGAAACTGCTGGCTTCAAATCATAGAACAAGGCAAAATCAAACCTGAATTCGTTGTAAGTACAGAGCCAACTGATAGCGGTATCTACAGAGGACATAGAGGACGTATGGAAATTCGTGTTGATGTTAAGGGTGTTTCATGCCACGGTTCAGCTCCAGAAAGAGGAGACAACGCAATCTACAAAATGGCTGAAATATTAATGGATATCAAAAACCTTAACGCAAATGATGCTGCTGATTCTACAGAAATCAAAGGTCTCGTAAAAATGTTAGATAAAAAATATAACTCTAAATTTGAAGAAGCGAACTTTTTAGGACGTGGTACTGTAACTACATCAGAAATATTCTTTACTTCACCAAGCCGTTGCGCTGTAGCTGACTCTTGCGCGATTTCATTAGACCGTCGTATGACATCTGGAGAAACTTGGGAAAGTTGCTTAGAAGAAATTCGTCAACTTCCAGCTGCTAAAAAATACAATGCTGAAGTTACTATGTATAAATATGACAAAGAAAGTTGGACTGGACTTTCATACCCTCAGGATTGCTACTTCCCTACATGGGTTATTCCTGAAGATCATGCTGTTGTTAAGGCCATGGAAGAATCATACAAGGGAATGTTTGGAACAACAAGAAGCGGTTCTAATAGCACTGATGAAATGAGAAAAGCTCGTCCGCTTACTGATAAATGGACATTCTCAACAAACGGTGTTGCTATAATGGGTCGTCATGGAATACCATGCATAGGATTTGGACCTGGTGCAGAATCTCAAGCACATTCTCCAAATGAAGTAACTTGGAAAGATGATCTTGTTAAATGTGCTGCTGTATATGCTGCTCTTCCAACAATTTATTGCAAAAATAAATAAAGTCCTATGTTGCTAGAAATGCTATTTCTCTTCACTAAGCAATGAAAATAAATAATCTTAAATAAAAAGGGGACTATTAAAATGGCTTTAATGGATAAATACGTAACCAAACTTGACTCATTAGATTTTAAAAAAATGTATAATAATGATTTTCTACTTACATGGGAAAAATCAAAAGATGAATTAGAAGCAGTTTTCACTGTTGCAGAAGCTCTTAAAGAATTAAGAGTAAATAATATATCATCAAAGATTTTTGATAGTGGCCTTGGAATTTCACTATTCCGTGACAATTCAACTCGTACAAGATTTAGCTTTGCTTCTGCTTGTAACCTCCTTGGTCTTGAAGTTCAAGATCTTGATGAAGGAAAATCTCAAATTGCACATGGTGAAACAGTAAGAGAAACGGCTAACATGATTTCTTTCATGGCAGATGTTATAGGAATCCGTGATGATATGTATATCGGAAAAGGCAATACTTATATGCGTGAAGTATCTAAATATGTACAAGAAGGTAATGATGAAGGCACTTTAGAACAACGACCAACTCTTGTTAGCTTGCAATGTGATATAGATCACCCTACTCAATGTATGGCTGATGCTCTTCATATTATAAATGAATTTGGCGGAATTGAAAATTTAAAAGGTAAAAAAATAGCTATGTCTTGGGCATATTCTCCATCATATGGTAAACCACTTTCAGTTCCTCAAGGAATAATAGGACTTTTAACTCGTTTCGGTATGGATGTTGTTCTTGCACACCCTGAAGGTTACGAAGTTATGAGTGAGGTAGAAGAAATTGCAATGAAAAATGCTAAAGAATCTGGTGGTTCATTTACAAAAACAAATTCTATGGAAGAAGCATTCAAAGATGCTGACATAGTTTATCCTAAAAGCTGGGCTCCATTTATTGCTATGGAAAAACGTACAGATTTATATGCAAAAGGTGACCAAGCTGGTATAAATTCACTTGAAAAAGAGCTTCTTGCGCAAAACGCTGAACATAAAGATTGGCAGTGTACTGAAGAACTTATGAAAACAACAAAAGATGGAAAAGCACTTTATCTTCACTGTCTACCAGCTGATATCACAGGACTTAGCTGCGAAGTTGGAGAAGTTGATGCTTCTGTATTTGACCGTTACCGTAAACCGCTTTACAAAGAAGCTAGTTATAAACCTTATGCAATAGCTTCCATGATCTTCTTAAGTAAAATTAAAAACCCACAGGGAGTTTTATCTATGCTTGAGAAAAACAATATAAGCCGTAAAATAAAATAATTTTTCAAATTACTTTTATATTAAAAGGCTAGAGTGGATTACAACTTCTACCTAGCCTTTTGCTATATAAAATTAAATTTTTTTAGGGGGACGATATTATGAAGAAAAAAATAGTAATTGCCTTAGGTGGTAATGCTCTTGGAACTAATTTAGAGGAACAAATGGTGGCTGTAAAATCTACCGCTATAGCTATAGTTGATCTTATAGAAGAAGGAAATGAAGTTGTTATATCTCACGGAAACGGGCCTCAGGTTGGTATGATTAATATTGCTATGAGTGAACTTCATAAAAATAATCCTAAGTATTCACTATGCCCTATGTCTGTATGTGTTGCAATGAGCCAAGCCTATATTGGTTACGATTTGCAAAATGCGCTTAGAGAAGAACTTCTTAGCCGTAATATAAACAAAAATGTTTCAACAATAATAACGCAAGTCCAAGTAAACCCTAAAGACAAAGCCTTTGAAAATCCAACAAAACCTATCGGAAGTTTCATGACAAAAGAAGAAGCTGATATTGCTGTTAAAAATGGTAAAGTGGTTATTGAAGACGCCGGTCGTGGGTATAGAGAAGTTGTTGCTTCACCAAAACCAGTAGGTATTGTTGAAATTGAAACAATAAAATCACTAGTTGAAATGGGACAAGTTGTTATCGCCTGTGGTGGTGGTGGTATACCTGTTATAAAAGAGGGAAATCATCTAAAAGGTGTAAACGCTGTCATAGATAAGGACTTTGCTAGTTCCACTCTTGCAAAAGAACTCCATGCAGATTGTCTTATTATTTTAACAGCTGTAGAGAAAGTTGCTATAAACTATGGCAAACCAAATGAAAAGTGGCTTGATAAAGTTACTACTTCTGAAATTAAACAGTATGCAAGTGAAGGGCACTTTGCACCTGGTTCAATGCTACCTAAAGTGGAAGCCGCAATTGATTTCGCCTCATCAAAAGAAGGAAGATATTCACTTATAACATTACTTGAAAAAGCTAAAGATGGTATAGCAGGTATTACGGGGACTATTATAAAATAATTCAAATTAAATCCTGAGGGGGAGTTTTTATGAGTTCTAATCAAAAGTCTTTATTATTCCAATATGACGGCAAGCCAACACTCAAAGAAATTATACCACTTGGCATGCAGCACGTTGTTGCTATGATTGTGGGCTGTGTTACACCCGCCCTCATAATTGCTGGAATTGCAAACCTTACTGCTGCGGATAAGATTTTGCTTGTGCAGTCCTCACTATTTTTTGCTGGTATAGCAACTTTAATTCAAATATTTCCACTAGGTAAATATATTGGTTCCAGGTTACCTGTAATTATGGGAGTAAGTTTTGCATACGTTCCAACCCTGGTAGCTATTACTGGAGAATTTAATATTGCCACAGTTTTTGGGGCCCAAATAATAGGTGGAATAGTTGCAATATTTTTCGGAATATTCCTTAAAAAGCTTATAAAATTCTTTCCACCACTTGTTACTGGTACAGTTATATTCTCCATAGGATTATCCCTGTATTCAGTTGCTATTAAATATATAGCTGGAGGTGTTGGTTCTCCAACTTTCGGTTCTCCTAAAAACTGGGCTGTTGCTCTAATAACACTTGCTGTTGTAATGTTTTTAAATTTCTTTACTAAGGGAACTCTCAAACTAGCATCTATTTTAATAGGTATGGTAGTAGGATATATTATTTCTTATTTCCTTGGAATGGTATCCTTTGATGCATTTGCTGCAGCTGGACTTTTTCAAGCTCCAACCCCACTACACTTTGGTATAAATTTTAATGCTACTGCTATAATATCTATGGCTATAATGTACATTGTAAATTCTGTTCAAGCTATAGGTGATTTATCAGCCACAACAGGTGGTGGTATGGATAGAATTCCTACTCATAAAGAGCTTTCCGGTGGTATCATTGGAAATGGATTTTCAAGTGTAATTGGTGCACTATTTGGTTGTATGCCAACTGCAACATATAGCCAAAATGTTGGTATAGTAATTACAAATAAGGTTATCAACAAGTGGGTATTCGCTTTTGCTTCTTTTGTTGTAATTTTAGCAGGTCTTATTCCTAAATTTGCTTGTTTACTTACAACTATTCCTCAATGTGTTCTTGGTGGCGCAACAATCTCTGTTTTTGCAACAATAACAATGACAGGAGTTAAAATGATTGCTTCAAATGATCTTACAATGAGAAATTCAGCGGTGGTAGGCATTGCAATTGCACTAGGTCTAGGTATTGTTGAAGTTCCTAATGCATTTGCTCTATTCCCAACATGGTTTATATCTATATTTGGTAAATCCTCCATTGTTGTTACAACATTAGTTGCAATAGCATTGAATCTTATCTTACCTAAAGATAAACCTGAGGATGTTATTATTACTAATGCTAAAGGTCAATCAAAGGACATGTAAATAAGAATTAATTAACTTTTACACAATAAAAAACAATTCGTTATATAAATATTACGAATTGTTTTTTATTTCTGATTTAGTATATTTCTAATATCTTTATTATTGTCGGCCAGTAAAATATAATTTAGCAATGAATAATCCTGCCAAAATATAAATTACAATTGAGACCTTCTTCCTCTTACTGTGGTCCTTAGTGAATATATTATTTATAAAATTTATCACCGCATAAGAGAGAATCCCCATTGTTAATCCGTCTCCAATACTATAAGTTAAAGGCATTAGTGCGATAGTTAGGAAAGCAGGAACTCCCTCTGTAAAATCGCTAAAATCTATTTTAACTATGTTCTCCATCATGAAAAATCCTACAACTATCAGTGCAGGTGCAGTTGCACAAACTGGTATTGCAACGAACAAAGGTGAAAAAAACATTGCTATTAAAAATAATATTCCTGTTATAACTGATGCAAGTCCAGTCCTAGCACCTTCTGCAAATCCCGCTGAGCTTTCTACATAAGTAGTTACAGTTGAAGTCCCAAGTACGGCTCCTACAGTAGTACCTACAGCATCTACTAGTAGTGCACGTCCACAATTTTTCACGTTACCATTTTTATCAACCATTCCAACCTTTGAAGCAACCCCTACCAAAGTCCCTAGAGTATCGAAAAAATCAACAAATAAAAAAGTTAGCATTATTACTAAAAATTGCAATATCTTAGTTGAATCAGTTAGGTATGAAAAATTCAGTTTAAATGCAATTGGTGATATTGATTCAAATTTAAATATACCTTTTGGTGTACTTATTCCATAAGTAGTTGCCGCTACTGGTGATATTATTGCAAATAACCAAGCGAGTAGTGTGCTTGCGGCTATTCCCCATAATATAGCTCCTCTAACTTTTTTCTTTGACAACACTACTATTATAATTACTCCTATGACAGTTATTAATACTGTTGGCTGTGTAAAGTTACCCATAGCTACCTTTGTAAATTTATTACTAACTACAATACCAGCATCTACAAATCCAATAAATGCAATGAAAAGTCCAATTCCTGCGGTAACTGCCAATTTTAAAGTTGTTGGTATAGCATTAACTACTGCTTCACGAACATTAGTTAATGATAATATAATAAAAACAATTCCTTCTAAAAAGACCGCTGTTAATGCCACTTGCCATGGAACTTTTCCCACTATAACTACAGAAGCAAAGAAAGCGTTTAATCCCATTCCTGATGCTAATGCAAAAGGAAGATTAGCATATAACCCCATAAAGATTGTAGTAAGTCCTGCTGTTAAACAAGTTACCGTTACTATAGCCCCTGACGGCATTCCAACAGCAGGATCCCCTAATATGTTTGCATTAACTGCAATAATATATGCCATAGTTAAAAATGTGGTTATTCCTCCAATAACTTCTTTTCTTACGTCACTTCCATTTTCTTTAATCTTAAAATATTCCATTTAGTTCCCCCCATGTTTTTTATTATTAAGCTCTAGGAATTATTCGCAGAGCAAAATTTTAAATATAACATATAAAATATATAACTAATTGGGTTTAATTTACCGGAAATCGTTTTCTTTTTTAAAAAAGCACTTATACTTTACTTTTTTCTATGCGACTCATTAAATATGACCTCCATTTCTTTAGATTACCACCCTACTAAATGAAAGTCAATAAACTTGCAAAATATTTTTCAAATTCAAAAAATACTTCGCAAAGCTAATTATAGCTTCTTCAGCCTTAGGGCATCTCATAGGAATAGGTCCTACAACACCGAAGGCAAGGTGTACATTTTTTACTAAGTTTGCAAGTTACACTACATCCAAGGGTTGCAATATCCGCACTTGTAACTCCAATTGTTCCAATGTTTCTTACATAGAATACTTTCGATTAATAACGCTTCTACTTCTTGACCTAATTAAATAGAATCTTTTTATATTCAGAGTTTTTACTGCTTGCACTTAATCTTTAATTTACCTTTCAACCTCCATAATCTCTGAGCTAATTTTTCTTTTAGCTAATGATATAGACAATGGAACAAAAATAATTATTGCTAATAATATCATTGCTACTAGTACATACACATTCATCATAATATTAAATTTAAAATACGAATTTGGCTCCATTAAAGCGGTAACTAAATAAAACATATTCCCTAGTATTAATCCCATTATTCCCCCAACTAATATAAACACTAATACTTGGGTCATAATTACCTTTACTAACCCCTTTTTACTTATTCTTAAGGTCCTTAATATTGCATACTCTTTTCTTTTTGAATTTATATTATTAATTAAAGAATTAAACACGCCTAAAACCACCGATACTATTATAAGAAATAGAGCTATAAGAAATATTGACCATCTTTGGATAACGAACTTATCTATTTCTTTAAGAGCTTGATTTAATGTTTCCCACTGCAATTCTTGATATTTATCATTAACTGAGGGCAACTCCGATAATACTCCCTTCTCATTATTGGTAAATATTAATAACTTATATAATCTGGTATAACTACTAATAAACCTTTCATTTTGCCAATCAATAATGGCATGAGAATCATTTACTGAACTCTTATCCATTATTGCTACAACTTGTAATTTACCATAGTCAATCCCCTCGCCTGAGCGTATGCCATGAATATATTTAGAGACTGCTATTTCATCTCCCACTTTGATATCATTCTCTGTGGCAAAATTTTTAGACAGTATAATTTTATCCATTATACCACTATTAAATTTAGGTATTAAACCTTCTTGTTGTAGCTCTTTAACATCTGCCATAATATAGTTAAGGTATTCTTGCGACCCTCTTATATTTGTAAAAACCAAACTATCATTATAGCTTAATATAGAAGACCTTCTTACATCCTTTAATTTGTCTATATCTTGTTTAAGATTATGTGATAACATTGTATTTGCCCCGTTTTTACTTGTTACTATTATATTGGAAACATATTCTTCCCTGCAAATCTGTTCATTTGTCCCTTTTATGGTATTAAAAGCACTACCTCCAAAGGATGCAATAATTGCCATAGTAGATATAGATAATATAATTACTGTATTTTTTTTCACTTGAGGTATAAGATTTTTAATAGCAACATAAGATTCATTTCCTCCTAGATATTTTAGAGGTATCAATAATAGATTTAGTAGCTTCTTGCTATAATAGGGAAATACTAAATATACTAAACTAATGACAATTAGCATACCTGTTGCTCCAAAAGAAATATCATGTCCGATAACAAAACCATATAAAATAATACTTATAGCTGCGCCACCCAGTAAATTAACCATTGCCTTATCAGGCTTTTTATTGCCATAATCTAGTTTCTCATTTTTATTTGTTATACTAAGAGGTAATATTTTTTTGCTTTTTAAAGCTGGTCCAATCGTTAGTAACTCTAATATAAGAAATGAAATAATTGCAACATACAGTGCAACGGATATGGAAAATTCATTTTTAATATTATCTAATAAAAAAGCTTTGTTGAAGGTAGTAAGTAAGTAGCTATTTGTGACATATGCAGATAATATCCCCATTACTACTCCAATAATATTTATAAATGTACATTGAGCTAAAACAATATAAAAGGCTTGTTCTGCACTTCCTCCAATAGACCTAATTACTGCAAACTGCCCCCTATAATTATATAAAAATGTCTGAAAGCTCCCCAAAATAAACAGCCCACTCATCACAAGCACTAAAACTGCTAAAACTTTAATAAACACATCTAGAGCTTGAATATTTTCTAAAGAAAGTGAATCATTCTCTGCTATATCAGTGTTTATATCCCTATCAATTTGTTTTATTTGATCTATTATTTCTGAATTAAACTTTCTATCCTTTGTTTTAATCATTACCGATGTAGCCTCAGTATTGCTACTTATAATCTTTTTTAGAGTTTGTCTATTCACAAGCATAATTTCTGGCGGTGCCTTGTCACCAATTGAATAATTCAATATCTCAACAATTCTAAAGTTATGATCATTTAATTTAATATTACCTCCGACCTTAAATTTCATGCTTTGCGCAAGTAATTTACTTATAATAATATCATTTTCCCCTATGTCTTCCGTATACTTATATTTACTTTTCATTATATATCCATTATCAATTCCTAATGTCATAACATCTCTGTCAGATAATTTCACAATACTTAGTAATACTTTTGAAATTTCTTTAATATTTGGTATTAATGATATTTTGCTAATTAGACTCTGATCAATACTCTTGCTTAAATCAGCATTGTAACTTACTATTATATCTACAACTCCATACTTTTTGATATTTTCTTGTTCTAGCGACTTCCTAGCACTAGTTGTTAAGTTGAACATACTTAATATTAAGCAAACCGATAACATTATACTAAAAATAGAAGAAAAGGTAATAATCTTATTAGATCTTAAGAATCTAAATGGAATAGCTTTTATTGATCTAATCATTCCCTTACCTCCAATATTTTTTTAAACTTATCTAGTATAATGTTTATATCACCCTTTTCATTATTTTTATTGTATTGATCCACTATTTTTCCATCGTGGAAAAATAGAATTCTATCAGCATAAGATGCCACCATTGGATCATGGGTAACTATTATAATACTTTGATTTAATCTTTTCTTAGCTTGTACTATAATTTCCAATATTTCCATAGATGTATTGTAATCAAGATTCCCTGTTGGCTCATCTGCCAGTAATACTGGTGGCACAGTTATTAACGCTCTTGCTATAGCAACCCTTTGTTGCTGACCTCCTGATAACTCAATAGGCCTATGTTTTCTCCATCTATGTAGACCAATTAATTCTAATTGTTTCTGGGTTAATTCTGATACCACCTCTTTACTTTCTCCTTTTAATATAAGCGGTAGAGCTATGTTTTCTTCTACAGTTAAATCCTTAAGCAAGTGAAATGATTGAAAAATAAAACCTATATTCTCACTTCTATATTTTGTTGCATATGGTTCTAGGTGGTAATCCTTTATTTCCTTATTATCTATAAATATTTTACCTTCTGTGGGGGAATCTAAAGCACCAATTACATTTAAGAGTGTGCTCTTTCCTGATCCACTTGATCCCATTATCGCTAACATCTCGCCTTTGTATAGACTTAAACTTATTCCTTTTAGAGCTTCTACTTTGCTATGCTTGCTCGTAAACGTCTTGTATAAATCTTTTATTGATAATACTTCATTTCTATCCAATTTGTCGCCTCCATTTTGATTATAAATATCTTATACATACCAATTGGCTTGCGCTAAATACATCCTCTTGTACACTCCATTTAATGCCATAAGTTTATCATGGCTACCTTGCTCTACAATTCTCCACTTCTGTAACACTATAATTTTATCAGCATATCTTGTTATTCCTAATCGATGTGATATCATTAAAGTGTAAGTCATTGTAATTCTATCTGTTTTAATTTTACTATATATTGACTAAAATTAAAAGTTTTATAATATATAGTTATATTTTCCTTATACTTACCCCTTGTTTTTATTTCTGGAACCACTGCGGGTTAAATCCTATGTTCCTTCTAAATGTATGCACTACTCCAATCATTCCAATTTGCCAAAGTACTCCTCCCTTTTTACTCCTTTTCTTTTTCTGATAATCTTCTCTATTTTTACGGTTTACACCATTTGCAAACTCATTTATAACCTTATGCACCATGTCTTTCAGATTCTCTCTATTCCAAAAAAAATATTTCCTGTACTCAGCAGGTATTGTAAATACACAATGTCTATGTGGTACATCTAAAATTTTACTCACTTGTTTCTCTACCCATTCATTTATATATTTTTTACTGCATTTACTGCAAAATCTACTTTTGCATGTAAATCCTACTTTAAATACTTCTAAACATTAAAGCATATATATGCCACAAAACATAAAGCAATATCCCCGCATCTTATCATTTTCATTCCTTCGATATTCATGTGTTCTCTCATTTTTTTAGGATACTTTTCTTTATTCATTTTCCAAAACTTTGGATAATTATCTTCAAATATTTGTTTTATAGTAATCTTATTTTTTTCATGATTTAATCTTCTCATATTTATCCTTTTTTTCTAACTATTTGTTAGCTAGAATGTTATCCACAGCGGTTTCCGCAAGCTGTTTCCTATATAATAAAAAAAAAACAATTCGCATTATTAGATAAAGCGAATTGTTTTTTTATTTCTGTTAATTATATCAATTTATTATACAAAGCATTTCATTATAATTCTTAATTTTTACAATCTTTACAACGATGCTTTTTAGTTTTTTCTACAGCATTTAATATATTTTCATAACCTGTGCAACGGCAAAGATTACCAGAAAGCTCTTTTTTAATTTCTTCTTTTGTATACTCCTTACTGTCTTCAAGAACAGGTATGGATGACATAATAGCTCCACATGTACAGAACCCGCATTGAACAGCTGCTTCGTCAATAAATGCTTCTTGAATATCTGATATATTCCCATCAGCGTCCATAAGTCCCTCAACTGTACGAATTTCTTTACCTTCTGCCCAAATTGCAAGATAAATACAAGAATCAAATGCTTCACCATCAATAAGAACAGTACAAGCTCCACATTCTCCAACCTCGCAACCTTTTTTAACACTTGTAAGGCCTAGCTGATTTCTTAGAACATCCGTAAGCGACTCTCTATCATCTATCATAATTTCTTTAGGTTCACCATTTACTGTGCATTTTAAAATTCCATTAGCCATTGATTACGCCTCCTGATTTTCTTATTGACTCCTTTAAAGCCCGTTTGCTGAGTTCGCATACAAGCTGAAGACGAAAGTCTTTAGATGCACGCCAAGAAGAACGAGGGTTAACTTCGCTTTTTGCAACCTCTGCAAAAATATTGAACATCTCCTCAGAAATTTTCATTCCCTTTATAGCTTCTTCAGCCCTGCGGCATCTCATAGGAATAGGTCCTGCAACACCGAAAGCAAGATGTACATCTTCAATAGTATCTTTTTCTTTACTAAGTTTGCAAGTTACACTACATCCAAGGGTTGCAATATCCATTGCATTACGCATAGCATATTTAATATAATTACCTGTAAAATTCTCATAATTTTCTTTTGTAATATAGATAGCTGTAAGTAATTCACCATTTTTCAAACTAACTTTTCCTGGACCTACATAGTATTCTGAAATAGGAATAACTCGAAGACCATTGGGCCCTTCAATTTGAAGCTTAGCATTCAGAGCAAATAACGTGGATGCACTATCCGCACTTGTAACTCCATTTGAAATGTTTCCTCCAATTGTTCCAATGTTTCTTAATTGTGGCCCTCCTATATCATCAACAGCTTCCCCAAGTACTGGAATATATTTTTGAATAATAGGATTTTTTGTTATATGTGAAAAACTTGTAATGGCACCTATCTTTATACTGCCATCTTCACCAAGTGTTATTCCTCTTAGTTCCTCCAGTCCATAAATACTAACAAGGGAGCACCCTGCAAGCTTGCCATGACGAATGCTTATAAGTACATCACTTCCGCCTGCAATAATTATGGATTTAGGATCAGCTGCAAGATGCTCTATTGCATCTTTAACTGAAGTTGCTTGATATATTTTTTCTATATCATACATTGTTATTTCACCTCTACCTTTATATTAAATTTTCCTGTTTAAATTTTTCTACAAGTCTTTGTGGCGTTAAAGGTGCAGTATTAAAATTAACTCCTGTGGCACACAGTACCGCATTTCTAATTGCAGGTGCAACTGGAATTGCAGGTGGTTCTCCTAGTGCCTTGTTACCAAAAGGTCCTGACACATCGTAAGTTTCCACAAACTGTGCTTCCAAATGTGGTGTATCCATAGTAGTTGGAAGCTTATAATCAAGTAGATTATCATTGAGCATTCTACCTGTCTTTTCATCAAATAAAAGTTGCTCAGTTAAACCATAACCCAAACTCATGCTCATGCCACCATGTACCTGTGCTGCAGCAAGTGCAGGATTAAGAATTGTGCCACTATCATGAACATTAATAACCTTAATAACTTTAATTTTACCCACAGGGATATCAACTTCAACCTCAGCAAAACATACTCCAAATGCAAATGTATTTGATTTGCATTGATTTGTTACCTCCGATGTAATGTGAACGGATTTTTCAGTATTATAAAGTGCATGCATAGAAACTTCTTTAAGTGAAGCTAAAATTTCACCTGTTTCACTATTTATAATATTATTATCTTTAAGATCAATATTCCCTATAGGAAGTCTTAACATAAAATTTGCATGTTCTATTATTTTTTCTTTAAGTTCCATAGCGGCTTTTTTAGCAGCCATACCTGATACATAAGATTGTCTGGATGCATAAGCACCGGTGTCAAAGGGTGTAATATCAGTATCTTGAGTTGAAATTGTGTGTACGTTTTCAATAGGAATATCAAGAACCTCTGATACCATTTGTGCAAATACCGTATCTGCTCCTTGACCTATCTCTGTGGCACCCATTTGAACCTGAACAGATCCATCTTGATTAAGTACAATCCTACAAGCTGCTGTTTCCAGTGATATTGGGAAAACGCCTACCGCATAACTAAATATTGCCATACCAACACCACGCCTTACAGGCCCTGTTTGATTTTGGTACTCTATAAGTTTATTATCCCAATCAATATATTTTCTACCTTTCTCAATGCATTCTGCTAGGCCATTACTATTACATTTAACCTGATTATCAACAAATCCTAATTTCATAGCATTAAGTTTTCTCATTTCAATCTTATCTAGACCCAATTTACTTGCTACATCATCAACATGAGATTCAAGAGCAAAAGTAATTTGTGGTATACCATAAGCACGCATAGCACCAGAGGCAGGCATATTTGTATAAACTGAGTACATATCACCTTTAGTTGCTACTTCATCTTGATATATCTGTTTAAATGCATGACCTGATTTATTTGTCACACTATGACCATGGGATGCATAAGCCCCTTTGTTACCATACATTTCTAACTTTCTTGCAACAAATCGTCCATTTGCTCTCACATAACTTTTAATTTTAATTTTCATAGCAGTACGCAGACGAGTATTTACAAAATCTTCTTCTCTTGAAATATCAAGTTTAACACATCTTCCGCCAATAACCTTACATAAATAAGCATTAAGTGGCTCATAAAGAACCTCTTGTTTATTTCCAAATCCTCCACCTATATATGGTTTAATAACTCTTATTTTACCCCAATCAATACCAAGAGCTTGCCCAATTACACGTCGTACAATATGAGGAATTTGAGTTGATGTTACCACTACTAACCTTTTACCCTCAGCATAGGCATAGGATATTGGATTTTCAAGATGACAATGTTTAACAGGAGAAAGTTCATACTCTCCTTCAAAAACAATAAGTCCTTCTTCTTTTATAGCATTATCATAATTACCAATTTCATAGCTTGTGTGTGCAAGGATGTTTCCTGGATACTCCTCATGAATCCTATTTGCTCCTTCTTTTAAAGCAGCATCAATAGAAATTATAGGCTCATATTCCTCGTATTCAACTTTTATAAGATTAATAGCTCTTGCGGCAGTTACACTATCTGTAGCAACTACAGCTGCTATATCGTCACCATAATATCGAACTATTTTATTTAGTAATTTCCTATCTGCAATATCCATATGGGCAGGATCTAGTGAATATGGATGCCCTGCTGTTGGATATTGAATATCAGGAACATCAAAGCAAGTTACAATTTTCACAACTCCCTTAAGTTTCATAGCCTCCGAAATATCAATGGTTTTAACCTCTCCACTTGCAATAGTACTATGAAGAACTTTAGCAACAAGCGCATTATTTAATTTAAAATCATCTGTAAATTGTGCACGCCCAGTTACCTTATCAAAAGCATCAACCCTATTAATACTTTTTCCTATACTCATTTTATGCCTCCTTGTATAAATCTTTTTGCCACAGCATGGCTTTCATTATAGATTTTTTCTTCATCAATATTTATAAGTTTACCATCTTTCACAACAATCTTACCGTTTACAATTGTATAATCCACATTACCTTTAAAGCCAACAGTACTAAGTAAAGCTTTAGGGTCAAGACCCGCACCTACAAGCTCCAATCGGTTAAGATTTATCATAAATAAATCTGCTGCCATTCCAACAGATAACTTTCCAATATCATCACGTCCAAGAACTCTTGCACTGCCTTTAGTTGCTATTTTAAGTATGTCATATCCTGTGGGTGCACTTTTACCTGAGTTTAATCTATGGAGTAAAAATGCAACTCTCATCTCTTCAAGCATGTTTGAGCCGTCATTGCTTGCACTTCCGTCAACCCCAAGCCCAACAGGCACATTAAGCTTTAACATTTTGGGAATCTCTGCAATCCCTGATGACAATTTCATGTTAGATACGGGACAATGGGTAACACCTGTGCCAGTCCTTGCAAGTGTTTTCAATTCATCATCGTTAAAGTGAATACCGTGTGCAAACCACACATCAGGACCTACCCATCCCAAGCTTTCCATATACTCCAGAGGTCTCATATTAAATTTTTCTAAAGTAAAGTTTTCCTCGTCCACTGTTTCTGCAAGATGTGTGTGGAGTCTAACCCCCAGTTTTCTAGCAAGCACTGCTGATTCGCTCATTAAAGTTCCCGTAACACTGAATGGTGAACAAGGAGCAAGTGCAACTTGCCTCATAGAAAAACGATTTTTATCATGAAATTTTTTCACTAACCTTTCACTGTCTTTTAAAATCTCATCAACAGACTGAACCACAGTATCTGGTGGAAGCCCACCATCTTTAACACTTAGGGACATACTTCCTCTAGATGCATACATTCTCATACCAAGTATTTGCGCCGCCTCAAATTGGGCTTCAATGAGATTATTTTGATTTTCAGGAAATACATAGTGATGGTCAAAACAGGTTGTACAACCCGTTTTTAAAAGTTCCCCCATTCCACAAAGGGAACTGTGCATAATAACATCACTGTTTACATTTTTCCAGATTTCATATAAATATTTTAACCATGGAAATAATTCCATATTTTGAACCTCTGGAATATTTCTACTAAAAATCTGATAAAGATGATGATGTGTATTAATAAGCCCTGGATACACTACCATATCTGTTGCATCTATAATCTCATCGGCCACCTTAAGATTTTTTCCAATATATTTAATTTCACCATTTTCAATATACATATTTATATTTTCAAATAAATTTTCATTATCGTCACATGTTACAAGATATTTAATATTTTTCAAAAATATTGAATTTTTCATAATTCTCTCCTAACCTACTCTTCTAATAATAGCATCTAAATGTAATGAAATTAGTACATAAATATAAATTTAGTATATCATTACAAAAAAGTAAGTCAATATTGTTTTGCAATTTTTTTTTAATTTTGCAATTTTTTTTAAATTAGGTATACCTAATTTCAGCAGCCAAGAGAGTTAATTCAGAAATTTAAAATTATGTATATGCTTATAAACTGGTAAGTTCAAATTTTATAACATCAAATAAGCCTTTATCAGTAATCTTAAGTTTTGGAATAACTGGTAATGCCATAAATGCTAAGGTCATAAAAGCATTTACATTATCATTAATACCCAATTCCTCCATGGCAATTTTATTAAGTTCTTCATGACCTTTTGATACAGTCTCTAAATCACTACTAGACATAATCCCTCCAATATCTAAAGGTAAACAACCTTTTACCTCTCCATTTTTTACAATTACCAGGCCTCCACCAATTTCTATTATCTTTTTGACAGCTATTTTAACATTCATTGGACTATCACCTATAACCACCAAGTTATGTGAATCATGCGCTATAGTCGAGGCAATAGCTCCATTCTTTAGACCATATCCTTCAATTAAACCTTTACCAATATTACCGGTTCCACTATGTCTTTCAAATACATAAATAGGTAAAACATCAACTGCTTCATTATATATGTAGTATCCATTTTCATCTACATTCACTGCCCTAGTTACATTCTCTGTAAAAAGACTGTGATCCATAATTTTAATTACTTTTGCAGATTCGGAAGATAATTTTATTTTTAAATCCTCCTCTGTAAACTCTTTTATACTAACACTGTTGGATACAATTTCTAAAAGTTTTTTATCTTCCTTTATAGACTTATACCAATCATCCGCTATGTGTTTACCTTTTTTAAAAGTTTTTAACACATTAAAGTCCGTCAAATTATCAACTATTATAAAATCTGCTATATAACCAGGAGCAATAGCACCAAGATTTTTAAGACCGTAACATTCTGCTGAATTTAATGTGCCCATTCTAATTGCAGTTATAGGACTAACCCCCGCTCTTATAGCAAGTCGAATGTTATTGTCTATATGACCCTCATGTAAAATATCCTTAGGATGCCTGTCATCCGTACAAAAGGTAAATCTACGCTCATTAAAGGGATTTACAGCACCAACTAAATCCAGTAAATTCTTTGCCGCTGAGCCCTCTCTTACTGCAATATAAATGCCATTCCTAAGTCTGTCTAATACCTCTTTATGGTTCATACATTCATGGTCTGTTTTAACACCGGATAATGCATAGGCATTTAACTCTTTTTCTTTTATAATAGGCCCATGGCCATCTACTATTTTATGATATTTATCAGTAAGTTGTAGTTTTTTCATGATGCCTTCATCTGTAAAAACAACGCCTTGATAGTTCATTAGTTCCCCAAGGCCCAATACTCTTTCATGTTGCATAAGTTCTTCTAAATCTTCTGCTTCTAATATTGCACCTGATGTTTCAAATATGGTAGCTGGAACACAAGATGGTAGCATTATATACACATCAAGAGGAAGATTTTCACTAGACTCAATCATGTACTTTATACCCTCAAGACCTTTAACATTAGCTATTTCATGACAATCAGAAATAACAGTGGTGGTCCCCCTTGGTAGTACAGCTCTTGCAAATTGATATGGTGAACCCATAGATGACTCTATATGAACATGGGAATCAATTAAACCCGGAACTATATATTTCCCTTCACCGTCAATTACCTCTGTAGCTTCATAATCACCAATACCAACAAATATACCCTGACTAATGGCTAGCTTACCATATATTATCTCCTGTGAAAAAACATTTACAACATTGCAATTTTCAATGACTAAATCTGCTTTTTTTCTACCTGTAGCTACCTGTATTAAACTTTTGGTTTTACTTGATTTCATAGCAAAACATTCTCCTTTATGGTGCTTTATTTCATCAGATTACCATTTAAGAAAATAAAAGTCAATAAAGTTTACAGAATGTTTTATCAATTTTTTCTTCATAGCATTAAAAAAATTTTGTAAATTAAAATTTTTTTTCATATATTATGTTGATTTTAAAAATAAACATTGATATACTTAATTCATGTAATATTTGTAAGTTTCTTTAATTTTACACTTTATAATATGAATTGTGAGGTTTTGTATGGAAAACGATTGTAGTTTAGATTTTCTAAAAAGATTAGCAAAAGGTATTTCAACTCAATTTGGACGAAATTGTGAAGTAGTTATTCATGACATATCATCTGACCATGTAGATTACCCAATTATATTTATTGAAAATGGTCATGTTACACACAGAGATACAAGTACTAGCGCTTCCCGGATTGTTTTAAATGCTTTAAAACATGTTTCTACATCACTGGAAGATAAATTAAACTATATTACCAAAACTCATGATGGTAAGGTTTTAAAGTCAAGTACCATCTATATACGAGATAGTGAAAATAAGCCTACTGGGATATTTTCTATAAATTATGATATTACTGAGCTTACTATAGCTAAAAATTGCTTAGACTCAATGATTAGTCATAAAGAGGATCCTGAAGATGTAAGTAACATTCCTCAGAATGTAAATCAACTACTAGATGACTTATTAGATGAATCGGTAAAAAAAATAGGGAAACCTGTGGCACTTATGAGTAAAGATGAAAAAATACAAGCTATTCAATTTCTTAATGATGCTGGGGCTTTCTTAATTACAAAGGCTGGCGATAAAACAGCAAATTTTTTTGGTATTTCAAAATACTCTATATACAATTATATAGATATTAAAAATAAATTTTAATATCATTTAAAAATAAGGCGGTATGAAAATAGCTGTAGATGAAGCGATTGTCGGAATGGCAAATAATGATGGCCTTCCTTTTGGAGCAATTCATTGGGCAAAAATAAAAAAACTTTATTAGGGTTCAATATTAGACAATAAAGCAAAGGCACTCCTATTCACTCATCTGAATGGGGGTGCCTTTTTATCTACATTATTTTAACACTTCTATATTAACACAAGTATTAGGATTCTCACCCGAAAGAACTTTAATAATATTATTAGCAGCAATTAGTCCCATATTCCTTCTGGTTTCCATAGTAGCTGACGCAATATGCGGAACAATAACAACATTATACATATCTAAAAGCTCTTGCTCAATCTCTGGTTCATTTTCATATACATCAAGTCCAGCTCCCCATATTTCACCTTGCTTGAGGGCTTTAACTAATGCTTTTTCATCAATTACTGAACCTCTAGATGTATTAACAATAACTGAAGTTTTTTTCATCATTGAAAATTCTGACTCACCAATATAGTGAGTAGTAGAAGGTAAAAGTGGTACGTGTAATGAAACAAAGTCCGCTTCCTGAAGTAAGGTTTCTTTATCCACATAAATAGCACCTAATTCATTTTCTATTTTATAATTATGCCTTAGACCAGTGTAAAGAATTTTCATATCAAAAGCCTTAGCTTTTTTTGCAAAGTTAAATCCAATCCGTCCTGCCCCTATAAGTCCTAGTGTCTTACCAGTAATGTCCCGTCCAAGAAACATCATAGGATCCCAACATTGAAAAGCACCATTTCTTGTAAATTTATCTGCTGCCACTATTCTTCTAGATACCGCCATCAGCAATGTCCATGCAAGGTCAGCAGTTGCATCATCTAACACTCCAGGGGTGTTTGTAATTATTATTCCTCTTTCAGTAGCTGCCACTGTATCAATATTATTATAACCCACACCATAATTAGCAAATATCTTACACTTAACGCCAGCTGCCTCAAGAACCTCACTATCAATATTATCAGTTATAAGACATAAAACTGCATCCATACCTTTTACCTTTTCTAAAAGTTCTTCTCTTAATAAAACTCTATCTTGCGAATTTACTTCTACATGGAAATGTTCTTCTAAAAGTTCAATAGCCTCATCTGGTATTCTTCTTGTTATGTAGACTTTTTTCTTATCCATTATATTTCACACTCCTTGTATTTCTCTTGAATAGAGTCCTTTAATTACAAATATATTTTTTACTATGTTTAAATAAATTCAAACTATTTTGTTTCTATTATTATATCACCTTTATAAGCTTCATCACCAACAGCTTTAATTATATATTCATTTTTATCTGAAAAATTCAACTCTATGTTTTCCTCTTTATTTGCTTCTAATACCTTTAAAGTATTACCCGCTGAATCTAGAATTACTACATCTAACTTTCCTTTTTCAATATGAGATTTATAACTAATCCTACAATTTTTCTTTATCTCAGCTACTGTGCGTGTACCTGAAAATTTATGAAAGAAAAACTTTGCATAGCCTTTTTTAGTGTTTAATCCTGACATTGTAGAACTATAGCTATCTTCTTTATCCGCAATTTTAAACTTACTCAAATCCACATTAGTTTGTTTAGCACTAGTTGTATTTTCTTTTACAATGATTGTATCTTTTTCAGCATTAACCTGGTTAGTTTTAATTTTGCATCCTAAAAAACTTACTCCTATTATAATGCACATAGCCCCAATTGCTATTGTTTTTTTTATAATAAACACCCCCATGTCTACTAATGTTATGTTTTTTCTTTCAACAAAAATACTAATTATGCTTTTGAATTAAATATTATTTTAATTATTCACAGATTTCCACAAGAGTATTCATTTGAGCATATTCCCAAATAATCTTAATATCATCATCTGATAGAGCGATGCATCCAGCGGTCCAATCCCCTAGAGTTCCCCCACCATGTATGCCTATTGTACCACCTAAAGCAGTACTCCAATCCGGTCTTTTACCACTTTCAATTTGAATATTTATTTCTTTAAATGCATGTTCCTCTATTAACCCATTTTGAAGTCCTCTTTGAGCATCCTGTACATTCGGATAATCAAGTCCTAAAAATAAGGTGTATTTACTTTTATCATTTCTTGTGCAAATATGATATTTGCCTTCAGGAGTTTTTCTATCTCCTTCCATATGTTTATCACCAATAGGAGCTCCCCCTATTGCAATTTTAAATTTACCTATTAGATTACCATCTCCATATAATTCTAATATTCTTATACCTTTGTATACCTTTATACCTACCTCTTGTGGTTCTTCTTCAGGCTTTGTAAAAAACAATCCTTCTCCCTCTAGAGTCCATACAAATTGTTTATCTGCTTCATTTACTTCACCAAGATTAGAATCACAAGTTTTAAAATTGCTTTTATAAAATTCATAGGCTCCTACTACTCCAACTGCAAGCAAGGCTCCAATAACTATATTTTTTTTTCTCACTTATATCTTCCTTTCTATCTTTTATAATATATATTTTTCACTATTTTATATTAAGTCTAATTTATCATATAGTTCCACATATATCAAAGTTTAAATTTTATACTTCCCTGCTTAATTACATTTATATAATTATAAATAAAAATAAAAATTTATTTCTCTTATTTATTGCCTCTCAAATATGAGTTCATTTCGCAGCTTTCCTACTTCTTTTATAATCTTCATTTTCCTTAAGCAATAAGTTACTTTTCTTGTCTTATATACAGTAACTTTCAATATTTTCGCTAAATCTTTATTTGTAAAATTTTCTGGCAGGTCTTCTGGTAGAAACATTAAAAAATCTTTTCCTTCTTTAAACGTTACCTTTTCTACTACCTGTACTAACTTTCTGTCCACAATGCTAATACCCTTTCTTCTCCAGCTTCCTTTTCCATCCTTACATCTTATTTCTTCCTCTTTGGTCATTAAGATTTCCAGTATAAAATTTTCTTCATCTATTAAATCCGGTATCCTAATTAACTCATCAAACAAATCCACTAATTTACCTTTTTTAGGGGATTTTCTTCTACTAATTACTTTAGCCGAATCATCCATTGTTACTATATATTTTTCAATAGCTATAGGGTGCACTAGCGTAACCATATTGTATTTAACCAGGGCTCTTAGCTTATTTCCAATGGCACTGAAATTTCTAGTTTGAATTTCTATTAATGAATCTTCCCTTACTAAATCAATTATATACTTATCCACTTTTACTTCTAATCTGTCGCCTGGCATAGCATACCATTGCTTAATGGATGAGTGCAGTGATTTCTCGTTGTTTATATTTATTCCTGATTGCTCCAAAACATAGACTACATCTTCTGTTTGTCCCATTTTTTCTCCTCACATATATTAAACTTCTCTTTCAAAACTCTTATATCTAGTGCCTTGAAATGTAAGCTTTCCAACATCACCTTCTGCTAATAAGCCAAATTCACCGCCACTTATTTGAAATTCCATCCTATCTCCACTCTCTACTTCAAAGGTTACATGATAAAATGTAGTGCTTCTATGGACCGGCTGACTATCATTAATGCTACTATTACTGGTCGTATGTGTCCTTTTAGTTACTGCCTTTGCTTTTACTGATAAAACAGGTTGTTTATTATTCTTTGACCATTGACTTATGCCTTTCATTATGCTGAATATAATTATACCAAATACTAACAAAAATATAACAGGAACCATAAATTGGATAATGTTAAACATAAACATTAATTTGCATCCCCTCTTATTTAGTTATACTATACTATATTATATTATAATCATACCAAAAATGTTATGATAAAGGAATTAATTTGAAAATGTATTTTATACTTAAATACTAATTGTGTATCAAAGCATAATATATGCATAATATACTATTAGAAGGTGATGAATATGAAAATTGCAATATTGTCTGATACTCATGTAAAAAAACATAGCGATAAACTTTTCAAATTCATAGATAATATATCTAGAGAATCTGATATGATAATTCATGCAGGTGATTATGTCTCCTCTAGTGTGGTATCAAAATTAAGAGAGCATAAAAACTTTATTGGAGTATGGGGAAATAATGATAAGGGCTACATCAGAGATTTATTAAAAGAAAAAATAATTATACCTGTGGAAGGATATAAAATCGGTTTGTACCACGGTCATGGTAATGACAAATCTACACTTGAGAGAGCTTACGCGGAATTTAGTGATGACAAAGTAGATATAATCATCTTTGGCCACAGTCATCAACCACTGATTATAACTAAAAACAAAGTCCTTATGATAAATCCCGGTTCACCCTCTTACAAGCGGCGGGAACCATGGTATTCTTATGTTATTTTAGAGATTGAAGATAAGAAAATAAATGTTCAATTGAAATTTTTCAATTAATAATTATAGCTGCACCGTTACAATTTTAAATAGCAAAGAAAGATTTGGTATACAGAGGAAATACATCAATAGCATTTTTTTTAATACAGCATATATTATATGGAATAAATAATCTATTGGGATTATTCATTCCATATTTATGATTGTCTATTATTAATGGAGATGAAAAAATGCACAAGAATGACTTCTTGTTAAAAATATTTGGAGTATCTGGAATCTTAGGTTTCCTTTGCGAGATCTTTAATAGCATGCAAACCTCCTATATTATTCTTTTGGTGCTTATTATTTTAGATACTATTACAGGAATATCTACTGCTATAAAATATAAAAGGTTTTCCAGTACAGGATTACGTAAAGCTACTAAAAAGATTATCACGTATTCCCTTTGCGTAATTACAGTTAGATTGCTAGAGACTATTTTAAATTCACTAATAACCACCACCATGTTATCCCAAATTATAATAGCTTTTCTAGCAATTACAGAGAGTGTTAGCATTTTAGAAAATTTAATCCTACTGGGAGTGCCTATACCTTCTAATATACTGCCTATTTTAATTAAGACCTTAAATATACCTGGATTAAATGCTATGTTAATAACTTCGAAGGACAAGCATAGTGAGTTTTCTGATATTGATGATATAATAAATTATCAAATTCCCGCTTTTGAGGATAAATATATTCGAAACTTTTTAGAAATTAAATGTGATGTGATGAAATCTACTATTAATCAAATCATTCTTATAGATGAAACTACTAATGATAATCCAGATATATTATTTTATAGGATACTGTCCACAGTAGAATTAGGCCTTAAGGATATGAACAAAAAATGGTCAGAAGAAAAGATTCCCATAAAATATATTGAAAATTTTTCTAAAATAAATCAACCTAACGTAGATAAGTGCCTAGAAAAACTAAAAGTTATTTGTTATTCCTCAAAAACAACAAAAGAGAAAAAAACTCAAATTATAGATTGTATTGTAATAATTTTATATCAAACAATAATTGATGCACGTAAAACCATATAATTGACTTTGCCCCTGTCCAATATAAATGAACAGGGGCAAAATTAATTGTGTTAATCTTCTTCTATTTCAGTAACTTCATAACCTACTTCTTCAATAGCCTCTGTAATTTCACTATC
This sequence comes from Clostridium sp., assembly GCF_050717515.1. Lineage (GTDB taxonomy): Bacteria > Bacillota > Clostridia > Clostridiales > Clostridiaceae > Clostridium_AD. The sequence continues at coordinate 70,841 of NZ_JBOITL010000032.1, read as the reverse complement.
ATTTATCTCATCATCAAATTCTGCTATAGCAAACTTTTCTTCTAAATCAACTCTTACTTTATTAGCACCAATATCCAACAATGCTTCCTTAACATGACTTACGCAATGACTGCAACTCATTCCATCAATATATATCTTTTTCTTCATTTATAATTTCCCTTTCAATTGTTAATTTATATTATTATATATGTTTCATTTTAGATTATATAATCAATAAGTCAACTTAATTTTATATAATTACACAATTTTTTTTATTTTATATTTAAAGTATTATATCCAAAAACCCAAAATAAATTCTGTTTTATATATTTTACCTCTTATTTTAATTTTAATTTTGATAACTTCTTCACTAATTCTAAAGTAAAGTTGTCTAATTCTTTTAATACAAGTTGCAAATTTGTTATCTCATCTACTCCATATTGAATGCTAGCTGCTACACTTTCCGTAGCATCATTATTTTCTTTTGAAATATTCACTAAATTTTCAATCTGATTATTTATAGTAGATGCATTTGCAGACATTTCCTCCGTAGCTGATGATACCTCTTCTACCTTTTGTGAAACATTGCCAATAGCACTAGCTATTTTATCAAACTTGCTGGCTGCAATATCAACATAACTATATACCTCTTTAACCCGATTTGCCACACCTTCCATTGAACCACCTGCAGCTGCTATTCCCCTTTGAACTTGTTTAATAAGCTCAGATATTTCTTCAGCAGATTTTGATGATTGTTCTGCTAATTTCCTTACTTCATCTGCAACTACTGCAAATCCCTTACCTTGTTCTCCAGCTCTTGCCGCCTCTATAGACGCATTTAGTGCTAATAAATTGGTTTGCTCAGATATAGCCGTAATAGCATCTACTATACCATTTATTGCTTCTGATTTTTCATCTAACTCTTTAACTAATTTTGAAGTATTTCCTACTTCCACAACTATTGCTTTTGACTTACTTGCAAGTTCCATCATAGTTTTATTTCCATCACTTGCAGTATCTTTAGCCTCAATTGCTTGCTCTGTAACCATTTGTGAATTATTAGCAATTTGACCTACTGCATCATTAATGTAATGAATACTGTCAGCAGAACTATTCAATTCTTCCGTCTGTTTATCTATCCTTAAAGCAATATTTCCAGTTAATGTATTCATTTCTTTAAACCCTTCTACATTTCTGTGGAAGGCATCTGTGAATTTTTCTTCAACATCATAAATTTCCTTAGAAGTTTTAGTAATGTGGACTAAAAGTTCTTGGAATGTATCTAACATTTTATTGGTGGATTGTGCAAGTTCTCCTATTTCGTCATTACTATCTATTTCGATTCTTTTTGTTAAATCCCCTTCTAGATTAGACATATCACTCATTTTTTCTACCAATACATTTATTGATTTAGTTTGGCTTTTAGTAATTTTCGTCACCATAAACTTTATGATTAAAAGAACTATAACGGAAAATATAAATGCACCTATCAAAATTAATATTTGCGCTTTCAATATAGTATCTAACTTGATTTTCAATACTACTAAGGTATTCATTCCCTTTTGTGTCTTCATAGGTATATATGTAGTCATGGAGGATGTCCTATCAATTACGTCTCTTTGCACCTCCGAAGTTGTTGATTTGCCAGTATTTATAGCTTCTTCAATTATTTTTTTATTAGCAATATCTTCAAACGCATCTCCAAATTTGGAAGGACTTTCTTTAGCTTTATCTACAATATATGTCCACTTATTATCTGCATTTAAAGTGACTATAGATATTTCTTGTATGAAATCCACTCCTTTGTCACCTAGATAATTTATTCCATTATTAAGCTCCTTATAAATTTCACTATTCTCTTTTTCACTTAAAAACTTATCATAATCCACTTTTTCTAACCTATTACTAATTGCTGTAGTAACCACCGGTCCTATTCCCACTACTACTTTTTTAACAGTTGATTGAAGCAATAAATATGTAGCAACAATTATTATTAAAAATATAGAAATTATTAGCAGCATTATTCTTTTGCTCAACTTATCACTTATAGATGTTTTCTTTTTCCCATTTATCCCTGGTCTCATGTTAGTTTTCTCCTTTTGTAAAATAAATTTTTGTTGATTCTATAACAAAAACACTAATTTTTAGCTGTTTTAGCTGTTTTTTTCATTCCCGTAATTATAAATAGCATCAGTCCTATCACTGCAATAATATCCCCAATACTTATGGCAAAATTCCTTAGGAAAGTTAGTGGAATAATATCTCCTAAAAACCATACCCTAGTATTTTCATTTATTAAGGAATAAAGTCCTTCTTTGCTCATATTTAAAGTAATCCCTGCTGTTTTTGCTGCTTTAGCACTTACTGGCATTGCTCCCCCATTTAAAAAAATCGGAATAGCATTTAGCAAAAATCCTAAGCCCATAAGTACAATATACTTATTCTTTCTGTTAAAATAAATAAAAATTATTAATAAAATATACATGATTGAATCTAATATATATGTAAAGATACCTATATTAAAAAAACCTTTTCTTATGGAAATCACAATAAAAAATTCTATAAAAAAAGCTATAAAAACAAGATATGTCACTTTTACATCTACATTCTCTAAATTTTTTATATTTCCTTTTAATATGTATCCAATAATCAATGCAAAAATCAAAGCTTCAATAAACATTTAAATCCTCACTTTACTTTTTTTGTTTTTCTAGAACTTTAAAATATGCTTCCACTACCTTTGGGTGAAATTGAGTTCCAGAATATTTTTTTACTTCTTCTATTACCACATCTGGACATAAGGCTTTTCTATAAGGTCTATCTGTAGACATAGCATCTATAGAATCTGCAAGTTGCACAATAAAAACATCAAGGCTTAACTCTTCTACTTTTTTGCCATCTGGATATCCATTTCCGTCATATCGCTCATGGTGATTTCGTATAATGGGTAGTATATTTTGAAGATTTTTAATATCTTTTAAAATATTATACCCTATCTGAGGATGGGTTTTTATGATATCAAATTCTTCCTTTGTTAGCTTCCCAGGTTTGTTTAAAATATGATCATCAATCCCAATTTTTCCAACATCATGAAGTAAAGCTGCCATATTTAATAGTTCGATTTTCCAGTCATTATATTTTAATTCTTTAGCTATACTGGCTGAGATTTCCGCAACCCTTTGAGAATGTCCTTCTGTATACTTGTCTCTTGCCTCCATAGCAAGCATTATTGCATTTACAGTTTCCACATATTGGGATTTAGATTGTATATATAAAGAAAAAGTGTATCTTGCTAATACTATGGGAAATAACACAAGCATTACACCACCATAACTGTATAAATTGAATACATAAGCTAATAATATTCCAAAAGGAGTCATAGCAAAAGTATTTAATAATACCAGTTTAAAATTGCCTAAAAATGAATACATAATGCCTTTTTTATTGGTCATTGAAAATACAATTGATATAATAAAAGTATTAATTATATAAAATGCAATTCCAAATACAATAATTGGTAATACGTTGCTATCTAATTTACCATTATACATAGTTCCACCTACTAATTTGTAAAAGTAACTACCATATAAAATAGGCAATGTAAACCCACAACAATTAAATAATGTTCCATAAAAAGGGGTATTAAATACATGCTTATATTCATTATTATTTTTAAGCACTCTAAATAAAAAACCTAATACTAAAATTATTACTGCATTAAATGTACCAAATAGAATAAAAGAAGCAACTGTAATTGCAAAACTTGTACTAAAAGAAATATTTCTGTAGATTATTGTAAAGCTTTCTGTTAGTGCTGTTAAAATTATAAAAAATATAAAAACATCAAATTTTATTGTGGAAAAAATTATATATTCTATTTTAAAGAAAGCGAGGAAAGATATAAAAGTTATAATATATATAGTTACAATATATATTTTTAAATTTAGCGGCAATTTCTTCATTATTTTCCTCCTATATATTAAAGGCCGATAGTCCTAATTTACCAAATCCAACTAGCTGTTGAACCACCAGCTATAGCAAGTGCTAATATAGCTAATAATATTGTAGTTAATTTTTTCATTATTAAAATCCCCCTTTGATATAAATTAATAGGGCTACGCTATAACCTATCATAATTTCTCTCCGCTAGGGCAAATAATTAAAATAATAATTTTATAACTAATTTTAAAACAGTAATGTGGTATCGGCCCTTAAAGCAAGTTCATAAGCCACTTAGTGGCTTTTTAGAAACTCTAACAGTTATTAAAATTTGTTTTTTGTACTCTTCTATTTATAGCTGCTAGGGTGGCTTTTGCAATAGCTTCATTTATATCATTTTTAACAATTGCAGATCCTACCATGGTTTCTTCTGATTCATTTATAACCATATTTACGAGCACTGATATAAAGGTTATATCCCTATTAGTAGTACTAATTACATCTTGTACATCAAATATAAAGGTTTGTCCAAGAATTTTTTCTACAGCATCAATAGTAGCTTTTGCTACTATTTTTTTTCTATTGGCTGCAGTTTTAATGCCCACTTGTGTTACAAAAAATTCTTGTTCCTCATATAAGAGCTTAACGCTACACTCTAAAATATTTGCTTGTACATCTAAGGAAATACCCCCAAATTTTATTCTTTTAATAGGGTCACAATCATCTGTTTCAATTTGTGCAATGCTAATAACTTTTCTATCTATTCTATAATCAAAAGAGGTTAAAATAATAGACTCAATATCTCTAACTATTTGCTTTGGTGCCCTTAAAGTATTAGCCAATATATGTATCTCTTGAATATCATTATCTTGATGTATTATTTTTGTACTAATAACACCATTTAATTTATTTATCATTTCACTAAAAATATCAAAATCCATAATATACACCCCTTTCCTTCAACAATAAGCAAATTATAGCACATCCAGTATTACTATACAAGATTTTACATATTCTTTATTATAGCATTACTAATGATCTAATATTATCATATTGCTGTCAATTAATATATAAATTTTCTCCTAAATTATACTATTTTTTTCTAGATTTCACAGGTACAATTCCATTCAATATGATTTATATTTTACCATAATTGGAGCTTATTTTATTTTTTTTTACTATACTTTTCCTTATATTTATAATAATCAAAATTTACTAATTATTTACTAGATTTTTGACTAAAATTCTATTATAATATATTTGATGCAGTATGCTTGAAATTTTATGAATATATGAATAATAAAATTCACTTTGAAATGTATAACGATGTGCCTCTTTAATTTTCACGTATATTTCATACATTAATGACATTAGTTCATATATTCACAACAAAAATAATTATAATATTATTTGTTAAAGTTTAATTTTTCACAATATTCAAGTGTACTACAGGATTATATAGATGAGTTAAAATTTATAATGCATCTATATGTGGTCATAGATTTTAAAGGAGGTATGTTGTAGTGTGTTCTAATTGTTTAAGCGGAGAAAATTTCAAAGTTTTAGAAAAATTTATTATTGACCTTCCAAGTAAAGAAGGTGCCCTTATCGAAGTGCTTCATAAAGCACAAGGTCTATTCGGCTACTTACCTCAAGAGGTACAAGCTTTTGTAGCAGAAAAATTAAATATTCCAGTTTCAAAAGTTTATGGTGTTGTGACTTTCTATTCTTACTTCACCATTAAACCAAGAGGGGAATATGTAGTTAATGTTTGCATGGGAACTGCTTGTTTTGTTAGAGGTTCTGGAGATGTACTTGATGAGTTTCAAAAGAAGTTAAAAGTGAAAAATGGCGAAACTACAGTTGATGGCAAATTCACATTAGGTTCATTAAGATGCGTAGGTGCTTGTGGTCTTGCACCTGTAGTAACTGTAAATGATAAAGTTTATGGCCATGTTACAGTAGATCAAGTAGATAAAATACTGGCTGAGTATGCAGAATAGGAGGGGAAATAAATTGAAAATAATTAATTCTTTTGATGAACTTAAAGAAATTCAAAATAGATATAATACATTACTAGAACTAAGGAAAATAAACGAAGAAAAAGAACTAGCTTCTGAAGGTAGTAGATGTACAAGGTATTTATCAGTTTGTGGTGGTACTGGCTGTAAATCCGCTCAAAGTGATGAAATACTCGCAAATCTACAAAAGGAAATCACAGCTGCCGGACTAGCTGATGAAGTAACTGTTGCTATAACTGGTTGTTTTGGATTCTGTGAAAAAGGTCCCATCGTTAAGGTTTCTCCCGATAACGTATTTTACGTTACTGTTAAACCATCAGATGCAGAAGAAATAGTTAAAGAGCACTTATTAAAAGGCAAAGTTGTTGATAGACTTTTATTCGAAGACCCAAGTGCATGCATAAAAATAAAAAAACAGGAAGATATGCCTTTCTATAAGAAGCAAGTAAGAATTGCGCTTAGAAACTGTGGCCTTATTAATCCTGAAGACATAAAAGAATACATAGCTGAGGATGGTTACTTAGCTTTAGGTAAAGTAATTACAGAAATGTCCCAAGATGAGATTATAAAATTAATGATTGATTCAGGACTTCGAGGCAGAGGCGGCGGTGGCTTCCCAACAGGCAAGAAATGGGCTTTTGCTAAAATGTATGATGCTGATCAAAAATATATAATTTGTAATGCTGATGAAGGAGACCCAGGTGCTTTCATGGATCGTTCTATTCTTGAAGGTGACCCTCATAGTGTTTTAGAAGCTATGGCAATAGCAGGTTACAGCATTGGTGCTTCAATTGGAGATATTTATATTAGAGCAGAATACCCTCTTGCAATTAGTAGGCTAAGAACAGCTATAAGCCAAGCTCGGGAATGCGGACTTCTTGGAAAAAATATTTTAGGAACTGATTTTAGCTTTGACATAGAGATTAAATATGGTGCTGGTGCTTTCGTATGTGGGGAAGAAACTGCTTTAATTCAATCTATTGAAGGTTCACGCGGAGAGCCAACTAATAAACCACCATTCCCAGCTCAAAGTGGATTATGGAATAAGCCAACTTGTGTTAACAATGTTGAAACTCTTGCAAATATTCCAGCTATCATTAACAAAGGTGCCGCTTGGTATAGTTCTATAGGAACAGCAACATCTAAAGGAACAAAAGTTTTTGCTCTTGCTGGTAAAATTAATAATGTTGGACTAGTAGAAGTTCCAATGGGTACTACACTAAGAGAAATCATATATGACATTGGTGGTGGAATTAAGAACGGCCGTGAATTTAAAGCTGTTCAAACAGGAGGTCCATCCGGTGGATGTATTACAGCAGAATTCTTAGATACTCCAATAGATTATGAATCACTAAGTGCTATAGGATCTATGATGGGTTCTGGCGGTATGATTGTTATGGATGAAGATAATTGTATGATTGATATAGCTAAATTCTACTTAGAATTTACTGTTGAAGAATCTTGTGGTAAATGTTCTCCCTGTAGAATAGGAAATAAACGTCTTCTTGAAATGCTTGAAAAAATTTCAAAAGGAAATGGGACAAAAGAAGACCTGCATAAACTAAAATCACTTGCAAATACAATTAAGGATACTTCATTATGTGGCCTAGGACAAACTGCTCCAAATCCAGTATTAAGCACTATTAAGTATTTTCTTAGTGAATATGAGGCTCACATATATGATAAAACTTGCCCAGCTGGAGTATGTAAGCACTTATTAAAATATAATATCACGGATAAATGTATCGGTTGTACAAAATGTGCAAGGCAATGCCCAGTTAGCTGTATTAGTGGAAAAGTTAAAACATTACATGTTATTGATCAATCAAAATGTATTAAGTGTGGTGCATGTCAAACTGCATGTCCAGTTAATGCAATCATTAAAAAATAACATCTAAATGAATTGTTTCTTAAATATAAATATAAGAAAGAGGTGCACGCTGTGAGTTTGATTACTCTTACTATAAACCATCAAGAAATTCAAGTAGAACAAGGCACAACTATTCTACAAGCTGCTAGAATGTTAAATATAAATATCCCAACATTATGCCATTTAAATATGCATGATGGAAAAACTACAAACCATCCCGGTTCTTGTCGTGTGTGTGTCGTTGAAGTTGAAGGACGCAGAAACTTAGCTCCTGCATGTTCAACTCCCGTTGCAAATGGAATGGTCATTAAGACATCTTCAATTAGAGCTATTAAAGCACGTAGAACTGTGCTTGAATTAATTCTATCTGACCATCCTCAAGACTGCTTATTATGTGAGAAAAATACTGTTTGTGAATTACAAAGATTAGCTGCTGAACTAGGTATTCGTGAGATTCGCTATAAAGGTGAAATGTCAACTTATCCTATAGATAATTCAAGTAGTTCTATTGTTAGAAATCTAGATAAATGTATATTATGCAGACGTTGTGAAACTATGTGTAATGAAGTTCAAACTGTTGGAGTTTTATCCGGTGTAGGCCGTGGCTTTCAAACTGTTGTATCTCCTGCTTTTTCAATGCCAATGGGAGAAACGACTTGTACTTTCTGCGGAAAATGTGTTTCTGTATGTCCAACTGGTGCATTAACAGAAGTTAATAACACTTCTAAAGTTTGGAATGCTCTAGGTCAAAACGAAAAAGTTGTTGTTGTTCAAACTGCTCCTGCAGTTAGAGCTGCACTAGGTGAAGAATTCGGACTTCCGCGTGGAACTTCTGTTACCGGTAAAATGGTTGCTGCACTAAGAGCTTTAGGTTTTACTAAAGTATTTGATACGGATTTTGCAGCTGATTTAACAATAATGGAAGAAGCTAGCGAATTTGCTCATAGATTACAACACGGTGGAAAACTTCCAATGCTTACAAGCTGTTGTCCTGGTTGGGTTAAATTCTTTGAGCATCAATTTAATGATTTATTAGATATTCCCTCTACTTGTAAATCACCACAACAAATGTGGGGTGCTGTTGCTAAAACATACCTTGCAGAAAAAATGAATGTAGAGTCAAAAAATATGATAGTTGTATCTGTAATGCCTTGTCTTGCAAAAAAATATGAAGCAGCAAGGCCTGAGATGGCTACAAATGGAGTACCAGATGTTGATATAGTTATAAGTACAAGAGAACTTGCTAAAATGATTAAAGAAGCTGGAATTGATTTCAATTCATTACCAGAAGAAGAATTCGATAATCCCCTGGGAGAATCTACTGGTGCTGGAGTTATATTTGGTACATCTGGCGGAGTTATGGAAGCTGCACTTCGTACTGCTTATGAGTGGCTCACAAATGAAACACTTGAAAATGTAGATTTTGAAGAAGTTCGAGGTATGGAGGGCATAAAAGAAGCCTCTGTAAAAATTAATGATCTTGATGTTAAAGTTGCTATAGCTAGTGGACTTGGAAACGCTCGTAAATTATTAGAAGCTATTCGGGCAGGAGAAGCTAACTATCATTTAATTGAAATCATGGCTTGCCCTGGTGGATGTATTAATGGTGGTGGACAGCCCTATTCAAATGATTATGAAGATATATTATCTAAGAGAATGTCTGTTTTATATAGTGAAGATAAAAACAAGACTCTAAGAAAATCTCACGAAAATCCATACATTAAAAAAATATATGAAGAATTTCTTGGAGAACCATACGGCGTTAAAGCTCACGAACTTCTTCATACAGAATATGTAAAACGTAAATAGTACTAAATATAAAAAACAGCAGATAAACTGCTGTTTTTTTTATAGATAATTAATATTAACATGCTTACCTAATTTTTTCATATGATCTGCTAGTTCATTCACGAGTTTAAGCTTAATACTCAAGTCTATTGGAAAATTCGGATTTTGATGTGCTGGATTTATAGCCTTTCCTACCCATAAATTAAAATGAGTACAATCCTCTATTAACATTTTAACAAGTCTGCTAGCTCCGTCTTTACCATCTAAATCACTGTAAGATTCTTGTTTTGAAAAACTCGCTTCATATTTACTTAACTTTTCTAACGCCTTGCTTAAAGTTAAAACCCCTTCAGTAATTAAATCTATTCCCTCCATAGTTGCCGTAGGTGGTACATCTTTATCATAAAAGTCTAAGTTTACTTTAAGTTCACGTCCAAGTTCTCGCTTTACAATATTAGATGTTGTTCCCCCACAAATTACCTTCTTTCCAGGTCCGCTCATGAACTCTTTAATAACATAGCTATCATTTCGCTCATCCTGAGGCGGGCCAGTAAATAGATCAATAACTTCTGGCTTTCTGGCTTTTACGCATACAACAGTAGTATCATCTCCAGGTTTTCCTCCATATAAATCCCAACATACCTGAATTAAATCTTTTTCTATGTTTTTTGCACTCCTCCTACATTGTGTATTCCGAGTCAAATAATTTTGTACATTATCCCAACTCCAGCCTAAATTTAATATATTCCCGATGCCAGCATGAATACACCCATCGCTGACTACTGTAATTACATCCCCCTCTTCCAGTATAAATTGACTTTCAACTACTTTTTTTTCATTAATGATACTTTCCTTTTTATCCACTTCAATGCCCTTATTATTCCTTAATAAAAAGAAAGGTGGATTATCATATTCAGCAATATAAGCCCTTCCATCATTATAAATTTTCATTAAAGTGAAGGTGCAATAGGCAATCTCACGGACCTTACACACAGGTAATGTGTTTACTATAGTATCTACAGTTTCATAGATGTCCGCTCCTTCTTTAAGCATAGTACTAGCAATTTTAGATGTTAATGAAGCTAGTATATTAGCCTTCACCCCACTACCCAGCCCATCTGCCATAACAATTATAGTACTATCCTTAAGTCTTATTATTTCCACTCTATCCCCACAGAGTTCCTCATCTTTTTTTATCAAACTATCGTAAGCTACATCAATAAATAAATCCATCTTATTCAATATCTTCACCTGCTACTATTTTCTTTAGCTTAGTCAAAATAATCTTAGTTTCTGCAGTGGTTTCACCAAGTAGACTTGCTATTTCTTGGGCAACCCTCATTTGCTTTTCTATAACCTCTTGAGCCGCATTTAATGTATTTTCTTTAACCTTCATTAATTCTTTTTTATTTTTCTCTTCGGTCATAATATTAATCATACTTGCAAGGACCATGTCTTGCTTAGGGAGATATACTATATTCTCTATAAACACTACTCCATACTGTGGATAAGCAACTTTTTTACCTATTATATTTTCTCCAGACTCTCTTACATTTTTAAAATCCGTATCATCAATAAGTAGGGATATAGGTTTTCCTATGATATTTTGAGATTGTATTTTAAATATCGCCTTAGCAGCTGGATTCATCTCTCGTACATTCATTTCTCCATCTAATAGAATTAGATTACTTGCAGTGTTTTCAACAATTTCATTAGAAAGACTTTCTGCTTTAGTTCTCATATAATGAAGACACATAGTCGTCTCAGCCATACCTTCAAAAACAGCTTGGGCTTTTTCTCTACAAGAATTATATCCACACACCCCACAATTAAGTTCATCTATAAGTTCATATTTACCCATTTTTTTCATAATAGCTATAATTTCTTCTTCTGTGGCTATAGCCTTTATAATAGATTTTTCAGTAAATATCCTGTTAAAATTTATATTATTTGGTATCTGCGTATTTATTGGATCATTATAGTTTTTACGACTCTTTATGTAGTTTTTAACTTTTCTTAATTTTGTATAATAATTTTCACCATTTTTAACCATGACTGGTCCACCTATGCAGCTCCCCTTACATGCACTAGCTTCAATCAATACGTCCTTTAAATCGCCATTCTTAATGCTATTAAATACTTCTATGCACTCTTCCATACCACTTACAGTAATAACACTAAGTGACCTTTGCTTTAACTCACTCCCCATTGCCTCAATAATACCTCCACCCATAGGAAATCCCTGACCTTTACTATATGGATTAATGTTAAAATTCTCTTCTTCTAACTCATGTATTTCTATACCAGCTTCAGTAATCCAAGAATTCAATTCATCAAAAGTTAATACTGCATTAATCACATTATCTTTTAAAAAATACTCAAACTCAGATTTTTTTGCTAGGCACGGTCCTATAAATACAATAAAGCTATCTTCACCAAATTTATCCTTTAGTAATTTACCGTGAGCTATCATAGGAGATACTATAGGCATCAAGTATGGAATTATTTCTTTGAAATATTTTTCTACTAAGTAATTAGCTGATGGGCATGCTGTGGTTATATAAACATCTCTCTTATTCTCCACAATATAATCATTATATAAATCGGCTACTATTTCCGCCCCTACTGCAGTTTCTTCTATTATACTAAATCCTAACTTCTTTAAAGCCGCTACCACGCGTCCTTGCTCCACATCAAAATAACCAGCAAAGGATGGTGCTAAACTTGCTATGATTTTTTTTCCTGAATTTATAGCAAGTTTAACAACCTCCACATCACTTTTAATTTCTCTAGCGTTTTGCGGGCATATAGTAAGGCAATGACCACATTCTATACATCTTTGTTCATCTATAGTAGCCTGTTCATTCTCGAACTTTATTGCCTTCACAGGACATGAACGAAGACATTTATAACAATTTTTACAATATGCTTTAGAAAAATTTATATTACTCATTTGATATACCTCTCATAATAGTTTCATGAAAGAATGAATCTACATTGTTCTCATTTAAGGAAAAAAACTCATCATCATTCACAGTTACTGAAACTCCCTCGGTGCATCTGCCAATACAAAATGCCCCCTTAATTTCTATCTTATTTTCAACTTTATTTTCTTTAATTAACTTTTGTAACCCTTCTATTACTTTATAAGACCCTTTTAAATGACAGGCACTTCCAACACAAATACTAATAGTTACCATTATTATCATCCCTTCAAGTTACCTTATATTTATTTTATAATTTGCTATTTCTTATTTTTCCATAATTAAATTTTACACCAATTATTCGAAAATTAATATAGGGGCTTTGATTTTTTTTTAACAATGCCTTTGATTTTTTTAATCTACAGAAGACTAATGTTGTATATATATTGTATTAATTATTCATTGAAAGTTACCATATTGTATTTTATAATGTGCTTAATTGTTTCAATTATTAATTTTTAGTAATCTATTCTAACATTTTAATAAATGTATTTTTATAATCCACATATTTTTCTAATATATCTTTGTTACTTTTAAAAAAATTATATAAAATTTGCATATTCTTTACTGTATCAGTGCTGATAATATGCTCTATCAATTCTACTTGAATTAATGTCTCCTCCGTACATCCTATAAAAGATAAAAAATTTTCTATTGTATTATGCCTGTTCAATAGGAATTCTCCTAATTTCTTACCTTCATCTGTTAAAGTTACAATTCCATATTTTATATAATTTACGAGTCCCAATTCTCCAAGCTTCTTTATCATTTTTGAAGCTGAAGAATCCTTAACATTTAGAAGCTGTGCAAGCACATTTGTTCGAATATAGGGTTGTTTTAGACTATTCCTATATATCATTTCAAGATAATCCTCTAATGCAGGAGTAATCATATTTTTATTATATCCTTGTAATTCATATCCACGGACAGTATGAAATTTATTATCCATTTAATCACCACCATTATTTTTTTTAAAATAATTCTTCATAATTTATATATATTAGTAGCACTTAAAAAGTATTTATCATATTTTAGTGTAGAGAAAGTTTTTTTCTCTACAGCAAATCGTTTTGTTAGGGGGTTCATTTGTATATGAATAGTTATGACATTCCACTTAGTACATTACCACTAGGTAAAAAATGTAAAGTTAAAAAATTAATTTCCGAAGGTTTAATAAGAAGAAGGATGCTAGACCTAGGGTTAATTGATGGTACTGCGGTAGAATCTTTGCAAAAAAGTCCATCTGGTGACTCTGTTGCTTATCTTATTCGCGGTGCTGTAATTGCTCTTCGAAGTGAATTAGCCTCTATGATTTTAGTAGAAACACTTTAAGTTTCTGTTTATAAATCTACTTATAAAATATATCAATAATCAGCATTTTTAAGGAGGAAAAATTTTTGGGGCTGACTAATAAATCAACTGGAACAGGAGTTTTAGAAAAAGACCTTAGAATTGATAAAACTACGCCAAATGATAAAATAATAGCCTTAGGTGGCAATCCTAATGTTGGGAAAAGCACGGTTTTTAATAATTTAACTGGTTTAAAGCAGCACACAGGTAACTGGCCTGGTAAAACTGTAGCAAATGCCCAGGGGAAATATTCTTATAAAAATAATAACTTTATTCTTGTAGATATTCCGGGCACCTATTCGCTTATGGTAAATTCCGTTGAAGAAGAGATTGCTAGAGATTTTATATGCTTTGGAAATCCAGATGCAACAGTAATTGTAGTAGATGCTACCTGCCTTGAGAGAAATCTAAACCTTGTTATACAAACACTTGAGATTACTTCAAAGGTTGTTGTATGCGTTAATCTGATAGATGAAGCAAAAAGAAAAGGAATAACTATAAATTTAGAGGATCTATCAAGACAGCTTGGGGTTCCTGCAGTAGGAACAAGTGCAATTAAGGCAAAGAGTTTAACTGAATTAATGGACGTAGTCTTTGAGGTTGCGTTTAATAAAATTACTCCAAACACCATAAATATAGCATATGAGGAATTGATAGAAAAAGCCATATCTAAGGTTGAAAATGCCCTTAAATCAAAACTTCAGAATAAACTTAATCCTAGGTGGGTAGCATTAAAGCTTATAGATGGAGATGAAACCCTCTTAGCGTCTATTAACAAGTATCTTGATTTTACCCTAAATGAACAGGCTGAGATTATGAATTGTGTTTATGAAACAAGAGCTTCTTTAAATACACAAGGAATTAATTCTGATACATTTCGTGATAAAATTGTTTCTCAAATAGTAAAGACTGCAGAAAAAATCAGTAGTACTGTAGTTTCTGTTAAGGATAAAAACTATAATGATACTGATAGAAAAATAGATAAATATCTTACATCTAAGAAATTTGGAATTCCCATTATGATTCTTCTTTTGGCTGTAGTTTTCTGGCTTACAATTACTGGAGCTAACATTCCTTCTAAATTAATTGCTGATGGTCTGTTTTGGGTAGAAGCTAGACTTACAATTTTTTTTACTTGGTTAGGTACCCCAGAATGGGTACATGGATTATTGGTTTTGGGTATGTACCGAACTCTTGCATGGGTAGTATCAGTTATGCTTCCTCCAATGGCTATATTTTTCCCTCTCTTCACCTTGCTTGAGGATTTAGGATATCTGCCTAGAGTAGCTTTTAATCTTGATAATTATTTCAAGAAAGCCTGTGCTTGTGGAAAACAGGCATTAACAATGTGCATGGGCTTTGGTTGCAATGCTGCTGGTATAATTGGCTGTAGAATAATTGATTCACCAAGAGAGCGACTAATTGCAATTATTACTAATAACTTTGTGCCTTGCAACGGAAGATTCCCCACTCTTATAGCAATTATCACAATGTTCTTTGGTGGAATTATAGTAGGACCAGTCCAATCTATAATATCTACACTAATTCTCACCTGCGTTATTATACTAGGCGTTGTAATGACATTAATAATATCTAAAATTTTATCAAAGACAATGTTAAAAGGTATTCCCTCCAATTTTACTTTGGAGTTGCCACCCTATAGAAAACCACAGGTAGGTAAAGTTATTGTAAGATCTATATTTGATAGAACTTTATTTGTACTTGGTCGTGCAGTGATAGTAGCAGCACCGGCAGGATTAGTTATATGGACAATGGCTAATATCCATATTGGTGATTTAAGTATTTTAACTCATTGTGCTAATTTTTTTGATCCCTTTGCAAGACTTATTGGGTTAGATGGTTATATTTTAATGGCCTTTATTTTAGGATTTCCTGCAAATGAAATAGTTGTTCCTATAATAATTATGAGCTATATGTCTACAGGAAGTATGATTGAACTTGATAGCCTAGTGCAATTAAAGACTCTTCTTGTATCTAATGGATGGACACCTTTGACTGCGGTATGTGTTATGCTATTTTCCTTAATGCATTGGCCTTGCGCTACCACCTGCTTAACTATAAAAAAAGAAACTCAAAGCATTAAATGGACACTTGTTTCTTTTCTTGTGCCTACTATTACTGGGATAATTATTTGCTTTATAGTTGCAAGTACTGCAGGATTAGTAGGTTTAATATAGTGACTTTATGCAGCTGTAGATGGATTTTACCGCTTATAAATTGAAAAATATCCACATCTAAAACCTTTAATCCGTCTTAGTTGTGGATATTAATTTATTTTATAGAATATTCTTCAAAAGCACTAAGCACTCTATCTAAAATACCATTTATATGAGCTATAGCTATACCAAAATTGGTAATAGGTAATCCCTCTAAATTAGCCTTTTTAATCCTGGACATTAACTGTTGTCTATTAAACATACAAGCTCCACAATGAAGTATTAGCTTATATGCGCTTAAATCTTCTGGGAAAGAACTTCCCGCGCAGACTGTAATATCTAACTTTCCACCTACTTTTTCCGCAAGCCATATAGGAAGTTTTTCTCGTCCTATATCTCCTTCTAGGGGATGGTGAGTGCAGGCTTCCGCTATAAGAACCTTATCTCCTGGTTTTAAAGTATCTATAGCCCTTGCACCTTTAACTAAACTGTTTAAATCTCCTTTATACCTAGCCATAAGTATAGAGAAGGAAGTAAGTGGAACATCCTTTGATATTATAGAATTAACTTTCTTAAATACCTGGGAGTCGGTAATTACTAAATCTGGCTTATCCTTTAGTGAGGCCAAAACATCCTCAAGTTCACTATCCTTTACCACTAATGCCATTGCATCATTATCAAGGAGATCTCTTATTATTTGAACCTGTGGAAGTATTAATCTCCCTTTTGGTGCTTGAATATCTTGTGGAGCTACAACTATTACTCTTGCCTTTGGTTTTACTATGTCACCAACAATTGTGCTTTTCTCAAATTCCTCTGGAGCCATCTTCATAATAGCCTTTTTTAACTCATCAATATTCACTTTATCCTTAGCGCTAACCTTAACAAAATTTATATTTATAACCTTTTGAATCCTATCCAATTCCACATCGCCCTTATCAACCTTATTGATAACTCCAACTACAGGAATTTTTCTTTCCTTTAAATCTTCATACCATTTACTCTCAAAAGTTAAATCTCCCACATTTCCATCTATAACCAAAAGAGCCAAATCCGTTTTATCCATAACTTCTTTAGTCTTCTTTATCCGAAGCTCCCCAATCGCTCCTTTGTCATCAAGTCCTGCAGTATCTATAATCACAACGGGCCCTATTGGAAGTAACTCCATAGCCTTATATACAGGATCCGTAGTAGTCCCTGCCACCTCAGATACTAAAGCAATATCTTGCTCAGTAAGTGCATTGATTAAACTTGACTTACCCACATTTCTTTTTCCAAATATAGCTATATGAAGCCTATTAGCATTCGGTGTTTGTTGCATCCTCTATACCTCCCTTGTTCTATACATATTTTCTAAAAAATAGTCATAAAAGTGAAATTTCAGACCCTTTACTACCCCACGCTTTTAGCCGGCAGGCTTTTATATTCTCCTCAACTGCAAGAAAACAACTGTAATCACATAAAATATTATCCACAGATGATGAAATCATTTTTTTGTACATTTTAAATTCAACCTAAAAAATTATCCACAGACTTTATTTTCAAACTCTATAAGTAACTATAAGACTATATGTTTATATATTTATATGTTTTATGTTTATATCCTTTTTACTTACCTACCATAATTAAATTGTAATAGCTATTATATTGTATGAGGTATGAAGTTTATCCGTAGTGATTTGCAATAAGTAACGCATAGACATTGAAATTTGATTTAAAAATTCGATTAGAATTTCTTAATCAAATTTCACGTTTACAGTTCTTATTGCAAATCAGATTGGATAATTCTGAACTATAATCATGAAGGTGAAAGCATGTAGGAATGTGGCAGATAGTATATAATGAGTTTTACAGACTCTTAGTTTACTACATTACAAAGTTACGTAAGCAGCCCAGGACGGGCTGCTAGCACTTCTGAGACAGGACGTCGAATAAGTGCGTTAGGAACTTTTTCATGGATTAAACTTAGAGTCTGTTGACGAATTCTCTACTATCAGAGCATCCTACATGCCGAACCTTCATGTTTTGATACTTGAATCTTTGCTAGAATCTCAAATCTCTCTCACCTTTTTCTATTCTGTCTAATTTCTCCCTCGTTGCCTCTCTTGATTTTTCATTTGGTATCTCTTCAAGTCCTTTTCTTATAGTTTCTTCTACTATTTTATTAATATTTTCATCACCATAATCCAACATAAATTCCTTTAAGGTTAGAAGAGCATTGGGCTGACATACATTATGTATCTGCCCACTCTTTGCCAGTCTCATAAATCTATCACCAGTTCTTCCTTCTCTATAGCAAGCAGTACAATAACTTGGAATATATCCACTTTCACATAAGCTTTTTATGATTTCTTTAGGTGATCTATGATCTCCTATCTCAAATTGTGGTTTTTCTTCACTTTTATGGCCACTATATTCATCAGCATATCCACCAACTCCAGTACAAGATCCTGCACTAACTTGAGATACGCCTAGGGCTAACACCTCTTCTCTAAATTTTATATCCTCTCTTGTAGATAAAAGCATTCCTGCATAAGGAACGGCAAGTCTTAACACTGCAACTAACTTTTTAAATTGTTCATCTGTTACTAAATATGGATAATCTTTAAGACTTACATTTTCTGCGGGTCTTAATCTTGGTACTGATACAGTGTGAGGTCCAACACCTGTGGACTCTTCTAAGTGTTCTGCATGCATTAGCATTGCTATTGTATCGTATTTATATTCATATAAACCATATAACACTCCAATACCTACGTCGTCTATTCCTGCCTGCTTTGCTCTGTCCATTGCGGTTGTATGATAATTATAATTATGCTTTGGTCCCTTTGGATGAATCCTTTCATAGGTTTCTTTATGATAGGTTTCTTGGAATAATATATAAGTTCCTATCTCTGCATCTTTAAGCATTTTATATTCTTCAACAGTTGTAGCAGCAATATTTACATTTATTCTTCTTATACTTCCATTTTCAAATTTTATTGAGTATATGTTTTTTATGCATTCGAGTACGTATTCAATTGGTGTATTTACTTGATCTTCTCCCACTTCAAGAGCTAATCTTTTATGACCTAAACTTTCTAAAATTTTTACTTCTTCTTTTAACTCCTCCATATTAAGTTTTTTTCTTGAAATACTATCATTTGAATGCTTATACCCACAATACTGACAGTTATTTACGCAGTAGTTGCTTACATATAATGGTGCAAAAATTACTATTCTCTTGCCGTATATTTTTTCTTTGATTTCTTTAGCACTTTTGAACATTTCTTGCAGTAATTCAGGTTCTTCTATATTTAAAAGTACAGAAGCTTCTCTATGAGTAAGTCCAACACAGGTTTTAGCTTTATTTAAAATATCCACTACAAAAGCTTTATCCTCAGCCATTTTCTTTCCGTATTCTACGGATTCCACTATTTCAGAATCGATGATAAAATCCTCAGCTTTATATTCTTTCATTTTAAAATCCCTCCAATATTTTTTTTATTTTTCTTGCTATATTTTTCGTTCTTTTCTCTATTGTTTAGTTATTGCAGCTTTAACATTTACCCCTGGAATCTTTCCAATCTTACCTGTCATTGCACTTATTTCATCCATTGTTCCATCTACAATTATAGAAATCACAAATATTCCTCTATCTTTATAAGGTACTCCAATTCTTCCTACAATTAAATCCCCAAAATCGTGAAGTATGTCGTTAACGAAAGTAGCATTGGTAAATTCTTCTATTATAATTCCTACAACGCCAATTCTTTTTTCCATATTATCCCTCTATTCTTTATACCACATTTTTCTCCAAGTTGTCCGAAATTTTTGCCAAATAATAAAACCCTCTACAAAATGTAAAAGGTCAAAGTACACATATTAGTGTTTAATACTTTTTCCCTCTTTTTGCTTAGAAAAATCTTAACAATTAGGTTCGAATTTATAATAATTAACCATCACTTAGGGTGCTGATTAATTAGTTTTTTTCCATACAGTCAGAAAATTCTAGCTATACCGAACAAGGTAATTATACAAAATTTCAGTATTGATTGTCAATGATTTATCAATGAATTATAAACTAAAATATACGGTTTTAATATAACTTTCTTTGGGTAAACTAATTATGAAAAAAATTAAAGGTAGGTGATAATATGACTCTTAGAAAAAGATATATTCTTATTTTTTTTATTACTCCTATTATTCTAATATTAACTAGAAGTGCTCCTATAAATAAAAATAGCCAAGCAGTTATGTCTTTAAATTTTTGTTTAAAAGACTCTGGTGATATAAAGCCTTCAAAATTCGCTTATTTAACGTTTGATGATGGCCCTACTTATATTATTACAGCTGCACTATTAGATGTTTTAAAAAAACAAAATGTAAAAGCTACTTTTTTTGTGGTAGGTAAAGAGATTGAAGGGAAGGAGTCCATCCTTAAGAGAATATATAATGAAGGTCATGGTATAGGCCTTCACACCTACAGTCATAATTTCAAAAAAATATATAGAAGCACAGAGGATTTTATTGATGAAATGACAAAAACCTCTCATAAAATACAAGAGGTTACAGGTTTATCTCCTAAGATTATTAGGTTTCCTGGTGGTAGTTCTAAACGTTTAACTGCTCTTTCCTTAGATTCTCTTCATAAAAACAATTTTAAAGTGTACGATTGGACTGTTAATATATATGATGGTATAAACCCTAATTTAAGTGCAGACCAGCTTACTCGCAACTCAAAAATTATTAAAGGCAATAAAAATGCAGCCATAATTCTAATGCATTGCAATTTTAATAATAAAAATACTGTAGCCGCTCTACCTGAAATCATAAGATATTATGAAGATTTAGGCTATGAATTTAAAACTATTACTGAAGATACACCTGAATATTACTACAAATTTAAAAATTAAAAAAAGCCTCACCGTGAGGTGAGGTAACTACAATAATTGCGTTTTAAAATATATTTTATTAAAATTTCATTACAATCTTATTTAAATTTAAATTACATTTATATCTTACTATAATTATACTATTACATTTTTTTAAATTTAAATTTACTTACCATCAAATAAGATAATACAATCATTAAAAAAATAGTAGGTCCTAAATTTAAAGGTCGATTAAACGCAAATAGTGCATACAACGCCAAAAATGTGCCTGTAATGGTGATAGGAATCCCTGAAAAAACCCCATCAAAATCTGTAATATTATATTTTGCTAACCTATATGCCCCTGCTACAGGAAAAATTAAAACCATTAAATATCCAATGGAACCTAGCTTAACAAAATTGTAAATATTAAATATCAATATGGAAGGTGCTACACCAAAAGATATTAAATCACATAATGAATCTAGCTCTTTGCCTAAGTCGTTCTCTACTTTTAAAAACCTAGCTATTCTTCCATCATATCTATCAAATATGCCTGCTAAAAGAATAAATAGTGCTGCTAATTTATAATTGCTCTCAAAGCTCATAAGTATAGACATAATTCCACAAGACATATTGCTTAAGGTGAAAATGTTTGGTACAGCATTTTTTATTTTAACCATCTATATCACTCCTATGATTATAATTATACCATAATAGTCCCAGTTATTCTTTATTATTATGCTACATTATTATTAAATTCATCTTAATTTTTTTTTATTCTTAATTTACAATAAAAATTAAATTAATTTTTATTGTAACATGTTAAGATTTAATCTCTTTTTTTATTAATTTTAGGAACATTAACAAATAATTGCATGTTTTTCTTGCAAATAAAAAAGACCAGCATTTTTACTGGTCTTTCATTTAATTTATCTTTGAACAATAATGGCTGTTCCTTGACCTCCACCTATACATAAGGTAGCGAGTCCAGTTTTAGAATCTCTTTTTATCATTTCATGTATTAATGTAACAAGTATTCTTGCTCCTGAACCACCTACTGGGTGACCTAATGCTATTGCTCCACCATTAACATTTACTATATCTGTATTAAAGCCTAAATCTTTAGCTACAGCTAAGGATTGAGCAGCAAATGCTTCATTAGCTTCTATTAAATCTAAATCAGCTACAGTCATTCCTGCTTTTTCTAATGCTTTTCTAGATGCAGGAACTGGTCCATATCCCATTATTTTTGGATCTACTCCGCTTGATGCATAAGCTTTTATTGTAACTAGAGGTTTAACGCCTAGTTCCTCAGCTTTTGCCTTTGACATTACTATAAACATAGCTGCACCATCATTTATTCCTGATGCATTACCAGCTGTTACAGTACCATCTTTTTTAAAGGCAGGTTTTAATTTTCTTAGTTTTTCTATAGTTGAACCAGCTTTTGGGAATTCATCTGTATCAAATATTATTGGGTCACCTTTTCTTTGAGGAATTGAAACTGGAACAATCTCATCTTTAAATTTGCCTGCTTTTATAGCTTTTTCAGCTTTTAATTGACTTTTTAAAGAAAATTGATCTTGATCTTCTCTTGTTATATTCCATTTCTCTGCAATATTTTCTGCAGTAACACCCATATGATAGTTATTAAATGCATCCCAAAGAGAATCTTTAATCATAGTATCAACTATTTTTCCATCTCCCATTTTTGCACCCCACCTATTGTTTGGAAGTGCATATGGAGCATTACTCATGCTTTCAGTTCCACCAGCTAGTACTATATCTGCATCTCCACACATAATAAATTGTGCTGCCATGCTTACAGCTCTTAGTCCTGAACCACATACTTTATTTATTGTAAGTGCTGAAGATTCTTCAGACATACCTGCATATATAGATATTTGTCTTGCGACATTTTGTCCAAGTCCTGCTTGTATTACGTTTCCGATAATAGCTTCTTGTATTAGTTCTGGTTTAACACCTGATCTTTTTATTGCTTCTTTAGCTGCAATTGTTCCTATTTGTACAGCTGACAATTTTGATAATGCTCCACCAAAACTTCCTATTGCTGTTCTTGCTGCTGCTACAATTACTACGTCTCTCATATTCTAACCTCCATATATTTATTCCTTTAATAGATTATTACAATATAATAGGAATTTATCATTCGCTTTATTTTTTTCCTATGCATATATTACTAGCATTTTTCATGCCAAGTTAATAAAATCTTATAAATCACACTATATCAACGTCTTTTCTTATTATAACATAACTTATAAGTTTAAGTGTAAACTTAGTTTACATTAATATTGCCTTAAATTTTCAGGTTTGAAGTTTGTTAATATTATAACTTTATTGTTAAAAAAATCACCAAAAGTGTTTTCAATGCCTTGATATATGTACGCATTTAGTTTTTCAGATAAATCTTGCCTAATATACTATAACTATTATTCATATAAAACAGCACATGTAAATAAAGTTTACATGTGTACTATTGTAGATTAGCTATTTGCATTAAATTGTATCGGTTTAATTTTTTATATAATCCAGCTCTGCTAAGCCCTAATATTTTCGCTGTTTCTCTTTTATTTCCACCTGTTTTTCTTATGCACTCCATAATAAGATCCTTTTCAATAGTTTCAACAACATCTTTCAAATAATTATTTTCTAATGAATATTTTTTTATTTTAGTTTTGATTATCTTTTCCGGTAAATGCTTTGGCATTATATAAAGCTCCGCATCAAGTAAATTTATAGCTCTTTCTATTACATTTTCAAGTTGCCTTATATTTCCCGGCCAACTATAGGATTTTAAATAATCAATGGCTTCGCTAGAAATCCCTTCAGAGTAAACCTGATATTTTTTACTTATTTTTTTTCGAAGTTCATTTGACAATTCTTCGATATCTTCCGTTCTTTCTCTTAAGGATGGTAATTTCAAATGCATAACATCCAATCTATAATACAAATCTTCTCTAAACTTTCCAGCTTTTATTAATCCTTCTAGTGACTTATTAGTAGAGGCAATAACCCGTACATCAATTTTTATAACATCATTTCCGCCAACCCTAACTAACTCTTTTTCTTGAATAACCCTTAGAAGTTTAACTTGCATATTCATAGGCATATCACCGATTTCATCTAATAAAATGGTGCCTCCATCTGCGTGTTCAAACTTACCTTTCTTACCTGATCTTTTAGCACCAGTAAAAGCTCCTTCTTCATACCCAAACATTTCTGACTCAAAAAGTTCTGCTGGGATAGCTCCACAGTTGATTTTAACAAAAGGTTTTAAACACCTTCTGCTAGCATTATGAATAGAATGAGCGAAAAGTTCTTTACCAGTTCCACTTTCACCAGTAATTAAAACGTTTGAATCTATTTTAGCCACTCTTTTAGCCATTTTCATTACCTCGCGGCTCTTGGCACTATGTCCTATAATATTATTAAAAGTATATATTGCTTTTCCATCACCACATAACTCATTTTTATAGTATTCAACTTCTTTTTCCAAATTCCACAGTTTATTACTCAATATTTTGAAATTGCTCAAATCCTTAAACATTACTTTTCCAATAGCCCCTACAACTTTCCCTTGTTCTTTTATAGGAACCCTCATAGAAATCATTTTATGCCCATTAGCCTCTTGAAGTTCCCCAAATTGTTTTTCTCCTGTTTTTGCTACTATATGTAGTTTTGTATTTTCAATAACCTCTGTCACATGCTTTCCCTCTGGATTTTCACAATTAACAAGCTCTTTATATGCATTACTCATCATAGTTATTATTCCATTTTTATCTACTACAACCACACACTCATTTACAGTATTAATAATTGTATTTAGAATGCTTTCGGAATTATAGCCATCATCTTGCAGGTTTACAACTAGACTTTCTTCTTTTTCTTCACTGAATAATTGGAGTGCACCTATGACTTCGCCCTTAACAGTTATTACTTTGCGAGTTACAATAAATTTCCCCTCTTTTATATTTTCTTGCGTTTCTCCATTTCCAATTACTTTTAATAATTTACTATGTGGAAATATATCTAATATATATTTTCCTATGCTATTTTCTGCATTAACCCTTAACATTTTTTCAGCAGCCTTATTAATGATTTTTATCATGCCTTTATTGTCTATAACAATAACCCCTTCATTAATACTGCACATAACTTCATTATAGTAATCATTAATTATATCCATTTGTCACCTTCCTTAAATCTTATGACTTAATTATAAAGTTCATAGTTTTTTTAATCAAGCCATAAGTTCAAACCCTATGCACAGAATTTATTTATGCCTTAAGCAAATAAAAATAGCGAGATATCTTCTCGCTATTTTTGACTTTAGTATTTCATTTACGAATTTCCTAGTGCCTATTATTTCCCCAAAAGCTCAATAAACATTGTAATAACTCCAGTATTACAGAAATCTATAAATAAACTTCCCACCAGTGGTACAATAAAAAACGCCCTTGGAGCATGACCATATTTTGCTGTCATAGCTTCCATGTTGGCCATTGCATTTGGTGTAGCACCCATACCAAATCCACAATTACCAGAAGCCATTACCGCTGCATCATAATCTCTCCCCATAACATTGAAGGTTATGAAATATGCAAAGCATCCCATTAAAATTGTTTGGGCTAATAACATTACTATTAGAGGTAAAGCTAAATCTGCTAATTGCCATAGTTTTAGTCCCATGAGTGCCATAGATAAAAATAAAGATAATGAAACCCCTCCTATGATATCGATTTCATCCTCATAAACCTTATATGAATTTGTGGAATCAGATATATTTCGAAGTATTGCAGCTGCAAACATAGCACCTATGTATGGTGGAAAAGTCCTGTCTGTTTTTTCTAATAAAAAGGATATAATTGTACCTATTCCCATAGCTAAAAAAATCTGAGATGCAGCTCCCATAAAATTTTCAGGAATTAACTGTTTTTTATTGTCTTCTTTTATTAGTGCTGCCTTTTTATAATCATCTGAATTAATCATTTTCATAGGGTATGAAAGATTATTTTTTTCAATTAATCTTTTTCCTAAAGGTCCTCCAATTATACCGCCCATAATTAAACCAAAAGTTGCTGATGCCATTGCTACTGTAGCTGCCCCTACTGCCCCTGCTTTTTCGAATCCTGGACCAAAGGCTCCTGATGTTCCATGTCCACCAACCATAGGAACAGAAGCTGTAGAAAGGCCTATAAGTGGATTTAACCCGAACATCTTAGCAAGTGCGACTCCTGTAAAGTCTTGAAGAACACAAAGTAATATGGATATCCCTAAAAAAATAAAAACTCCTTTTCCACCTTTTTTAAGTAATTTAAGACTTGCAGTATACCCAATAGTTGTAAAGAAGGCGGTCATAAATACCTTTTGAAGAGTTATGTCCATATCAAAAATTAATATGTTACTTAATTTTAGTATTAAAGTAATTATTGCAAAAATCAATCCTCCAATTACAGGTGCTGGTATACAGTATTTATCTAAAACTTCAAATTTATTTTTGATTTTTTGTCCTATAAATAGAACAACAACTGCCACTGCTACCGCTTGAATCATATCTAATTTAAAAGCCATTTGTTATGCCTCCTTATAATTTTCCTACATTATAATATATTGTAAGGGGCTTATACAAATAACAACAAAATACTACAAGATACTACAGGTTAAAATTAAATTTTCAAACCATTCATACCATTTATTGTGAATTTAAGCTATGCTGTTAAAATCATTAAGAGCCTAATTTAGTGATAATACTTTCAATGAATTTTTTTGTGTTTATTTTTCCAGGTTCCTCTAAAACATTGTTTATATGTCTCATTTCCTGCCTTACTTGTTTAAAGTCAAATAATAAAGTGCTATATTCCATAAAAACACTACTACTATAATCATCACAACCTAGCTCAGATATAGTCTCTAAAGCCTTTTGAATAGTTCTTCTAACCCTTTGTTCTAAAGCTTTTTTGTTTGCATTTAGATTTTCCTCTCCCTGTTCTTCATGTATGATTTCATAGTATATTTTTTGTAACTTATAGGTGGAATTTGGATTCCTTTTTTTAAAGTCTATTATTTTATGTATGATTTTTATTAACTCATTACTTCCTACAGCGCCAGCGATACCTATATCAGCGAAAATATTAGTTATTCCATCATCTATAAATAATTCTCTTGTTACATTTTTATCACTATTTAAGTTTAATACTGCACTCTTTATAAGCGCTAGTGAATGTTCTAACTCAATATTATGACATATGCCTTTTATAACATTAATAACCTCTATACTGTTTATAGGTTTGCTTATAAAGAAAATTATTCCATTTTCATATGCTTTTGATACCAGAGATTCATCTTCAACCTGGGATATCATAATAAACTTACCCTTATATCCTTGTTTTTTGCTAGCTTTCATTATTTCAATTCCATCCACTATAGGTAATAAAAGATCAATAAGTACTATATCCGGATTATAGAACATAATCTCTTGCACAGCATCCCTTCCACTATCTATTTCACATATAACTTTTCCAAGATTGTTTTTCTTTATAAGAAGCCCTAGCATTTTTCTAATATTAATATCATCATCAACAATCAAAAAAGTTCCTTCCATAGCTATCCTCCATTCAGTGAGTTTTTAGGTAACTTTAATATAAATGTAGTTCCTACATTTATATCTGATTTTACCTCTATATTACCGCCTAAATTATCAACAATATTCTTTACATGTGAAAGCCCTATGCCCGTAGAGGCTTCTCCTGTTATAGCATCATACTTAGTAGTAAAACCTGGATTGAAAATATAAGGAAGAATATCTTCATCAATCCCTTTTCCTGTATCAGTTACCTCAAAATATATATTATCTTCGTCCTCTTTTTCGGATATTTTAATGGAATCACTATTTTCACAGTCATCTATACTATTTATAATTAAATTATTAAGTATAACAAATAAATTATAATGAACCACAACATTAAAGTCCGTTTGAAAATGAAATGATATTCCTATTTCTTTATTACTTTCTTTTATATATCTACTAGTGTTATCTTTAATAATAGTAAAAATATTTGAAAGAATCATAGCATCTTCATTTTCAAAATTATTTATAAGTGCTTCAAATCCCTTTAAAACTCTATAATAATCTTTTTTTATCTCATGTACCTCTCTAGCAATGTCCAAAGTCTTTTCTCTCAAATATTCATCATTTTTATAGGTCTCATATAAACTATAACTTTTTGACATCACCTTTTCGATATCCTTCATAGATTTCTTTAAATAAAACATTTCTGCCTGTATATTTGAATTTAATAAATTTAAATCAGTGTATCTCTTCTGATGTTCACTATTCAAAATAAATAATTTTTGCTTATTATAAGTGAGATAAGCTAGATAAGTTATAGATCCTCTTATAAATCCCACAAAAAATATCATTCTTACAATATAAATATTAATGCCATTTCTTATAACAGCTTCACCTATATTACACAGCGAATCGGTTAATGCCAATATAAAAATTGCTTTAACTATACTGTTTTTATATTTCCTAACTTTAGTGATTTTAAGAAGAACTCCATAGATTAAATAATATAAAAGTGAGGGGAAATTAAAAATTACTGTATCTATAATATCATGGTGTAAAAGTAATACGCCAAAAATATTTCTTGTCATAAATACCCCAAGGCCACATAAAATCCCCATTGTTACTTCTGACATATCCTCCATCATAAGTACACATAAATTAAAAATAATTACCCCCGCAGAAAATTTCAGTCCGCTTTCAAAGGGATAAAAATATATCTCCCCAAATAGTGATACAATTAATGATATTATAATATATTTGTTTGTTTTTGACATTTAGCCCTCCAAAAAAATAAATATTATTTATTTTTCCTATATCTTTTGTAAAAATCCTCATTTTAATCATAATGCACATTCAAATAAATAACAAGTCGTAAACTAATCTGTTTAGGTAGCATAAAAAAATCCCTCATATTATAAAATTCAATATGTTTCTAGATATATAATCTTTCTCCTTGCAGTATATGACTTAACCCAATATTTATATCTATATTAGCAATTTCTATTCCTATAAAATACCCCTTAATATCCATCTTATACATATTTACCAGTTCTATTAACCCTAAAGAATGAATAGACCTACAGTAACCGCTGGTGTTTTTAATGTCTTTTAATTTTTTAAAAGTTACCGTGCCTGGAACATTGCCATAATATGTTGAATCTATAATATAAAATATGTCTTGCTTATTTAATTTTGAAAAACAAAAGTCCACATCTGTTTCTCCTATAATAGTTTCTATATTTTTATCCTCTAATTCGGTTTTAATTTTTTCTAAAATCATTACTGCTACTGCATCATCCATCATTAATCTATTACCTATAGCAATGACTTTTTTGCCCATATTAACTCAACCCCTTCATATAAAAGAGTCCTGCTATAAACAGGACCTTAAACTTTTTATTGTTGACTAATTATTTTCTTGTTTACTTCTTTCAAAATCCATTCACTTAATTCATCTATTCCATAGTTTTCAGTACAGGAAGTTTGAAATATCTTTGCCTTATTATTTATTAGTTTAATATCACTATAAAACTCACCTTCCATAAAATCCGTGAATTCAATTAAATCAATTTTATTTAAAATTATGGCTACACTTTTTTCAAACATCATTGGATATTTTAAAGGCTTGTCATTGCCCTCTGTGACACTAAGCACGCAAATCTTTATATCCTCACCAAGGTCAAATTCTGCTGGGGACACTAAGCACCCCACATTTTCTATAATTATAAGATCTATCTCCCGTAAATCAAAATTTAGTGCTGCTTCCCTTACCATTGCTCCATCTAAATAGCAAGGCCCCTCAGTATTAATTTGTACCACGGGGACACCCTTAGCTTCAATACGCTGTGCATCTTTAGTGGTGTATAAGTCCCCTTCAATAACCGCCATATTTAAGTTTTGTATTAGCTTAGGGATTAATTTTTCAAGTATAGATGTTTTACCAGACCCTGGAGAACTCATTAAATTTATAACAAATATGCTCTCTCCATCAAAGAGCTTTTTATTTTCCATATGAATCTCTTCATTAGTATTTAACATATTAACATTAATTTTAATTTCGCTCATCTTCCTTGTCTCCTTTTATTGTATACAAATATAATAAGGCTCAGCACATTCTGTAATAACATGGGTAGCACAAGATATACAAGGATCAAAGGAGCGCACTATGCGACCTATCTCTAAAGGATTTTTAAGATTTTCAATTTCAGTACCAATAAGCGCACTCTCAAGAGCTCCATGTTGTCCCAGGTCATCTAAGGGTGATAGATTCCAGGCAGTAGGAGTAACTATATCGCAATTTTTTATGACACCTTTTTCTATAGTAGTCCAATGTCCGAGAGCTCCGCGAACCGCATCACAAAGTCCTATTCCCTGTGCGCTATCTGGGATAATATATTTTTCCTGTACTGCAGGTATTGGTTCTATTGCCTGGAGTAATATAAGCATTTTTTCGCAAAGCTTCTTACCTTCTAATACCCGAGCCATAAGCCTATCCATGGTAGATATACTGTTTTTATAGGAGCCTGATAAAATCATACGCGCAAGCGGTCCAACCTGTACTACCTTACCACTATACCTAGGTGCTTTGATAAAGGTATAAGCCCCAGGCTTTTTAATATCCATTTCAGAGGGGGCATTTGATGGAACTTCACTAGCTTTCGAATCACTGTACCAAGAAAATGCCGAACTCTCTGTTATTGCTTTTGCATCCAAACTAGCTACCTCACCATCAATATAAGTTGAAGGCTGTACATATTGCATCTCTTTTTCAGGCAAATCATGAAATAATCCATAGGTTAATAGATTTTTTGTTCCACTACCAATTTTAAAATACTCCGGATAATAATGGGCTATAATATCTATATCGTAAACCATGTTTTCACCCATAAATGCACTAATAGATTGTAGAATAGATTTCATTCTTATAATTTTAGAAGCATCCATATTCACAGTAGTTCCCCCCACAAATACACCATGACTATGCGGTGCCTTCCCCCCTATAAGCGCTACTATTTCATGGGCAAGGCGACTATATTCCATAGCCTTTATATAGTCACTATTTATTTTCTCTGTGTTTTTGGTGGGTATTCTAAAATCATAGTCTAAATTTCCTGGAACCACTGATATATTTACATAATCCGGGAATGCAAAGATACAAATTTGCCTTATAATATTTTGAAGATACTCCGCCCCATGTGCAAAATTTCTTATTTTTACTCCATTCTCATTAGGCTTTATCTTTAGTGCATTTTCTAGTGCCAAACTTGCTACTAGACCATGGGAAACAGAACATATACCGCATATTCTTTCTGTAAAATAGACTGCATCTAATGGAAACCGTCCTATTAACATCTTTTCAAAGCCTCTAAACTGGATTCCACTGCTTTTAGCATTAACTATTTTATTTTTTTTAATTTCTACTTCTATACTTAAAGGTCCCATAATTCTAGTTATAGGATCTATTGTTATTTTGGTAGTCACCACAATCACCTCTTCCCAGAATAAATATTAATTATCAATTGTTATCTGCCTCTGGTTTCAAATCTCCCTCTAAGTACTTAACAAAAGGTTCCGTGCCATCTGGAAAATACTCACTAGCACAACCTATACAAGGTGTATTCGCATCAACTGGCCAATTAATTCTAGAATTCCACCTTCCAAGTGGGCAGTATGCTTTTGTAATAGGCCCCCTGCATCCAATCTTTAACATGCACTGTTTTTCTCCTAGTTTATCTGCATAGACTTTATTATCGAAATATGAGCGCCTTCCGCAATTAGTGTGGTTAGTTTCTTTAAAAAACATTATCGGGCGCCCTTTCTCATCTATTTCCACTTTTTTATACAAAATAATACTAGCTATAGTTCCCATAACCCAAAGAGGATTAGCTGGGCAGCCTGGAATATTTATTACCTCTCGAGAAAGGAACTCTCCTAAACTTACGCATCCTGTTGGATTGGGTCTAGCCGCTGATATCCCTCCAAATGAAGCACAAGTTCCAATAGCTATTATTGCTTTTGCCTTTTGAGCTGCTAAATTAATAGCTTCTGCTGTAGGTATTCGTCGCCCTTTATATGTTGCAAATATGTTATAGAATCCCTCATCCATATTAGTTAGGGCCCCTTCTACTCCTAATATAAAATCTGTATCTAAAACTTCTAAGAATTTTTCATAAGCAACTTCACCTTGTGCTTGCATAAGACTAGGGCTAAATTTTAAGTTAACCATTTGTTCTAGGAAATAAGGAACATCTGGCTGGTCTGAATTAAGAAATGAAATTATATTTCCTGTGCAGCCGTTAGCCTCCATCCATATGAAATTTATTTTTTTTGCATAACCCCTATGAATATCATCTATAGCCTTGTTTATAACTGCTCTTTCATGCAAAACTTTCCCTCCTATTTATCCCTCATATATATATATACTTAAAAAATCTTTCCATTATGCAGTATTTAGCACTAAATACTGCTTATTAACTAAAATAGGGTCAGAGATATATAATCTCTGACCCTTTTATTATTTCAATCTTAAATTTAAGACTTCTGTCCATATTCACTTAAATTTTTATCTAACTCTTTAAATCCCCTATTTCTTATCAATCTCCAAAACTGTCTGAAGAACTACGTTTATACCTCTAAAACATTCTTCAACAGATGTGAACTCAGGTTCACAATGGCTGTGTCCATCCTTACTTGGAACAAAGATCATAGTAGTAGGAATTATCTCAGCTACAAACTGTGCATCATGTCCTGCTCCACTGTACATTCTTTTACTTGTATATCCATATGCATCCGCACTCTTCTCAGTGAAACCTACTAACTCTTCATTGAATTCAATTGTGCTTCGCGCCCATGCCTTTTGATACTTCACTTCGCATTTATCAAACTCCTTAGGCATGTTCTTGATTATTTCAACAACTTGTTTAATGACTTTTGGGTTCTGATGTCTTGCATCCAATGAGAAATCAACAAGGTCTGGAATAACAGTATGCACACATGGATGACAAAGGATTTCACCTGTTGTGTAAACAAGACTACTATCAAGCTTATCAAGTTCTACATGTAAGTACTTAAGAGCAGAGGCTGCAGCCAAAAGGGCATCTCTTCTATATGGCATTGGCGTAGTTCCTGCGTGATCGGACTGTCCATAAGTCCTTATTCTGTAGTTAACCATCCCCACAACACCCTCTACAACACCAATTTGCTTGTTTTCAGCTTCAAGTACAGGCCCCTGTTCGATATGTAGCTCCAGCATTGCCATGTAATCTTTAGGACTTAGTCTGTTCCCAGCGTCACCTACATATCCACTCTGTTTCAAAGCTTCGCCGAAGGTCTTTCCTTTTGAACTCTTTGAATCCAACATCTCAGCTTTGTCAAACTTACCGCAAACAACACCCGATGACATCATTGCAGGTGGGTAAAGTGACCCTTCTTCATTGGTCCAAATCATAGCTGTAATTGGATGCCTATGAGAAATCTTTTCTGTAGCAATTGTTTCAACTACTTCCATTGCTGTAATAACTCCCAGAATACCATCGTAGTTACCACCATTTCTAACAGAATCACAATGGGATGCCATCACTATTCTAGGAAGATCAGTTTCTGTTCCAGGAAGAGTTGCATACATATTCGCCATATCATCGGTTACAGTTTCAATACCAAGTACCCTCATTCGTTTTACAAATTCTGCTCTTGCCCCAAGTGCTTCTTCCGACAGTGAAAATCTTGTGATACCTCCATGTCCAGCATCACCAAATGTGGCAAATGTTTCAATTTTATTTTGCACTCTATCTTTGTTACAAGTTAACATATTACTCACCTTCATTTTAAGTTTTATAATCCATTATATCTATTTTTAGAAATAATGATTATAGCAGCAAATGCAATTAAATTAATCTATTAATAATATGATTTTTACGGCATTTTATGAAGACATAACCCCTTAACCGCTCCTTGAATCTCTACTAAATTTTTACCAATGCTACTTTCCACTGCCACTACAATTGCTCCTTCAACTAAAGCCGCATCAATAATAACAACATTTTTCTGCATTTCTTCTGAAAGAGTTTCAATAGCCATCTGTGCATTCATATATGCACTACCAAGATCAAATAATATTGCTACACCGTCTTCTGAATATACTTTGTTTATGGCCAAAATAATTTTTTCTATATCCGTTCCTAGCCCATTATCTTTACTCCCGCCAGCTGCTACAATAGGGGCATTATCAGCCATTTGAAGTGCTAACTCTTTTACGCCTTCTGCAACTTTACTACTATGAGAAATTATTACAATTCCTACCATATATTACACCATTCCTTCCTTTATGTCCTTTACTTCTTCATAAATAGTATTTAATATTAAATAGCTTGAAGTTGCTCCTGCATCTTGATGACCAATACTTCTTTCTCCAAGATAACTAGCTCTTCCCTTAGTAGCAATTATAGTTTTTGTATATTCCACTCCCTTTATTGCTGCATCTTTTGAAGCTTTTAAAATATCTATTGGCATTAATCCAGCTTTTAAAGCTTCTTTCATAGCATCAATAGCTGGTGCTATAGCATCTATCATTGTTTTTTCTCCTCTAACCGCTTTTCCTCGCATCAAAACTCCGCCTAAGGCTGCCTCTAATATTTTAATAAAATCTTCAATATCTATATTTTCTTTTCCCTTAACTTCTAAAGCCGCTTTCATAAAGGCTGTTCCATATAGTGGTCCTGATGCACCTCCTACGTTTGAAACTAATGCCATTCCGGTGTTCTTAAGAATTTCTCCAATGTCGGATCCATTATCGTCTCTTAATTTTTCTTTAACAGCATTAAACCCCTTATTCATGTTAATTCCATGATCTCCATCACCTATAGCTGCATCTAGCTCACATAAATAACTCTTATTTTCTTCAATTACATTTGCGATTTTATTTAATATTGAAATTACTTGTAATCCTGAAATGCTCATTTTTATTACCTCCCTTATATACTAAAATGTTTTGATTTTAAATTATCAGAGGCATTATTATGCTATAACACTTTTAACGCTGGTGTATCTGCTGGTGCATCTAATAGAACCTTTAATTCATCATCAAGTTTTAATAATGTAACAGAAAATCCTGCCATTTCAAGAGAGGTCATAAATTCTCCAACAAATGTTTTATAAATCTTTACTCCCTTTTCTTCTAACATCTTATGAACTTTTCTATTAACAATATAAAGCTCCATTAATGGTGTAGATGCAAGTCCATTAATCATAACTGCAACTTGCGCCCCTGGCTCCATTGGCATATCATTTAATATTTTCAAAACCATGTGCTCTACTATTTCATCAACGGGTTTAAGAGTTTCTTTATGCGTACCTGGTTCCCCATGTATACCTATGCCAATTTCAACTTCATCTTGGGCTAAACTAAAATTAGGTTTACCTGCTGCAGGAACTATGCAAGGTGTTATTGCCATTCCCATACTTCCTACATTTGCTATTACCTTTTCAGCTACTGCCTTAACTTCCTCAAGGCTTGCTCCCGTTTCTGCTTTTGCCCCAGCTATTTTATGAACAAATACAGTTCCTGCTATGCCGCGTCTTCCAGCTGTAAAAAGACTATTTTCAACTGCTACATCATCATTAACAACAACGCTTGCAATTTTTATTCCATCCATCTCAGCCATTTCACTGGCCATTTCAAAATTCATTATATCTCCTGTATAATTTTTAACTACTAGAAGAACTCCAAGTCCACCATGGACTGCTTTTACAGCTTCATATATTTGATCTGGAGTTGGAGATGTAAATACTGCACCACACACTGCTGCATCTAACATTCCCATTCCTACATATCCGCCATGTGCTGGTTCATGTCCACTTCCGCCCCCACTAACTAATGCAACTTTTCCTGATATAGGAGAATTTTTTCTAACAAGTACATCTGCATTTTCAAGTTTCCTAACATAATCTGGATGTGCCATTACTATACCTTCCAGCATCTCCTCAACAACAAATTCTGGGTTATTAATTAGTTTTTTCATTTATAATCGCCTCCATTTAATAAATAAAACTTAGTATACCTTCTATGTTCTACATAATAATGATCATTCCTCCAAATGCATTCAATATTTTTTATGTGGATAACCCACCAATAGATTCTTTGAATTCTTTCTTAATAATTAAAAAATCCTCTAAATCATTTAAAAATTGAAATAACAGTGCCCTATTTTCAAATTCGTTCCTATTCTTTGGTAGTTCCATCATTTTATAATCACTCCTAAGTAGCGCTAGTTTACTTATAAGTTCAATACAATCATTATCTTCATGAATATTAATTGCAACATTATCAGTAAACTCTGATAATATTCTAGTTTGTTCATAGGTCATATAGAACCTTGAAAAATGTCTTTTCATTCTTTTTATTGCATCTAATTGTGTCATTCTCATATCTATATAGCTTACATAATAATTATTGCTCTTAAATAAATTATTATTATTTATTATTTGTGTCATAAGTTTAGTATTCATAATTAGTTCTTCTATACTCAAAATCACTTCTTGTTCATAAATTGGTACAGCTTGAGTAACTAAACTCCTTGCCATATCTGATAATATTAATCTATATTGATCTTCTATCTCCTCTTTGTTCTTTTCAAAATTCTCCTCCAGTGGCGCTGTAAATAGATTAAATATCATGGCAACTCCAATACCTATTATAGTTAAGCCTACTTCATTTATAATCCAAGAAATATTAATATTTATACTTATTAAAA
The DNA here is from genome assembly GCF_050717515.1 of Clostridium sp. Taxonomy (GTDB): domain Bacteria; phylum Bacillota; class Clostridia; order Clostridiales; family Clostridiaceae; genus Clostridium_AD. Next base: position 34,040 of record NZ_JBOITL010000032.1, on the reverse strand, counting down.
GATGCGTTGATAATACTGCTCCAATAACCATGCCCTCATTTATTTTTAAAATATTTGTTATCGGTATAAATATAAACAAAAATAACCCAAACACTATAGGATTATTCCCAAGTAATATATATAGCATAAAAGATAAAGCAATAGCCACCGCAGATGAGATTATTCTCCTACCCCCAACTAATAGTGCTTCTTTCTTTGTATCTTGAATACTTAATATTGCAATTATACCGGAAGTTACACCAAATTCTAATCCCAAATAATTTGATATTATAATTGCTATTGTGGCAGACAAAGTTATTTTAACTGTTTTTGATTGTATATATTTTATCATTTCTCAATTTTTCTCCTACTACCATTAATATGGTATATTTTTTTTGCACTTCAATTATTCATTGGTGCATAACGTCTCTAATCCTACTTTAAGAAAATTATTTATAGATTTTTCATTACTTTGCAACATAGTAATACATACTTAAATTACTGTCAACCTACATGTCTAACTTTCACCGTTTATTGTAAAAATAGTTATGCATATATAAAATATTATATTTTTAAATTAAAAAGCGAAATTTGTGGAATATTAAACAATCTAAATGGTACTTTTGTATTTCCTAGTCCACTATTAACATATATTTTTGTGCCTCTAATGTTATCTAGTTTATAGAAGCCCTTTGTATATTTTTCTGATAGTACATTTTTCTTTAATGGACCGTAAAGTGGAATATATATTTGTCCACCATGGCTATGTCCACTAAGCACTAAATCAACTGGATAATTACTATATCTATCTACTAAATCTGGCTCATGCAACAATAATAAATTTATAGACTTATTGCTAATTCTATTCATTGTCTTATCTACATTCTTCCTTCCCATTAACCCATCATCTGCTCCAAAAATTTTTATGTTTTTATCCTTAAACAAAATGCTTGTCCCCTCATTTTTCAAAACCTTAAATCCACTTTTATTCATTATACCCTCATAGTATCTAACAGCCCCTCCACCATAATCGTGATTGCCGTATATAGCATATTTGCCCACTTTACATTTTATTCCTTTAAGTGTATCTGCTATATTGTAAAGCTCATCATAGGTTGAAGCATTATCAATTAAATCACCTGTAAATACAACTATATCAGCATTTAAGCCATTAATTTTTTGAACCACCTTCTCTAGCTGGTCTAAGTTATAAAATTCTCCAAGATGTATATCTGTAATTTGTACTACCTTTAGCTTTTCCTTTCCCTTTTTATTGATTGTAACATTATGCCTTTTTACAATTAATAGATTTCTTTCTATAAAGGTTGTATATATTCCTAGCAAACTTATAAATAATATTGTCCAAATAATAATTTTTTTTCTCATTCTCATTTTTCATCATATCCTTTAGCTTTAGTTTTAATCTATTCTACCATTACTTTTTAAAAGAAAAAGCTTTAGCTTATATATAATTTATAAACTAAAGCTTATTATTCATCAGCTCCACAACATAAGGCTTTAATTACATCCTAATTTTGTAAGACTCGATACCAAGCGATTTGCTAAATATTACCTTGGTAGGATTACCACCTGCTAGAATATACGCCCTGTCTGGCTAGAACCCATGAACGCAACAAAATCATATAATAAGGTGCCACTTGCCACGTGGGTGGCACTAAGAGGATATATTTTTATAGACAATTTATAGAAAATATTAAAAATTTATTACAAATTGTAAGATTACTTGATATTTAGAAAATTATGTTATAACATTAGCATGCTTATGATTTAATAACAAGTAATTGAACTTGTAAATTTAAAGGGTAGAATTTGCGGCGGCCTTGATTTCAAAACCTAAATTATTTATTTTATATGAACCTACAAATGTTTTTGATCCAACAGGTTATTTTTTGATTGGTGGTGGTTTAGATAATAATGAGACTTATGAGGCCAATACTACATTTCTAATACTATAAATTTAATATTGGAGTGAATAAATGTTTAAATTAATTTCAAGTAGAATAAAATCAAATTTTTTACATTATTTTTTAGTATTTATAGCATATGTTACTGTTTTGCTAGTCATCTCATTTGGAGTTTATTTTGTTAATCTTAGCAAAAATATGACTTTGGATTGGACAAATGGTGAAATCGATCACCAAAAGTTAATTTCTGTAAATATTAACAATTCAAATAGTATAGATTATGATAAATTAGTAAATGTACTAAAAAAGTATTCAAAAACAATTGCTATAAGAATAAATGGATTAACAGAAACAATACCAAGTAATGGTGCTGAATGGCAAGTTCAACTTCAACCGGTATTATTCACACAGAATCCAGAATGGATTCCAAAGATTAATAAAGGAAGATATCTAAAACCAGATGAAAGTTGCTCAAAATCTAAAATTGCGGTTATTGGTGCAGGAGTAGTCGCTAATAAACTAACTAATAAACTAGATAATACTATAGTAATAGGCGGAGAAAAATTTAACGTTATAGGTGTTGTAGGTAAACTAACAGAGAATTATACTAATTATTTAGGAAGTGTATTTATTCCATTAGAATCACTGCCTGACAAAAACAAAAAAGAGATAAAAACAATTGAAATATATTTATTAAAAAATAATGGAAATCCTAAAAATGAAATGAAAGCATTATTAGTTGATTTAAACAAACTATCAAATGTAAGTGTAAGAGAAGTTGATATGAATGGTCAATTATCCGATTTTTATAACAAACTATCTATAACTATATTTGCAGGATGTTTAATTATACTAATATCAGTAGGTAATATAAGTATTCTAATATTTTATTTAATGTTAAAAACTAAAAAATGCATTTTAATAAGTATTGCACTTGGTGCAACAAAAAAAATAATTTGGAAACAGATTTTTATCGAACTTATTTTAATATCAGTATGTTCTATAATTTCCGCATCAATATTGACTAATTTGTTAACTCCATTTATTAAGCAGAACTTTACAATGATCCTGAATATAAAAGAGTTACAGTTTAGTAGTTTTAATATTATAATACCCTCTTTGGCAACTATAGTGATGAGTTTTTTAATATCAATAATGAGTGTAAGAAAATTCTTCAGGTTAAATCTTATAACAGAATTAAAAGGAGAGTAGTATGTGGAGATTACGAATAATACTTAAATCTATATCAAAACAAGGTGTAAAATTTAAATTAGTTTTTTTTCAACTTATCATAATTTTTATATCTTTAAATTTTGCGTTTACCTTAATAAATAAAAATTTAGACTTAAAATACAGTATTGATAAATTAGTTGATAAAAATAAGTCAGTAATGATTGGACTTTCAGTACCTTCAATTGATAAGGATCCTATAAATTCAATTGACCGAATTTATGAAAAAATATCTCAAAATAAAGTGGTTAATAAAATAGGTAGCTTTCATATGAATAAAATTAAAATTAAAAAAGAAGAATTTAATGCGATTTATTTAAATAGAGGTGCCTTTGATCTCTATAATATTAATGTTTGTAAAGGCACTATTGATCTTTTTAATTATAAAAAATCTAAAGATGAAATCCCAATTGTTATTAGCAATGATTTATCAAAAAAATGGAGTTTAGGTAGTATACTTACTATGGAAATGCTTCAAAATAGTAAACTAATAAATTTAAAATTTAAAGTTGTAGGAATAACAAATAGTAGTGCTGTTTTTTGGAATTCTAGAAATGGTGGTCAACCATCCATTAATACTTTAAAAAATTCTCTTATTATACCATTTGATAAGCAGTACTTTTATGATAATGGAATTAATTTTACAATGAAAACTGGGCATACAATTGTATCAGTAAAGAAGAGTCAAGACTTAAAACAATTTACTACTGATTTTTCTAAATTAAATAATAATTCAAACTTTAAATATATTGAAGTTAATGATTTGATAACTCAGATATATGAAGATAGTAAGCCTTGGATTATATTATCGCTAACATTTGCGGTTTTATTATCCGTTTTATCATTGGTAGGATTTGTGGGTATAATGACTAATTATATTACTTTTAGAAAGAGAGAATATGGAATCAGATTTGCTTTAGGATCAACAAGTAAGGAATTATCCAGGTTGGTATGTGGAGAATTTCTAATTGCATTGATTATAACTAATCTAATCTCAATTTTTCCCATAATTATTACAAGCTATATTTTTGGTATGGATTTAACGATATCTTTAATTATTAAATCTATTTTCCCTTCTTTTAGTATTTCGCTTGCTATATTAGCTATGACATTTTTTATATACAAATCTTATATATTGAAGAAAAATATCGTTGATTTGATTAGGGGGAATTAATTTTGAGTTATATAAAATTAACAGAAGTCGTAAAAAAATATGGAAATGGAGTGGAAACTCTTTATGCGTTAAATAAGGTTAATTTAAGTATAGAAAAAGGGGACATGCTAGCCATTTTAGGAACATCAGGCTCTGGAAAATCTACATTATTAAATTTGATTGGATGTCTAGACAACAGTACTAGTGGAAAATTTGAATTTGATGGTAAAGATATTACAAATTATAATGATAAAGAATTAGCTATAATAAGAAACACTAAAATGGGATTTATATTTCAAAATTTTTCTTTGATTACAGAATATAATGTTATTGAAAATGTTGAAGTACTCCTTATATATAGAAATCTACTTTTAGGTAAAAGTAAACAATTAAGCAAAACTGAGATAAAAAAATTGGCAATAGAGTCTTTAAAAAAAGTTGGTATGGATGAGTCTATAAACAAAAAAATTACTCAATTGTCCGGTGGACAACAGCAAAGAGTGGCAATAGCAAGAGCTTTGGTTAATAAACCAGATATAATTTTAGCAGATGAACCAACCGGTGCATTAGATAAAACTAATAGTTTAAACATTATCAACATATTAAAAAGTATTAATGATACAAGTAATACCACAGTAATATTGGTTACTCATAACGAACAACTTGCAAGCTTTTGCAAAAAAACTATTATAATAGAAGATGGTATTATTGTAAAACAGTAATTGTTACTATAAATATAGCCGCAGTAACTTATAAAGTTATTGTGCTATATTTATACGACAATTTCTGGGTTATTAATTAGTTTTTTTATCTGTATAAATTATCAATAGATTCTTTGAATTCTTTTTTAATAATTAAAAAATCCTCTAAATCATTTAAAAATTGAAATAGCAACGCCCTATTTTCAAATTCATTCCTATTTTTCGGTAGTTCCATCATTTTATAATTACTCCTAAGTAAGTCGAGTTTACTCATAAGTTCGATACAATCATTATCTTCATGAATATTAATTGCAACATTTTCAGTAAACTCTGATAATATTCTAGTTTGTTCATAGGTCATATAGAACCTTGAAAAATGTCTTTTCATTCTTTTTTTATTGCATCTAATTGTGTCATTCTCATATCTATATAGCTCTTCTTTCTTCTCTTTATTTTTTTTAAAACTATCCTCCAGTGGTGCTGTAAATAAATTAAATACCATTGCAACTCCAATGCCTATTATAGTTAACCCTACTTCATTTATAATCCAAGAAACATTAATATTTGTACTTATTAAAAGATGTGTTGATAATACTGCTCCAATAACCATTCCCTCATTTATTTTTAAGATATTTGTTACTAGAAATAGTTATGCATTTACACACAATTAAATATTATATTTTTAAATTAAAAAGCGAAATTTGTGGAATATTAAACAATCTAAATGGTACTTTTGTATTTCCGAGTCCACTATTAACATATATTTTTGTACCTCTAGGGTTATCTAGTTTATAAAATCCCTTTGTATATTTTTCTGATAGTACATTTTTCTTTAATGGACCGTAAAGTGGAATGTATATTTGTCCACCATGACTATGTCCACTAAGCACTAAATCAACTGGATAATTACTATATCCCTCTATTAAATCTGGCTCATGTAGCAATAATAAATTTATAGACTTATTGTTAATTCCATTCATTGTTTTATCTACATTATGATTTCCCATTAACCCATCATCTGCTCCAAAAATTCTTACATGCTTATCCTTAAACAAAATGCTTGTCCCCTCATTTTTCAAAACCTTAAATCCACCTTTATTCATTATATCATCATAGTATCTAACAGCACCTCCACCATAGTCATGATTGCCGTATATAGCATATTTACCTATCCTACATTTTATTTTTTTAAGTGTGCCTGCTACATTGTAAATTTCGTCATAGGTTGAAGCATTATCAATTAAATCACCTGTAAATACCACTATATCAGCATTTAAACCATTAATTTTTTGGACCACCTTCTCTAGCTGATCTAAATTGTAAAATTGTCCAAGATGTATATCTGTAATTTGCACTACCTTTAATTCTTCCTTTCCATTTTTATTGATTGTCACATTATGCCTTTTTACGATTAATAAATTTCTTTCTATAAATGTTGTATATATCCCTAGTAAACTTATACATAATATTGTCCAAATAATAATTTTTTTTCTCATTCTCATTTTTTATCATATCCTTTAACTTTAGTTTTAAATTATTCTAATATCCAAATAAATGTCCCATGTTACATGCCTTTACCTTTTAAATGAAAAAGCTCTAGCTTATATATAATTTATAAGCTAGACCTTAGTCCTTTATGGGGTATATTTAATTTTACTTTTTCCATCAATTATAATAAGAGATTTTGCAGCAATTTTTTCTCCATAAGCATTAACTTCTTTATTAGAAAAATTAGCTATTACCTTTAAATCTTTTCCGTATTTAGTCATTTGAACGGATCTATCCTTTGATAGAATTTCAAAATCTGTCATTTCCATAGTAATTGCCTTTTTACTAAAATCAGACCAAGTCTTCGTATGTTTTACAATAACCTCTTTATTCTTATTCCACTCATTTTTATCAATATGATAAAGTGGTGGCACATTATATAAAATCTCATATAACATTCTATTTTTCACTTCATCTTTTATTTTTAATGTACCAAAACCCCACCAATGAGAAGTTATGACTGAATCATTATAAACTAATTTGTATAATGGAATTGTATAAGCAGTATCTATAAATAGCTTCTTATATTTATCCTTTATGGGTACCTGCTTTGAAAATAACTCTGCTACTCCTCCATTACTTGAATAATATCTTCCTACATAATATTCACTATCCTTATTTTTACTCATATCCTTATCCATCCAAGAAAAGGCTGGAGTTTCTATGCCATGAGCAAAGGCTATGGATTTACTTGCAAAATCATTTCCGCCTTCACTTCCAACCACCATATTAAACTGTTTTTGAAGGTATTCCATTCTTTCTATTCTTGCCTTTATATCTTCTACCTCTGTTGTAGGATGCGCTTTAGAATAATCATCCACCACTTCTCCTGTTGCATCTGTATCTAAAAACCATGAATTATACTTTAAACCAGTCTTTAAAATAGATGACACCCTATCTTTTACACTTTGCATAGCAAGAGTTGGGTTTAATTTCCTTCCCGTTCCATTAAATCCTTCTATCTTCTTACCCTCTTTATTGGTTACAGTAGCATTTTCATAAAGAGATGTATCAGAAAATTTTGCTGTGGACCACTTTTCTTCTCCTGGCTTATGAATTGAATGATAAGAATCATAAGTACCTATTAAATATCCCAGTTTATTTGCCTCACTAACTAATTTTGGATTTAAAAAGCCTTCCTGCCAGTCATCTAATCCTAGCCACATTTTATCAATACCTGACTTTTTCATATCGTAAAGTACATTAACAGAATTAGCCTCTGCCCATTTTTCAATAGGATCTGCTACATCCCCTAAAGATAATTTTAATAAACTTTTATTTAAATCTATTAATTCTAATGGATTTAACTTATTTATGTCCTTTCCTATCAATGCTTTACTCTTTTTATCTAAATTCACAAATAGCTTAGGATTGTAAAACTCCTTTAATTGTACTAGTGAATTAAAACTTTTTATAATTCTATCTTTTGTATATTTATCAATATACTCTAAAGAATCTATATCATTAAAAGCAGTAGCTAGCTCTCCACCATCTTCAACCTTTGTTTTTAGTAACTTCTGCATCCAAAGTTTTAAATCTTGTGGGATTTTTCCTTTTAGCTTATTCCATTTAATATTTTCCTGGGATATTGCTGACCTATCCCAAAAATAAACATGTGGTGCTCCATAAAGCTTTTCAATATTTTTATTATCCTTAGCCTTATCCTCTAAAGACTTAAAGTTCCCCTGTGGAGCAATAACGTTTTTATAAGTTTTAGCTATATCTACCGGATTATTCTTAGTTAGATAAATTCTAAACCCGTAATCCCTATTTTTATTTATTAAAGGATATTCATGATTAAAAGTAAATTTAATATTTTCTTTAGTATCAAATTTAACTTCATTATTATAAGGATTGTTAATTATATATAATAGCGAATAATTCTTTTTGCTTGCTGCAAAAAACTGCATAGAAAAAGACTCAAAAGTTTTCATTTCATTATCATTTAAATATTCTTTCCAAACTTTATCATCCTTTGGAATATACTTGCCCTCATTTAATGGAAGCATATATGCTTCTCCCGTTACTTTGGGCCATAAAAATTTATTTTCCACATCTTTAATACTGGATTTTATGGATACGTCTAAATACTTATCTTTCTTTTGAATTTGCACATCAATATTTTTCTTTTTATAACTCCAAGATATTTGATCTCCATTGTTCTTTAAATTTGATACTTCCATTTTTTCTAAGGGTTCTGATACTGTTTCTGTGGTTCCATTAGATTCTACTGTTACCTTAAATGTTTCAGGTTGGACTTTAAATTTAAAATCTAAATTTTCAACCATAGTATTACTTTTACTACTACTTAAAACTACTTTGTTATTACTTAAAACAGCTTTATTACAACCTGAAAATAATGTTGTTACTGTTATCGCTACTAAAAATAATGATATTCTTTTTTTCAACTAAATCACCTCATAAAGAAAATACTATAGAAATGTTACACCAATGTTACAAAACCTATATTTAAATCACCATCTGCGATGCTGCAATATTAACGACTTCAGAAGGAGATTTAGACTCACACTGAAATTTCATTTTGCTATGGTAGATATTCTCTACTTGTAGATGTGGGGTCTTCCCTTCTGAAATGTCGTTAAAATATTATATAAAATTCAATCTTATCTTCTTTTACATTAAACCCAAAGTTGATATTATTCTTTTCTAATATTTTCTTTACTATAGATAGACCTAGTCCTGTACCAGAAAGTTCCTTGCTCCTTGATTTTTCAAGCACATAAAAAGGATCCCATATATTTTCTAAATTTTCTCCACTACTTTCCTCTAATCCATTCACTATAGAAAATATTATATTATTGTTTTCTTTAAATATTTCTATTTCTACCTCGTTATTATTAGTATACTTTATTGCATTTGTAATTAAATTATTTAATACAGTATCAAGCCCTTCCTCATCTCCATAAACAATACATTCATCATCTTTATCTATATTTAATATGAATTCTATGTTAGCTTCATCTATAAGTAGTTTGTATTTTTTTAAAACATCTTTAACCTTCTGTTTTAAACTAAAACTAGATTTTTTTAATTCTTTTTTTTCAATTTTCGATAAAAATAAAATATTTTCTACTAAACTATCCATATTGCCTATTTGCTCTTGAATTATCTCCATATATGTTCCGTCATCTAACCCATCCTCAATACCATGTCCATATACTTTTATTAAAGCTAAGGGGGTTTTAATTTCATGAGCCATATCTGAAATCAAAGTCTTTAGCCTTTCATTTTGAAGATTAATTTCCTTATGTGCCTGCTCTAAGCTTTCACTCATACTATTTATACTTATAGCAAGTTCTTCTATTTCATCATTTGTTTTAATTTCTTCTTTTCTAAAATTTAAACTAGCGATATCCTTTGATAAATTTTTTATAAGTTCTAATGGTTTTATTATTTTACTCGAAAAAATATTAACTAAAATTAATATTAAAATTATAGAAAATATATTTAAATATATATTAAACTTATTTACAATATCTATAGTTTCCCCCATATAAGGTAGTGGCATTGCTATAGCAACTATATACTTATCAACCTTTATAAACTTTGTTAATACCTTATATTTTGTTACTCCTTGATCATATATCTTATTTACACTTGTACTAGATATCTTGCTCAAGGTATCTTCTGTAACCCAAAATTTATTTAATTTAATTTTTTTTAAATCAAATTTAGTTATTAACTCCTTATTAATATTATCAATGTCACTACTTAGCTCTGAATAAACTATAGTGACACTATTTTTCTTTTCTATTTGTCCTATATTTTTTAAAGTATAATCTATTTTTTCTCTGCTTATCCCCTCAGAAATCTTATTTAATGCCTTTGTTTTTTTAAATATATAATATCTATCAATAAAGAATATATTTATTACCATAGAAATTATAGTTACAAAAATTATAACTGAGGCTATAGACAATCTCAATTTTTTACTTATTTTAATTTTCATCAGCCTCCATACTGTAACCAAGTCTTCTATAAGTTTTTATACTATCCTCACCTATTTTTGATCGGAGCCTTCTTATATGGGTATCTACCGTTCTATAATCTCCCTCATAATCCATCCCCCAAACTAAATCTATTAGCTTATCTCTGGATAAAATAATTCCCTTGTTTCTAACAAAGGAAATCAAAAGATCATATTCTATTTTTGTTAATTTTAAGACTTCTCCATTTTTATATACCCTTTGCTCATCTGTATTTATTTTTATATTATTAATATTTATCACATCATTAATATTTATAAGTTTTTTTGCCCTTATTAAAAGTATTCTAGGATCAAAAGGCTTTTTTATGTATTCATCAGCTCCACAATTTAATGCTTCAATCTCATCTTCATTTTGCGTTTTCGCCGTTAAAATTAGTACCTTTGCATTACTATTTTCTTTAATATACTTGCAAACCTCAACACCACTAACTTTAGGCATCATCCAATCTAAAATTGCTAAATCAATTTTATGCAAATGAAATAAATCTAATGCTTGCTCGCCATCCACTGCTGTAATTGTATTAAACCCTTCCTTTTGAAAATAAGTTGAAAGAATTTTCACCATTTGTTTCTCATCATCAGCAATTAGTATATTCAATTAAATCGCTCCTTTTAACAAAAAAATATTATAGCTTTATTTAGATTATACCCAAATATAAGTATTTTTTCTATAACATTTATGCCTTTAACCTTATTACACATATAATTTAGCGTTAATAATACTCTCATATTGCTCTATAGAGTAGTTATCTTATGAATTTATCGCTTGCGCGTTTTTACATTAATGGTATAATCAAGTAAATTAAATAAGATGTTTTGACGTGTTATCTATAGTGGTAATACACGAGACCACCGTCGGTAATCCGTCTATATTTCATATATAGCCAGACATTGGTGTTGGGAATGACTATAGTTAGATACCATTCCTAAGCCAGTTACTTAGAATACGTTAATAAAAGGGGATGCACAAGTATGAAAAATTATTTGGAACAAGGTGTGCCAACTATAGAGGAGGCAAAATTGTTATTACTAGAAGGACAAAAATTAAATCCTGGTCCTTGGATTGAACATTCAATTAATGCAGGAAGAGCAGCAGAATTGATAGCAAAGAATTGTAAAGGGTTAAATCCAGATGTTGCATTAGTATTAGGAATGCTACATGATATCGGTGTAAGATTTGGGGTTTCCTATATGAAGCATATTTTACATGGTTATAATTTCGCTATGGAAAAGGGGTATTATAAGCTAGCAAAGGTTTGCTTAACTCATTCATTTGAGTGCCAAGATATAAGAACTTGTTTTGGAAAATGGGATTATTGTAGTAATGAAGAATATAACTTTATTAAAAATTACATTGAGTCAGCAGAATATGATGATTATGATAGGTTAATACAATTATGTGATGCACTAGCATTACCAAATGGATTTTGCTTAATAGAAAAGAGAATGGTTGATGTAGCACTAAGGCATGGGATACATGAGCATATTATTAATAAATGGAAAATAACTTTTGAAAATAAACAATATTTTGAAGAGAAGTTGGGAAGGTCAATATATAGTGTATTACCAGGTGTTATAGAGAATACTTTTGAACTATAAAGGTACTGAGTGGCTTATTAAGAAATTCTCAATCTAACATATCTTACAAATACTGAGGGCTTTCAGGCTAGATATCAACTTTTATATAGAAAGCCCCCACTAATTAATAAGTCTTAAATTTTCTATTAATAATAGAGCGTTGATTTATATCTATTGTATTTTTGCTCCAAATGGTATGATCCCAAGTTTAGCAAATTTAAAATGCTGAAGTCCAAATGGTATGCCTATAATTGTTATGCAAAAAATTGCACCTGTAATAAGGTGCCCTATGGCAAGCTCCCAGCCTAAAAAAATTATCCAAATGACATTGAAAACCAATCCTCCAACCCCAAAATTACCAAGCTCTATTTCTTTTCCAAAAGGCCATAATACAAATGCTGAAATCTTAAAACATTGAATACCAAAGGGTATTCCAATAATTGTGACACACAAAATTAACCCTGCTAAAGACCATGCAATAGCTGAAAAAATCCCGCCAAATAATAACCAAATAATATTACCTATAAAATTCATCGTAAACCCCCATTTTTATTATGCTTTAAAAAACTTTAAATAAAATACTTGTTTATAAATAGATTTCTATTTCAGTACCGCGTCCAAGCTCACTTAGTATCTTAATTTCGCCATCATGTGCTTTTACTATATCATTTGCAATAGCCATTCCAAGCCCTGAACCTTCATGTCCCTTCCCGGTATTTGTACCCCTATAATATCTTTCGAATATATGGTTTAGCTCTTCCGGTCTTATTCCTTTTCCGTTATCACTTATAACAATTTTCAAGTTATCCTTCTTTTCAACGGATACTTTTATATTTACCCCCTCTTCATTATGAACTATTGCATTATATATTAAATTTTTCATAGTCCTCATTATAAGACTAGCATCCACAAAAGCTTCTATATCTTCACTTTCACAAATGAAATCAATATCTACCTCAGCGTTACTCGGGTCGTTTAGTATGTCAATTACAGCATTTCGTACCAAGCTAACCATATTTACTTTTTTCTTGTTTAACTTCAATACTTTATTTTTTAATCTTGTTGTTAAATTCAAATCATCTACAAGCTCTTTTATATAGTTGGCCTTACTGTCTATTATTTTTGAATACTGTTTTACCTCTTCTTTTGATAAATCATAGTCATCGCTGCTTAAGAGTTCCGCATATCCTTTTATAGATACCAGAGGTGTCTTAATATCATGTGACATATTTGAAATCCATTCTTCCCTCATCTTATCAAGTTTTTTTCTTTCTATTTCATTGCTCTTAAGAGTTGATGAAAGGTTGTTTAGGTTTCGATAGACCACAGTGTATATACCCTTTTCGGATAATTCTAAATTATAATTTCCATCAGATAATACTAGAACCCCATTTATTATATTACTTAAAGGTCTAGTAAGCCTTCTTGAGAAAAAGTATGCAAAAAACAATGCAATAAGCGCATCTAATATTAAGATGCTATAAATAAATTTACCAATAATCCCTATAAAATTATCGTAGTTAATAGTAATTACTTCCCTCTGCACCTTGGCAAGTGGTAGTCCTATTATATAGCTGTATTTGCGTCCTTTTATCTGTTTTTCACCTATAAAAGTAGTAGCTCCTGTTTTTACATCCACATATTTATATTGATTAATCAATTCAAAAGGAGTATAGCTCTCTTTTGCGCCCTTTGGTTTTCTATAACTATATACTTCTTTACTTTGCTCATCTAATATTTGTATCCAAATATTGTTATTGTCCAAACTTGATTTACCATCCTTGTCTATATCCACAGCTTCTTTACTAATCATAATATATTTACTAAAATCTCTAGTATAATTTTCTATCCCTACATCTTCTAATTTTTTCTCTATTAAGGCGCTTTTTGTCGTATTATTATAAATAATAAAAGAAAACACTGCAATAATATTTATAATCATTACAATTATAACTACAGAAACCACAGTCCACATGAATCTAGCTATTAATTTCCATTTCATCTCTATTCATCCTTTACAACAAATTTGTATCCTAGACCTTTAATATTAACTATATATTTGGGCAATGAAGGATTATCCTCTATTTTCTCTCGGAGTCTTCTTATGTGAACCATAATTGTATTGTCAAAGCCTATATAATCTTCTCCCCAAACTCCACTGCAGATTTTTTCCTTGCTGAGGATTTGGTTTGGGTTTTTCAACATATAAGCTAACATCTTAAATTCTTTTGCTTTTAACTGTATTGGCTCACCATTCTTTTTAAACTCTATCTTTTCCTCATTTAATTCAAAAGGTCCAAAAACTATGATTTTGTCTTTTTCGGTTTTATCTTCATCAATATAATTATTTCTTCTTAAATGAGCCTTTACTCTATAGGCAACCTCTTTTGGACTGAAAGGCTTTGTAATATAATCATCAGCCCCTAAAGCAAAACCCAAAATCCTATCTAGCTCTTCCGTCTTAGCCGACATAAATAAAATTGGGGTTCTAGAAGTCTTTCTTATCTCTTTGCATACTTCATACCCATCTCTACCTGGCATCATTATATCCAAGAGAATAATATCTGGGTCTAACCGCGATACTAAATCTATTGCTTCTTTTGCCGCTATTGCAGTATATATATTTTCAAAACCCTCTTTTTTAAGTACAGTAGATAAAAGTTTTAATATGTCCTCTTCATCATCAACTATTAGTATTTTGCTTTTATTAATTGAATTCTCCATAATTATCACCCCTTAAAATTAAATCATCACATAAAGATCTTGTCTTAAATACTTCAAAAGACTAGACAATTATTAATTGTTTAGTCTTTTGAAATGTCTTTAAGTTTCTAACTATATAATACCATAAAAACTAACTGATTATCTTTTTCCTTCTTTTATAAATGCTTTGTGGGTAACCTTTGGTAAAAATACAAAGCCAGCAATAACTATTACTATTTGAACTATAATTAATGCCATTGGAACCTTGTATCTTATTAATTCTGATGACATCATTCCCCAAAGTGGAGTTACCCCAAAATATTTTGAAGGTACAAAACCGCCTAGCATATATGGCACTCCCATAAGTAGACCCCCAAAAATAAAAGGTATAGAAGCTGATTTACTTATCGATGATAGATATAGTCCGAGTTCTGAGAAAAAGAATGAACCTATTATAACAGTTATTATAAGTATAATCATCATTTGCAATACAGTTATGTTTGAACCACTATTTCCAAAATACCAAAGATCTTTTAATGGTAAGTCTAACCCTTTAAAATTAGATTTTATTAATCCATCTATATATATTATAAGTACTATTGATACATTAACTATTGACGTTGATATGCCTGCACCAATCCATTTCGCCATTACAACTTTTTTCTTTCCATTTTGGGTCGTATTGATAAGTTCATTCATATTAGAGCTATATTCAAGTGTATATGTAGCTGAAATTATCATAAAGGTTATTAATCCTATAAGTGGTACGATTCCATAAGTTTTACTAAATACATCTGCCCAAACCTCTGCACCTGTACCTGGCCTAATTAAAATTTTACAAAATAAAAGTAAAACAATCCAAGTTATTATTATGCTAGGTTTTAATAACATTTTTCTTATTTCTGATTTTATAAGAATTCCCATAAGTTACACCTCCTTAGTATTTTCTAAATCAAAGTAAAACATATATACATCTTCGAATCTTGGTTCTATGCTCTGCGCTGATGCATATAGAGGCATTTTATCACTTACTACTCTAAGCTCTGTAATATCCGCACCCCTTTGAAGGTTAACTACCTTATAATCTCTTTGTATATCCATAACTTCATTTTCTTTATTTGTTGTAATCTTATATACTTTTCCCTTCATGCCATTTAATATATCTTTATGATTTCCTTTTATTATAACGCTGCCATTTTTAATCATTATAGTTTCTCTTGCTACTGCTTCTATATCTGAAATAATATGAGTTGAAAGTATTATTATTTTATCCTTTGATATTTCAGCGATAAGATTTCTAAACCTTGCTCTTTCTTGGGGATCTAAGCCCGCTGTTGGTTCATCTAGTACAACTATTTTAGGATCATTTAATAATACTTGTGCAATTCCAACTCTTCTTTTCATACCACCGGAGAATTTACCAACTGCCTTATTTTTAACCTCATATAATCCAACAAGGTTTAGTAATTCATCAATTTTTTGGGAAGCACTTTTTTTGTCTATTCCTTTTAATGCAGCCACATATTGCAAAAATTGTTTTGCTGTAAAATTCTTATATGCACCAAATTCTTGTGGTAAATATCCAATAATATTTCTATACTCATCTTCTTTTTCATAAATACTTTTTCCATTATAAATAATTTTTCCACTAGTAGGCTTTGTTAAAGTTACTATTTGTTTCATTAATGTAGTTTTACCCGCTCCGTTTGGTCCTAGTAGTCCGTATACACCATTTTCTAAAGTAAGTGTTATATTATTGTTTGCATTCTTTTTTCCATAGCTTTTTGTTAAATTTTTTATCTCAAGCTTATTCATAATTATATTCCTCCTCTAATTTTAAAATCTATTAATTATCTTACTAATACTTTTTTAAATGATACTATGCTCATTGTAATTCCTGCCACTAAAGTCATTCCCAATATTCCAAGGCAAAGATTAATTAAGTCAAAGTTCATCCCAAAGAATTTTACATTCCCATAATATACGCCTGCAAACTGTTTAAAATAGAATAGTAAATTTACAAAATTAATACTATTTAATAGCATTTGAACATTACCTGGAATTACTTTTACCATTGTTAACAATTTTGGAATAATAATAAACATCAAGAATCCACTTGTAGCTGCAATTGAGCTTGTTGTTAAAAATGAAGATAAACATGCAATTACACCTAGTGTAGCTAATATCAATATCATTATGCCTATCTTTAATATTATAAATTGAGTTATAGTATATGCATCTCTTACTAAAATAGGGTTGTCTATTATTCTTATGGCTTGTAACCCTCCATTTATTGGCAGGCCATATTGGACTGCTGTTATTATAAATTGGATTACTAGATAAAACCCATATAAAACTGTTGGTATTAATATTCCAAGTCCTAATTTTGAATATAAAGCTCTATTTTTATTTTTTGATGTAAGAATCAAATTTTCTACTGTAGACACAATTTCATCCGTGTATATATTGCAACAAACTATGATTAGAATTACCACCATAAAGAATGCCATAAGTGTATTGGTTGCTCTATAATCGAATACCTTCCAGAAGCTAACATCACTATACTTAGTGTCTTCCATAGCTTTCAGTTTTTTAGTTGATATTTCTTTTATACCTTTACTAAAATCATCTTTGTCCTTACTATTTGACATTTCCTTTATTGTTCCTATTTTTGCATCTAATTTTTCTTGTGCAATTACCGTGGCTGGTCTTGTATCATTAATTAACTGATATTGCTCATTTCTATGTGACTTTTGTGTTTCCATCTCTGGTTTTATAAAAGCCATTGATACACAAAGTAAAATAAATATTATTGCTACAATTATTCCAGTTTTTGATTTGAATATTTTTTTAAGTTCCCAATATATCATTTTGTTCCTCCTTGTATTCTTCTTCGGTATATCTTGCTATAAATACATTATATAAGGTTAACCTTACCTCTTGATAACATTAACCTTAAACAAACCTTAAAAGTGCCACCCACGTGGCAAGTGGCAAGTTTAAGAAAAAGTGCTGTTAACGCCTAAATCCTTTTTTTATAGCCTTTGTAGGGCAAGCTGTTACACACTCACCACACCTAATACACTCAGCACTGTTAGGATTTTTATATATTTCTATATTCATCTTACATTTTCTAACACAAGCACTACAGTTTGTACACTTGTTTTTATCTACTTCATATTTGTAAAAACTCACTTTATTAAATAAGGAGTAAAATGCTCCTAAGGGACATATATACCTACAAAATGGTCTATATATAAATATTGAAGCAATAATAATGCTAATTAGTACAAACATCTTCCATACAAATAAGTATCCTAGAGCTCTCCTTAGTGATACATTCATTAAAACTAATGGTATGCCACCTTCTAGTGTGCCCGCCGGACATATGTATTCACAAAAATATGGAGGACTTATTCCAAATTCATTTACTAAAAACATGGGTAATATTATAACAAATAATGCCAATATAATATATTTTAAATACTTAAGTATATTATTGACTTTTATATTTACTTTTATCTTTTTAGAAGGTATTTTATATAATAAATCTTGAATAAGACCAAAAGGACATAACCATCCACATACAAATCTACCAAATATAACACCAAATAAAGACATGATTCCAAGTATATATAATGAAACATTATATTTTACAGTTCCTATAACCGCCTGCAGTGAACCTATAGGGCAGGAACCTACTGCTCCAGGACAAGAGTAACAGTTTAAGCCTGGAACACACACTTTCTTTGTGGCGCCTTTATATATATTACCTTTTAAAAACCCATTTACATTTGCATTTGTGGTTATAGCTGCAACAATTTGCGTTATTCTTCTTTTATCCAATGCCTATACACTCCAAACATATATTTATTGCTTTTCTGAATACAATTCTTACTTCATTTCTGTATATTCCAGTAGAAATAAATAAAATACTCATTGTTAGAATCCCATATTTCATTAATCCTTGGCTTTTAGTAAGCCTATTTGTATTCATAAAATTCACATCCCATCTTTTTTTCATTTCCTATAATTAGCTTATAATAAAATTTTTACTCTTAAAATTAATAACCCCAATTATGATATATACCCCACCTAATATAAGGTGAGGTAGTTTACTTCTGAACTATAATTCATTTACACTTCTATTTTATACTTTTAAGCCTAGCTTCTATTTCTTTCTTATAGTCTTCTTTACTATGTGAACCAACTATAAAGTCTCCAACAATATTACCTTTACTGTCAACAAATAATGTAGTAGGAACCCCTGAAACATCTTTCAATATATTATTTTTAATGCTTTCATCTGGAATAATATTAGTAAACTTGGCACCTTTTTTTTGTAAAATTTGTTTAGCTAATTCTTCATTATCCGCGTCAGGTGTGTCTGAAACAAGACCAATCACATTAATCTTCTCCCCCTTAACTTCTTCGTAAAGCTTTTGAAGATCTGGCATTTCTTCTATACATGGTCCACAATATGTAGCCCATATATTTATCATAGTAAGCTTACTATCTTTAAAAATACTACTATCTATTTCTTTTCCATCTAAAGTTTTAGTTTTAAACTCAAACTTCTTATATTTGTTTAATTTTTCTTTTTCTGATACTGGTTTAGATGTTTTAATCAAACTTTTAAAATTTTTAATTTCTCCATATACTTCTTTAAAATCTTTTTTAGATTTATCCGATAATCCACTTTCCTCAGGTACATCATTATGTAATAAGTAAATTTCAAAGTTACCTTCTTTACCTAATAAATCCTTATTTTTAAACTTGGCGAACAATTCTTTTTGCGCTTTGCCTGCGGTTTTACTTTTATCTATAGTTACAATAGTACATAATTCTTTACTCTCTTTTAATAAATTCATAAATTCTGTTTGAAATTTCTCCATTTTTACTTTGTCTGTTTCTGGGATTTTTTTTGAATCCTCATTTGATTTCTCAATCTTGTTCATAGTTTCAGTAGATGTAAAGCTAAACATAAGCTGTCCTATTATATTTTCTCCTCCATCAATTCCAAGTAAATCTATATTTTTCTCTTTTGCTTTCCACTTATCTGGTAATTTATATTCAATACCTAAATTTTCAAATTTCTTTCCTGCATCTTCTTTTTTAGTTTCTGTTTGTTCCGTTTTATTTTGAGCTTGTTTTGATTTTTCCTCCGTAGACTTATTACAAGCCACCATGGATATACAAATCACTCCTACTATTAAAATTGTTAGAAATTTTCTTTTCATAATCAATTCTCCTTTATTTGCAAGTTCTATTTTTATTCTTATACAATAAATACATTATATAAGGTTAACCTTACCTCTTGATAACATTAACCTTAAATAAACCTTACAAATATTTCTTTTCATAACTTGCCACTTGCCACGTGGGTGGCACCTTAAATAACCTTGTAACTTTTGACTTATTTGATTATAATTAAATACAATCAAATTTTTTTTAACAAAGGAGATAAATTATGTACTCATCCCAATACTTTATTGACACATTAAATATGGAAGCTCATCCTGAAGGTGGTTTTTACAAAAGTAGCTTCTGCTCTTGTGAAAATATTAGCTCCAATAACCTTAAAACTAAGTTTGAAGGTGAAAGAACACTTTGGACTAGTATTTATTTTTTATTAAGAGATGGCGAAATCTCAAGTTTTCATAGATTAAAATCAGATGAAATGTGGTACTACCATGCAGGCTCCCCTCTTACAATATATATGATAAGTCCAAATGGAGAACTTACGACTAAGCAACTAGGTCTTAATATAGAAAATGGAGAAACTCCACAGTTTTTGGTACCTAAAAATTACATTTTTGGTTCTGCTATGAATATTCCAGGGTACTCGCTTGTTGGATGTATGGTATCCCCTGGCTTTGACTTTAAAGATTTTGAGATATTTGAAAGAGATACTCTCTTAAATAAATATTCTCAACATAAGGATATAATAATTAAGCTTACAAAATAAATTTTATACCAATTAATAAAATACCCTTTGAACAAATATGTTTATTTATAAACCTAAGTATTTGCATTTTACCACATGAAAAAGCCCACGAATAATTCGTGGGCTAAAGTGATTCAAATGGTTTTAATTAAAACTAAATAGATTTTATTTACTTCTGAAAATATTGAATTTAATGGTAAAATGTTTATCTAAATATTTATCTAGGCCTTTCTTCATACAAAACTTATAAACTATAATAGTAATATAAGACCATATTCCAGCTATAAACCATCCCCCAAAAACATCTCCCGGATAGTGCACTCCAACATAAACCCTACTAATTCCTACAAGAATTAAATATGCAAATATAAACCCACTCATTAAATAAGCGATTTTTTTATTCTTTATTTGTTTAAATATAATATAAATAAGTACAATTCCTATAGCCGTAGAAATAGAAGAATGACCGCTAGGAAAACTATAGCCATCAGCCTTCATTAACCATATTCCCATGGGTCTATCTCTTTTTACTGTGTTTTTAAGTATCAAGTTGATAAAACCAGTAAATCCGATATTAAATACACAGCAAATAGCTTCTACTTTTTTATTGAAATAATATAGTATAATAAAAACTAATGCGGTTAATAAAAGCTGAGGAATTTTGCCTGAAGATTTTGAAAGGGCAATAAAAAATTGATCCCATCCTAAATTTATAGAATTTGCTAAATAATAAACCATTTTAATTTAACCATCCTCTCTATAATTTTCTCTCAAATCAACAACTATGTTAAAATAATAATCTTAGTTAATACTAATATCCCAAGTAGACTTCCTATTACTATTCTATATACTGCAAAAACTTTCATCGGCTTCTTTTTCAAGTAATCAACAAATTTTTTCATAACTATTATAGATACTATGAAGGCTACAATAAATCCAACTATTAATGCAATCCATAATGTTTTCGTCATTACAGAATAATCAAATTCAAATAAATCCTTACCTGTTGCCCCTATCATAGCGGGAATGGCTATGAAAAATGAAAACTCTGCTGCTATTGGTGTTGTTAATCCAGCAATCCACCCACCCATGATTGTAGACGCACTTCTTGACATTCCTGGCCATACAGAAAGAAGTTGTAATAACCCAATTTTAAATGCTTGTACAGGTGTTATGTTATCTATACTTTCTACTTTATGATCCCTACCCCCAAATCTCTTTTCAATTATTAATAACAATAATCCACCAACTATAAATCCTACTATGACAGCTTCTGGTACAAATTTTGATTTGATTTTATCGTATAATAATACTCCTACAATTCCCATGGGAATAGATGCTATAATAACATTTACCCCAAATTTAAATCCTTTCTTTCCCTCTTTTCCTTTAGTAAATATAAACTTAAAAAATTCTATTAAACTTTCTTTAATCTTCTTCCAATATAAAACAACCACTGCCATTATTGCTCCAAGTTGAATTACAACTTCAAACATCTCTGCAAATTTCCCTTGAAACCCAATTGCCCATCCAACTAATATCATGTGTCCTGTAGAAGATACTGGGATAAACTCCGTTAGCCCTTCTACTATTGCTATTATAATTGCTTTTACTAAAAATATTATATCGATTATTTACCACTCCTTCGAAACTAATTATAAACATACATATAGTCTATAATGATAATGTATAACTTACTATCTGTAAAGCTTACAGGAATATGACAAGTATGTAAGGTTCATAATTTCAAATAAAAATAGCAAATAAATATTTACACTATCCATTTGCTACTTTTACATCAAAATCATATTTCATAAGTAATTTCTAAAATCTTATTAACTACCCAAGGGCAATTTAATTATAAAAACAGTTCTCTCATAATTGCTTTCAACAAAAATTTCACCCTCATGAAGCTCGATTATACTTTTAGTTATAGCAAGACCGAGTCCTGATCCTCCAGCAAATTCCGAACGTGACTTTTCAACTCTATAGAACCTTTCAAAAATAAAAGGTACATCTATACTTGGTATTGGCTCACCATAATTAATTACCTCTATAACCGCACTATTATTTTCTTTCCTAGTACATATGTCAATATACTCAGTCCCACTTCCATAGTTCATACCGTTAGAAATTAGATTTTCAAATGCTCTAGCTAATTTAGCTGCATCAGCCATTATTAAGAGTTTATCCTCCGAAAAATATGTCCTACATTCTATATTTTTTTTTCTAAACTGTGGATTAAATTCCAATACCACTTGATTTAAAAGTTCAATTACGTTTATTGATTCTTTTTTTAATTTTAAAGTACTATTTCTCATTATAGTATATTGAAATAAGTCATCAATTAAAGTATTCAATCGCTTTGATTTTTCATAGGCAATACTTACATAGTATCTAAGCCTAACTTCATCTTCATATCTATCCTTATCTATTAGTTCAAGATACCCTAATATTGAGGTTAATGGAGTGCGTAAATCATGAGATACATTTGTTATTAATTCATATTTTGTTTGTTCTGCTCTCCGCTCTTCTTCTATTGATTTATTTAATTTTTCTATTATTTCATTCATATTTTTAGCCATTTTCCCAAGCTCTGCTTTCGATTGTTCTGGTATTTTTTTATCTATCCTACCCGCGGCTATAGCTTTCATATGTTCATCAACTTCTACAAAGTACTTAATTTTCTTGTAAAGCAATAAATGGGAATAACTTATAAAAATTATTATCCATAGTGCACTTGTTATATTTATAAAATCGACATATTGCCTTAGCCTATAAATTATATCTAAAAATCGTTGTGAATAGATTGTACATATTACCAAAAAAAACTTCCACATAATATAAAATACTGCCATTGTTAATGCTGATAATAGAAAAACAAGAAATATATTAAAAACTACTTTTAACTCTAATTTATATATAAGTTTTCTTTTCAATTTTATACCCTACTCCCCATATAGTATGAATAAGTTTCTCACCATCTAAAACTTCATCAAGCTTATCTCTTAATTTACTCATGTGAGTCATAACTGTATTATTAGATTGATAATATTTTTCCTTCCAAACTCTTTGAAATATTTCTTCTGCACTAAAAACTCTCCCTGGATTATTAGCTAGGACGTGTAATATTTCAAATTCTGTAGAAGTTAAAGCAATAATCTTATTATATACTTCTACCTGATGAGTGGATTTTTTAATTTTAAGTGGTCCTATAACTATAGTATCTCTATCTTTTAATTCATCACTATTTTTATCGAATTCGTAAATCCTTCTAAATATAGACTTAACTCTAACCATAAGTTCTAAAGGATTAAAGGGTTTTACCATATAATCATCAGCTCCTGACAATAACCCTTTTATTTTATCTGAATCTTGATTTTTAGCACTTAACATAATTATAGGTATATTAAGTTTCTCGCGAACTTTGTTACACACTTCTATACCATCAATTTTAGGCATCATTATATCTAGTATTATAAGATTTATATTATAATTATCTATAACCTGCAAAGCTTGTTCACCATCATATGCTTTGTAAATATTATGTCCTTCATTAGTTAAATATATTTCAATTAAATTAACTATTTCTTTATCATCATCTACAACTAATATATTTTTACCCATATAATCACTCCATTTATTTGTTCAGATAGCATTTTGTGCAATATATAACTTTTAAGTGTACTAAATGTTGAAACTTATACATTTTTAATAAGTATATCGCTTAAAAATATATTTGTCGACCATAAATATAGAAACACAAAATATGGAGGACTTATTCCAAGTTCATTTACTAAAAACACAGATAATATATAACAAACAGGTTTTATTTTACATTCTTTAATTATATACTTTGATTGTTACAGATTTTAAAAACTCCTCCAAAGTAATATCCTTTGAGTAAATTTTCTCTGAATTCTCAGCACCTACATACCTTGCATGCCAAGGTTCATAATTATAACCTGTAATATCTTCTTTTCCTTTTCCATATCTTATTATAAATCCAAATTTATAAGCATTCTTTTGAAGCCATTTACCTTCTTTAGTGTTTTCAAAACCTGTACTCTTTTTAGCATTAGTTATATCCATTGCAAGTCCTGATTGATGTTCACTTTTACCTGCTATTGCCACGTACTTATATGTATACCCTTTTCCATTTGTTTTAATACTATTTTCATATAAGTCCTTTTGAGTTGCATAAGATCTATAGCCAGATAATGCATAAAGTATAATTCCTTCCTCCTTACCTTGATCAAATAGTTTTTTAAGTGCATCCGCTGCATTTCCTTCCATTTGCATTTCTTCATCTGAAACGGTAGGATAAATATTAACCTTTGCAACTTTTAAATTATGTGGAACATAATCCTTATCCAAAGTAGTTTTTCTATTCACTAATATTAACTCTCCATCATCTACATTGCTATTCTCATTAGACATATCTTTAATAGATTCAATATAAGTTTTCCTTTCAATTACATCCCCTATAACTTTTATACTACCATATTTGCTGTTTATGTACATTAAGCATACAATTCCTAAAATCAAAATCACTCCAGTTTTCTTTTTCACCTTAAACTCCTCCTTATTTACCTTTAATAGCTTAAATTCAAGTGATAACACATTTTTTTTGAAAATTCTTCAACAAAGTAAAATGCATATTCCTTACTTTCTTATAATACAAAAATGAGTTTAAGAAAATTGTAATTAAACCTTAAGATTTCTTAAGATTACAATTTAAATTTTATCCATTTTTCAAAATGGTTTAGCTGATGTTTCTATTAGAAACTGTTTTGCCTGTTGACCTTTGCTTGCTTTCAAGCATATATATTCATTCCATAAAAAAAGAAGGTTACACCCCTCTTTTATAATTCATATTTTTTTAAAGTCTTCTGTAAAATCCTGTTAGGTCTACCCAACTTAATACCTTTAGCCTTAGCATTCTTTAATCCCTCAGGGGTTGCTTTATCTATTATATCCGAGAATTCAGTTAGGCTATGTTTAAATTTTTTATGAACTTACCTCTTTTCTAAAATAAAATATAACAGCTCCTTGCAAACCATCGTTTACATGAAACTGTTAATATTAAATATTTATGTATCTAAAATTTAGTTATTGAAATAATACAGTACCTTTATAGATTATGTTGCCTAAATATTAGCTGCTATAAGTACTTTCAATGCTTTTGGCAATTTTTTTGACCGCCTCAACTATGTGATGGGAAAATCAAAATAAGTGTTTGGATAAGGTTCGTGTTTCAGTGTGTAGTGCCACCACTCGCAATCATATGAAACAAAACCGCAGGCCTCCATGATAGAACAAAGGTATTGACGGTTTCTCGCTTCGACTTGCGTGATTCTTTTTGCTCCATGATGTGAGACTGAATCCATCAAATCAAAGTCGCCGCCCATTGGAACAAGTGTACCGGTAGCTAAATGATAGAGGGTTAAGTCAATTGCGCTGCCGCGACTGTGCCCCGACTTAGCGGCCACATATCCTTTTTCAACTATCTCGGTTTTGTCAATATTCGGATAGTGTTTTAGTTTCGTCTGGCCATTTTCCGGCTGTTTTGACCAGCGCAGAAAACAATCTACGGCGCATTGAGGGCGATAACCATCCCAAAGAAGCAAGCCAAAGCCAAAGGAAGCGGCGTTTTCTCGTGCTTTTTCCAGGGCTGCGCACAAAGCTCTCGTACCGACAATTCGATTTGCTACATATCCGTCCACCAGTTTGCCGGTAAAATTATCCCATGTGGCGTATTTAGCATCCCAACGTATTCCGTGTACAAATTCGTCTACAAAGACAAAATCATTTTTCATCGCCTTTCTCCTTTCACTGTCAACGATATAATCCGGTCGATCACTTCGGCAAACGGCAAACCTGCGGCCACCATCATTCTCGGATAACGGCTGTATGAGGTCATACCAGGCAAAGTATTAACCTCGTTAAGTATTACTTTTCCATCTTCCGTAAGGAACATATCTACCCGCGAAAGTCCCCTGCATCCCAAAGCGCGATATACGGTTTTTGCTGTCTCCTGAACAAGCAAGCGCGCCTCTGACGAAATGTCAGCAGGAACTATTACTGTTGAGTTTTCAGAACCGTTTTCAGGCTTATTCTCCTGATGGATTTTGAAAAAACCATGAGATAGACAAATTTGATCTACCTCGCCTACAATCAAATCCATATCGTTCCCTAATATCGCACATCCTACCTCGCTGCCGACGATAGCCTCTTCAATCAACACCTTCGAGTCATACTGTCTTGCGGTTTCCATCGCACTCAGCAATTCTTCTTTTCGACATACCTTAGTGATGCCGAAAGATGAACCTGAACGGGCCGGCTTTACAAAAACGGGATAAGTAAGCTGGTCGGCATCAATATTCTCGTTGGCCATGACAGTCCAGAAATTTGGCGTAGCAACTTCCGCGTTTCTAGCGACAATAAAAGCAAGGGATTTGTCCATACACAGAGCAGAACTTTGGACATCGCAGCCTACATAGGGGATGCCGGAAAGCTCCAACAAACCTTGCATCGCACCATCCTCGCCAAGTTTGCCATGCAGGACGGGAAACACCATATCCAAACGAATTGTTTTGTATTGTCCCTGCTCCAGAACAAGCAATCCGTGTACGCTTCTGTCCGGTGACAGTATAGCCGGACAGCAACTTCCATTTTCCCAATTTGCGTCAGGGCAGTGACAAAGCTTCCAAACGCCATTTTTCGTAATCCCGATATAGAACGGTTCATACTTTTCCATATCAAGGTTTTTTGCGACCTCTTGTGCTGATTTAACGGAGATAGGATGTTCCTCGGAACAACCCCCAAATATAATTGCGATTTTTAACCTATCCATGCTACTCTCTCCTTTCAAATTTCAAGCAATTGATAATAGTATTTTCAACGGTATCTTTCAAGGCGTGTTCTGTGTAATAGGCGGTGTGCGGAGTAATAATCACATTCGTTAGTTTATGTAACCGCAACAGCAGTTTGTTTTCAATGGTTTTTTTTCTGTAGTCAAAGTAGAATATTCCTTCCTCTCCTTCGAGTACATCCAATGCCGCACCGCCTAGTTTACCACTTTCCAACGCTGAAATAAGAGCCTCGGTATCGATAAGTGAACCGCGTCCAGTATTGATAATAAACGCGCCGTGCTTCATCTGCTCGATACGTTGACGATTAATAAGATGGTTTGTATCCTCTTTAAGTGGTGTATGGAGCGTTATAATATCGCTCTGCTGTAACAATTCATTAAGAGGAACGTAATCATCAGAGGATATGGACCGATGGTCATAGGCTAATATATTGCAGCCAAAGCCCCTCAGCCTTTCAATAACCGCAGCGCCAATGCGTCCTGTTCCAATTACGCCAATGGTCATATCACGTAATTCTTTCCCGCGTACATCATTCAATCTGAAATCATAAATATCTGCACGGCTAATAATGGATTTTGTATTTCGTACCGCCATCAGCATGAGCATTAATGTGTAATCAGCCACGCTATCAGGCGAATAAGTGACATTTTCAATGGAAATGCCAACGCTCTTTGCGTATTTTACATTAATATGGTTATATCCAATACTTCTTGTAGAGATATATCTTACACCAGCTTGGCTGAGCGCAAGAAGAATGGAATTTGTGATTTGAGTTTTATGACCAACGCTGATGCATCGATTTCCAAATGCCAGTTTAATATTAGCTTCAGATACCACTGCATCTGTGATAGTTGGCATAATTCCAAAGCGAGGCGCTATTTCTCGGAACAAAACGGCCTCGTCCTGTGTGCATCCATAAATTGTAATTTTTATTTTTGCCATGATTTAGATTTCTCCTTTCATATTACATTTTTCTTTGCTTTTATCGCATACTATTTCAAATTAACGTAGAAGTAAAATATTTTCTTAAATCTAAGTAAATAACACATTTTTTTTATTTGAAAATTTTTCAATAAAGTAAAATGCATATTCCTTACTCTCTTATATTACAAAAATAAGTTTAAGAAAATTGTAATTAAACCTTAAGATTTCTTAAGATTACAATTTAAAATTTATCAATTTTTCAAAATGGTTTAGCTGATATTTCTATTAAAAACCGTTTACCTGTTGACCTTTGCTCGGCGTACTAACGTTGTAAATTTACACTTTGCGGTAAAGGTCTGATTATACTACTCAAATGTTTAATGGTTTACTAATAAACATACAGGAAAATAATGCCAGAGAAAAACTTGTAAATATATTAGACTTTATTTTATCAGATAATAATATACAGTCTATGAATAATGTCCTAACTTCACAAGTTAAAAACCCACAGTTTGTAGTAACAGGCATTAAGGATTGTATTATTAAGGATGCTCCTAAAATTGCTAAGATCATTTTGCAAGGGAAAGCAGATGGATCTATTACAACAGACTATCCTAGTGAATGTGCAGAAGTTTTTATGATTCTTTTAAATGTATGGATTAATCCTATTCTTTTTGAGCGTAATCTTTCGGAAACAGTTAATAGGTTGAAATTTTTACAGCAAATGATGAAACAACTAGGTGTTGATATAGTGAGTGATCTATTGATACAAAAAACAGTGGACCTTTATTCAGATATGGAAGGATGTAAATAAGAGGGATTTAGAATAAAAGGAGAGAGATAGATTAATGGAAGTAGGGTTTATTGAAGGAAGTATATTGGCACTTGTAATATTATGTGTAGGTATCATTGGACTGCTTGTAAGTAAGCATAAACGTGAAAAAAACAAATGGGCATGGCAGCAATTATATTTAGTGCCTGTGCACTTGTAAGTGCAGTAATTAACACAATGATACTATTTTGAACCAATTATTAAATGTGATTCTATAAGGAGACTATAAAATATAACTACAACTAAATAGGGGTTACGGCAACTATGCCGTAGCATATTATTCATAGCAGTCAAAAGCGTGTCAACATAATTATATCCAGATAGCAAAATCTTTGTAGTCAAAAGTGCCACTGCCGTGCTGCAATTTAGTATCCCGGTGAATGACCAGGCGTATGCAGCACTTGAATAGAACGTCCTCCTATATCAATGATGTCATTATCTTTTAGAACCATTGTTGGCGTGTCCTGAAAGAATTTGTAATTGTCCACATTATAACCTTCTGGGAAATCGCAACGAAATGTTATTTTATATGTATTTAACCTACTATAGCAAAATGTTCAACAAAGGCTAGTACAATACCTATTGCTAAAAGAATACTTACTACAATTATATGTCTTTTTTTATACATAACTGCTATTGCGATATATTCCCTAATTAATGCATTTGGAATGAAGAACATTGCTGTCTTGGAACCTATTCCTTGAGATTTCAATTTTGCCTTTTTAGCATAAATTCCTGCTCTAAATAGATGAAAATTATTAGTAATAAATATACTATTATATTCACTACTGCCTTTTATTTTTTCCATAATCTTATTGGAAAATCTCATGTTTTGCAATGTATTTACTGATTTATCCTCCATAATACAATCTTCCTCTGGAACTCCATTAGAAATTGCATATCTACACATAGCTAGTGCTTCTGATATTTCCTCATCATTACCCTTACCTCCTGAAAAAATTATTTTTGGAGGTGTAGTTACTTGTGCTTGATTTTTGTAAAATTCAATTCCTTTGTTTATACGACTAGCAAGTAGAGGTGTAACTTTATCTTTATTTAATCCACATCCCAATACAATAACAAACTCTTGATTTAACTTAGGTTTATTAAATTGATAAATTAAAGATGCTACCAAAAAATTAAATACATCAATGCAATAGTAGACCCCTATTAAGTAAATACAACTTAATATCGCATTTGCCTCATCTGGCAAAAATCTTTCTGGCTTAATAGCTGACCATATTAATATACCTATCAAGCCTATTGCTAAAAATAATGTTAGCAAATTAGAAATACTTCGTCCTTCTTTCTTTATAACAATTTTTGAATTAATTAGTAATGCAATTATCAGTGCATAAACGGCAAAGAATAGTACTATTGCTAATATGATAAATATAATAAGTACAAAACCAATCAAAATACGATTTTGTGTTTTGAATGCACAATATGTTGTAGCCATAAATAGTGACATTAAAAATATATTAAATAAAAAACCATTTATAAGTCTTCTTTTATCTATTAAAAATGATGCTAAAAATACAATTAATGTAACTATTGTAGTCATTATAATAATTATTGCTTCCATATTACAAGGCCTCCTTTCTTCAATCTTAGTTTATATATTTATTAATATCTTCTACAAGAATATCATAAACTAACCTTTTAAAATATACTCTTTTGTTTAATTATTTAAAGCTTGACCCACCAATGTGACCCACCAATGTAACTGTGACTTGGTAAAACCAGTAAATAGTTTTAGCCTAATGGACATAAAAAAATAGCTAGTAAATACAATAAGTTTTACTAGCTACTCATTTAATATATTATTTATCCAACTTGGCATATTTTTATCTATCCAAATTATATTACCATATTAACATACATCTAGATCTATATTTTCAAACTGTATTAAATACCCAAGGGCAATTTAATTATAAAAGCAGTTCTCTCATAATTGCTTTCAACAAAAATTTCACCTTCATGAAGCTCTATTATACTTTTGGTTATAGCAAGACCTAATCCTGAACCTCCAGTAAATCCTGAACGTGATTTTTCAACTCTATAGAACCTTTCAAAAATAAAAGGTATATCTATACTTGGTATTGGCTCACCATAATTAATTATCTCTATAATCGCACTATTATTTTCTTTCCTAGTACATATGTCAATATACTCAGTCCCACTACCATAGTTCATACCATTAGAAATTAGATTTTCAAATGCCCTAGCCATTTTAACTGCATCAGCCATTATTAAGAGTTTATCCTCCGAAAAATATGTCCTACACTCTATATCTACTTTTCTAAACTGTGGCCTAAATTCCAATACCAGTTGATTTAAAAGTTCAATTACATTTATTAATTCTTTATTTAATCTTAAAGTACTATTTCTCATTATAGTATACTGAAATAAATCATTGATTAAATTATTCAATCGTTTTGATTTTTCATAGGCAATATTTACATAATATCTAAGTTCAACTTCATCTTTATATTTATCATTATCTATGAGTTCAAGATACCCTAATATTGAGGTTAATGGAGTGCGTAAATCATGAGATACATTTGTTATTAATTCATATTTTGTTTGTT
This sequence comes from Clostridium sp., assembly GCF_050717515.1. Lineage (GTDB taxonomy): Bacteria > Bacillota > Clostridia > Clostridiales > Clostridiaceae > Clostridium_AD. The sequence goes on along the minus strand of NZ_JBOITL010000032.1, from coordinate 2,045 downwards.
CTGCTCTCCGCTCTTCTTCTATTGATTTATTTAATTTATTTATTATTTCATTCATATTTTTAGCTATTTTCCGAAGCTCTGCTTTCGATTGTTCTGGTATTTTTTTATCTATCCTACCCGCGGCTATAGCTTTCATATGTTCATCAACTTCTACAAAGTACTTTAGCTTCTTGTAAATGAATAAATGAGAATAACTTATAAAAATAATTATCCATAGTGCAATTATTATCTTTGTAAAATCCACATATTGCCTTGCCATATAAATTTTATCTAAAAATTGTTGTAAATAGCTTGCACCTATTGCCAAAAAAAACTTCCACATAATATAAATTACTGCCATTGTTAATGTTGATAATATGAAAGTAATCAATATATTAAAAACTATTTTTAACTCTAATTTATATATAAGTTTTCTTTTCAATTTTATACCCTACTCCCCATATAGTATGAATAAGTTTCTCACCCTCTAAAACCGCATCAAGCTTTTCCCTTAGTTTACTCATGTGAGTCATAACTGTATTGTTTGATTGATAATATTTTTCTTTCCAAACTCTTTGAAATATTTCTTCTGCACTAAAAACTCTTCCTGTATTATTAGCTAATACGTGTAACATTTCAAATTCTGTAGAGGTTAAAGTAATAATCTTATTATATACTACAGTTAAGACCCTAGATTTTAAATCCTTTTTTTATAGCCTTTGTAGGACAGATTTTTACACATTCCCCATATCTAATAGATTATTTTAAAAATTCCTCTAAAGTAATATCCTTCAAGTAAATTTTTTTTGAATTCTCAGTCCCCACATACCTTACATGCCAAGGTTCATAATTATAACCTGTAACCTCTTCTTTACCTTTTCCATATCTTATTATAAATCCAAATTTATAAGCATTATCTTTAAGCCATATACCTTCTTTTGTATATTCAAAGCCTGTACTTTTTTTAGAATTAGTTATATCCATTGCAAGTCCTGATTGATGTTCACTTTTACCTGCCATTGCCACATAATTATCTGTATATCCTTTTCCGTTTGTTTTAATACTATTTTCATATAAGTCCTTTTGAGTTGCATAAGATCTATAACCAGATAGTCCATAAAGTATAATACCCTCCTGTTCACTTTTTTCAAATAATTTTTTAAGCGCATCGCCTGCAACCTCTTCCATCTGCATTTCTTCATTTGACACGGTAGAATAAAATCTGATATTTGGAACTTTTAAATGCTTGGGAACATAATCTTTATCTAGTTCATTTCTCCTATTCACTAATATTAAGTTACCATCATCTACATTGCTATTTTCATTAGACATATCTTTAACAGTTTCAACATAAGTGCTCCTTTCAATTACACCCCCTATTACTTTTAGCCCGCCATATCTACTATTTATATACATTAGCCCTATAATACCTAAAATCAAAATTATTGTAATTTTCTTTTTCACCTTAAATTCCTCCTTATTTATTTTTAGTAAGCTCAGATACCCTCGGCCCCACTGTATCTCAATCGTGGAGGAGCAATTTTTATTCTCACCCCTCAGAATTTCATACAAAATCTTTTAAAACTTCTTATATAGTGCTCGTAGTAAACTGCATATTCCTTACTCTCTTATATTACAAAAATAAACTTAAGAAAATTGTAATTAAACCTTAAGATTTCTTAAGATTTAATTTTACTAAGCAATATTATTCCAACGTATACACACTGATTTGCATATTATAAATGAGATATAAAAGATTTAGGTGAGTTTTTTAATGATATATTTGAAAAGTTCGTTCCAGCCTCAGGTTACGAAATAGATTGTAGACCTCAACTAGAATTATATGATGAGAAATTTATGAGCAATGGAGATTTTGACATATTTATACCTATTAAATAATACTTTTTTGCTCTATAAAAAGCCATAAGAAAATTAATTTTATAATGGACCCTATAAGGTAGACAGTTTAAAAAAAGAGCCATACTTGACTCAAAACTAACTGACTCTACTTTGTAGGGTTTTTTTGTTATACTTAATACATCAAGTTAGGAGAGTGATGGTATGGG
>NZ_JBOITL010000031.1:0-117081 GCF_050717515.1 Clostridium sp. | reverse complement strand
AATGAGATTTAAAATCTGTTTTGATTGATTACGGAAGCGAATATATTTGAAGAGCCCGGTGCGGTAGTTCCGCACGCCGGGATCTGTACGGGGTGCACTGGGTAACCAGTGCGTCTACCGTGACTTAACAGATGTACCCTTATTTACCTGGTCCATAGACGTTCTAGGCAAATCTATCCCAAAGTTTTTATAGATATACTGCACAAACCCTGAACAATCGAATCCTCCACTTATATACTTCCCAGTAGTGTCAGATATTGCTGGTGTTGTTCCGCCCCATAAATATTGCATCCCTAAAAATGTATTTGAATAGGACACTAAATCATTTCCAGTTACTAATGCATGGTATTGCTTTCCATTTGCAATATATGGGGGCTTGTTTAGTGGAGTCTCAAAATTCGAGAAAATAGCAAAGGTCATGTATATTAGTGTTGCTATTACAAGAATAAAGGTTACATGCCAAAGCGCAATTGGATTTCTTTTCTTATGGGTTGTTTTCATGATTTCGCCCCCTCTGGTGATTTTAAATATCCTATATTAAACTACTGCACCATTTCCAATAATATTCTAAAATGTTTAGAAAAATAAGTAAGAAAGTCAAAGTTATATATCATATATATAACTAATAAGTAGTAATTGTAAAAATTATAGAAGGGGGAAGAACATGACTAACAGCACATTGAACTTTTATTATTTTGGATATATAGGTGAGTATGATTGTTATAATCCAGCCTATGTATGTAGTAAAGAATACACATCTGAAATATTATATTTAATTGCAGCTAAGGAGCCATTTTCAGTATCAAGACAGGAAATATCAAGAATCTTAAATATAGGGTATCAAAAAACCAATGATATTCTTGAAAATCTTGCATTGATTAATGCAATAGAGGTTAAGGATGATACATATAGAGTGAAATTTCCGATTTTCTTAGAAGCGGATGTTGTAAAAATGGAAAAGCATATTAACAACATTGGTGAATTAATTGGAAAAAAAATAATATCTTTAGCACCCATGCTTTATGAAAAGATATCACATTTAAAATGTTCTACATTATATAGCAATGAGAGAACACTTTATCATATTATTTGCGATAAAATTTTTGATGGTACTGCTTTTGAATTTTTTGAAGAAAAAGGTACATTTTGTACCTCTAAATTACAACCTGGAGATAGAGATTATATTATTGTAGCTTATGAAAAAAGCCAGGCGGTAGAAAAGCATAGTAATAAACTGTTATGCAGTAGCAATAACTATGGAAGCTCAATATTTACTTTTAGTAGTTTTGGAGATGGAAATGGTGAAAGGAAGGATATTTATAGGTTTTTTAGACTTATTCAAAAAAGTGTTAATGATGCAAGCCCCTTCAGCGAAGTAAATACATCTTATAATAAGGTGCTAGATAGTATGAATAAAGGGATTGCATTAAAATGTGGAGAGCTAATCTGCAAAATTTTGGAGGGGAATTATAAATATAATCAGCTAACTGAAGATGAAAAGCCTTTAATAAATTTCTTGCAGGAATTAGAATATGTGGATATTAATAAGGATCATAATACTATATCTATAAACATTCCAGTATTTTATGAATCCGAAAATACAACAATTATTAGACAATTATCAGATATTATTCTTACAAATATTTTTCCGATAGTAAAAGATGTATTTGAAAATTTTAAGGTTACTGCATTTGATTTAACATCCATAAAACATAATGTAGATATAAAGGAAATAGCAAATGAATTATGGCATCAAATCTTTGGAGCAACTAATGAGTACTTGGCTAAAGAAGGATTTATTTCATCTCCGCAGAGTATAGAGGGGGAAGGGAGATATTTAAGGAGTTTTACTATAAATGATCTAGATAGCTAATTAAAGATGATAAAGGATATCAAGTATTTATTATTCCTATAATGTATTATTTAATTAGAAAGCAAAAGGGGGGGGACGTATTTTTGAGTTATTATATTAATCTTCAAAAATCAATCAACTATATTGAGAGCAATTTGAAAAGCAATCTTGAGTTGGAACAAATAGCTAAAGTAGCTGGGTACTCAATTCCACACTTTTACAGAGTATTCAGTGCAATTGTTGGGTGTCCAGTGAAGGAATATGTGCGGAAAAGAAAGCTTAGTAATGCAATGTTTGATGTAGTAACTACAAAACGTAGGATAACCGAAATAGCTTTTGAATATGGGTTTGAATCTCATGAAGCGTTTACGAGATCTTTTAAATTGGCTTATGGCGCGCCGCCAAGTAGTTTTCGAAAAGCTCAAGTAGAACCAAACCTGTATGAAAAAATTAATTTGCTTTTGAATAATAATGAAGATGGAGTGATAATATTGAAACCACAGATTATTTGTAAAGATGAAAGACTGCTTTTAGGTATAGCTAGAAAAATAAATCAAAGCGAAAACATAAAGTTTGATCTTTTATTAAAAGTAAAAAACGAGTTCATGGAAATGGTAAACAATATTGAAAACAGAGTGAATGCAGAATTGTTTTATGCAGCATATGATTATAACCCGGAAGATATCAGTAAAGAAGATGATGAGATCAATTACAATTATTTTTATTGTGCTGAAGTATCAGAATATAAAAATATACCTGTTGGTATGGTGAAAAAGGTTTTACCACAAGGGAAATATGCTGTTTTTAATTATGATACTAAAAATAACACTTTAAATGGTGAAAGTTTAAGTCAATCAATATATGATTATATTGATGGTATTTGGCTTCCTAATTCTGGATTTGAACTTGCTGAAACTCCTGACTATGAAGTCTTTAATGAAAACGAAAACTTTATAGATTATTACATTTCTATAAAGTAAGGTTAGACCTTAAATACAACAAACTTGTTAATTAAGGGAATCTATTTTTAGATTCCCTTAAATTGTCTTATTATTAGCGCTTTATGCTATTTTTACTAGTTGACATCGCATTTAGGTAATGCGCTTTGTAGCAATTGAATATCAGTAGCTTTAATTTGATTCATGCTTACATTCAACATAGTCAAGTTAGTCAATTCTTTTAAAGGCTCTATGTTATTAATTTGATTATTACTTAAATTCAATGAAGTCAAATTAGTAAAATTTTCTATTCCTGAAAGATTCGTAATATTCTTATCTTCGGCGTTTAGCAAGGTTGCTATCTTATCAACATCACTCTTTAAAATATCCCCAGTAGGATGTTGTATAGTATCTCTTACTAATTTTTCTAAATTCTTATCAGGGAATGTAATAACTGTACCCTTTGCAACCTGGTTACTTAAATTAGTTGGTTCAGGTTTAAGAGTAAAAACTCTATTCCCTGCAACCTGGTTACGTGCATTAGTTGGTTCAGGACTAAGAGTAACAACTGAATTCTCTGCAAGTTGGTTACGTGTATTAGTTGGTTCAGGACTAAGAGTAACAACTGAATTCTCTGCAAGTTGGTTACGTGTATTAGTTGGTTCAGGACTAAGAGTAACAACTGAATTCTCTGCAAGTTGGTTACGTGTATTAGTTGGTTCAGGACTAAGAGTAATAACTGTATTCTCTGCAACCTGGTTACTTAAATTAGTTGGTTCAGGACTAAGAGTAATAACTGTATTCTCTGCAACCTGGTTACTTAAATTAGTTGGTTCAGGTTTAAGAGTAAAAACCGAATTCTCTGCAAGTTGGTTACGTGTATTAGTTGGTTCAGGACTAAGAGTAACAACTGTATTCTCTGCAACTTGGTTACTTACATTTGTAACTTCTTGTTTAGGAGTAACAATTGCACTCACAATATCTGTGCTTTTCGGAGTTTTATAAAAAGTGCGGACTGGAGAAGAATTTTTAATTTGATTAGTATTTAAATCCAAAGAAGCCAAATCAGTAAGATTTTCTATTCCTGATAGATTCGTAATACTCTTATCTTCAGCATTTTCCAAGGTTGCTACCTTATTAGCATCATCCTTTAAAATATTTCCAGTAGGAGGTTGTATAGTATTTATAACTAATTTTTCACAATTCTCATCTGGGTATGTAATAACTGTGCTCTCTGTAATCGGATCAATTACATTCGTTGGTTCATCTTTAGGATTAACAACTGTACTTACTGCAACCTGCCTATTTATATTTGCTTTTTTTTGTTTAGGGGTAATAACTGTACTCACTGCCTCTTGAATGCTTATATTTGCAGTTTCTTGTATAGGAGTAATAACTGTATTCACTGCAAATTTAGCGATTATGTTTGTTGTTTTTTGTTTAGGCATAATAACCTCACTTGCAATATCTGTACTTTTTAGATTTTTATAATAAGCGTAGACTGGAGAGTAATCTTTGATTTTATTAGCATATAAATTCAAACTAGTCAATTTAGTTAATCCTTCTAAAGAATCGGTGTTGCTAATTTTATTAGAAGATAAATCTAAATTAGTCAATTTAGTCAATCCTTCTAGAGGTTTTATGTTACTAATTTGATTATTGCTTAAGCTTAAAGAAGATAAATTAATAAAATTTTCTATCCCTGAAAGATTCTTAATATGTTTGTCTTTAGTATTTTTCAAGTTTGTTATTTTGTTAACATCTCCCAGTAAGATATCGCCAGTAGGGCGTTGTAGTTCCTCTCTTATTGTTTTTTCTAAATTCTTATCTGGGAATGTAATAATTGTACTTTCTGTAATCTGTTCACTTACAGATTTTTGTTTTGTCACATTATTTGAAAATGTATTTTTAACAGAACTACAACCAACAATATTAATACTAAATAAAATAATAACAATAAAAATATTTAACCGCTTAAATTTTATATAAGAAACGTTTCTCATGTTCTTAATCCCCCATCTGTACTAATGTCCGCCATGGTTTAATTACAAATAAATATCGGAAAGTTCCACTTGTATACTTTCATCGCCATCTTTCATTTTGCTACCATATAACATATTTTCATGAAGTACCTTTCCAGAAGGAAGAATAACTGTAAACTTACTTCCTTTCCCGAATTCACTTATAGCATATACACGACCACCATGTAATTCTACAATCGACTTAACTAAATTAAGGCCAATACCTGTACCTTCAGTATTTCTTGATAGAGATTTGTCTACCTGTTTAAATCTATCAAATATCGTAACCAAGTTCTTTTCTTCAATACCAATGCCATTATCTTTGACTGATATTTCAACAAATTCATCCATATCCTTAACATCTACAAATATTTTACCCCCCTTATCTGAAAATTTTATCGCATTTGATATAAGATTTAATACTATTCTCTCTATCTTCTCTGGGTCACATGCAATGATTTTTTCTTCTATATCTGTATCAAAAATAATTTGTAAACCTTTGCTGTCAGTGAAACTACTTGCAGACATAACTATTTCTTCTACAACTTGGACTATATTGTTATTTGATAAGTTCAATTTAAAGAATCCTGCTTGGATTTTTGAAGAATCAACTATATTGTTTATAAGTTTAGATAACCTATAGGAATTTAGTTTCATTGAGTCAAGGTATTTACTAATTGTTTCCCGCCGATCGTCTAGTGAACCATTATAGCAATACATCTGAACTAATTGTACTGCTGAGGAAATTACGTTCAATGGTGTTTTAAGTTCATGTGAAATATTTGCAGTAAACTCTTCCTGTGAAACAAGTAGTTTTTGTAGCTCATTATTCATTTCATTTTTTTTCTTAACTTCTTCATAGGTATAATTCCATATATATCTGATAAACATAAAATTAACCAAAGTAAGTACACTACCTAAAAAAATCAACAGGTATTTCTGAAATTTTTGAGCATTTGCAACTTTGTTAAGTGAACTATTTACCTCTAAATCAATTTTATTTATTAATATATTATCAAAATCCCTAAATTTGTCAACTAAATTTTTACCTTTCTCTAGGTTTAATTTCGCCTCATTTGATTTGCCTTTATCGACTAAAGCTATTTGCTCTTTAAAAAATATTTGAATAGAGTGCATCTGTTTATTAAGTTGATTAGTTGTTTTAACGCCTAATGCCGTATCCTTCAAATTATGCAGGGAATTGTAATATCCTCGTAATTGTTTATTTCCTAAATAATAGGGTTCTAAAAATGTTTTGTCTTCTGAAATAATATAAGCCCTAATACCTGTTTCTTCGTTAATGACTGCTGTTAAAATTTCCGTTGAAAATGTTTTTGCAGGGAGTATTTTTTTTATAATAAAATTAGATTCTCTACTTACTTTATCCATACTATAAATACTAAATAGTATTATAATTAATGATAAACAAGCAATTGAAAAATATCCTAATACCATAGTTCGCGTACTTCTACTCTTAACCATAATAAATATCTCCGTTTCTCAAGAAAAATTTTATCTCCAAAAATTACATTTCCTGCAATATTCATAAGTTGCTATCCTAGTAATATATTACCATGTTATGTTAGAATTTACTATATCCTTATTCTACCATATTGTGACACTATTACTTAAAAATGTTGATGATATTATAAAGTCAGTAGGTTCCACTTGAAATATGCCATAATTTGTATGCCGAAATCTCCAAATTTTGCGCAAGGGTAAAAACTAGTGGACCGTGCTACTAATTAATGAGGGAGGAAGTCTTAACTATATATTTAGTATTAGTTTCAGCGGTGTAAAATCAATTAAAATCTTGTGAAATTTAATTAGAATTTAACTGGGATTTAATTAACACTTAACTGTAGTATCTAATAATATGTTGAGGTCAGTGACTTTGAGGCGTTAAACCATAGTTAATAACCTTGTCAAATTTAACTAGAATTATAAATAAAACAGATAAAAAGAGATAGGTATTTACTACTTATCCTTACCGCTGTACACAAAATAAACAAGCGAAGAAGCTATGAATTACTTCTTCATAGCTTCTTCGCTTGTTTATATTAAGTGTTTACAATTATTATAATTTTACAAAATTTTTAGAGACGTATCCTTGAGATTTTCCATAGCTTATTTTATACCAGTTTCCAGTTTGTTCAACTATTGTAACAGAAGAATTGTATTTTAGTAACCCAATTAAAGGTGAATTTAAGCTACTTGATTTTCTAACATTTAAACCGGATTTTGCAGTTACTATTCCAGTATTTTTTATAGGTGAAGGTTTTACAATTTTAGCAGGTAAGGGTTTTGTATCGGGTTTTACATCAGTATTTGCGATTTTAATCGCTTTTCCAGCTTTAACATATGCATTAAATTTTGTTAGTACATCTGTAGGTATATAAATATTTTTTTCATCATAAGTTTTACTATCTTTAGTAATTAAAACAATGACTCCATCAAATTCAACTTTTGTTGCACCAAATTGTCCTTTATTTGTAAATCCATTAAGCGTTAAAGTGTGTCCGGATTTACTTATATTTACTAGGGGATTGTCCAGATCAGTAGCATCTATAGAAATAGTTGCACCTAATTTTTCAAATTCTGTTTTTGCATTTTTAAATAATTTTTCTGTAGTTTGGGACAAATTCAAATCCATTGTATTTTCTAAGTATTTAGCAACATCTGTATTATCTACAAGCCCAGTTAGTTTTTCAATTCCAGCAGGAGTATAACAGTATAAGCCAACATCACCAGCAGTATGATTATTAGTTGTCCAACCTATACCAAATCTCTTGTTTACAACAGACTTTAGTTTTCCATCTTGAATTTCTACGATTTCTTCTTTTGTTAAATCTTCAAAACTAAAGTATTTTTTTATTGATGCTTTTATAGTATTTTCATCTTTACCTTTTAAATCAGATTCTATTAAGCCACTAGATGCACTAGCCTTAGTAAGTTTCATAACTGTATCTTCAAAAGTAACTGAGGAATAACTTTTCTTAATGTCCTCGCCAAGACCTACCATGCCAAGTGTACCACCACCTGTACTGTGATCAGAAGCGGATATTACCACGGTATTACCATCCTTTTTAGCAAAATCTAAAGCTGATTTTACTGCTTTATCATAAGCTACTATTTCGCTAACAATTTGAGTTGGATCATTAGCATGACCTGCCCAGTCTATTTGGCTCCCTTCTACCATTAAAAAGAATCCATCCTTATCTTTTGATAATGTATTTATAGCTTTATTTGTCATTTCTTCTAGAGTTGGTTGCTCAGGAGTTAATCTTTCTCTATCGATATCAGGAGACATTGCTTGTGGTGCAAACATACCCCATAATTTAGAAGATTTTGTTGAAGTAAGCTCATCCTTATTAGTTACATAGTCATAACCCATACCTTTTAATTCTTTTCTTAGGTCAATGCCGTCTTTTCTATATTGGGTTTTGCCATCTTCCGATAGAGATTCTGAACTTAATAGTCTATCTCCACCGCCTAATACTACATCAAAGTCTCCATAAACCATTTCCTTCATTATAGCGTTGTACTGGCTTCTACTTGCAACATGGGATGCATAATCAGCTGGAGTAGCATGCATAGCTTCAGATGTAACTACTATACCAGTTGCTTTATCAGCTTCTCTTGCAGCCTCCAGTAAAGTCGCTTTGGGTATATTTCCATCTTTTGTGCTTAAAACTCCAACATGCTTGTCCTCAGATTTAAAACCAGTAGAATAAGCAGTTCCACCTGGAGCAGAATCTGTAATAGGACCATCTTGCCAATAAGTTTTTACAAGACCAGTTAATATGGAATCCATGGTTAAAGAGTCATTTCCTATGATACCATCTTTTTTAAGGTCATTATATAATCTTGCAAGGGTAACAGATTCCACGCTAGTACCGTCAGGAATCATCATTATTACATTTTTAGCTTTTTTAACTTGTTTTACATCTTGGGCATAGGTAATGTTTGAAAAACCTTGTATTGGTTCCAATAGACCTACTGAAAGTTGTCCAGCAATTAATACAGTACATGTTAGTGCAGCAATTTTCTTTTTAGATTTAAGCATAAAGAATCCCTCCTAATAATTTTTAATGGTTATGTTATGCTCAAATTGTAAACAATAGTAGTTATGTATAAGTTATGAATATGTTAGCTTATTGTTAAAAATAAGTTGACAATTAGTTTGACATCAAACTACAATATAGTCATGAATATAAAAAATGTAATATCATTAATATCAAAAATTAGAGAAAAGGAGGAGCTAATAAGAATTTTAAATAAGATTTATAACAATTTTTAATTTTTTTAACAATATGGTTTGACATCAAACTATATTATGAGGAGGCATAATAATGAAAGATTATACTAAAACATTACCTAAGCATATTGAAAAGTATATTGGAGAAAATGATTTATTCTTAGAGATATTCGAGGGTGAAGCCCATTCAGCAGCAACTGGAAAAAGACCCCCTCTACTTTTCGTACATGGTGCATACACTGGAAGTTGGATGTGGAGCAAATACATTCCCCATTTTATAAGTAAAGGTTGGAAATGCTATGTAATGAACATGAGAAGTCACTACAAAAGTAGGGTGTTAGATTTGACGAAAGTATCCTTCGATGATTATTTGGAGGATATTAAGGAGGTTATTGCTGAGTGTGGTGAACCTCCCATCATCATGGGATTCAGTATGGGCGGAATCCTTTGCCAGAAGTTGGCTGAAACCATTACACTGGCTGGTTTAGTTCTGATAGATACAAGCATAAGCAAGGAAGTAAATGAAATAGTCCCATATAAACAAATAGATGAAATTACACAGGAAATCATAGCGCCTGCGCCTACCCGTGAAGAGTGTTTAAGCATAGATGAATCGGAAGATGACATTGCTTTTCAAAAAAAATATCTGACAATGGAATCATCAAATGCAATGAGCGCTTTTGCTTTTTCTTTCGGAGTAAAAGAAGGAATTTCTGTAGACAGCAGTTTGATTGCTTACCCATGTCTAGTTATCAAATCGGTAAACAGTGATGATGATGATGATGATGATGATGATGATGACAGAAGAGGCAGGGCGACAGCGGAACATCTCAATGCTGAATATACAGGAATTTGGAATACAACTCACACTGGGTTACTTGTAGGGCAAAGATATATTGAGGTAGTAGATAGGATAATGGAGTGGTTCAAAAAACACATAGAAAATGAGCAACTGCTATAAGGGTTGCTCATTTTTTTATTGCTTTAATTATACCGTACTGGTAAGTGTTTTTTATTAATTTGATAAGTATTATTATATTAATGACAAGTTATATTATAAGTATGACAATATAACTTGACATAAAAACTAGGCGATGATATATTATATTTAAGAATAAATGGGGGGAGTAAGGATTATGAACAAAGGATTCTCTTGGAGCTTTATTTAACTATATTTGGACAACAATTTAAGGAAGTGTGATTTTATGAAGGAAGAATTAGTTTTAAAAAACAAACTTAAAGTAGCTAGAGCAGAAAATAATTTATCCCAAGGCGATTTAGCGGAAATGGTTGGTGTTTCCAGGCAAACAATTAGTTCAATAGAAACAGGACAATTTAATCCAACTGCAAAGTTAGCATTAATATTTTGCATTGCATTAGATAAAAAGTTTGAAGATCTATTTTACTTTGAGTAGGATAATGAGCTAAATAAAAGGAGATTTTTAATCATGAAAAAAGAAGAAATTTTAGCAAAAAGCAAACGTGAAAATTTATGGGAAGATGAAAGGGGTAAACAAGTTAAAATAAAATCAGATGAATATGCATCACAAATAGGAAATTTAATCCTAGCATTAGTTATGCTTTGGAAAATGTATCATAAAATGCCCTATGGTGACTTATTTGGGATTTTTTCTATTCAAATTGCAATTTCTACTCTTTATAAATATAAAAATAAAACAGAAAGCAAGTTATATTTAGTTATTGGCGTTATGATGTTATTTGCCTCTAGTATATTTTTATTAGATTTCTTTATTAATGGAATTGGATAAGCATGAATAAATGTAGAATAGATAATCCACATTGAGGGGTGATTTGTAGTGAAACTTAATAGGAAATTTTATGCCAGAGAAACTTTAGAGGTTGCCAAAGAGCTTTTAGGGAAAATACTTGTACATGAAGTTAATGGAGTAAAGTTAAGTGGAAAGATAGTTGAAACGGAGGCATACATTGGTTCAATAGATAAGGCTTGTCATGCTTACGGAGGGCGAAAAACACCTAGACTTACTACTCTATATGGTAGGCCTGGAATTTCATATGTGTATTTTATTTATGGGATGTATCATTGCTTCAATGTAATAACAAAAGAAGAAGGCTTCCCAGAAGGGGTTTTAATTAGAGCTATTGAACCAATAGAAGGGTTAGACCTAATGTCAAAGCTAAGGTTTAAGACAGCTTATAACGAACTTACGAAAGCTCAAATTAAAAACTTAACCTCAGGCCCCTCTAAGTTATGCATAGCTATGAATATAAATAAAGAAAACAACAAACAAGATTTATGTACAAGCGAACTATATATTGAAGATTCTGTGGAAAAAGAAAAAGTTGAAATTATAGAAGCTAAAAGAATTGGCATTGATTATGCAGAAGAAGCAAAGGATTTTTTATGGAGATTTTATATAAAGAATAATATTTGGGTATCAGTAAAATAATTATTAATGTGGAGGACGATGGATAGGTATTTAGTGCCTATTCATTTTTTTTGTGATTTGTCAGTCGTAATTCAGAGAACTTAACTCCCTGTGATTGGAAATTATGTTATATATGGCATATAATTTAACAAGCATCTAATTAACACTTAACTGCAAATCTATACTAAAATTTTTAACTATAATTAAGAATGTTATTGAAATTTGTATACTATACTAAATTATATATTTAAAAAGAAGATAATAAGGCGCATGAAATATTTTAGTTAGAATTACTATTTTAATAGAGGAAGGATGGTATAGAGATGAGTTTTGTATTTAAAGATATAAAAAACAGTAATGGAGTAGGAAAAATTGAATTTGCAGAAATTATTAATGTGGATAGACTTATTAGAAGAGAAGCAATCTTTAAAATACTAAATACAGCAATTATATATAATGCAGAAGAAGAGTACTATTATACACTGGCTACATGCATTAATGAAAATAATGTAATAGAAACAATAAGTTTAGAAGGATTCGAAATACGCGCAAATGGTATAGAGCTTAGAGGTGCATATATTGACTATAAGGAATATGAAGAATATTCTGAAGTAAATTGTACTGGAACTATATATTATCTATAAGCTCTCATTAAGACCAATGCTGAAAGTAATTATAATTTCCAACAGTTATTGCAGTATAATATAACAAGGCAGTGGGTGGCACCAGGACGATGTTAGTTAAAAATACAATAGTGGGAAGTGATTGTTTTGAATGTATTAATTGCAGAAGATGAAACGCACATCAGAAACCTTTTACAGCTACAGCTTGAACAGGAGGGGTACTCTGCATTTGCTGCAAAGGATGGTATAGAGGCTTTAGAGGTTATACAAAAAAACAATATAGATATTGCCATCCTTGATGTTATGATGCCACGGCTAGATGGCTTTAATTTGCTACGAAAAATACGCGAAACAAAAAACTTTCCTGTAATATTTCTCACCGCTAGAGGCGATGATATGGACAAAATTTTGGGGCTTGGAATTGGTGCAGATGACTATCTTGTAAAGCCATTTAGTATGGCAGAGCTTCTCGCTAGGGTTAGTGCACAGCTTAGGCGTAACCTTGAATACTCTTTTAAAAAGACAGAAGCTTTCTCCCGAATAGAGTATGGCAGTATATGTTTAGATAAAGATGCTTGCTGTGTCTATAAAGATGATGAGATGGTGGAAATGAATGCAAAAGAATTCATGCTGCTTAAGTACCTGATGGAGAATCCTGAAAGGGTATTTACCAAGAAGCAGTTATACAAGGCGGTGTGGGATGAAGATGCTTATTACGATGACAACACCATTATGGTTCATATCAGTCATATAAGAAATAAAATAGAAACTGATTCAAAAAATCCTAAATATATTAAAACTATTAGGGGTATTGGATATAAGTTTCATAAACACAGTGAGGCTAACTTATGAACAGGAGAATACAAAACCGATTCTTAGGTAACTATGTCCTCATGTTTATTGTTTCCACAATGATAGCGCTATTTGCACTGATGCTTTTGGGATTTGCAGATGATGTGATATCTAAGACACTAGTAAAAAATAGTTATACTGCAAAAAGCCTTATGAAAGATGATTATAAAGGCATTAATGCAACATCAGTTATTGATAATGGTGGTGGAGTTCAGGTGATTAACGTAAATTATGAAGTTGTATTTTCTGCGGGGATTAACACCATACAAAAGAATAAGCTTACCACAGCAGAGTTCACCAATTTTTTGATAATGAGTAAAAGCAACGGAGTCACTTACAGTTATAGCATTGAATATAATCCTAAAGCACAGTTCTGGCTTATAATTACATTTCCAACCTCTATTAGAATTGATTTCGCTATCGTACATAATAAAGACTTCGCATCCATTGATACACAAGGTGTAGTAGGTCTTATTGTTGCAGTTATTCTCTTTTATTTAATACTGCTTGCAATAAGCACTATAATATATTCAAAGTTAACATCTATTAGCATCATAAATCCCTTGAAAAAGCTCTGTAACAGTGCAGGCCGTTTGAAGGATGGGGATTATTCTTCAAGGGTTAATCTCAATTTGAAAAATGAGTTTGGAGAATTAGAATGTATATTTAATGAGATGGCCAAGCAAATTGAGCAGGAAATATCTCTTAGAAAAAGATCTGAAGAAAATCGTAAAAAACTCATACTTGATATTTCTCATGATCTTAAAAATCCTCTTACAAGTATTATGGGTTACGCAGAGTTCTGCAATAACAAGAGTGATTTATCAAAAGAGGAACACAGCACGTACATGGAAATAATATACGAAAATAGCTTGCGGGCAAACAATTTAATTACGGATCTGTTCGAACTGTCTAAAATGGAAAGCCCAGAATATACAATTAGCAAAACCAAAGTTGACATATGTGAATATATGAGGGAAGAAATAGCTGCATTCATAACAACCTTTGATAAGGCTTACTTTACTTATGACTTTGAAGTACCTGAAAAAGAAATTAACGTCTTTATTGATATAAAGGAAATGAATAGAGTGTTCCAAAATCTTGCCTCCAATACTGTAAAATATAGTCCAAAAGGAACAAAGGTAACGATCAGGTTGTTTGAGCAGGGTGCTGAAATAATTATTATCTTTAAGGACAATGGGAGCGGAATATCTACAGAAGTTGCAAAGAATATATTTGATCCATTTGTAAGAGCTGACAGTACAAGGAATTTACAGACAGGGGGCACAGGACTCGGACTTTCAATCGCTTTGAAAATCATTAGGGCACATGGCGGTAATATCAAACTTAAAACAGCCGAAAATTGTGGGTGTGAGTTTATTATCAATATCCCAAAGAGTTGACCACATTTTAGATTTAAGATTGATTTAAGATTATAAGCAGGCTTATTTAAGTATACATTGCTATATTAATAGCAGGGGTACAAAATGGGGCTGTTTTCATTTCTTGTACCAAAAAAAATGGAGGTATTATCTATGGAAACCTTAGAAGGTCATTTTCATAATTGGTTTGGAGTATTGTTTTTTGTTGTACTGTACGGAGTGGTGCTTTTGTTTCTCCCTTTTTATAAAAAGATGGATAAAAAACCTGCAGGAACTTATTTTGCATTCGTCATTGCCTTTGCCATTGAGATGCATGGCATTCCATTTAGCATGTATGTAATATCATGGATTGTAGGCAAAAATCTTCCCGAGGGCGTGTTGTGGGGGCATACATTGGTATCCTCAATTGGTTTTTGGGGTATGTATAAGGATGGCATAAAATATATAAAAAATACTGGTCAAAGGAAACCGGAAAAGGATCACTTGTGAAGCAAGGAATATATAAGTACATCCGTCATCCTCAGTATACCGGGCTACTGCTTTTATCCTTTGGGATGATGGTAGAGTGGGCAACATTGCCAATGCTTATACTATATCCGGTAATGATAGTTATGTATGTACGTCTTGCAAAACGAGAAGAAAAAGATATGCTTGTTGAATTTGGTGATGAGTATAGGGAGTATATGAAGGTGACAAAAATGTTCATTCCGTTTATTGTGTGAAAGGAATATATATAATAGCAATTTGTGGTGCAAAATGGTATGATTTACTTATTAATTACTGGGAAATATTTTTAGTATGGGGTTCGGATGGTGTACTTGACTCCAGTGTAAAAACTGGAATGCAGTTGCATTTGCTAGGGTAAATTCGTGTCAAATGACACAACTCCGCATCTTTTGATGGGGAGTTAAATTAATTGCAAATTTTGTGCGAAAAGCCCACTCCTTAAGCTTCAATTTGAATAAGATATAAAAGAAAGGGTGTCATTAATGAATTTAAAAAACAAAATAATAGTAGCTTTGATTTCTGTAGTAATAATTTTTATGTCAATAGGGGCAAGCATGCATTCCATAGAAAAAATTAATAATAATTATAAACCTAAATCTCAAATTGTGGATGAAAAAATATCAGGTGAAGAAAATAGTCATGTTAATGACACTTCTGATATGATGTTCACAGGTATAGGTGATGCTAAGGCTACAGCTTTACCTGTTAAATATGAAAATGAATTTACTGTGTATGAGAATGAACTTTATGTTACAAATAATAAAGGACAAACTTGGATCAAAGTTTTAAATAATAATGAGGTTGGATATGCTAAGATTAATGATTATTTAGACAATATTTCTACAAATAATATATATGTATCAAAAGATAAGATTGCAGTTGTCTATGGTGGTAAGGGTTCTGATAATATTAGCATTATTTCTGAAGATAGTGACACTAATTATTGGGGGGTAGGTACAATTTCAAAGACTGCAACTCATGATTTAAAAAAAGGTTATGACAGTTTATATATAGATTTTGTTGACGGTGGAGAAAAGGGCTATATTGTAGCAATAAGAAATAAAAAGACTACAAAAGAAGAAAAATTAGTTTATACTAGTGTGAATTCTGGCGTGACTTGGGATGCTTCTGAGAAAACCGATGAAATATATAAAACTGTATTAACTCACTTTAAGATATAGGGGATGAAAATATGATTAAAAATAAAAAGATTAAATGTGGATTAACAATACTAGAAATTTTACTTGTTATATTTCAAATATTAGTTGTCTTATTGGCTTTGTATAAGGATTATTTTTTAATATATGATTGGATATTTTTTGCAATAAACTATCTTATAGCTATATTATTAATATTACTTATAGATAAAAATAAGCCTTCAAAATGGTATAAAGTGGGGTTTGCATTAGCCATATTTGCAATTAATTCAACATTTCTTTATTATTTAGGAAATGTAAACACAGTTATTTCAAAATCGCAAGATAAACAACATGAGGTAATTATAAAAGAATATAAGAATATGAAATTAGAAACAATAAGGCTTAGACGTAGAGGAATTATATTTGGGAAAAATGTAGAAACACTTATTGCTAGCTCATCCTATAAGGCTATTGAAAATGGTAAATATAAAATAGAATGGCCTAATAATGAAATGTCAGTATTAATTTATTGCACATCTGAAGATGAAACCACAGATGAAAAAATTTATAGCTTTAGAGGGAGTAAAGAAGGAAATTATGTAAATGTAATGCCAAGCTTACAGGGAAAATGGATAAGTGAAAATGATCCAAAAAATTATTTTATGGTGAATTCAAATGATATAGTTTATGCAAAGGATAATAAACTTTATTATTATAATAATTCTGACGTGAAACAACAAGGAATTTCAGCAATTATTATAAATAGTAATACTAAGGACAAGCCATCCCTTACCTTAGTTTTAAATTCAGATTCGGTAATCGGTGAAGACTGTTTAGTTAATAAAGGAGGATCTATCACTATTATGAATATTTCTTTTGAAGATTCTAAAGGAGAAATTTTTAGGAAATCTTTACTAAAATAAATGGGTTTAATTCCTTATATTGGGATATAAACAAATTATAATATAGTAAACAATTGTTTTTAGTTTAGAAGATTATTTTATTGGGAGGTAATAAGTTGAAAAAATTAAAAGTTAGTAAGACATTAATTTCAGCAATTGCTATTATATTGTCAGTTTTAAGCATATTTAATGTCATTAATAGTAGAAATGCAATGTCAATTGTATTTACATTATTAGGTATCGTGAGTATATTAGATGGGTATTCCTCATATATTAGGAATAAAAAAGGAGAAGCAACTTTTTTATTTTTAAGTGGATCATTCATAATCTTTGTTTCTGTATTTACAAAATTTTTTTAGGAGTGTATAGACAAGCATTGTAATTATAATGCTTTTTTTTTCGCTTTATTATCACCCATTGTAATTTTAATAAGTAAAGTTGCTCCCAAAACCAAATAAAACTTCCTTTTAAATAGGTTGGCACTTTCAGTAGGGTAACTGTGAATATTGAAGAATTGGTAATGAAATGGGAGAATATTGTCATTATTGAAAAAATATAGATATACTTAAGAAATTACTTAAATGGTCGAAAATAGTAAATGTATGATTAGGATTAGAACTAAGGATTAAATTAACTGATATTGTATATGGAGGAATAAAAAATGAAAAAATCAAATATATTAAAACCGCCAGTAGAAGTTTTTTATGAAGAAGAATTAAAAGCACTAGAGCAAAATGATAAAGAGTTAAAACCGAAAAATTGGAGGTTGTCTCCAAAGGCTGTGAAAACTTTTATATTAGGAAGTAGTAGAAACATTGAATATGATGATGGAAAGAAAATCAAGATAAATAAAAAGTTTTATGGAGATGATAGTCTTATTGAAAGGTGCATAATAACCTTAGCAGGAAACAGAGGACTTATGCTTGTAGGAGAGCCAGGAACCGCAAAGACTATGCTTAGTGAACTTTTAAGTGCAGCTATAAGTGGTACAAGCACTAATACTGTACAGGGAACAGCAGGAACTACTGAAGATATGATTAAGTACAGCTGGAATTATGCTATGCTTTTAGGCACGGGACCTACTAAAGAAGCTTTAGTGCCTTCACCTCTTTATGTAGGGATGAGCAGGGGGATAATAACTAGATTTGAAGAACTAACAAGGTGTCCTGCAGAAGTACAGGACAGTTTAATAAGTATAGTTAGTGATAAGGTATTGAATATACCAGAATTAGGTGACGAAGGGCTTTTATTTGCAGAGCCAGGCTTTAATATTATCGCTACAGCTAATACAAGAGACAAGGGTGTAAATGAAATGAGTAGTGCACTTAAAAGAAGATTTAACTTTGAAACTATATTCCCTATAAGTGATGTTTCCTTAGAGGCTAAGATTATAGAGCAGGAAGTAGAAAAACTGGTGAAAGAGTCAGGGATTAAAGTAAAGATAGATAGAGATGTGGTTAATATACTAGCAACTACCTTCCATGAATTAAGAGAAGGAGTTACAGCCCAGGGGAGCAGAATAGATAAACCAGCAGCTGTTATGAGTACTGCTGAAGCTGTATCTGTTTGTTATCAAACGGCTATGACTTCTTATTATTTTGAAAAGTCAGAAATGAGGGTAGATTCTATGGTTCAGAATATATTAGGAACTGTAGTTAAGGAAAGTAGAGATGATATAGATAAGCTAAAGAATTATTTTAACATTATTATAAAATCTAAAAGTTTAAAAGAAGGTGGATTATGGAAGGAATTTTACGAGGCTAGGAAATGGATAAAATAGACGAAATATATAGAAAAGCCTATGACCTTTCAAATAATATTGTGTATTTTCCAGTAAGACATCATAGTCCAACGTGCTCCTTTCACTTAAAGAGTGTAATAGATGATTATAAGCCAGAGATTATTTTGATAGAAGGCCCTTCTGATGCTAATTCTGTAATACCTTATATTGGAGATGATAAAACCCAGGCACCTGTATGTATTTATTATAGTTATACAGATGAAAAAAAATTGGTTACAGAAGAAGGAGAAAAATATAAGTGCTATTATCCTTTTTTAGATTATTCACCAGAACTTATAGCTATAAGGGAGAGTAAAAAAAGAAATATTCCAGCCGAGTTTATAGACCTTCCTTATGCAGAAATATTAATAAACAGTGAAGCAGGAAAAGGGCTTAGAAAGAGTGAAGAGAAGAATTCGTATAATGATGATTATTTGTTTGAAAAGAGTAAATTTATAAATTCCCTTTGTGAAAAACAAGGTTGTAGAAGTTTTAATGAACTTTGGGAAATGTTATTTGAAATAGATGGTTTAAAAATAGAAACAGGAAGCTTTATAAAAAATATGATAGCCTTTTGTTATCTTTCAAGATGCTTTGAAAGTGAGGAAATTCTTAAGGAAGAGGGATGCATTGCTAGAGAAAAATACATGGCTTCTAAAATAAAAGAATTTTCTTTGAAATATAATAAAATATTAGTGGTAACAGGTGGGTTTCATACTTCAGGACTTATACAACTTTCAGATGAAAATATAGAGATTAACTTACATAATATTAATGAAAAAAACATAGGGGCTTATGCTATGGTATATTCTTTTGAGGAAAGTGATCAGTTAAATGGATATGCTAGTGGCATGCCTTATCCAGCATTTTATCAGAGAATATGGAATAATCTATGCCAAGATATTGAAAATACCTATGAAAAAGCTGTGCTGGATTTTATAGTAATGTGTGGAAGAAATATAAGAAATTCAGTAGGTGGAGTATCTATTGCTGATGAAATTGAAGCACTTAATATGGCAAAAGGACTTCAAAAACTTAGAAATAAGGCAGAATGTGGGGTTTATGAGTTAAAGGATGCAGTAAAATCTTCTTTTATTAAAGGAGAATTTAATATGGCATCGGATGCGCCTTTAATAGATTTACTAAAGCTATTAAGAGGGAACGGAAGGGGGTGCCTTTGTAGTAATGCAGAAGTACCTCCTATTATTTTAGATTTTAGACAGCTTTCCAGTAAATATAAATTGAAAATACAGGGTACTTTGCAGCAGGAAGTGGTACTGGATCTTTATAAAAATAATAGGCATAGGGAAATAAGCGAATTTTTTCACAGGCTGAAGTTTTTAAATACAGGGTTTTGTTTAAATACTAAAGGACCAGATTTTATAAATAAAAAGAATGTAAATCTTATACGGGAAACTTGGAATTACAAATGGAACGTTAATGTAGAAAGTAGTTTGATTGAAAATTCAGTACAGGGTGGAACACTGAAAGAAGCAGTAGAATCTTTACTTTTAAAGAAACTGTCCAGTAATGTAAGTGATAGTGGCGTTATGTCAGAAGGGCTTATAGAAGCTTTTATGATGGGATACACGCATATTCTTTTAAATGCTATATCTATTATAAAAGGTATACTTATAAATGATAATAATTTTTATTCTGTTGCTGAGTGTACCTATAATATTTATTATTTATATAGTGGAAATATGCTGTTTTCAGCCACACAGGATGAAAATTTAAAGCAGCTTTTAATACAATGTTATAACAAAGCGGTAACCTTGGTTCCAGAGCTTTATGCAGTACCAGAAGAAGAGGTAAATAAGGTTATAGTTAGATTGAAAGATTTATACTATATATGCTTAGAACCTGAGTTTGAAGATCATATGGATATATTTAAAGAAGCCTTATTTTCTCTTACAAATAAAACTTCAAGCAATGCAGCAGTAGAAGGAGCAGCCTTAGGACTACTACTTGGACTTAATGAAGTAGATACTTCTTATATATTAAAAAAGGCAGAAGGGTATCTTTACGGTACCGGAGATAAATTTTTAAAATCAGCTACTTTCTTAAAAGGGTTATTTTCTACTGCAAGAGATGTGGTTTTAAGTGAAGAAAAAATGATTATAGGAATAGACAATGTATTAAAGAATCTTAGTGAAGAGGATTTTTTAAGGCTTTTACCTGAACTTAGGCTTTCCTTTAGTTTCTTTGTTCCAAGTGAAATAGACCAAATAGGTGAAGGTATAAGTCAGCACTATGGCATAAGCGAAAGAAAGTTGTTTAATGTAGAGGCAGTAGATCCAGAGGAATTAAATTTAGCTTTAGAGCTTGACAGGTTTGGGAAAGAAGCTTTAGAGGAGTTGGGAGTGTTAAATGAGTAAGGATATAAGCATACTTAATAGATGGAGATTGATTTTGGGGAAATATTCAAGCAATAACTTAAGTTTTTCGGAAGAGTATATAAACTATGCTGATATGGATACCTTACTAGAATTTTTATATGAAAGAGAGTATGGAGAGGAAAGAGGAATAAGAAATGATAAAAGAGGAGGCTCTTTAAACCCTTCAAATCTTACAGTACCTCAGTGGATTACAAAGATAAAGGAATTATTTCCTAAAGAAACCGTAGAAATATTAGAAAAGCATGCTTTAGAGAAATATAACTTAAAGGAATTGCTTACAGATAAAACTGTTCTTGAAAAGTTGGAGCCAAATCCAGAGCTTTTAAAGAGCATTCTTCAAATGAAGCATCTTATGAAGGGTGAGGTTTTAGAAACTGCAAAGAAAATAGTAAAGGTTACAGCGGAAGAAATAGCTAAAAGATTGGAGCAAGATATAAAGACGGCTATTAATGGTAGATTAGATAGAAATAAATATGGCGGAATAAAGTCTTCACGAAATATAGATTTTAAAAGAACCATAAAACAAAATTTAAAGAATTTTAATAGGGAATTAAATACTCTTGTGGTGGATAGAGTTTATTTTAATAAAAGAGTAAAATCTTCTAATCCGTGGAATGTAATAATTGCAGTAGATGAAAGTGGAAGTATGCTGGATTCCGTTATTCATAGTGCTATTATGGCAGGAATATTTTCTAAATTACCTATGCTGAAAACAAATTTAGTTATATTTGATACAGAAATAGTTGACCTTACAGAATATTTAGATGATGTGGTGCAAACCTTGATGAGTATTCAATTAGGAGGAGCAACTTATTAGTTGTATAAAATATATACAAATGTACTCAAACATGTACAAATGTAATATTTTATTCGAATAAAGCTCCCTACATTCGTAAAGAGTGTAGAGTGCGTTTGTATAAACGCCAAAACTCCTTTAATTGCTGGAAGTCCCTAAAGACTAATTAACCACAACGTAGATATGAAATAAAATCAAGCGTGATGGTGACGAAAGTAGAAAAAATAATTAGTATGGTGCAAGGTTAAATCCTAAACACCAAACAACTTTGTAAAAGTTGTAATAATGGGTAATCAGCAGCTAAGACTCGAAGAGAGTAAAGTTCAACGACTAGAGAGAAATCTCGTACCTGCAAGTGTGGGGAAATGGGGAGAATCCTATTATGCCTATTATACAATAGTTGTCTATTATGCAATAGTGCCTATTGTGCAATAGACATAATAGGATTGTGATATAGTCTGTGCTTATATGAAAGTATAAGAAGTTCATAAGAGAACTGCATAGAATTAACGAATTTATGTGAACACTCTAAAAATAATGTATAAATGTAAATTAGATAATTTAGACAACCGTATTTTAAAGTTTTATAATGATCAACTATTTTTCTAAGTCTTTAACAATTAAAGTATAAACGTAATTACTTACAAAACAATGTTCTTTATCAACTTTTAATTTTAGTTTTCAATTTTGCTCTCTTGTAATAGTCATTTTTATACTTATATAAATTTTGCTTATAGCCATTTATATAACCTCAATGAAATATTTTATATCATAAGAAAAAATATCGATAAGATAGTCGACTTATGATAATAATAAAATATAAAGAGGTGAAGATAATGGATACTATAATAAAAACTGTTAAGCAATATTCCTATGAATTAGACGAAGTTACTTTAAAAGAATTAAAATTCATAGCAAATCAATATAAGAATGTTAAAAACTATGTTTATTCAAGATTTAGTGGAATCAATAGTATTCCATTGTTAGGTAAGGAAAGACAAATAAGAGATGAATGGGTAAAAACTAACTTTGCAGAGCAGTGGAAGTTACCTGCGAGATATTGGAAGTTAGCTTTAAGTGAAGCTACGGGAAATATAAAATCACAATGGTCTAATATTAAAAGAAGAATAAGAGAACAAATTAAAGTAAATGATAATTTATCAAATGAAGATAAGCATTATATTAACTACATTTTAAAGTTTGATAATTATTATTATAAAGTATTAACTAATCAAATTTTCAATATTCCTAAGATATTTCAAGATAAGCAGTTAAATTATAAATATCTTAACAACTTGATTAAAAGATATACAAGAAAATATAAAGGAAATATACCTTATTCTAAAAAAGGTGCTACGTTTTCAATGGATACAGGCTTATATTCATATAAAAATGGACATATAAATATAACCTGTGTAAAAAAGGGAAAAAGGTTACCTATTAGATTAACTGATAGTAATATTAGAAATAGTACCTTAAAAGTTAAAATAATAGAAAATAAGGTAGAAATTCATTGTCCTTTAAAAGTAAAAACTAAAGAGAATAATAATCAAGAGAATGTTATAGGAATAGATAAAGGATATAAATATTTATTCGCAGTATCAAGTGGCAAATTTTATGGTGAAAACCTTAATAGTTATCTAAGTAAAGAGACTGAAAGATTAAATAAAGTTAATAAAAATAGAAATAGATTTTGGGCTTTATATAATCAGTATTTAGAAGAAGGTACTATTAAGAACGCTAATAGAGTAAAAGAAAGTAATTTAGGCAGAGTAAAATATAATCACAATAAAGTTAAACATGACCAAACAGTTAAATCTTATATAAACTATTCATTAAACCAATTAATAAAAGAAGAAAAACCAACTGAAATAGTAATGGAACAATTAGATTTTGTTAATTGGAATGATAAATATCCTAAAAGTATAAAAAGAAAATTATCAAGATGGATTAAGGGTTATATAAGAGAAAGGCTTGAATATAAATCGGCTCTAAATAGCATTGAGTATAGCTATATAAATCCTGCATATACTTCTAAAGTTTGTACTGTTTGTGGTGAGTTTGGATTGAGAAGTGGTGATGTATTTACTTGTTCTAAATGTGGAAAAAGTCATTCGGATACTAATGCAAGTAAAAATATATTAAAAAGAAAATATGATAAGGAAATTACGTTATATACAAATTATAAGAAGGTTAAAGAAGTTTTAGAAAATAGATTAAATCATCATCTTCGATGCTGAAATATTAACCACTTCAGAAGGCCATTAAAACACTTACTTGAAAAAGATGAGGCTTTCCTTCTGAAATGTCGTTAAAAGCAAATTAGTGATTTTAAAAAGAATATTTAATCACAAATGTATGTATCTTTTGTGAAAACAGAAAGCGTATATTTTATCAGAAATGAGGGTTGAATAAATCTTTTATTTATAAAATTTTAAAATACGGTTGTGGGAAGTAGAGTAATATTTGCATGGAAGAAGTGCCTATGAAATATCACTGGTACAACCAAGGCTTAAAACTATCATAAGATAGAATAAGTGCGAATTATCTAATTGAGTACATTTGTACATATTTTTAGAACCAGGAACCAACATATCTAGAGCTCTTCAATATTGTAATAGCTTAATGGAAAATCCACATAAGACCATAGTAATATTAGTAACAGACCTTTATGAAGGTAGAAGTTATGCAGCTATGTATTCTAGTGCAAAGGATATTATTGAGTCGGGAGCAAAGCTTATAATACTTCCTGCACTTGGTATAGATGCAGAGCCTGTATATGATAGAGGTGCTTCAGAAAAAATGGTAGCGTTAGGTGCAAATGTGGTTGCTATAACTCCAGGAGGGCTTGCAAAATGGATAGCACAGATAATTGCTTAAAGAAAATAGGAACGTTTTTATTAAATATAGATGATGAATTCTTAATAGGCGTAAGCAATAAAGGTATATTTAATAGGGCTAAAAAGGATTTAGAAAAATCAGAAGCAATAAAAGTAGAGGTGGCGGAGGAAGATTCAGCTTTAAAATGTATTTTAGAAGATGGAACGGAATGTGTCATAAATGAAGATATTAAAGCTTATAAATGTTCCTGTCCCTCAAGAAGCATATGTAAGCACGTGTTAATGTGCTATTTGTATGTGAAAAGTAATTTAAACTCTTTATTTTCCGTAGAAAATAAGAGTTTAAATGAAAATAAAGAAAGTGAAAAGTTTGATTTTAGTGAGTTTTTAAATATAGATATTGAAAGTTTATCAAAATTGTTAGGAGAGAAAGCTTTTAATGAAATAGTAAAAAGAATAAATTTTGGTGTAGAAATCGAAATAGAAGAAGCTTCATTACTTACTATAAAATTTAAAGAGGAAGACCATGTGGTGAAGGTAATTCCAAATATTAAAGAAGAGATTTCGCCTAAAGAAATTTTAGATGAAGTTATATGTTCTTGTAAAAGTAAAGAGATTTGTAGGCATAAGGTAGAAGCTTTAATTCATTATGAAATTTTTAAAGGCTTTATAAAAAAAGAAGATCTCGTTATTTTAAATAAAAAATCTAAAGCTGAAAAAACACTTTTGATTGAAGGTGTAAGTTTGGTTAAAAAGCTTATGGAAGATATTTTATTTGTAGGGATATCTAGGCTTCCAGAAAATATTACAGATAAGGTAGAGAGCACAGCGTTATTATGCCACAGTTACAATCTACCTAATTTAGAAAAGATGCTTAGAAGCGTTAAAAGTGAAATAGAACTTTATATAAACAAAAATGCTTCTTTTTCCATAGCTTCTTTTAGAAAAAAAATAAGTTATATATATACTACTGCTTTAGCCATAGAAAACTGCAAGGATGAAAATAAGCTTTATAAATTATGTGGAGAACATAAGTCTGCTTATTATGATATACCACCAATTATATTATATGGTATAGGAGCAGAATCTTGGAGTTCTAAATCAGGCTATGAGGGCATTACATATTACTATTTTGAAGAAAACAAAGGAAATTTATTTACTTATACCAGCTCAAGACCAACATATTATGATAATAAAAAAAGAAACTATGGACTCGCTTATAGTGAAGTTCCAAGCTTTGGTATTCAAGGCAGTTTAGAGGAAATATCACAGCATTCAATAAGACTTGTTAATGGGAAAATCAATGATGAGAGAAGAATTTCCGCAAGTGGGCAAAGCAAAGGACAGCTTTTAGAAAAAACAGATATATATAAGTTGGATTTTAAAGAGTTATTTATAGATAACTGGCAGCAACTTTTACAGGGATATTCTAAAAAAAATACAAATCTATATATTATTAAGGCTGAAAGCTATGAAAATAGTTCATTTGATAAAATAAACCAAAGGTTTATCTTACCCATTTATGATGCAGAGAAAAATATGATTTGTATAGAGATAGATTATTCTAAAGAGAAAAAAAGAATGATACAAAAGTTTGAAAGAATGGAAAGATTAAAGAAATATCCAGGCAGAATGCTTGTACATACCTACTTAAAGGAAGGACAACTTAGGGTAATACCTATTGTAGCTTATTATGAAAATGGGGATATAGTAAACTTAACATTAAACTAAAATGTTGTAAGGAGTTTGTTTTATGGGAAAGTGCGATAACTTATACCTGCTTATTGAGGATATTGAAGGACTAATGGAGAGTATACTTATAAGCGGTTTTAATGTAGTAAATACAGGTGTATTAGATAACATAAAGCAAGTTTATGAAAACTGTGAAAGAGTTGGATTAAGTTTTGCAGCAGAAAAACTTAAAGACATACATAAGGCTCAAGAGAAAAAAAGACATGATATTAACTATAACTGTGAAGAAATTATGGTTAAATATTTTTTGCTTAATAATTATGTAGAGGCTATTAAAGATAAATTAAATGTAGAAAAAGCAAAAGAATATATGGAATTAAACAACGGAGGCCAAGCATAATGGGGTTACAAGAACATTTAACAGAAAAAATAAGTAATGTGTTAGTAGAGCTGGGAGTATCTGATGAGGTTATTGATAGCTATGAAGCATATATGGAAGGTAGTTTAGAAGAGCAGGAGTTTTTTAATTGTTTACCTACTATAGATATGAATGGCTTACAGGATGCGGTAGTAGAACAATTAGTTAAGACCTATAAATCATTAGAAAAACGTAAGGCGGAAGAATACAGTGAAAGGTATGTAAGAATATTATTTGAAATAGGTGGAAAATCAACTTTTATAATTATGGATAGGTGTTATTCCGGTTATTATAAAGGAGATTTTTGTAGAAAGTTATTAAAATATAAAGTAAAACCTGCCTTTGTAGTAGCATATTATGCGGAGCACATTGTACAAAGTGAAAATAACTTAAGTATTACTTTTATTAATTTTTTTGATGGAATTTATGAAAAATATGAAAATGAATTTGAAGAAGCTTTTGATGTTAGTGATGTAATGGAACAGGTTATTATAGCCTCCTATGAAGTTTATAAAAACCAAGATAAGAAGAAAGAGCTTTGTAATTGGCTTAATCAATTCTTGATATATCCAGAAATTATTTTTACTTTATTTGATGAAAAATTGATTGATTATGATAAAGAGAGAATTTGTAAATATATAAGGGAGGATAACTTAGATTTAGATGAATTAGTAGAAGATTTAATAAGTAGAAAAGTACACTTAAATATAGATAGTTGGCTTTTAAAGATTTTAATGGCTGTAAGTTACAATATAGTTAATCAATCAGAAACAGCAGGGAGATTTCTTAAATTTAGTATAACTATTGAACCGGAAAAAGCCTTTAATACTTTAAATAGTTATCTTACAGTTCAAAGATATAATAAAATAAACAAACTTATAGATAAGATTAATGTTAATAGAGTGTTATATATTGCTTGGATGGCGGGTAAAACTTCTAGCCATAATCAGGGATATAGTAAGGATTTAAAACAAGGGTTACATTCCAATAAGGAAGAGTTTATAAAAGCAATGAAGCTGTGCAGCGGCATTAATAAAGCTTATATGATTTCACTACTATTGAAACAGGGTGAAGGATCAGAATATATAAATGAAGTAGAAGACGCGTTTATTAATAAGTTTTCAGTATTTATGGATAATCTACATATAGAAAAAAGTGTTTATGAAAAGTTTATTTACTATTTAAGAGGAGAATGTGATTTTGAAAGTGTAAAAGATATCTTAGAAGGTTTACTCGGCAAAACAGAACCCTACATATATTATAATGATTATGCTGAAATTTTATTTTGGTTAAAAGATGCATCACCAATGTTTGAAAGAGGAATAAAAATTTTTATTGAAATAGGAAATTCTAGTATATTAAAAAATATATATGAAGAATATAGAGGCAAAGGTAAAGATAAAAAGAGTTTATATGATTTTATTGAATTTATAGATGGTTATGGAGCTTCAATAAATAACTATATTTCATTATTAGGCAGTTATGCTGTTCTTTCTAATGGTGAGACAAACATAATTAAGGAAGCACAAAATAGTATAACTAATATTATGGCTATAGACGACGAAAAATTGATAGAAGCTATAAAAAAATGTGTAGTAGATATAAGAGTATATCTTTTAGAAAAAATATTTAAGTTTAATAAAGAAAAGAATGGCAAAGTACTTATAGATTATTTAGGAGATTCTTCAAAGGTTGTAAGAGAAAAGGTGATAGAACTTTTAACTCTTTGCACAGAATGTCATGAAGATGCAATACCTAGTTTGAAGGCTAAAAAACAAGCAGTTAGAGAATCAGCAGTAAAAATACTTTACAAAAGCAGTAATGAAAAAGTGGTTGAAGCCTTAAATGTGGCATTAGAAGTAGAAAAAACTGAAAAAATAAAAGCACTTTTAAGAGAAGCTTTAAATGTAGAAAGTGATTTAGAAGAAATAAATGAAGAACT
The DNA here is from genome assembly GCF_050717515.1 of Clostridium sp. GTDB lineage: Bacteria > Bacillota > Clostridia > Clostridiales > Clostridiaceae > Clostridium_AD. The sequence continues at coordinate 88,332 of NZ_JBOITL010000031.1, read as the reverse complement.
AGATATTTTAGAGTACTGCAAAAAAGCTTTTAAAGGTAACAACGCAGCGGGATTAAAATGGTTAGAGTGTGATAGTTTGCCAAAGGTAAGGTTTAAGGATAGTGAGAAATTTGCAGAGGATGAAATCATAAAATTTCTGTTTTTATGTTATGCTCCTTTTATTGAAATAGGCTTAAATAGTGAAGCAAAAAAGGTAAGTGAACTTTTAGATACAAAAGATTTAGCAAAGCTTGCTTTAGAAGTTCTTGAAAGATGGCTTAGCTGTGGTGCGGAAAGTAAGAAAAAATGGGTGCTTTCTTTTACAGCTATTTATGGAGATTATGATGTGATTTGTATATTCAAAAAGAATATAGAAGAATGGCCGAAAAACTCAAGAGGGGCTATAGCTAGTGATGCAGTAAAAGCTCTTGCACTTAATGGAAGTAATGCAGCACTTATAATAATAGATAATATATCAAGAAAGTTTAAATTTAAGCAGGTGAAAAATGCCGCAAGTACAGCACTTAAATTTGCTGCGCAGCAAATGGATATAGATATGGAGGAACTTTCAGATAGAATAGTTCCAGACTTGAATTTTGATGTAAAAGGTGAAAGAGTTTTTGATTATGGTGATAGAAAGTTTATTGTAACACTTACTCCAGAGCTTATCTTAGAAGTACAAGGTGAAAGTGGCAAAAAGTTTAAAAGCCTTCCAGCTCCAGGTAGAAGGGATGACGAAGGTAAGGCAACAGCAGCTTCATTAGAATTTAAAAACCTAAGGAAGCAGCTCAAAACAGTAGCGAATATACAAGCTATCCGTTTAGAAATGGCACTATCTAGTAATAGAAAATGGACAAAAGAAGCATGGGTAAAGCTCTTTGCTCGAAACCCTATTATGAATCAATTTGCTATAGGTCTTGTATGGGGAGTTTATAAAGAAAATGTATTGGTGGATAGTTTCAGATATATGGAAGATGGAACTTTTAATACTGTGGATGAAGATGAATATAACATAGAAGATGGAGCATTAATAGGACTTATCCATCCAGTAGAATTAAGTAAACAAGATATGGAATTATGGAAAGAGCAGCTTAAAAATTATGAAGTAAAGCAGCCTTTTGAGCAACTTAGTAGAGAAGTGTTTGAGGTTAGTGAAAAGGAAAAAACAATAAAAACTGTAGAACGTTTTGGTGGAAGCATATTAAATGGTTTATCTTTACTAGGGAAATTAACTGGTTTTGAATGGAGTAGAGGATCAATTCAAGATGGTGCTGGTTATTATAATTTTTATAAGGAAGATGATAAACTTCAAATTGGAGTTGAACTAAGTTTTAGTGGGTTAAGCATAGGCTTTGAAAATGATGAAGTAACAGTATATGACTTGATTTTTTACAAAAGAGGAACCGTAAAAAGAGGTAGTTATATATACGACACCGTAAAAGAGCAGCACATTATAAAGCCATCAGAAATACCAAATAGATTTTTTAGTGAAATTCTCTATCAAATAAGTAAAGCAATAGAATCAAAAATAGGTATTAATGACAAGTGGAAGGAAGAAAAATAAATATGATTTGTAATGAAAAATTTTATATTATGAGTAATACATATAATAATCAAGCAAAGCTATTCTGGAACGCTAACGTAAAGTATGAAAAATTTGTTTGTGAGCTTTGTGGAGGAATTCATTGTACATATGAATCTCCACATCCTGTTATTTTTTATGGGAAGAGAATTGTAGATATTTATTTTGATATAAGTGGATTTATAATAAGCCCAGCAGTTGTTGAACTTTTAAAAGAGAATAATATTACTGGATATATATTAGAAGATGTGGAACCCCTGGAGTGGAAAGATGGAAAAGGACATGATACTGGACATGATGGAGGTAGCTACAAGTTATTAAAAATTAAGGGAAGATGCGGGTTTTTATGTGATAGTGCTGGGAATATTATTGATAAATGTGAAAAATGTGATAGACACAATAGTGATGTTCTAGATTCCTTAAAAGATGGCTTAGCTTTTAAGGCTGATGATTATGATGGTTCTGATATTTTTCAATTTAATAATTGGACATGGTTACCTATTGTAAATGAAAAAGTGAAAAAACTAATTAAAAAGCATAAATTAAAAGGATTTAAATTTGAAGAATTAAAAGATTATGTTGGGTGTGATGCTTTTTAGAGATTATGTTTTTATGAAAGGTAGATTGTAATGTATTATTTTTTTGAATTTGAAATTAATAATGAAGATAAGTTTAAGAAGTTACAAGACTTTTATTATGCCATAAAATTGAATAAAGATAAGGCTGGGATTATATCAAATGATTTGAAGTGGATTGATTATTTTGATGAAGATACTCTTATGAAATTCTGGTGGCCTTCATCTGATGACCTTAAAGTATATGTAAAATTGTGGGGTGAAACTCCAGTAGAAGAACGATTTATATGTCCAAGATTACAGCATCCCTGGGATTTTGAATCAATGATAGATGCATTTGCTAATGGAGGGTATGAACTCATATCATGTAAAAAGCTATCTGAAAAAAAGGGCAGAATTGAATATAATCCATGGTCTTGGCCATATGGTGGAGCTGATTCTTTTAGAGCATTAATATAATATCATGGATTTAAAATACTAAGAGAAGTTGTTTAAGAGATGTAGATGCATCTAAGAAGCCAATAACTATTATGAAAATAGTAAATGATTATCTAGATTGGCTTGCTAATTTTTATTATGTTTTTAAGCAATATTATATGAATGAATTTATAGATATTGATTTTAATGAAGATTATTTAGAAGAAATTTTTATAGTTCAAGTTGAAGTATTTATTACAGAGGAATCAAAAGGAGCCACAATTTGTTTTAATCATGATGAAGTAGCTCAAAATCATTGGATTGAAATGGTTATTGATGAAAAAGAAATTAAAAGCTTTGCAGTGAATGGATAATAATACAGGCGGTGATAAACAATGAGATATGAAAGAGAAATTGAGTTTTTAAAATCTATAGAGCGGTTAGACACACCGCAAACTTTATTTCAAAACAAAAGAGAAGTGTATTCTAAAAAGCAGATAGAAGAATTGCAAAAAGAACATCCTCAAATCCCTGAGGAGTATCTAGAGTATCTTTCAGAAATAGGTGCAGGCAGTTTTAGAGAAGAGTTTTGTACTATTTTTGGAGAACTTTATGAAATTGAAGATTTTTATGATGAGAGTCTTTTAGAGTTTTTAGAATTTGAGGAAAGAATATTACAATTTGGGTGCGATCCTTCTGGCAAAGCCTTAGTTTTTTTAATTGATGAAAACTGGGAAGTAGGAGAGATTTGGGATGATGATTTGAGCACCATAGAGAGAATGGGAAAAACATTCTATCATTATATTTGTGAGGCAATAAATATTAGGGGTTAAATATGAATTTAAAAGCAATCGAAGCAAAGGGAATTAAAGTATTTGAAGCATGGTGGCATTAATTTAATAAGAATGGAGAGATACTAATGAAAAAATCAATAATAGAATTACCTAAAAGCTTAGAAAAATTTAGAGGTGAAATAGAAAAAACCATAAAACCTTATATAAAAATTAAATTACAAGAGCAAAAAACTATGCCTTGGGAAAGTAAATTAGGAGGAGATCCTTATTTAGAGACTGGCATAGAATATCCTAAAACATCAAAGGGAGAATATTTAAGATTGTTAGCTCAGGTGAATTTTGAGGAAACTCCACATTTAGATCCTTTCCCATCAAAAGGGATATTACAATTTTTTATATTGGCTAATGACGTATATGGTCTTGATTTTGATGATCCGTGCATACAAGATACATTTAGAGTAATTTATATACCTAATGTTGTAAAAAACCAAGAAAATCTAATAAAAGACTTTTCATTTTTAGGAGAACTAGAAGATGATTGGTACATGCCTTTTAGTGAAGAAGGTAAAATGAATTTTTCATTAGAATATATGCCTGTATCTTGGAGTGATTATAGATTCGATAATATGTATAATAATATTAGTTTAACAGAAGAAGAAATTGATGATTACATTGAGAAACTAGATGCTGATGGATGCAAAATAGGAGCATATCCTACCTTTACTCAAGGTGATCCTAGAGAGGATGAAAATATAAGAACATTTGATACATTATTGCTTCAACTTGATTGTGAAAAGGAATGTGGTTTAATGTTTGGAGATAGTGGAGTTGGAAACTTCTTTATAAATGAAGAAGATCTGAAAAAATTAGATTTTACTAAAATTTTATATAATTGGGATTGTTGCTAATAGACTAGATATTAAGGAGAATAAAAAAGGGTGGTGTTTAGATTGAAAGTAAATTACGTTCATGATTTTAATCAAAAGACAGAAGAAGATTTTTTAAATATACAAAACAATTTAAAAGAAAAAATTAATGTTACAAATAAAATAGATCTAGAAAATATAAAAGTTTGTGCAGGAATAGATATTGCTTATTGGGAAAAAAACAATGAAACCATTGGTGCTTGTAGTATAGTAATTATTGATTTTCAAACTAAGAAGGTATTAGAAAAGGTTCACAGTGTTGGAAAGATAGAAGTACCATATATTGCTGGATTTTTAGCTTTTAGAGAATTACCCTTAATACTAGAGGCAGTAGAAAAAATTACAGTTGAGCCAGATATTTTTATATTTGATGGTAATGGATATCTTCACCATAACAATATGGGAATAGCAGCACATGCAGGCTTATTTTTAAATAGGCCTACTATTGGAGTAGGAAAAACTTACTTTAAAATAGATAAAGTAGATTTCATTATGCCGGAAAATGAAGTAGGGGCATATACGGATATAGTTGTAAAGAATAAGGTTTATGGAAGAGCTGTAAGAACTAGCAAAAGTGTAAAGCCTATATTTATTTCTTGTGGTAATAATATAGATTTAAATAGCTGTTATGAAATAGCTATGAATTTATTATCTAAAGATAGTAGAATACCTATTCCAACAAGGCTTGCTGATTTGGAAACACACGTTTTGAGACAAGAATATAGATAGAAATATTATTAGAAAAACAAATGAAGGAGATAGCGAAATGGGATTACAAAATCACTTAATAGAGAGAATAAGCAATGTGTTAGTAGAACTTGGACTGGCTGCTGAAGTTATTGATAGTTTTGAAGCATATATAGAAGGAAGCTTAGGAGAACAGGAGTTTTTTGAAAATCTCCCTAATATGGATATGGACAATTTAAAAGCTGATTTAGTAGAACAAATGGTGAGTACATATAGATCCTTAGATAAACATAAAGCCTATGATTATTGGTCTAAATATATTAAGATATTATTTCAAATGGGAAAAACATCTGTATTTTCAATAATAGATAAGACAACCTATTATTACGGAGATGAATATTTTAGAAAATTTTTAAAATATAATTTAAGTCCTTCCTTTGTCATAGCATATTATGCAAGCTGCAGTACCCGGCAAGAACGTGATTTAGACCGTGGATTTATTAAGTTTTATGATAGTATTTATGAGGAACATAAAGATGCATTTAAAGAAGCTTTTGATATTAGCAAAATAAATGAACAAACAATTATAGCAACTTATTTGGTTCAAAAGGGAAAAGATAAGGATCAAAAACTTTGTAGCTTTCTAGAAGAAGATATGATTGATTCAATAGAAGTTTTGTTTAGCAAGAAGATATCTTGCGAGGATGTAGAAGCTTTGGCCAAATATTTAAAAGGTGAAACTTCAAATTTAGAAGAAATAATAGAACTATTAAAAAATAATAACAGTTTAGTTTTAAATATTGATACATATGTTTTAAAATTCCTTATAGGGACTAGCTCTACCATATCTAATGAATCAGATATGGCAAATAGATTTATTAAATTTGCTATATTATTGGATTATGAAAAATCCTTTAATGGCGTGCATTCCTATCTTAAATATAATAGATATAATAAAATTATAAAACTTATGGAAAAACTTGAAATAAAAAAAGAATTATATATTGCATGGATGGGTAATAGAAATGTTCGATACAATGGTTATAATTTTGAAAAAGAGTTAAAAGAAGAACTGAATGAAAACAAAGAAGAGTTTAAAAAAGCAGTTACAATGTGTAGTGGTATTGATAAAGCTTATATGGCTTCACTTCTATTTCAAAAGGGAGAAGGTCTAGAATTTGCACGTGAAGTGGAAGATGTGTTTATTCATGAATTTTCTATAGCTATGGATGAATTAAGTGTTAAAAGAGATATTTATGAAAATTTTATTGAATATTTAAGAGGTAATACTTCTCTTGATAATATAAGTCAAACCTTACAAGGATTATTAGGAAAAAAAGAAATATATCTATATAACAATAAGCGTAATTTTTGTAAAGTTATGTTCTGGCTAAAAGGTATATCTTCTATGTTTGAAAAAGCTATGAAAATATTCATTGCTATAGGAAATCCGGATATATTAACATACATATACGATGATTATAAAAAATTCAAGGGTATAAAAATTGGAGATGAAGACTTAAATTCTTTTATAGAATTAATGGATAGTTATGGAGCTTCAATTATGAATTATACATCTTTCTTAGGTACATATGCTTTTGGTAATTATGTTAGACAAACAGTAAGTGATCAATCATCAAATATTATTGAAAAACTAATTGAAAAGGATGAAGAGCAGCTGATAAAAAATATACCTTATTGTCAGGCTGAAACTAGAGCAGGTCTTTTAGAAATATTGTATAAGAATTGTGATGAGTCTAAAGTTGCAAAAGTTATTATTGAGTACTTGGCGGATTCTTCAAAGAGTGTACGAGAAAAGGCTATAGAACTTTTAACTTTAAGTGAAAAAAATCATGAAATGGTCATAGAAAGTTTGAAGGCTAAAAAACAAGTAGTTAGAGAATCAGCAGTAAAAATACTTTCCAAAAGCAGTAATGAAAAAGTCATTGAAGCCTTAAATAAAGCTTTAGAAGTAGAAAAAACTGAAAAAATAAAAGCACTTTTAAGAGAAGCTTTAAATGTAGAAAGTGATTTGGAAGAAAATAATGAGAAACTAGATATTTTAGAGTACTGCAGAAAAGCTTTAAAGGGTAATAAAGCGGCAGGGTTGAAGTGGCTAGATTGCGATACGCTATCAAAGGTAAGACGTAAGGATAGTGAAAAAATTGCAGAGAATGAAATTATAAAATATATGCTTATATGTTATTCTTCCTGTATTGAAATAGGATTAAGTAGCGAAGCAAAGATGGTAAGTGAACTTTTAGATAGAAGAGATTTATCAAAACTTGCTTTAGAAGTTCTTGAAAGATGGCTTGACTGTGGTGCGGAGAGCAAGAAAAAATGGGTACTTCCTTTTGCATCTGTTTATGGAGATTATGATGTAATTAGCACACTAAAAAAGAATATAGAAGAATGGCCACAAAACTCAAGAGGGGCTATAGCTAGTGAGGCAGTAAAGGCTCTTGCCCTTAATGGAAGTAATGAAGCCTTAATAATAGTGGACAATATATCAAGGAAGTTTAAATTTAAGCAGGTGAAAAATGCTGCAAGTGAAGCACTTGAATTTGCTGCAAAGCAAATGGGTATAGATATGGAGGACCTTTCAGATAGAATAGTTCCAGACTTAGGTTTTGACATAAAAGGGGAAAGAGTTTTTGATTATGGTGATAGAAAGTTTATTGTAACACTTACACTAGAGCTTATATTAGAAGTACAAGATGAAAGCGGTAAAAAGTTTAAAAGCCTTCCAGCTCCAGGTAAAAAGGATGATGAAGAAAAGGCTACAGAAGCTTTTTCAGAATTTAAGAATCTAAAGAAGAAGCTCAAAACAGTAGTAAATATACAAGCTATCCGTTTAGAAATGGCACTATCTAGTAATAGAAAATGGACAAAAGAAGCATGGGTAAAGTTGTTTGCTCAAAACCCTATTATGAATCAATTTGCTATAGGTCTTGTATGGGGTGGTTATGAAGATAATATTTTAACTGATAGCTTTAGATATATGGAAGATGGCAGTTTTAATACTAAAGATGAAGATGAATATGAGCTAAAGGATGGAATGATAATAGGAATTGTTCATCCAATAGAGTTAGGTAGTGATGATATATGCCTATGGAAAGAACAGTTTGAAAGCTATGAAATTAAACAACCGCTTGAACAGTTAAATAGAGAAATATTTGTTGTTACGCAGGAAGAAAAAACTAATAAAAAGGTAGAACGTTTTGGAGGAATCATGTTAAATGGTTTATCTTTATTAGGTAAGTTAACTGGTTTTGGATGGAGTCGAGGATCAATTGAAGATGGCGGTTGTTATTATAATTTTTGCAGGGAATATAGTACTTTTAAAATAGATGTGGAGTTAAACTTTAGTGGTGTAGGTGTAGGCTATGAAAATGAAGAAGTAACAGTATATGATTTGACTTTTTATAAAGAAGGAACTGTCTCAAAATACGATTATACAAATAAAATATATGAGCAGAATGCTGTATCACCAGATGCACTTCCTAAAAGATTCTTTAGTGAAATTCTTTATCAAATAAATAAATTAGCATCATCAAAAACAGGAACTAATGAAAAGTGGAAGGAAGAGAAATAGTATAGAGATATGCCGAATTTTGTAAAGATGAAAAAAACTATTGGCCTATTAAGAGGTTAAGGTTAATAGGTCATAACTTATAGGGAGAAAATAAATGGTTAAAAAATATAATATAGATTTTATTGAAGAAAAGGAAAAAGTAAAAATACCAGTAACTAAATTTGGAGGACAACCACTTTGGATAGATAATGTTATGTGGCCTATTGATAAGGAAAATGGTGAAACTATGAGATTTATATGTCAAATAGAGCTTTATTCTGAAATTTTTGGTGATAATCAATTTAAAATGGCTTATTTATTTGCCGCTGAGGAATGGAATAATTATGTTCTTATATGTGAAGCAGCAGATGAAAAGGTGTTTACAAAAGAGATTGTTGATGGTCCAACCATATATAGAATGGTAAAGAAGAGAAAAAATGATGTGTTTTTAACTGAAGAAGAGTGCGAGTTTACAGTTAACTTGACTTTGGGAGAAGATTATAATTTTGTCCATCAAGAACCCTATTTTATAGGTGATGAACTTGTTTTTGAAGATAGTCCAGAAGACTATGATGAAGTATTAAATGGAAATAAAATAGGAGGTACACCGCTTTTCTTAAATTGTGATGAACTTCCAGAAGAAGATACATGGAAGTTGTTGTTACAATTAGATGCTACTACTCTCCCCTTTGAACTTAATTTTGGAGATGCTGGAATGGGATTTTTCTTTATAAATATGAAAGATGGCAGTTTGAAGTTTACTATAGAAAGTTGCTAATAAAAAATTAAAGAACTATAGAAAGGAAATAATTTATGAAAAATATCATTATGAATTTAAAACTCCCACAGGGAACAAAAGATTTTTTATGCAAAACAAAAATTGAAGAGGATGAATTTGAAGATATATATATTAAATTTTTTAATAAGGAACATGGATTTTTATGTGATGTGGTAGAGTGGACAAAGATAAATGATAGTACAGTAATGGATTTAAGTGAGAAGTTTGTATCAGAGTTTTTAAGAGAACTTGAAAAATTCAGATCATATTATGTTATTGCTGACAACTTAGATAGTGGTAATTTAATAGCTGTACAGGAATCAACAGGAGAAATTTATGAACTTGAACATGAGGTTATTGAAGAAGTTATAAAGTCTTTTATGAACTCTTCTTTTGCTCAAATGTATGAGAGTATGAAATATTTTAAGGAAATGAAAAGTAAAATTATTGAACTTAGAGAACAGGAAAACTTAGAGGAAATTGAATTACTATTTGAAAAGGCTGAAAAAGATCTTGTTTCAATAGATGGTAAAGTAGCTATTAACGATGATGAGTATAATTGTCAGTTTTGGAATGGAATGATAGAAAGCTATAGAGAATGGTGCTTAGATTAAAAAAATAGAAAAACAATGCGTATTTAAAATGGTTGCATGGAGAAAGTTACAGAATAATAGATTTTATGAATTAAAACATATGGAGGAAAATAATGAATAAAAACATAGATAGTCTAGTAGACGAAGGTCTAGAATTTTTAAATAGTGGGGATTATGAGAAAGCGGAGCCGTATTTTAAAGAAGTTATAGAGATAGATAATAATTATGCTCAGGCTTATTATTTTAGGGGATACTGTTATACGAAAATGAAAGAGTATCAAAAAGCTTTGACAGATTTGGAGATGTCTATAGAGTTAGATCCAAGTGATTGGAGAGCATGTTCTTTTAGAAATAAAAATATGTCTTTATTTAAAAGTAATAATTGCAAATCTAAATTAAGTGAAAATTTTAATATTGAGAACTTAAATATCAAAGTAGAGGATTTTGAAGTAAGTAATAACATAGGTTTAGCTAAATGCGGCATTGATGTTATACTTTGGGATAATTACACATCAACATCATTAGAAATAAGTCTTGAGGATGAGGATACCTTTGATAATAGTAAGATAGAAAATTACATTAATGAATTTAAAAAGCATATACTATGGCTTGAAAATAATAAGAAAGCAATTTCTGATGCACTTATTGAAGATGATATGATTGGGCTTGCAGAAGAGTGGGCTGAAAGTTCAGATGAAACAATAATTGATGGGGAAAAAGTATATGTACATGGTGATGATATTTTTAGGCTACCAATTAGTGAAGAGGAATTTTGCAAATCTTTATATTTTAATAGTATAGGAATAAGAATAGATGAGGATATGGAAATAATGGATTCAAGAATCATGATAGAAGCTTTTATAGATACAAATCCAGATTATTTTGCAGGTCATTCAATGGAAGTTACAGTAGCAGATGAATATAAAATATCAATTAACGGATTAGCTGGATAAATGGAAGATATATCTTAATAATAAGAAGGCTGAAAATACAGGTGAGAATATGAAGAAAGAATTGGAAATGAAATTAGAAAAAATAATGTTACGAGGTGGAAAATGTTTGAAGAAGAAAAGGAAGTTATAAAACAATATTTTAAAATTTTAAGTAAAAATCACCCAGAAAAGTTTGAAATAGAAGAAATGTTTGATGATGATGGAGAACCTATTGTTCCAGAAAACATGAAGGATAGTAATGATACGATTTGTTGTGATCTGATAAAGAAGAAAAATATAAAATTGGAGTGTAGATGGTGACTAGCATTAAAGAATTTATAAAGTGGGCTAAAATGAATTACTGGGATATAGTGGAGAATGAAAATGGCACTGTGAATTTATGTAATGAAGCAACAGGAAAATATAAAGTAATACCATATGAATATCTTAAATTTCTTAAGCAAATAAAGCAATGTATATCTTCTAGTGAAAAAAGCTGGTTCCTATGTGAAGAAGAATACAATGGAGGAGCAGATATTGAATTTAAATGGAATGAATTCGAAAATTTAAGTTTAGAAGCTGCAAAAGATGATGTTGAATGGAAAAGCGAAATACAAAAGTGGTGGGATAGATACTTTCCAATATTGATGTCTGTAGATAATGGATATTCTTTTTATGCCATAGATATGGAAAGTGAAAAAGGCCTAATAGTTTATGGCTCTGAACCAGAATTTGAAGAGGTAGACATAGTTGCAGATAATTTTATGGAATTTCTAGAGATGATAGTAAATAAGGAAATAGAGATATAATCTAACAATGTAATTTTTAAGTATAATCAGGGTCTTGATTTACTTCAACTATGGAAGAGTATTTAATCATGATGGACAACCTGCTGTAAGTTTGTAATACAGAAAATTATGCCGATAAAATATAGTAACAAAGGCAGAGATATATTAGAAAAGTACATAAAAGATTTTAGAGAAGATGTGATTTTACTAGAATGGCTAATACCTTTTGCATATGATCCTGGTGGCGACCTTTTCTGTTTTAGTATAAATACTGAGGATAATGGTTCAATTTATTATTGGAGCCATGAGTATGATCTTGATGAAGATCCAGAAGATTATGTAATAAAAATATCGCAGTCTATGAATAATTTTATTAGTAATCTAAGCGAATAAAACAATATAAAGTTGACGGAGGATAAATTGAATGAAATCAGAATTTAATTTTCAAAAATTTAAAGAGAAGGTTATTTTAGCTACAAAGAAAGCTTTTTTAGAAATTATGGACGAATACAAAGATTCTATAGTATATGCGTTCTCACTAACTTGTGATTCAGCTGTTAGATCTATAGGGGTTGTAGCAAATACAAAAGAAGCATTAGATGAAAAAACAGAAGATGAAGAAGATAGGTATTATTATAAATTTTGTGAACAAGAATGGGAAATATGGAATGCTGCAGATAATGAATTTCAAGAAATTGGAAATAGTTTAGTGGAATTTCAAGAAAATAATAAAGATAAAATAAGTGATTCAGAAACATGCATATATACAGAATTTTTTGATGAATTTACAGAAAAGATTTTTGATATATGCGTACAAGCTTTAATAGAAATAAAAGATGAGAATTTTTTTGAAGATAAGTGTAAGGAAAGTATTATAATTAATTTTATGGTACCGGAGTATTTAGATGAAGATTATTCTATAGAAATTTTTAGTAAACTGAATAATGGGATAGTAGTGGAAGAATATAAGCAGCATATAGAAGAGTTTATGTAGTGTATAAGAAAAGTTCAAAGGTTAGAAGTTAGGTAAATCAACCTTTGTAAAATTACTTAAGTTACTATTATTATATTAAGGCTAGGAGATGATTTTTTATGCTTAAAATTAGTAAGGATGGAGAAGAAGTTTATTGGGATCCAATTCTTGATTTAAAAAAACTTGTAGATACAATTGAAGCAGGTAGTATTGATGCTTCTGAAGATGAAATACATTTTCAAGTTGGCAGTGAGGTATGTGGTGGACTGTTACTTTGTGCTACTTATGGAACGATATATGAAGACAATAAGTTAGAAGTTACACATAATTGTTAGGTATCAGGAATGTCGTTAAAATTAATTTGTTAGATTAAAGAGGTTAGGGGTTAAAATGAATGAATTAGAAGTAATAGAATATTGGAAATCTCTTATTAAAGATGAAGAATTTATAAATATTTGGGAAGAAATTCTAGAAGAAAATGACCAATTAAGAAAAGTTCCAGAAGGTTTTTTCAGCATGTTTAGACCAAATGGAACTGGACTTAACAAGGTTTTTAAGGTGATAAATAAAGGTGATGAAATTTTAAAAAGAGTTTTAGAAATATATGAAGCAACTTCTGAAGAGTATGATGGTAGGGATTGGTATTTTGTTGTTAGAAAACCTAAAATAACTTCAAAAGATAATATTGAAAGCACTGCTAAAGAGTTTCTTTATAACGTAATAGAGATGGCAAAATCTTTAGATGATGAATATTTTTATAAGTTTATAAATAATCCACCTAGAATTCAAGTTATAGAAGGTACTTGTCCAAAGAAGGTTACAGATGAATATAGTGAATTTGACTTTGATATTGGAGTGTATGAGTTAATGCATAATTATATGGATGAGATTGTAGGGGAAGAAAGTAATGCTGTATTATTTAGAGAACCATTATATCAAATGGCATGCAGATATGAAATTGTATATTATGTTTTATGGCCCTTATACAAAAATGAAAGTGAAATTGAAGACCCTTTTAAGCCATTTATAGAGCTATGGAAGGTAAACGCAAAGTATAGCTTTGATATAGAAAATAATATTTTGAATATATGGATTCCATGGAAGGACGAGATAGGTTAGTAAATGTTTGAATTGGCAGAGGGATATTAATATATTTTTTACAATTAACTAAAAAAGAGGAGTTGAAGCAATATGGAGAAGATATTAGAGACATTAGATTCTAATTTAATAAAGGTAAGACCTGATTTTTACTCGAATCTTAATAATCCGTTGAAAGAAAGTGAAATTAAGAGTTTAGAAGAAAAGTTTAACTTTACTATTCCAGATGACTTAAAGAAACTTTATCAATGGAAGAATGGACAAAGTGATGATTGTTATGATTCCTTTGTGAATAATTCCACGTTTATGCCATTAGAAGATGCATTGGATTCAGCCAAAGAGTCAACCTCAATGATTGGTTTGGATTTTGATGTTGATAATTGGTGGAATGAAAATTGGATACCAATATTTCATAATGGTGGTGGAGACCATATTTGTTATGATATAAGTGGAATTTTTACAGGGCAAAAGGGCCAATTAATTGAGTTTTGGCATGCAGATAATGATAGAAATGTTATTGCTCCAAATCTTAAAGCTTTTATTGAAGCTATAAATGAATTTTATAAAACAAAAGAAATAAAAGACTTTGATGAATATTTTGAAATTGAGAAAATAAAAGGCTTTCCTAAAAATTTTTATGTTGAATAAATATTGTATTTTTATAAAATAATTATTCAATTGAGGGGAGTTTTAATTTGAATAACTTTGTGTATGGGAGTATTGGAGAAGATAATCATCGGATAAAAATAAGGAGTGAAATATATGGATGAACTATTAAATTTACTGCAAGTTAATCTTTGCGATTGTACGTTAAACGATGAAGAGGTAAGGGGAATTAAGGACTATATTGAAAATGGTAGTTCCTTAGAACTTAGTAAAACTCATAAGTATAATATAGAAAAAGCCCTTAGAAGTGATTACAATATCAGAGAAAAATTATGGGGATTATTAGATGAATTTATGGATAAAGAAGATGTTTTTAAAAGGATTTTAAATGTATTTTTTGCTATAGGTCAGGAAAGCTTTTTCAAAATATTATATAACAGATTTTATTCTGTTGGTAAAATTTTAGATTATTTAAAATACATGGATAACAAAGAAAGATTTTTAGTTTGGATTATAAAAGATTATTCAAGTCATTCATTTTGTTTAGATTATGTGAGTCAAATAATTACAGCTTCTGAAGAATTAATAAATGAAGATAAGTTAATACTCTCAAAAGCTTTTTTAATATCAGAGGATATTTTTGTAAAATTAGTACTAGCTATTATAGCGGTCAAAAATTCTTGTGATTTACCTGAAGATGGAGAAAAATTCATAAAATTGTATCTTAATGATATTGAATATGTAAATAAACAATTAAAAAACAAACAGATAATTTTAGTTCAGTTTTTATATTATGCTCACAGTAAAAATGAAGAATTTGTACATATTATTACAAATATAGTTAATGGCAGTACTAACAGGAGAAGCATATTTGATGAATGGGTAGGATTTATTGGTATATATGATGCTGAGGCTAATATTTATGATATTGTAGAAGCCTTTAACATTGATAAGAGACTATATGTGATTAGATTAATAAACTTATATATTAGAGATGAAAATAAGAAAGTGCTTAAAGAGATAAATGAAAGGATAAAAGAAATACCATTAGTTTTCAGAGAAAGTCTAGAGGTTATTAATAAAAGTAATATTGAAGATGTGGAAAGGCTTACACTTGCTTCTTTTATTTATAATTATTCAAAAGAAAATGAGGATTTAAAAAGAACCAAGCAATATATTGGGAAAATTTTAAGAGGTTATATAGATGTTTCTAGAGATTCTGATATGGTATCACAATTAGAAAAATCTAAGGTTTTACAATATGTGTTAGAAGGAAAAAATGAAGATTGTATAAATGAATATGCTGCCAAAACTTTAGGTGTAGCAGATGGAGGACATTTAGGGGCTTATAATGCTTTTTGTTTTAAATTAATTTATTTTACAAATGAAACTAGGGACATTATATATAGATTTTTAGAGTTTGGGCTTAAAGCAGAAAAATATTCTTTATCAGCTTCTATTATAGATAAAATAATAGAAAGTCAGTCTATAAGTTATATAAGTTTTGCTAAAGGACTTACAGCTGTAGATATAAGTTAAAAACATTTGATTTTAACAGCAGATAGGGCTTTAAATGCATATAATTTTAAAAATAAATCAAAGGTTGTAGAATATTTAGGTAGATTATGCTTAGAGGAGAATATAGAACTTATAAATAATATAGAGAGATTAAATATCAACGTTAAAGAAATAGTACTTGAAAAACTATTTAATGTAAATAATGAAAAATACGCTCCTATTCTTATTAATTATTTATCTGATAGTTCTAAAGTTATAAGAGACAGGATGGTAACTCTTCTTAGTTCTTATGAAGGCTGTAAAAAAGAAGTATTAAGTGAGTTAAAGAGCAAAAAATTAGCAGTGAGGGAAGCTGCTACTAGGATTCTTAAAAACTTCGATATGAGAGATTCAGCTAAAGAGCTTCAAAAATTTGCAGACTTAGAAAAGAAAGAAAATGTTAAAGTGTTACTATTAAATATTATAAATGCAGATTATTTGGATAATGAAACACTTGAAACTGCTGAAAGTATAAGTATGTATTGTACTGAAAGATTGAAAAAAACCACTTATACTGCTCCAGCCTGGATTCCAGTAAGCATGCTTCAAAATATAAGATATGAGGATGGAAACTTAGTATCAAAAGATGTAATAATTTATTTGATAAGTAAATACTCTTTAGAAAATGTTGTGGAAAGAAATAAAGTAGCAGAAAAGGTCATTGAAAAATGCAATGTGCATGATTTAGATCAACTTGGAAATGAATTTTTAAATCTTTGGATCAATAACGATGCAGATACAAAGCAGAAGTGGATATTATCTTTAATTTCAGCAGTAGGGGGCTTTAATGTTGTTAATGCATTGAAAACTCAAATAGATATATGGTCTAAAAATTCAAGAGGTGCTATTGCCTGTGATGCCATAAAAGCTTTGGCGTTAAGTGGAAGTGATGAGTGTTTAATAATAATAGATACAATAGCAAGGAAATTTAAGCATAAACAGATTAAAAAGGCGGCAGAGGAGGCGTTTATTTTTGCGGCTCAAATGCTTAATTTAACAGAGGAAGAACTGGCGGATAAAATAGTACCAGATTTAGATTTTAATAAAAGGGGAGAAAGGATATTTGACTTTGGAAGTAGAAGTTTTACAGTGATTTTAGATTTGGATTTCTCTTTAAAAATCATAGATAATAATGGAAAGATAATTAAAACTTTACCAAAACCAAAACCAAATAAATCTGATGATGAGTTAAAAGCTAAAGAAGCATCAAAAGAGTTTAAGAATCTTAAAAAACAAATTAAAACTGTAGTTTCTACTCAAACTTTAAGATTGGAAATGGCACTGTCCGTAAGTAGAATCTGGAAGAAAAAAGATTGGGAAAACCTATTTGTAAAAAATCCTATTATGCATAAATTTTCTCTTGGATTAGTGTGGGGAGTATATGTTAAAGGAGAATTAAAGGATACTTTTAGATACATGGAAGATGGTACTTTTAATAGGAAGGATGAAGAAGAATATGAACTTTTAGAAGATTATCTTATAGGACTTGTACATCCTTTGGAAATGGACAAAGACACATTAAATACTTGGATTCAGCAATTTGAAGATTATGAAATAGTACAACCTTTCCTTCAGCTACGCAGAAAAGTTTATCAGGTAAATGAGAAAGAGAAGGAAATAAAATTTGTAGAACGTTTTGCGGGTATAAAAATTAATGGACTTTCATTGGTAGGTAAGCTTACTAAAATGGGTTGGTATAGAGGCAGTGTGCAAGATGGTGGGGGGTACTATCAGTTCTATAAGGAAGATGAAAAAATAGGTATTGGCGCAGAACTTTCTTTTGAGTGGCTTGGTATTGGTTGTGAAAATGAAGAAACCACTATTTATGAGTTAACTTTCTATAGAGCGAGTACAGTTGAAAGAGGAAGTTATGTTTATGATGAAATAAGTGAGGAAAATATTATTGTTCCATCAAAAGTGTCAGAAAGATTTTTTAGTGAAATACTTTATGATGTAGATAGAGCTTTAGAAGCTAAAACTGGGTTTATTGCTAATTGGAAGCTGGGTCGATAGAAATTAAGAAGCGGTACATTTGCTGTTCTAATTTATAAAAAAAGATTGGAAAGAGCCTGCCATTTATAGAAGATGGCAGGCTCTTTCCAAAATGTTGTTAAATTATATAAGTTAAATCAAATTATCTAAGCCATTAACCGTAGCTTGTTCATTGTCATTAATAGGAATAATTATGCATCTTTGGCCATCAATTATTTGAGATTTTATTTGAGGTATTTTTTCGGGTTTTACTTGAAGTATAACATCATAATGAGGGGTAGTTTTATTATCTTCTGAAAATGCATCTGGAACTTTCTCTAAATTGATTTTTGAAATTTCTTCTAGATTAGTTTCTAAAGTTTCTTCTAAATCCGTGGATAAAGCTTCTTCTAAAATCACACTATCATCACTAACTTCTGTAGACAGGTGAGTTTCATTATCTATAGCATTCTCTTGTTTAATTTCGTAAAGTCTAGCTTGAAGCATTTCTACTTGTTTGTGAAGGCGTTCTTCCTTTTTTCTTTGCGAATTTTCCTTAAGAGTCTTTGGGTCAATTAAATTTTTTGCTAAGGGAACATCATCACCAAAGCTTTCTATATAGGATTTTTCAATCTTAGCAGTGATTTCCACCGGAACTTCACTTTCTATTAAAAGATTTTGTATATCCTTCTTTGTTAATATTATAGGTTCACAATCTGTATCATCATATAGAGTGTTGTATTCTTCTATCATAGTGTTTAGGTTATCTTGTATATCATTAAAAATTTTATCAGCTTTTTTTTCATCGGAGCTAAAAGAATCTTTAATAATTGATTGGAAGGTTTCTTTTTGCACTGTGGCAGTTTGTTTTGAGAGGCACCCTAAAGCATTTTCCATTAATTCAGTATGTGTATCCTTTGCATTTTTTGTGTAATACATAATAGAGTTAACGTCTGAGCTACGATCAATAAAAGCAGGAAACACAAATCCATTAGTTGGGTACTCAACCACCCAATCTCTAATACGTGCTTTTATTTCATTTTGCTGCTCAAAGTATCTAAGACCAGGCTCTGAAAGTGAAACAGGACATATTGCACATAACACATATTCATATACTTCTTCAGACTCGTCTATCCGTACATTATCTTTGGTTTTGGCAATAACATCATAAACATCATGAAAAAAGAGTATTAAAAAATTGCCAGTGTAATCATAATTATCTATAATCAAATTATAAAAAGTATCAAGAAGAGCATCATCTTTTAATTGACTGGTTTTAAGTTGCATAAGAGAAATTTGCCTTTCATTTATAAAATCTTCATTAGTTTCAAAGTTAAGTTCTAAAATATTATTCCCCATAGTTCCAGACAGTACTTTTTTAGCAATTTCTAAGTATTTAAAGTATTCCTCATCATCTAAATTTAGAAAGCTTTCTCTAAATTTTAAAATAGTATGTTTTTCTCCATTAACATAGCAGCCACAGATTTTAGTGAAGGTACATTCTTCTTTTTTAAAGCGTCTTTTTAACTCAAGTATATCTTTTTTTCTCATATATAAACTCCTCAAATTATAGACAAACCTTGCGTAAATTTATAGCTGAAATGGCTTGTCTTTAGTATTTTTTATTTGTAGTTATAATTAATATATTATCATTATTAATTATAGTATCTTTTTTACTTTAAATAAAGGTTTTATAAATACTAAGAGCCATTATTTATCAGTAAATCAAAAAACAAAGAGTGTATTTTATCCCTAAACAGGGAATGAAATACACTCTTTATCGAAAAAATATTTTATGTTTTATTTCATGGACTCTATTATTTTTGAAACCTCCTTCATATCCATAGAAGGTGTTTTGTCCTCACTACTATTTTTAAAATTTAAATATAATTGGTAAGTTATACCTTCTGACTCCCAAAAAGCACAATTAGTTGATAAAATTACTTTTTTTCCATCAATGGATGTTTCACTAACCTTGTCAGTGGATGCTACACCACAGGTTGCTTCTTTTGTGCTAGAGGCTAAGAGGATGATTGTATCTCCTAATGAATTGCCATACACTACATTAACTCCTGCTCCCTTAAACGAGGTGGTTGCATTTTTAAAAGCATAACCTTGTGGCAGGTAATTAGGAAGCTTACTATTGCTGTTAGCGACTTCCTTAACTTCTTCTAAAGTAAGAGATTTTTCATTACTTGAAGTATTCTCTTCTGTTAAAATAACAAATTCATGTTCTCCATTTGCTAAGTCTTTTACTCCAGTTCCAGTAATCTTTTTGCCCTCTGCAGTGTAGAAGGTTTTATTTTCCCCATATATTGCCTCTTTTCCGTCCTTATCAAATAGTTTGCCTTTAAAACCTTCTTGCATGCTTTTTAACATTTTCTCATCGCTTGCAGTATTAACATCTTTAGCTTCATTATTATTGGCATATTGTGTTATTTCAGTATGACCTACTTGAAAATGTGCAATGATTGAGGCTAGGGTTCCACTGGCATAAGCAGCAGATCCTCCCGAAATAAATATTACCAATGCTAAACCTACAATTGTAGCAGGTCTAAAAATTTTCTTTTTCATATATAACCCATCCTTTTCTATATAATTTGATTTTATTGTTCCTGTTTCTATTTTATATTTTAAGCGATTTAAAATTATATCCTCATGTTCACTGCTGTTAACATCTACATTTATAAGCAAATCTTCAAGCTGCTTAAGTTCATTCATATCTGATTTTTTATTCATATTTAAAACCTCCACGAACTAAATTTTTTTGCAATTTTTTTAGGCTACGGCAAAGAATAACACTGACATTTGATTCACTTAATCCCATTAACTTTGCAATTTCCGTATTTTTGAGTTCAGCTCCATATTTCAATGAAACTATAGCACGATCCCTTTCGCTAAGATGAGCTAAAGCTCCAAATAAATATGAGTTATTTTCTTCTATGAGAATCAGTTCATCAGGAGATGGTTTTGAAGATACTATGTCAATTATATAATCCAGTGAAAAATGAAATCCTCGTTTGTTCTTTCGATAATAGTCTGTTATAGTATTTTTTGCTATGGCAAAAATCCAGCCTTCAAAAGTCATCTTATTTCTAGAAAAACTGCTATATTTTGCAATAATCCTTTCAAAAACTTGACTACATAATTCCTCCGCCATATGTTGGTCATCAATTCGATAACAAATATATTTAAATACACGCTTATAATAGGCCTTGTATATCTCTGTAAATTCACAAACCGTGGTCTCAGTGGAGTTTATTTTATTTTTGTCTTCATATATATTAACATTCACCGTTTCCATTCCCATTTCCCTTTCATGAATTTATTTTCTAGGCATATAATTTAATTATATGTTCTAAAGCTATTACAGCCTAGAATAAACTGCGCAATTTATTTTGTATCGTAATTACACTAGTTAAGACGAAAAAAATATAAAACTACTACACATTTTTCAATCTTTTTCAAAAACTTTTATAAAACAAAAAAAATATAACAAAACTTATAGTATAAAGTGGGTACCATCAGTAAAATGCATACTCTGGTTTCATACATTATAAACCTATTTAAGACTCGCTTTTAACAAATTATACTTACTTGGAAAGTAAATTCAAAGTATGGCTTTGATATAGAAGATTTTTTGAACATTACATTTATGGATAAATTGTGTTATAACATATATAGACATATATTTAACTTTGGAATATTAAAAGCAAATTTATAATTTATTTTTATAATTATATTAGTTTACAATAAGCACGTTAAAAGGGGGAGAATTTAATGGCAATAAAAACAAAATTAGCTGATATTTTGGCTGAAAAAGGAATACCTATCAATAACCAATTTGGTGGAAAAGCACCAGAAGGTATGATGGGTCGTGAAATAAAAATGCAGCCAAGTCCTAGAGCTAAGAGACTTAGGGATATCTATTATGACACATTATCATCTGCTAATACAGAATTTCCTTATTGGTATAGTAGAAGATGGAATGAACTAGAGGGAGAAGTAGATGTTGTTAGAAGAGCAGAATCCCTTAAATGTGCATTTTCACATTTAACACCAAATATAATACCAGGTGAAAAGTTAGTTATGCAAAAAACTAATAATTATAGAGGCTCTTTTCCCATGCCTTGGCTTTCAGAAGGTTTTTTTGTTGCGAAAGAAGACGAGCTTTATAAGGCAGCATTAGAAAGCGGAAGTGGTAGTGCGGGAGAACTTAGTAAATTTGGTACAGGTGGTGGAAACGTTACCGATAACTTTGGTAAGGTAGTATCAATAGCTGGTAAGTTTGGAATGAGGCAGGAAGAAATACCTGCATTAATTACACTTGCTAAAGAATGGGTTGGACGTTCTGTTGATGACCTGGGTCATAAATATGAACAAATGGTACCAGGGTATAATATAAAAGAAAATATTATGAAGTCATTAATCTGCATGTTTGACTCAGGATTTACATTACCACAAGGTAGAGAAGTTATAAATTATTATTATCCTCTTGAGTATGGGTTTGATAATTTAATTGATATGGCGGAGGAGTTAAAGGCAAATGTAGCTGGAAATGCTGATGGTGATGGGATCATAGGTATGGATCGTCTATATTTTTATGAATCTGTTAAACTAATTATAGAAGGAATTCAAAACTGGATATTAAATTATGCAAAGCATGCAAGAGGTTTAGTGGAAAGTTGCGGTGATGAAAAACAAAAGCAAGAATATATTGAAATAGCTGAATGCTTGGAATGGATTGCACATAAACAGCCGCGTACATTCAGAGAAGCAATTCAATTAACGTATATAATTCATATAGCAGTAGTTAATGAGGATGCTATTTCAGGAATGTCACTTGGAC
Source organism: Clostridium sp. (assembly GCF_050717515.1). GTDB lineage: Bacteria > Bacillota > Clostridia > Clostridiales > Clostridiaceae > Clostridium_AD. The sequence goes on along the minus strand of NZ_JBOITL010000031.1, from coordinate 65,653 downwards.
GACTTGGTCAAATATTATATCCATGGTTCCAGCAAGATATTGAGGAAGGAAGAACAACTGAAAGTGAAGTGCTAGAGCTTCTTGAACTTCACAGAGTTAAATTTACAACTATAGATTGTTTTGCCTCCACTGGGGTTGTAGGAGGGGTTCTTTCAGGCAATACCTTTAACAATTTAACCTTAGGTGGACTTAAGAAAGATGGTAGCTCAGCCGTAAATAGATTGGAATATTTAATTGTTCAAGCTGGTATAACTTGTGCCACTCCACAGCCGACCTTGTCCTGTTTATATGATGAAAAGTTACCAGAAGAATTCTTATTAAAATGTATTGAATGTGATAAAACCGGTACAGGCTATCCTGCTTGGGTGAATAATCGTGGTGCAATAGAATTCATGATGAATCAGTATGGAGAAGAAGGAATGACTATTAAGGAGGCAAGGTCTGTTGCAATAGGAGGATGCCTTGAAACATCACCTTGCAGTTGGAAAGATCTCACTTTAAATGGTAAAACCTATAGTGTTTCTGGGGGCGCAGGACAACCTACTTCAGTTGGTGTTCATTTTATTGCTAATCCAAAGATTTTAGAGCTTGTGCTTACAAATGGAAGAGATAATAGAATAGGTTTACAAGTATATCCAGCACATAATAAGAAACTTGAAACTTATGAAGAACTTTTACAACAATTTAAAGATTACTATGCATTAACTTGTGATGTACTTGCTAAAACTAATAATATTCAGCATGATATTTGGCGTAAGAAGAACATGGCTATATTCAATTCCATGTTAAAACCTAACTGTTTGGATAAGGGACAGCATATTGGTAATTTAGGTTATAAGTATAATGCAACATACAATATTGAAAGTTGTGGAACTATTAATTGTGTAAACAGTTTAGCCGCATTGAAAAAGCTCGTATATGAAGAGAAAAAATATACTATTGAGGAAATGACAGAAGCAATGATTGATAACTTTGGGTTTAAGACAGCTAGTGAGGTGGGTAGTTATTCACTTACAGATCAAGAGAAAAGAGATATAAATACTAAATATGATAATATGTATGGAGATTGTCTGCTTGCTCCTAAATATGGGAACGATGATGCTTTTGTTGATAATATATTAAAATATTATGAAGAATGGTTCTGTAATATGACCCATAATTATGAGTCCTTATATGCGAAAAAAATGTACGCTTGCCAAATTTCTGTTTCAACTCATGGTGCACAAGGAGCAGCGACCCTGGCCACTCCAGATGGGCGTTTAGCTGGCACAACCTATGCAGATGGTTCTATGTCCGCATACCCTGGAACAGATAAAAATGGTCCTTATGCATTATTTAAATCGGCTACGATTTGGGATCATAGTATGTCCCAAAATTCCCAGATGAATCTAAAAATTCATCCAAGTGCTATAAAAGGTATTGAAGGATCAAAGAAGCTTCTTGACCTAACTCGTTCTTATATGAGAGAAGGTGGGTACCATATTCAGTATAACATTGTAGATTCTAAGGTTTTAAAAGATGCGCAGGGAATACCTGAAAACTATAGAGACTTAATGGTACGTGTTGCTGGATTTACACAATACTGGTGTGAAATAGGTAAGCCTATACAAGATGAAGTTATTGCAAGAACTGAATATGAGGGGGTTTAATTAAAATGGCAAATGAGAGTATGAAGCATAATGATTGTGTAAATTTTTCGCCAATTGATGTAGCAAAGGGTATTTGTAGATTATCAAATCAAATGGTATTTATAGATGCGTCAGTTTGTGAAAATTTTAGTGAGGTTAGTAAATGTAACAACTGTTTAAGCTTTAAAAACCCTAATAAAGATAATATTGGAACATGCACCGGATTAAAAAAACAATCTTGGACCTATGGAGAGTTAAATGCAGTAACCTGCGAAGGTTACAAAGTAAATAAATAGAATTCAAATTACGTATTGAAAGTCGGGGTAACTATTATGGAGGAGAATAAAGGAACTATTTTTGATATACAAAGTTACTGCGTACATGATGGTCCTGGGTGCAGAACAACTTGTTTTATGAGTGGGTGTTTTTTAAAGTGTGAGTGGTGTGCTAATCCTGAAAGTTGGACTAATAAGGAAAAGATCATGTTTTCACAAACAAAATGTAAACATGAAAAGGGCTGCATTAGATGCGAAGAAGCTTGTAATAACAAAGCCATTAGTTTTGATCAGCAGCAGAAATTAATATTAAACTGGGAAGTATGTAGAGAATGTACTACTTTTGAATGTGCTAAGGTATGCTATAACCAGGCATTAAGAGTTTGTGGCAAGCACTATACTGTAACAGATTTATTAAAAGTTTTAAATAGAGATAGACAATTTTGGGGGAGTAATGGTGGAGTTACTTTTAGTGGAGGGGATCCTCTCTGCCAAAACGAATTTTTAATAGCAACTTTAAAAAAATGCAAAGAAGCATATATTCACACTGCTATTGAAACATCAGCTTTCATAGATACTAATATATTTTTGGAAACTATGAAATATATAGATTTTGCTTTTATAGATGTAAAGCATATGAATAGAGATAAGCATAAAGAGAAAACAGGTGTTTATAATGATTTAATACTTAAAAATATAGAGGCCCTTGTTAATTCAGGGTGGGCAGGAAGATTAGTGCTTCGAATGCCTGTAATTCATGATTTTAATGATACGCAGGATAATGCTATTGAGACAGTAAGTTTTATGAAAAAACTAGGAATTTTCGAAATTAATCTTTTACCATTTCATAGAATGGGAGATTCAAAATGGAATCAGCTTGGTAAAAATTATGCTTATAGTAAAGAAGAAGCAACGAATGAGGAAAAAATGAGCAAGCTTCAAGATTTATATTTAGATAATGGAATAGCATGCTATGTTGGAAGTGAGACAATTTTTTAAAATGGTTGATAGTAATACTAGGGCTAATAGTATTACTGAATTGGAAGAAGAAAGATGATATGAAAAGTGATTTTATCTTTTGTATTAAAGGAGAAGTTTATGAAAAAGAATGCTAAAACTGCAATAATTAACTCATTTAAACAATTAATAACCCAAAAATCTATAGACAAGCTTACAGTAAAGGAAATTTGTGAACATTGCAATGTAAACAGGCAAACTTTTTATAATCACTTTACTGATATCGTGGACGTCTTTAAATTTATATTTTTTGAGGAATTATCAAAAGATATTGCTCAAAACAGAACCTTTGAAACCTGGGGAGGCGGCTTCCTGGCTACAATGAATTATTTGAAGAAAAACTCGAAAATGATTCTACATGTATATAACTCTTCTTATTGCTGTGAGTTTAGTACCTACTTTACAAATCTTTCTATGAGATTATTGGATGATGTGGTAGATGAGTGTGTTGAAAAAACGCCAGTAAAATTAAAGGATAAAGATCATGTTTTCATCGTTAATTTTTATAGACATGTGTTTAATGGGCTGATTATAGACTGGGTAAGTGAAGGTATGGAAGAGGAACCAGAAATTATCCTTAAAAAGCTCTTGATCATGATAACCGGAAGTATTCCTCGTTCTGTTCTTGCATTTGAAGAACAAATAATAGAATAACTATTTTAGATAAGTGAAAGTGTACAAAATAGACACTTTCACTTTTTTGTCTATTGAAAAGAGAGTGACAAAAATTATACAATAGGTATATAAAGCACTAGGTATGTGAAATACTAGGTGCTTATATTAAGGGGGGTATAATATGTTTAATTTTAACTATGCCGACGGGGCATCATTATTAAGTGTATGGGGTGTTTGGATAATTATTTTTGTAGCACTCTTTGGCTTTAATGAAGTAGCTCGTAGATATAAGTATGTTGGACTTTTCAGTTTCGTTATTTTACCAATAGCACTTTCAATAGTGTGGTTTACGGTGTTAAGGGATACCACTTATACAGACTGGTTCCATTTAGCAAAGGTATATTCTGCTACAGCTGGATGTATAGGTTTTTGGTGCATCAGACATGTTAAAGGGAAAAATAAATCCACAGGTAAAGAGTGGAGATTATCTGATAAGAAATGGGTATTATGTTTTCCAGCACTTATCCTTGCTATCAACATTATGGAAGCAGTAACACGTGATTTTCAGATTGGTATTCAATATCACGGTGGCGGAACTTTAGCAGATGAAGCCATGTATGTAATTGGTGGTTCATGGAATTTTATGAATGGTATAGCAGGTATTTTGAACATTATAACTATAACGGGATTCCTTGGAATTTGTATAAAAAAACACACTAATAAAGATGGCAGCAAAGATATGCTATGGTTTTGGATTATAGCCTATGATTTATGGAATTTTGCTTATACATATAACTGTCTACCAGGACATGCTTGGTATTGCGGTTTGGCGCTGCTTCTAGCACCAACACTTTGTGCATTTACACTGGGAAAAGGAGCATGGTTACAGCATCGTGCTCAAACATTGGCCATATGGTGTATGTTTGCACAGACATTCCCAGCATTTATTGATAAGGGTGCTTTTGCTGTTGCATCGACCTACAATGAAGGGGCACTATTTGCATTTAGCTTCATAGCACTAGCTGTAAATATAGCAGTATTTGTTTACATGATTTACAAAGTAGTTAAGACAAAGAGAAATCCTTACCTTGGCGAACTTTATACAGATTTGAAAGAATTTAAGAAAATTAAAGCACTTGCAGAATAGATATCAATAATATAATTTTTCAAGTAAAAGACTAGCGTTATTATGCTAGTCTTTTTATTTGTAAAAAGTCAGAATCTTTATTCATACCTAGACAAATTGGCTTTATTGTCTATTGTGATGTTGCAAAAACTTTCTTATAATCGAATTATAAAGAAGATTGAGGGAGGTATTTAAAATGTATTATAGCAATGGAAATTATGAAGCATTTGCACGTCCTTTAAAACCAGTTGATGTAGACAAAAAATCTGCTTACCTAGTTGGAGCTGGACTCGGGTCATTGGCAGCTGCATGTTTTTTAGTACGTGATGGTCAAATGAAAGGTGAGAATATTCACATTCTTGAAGAACTTAGTATTGCTGGTGGAGCTTGCGATGGTATTAATGATAGTCAAAAGGGCTTTATCATTCGTGGTGGTCGTGAAATGGAAAATCACTTTGAATGCTTGTGGGATTTGTTCCGTTCTATTCCTTCTATTGAGACGGAAGACGTTTCTGTTTTAGATGAGTTTTATTGGCTTAATAAAGAAGATCCAAATTATTCTTTGCAGAGAGTAACAGTGAATAAAGGTGAGGACGCTCATACCGATGGAAAATTCGGACTAAGTGATAAAGCTTCTATGGAACTTGTTAAGCTATTTATGTCTCGTGATGAAGATTTGTATGATAAGAAGATTTCTGATGTGTTCTCAGAGGAACTTATTAATTCTAACTTCTGGCTTTATTGGAGAACCATGTTTGCTTTCAGAGATTGGCATAGTGCATTGGAAATGAAGCTTTACCTTCAGAGATTTATTCATCACATTGGGGGCCTTCCAGATTTATCTGCTTTGAAGTTTACAAAGTACAATCAATATGAGTCATTAATTTTACCAATGGTAAAATATCTTGAAGCTCATGGCGTTAAGTTCCAATATGATACGGTGGTAACAAATGTTATTTTTGATATTAAAAACGGCAAAAAGCTTGCTAAGGAAATTGTTTATAAACATAAGGACAAGGAAGAAACTATAGAACTTACTAAAAATGATTTAGTATTTGTTACTAATGGAAGTTGTACAGAAAATTCTACCCTAGGTGATCAAAACCACGCACCAACCTTCGATGGATCTATAGGCGGTTGTTGGCAGCTTTGGAGAAATATTGCCAAACAAGACCCAGCTTTCGGTCATCCTGATAAATTCTGTACAAGTACAGAAGAAACATTCTGGGAATCTTCTACAATTACCACACTTGATGACAGAATTCCTCCATATATTGAGAAAATTTGCAAACGTGATCCATTTAGCGGAAAGGTTGTTTCCGGTGGTATCATTACTGCAAAAGACTCAAATTGGCTTATGAGCTATACTGTAAATAGACAACCTCACTTTAAAGATCAACCAAAAGATAAGCTAGTAGTTTGGGTATATGGTCTATTTTCCGAGATTCCAGGAAATTATATTAAGAAACCAATGAGAGAATGTACAGGAGTGGAAATTACCGAAGAATGGCTTTACCATATGGGTGTGCCTGAATCTGAGATTCATGATATGGCTACAAAATCTGCAATCTCTATCCCATGCATGATGCCGTATATTACAGCATTCTTTATGCCAAGAGCAGAAGGCGACAGACCTAAGGTTGTGCCTGAGGGCTGCGAGAACTTTGCTTTCATTGGTCAGTTTGCTGACACACCTCGTGACACAGTGTTTACAACCGAGTATTCAGTTAGAACAGCTATGGAGGCAGTTTATACATTACTAGACATAGATCGTGGTGTTCCAGAGGTATTTAATTCATGCTATGATGTCCGTCAACTCTTAGATTCTACAGTAAAAATGATGGATGGCAAAAAAATTACTGAATTGAACCTCCCATTTATGGCAAAATTTATGAATGAGAAAACAATGAAGCTGATTTCTGGAACAGTTATTGGAGGGTTATTGAAAAGGTATAAAATGATTTAAAGCAATATAAATACAGAGGTAAGTTATAGCAGTCGACTAATTTGTTTTTAGTCGGCTGTTGTACATGGCATAGATTTCTCTTGTTAAATAGAAATAATTAACAAAATTATCTCCAACAGAATAGTATATTAATGTAAGATTATTATTTATGGGGGTATTTGAGTGGGATATTATATTAGAGTAGATGGGAATGTAAAGATTTATGTAGAGGATGTAAACCCCAAGGGTGACAAAACAATATTGTTTCTTCATGGTTGGCCCGGAAGTCATAAATTATTTGAATATCAGTTTAATCAACTTCCAAAGATGGGATACAGGTGTATTGGTATAGATCAGAGGGGATTTGGCGAATCAGATAAGCCGTTTGAAGGCTATGATTATGATAGATTATCAGACGATGTCCGAGGGGTTGTAGATGCTCTTAAATTAAAGAATTTTACACTAGCAGGACATTCCACAGGAGGAGCGATTGCTATTAGATACATGGCAAGGCACAATGAATACGGAGTATCTAAATTAGCTCTTTTTGCAGCAGCTGCACCTAGTCTTATAAAGCGACCATATTTTCCTTATGGCTTGCCAGAGCAAGCTGTCAAAGATATTATAAAGGAAACATATAATGATCGCCCTAAAATGCTTAGGGGGTTTGGTGACATATTCTTCTTTCAGCATATAACTGAGGCATTCTCAGATTGGATCTTTCAATTAGGGCTACAAGCAGCGGGTTGGGCTACTGCGGCAACTTCCAACACTTGGTTAGATGAAGAGGGCTTGTTTTCTGATCTTGGTAAAATAAGCGTTCCAACTTTAATTATTCACGGTATTCATGATAAAGTCTGCCTCTTCCCATTAGGTCAGGCACAAAATCAGGGCATTAAAAATTCTAAGCTTGTACCTTTTGAATTCAGTGGGCACGCTTCATTCTATGATGAGAAAGAAAGATTTAACAGAGAACTGGCTTTATTTATTGAAGGGTAAATGATGGGTTGGGTACTTTATTTTTATAATATGAAAGTCCTTTAAATATAACGGATAGGTATTTACTGCCTATCCGTTATTACCTGTTAAGTATAATTATTATGCTTGTTTTTTCGTCAAGAAGGGATACTAACTATTACTTAATTCATTTGTAAGCCATAGGATGACTGTGTTTACTTCATCATATTATCATCCGTTAATCCTAATATCCATGATTGAATCTTCTTCTCCTTCTTCTTCTTCTTCCAAGTAAATCTCTGATAAACAGTACTCTAATTAAATCCTCAATTGGACCTCGCCTGCCTAGTCCGAGTATTTGTCTCATATCATTATTATCATTTCGATAATCGTCATCTTTATGGTGCTCTTCGTACTTGTCACATATTTCTTTACACATATGATCCATTTCTTCCTTACTAGGGCAATACATGGTGCCATGTATGGACTCCAGCATATCACAATGATGCTTTACCATGGGATGTATCATCATATAAATCTTAGGATACATGTTTTTTAAATCTTTATCATCTTCATCATATTCATCATCTTCATCATAGATAGGCATACACATCATGGGCATACACATCATAGGCATATGCATCATAGGCATATTCGTCATGGACATATTCTTCATAGGCATATACATCATAGGCATATCTGTCATAGGCATATTCGTCATGGGTATATCCTTCATAGGCATATCATTCATGGGAATATTCTGTCCAAGATTTTCATAATCTTTACTACGGTAGGTGTACATAAGTACCTCCAAAATAATATTCACCATTTATACTATTCTGTTTTTATTGTTTTGTTACTGTAGTCTGTCTCATTCTCTTTCACTATCCATAATTTATTCTCATTAATTTAATTGGCAGATGATGAAAGAAATTTAAAATATATATCAGCTAAACTTTTAAAGTCTAAGCGTGCAGCTGAATCTAGTAAATAAGCGGATGATTTTGCTTCCTTTATTCTAAATTTATTTAATTCAATAATTATTTCTTCAGCATTTCCTATTCCTATACCATGCCCAAAATAAAGTTCATTACCTAGGTCTATAACGTTTTCTCCTTGCCATTCAGGCTTTAATGGGTTTACATCAGGATTAACAAAGTATCTTCTATCCCCTGGTAAATAATCACTTCGTTTTTCTAAATAACCTGCATCCTCCAGTAGATCATCTATATAATGCCAATTCATTAATTGTATTTTAGGAAATAATTCATTGAAATATTTTTCTGGAAATATATTAAGCAATGCTTGATAATATATAATAATCATTGCGGTAGCGCATTCAGTACCATATTTTGAACTATTTATAGAAATATCATTTATAGCCGCACTGGGAGTTATTCCTTTTTTTAATATAAATCCACCTTCATCAGTACGATCCCAATAATAAAGATTGCACATTGATTTACGAAAGGTTGTAAAGGTCATATAGCTTTCATTGAGCTTTTTAGCAGCAATAACAATATTATTTCGTAATTTTAACTCAAATTGCAATCCATTTAATGAATTATACTCATACAGGTCTTTGCTTAAACTCATCTTAGTAATGATATCTATCTCAATATCATTTGGTTTATATTTATTTATGAAAGTATCGATGTTAAGAATATTGTTAGAAAGTATGATCATTACAAGCCTCCTTAACTAATTATAACAATTATCAATTGTTAGGGTCCGAGCCTAGCTTCAGCAATGCCTATTTGCTTAATTATGGAATGGTTAATCCATGATTTCCATAAATATATATTTTCATAATGGATTGCACGTGAGAAGCTTGATAAAAGTAGCTTGTTATGTTCATCTAAGTCGTTAAAATAATATAATAAGTTGTTTTCTTTTGCAGTGTATGGTATGAAGGGTTTTGAATTATAAAGTGATACCTGTTTGCATAGATATTTGGCATCTAAAGCTACAATATAAGGTATAGGCTTACTGGTTCTCTGAAAACTTTCCCCTGTAAAATATAAAAAGGGATAATTCTCTTCAAGCCAATAAAAAAAAGCAATATATTGTTTCTCACTACTTTTTCCCATGGTCATATCTATGGAAGGTACAAAATCTAGAAGTTTGCATGCTAACTTAACATCATTTATGTCTTTTGAAATTAAATAATTAGCGATTAGCATTAAGCTATATGGATCTCTTGCTTGAAAAAAAGCCCAGATTAGGTCATGAGTAAAAAGGCCTTTTCTGTTTCTAAAAAAAATCATGTCTACTATAATAGGTAAAATTGTTTTATCCTTGTGAATCTTTATTAAAAGTAGGGCAACAACATCTAAAAATTCATCATCTTCATTGCTTAACCCATGCTTAGCGATACCTCTTTCAAACATACATTTCAGAGCAGGATATCCTAGTTCCATATGTTTAGAATATAAATATTGAATCTTTGAAAAATTTGAGGTATCTATATTATCTAAATACATATAATCCCTCCTTCATTTCTAGAATTTTAATATAAATAAAAAACCATATTATATAATACTATCAATGTAGGCATAATGTTAAAGATATTGTATTGAAACAAAGGAAAAGTAAAGATGGTTATAGAGGATATCGACGAAATAAATGAAATGTATATATAGTTCATCATTAATAGCTTCTTTATTTGCTTTTTCAAAATCAGTAACAACAAATTATTTATTTCTGAAATTTATATTGCTTAATTAAACGAAGATTACGAATTTTTCTTGATATATATTGTTAATGCCTTAATTAGCAAGTAAACTAAATAGATTATAACGGCGTATCCTAGTATACTAATTATGCTCATAAGCATTATCATGAATGTTGTACTCAATTTTATCTCACCTCTTTCAGTTATTTAACATCTTTTATAAATAGGAAACATCTCATTAAATATATTCTATATATTGCAAAAAAGAATATAGAATATATTTAATATTGAAATTCAAAAGCGTATAAAAGGTGAAAGTGATATGACTGGGGTTTGGAAATATACCAACCTCAGTTTTTTTTAGGTGTAGAATGATTATAGATAAAGTCGGAATTTATTATTTGTTGAGTTGCGTATATAATGATAACAAAGGAATAATCTATAATTCAGTACACATGTAAAACATTTAAAATCACGAGGGGGAAATAAAATAATGAATATACGTTTTGAAGAATTTAAAGATGAAATTGATACTCTTGTAGAATTTTTAACATCAGATACTTGGGAATTTTATGGAACACCGAACCTAAATCCAGAAAGGATTAGAGCGAGCTATGAAAACCAGCATTATACTGGGGATGATTGCAAAACATTTTGGGTTATTTCAGACCAGGCTACAAAAGTGGGAATGATAAGGATATATGATTTACAAGATGGTGACCCGTTGTTTGATATAAGAATTTTGAGCAAGTTCAAAGGTATGGGAATTGGGACAATTACTGTAAAGTGGCTTGTTGATTATATATTTAATAGTTTTTCTGATAAAGAAAGGATAGAAGCGGATACGAGGCAGGATAATTATGCTATGAGATGTGTATTCCATAAGAGTGGTTTTGCTAAAGAAGCACACCATCGAAAAGCATGGGTAGGTCAAGATGGAATACCATATGATGCAATTGGTTATGGCATTACAAAAGAAGATTGGCAAAATGGTAAAACTACCCCAGTAGATTGGAATGACTTTAAGTATTAAGTATATAAATACAAAGTATTAACACATATTTGGGAGAAATAAATTAATTTAACGCTCCATAGATAATGCTATGGAGCGTTTTGGTTTCCAACTCCGGATTTTTATAATCAATTCTAATAAATAACTTATCACACTTTTTCATATGTAGTCCTCCTATATTTATCTCTCAATTAATGAATATTGTGTCATTAAATATTTTCCTTTTTTATAATTATAGCCTTATACGTGCTATTTTCAATATCAGCATATATTGTTAAGTTACTATAATCACTAATAATATTCTTGAGTTCAGGTATGATTTTTTTATCCATTTTCCATGTTGAAATAAATATCAAGTACCCATTTTGTATAGTAACCCTCATCATTTCCATTAAGACAGGGTTCAATAAGTTTTCCAAATGACCTAAAGCATTATAACAAACTGATACATCAAATGAGTTATTAACTATATCCAAATTAGTTGCGTTCATTTCTCTAAACTCAACATTCTTTGGAATTACATCTATATTTCTTCTTTTTAGTCTTTCTAATGTAATATCAGTTGCAAGAACTTCTTCTGCATACCTTGAAGCATTTAAACTAAATTCCGAATCCCCACAAGCAATTTCTAAAATTTTTTTACCATTTAAATAAGTACCTAACCTTTTCACTATAGTTTCTACTACTCTCATTTGCATTCCCTCCATCCTCATTAAAAACGCACTATTTTACTGCTACGACACAAAATATATATTTAATTATACCATTATTACCTTAAATTGGATATAGGAAAAAATGTATGATTTTAACCAAAAGATTAAATTATTACATAAGAATTTAATCTTTGAAATTATAAAAACAATCTGATTTTCAGACTTAATGAGTAAAGTAATTGTATTTATGTGATTGTATTTTTCTTGATTAGTTAGTAAAATTGTATTTAAAATAATAAAAAATAATGAATATCTTAAGTATATGGAAGAAATATAATATATATAAATTAGGGGGACGTGCATGATACATATTACTAATGAGCATTTTAAAATTATTAAAAATAAAGATTGTATGGTAAATCATGATACTTGTAAAAATGTGTATTATAAGCATGATTTGAATAAAATAAATGAAATAAGTGAAAATCAGTATTTAAAAATAAAGTATGGTGAAAATCATGATAAAATTTTAAAATATTTTGAAAATGCTGAACCAGAATGCATTACTTTGTTAGATGGTTCACAAATTTTAAGCTACTACCAAGAATCTATTATAAAAAGATTTGATAATAAGGGGGACTTGATAAAAATAGATAAGGGAAATGTATTATCAAATTTTGAGGTGCTTTATAGTATTGAAGTAGATGGTAATTCAATATGGGGTGCTTTCCCAACAGCTCATGTCATAAGGAAAAGCTGTATATTAACAGGAGAAGAAGAAATGTCTATAGGTTATTGTGATTATATAAATGATAAAAGCTATCCGTTATGTTATCCAGAACATATAATTAAATATGATAACTATTTGTATATCTCTGATATGGGTAGCAAAAGAATACTGAGATTGGATTTGAATAATTATGAGTTGGATGAATATAAAAAGTTAAATGAACGTGTTTGGGCTTATGGACGAATAGGTAAAAATGAAGTAGTGGAATTAGAATCAGGGATGTATATACTGTGATACATTGAATTCATAGCATAATATAAATAAAGGAGATAAAATAATGTAAGAATGTATATTTTGTAATTGCGTAGGTTATCTTAAAAAATTCTTCCAATCTTTAACTTGTTATTTAAGGCTTAAGGATTTTAGTAGGACAAAAAAAGGCATAGGATATATAGTGGGTGAAACCTAATATTGTAATCATTACAAATTTATTCTATAATAAGACAAATGAAGTATTATTGGATATTGAGAAGTAAAGAGTATTAATATAACACACAGAGTTATATTGTTTAGTAATGTGATATGCTCATACCCATAAAATTATATATTAAATCGAGGTGAGAATTGAATGACAAAGAAAATCATATTGGAAGACAGTCTGGAATTATCCCATGCAGAGTAAGCGATAGTAGAAATTACTTTTGTATGGGGCAAGAGAATAACTAGCTGCTTAACTCTGCACTTTATTTATATAAGATAAATAAGGAGCGGATATTATGAAATATTTAAATGCAGCGGAAGTATTACCGAAATATTTGTTATTTGAAATTCAAAAGCATATAAAAGGTGAAATCTTATATATACCTAGTGGAGATAAACAAATAGGATGGGGAGAAAAAAATGGTTCTAGAGGTTATTTTGAAAATAGAAATAAACAGATAAAAGAGCAGTATAAAAATGGCGATGATCTAGAAAAAATATCACAAGAATATGGATTAGCATTTGAAACAATACGAAAAATTTTATATAAAAAGTGATATGGCTGGGGTTTGGTATATACCAACCCCAGTTTTTTTTAGGTGTAGAATGATTATAGATAAAGTCTGAATTTATTATTTATTGAGTTGCGTATATAATGATAAAAAAGGGGGCGTTACAAATGTTTAAGATTTTTTTGGAAAAGGCTTCTAGTTTAGTGGAAAGACTAATTCAACTGGAAGAAGTTCTTAATGATGATTTTTTAAAAAATAATAACCTTGATATACTAAAACAGGAGAATGATGAATTATTTTATGAAATTACAATGGAAGGATATGAAAAGAGCTATTTAAATCCTGATTATGCCTGTGGAATACTAGGGGACAAACTAGGACAGCTTACCTGTTGTATATATTTTGACATCTTTAATTCCATAAAATATGCTTTTTCTCATGAAAAGAATAATCTATTTGGGCTAAGAGTCTTAATTAAGAAAATGATGTCTCAGAATGTTGCAGAAAATGCTTTCATAGATATCTACAGAGAATATAAAATAGAAACCATAGGGCTTCAGGTTTCAGAGGCTATGGGAAATAGATATAATATTAACAACTACTATATAAATGATATTATTGAGAATTCTGATCTGAAGGAATTAAACTACCTTTATAAGTATGGGAAAAGAATTAGTAAATATGAAATTCAAGTGGCTAAATTTTTTCAGGCCTATGACAAAGAAAAAATAAGAGATACTGCAAAATTAATTGTAAATGCTTATTTTCAGGGCTTTAAGGTTGAAAATAAAGAAATTGGTGATAGAAAACAAATTAGAATTAGGTTTAATGTGGGTCAAGAACTATTAGTTAGAGATATTATTATGGTTTTAAAGGAAAAAGGCTATTATGGCTTTGCACCTCTACCTTTTGTGATTGAGGAGAATGAGCAAGTGAGTTATGATCATAGATTTAATAATGCACTAATACTTGATGAAGAATATAAGAACCTATTCATTGAAAAAATTAAACAGGAGTATAAAGAAAAGGAAGAAATACTGCTTAGGCATGGAGGGATTATTTTCTTTGAGACCTTTGGAGAAGAGCCATTTTCACCTATTGACAAGAAGCATGCATTAAAATTTACAAAGCTGCAAAGTGAATGTATGGGGAAAATAAGAAAAACATATGCAGGAGCTAAAGAAACCTACATACCAGATATTAATTCAAGTGATACAATGATAGCATTTCCTTCACCTCAGATAGGACAAAATTTTGAGGAAATATTTGAAGAAATTATGAAAATAAACACCTTGGATGTTGATAAGTATGAAACAATTCAGCAAATAATCATTGATGCCCTAGATAAAGCAGATTTTGTTCAAGTAAAAGGAAAGGGTACCAATAAAACAGATATTAGAGTGAAAATGCACGAGTTACAAAATCCGGAGAGGGAGACTCTTTATGCAAATTGCGGAGCAAATGTTAATATTCCAGTTGGAGAAATTTATACTTCCCCTGTATTGAAAGGAACAAATGGAGTTCTACACCTTGAAGAAACATTTTTAGAGGGACTCTGTTATAAAGATTTAATAGTTGTATTTGAAGATGGGTATGTTTCAGATTATTCATGTAAAAATTTTGAGGATGAAGCTAAAAATTTAGAATACATCGAAGAGAATCTTTTATTTAACAATAGTACTTTACCTATGGGAGAATTTGCAATAGGAACCAACACCCTTGCATATGTAGTAGCTAAAAAATATGGAATAATGGATAAATTACCGGTGCTAATATCAGAAAAAATGGGACCTCATTTTGCTATAGGAGATACTTGCTTTAGTTATGTAGAGGATTGTGATATAAAAAGTCATATAAATGGCAAGTATATTGTTGCAAAGGATAATGAAAAAAGTAGTCTTAGAAGTGAAGATGAGGATAAAGCATACACTCAGTGTCATACTGATATACCTGTTTTATATGATAATCTAGAATTTGTAACAGGCTTTACAAAAGCTGGGGAAAGCATTGAAATTATAAAAAACGGAAGATTTGTTCTTCTGGGAACTGAAGAATTAAACAAACCATTCTAACTAGAGGATATTATAAAGAAAGATTTCAGAAATTAGAAAAAGAAATATAATTAATTTAACGCTCCATAGATAAATGCTATGGAGCGTTTGGGGTTCTATTCTTCTCGTTTGATTTAAAGTTGGCTAACTTAACTCGATACCTTATTAAATCGTGAATCTGACGAATTGCAAGTGGCGGAATAAAACTTACGTTTACAAGATCATGTTTAAACTATTTAATTTCCATCTCTCTAAATAAAGGTTGTCTTCAGTTTGCTTTTAGAACAGTCACCTATCTCATATCAATACACAAAATACAAGAATAATTACTTCGTCTTTAAAGAATATATCGAATTAATTTTGGATTTTGTGAGCCAAGTTATAGATATAAAATAACCTATTATAGGGGAAACACCATACCCCATCAATGGAACTGGAAAATTTCCCAATAGAGCAGAAATTAAAATAATTATAAAATACAAACCGATGCTTAATGATAACAATTTATATTTTTTTGGTGAAAAAAATATAAATGGCAATGGCAATAGTACAAGAGAAATAACCCCTAAACTAAGCCATATTATTCCCATATTCGCTACTAAACTAACTATATTTTCAACATAAGATACAGGTTGTAATCCATCTAAAAAAACCCATGAAGTAATAATCAATGCAGAAAGTAACGATACAATACAAAAACGAAAAATATTGTTATTAATCTTATTCCATAACAATATTATCATTGGAATAGCAAATGCAGTTAGAGTAGAAGCATCAGGTTGTAGCGCAAGCAAAATTGATATAACTATTGTAATAGTAGCTGAAAACCACCAATCTCTTATTTGTAACGATTTCCATAGCTCTATAATTATAATAGGTAGGACAATTACTGCAACATAAAACTTAATTGGCCCAACAGAAACCCATCTATGAACTCCTTCTATTCCTGAACTAATAAAAGTTAGAAATAAAAGAATTACTGCAACTATAATAGTAGTGAGATTAGTGCTTTTATTTTTTTTAACTTTAGATTTTCTAGATAGTATAAAACATGAAATGATTCCAGATAATAATAAATAAAAAATATTTTGACCCAAAATAGCAATTGGAACTTTATTGGTGTACATTGCTATCACCCCAATAATTATTGGTGGTGATGCCATTAATAAGGGTATAAAATTTAACAAGCTTAATTTTTTCATTTTTAACTCCTTACTAAATAAATATTATTTTGAAATTTAAATTAATGAATAACATAATACGATTCCGTCTTCATAATACTATAATATAACATAAAGATAAAGAGTAGGATACGTGCATTTTAATTTCAACATATTTTCCTAAGTCGTCACAAGTAAAAACGCCACAAACTTTTATTGTTTGTGACGCCTAATATGAAAGATACGACAAAAACTAAATCTAAAATTATTCTACATCAACTTTGCAAATTGGAATTTGATGAACTCCGAATTGTTCTCCTTTACGTAGTTATTTTTTCTTAACAGGAATCCAAATTTCGCTGTAGTAGTTTTCATCTTGATTACCTTGTGGATAATCAGCCGTATTGGTATACATTTCAATATTATAACCTGCTGCAATTTCATAATCACGGCAATTAGGCAGCCATTCTGAGAAGATTTTTCTGTTCACATCTTGCAGAGGTTTCGGCATTGCGCCCTTGCAAGCAAAAACAACCCAGGTGTGTTTAGGAATAATCTTTGTAACAAAACCATTAGATATTTCTATGGACGGATTATAATTGTCTGCAATCAAATATTCAAACTCATCTGAACCCATGCTCTCATCTATGCTTACTCCGTATATCCCACATACAAATTTTCCCTTTCCTGTTTGATAATGCTCTGTCCAAAACTGTGGAATTTCTGTACTTGCACTATCATATTTAAATACCTTTGATACGCCCATGACAGTAAACGAATCTTTTTTAACAATTTTGTAATCCATAATATAACCGCCTTCCAATGAAAATTTGATTTTAAGTGGAGCAAACGATTTAATCATTGCTCCATCTTTTCGAACAGCAGTAGGTGTGACACCGTGAAATCGAGTAAAAGCTTTTGTGAAACTATCTGGTGAGGCGTAGCCGTATTTCAGTGCAATATCAATGATTTTTCCATGAGTAGAAACAAGCTCACTGCCGGCAAGGGTAAGCCTGCGTTGTCTGATGTACTCTCCTACCGTAAAACCACAAAGCATGGCAAAGCATTTTTGGAAATAGAAGGTCGATATAAGTGCTTTTTTGCAATATTTTTTATTGCGATTTCTTCAGTGATATTCTTCTCAATATAGTTGATAACTGAACCACGCACACTCGTTACTTAAGTGATGAGTTAGTGGTTCTTTACGTTAGTAAAAACATTTTTACAATTTACAAATAGAATATAAGTTCGTATGATATTTGTTATAATAAATGCATGTGTAGGACATAATAATATTAGAAAACGATGAGCTTACTTTATTGAAGATGCAATTATTTTATAGTTACGATAAGTGAAAAAACAGAAGAATATATTAAGAAATATATAAATAGCCAGAAATAAAAGTATCAAGCAAAGGAGTGAGTATTCATTGGCAAAAAAAACAACTCCTAATTATGTTTTAACTCTTAGTTTAGATACAAATAATAGAGATGAAATAATCTTAAATAAAAGATTTGAGTTATGTAGAAAACTTTACAATGCTATTTTAGGACTAGGGTTAAAGAAATTTAATGCGTTAAGCGAATTAAAGGTATACAAAAAACTAAGAAAAGAATTAGCAGAAATCAATAAATTATATTTTAAAGATGAAGATAGTAAAAAATCTAAAATAAATGATGAACTAAGAAAAGAAAAATACAAAGAGTTAACTGATTTATTAGGAGAATACGGCATTAATGAATATTCACTTATAAATAAAATGACACCAATGTATAAATCATTTAATAAAAATATAGATAATAAAACTGCTCAAGCATTAGCAAGTAGGGCGTGGAAAGCTTTAGAAAAATTAATATTTAAGGACGCGCAAAAGGTTAATTTTATTAGATATGATGAATTAAAAAGTGTTGAAGGTAAATGGAATAAAAGTGGGATAACTTATAGAGACGGAATTATTAAATGGAACGGATTAAAGATTCCAGTAATTATAAAATCTAATGATTATTATGCTCAAAAAGCTATTGGAGATAAAATTAAATATTGTAGATTGCTGAGAAAATTTGTTAATGGTAAGTATAAATACTATGTGCAATTAATAATGGAAGGTACACCACCAGTAAAATATAATAAACAAACTAGTGATATAAAAAGAAGTGTTGGAAGTGGAAATGTTGGAATAGATATAGGAACTCAAACAATTGCAATATCGAGTAAGTATGATGTTAAATTATTAGAATTATGTCCTGAAATCAATAATATTCAGGGGTTAAAAACTAAATTATCAAGAAAATTAGATAGACAAAGACGTGCGAATAACCCAAATAATTATAATAATGATGGAACTATCAAATTTGGTATTATGCTTAATGGAAAAAAAGAGAAATTAACATGGGTTAAGTCTAATAAATATATTAGAACTCAAATGGAATTAAGGGATATTCAGAGGAAACAAACTGATATTAGAAAACAATCTCATGAAAAGTTAGCAAATTATATAATTTCATTAGGTGATAGAATCCTAGTTGAAACAATGAGTTATAAAGGATTGCAAAAAAGAAGTAAAAAAACCACAATTAATGAGAGGACGGGTAAGTTTAATAAGAAAAAAAGATTTGGGAAGTCTTTAGGAAATAAAGCACCTTCTAAATTAATAGAGATAATTAATAGAAAACTTAAATATGATCAACTGGAAATATTAAAAATAAATACACATAAAGTGAAGGCTAGTATGTATAATCATTTTACTAATGAATACATAAAAAAAGAATTGAAGGATAGATGGGATGTTTCTACTGGAATTCAAAGAGACTGTTACTCTGCATTTTTAATAATGAATGTCAGTAATGATTTAGAAAGTATTAATAGAAAATTATGTTTTAGGAGTTATGATAATTTCAAGCAATTACATGATAGAGAAATAAATAGACTTAAAACATTAAAAGAAAATGGTAATAAATTAATAGCCAGTATGGGAATATAAATACTAACAAATATGGTTTTGAACCGAGCCATTATGCTATCGTTAATGGGCTAAATGTAGTCTTTGGTAGTAAAAGTCTTATTATAATTAGATGAGTCATAATATGTTGTAAGATATAGATGAAATATAATTCCTATAAATGAGAGTATTATGGAAGTTTAAAGAGATAAGAACCACGTGTCTTCAGACATGTGAGATTCAGAGCTTCACCGATTCCTTCAATCCACTCCATAATCATCACCCCTGTCTGTAAATATATCATATCTCTTTTCAAGCGGTTGTTCCCGACTTTTTGTGTTATGTTTTGTCTTGGCTGAAAGATTATTAAATAACCTGTACAGCAAATTACTGCTGTGACACAAATATGTATTTAATTATACCGTTATTACCGTAAATTGGATATACTGATCCAGCTCCAAGCTCCCCATTAAAAGATAAGAACTCCGCATCTTTTAATGGGGAGTTTATTTTTTGCTTGTCTACTGGAATGACTAGTCATAATTAAAAAAATTATTACATATCACTAACGTTTTTCAACTGCAATACGAGTATCTGACAAGAAGCCTATTATTGCTACTATACTCATACAACATTTTTCAAACATTGTACCTAAAAATTGTACAACAATACCCATTAATCCTAAAGGTAATGTCACCACTAAAAATACCGTTAAAAATTTTGAGCAAAATTTATTCATTTTCACAGAAATTATTTTGCTGGCTATAAGTGCAATAATATTATTAAAAATAGTCATATAGATGCTTGATAACGATGTATGTCTTGCTAATTCAAATGATACTGACCTTCCTCCATTAACCCATGTATATGGCATTATTTGTGTAATAATCAAAATATGAACGATAATATTTATTATTCCTATAGTAACAGAACATACTCCTGCTTTTTTTATGTTTATTTGTCTAATTTTATCAAGCATTTCTTATTCTCCTTATCCGTTTTATTTTACAACTTCTACCTAACTCTATAAAAATATAACGTGTTTTACATATTTATACATTAGTGTATTTTTATAATATTAATTTTTTAATACCGTATTATTCAATTATGATAATCATGCTAAAGAAACATTAAAGCAAGTATCAAATTCATTACATGATTGGGTTCAGTCAAACTTACCAGAGGACTTGTCTTTTATAAAAAATAATAAGCCTTGGCTAATTAACACTTCACATGAATACGAAAGGCATATATTAACAGAGGATAGAGAAGAAATTGATAAAATCACTAAAATCGAAGGGTTAAAAGTCTGGTTATAGCAGGAAGGTATTCAAGAAGTTATAGAGGTATGTTTAAGCATTCCAAATACATTTGGAATGCTTAAACATACCTGAAAAAATAGTAGTACAAGCATTGGATCAAAATGGTGATGAAAGGTATTATTCGGTTTTATTAATTGTGACGCTTAATTAGAAAATTATTCAGTTTCTATATTTTTTTATAATGCCCACTTATTTTATTATACGGAATTAGAACGATTGGTTGATCTGCAGGTGTAAACAAATCTATTCCCTCTTGGTTTTCATCAGGTCTAAAATATTTTCTCCCAAACTTTTGTACCACCCATCCTTCAATTCCATTAGGGATTGAACCATAATTTCCATTTTTCTCAATTGATTCAAATGTTGGCATTGCATTACCTGTCGCACCCACCAGTGTGCAGTAACATCTTTCTGTAATTTCAATTCTGTATAAATTCTTTGTTTCTAAAAGATTCATAAAAATCTTCTCCTTTCTTTATTTAAAAGTTACACCACTAATTCCTTATATTTGAAATTTATGTTATTATTAGTGTATAAGTTAACTATAATTTAGTAAATACTTGAAATTTAAGGCGAAGTAACTACTATAAATATAATTATAGTTTAAGAAAATAAGTTTGATTTCCTTAATAATAAGAACTTCAAAGAAAGGAACTAATTACAATGAAAAAAATAATATTCCTGACTATTATTACGTTACTATCAAACATACTATTGATTGGATGTACTTCACAGAAATCATCACAAGAACCACCTAAATTAACAATAACTATTGGAGACAAAGGATTACAATATGTTACTGCAAAAAACAAATGGGATGGTGCTATATATGATAGGAAAAATACATTTCAAAGTATATTAAAAGAAGGCTCTGGCATTGAGACTCCATATTTTAAGTTTGGTAAAATTGTTGTGATTAATTTTAAAAATAATCCTCCAGACAAATTCACTTTATCTGATATTTTAATCGATAAAGACGGAAGTAAGAGGTATTTTACCCCAATAATTAATATTCCATTTGAAATAAAGGATGGCAAATATTCCTTTGAGATTAAGAAAAACATAGAAGCGGAATTGGATTCGTATTTTGTACTAAATATGACTTATTTTAGAGGTTATAGAATAACTGCTTCTTGGGGGCAAAATGAATGTGAATATGCATTTATCATTAAAACAGATAGATAGCCATACACCAAATATGAATACTGTGAAATTCTATCTTCTTTAGAAATGGTCAATCAAAAATATAGCCACAATTAGTGCACTTGTTTTGATTTTTCTCTCTTTTAATAAAGCAATTTGGACATTCATTTTCTTCCGCCTTAGAGATATCATAATCAATAATCAAGCTATTTGACTTAGGCTGTTCCTCTATTTCTACCTTTTCAGAACGTATTCTCAAAGCAATAAAAGAACCAAAAACCCACATTGGTAAAGTTACAAATAGTATTATGTGCATTTTTAATTCAAAATCGCTTGTTGGTAATGTATTAGACATGTTAACGAGTAGAATTATCCATACAATCGCCATAAGCCCTTGTAGTAGCTCTAAGAAATTCCTTAACAACAAGGGTATAGCAAACGCAATTAAGGCCGCAAAAAAAATCATTTAGTCATCCCTCTCAATATCAGATTTGCATAATTCATTTTAATAAACACATAGTTCGCAAAATTTTACTGCTGCTACACAAAATGTATATTTAATTATACCATTATTACCGTAAATTGGATATGCTAATTCGGTTCCAAGCTCCCCATATGTTGAAATGGGAGTTGAGTTTACAGATACATATGGAGACATTTAATTCAAAGACTGAAGAAAACTTATGATTTTAAAGGATAGGCAGTGTTAGTGCCTATCCTTATTCAATATTCTCATTTAATACTAGGGTTATTTTTTCTGCAGATATATCTAAAAACATATCTAAAGTTTTTATTTCAGTTTTACATATTTCTAAAATCCTTTTTCTTGCTAATTTTCTTTGATAATAGTCATTCGTATATCTATTTCTTAATTTAATAATACCTTGTAATTTTTTAGAATCCTTTGCAGAGATAAAGCCAAAAGTATTTACTATAATTATATCCATTAATAGTTACTTAAACAACTAGTAAGAGTTTAATTGTAGATGATTCTATAAGCATTTTATATATATTCAATTTTTATAAACCAAAATTACTGCTTTATTTATTTATTCAAAGGTATGATATAATCAAATTATTGTTTCCTAAGAGAATTAAGTCAATTAAGAGAGTAAAAAGCAATTTGTAGTTGCAGTTTCTGAAAAACAGGACTAAGAATATTTTTTAGTTTTATCTTAATAAATCTAAAACCAAAGTTTAGAAAAAATAAAGAAATAAGGAAATAAAAATTTAATATCGAAACACTCATGTAAAAACAGGTTAATGCATTCCCACAATTATACTTGCTAATTCATATGAGATAATGTAAGGTTTTTATCAGCAAGAGATTCTTTAGCATTTCTTATAACTGAGTTGGAAATCTTTATAATTTTTTTAATATTATAAAGAATCTGAATTTAAGATGGTTACTTAAAGCATAATAATGATTAAAGAAGATTTGAGCAATCAACTAAAATAATAGTATTTATGGGGGAGAGACATGAGTTTATCAACTTTTTTTCTGATATTTATATATGTATTTAATATCGCATCTGTTTTTACATTGATTTTTGTAAAACGAAGTGATACTAGAGTTATATTTACTTGGCTCTTAGTATTCTTTTTTCTACCATATATCGGTTTTATTCTTTACTTTCTTATTGGCAGTAAACATAAAATGCGTGTTATGTCAAAAAAATATGGTATGAATGAAATTGAGGAAAAACACAGCAAGGCTCTTGATAAACAAATTCATGACATTGCAGCAGATAAAATACAGTTTAAAGAAGTAGAAACTGAAAACTACAGAGATTTAATAGCATTGAATTCAAAAAATGCAATGAGTTATTTTACTCAAAATAATAATGTAGAGCTTTTAATAAATGCAGAGCAAAATTTTTCTCGTATTTTTGAAGATATTAAAAATTCAACTAAAAGTATTGAAGTATTATATTATATTTTTAAAGCAAAAGATAATATTGGTAAAGAATTTGTTTCTCTATTAATAGAAAAGGCAAGTCAGGGAGTAGAAGTAACTCTAATATATGATGGCATTGGTTCTTTAGGTACTCATATGAGAGATTTTAAGGAGTTAAAAGAAGCTGGTGGACATGTGTACAGATTTTTGCCATCAATGCTAAAAAGTTTTTTACATGTAAATTATCGCTTACATAGGAAAATAGTTATTGTTGATGGGAAAATTGCTCATACTGGCGGAATTAATGTGGGCGACGAATACTTTGGTTTAAAAAAGATAAATAAACCTTGGAGGGATACAACAATACGGTTGACTGGTAACTGTGTACTTTCACTTCAAACAAGATTTTGGACTGATTTGGTTTTTTTGCAAAATCAAAGCTTTAGTAAGAAAAACAAAGCTACATTGATGTTCGATGAAAAGTTTTTGAAAAACCTTTATTGTCCAATTGAAGAAGGGGATATAGGAGTACAAATAGTCTCAAGTGGACCTAGTACTCGTAATGAGACTATAAAAGATGGTTATGTTAAAATGATTACCACTGCAAAAAAATATTTATATATTCAAACACCATATTTTATTCCAGATAAAACACTATTAGAAGCTCTAAGAATTGCTGCAGCTTGTGGTGTTGATGTTAGAATAATGCTTCCAGGTGTACCCGATAAAAAATCTATTTATGCCGTTTCACTATTAAATGTAGCGAAACTCTTAAAGGACGGTGTAAAGGTATATTTGCATTCAGGTTTTCTTCATGCAAAAACACTTGTTATAGATGACCACGTTTCAACAGTAGGCACTGCAAATATTGACATGAGAAGTTTTAGCCTTAATTATGAGATCAATGCTTTTATTTATAATAATGATTTTGCAATTAAGTGTCGTGATACATTTTTAAAAGATATGAAAGACTGTACAATATTTGATATTGAAACTTATTCAAAACGTGGTTTGTGGAAAAAAATTTATGAATCTATTTGGCGTTTTATTGCTCCAATTGCTTAATAAGAAAAATAAGAATTAAGTATTTACTATTAAATAATCATTAGTCGTTTATAATCTTTTCATAGAGGACATTAGGTCTAACCAAAATGTTCCAATTATTGTTCTATCTAACATTATTTTATAAAGAAGATATCTATTCATGCACCATGAAATTATTGCGAAAATTACATCATCTAAACCATAACAATTTAGTTTTTCATGCAAGTCTGTTTGTGTAAAATCATCCCAAAATTTAGAAATATCTTTCCAATGTTCTTTATTTTTTGTAATCATCTTTCGATTAACACCAATAACTTGTAATGCATTCTTGTGTACAATTTTATACTCCATTGCATCTACTCCTTGAATTGTTAATTTGAAAGAGATACGAGGACATGTTTTTAGTAATACCCCTTCATTTCGTGCAGATGTAGGGGTAGTTCCATGCAGTTGGCTAAATGCACGAGAAAATGCTGCAGGTGAGTCATATCCATACCTCATCGCTACATCAATTATCTTTTCTTCGCTTATCTGAATATCGTGTGCCGCAAGAGTTAAACGCCTTTTTCGAATATACTCAGATAAGGTAACTCTAGACATAAATGAAAAAATGCGCTGAAATTCAGGTGTAGAACAACATACAAATTTCGCAGCAGTAGAATAACATATTTCACCATCAAGGTTATTTTCAATATAATTAAGTGCTTGATTCATGCCCATAAGCCAATCCATGGTGTCTCCTCTTTTTCACTTATATAATTCATTTCTCTTAGTGGGCGGTGATATAGTTAGAAAATAGAGCTTTTAATGATATTTCAGAAGAAAGGCCCTCTACTTATCAGTAATTACAAGAACGAATGTTCGCATATAATTTGAAATTATACTAATACTATAAACAGGTAATATTATGATATAATAAAGGAATTCCAAACAACAAATAAGCAAGAGGATATAAGAAGATTTATGTTTTATGATGCATCGTTGCATTATAAAGGGAATAGAAAAATAAGAACAGTAGTAGTATATTCTTCAGATATTAAAAAGGCTGAAAGTTATATAGATGCAGGAAGTATCAAATATAATATAGAGGCCTATTATATGAGTAATATAGATGGTGATGAAAAATATAATTATTTAAAAAATAAAATTGATAGTAATGAAGAACTTACAGATGAAGAGGTATTAGGTTTAACATTTATACCCTTAATGAAGTAACTTGAATTATTTGACATGAAAGAAGTGAAAGAAATAGAGAAATTTTTTTAGTATGGAACTTCATAATAAAGAAATTGAAAGATTGCAAGAAGAAACCAGCTCCATATAAAAAAATGCAAACTACATATCTTTTGATAGGGAGTTTGCATTTTTATTTATCTGCAGCTACAAGTATTACATACACACTGGGATATTTTATTTCTGAGATATGTAACAAATATTCAGTACTTGGAAATGTTTAAAATTTGAGAAAACAATAAAAATCATATATACTATGGTTACTGCTATAAGCATTAAAATGATTAAATGTAAAGGATGCTTTTGTAGTTTGCAGGAGATTGCCACTTGCCACGTGGATGGCAAGGTTTTTGAGGCGAAAAATACAAGGGGGGTACATATGAAAGTAGCTAATTTAGTCGTAGAAGGGGAAAATATCAGAAGAATAAGCGATGTTTTATATAAGAACCAAGCTGAATCCAGTAGAGATGAACCACATATTTACAAAGACGGAGATATATCAATACTAATGAGAGAGTCTTACTATGATAGAATTGCATCAACCCTTATGTCAGTTATTATTATGAAATTTATTGATAATAATAAGGTAGAAATAGAGATAGTTATTAGTGGGGGTAAAAATGGAGTATTTATGGTGAGCTGGGGAGCTGAAAGCAGGGAAAATAGAGACATAATATATGAAATAATGAATTTATGTAAATCTAATTCATGGGAAATAACAAGTATGGAACCTAAAAATATTCTGGAATCACTAACTGAATCTACTATTAAGAAAATCAAAGAAAAAATAGTTAATCCTTTTAAAAAATAGTTATTTATGGAACAATCTAATTTACACAAATCTATAGGTTTTCAATTATCTGAACAGGACCAATAGATTGTGAAGTTATAAATATTTTATGAGATTTAAGCGGGGGGATTACTTAATGAGAATTGATTTAACTAAGGGAAATATTTATAAGAAACTTATAATTCTAGCAATACCTATCATGGGAACATCGTTGATACAAGCAGCCTATAGCATGACAGATATGATATGGGTTGGTAGATTAGGGGCTAGGGCTGTTACGGCAGTAGGCGCGGCGGGATTTTTTACTTGGTTTGCTTTCGCTTTTATTACAATCCCTCAAATAGGAGCAGCGGTTGGAGTATCCCAATCTGTAGGGAAAAAAGATATAAAAGAGACCAAAAGCTATATACGACATTCAGTGCAGATGAATATAGTTTTTGCTGTTTTGTATGGGGCTACATTGATAATATTTAGAAAACAGCTTATAGGTTTTTTTAATATTAAGGGTGAGGATATTGTTAGTATGGCAATAAGTTATATTGTTATAGTTTCTGCTGGAATGATATTTTTCTTTTTACCGCCTGTACTTACAGCAATATTCAATGGTCATGGAGACAGTCGGACGCCTTTTAGAATAAACGTAGTGGGTCTTATTGTTAATATTATACTTGATCCTATTTTAATATTAGGACTAGGACCATTCCCGAGAATGGGAGTTCAAGGGGCAGCTATTGCAACAATATTTGCGCAGTTTGTTGTAACAGTAATATTTATTTATGTCATAACAAAGAAAACTGATTATTTTCACGGAGTGAATTTTCTACAAAAACCTGATTGGCTTCATATGAGAAAGATTGTTAAGTTTGGATTGCCTGTTGCGGTGCAAAGTGGAGTATTTACGTTTATAGCAATGATTATAGCTAGGATACTATCACGGTGGGGATCAACTCCTATTGCGGTGCAAAGCGTTGGGTCACAAATAGAATCAATAACATGGATGACAGCTGGAGGGTTTCAAACTGCATTAAGTGCCTTTGTAGGGCAAAATTTTGGAGCGAAAAAGTGGGACAGAATTTATAAGGGGTATTTTATAGCTTTAGCTATTATTTCAATTATTGGAACAATTACATCCTGTCTTTTAATATTTTTCCCTAGTCCCATTTTCTCTGTTTTTATTTCGGAAAAAGCGGTAATAAAGGATGGAATAGTGTATTTGAGAATACTTGGAATTTCACAGCTTTTCATGTGTATAGAAATGACAACAGCAGGAGCCTTTAACGGTCTTGGAAGGACAATGCCTCCTTCAATAGTAGGTATTGTGCTAAATGTGCTTAGAATCCCAGGAGCACTTCTATTGTCAATGTTTTTGGGACTTAGTGGGGTATGGTGGAGCATCAGCATTAGCAGTATCCTAAAAGGTTTAATATTAACAAGTTGGTTTATCATATTTCTAAAAAGACATCCGGAAATAAAAGGGATGAAACTTATTGATTTTTCTAAATTAAAAGTGAAAATAGATAATTAGCAAGTGAAAAAGGTAATAAAGGAGAGAAAACTATGTCAGAATGTATATTTTGCAATTACAATAAATCAGAAATAATAGCAGAAAATAAATACACCTTTGCTATACTGGATCATTTTCCAGTAAATGAAGGTCATTGTTTGATTATACCTAAGAGGCACTTTCCTAATTTCTTTGAGGCAACGGAGGAAGAAATTAAAGCAATATATAGTTTGCTGCACGAGGTAAAAGAAATGTTTGATATTCAGTATGAACCAGCGGGATATAACATAGGTATAAATATAGGAGCTCATGCTGGGCAAACTATAGAGCATTTGCATGTGCATTTAATTCCTAGGTATGTAGGGGATGTTGCTGATCCAAGAGGCGGAGTTAGAAATTTAAAAGAGGCGTTGGTGGAGTATGATGGTTGATGCAGATATAATTGATAAGGGGATAATCGTAAGTGATTCTATTGATTTAAAGAGGCAGTAATATGATATAATAGACACCTATAAGATCATTATAAAAGTTATCAAAATGTATTAAGCATTTTGATAACTTTTTTAGATTTAAAATTTTTTGTACTAGTTTTAGTATTTTTGATGTGTTGAAGAAACTTTTCAAATAACAACAAAGGGTTATGGGGATATTGCAATGCCTTTAGAACTTTCCACTTGCCACGTGGGTGTCACCAGATGATAGTTTTAAATTGAGAGCATAGCAGACTTGGAAAATTAAACCATACGAAAATATTTAATTAATGTAGAAATATAAATGATATAATAAAACAACTAGATATTGAATTTACATATAGATTATCTTAATATGATTCACAGGCATTATGCGAGGAGAATAGTATTATTAAATACATACAGTTGTTGAAGATAAAAAAATTATAAACATAAATTCAAGATTAATGGGGAGAGGATTAAGCTGAAGAAAACATTAAAATCAAGTTCATATCTAAAAATTATTTTCCCGGAATTGCAGCTTATTGAGTATTTTAAAAGTGTTAAAGCTATTGATATAAATTCTTTTAGAGGAAAGTGCAAAAGTGGAATAGCTAAAAGTAAAGTAAATATGATATCCGGAAATATCAAACAAAGTTTTACTTCAGTATCAAATGAGGGCTCTAAGGTTAGGCCTACTAAGAATTCAGTTGGAACTAATGTAAAGTTGAATAAAAATGATGACAATGCAAATAAAAACACATTTGAAGAAATATTTATAGAATTAGAGAAGGAATTGCCTCAATATGTAATTGCACAGGAGGATTTTCTCAGTGACTTGAGCATTGCTTTCAAAAGACCAATTTTATATCAAAAGAATGAGGGTATTAAAAATGTGGTTTTTATTACTGGACCTAGAGGAACTGGTAGACATTTATCCGTAAAAGTTGCAACAAACTTTCTAAGTAAAAAGAAGCTACTTATTTCTCAAGAAATAAATATAATTGATTTAGCAAAATATAAATTAGAAAAAGATGTTGAGGCTCTATTTATTCCTGATATTTTTAGAGCTTTATATAGTAGGTCTCAAGTAATAGTATTTGATAATCTTTCAGAATGCCATCCTATGGTTACTGATTATATTACCAAGCTTGTAGTAGATGAAAAATTGAAAATGAGTAAAAGGTACCAAGAGCAAAACAATGGAATGTCAGATATAACGGGTGTTTTAGAATTTGGTGCTACAGATGAAATTTTAGTAAATAATAAATATATATTTTTTATTACAGAAAAAAATGAAAGCTATATTAAAAATACTTTCCCCTCAAAATTTTTAAATAAAGTAAGAGATATTTTAAGCACAAGTGAATTGAATGTAAATGCTCTTAAAATTATAACTTCATACCATATTGAAGAGACATTAGAAAAAATAAGTAAAAATTTAAATATTGTTCTTACGGTTGAAGATAATGTGATGCAAAATATTGTTGATAATTTAGATAGTAGTAAAGGGGCCTTGGGTATTTTTGAGTACATTGAAAGTAATATTTATAACTCATTAGTTGAACTTGTAATTCACAAAGAAATATCATCTAATAATGTCTATAAGATTTCAGCAAAGGGTAATAATCTTTTACTTACTTGTGATGGATATGAAAAGGTTATTAGTAATATGTTTAAAGATAATACAGAAGAGATTCTGTTAGAACTTGATAAGGAATTAGATAATGTTATAGGGCTTAAAAATATAAAGGAATTTATTAGGGGACTAAAAGATAATATTCGAATACAAAGACAGAGAGAAATAAATGGTGAAAAGAAATTAAATATATCACTTCATATGGTTTTCACAGGTAATACAGGTACAGGAAAAACCACTATTGCAAGAATTGTAGCAAAATACCTAAAGACATTAGGCTACTTAAGCAGTGGTCATTTAATAGAAATAACAAGAAATGATTTAGTTGGTATGTATGTTGGAGAGACAGCTCAAAAAACTTTTGGAAAAATAAACTCTGCTAAGGGTGGAATATTATTTATAGATGAAGCATACTCACTTGTTAAAGACAAAAATGATATATTTGGGCTTGAAGCTGTAGATACATTGGTAAAGTATATGGAGGATTATAGAGATGACTTTATAGTTATAATGGCAGGATATAAAGAAGAAATGGCAGTTTTTTTAGAAACTAATAGTGGATTACTTTCAAGATTTAACAATCAAATTGAGTTTGGAGATTATAATAATGGAGAATTACTAAATATATTAAAAGTAACTGTTAAAGGTAAAGGATATAGCATTTCTGAAGCTGATGATAAAGAATTTTTAGAGCTATTTGAAAGAAAGAGAATTAGTGGTAAGAATGATAGTGGAAATGGTAGATTAGTAAGAAATTTAGTTGAAAAAGCAATAACAAATTCAACTATAAGGTTATCAAATGAGGACATTGGAAAATTAAGCCTTGACAAGCTAAGTCAGCTTACCCTTTTAGATTTTGAGATAATAAATGAAATAGAAATTGATTTGGACAAAAGATTAAATGACATCGTTGGGCTAGAATCCATAAAAAACTTTGTTAAGGGGCTACAAAAACAGCTTATAGCAAATAATAAAAGAAAGAAAATGGGGATTTCATTAAACAATAATCAATCCTTAAATATGATATTTACTGGTAACCCAGGCACAGGTAAAACTACTATAGCAAGAGTGATTGCTGAGTTAATGAGGGATATGGGTATTTTGAAAATTGGACAAGTAATAGAAACTGATAGAAGTGGCTTAATTGGTCAATATTTAGGGGAGACTACTAAGAAAACTACAGAGATTTTTAGAAAGGCCATGGGTGGAGTATTATTTATAGATGAAGCATATGCATTAGTTTCAAATAGTAATGATCCCTATGGTAAAGAAGCAATTGATACACTGGTTAAACTTGTAGAAGAACATAGAGAAGATACTGTTGTAATTTTAGCAGGATATTCTAAAGAAATGAGTGGATTTTTAAATACTAATTCAGGGTTACAATCCAGGTTTCCACTTCAGATTAATTTTCCTGATTATAGTCTTGAGGAGCTTTATAGTATTGGTATGATAATGATCAATGAAAAAGGATTCAAACTTGAAAAAGCAGCAGAAGAAGATTTCTTGGATTTTATAGACAGTAAAAAAAGAATATCTAGTTCTAACCAAGGTAATGGAAGAATGGTAAGAAATATTGTAGAGGAATTAATTAGAAGTCAGTCAAATAGAATTGCTGATACCGAAGTAATAGAAGAAAAAGATATTCAAACAATTAAAAAAGAAGATTTTGTAGTTGAAAATGTAATAAGTGAAAAATACGATCTTGAAAGTAACTTAGAAAATATAATAGGACTAGAACAAGTTAAAAATTATATACGAAGTTTACAAGCACAAATAAAAATACGAAATGAAAGAAAAAAGATAGGGTTATTGGTTGATACTTCTCAAAGTCTACATATGATTTTCAAAGGAAATCCTGGAACCGGAAAAACTACTATGGCAAGAATTGTTGCTGATGTACTATATAATTTAGGGATTTTAAGAAGCAGAAAATTAGTAGAAACTGATAGAAGTGGCCTTGTAGCCGGTTATGTTGGACAAACAGCCCTAAAAACTAAAACTAAGATTGACGAGGCATTAGGTGGGGTTCTATTTATTGATGAAGCATATGCATTAGCTTCTAGAGGAAGTGAAAATGATTTTGGCAAAGAGGCAATAGATACTTTAGTTAAAGCTATGGATGATAACCGAGATGATCTTTTAATTATTTTAGCGGGATATAATAATGACATGGATGAATTTTTAAATATGAATCCTGGTCTTAAATCTAGATTCCCAAATATAATCGAGTTTGAAGATTACACCGCTGAAGACCTTATAACTATATGCTCAAACATGTTTAGCCATAATGGGTATATTGTTACGGAAGATGGTATAAATAAGCTTAAATCTATATTTGAGATAGCCTTAATTAATTCAAATTTTGGAAATGGTAGATACAGTAGAAATATAATGGAAAAATCTATACGTAACCAATCACTAAGACTTGCAAAATTTGATGATTTAAATAGAGATATGTTAATTACTATAACAGCAGAAGATATAGAAGAAATTTAAGCGAGGGGGATGTATAATGAAGTTGATTTTTAATACAATCGGATATATTATTGCTGCATTTTATTGGGTTTTAATAATGCCAATATTATTTTTACTTTGTGTTTTTGGACCAATAGTAGTTTTTATTAGTGGTGTTAAAGTTATTTTATCGAATTACACTGTATCTGGTGGGGTATTTGAAATTTTAATGTGTATGCTTTTTCTTTTTTATTTTTCACTACGAATGAACAAAATCAGAAAAATATATTTAATTTTTCCATGGCTCTATGAGTTTTTAAAGTATTCAATTGTTGCTTATGCGTTTATAGGTATTGGCCAAATAATATTAAACTGGAGTTACATTGAGATTAATCCTAAAAGAAGATTATTAGGTATTGTTTGCTTTATTCTATCTATAGTGATTTGGAGAATTGTGATATCAATTAGTAAGTATAAAAACCCTCTGGTAGAACTATTTGAAGAAAAAATTCAAAAGTATAAAAATGAAGGTCAGCAGGGAGTGATAGAAAATGAAAAAATTTAAAGAGGGTGAATCTAACAATGAGGATTTGATAAATAAAGATAAGGAAACCAATAGAGCAGAAGAGTCTGGAGAAAAATCAGATGATATAACTAAATTAAAAAAGCTTGAAGAAAAATCAGAAATACCAGATTTTATCAACCTGCATATTAAAAGATTTAGAATGATACTCGGTATAAGTTTTATTTTGTGTGTAGTTTTATATAGTATTACATCTTCTAATGGCAGTACCAAAAATTATAAAAAAGACATTAAAGGTGGTATGATTAGCGGAGTAAATTCAGGTGATATTTTAAGCGAAGATAGTGTATATATAGCGAAGTCAGGTAACTATGAAGTTCAAATGCCATCAGATAATTTTGGGAATGTAGAAATATCAGTTTGGGATTTTGATAAGGAAGATGGAGATTATGTTCAGGTATTTGTGGATGGTGTAGCAAAAACAGATCCATTTATGATTAGACATAGAGAAAGGAAAATATCAGTTCCATCAAAAGCAGTAATTCAAATTAGAGGGGTACGAGATGGAAATGGAAAAGGAATAACATATGGAGTTTTTTTTAATAAAACTGGAGAAACATACTTAAATAAAGCACCTTTGAATTCAGCAAATATATATACTTTAAAAACTGCTAAATAGATTAATTGTAAGAAATGTAAATGTTTCTTGTAAAAAAACTTAGCGGAAACTACGATGCATTAAGGATAAAAGAATATAAAATTGGCTTGTCGTAAAATAGACAAGCCAATAAATTTTTTTACCTTATATTTTACTGTTGTGTCGCAAGATCTGAAAATTAAGACTTAACTCATTAATAAGTGAAAGTAATCATGCTTGACCTTGAAAACAGTAGGTAGAAGAATTATGAATTAATTTACTAATACCACACTTATGATATGGCATTAACTCATCTGCTCTTGAAATATCTACCCATGTTATTTCAGATATTTCTTCAGGATTGTCAATTGAAATATTGCCTCCAATAATTACTGCTCTAAATGTAATAAAAATAGCATGTTCTTCCTTTTTATCAAAAAAACATTCATTAACTGCAATTATATCTTTAATCTTAACTAAAAGACCTGTTTCTTCTTTTACCTCTCTTATAGCCGCTTGCTCTAATGTTTCACCTTCTTCAACTTTACCTCCTGGCATAGACCAAGAGTTAACATCTTTATTATGTACCAGTAACACCTGTTCAGTTTCTTTATTGTATATTAAACAATATGCTACATTCACTCTTTTCAATTATAACCACCCCTTTATAAATAATATCTTACAACTTCCACCTAACTCTATATAAATTATAGCATATTATACATATGTTTACATTGATATATTCCCATAATAGATAATTACTTCATTTCCATTTTAAATACCGTATTATTCAATTTTCAAAGAACATTGTTCGTGTTTTAAATTTCAATAGTTACGTTGTATATTTCTCATATGTCGTCACTACTTTATGAGGATGAAGCTCTTGAGACCTTGCAACAAATTTTATTTTTTAAGGAAATTGATATACCTTTGAAAGAAGTTAAAGAAATCATGGCTAGTTCAGTTTGAGTACAATGAAGACGATGACATTTAAATAAAAATAAAACTTCATGTGGATCATTTAAAATATCCATAAACAAATAACTTATAACGAATTTTAATTTAATTAGAATCTTGTTAAATTTAACAAGAATTTAATTAAACAATCAACTTGAATATCTGAGAATACACTGAAACCACTGGTTTTTATGGAGTTAAGTCTTAGTTAAGAATGCTGTCAAATCTAATTAAATTTAACAAAATGGATAGTGGGTGAAGTTATTATTGCAAATGAACATATGGCTTGGAAAAGCATTTTCGAATTTTACTGTTTTAAATAATGAGCCTAATGCTTTTATTTATAATAATGATTTTGCAATTAAGTGTCGTGATACATTTTTAAAAGATATGAAAGACTAATTAGTTACTGAATATATAAAGTAATGTAATTGAACTTATGAAGCTATGAATAATACGGTATTTTAAAGGATTATTCGATTTTAATAGTTGTGACGCATAATACGAAGGGTATGAATTAATTTTTATTATCCAATAGTTTCTGGCATAAGTACATTAAACATGCATTTATTATTGCAAGTATAAAATAATTAATTAAATTATTTTTTAGTTTGATAACTTCAAATCCTATAAAAAATGTTAAGACAATACTCAAAAAATTTATTAATGCAAATAATTTATTCTTTTTCATATTTTATCCCCTTTATTCGTTAGATAGTGTTTGCTCCGTCTTATTTTACTGTGACGTATTAGATTTATCTTTATAAAATCACCTCATCTTAATTAATGTATAATATTTTACAACGTTGGCCTAACTATATAGAAATTATAGCATATTATACATATTTCTACATTGCTATATTTCTATAATAGTAAATGCTTTAATATTTAAACACCGTAGTATTCAATTTTCAAAGACCATTGTTCGCACTTTCAATTTCAATAGTTACGTCGCCTCTTTTTCATATGTTGTCACAACAAAACCCATATTAAGAAGATATAGGTTTTAAAAAAATCAATTTAAAAGTTATTTATGTGTTGTTTTTATTAAAAAACTAGAAACAACCTGACTTGTTTTTATTTATTCTAAATGATTTATTGTCAATTGCTCTCTGTACAGCAAGTATACCATCTAGGTGATCATATTCATGCTGAATTAGCTCTGCTAAATCTCCTGTAAATTCTATACTACAATCTGCCAAACCAAATCTTTGTAATAAACTTTACAGGTTTTATATCTATATAATTTTACTTCTAACCCTGGATAACTCATACAATCGTCCCACATTTCAAATTTATCACCGTCTATAAATTCCAGTCTAGGATTTATAAACGCAATAGAGGTGTCACCAGATTTTATATATATTACTCTATATAGTTCATTTATTTGAGGAGCTGCTATTGCTCTTCCAAAACGAAATTTTTCTCTGAAATCCATCACTGTATCATGTAAATCCTCAACGATTTCTCGTGCCTTATTAATTTCATCTATTGAAACTTCTGTACAAACTTTGTACAAATTTTCATTCCCTAATAATAATATTTCTCTTATAGCCATAATTTTCTCCTCCATTTGAAGTTTTTTAAATCTATATATAGACTTGCATATGCTTCGTTCCATACTTCTCTATTATACATTGTTTTCAGTTAAATACTTAATTGATTTTCTAAACATATCTCTTTAAACCACGAGATTCAAAGTTGTGCTTGCTTTACATAATAATACTATTGTGTAATTATTTATTGTGTAAAACATTGACAAAATATAATTTTGTTATATAATGAAATTAATGAAATAAAATTCCGTGTAGGAGTGATGGTTATGACAATTAATCTTGAAGAGTTAAGTACCGAGCAAAGAAACCCACTTACCATGTGTATAGATATGGTATCAACTGAGGAAATGATGAAATTAATAAATGATGAGGATAAAAAGATTGCTAATGCAGTTGAAAAACAGTTAGCTAATATAGTAAAGGCCGTGGATCTAATTTCTGAAGGTTTTGATAAAGAGGGCAGGTTAATTTATTTAGGGGCAGGAACAAGTGGGAGACTTGGTATATTAGATGCATCAGAATGTCCTCCAACTTTTGGAGTTTCTCCTGAGATGGTACATGGGATAATAGCAGGAGGACACCAAGCTATACTTACTGCAGTAGAAGGGGCGGAGGATAGTAAAAATTACGCAGTTGATGATTTAAAGGGTATTAATTTTAATAAAAATGATGTATTAGTTGGGATTGCAGCCAGTGGTAGAACTCCATATGTTATAGGTGGACTTGAATATGCTAAAGATTTAGGTGCTGTCACAATAGGGATTACAAATAATAACAATTCTGAGATTGCAATAATTGCAGAGGTATGTATTGCTGTTGAAGTTGGTGGTGAAGTTATTACTGGGTCAAGTAGAATGAAAGCGGGAACTGCTCAAAAGATGGTTTTAAATATGTTAACTACAGGTGCTATGATTAAACAAGGTAAGGTATATGAGAATTTAATGGTGGATGTAGAAGCGACTAATTTTAAGTTAAAACAAAGATGTAAAAAGATAATCATGGAAGCGACTTCTGTAGATGAAGGGAGAGCTAAGGAGTATTTAGAGTTGACAGACTATGACGTTAAGTTATCTATTTTTATGATTAAAACAAAACTAAACAAAATAGAAGCAAGGGAAATATTAGACAAGTATAAAGGTCATATCAGAAAGGCATTGAAATCGGTTGGTAGATAAGATTGAGCAGCTTCAAACTAAATATTTAATATGTATTTTAAATAACTTTGTTATTTTAAAATAAACTAAAATGATATGGAGGTTGTCTTAATGAAAAGAAATTTTAAAATAAGGTTCTCTGTTTTTTTATTATCATTTCTAATGCTTTTCACGCTCTTTACTAATTATTCTGTATATATGGAAGTGTTATTTCTTTAGTATATGAGGCTTTTTTAGAAAATAAATAAAGTTAGGGAATAAATTGAGTAAACTAACTTTTATTATTTAAATATAATTCCAAAAAATAAGGGGGTTTATTTTATGGCTAAATTATTACCTAAGCAATTAGCAGAAAGGATTTTAAAAAACATCGGTGGTAAGGAAAATGTTTTATCAGTTGCCAATTGTGCAACTAGGTTGAGGTTGACTTTTAAAAATGATGAAATCGTAAACAGAGTGGGACTTAAGGGTGTAGATGGGATACTAGGAATAGTTGAACAGAGTGGACAGTTGCAATTAATTTTAGGACCAGGAACTGCAGGTAGAGTCGGAGCTGAATTTGCTAAAATTGTAGGTATGAATATTAAACATGTAGATGAAGTACAATCTAGAAAAGAAGAACTTAAGATAAAAAATGATACGCCTCTTAAAAGATTTTTAAAACATATATCCAATATATTTATACCGCTGATCCCCGCATTCGTTGGTTGTGGTGTTATTTATGGATTATCAAAGTTACTTAGTAATATAGGTCTAATAGATGCAAATACCAATGCAATATTAGGGGTTATAGGTAAGGCTGTTTTTACCTATATGAATATAATGGTAGGTATGTATACTGCTAAGGAGTTTGGTGGGAGTGTAACTCTAGGTGGTGCTATAGCAGGAATTTTAAGTGCTCCTGGATTAGCTAAAATTATAATTAATGGGGAGAAGCTAATACCTGAGGCTGGGGGAGTTATTGCTGTTTTAATAGCTTGTATGCTAGGAGCAAAGCTAGAGAAAAAGGTTAGAAGTTATATCCCGTCAGCTATAGATTTAATTGTGACACCTACCATTGTTTTACTAGTCATAGGGGTGGGTAGTTTATATATAATACATCCATTAGGCGTAGTATTGACTAAAGGAATTAGTACTGGAGTAAACATTTTAATTGGTAGAGGTGGATTCTTAATAGGAGGGGTGTTATCGGGAACCTTCTTGCCATTGGTTATGACAGGACTACACAGAGCATTAACGCCTATAGAAGTGAGTTTGCTAGCAGAAACGGGACTTGACCTATTAAGACCAATACTTGCAATGGCAGGAGCAGGACAAGTTGGAGCAGGAATTGCTATATATTTAAAAACGAAAAATAAGAAACTTAAAAACATAATAGGGAGTTCACTTCCAGTCGCCATGTTAGGTATAGGAGAACCACTAATGTTTGCAGTTACATTACCATTAGGTAAACCTTTTATAACTGCATGCCTTGGTTCTATCATTGGGGGAGCTTACGTATCAGCTATGAAAGTTGCATCTATTGGTATTGGATTATCTGGGTTACCTTTAACATTATTAATTCCATCACACCAGGTAATACATTATATAATAGGAACTATATTAGCTTATGCTGGAGGATTTTTATTAACCTACTTTACTAAGTGGGAGGATATGGAAGAAAACGCAGAAGGAGGAATGGAAGTAAATTCAGTATTAAATGATGTATTACATTTAAATTAGATAGGAGGAAGCGTTATGAAATTTGATTTTCATATGCATTCTGTTTATTCAGATGGGAGTTCTACAATTGAAAGAATATTTCATATTGCCCAAGAACTTAATTTATCTGGTATAGCAATAACAGATCATGATACAGTATTAGGCTTAGAAAATGCAGATAAATTAAGTAAAAGATATGGTATTCCTTTTGTACCTGCAGCAGAATTTACAGCTTTTGAACAAGAGACAAAATTTCATGTATTAGGATATGGTATAGATTATAAGTCCCCTGACTTAATAGATTACTCGCAGGATATACAGAATAAACTAAATGAAAGATCTAAAAGACAAATAAAATTAATGCAGGATAATGGTATTGGAATTTCTAAAGAAGAGTTTTTTAAAGAAGGTCAAGGGGGACCATTATATAGGGCAAAGATTCTAAAGGTTTTAAGTAGATATGGATATTTAAATGAAGAGGATATAATGACTTCATTAAAAGCATATTTTGCTAAAGGTGCTCCATTTTATATACAAGATGATATTAAATATCCTAGTTTTGAAGAAATAGTTAATTTAATAAAGAGCAATAATGGAATAATAGTTCTAGCTCATCCTGGGAAAATAAAAGGTAAAAGCGAAAGTTTATATTGGGATATTATTAATAGTGGCTTATTAGATGGGGTTGAAGTATATCATACTGCAAATAATATAGATATCCGAAAAGAGCTAATTAATATAGCTAAGGAAAAGGAATTGATAATTACAGGCGGTTCAGATTATCATGGACATTATAATAAGTACAAAACACCTATGGGGGGAATAGAATTGCCAGAACAGGTGTTTAAAAATTTGTCTCCTTATTTGCAAAATAATATAATTTAATTGATATTTAGAAAAATATGGTGACTTTAGGTAGTCATCATATTTTTGTGGTATATTAATAGAAAGTGAAAGAAATTTGAAATTAGGAGAGAATAGTATGAGTAGTATGTTAAGGATAAAAAGTTTAATGAATAGCTTTATTGGATCAGAAGAAAAGATAGCAACATTTATAATGAATAATATAGATTCGGTGTACAGATTAACAGCATCAGAATTAGCGGATAAAACAGACACAAGTCCAGCAAGCATAATAAGATTTTCAAAAAAGGTGGGTTACTCAGGATTTAAAGAATTGAAAATCTCATTAGCTGAGGAATCACTTGAGAATAATATTAATAAAAATGAAATATACCAAGCAATTACGGTTAATGACTCCACAAGTAGTATTATAGAAAAGGTAGCATTGGAAAGTATGAAAGCAATTAAAGATACAGTAAAATTAATAGATGTTGATTCAATCGAATTGGCAGTAGAGGCAATACGTAATGCTAATATAATAAATCTATTTGGTGTAGGGAGCTCTTCATTAGTTGCTGAGGATTTTCAATATAAGCTTGTAAGATTAAAAAAACAAGCTAATTTATATAAAGACCATCATCTACAATTAGTATCAGCTTCTAATATGTATGAAAATGATGTGGCCATAGCAATCTCACATAGTGGTAAAACAAGGGAAACATTTGCTGCTCTAGAAGCTGCTAAAAAAGCAGGAGCTAAAACAATATCTATAACAAGGTTTGGTGAAAATCCTATTAGTCAAATCGCTGACATAAAGCTTTATACAACAGAAGTAGAAAAACATCTTAGAATGGGAGCAATATCTTCTAGAATAGCTCAACTTACTGTAATAGATATTTTATTTATAAATCTAATAAAACAAGATTACGAAGCAGTTACAGAATATGTTACAAAGACTGGGAATATGATTAATGATCTTAAAATACAAAGTTAGTGCATGTATTTATATTGATAACCAAAGGTCAACCCGTCTTGTGGAAAACCTTGGTTTTGTTTTATCGGGTTCAATGTATCAATCGTTTAGAAATAAGGAATACTTGCATAATATATATTCCCTTTATCTTAACAGATTAGTATAATTTGTAGGTACAGTTAAATTG
This sequence comes from Clostridium sp., assembly GCF_050717515.1. Taxonomy (GTDB): domain Bacteria; phylum Bacillota; class Clostridia; order Clostridiales; family Clostridiaceae; genus Clostridium_AD. Next base: position 23,871 of record NZ_JBOITL010000031.1, on the reverse strand, counting down.
GACTTTACTATAAAAATTTAATAATTCTTTTAAAACACCGTATTATTGAAAATTAACGGGTTCACTTTAGAGGTGCAAAAGAAAAAAATACAATAACTTTTGAGTGCGAAATTACAATAATTTTTGCACTCAATATAAGGTGGTGCAAAACATGAAAGTAAGAAAAACGGTTAAAGAGGATATTGACCTCCTCATAAAGATTCGTATGGAATACCTGTTTGCAGAAAAAGGTGTGTTTTCTTCGGAAGAAGTGCAAGATATTAGAACGAAGTTAGAAGAATATTTTACTCAACACCTTAACAAGGGATTTATTGCCATCATTGCCGAGAATGAAAATGAAGTATTAGCAACTGCATTTATGTCAATCGTGGAAAGACCTCCGCTAATAGCGTTCTCATCATATCTTGTCGGTACGGTATATAATGTTTTTACATACCCTCAACATAGAGGAAAAGGAATTGCGACGAAAGTTATGACTGCACTTTTATCGGAAGCAAAGCTATTAGGCGTTGCCGCAGTTGATTTAATGGCGACTGAAAAAGGAGAACCATTATATGAAAATCTCGGATTTCGAGTATCAACTTATACATCAATGAATAAGTTCCTCTAATTCCCGCAAAATAAGCATAATCAGATGTTGTTTTACTTCGTAATTTTCATATTATGCATCAACAACTAAATAATTAATGTAAAAAAGGTATGCTAAAATATTAAATTTAACATACCTTTTATGTTGTAAAAAGTGTCGTAAAAATCGGTGTAATTTCTCTGTTTGCACCTCTAAAGTAAACCCGTTATCTTGAAAATTTACAATGTGAGTTAATATACTTTTGAATTCACCCATTTATTGGACATGTTATAATAGTAGAAGTAGTGGAAGAAATAAAATGTAGAAATCTTAATCTTATTGCATTTAGTGATATTTTCTATTTCAATAAATCAGAAATAGAAAAAGCATTGAAGACAGGAAAAACAAAGTTTGATTTTGATGAGGAATTTCATTTACGGTTGGAGGAGGTATTAAATATGATGAATGAAAAAGATAAAGTATATTTATTTGTTTATGGAACGCTTATGAGAAGTCATAGAAAAGGTCATACTTATTTGGATGGTGCGGAATTTAAAGGAGAATGCACTTTGAATGGCTTTGCTTTGTATGATTTTGGATACTACCCTGGGATAGTGGAAGACATTGAAGAAAGAGTAAAAGGAGAATTATATGCGGTCCCAAAAGATAAGCTTTCTGAGATTGATATTTATGAGGCTGAAGGTACGCTCTATAAAAGAAAAATGGTGAAAGTGTCTTGTGCTGGGAATTATGAAATAGAGGCGTATGCATATATCTATAATAAATCTGTTACTGGCAAAACGAAGGTTGAGTTTAAGTTTCAGCCATGGGAAGATGTATCTGATAACAAGAGAACAATTTGATAGCATTCATGAGCAGGAAGGAAAACACCCATCTTGGTATGACAAAGCTGAAATTTTAGGAAGTAAAGCAGGAATTCCTATTATAACAATTACCAATTCAAAGAGACTTAAGGAAGATGTTATGCCGTCTGATGATTATATTGAAGTAATCAAAAAAGGTATTCAGGGTACATATCCTGACATGGCTGAATTGGATATTGATGCTTATCTGATGAGAAGATTTTTGAAAAATATAGAGCAAAACATATAGATTGATGCTGTTGTAATATCCTGAAATTAAAAATAATACCTTACACGGAGTTGATATTATGAATTATACGCAGGCCCAAGACAAATTGAATGAAAATGAATTTAGTCACAAATGTATCCTTGTTAAAGGGAATTCAGCAAGTGGTAAAACAACTCTTGCAACTACTAAATACAGGAATCTGATAGAAAATGAAAACATTAAAAGCTCAAATATATTATGCTTATTTATGAATAAATATCAAAATATAACATGGAGCAAAGATATGATTTTTAACACTGTTTCTGAAATCAGAAAAAGCTCCTACTATGGATTTATTAGGAGAGAACTATCACTCTACTGGCCATATGTAGTAGAAAATTGCAAGGAAATAAAAGTTAATATATTAAAGCCTGAGTTCGCATCTTTTGATGCTACCAATTATGCTATGAAAGCCCTAGTAGAGCACTTTCGAAATTCTAAGGGATATTTTCAAGATATAACGTCAACTTCTTCAAAAATAGCATCAGATTTAATTGCGAACATTAATAATGCTGCTCTATCATTAGTGCCTTTTGAAGAAATAGGAACTAGACTTTATAATTCATTAGAGGTAAAGGATTTTTTAATTAAAGAAACATATAATCAATTAGATGAAGTAACTATGTATTATATTTCAAAATTATTGCGTAATGGTGTTTGCGATTATGGACTATCCTTTTATTTATATAATAATTATTTACTTCATGATTCAAGATATACTGGTATAAATAATATAAAATATCTTATAGTAGATGATATAGATGAGGCTTCACCTGCAGAGCAAGAATTGATATTTAAGATTATTAATAATGTAGACAGGGCATATTTGTTTTATAACCCTAAAGGAGGCTTGTGTAGTTATTATGGAGCTAATACTGATTATTTAAAGAGCAAATTAAACATTGAGTATGATGAAATTACCTTAGATAATCATTTTTGCTGCAATGATGATTTTATTAACCTTGCTAGTGTAATAGATAGCAGGGCACACACTTCCTATAGGTCAGACAGAATAAATGAAGATGTTCCAGCCTTTATAGATACGTCATCACAACTAAGAGCCGAAATGGTCCAGAAGATATTATTAATGTTGAAGATCTCTTAAAGCAGGGACTTATGCCAAAGGACATTGCAATTATATGTCCATTTAATGATTTTATTATTTCCTATGAGCTTTTGAAAAAAGCAAAGGAATTAGGTATATCAGTTATGGAGACTTCAAAAAAGGATAGATTTATAGATAATGAATATTTACACCCTTTAATAGTCCTGGCAGTATTGTGTAATGATTATAAAAGTATAAGGTTAACAAAAGAAGATTATAAAAACTTTTTTTCTTTTATGTTAAGGCTAGATGCAATTCGAAGTTCCTTGCTCCCTTTAGCACAGGAGAGTGGCCTGCAAGATCTTAGCATCGAAATTGAAGATAGAGTAGGAAGCGACGCAGTAGGTAAATATAATGAGTTGAAACAATGGATAGAAAATTATAAAGTTAATTTAATGGAGCACAAGGGTTCCCTTGGCGAATTTTTTAGAAATGCATTTTCACAGGTTCTTATAAGCCTACCAAATGTTAAAAAGCATATAGAGGACTATATAGGTTTATATGAAAGCTGTGAAGGGTTCATAAATACTTTAGATAAATTAGAATTTAAAGGGAAATCTTCTGAGGAGAGGTTTATAGAATTTATTCGAGGCGAAGGAAGTGGATTTTATTCTATGAATGAGATTCAGGAAATGTTATTACAAGATAATAGTATAGTTTTAACATCTCCTTATACCTATTTGACCTCTAATTTAAGCAGCAAGGTTCAGATATGGACAGATATTAATAGTAATATGTGGTCCCCAAGAAATGCCCAGGAATTATCAAATTCACATGTATTAAAGACGAATTGGAATATTGATGATATATATACCGAAAAGGAAGAAAATAAAAATGTTTATGGAATTCTGATGTCCCTAGTTAATTGCCTATTAAGAAAATGTAGAGGTGAAGTATACATATATGGTAGTGAATATTCACTAAGTGGCTTCCAGCAAGAAAGTAAATTTGCAGATATACTTATAGAAATATTGTGCGAAAGAGGTGAAACTATTGACTAAGGAGATGAATGATGAAGATATTAGTAATGAAGTTAAAGAAATAATTTATAGAGATGACCAATTGCCTATAATGCAGTATCGAGGAGGAACTATGGCAGTTCCAGCAGTTCCAGGAGCGGGAAAGACATTTATAATATGTAACCTAGTATGTGAAATTATAAAAGATAAGGTCCATAAACCTGGTAAAATACTTATAGTAACTTTCATGAATAGTGCAGTTAACAACTTTAAACATAGAATATCCAAGGTGTTACAAAATAAGGGCATAAATGCAACCAGCGATTATGAAGTCATGACTATTCATAGTTTAGCACTAAAAATCTTAAAAGATAGACCGGATGTAATGGGGGTTAATGAGGAATTTAAAATATTGGATGATGTTAATAAAAGTTTATACTTAAATAACTGCATATCAATGTGGCGAAGGAAGGGAGGAGAGGCTGCATTTAAGAGGATGATATCGGATAAAGCCTTAAATAATTACGCAGGGAAACAAGATAAGTGGTGGAATGATTTTTTTACCACAGTGGATACAATTATTGGTGAATTAAAGATAAATGATATTTCTCCTGAAAAATTAAAAGAAGATATAAAATTATTAGATCAAAATAGTCTCTTAGTACATATATCTGAAATTTATGATACTTACACTAAGACTTTAAAAAGCGAGGGGTATATAGATTACAATGATTTGCTAATTCTTGCGTATAAACTTTTAAAATCTGATGACACAGTTAGAGAAAAGCTGCAAAAAAAATATACCTTTGTTTTTGAAGATGAATGCCAAGACTCTAATTTAATTCAAGGGAAAATACTAAGCACAATTTCAGGCAAAAGTGGTAATCTAGTAAGAGTTGGAGATGTTAATCAAAGTATAACAGGAACATTTACAGCATCAGACCCTAAATATTTTAGGGAGTTTTGTGGTAAGGCAAATAATGCTTTTGAAATGTTCATGGCAGGGCGTAGTACAAATCATATTATTGATTTAGCAAATGAACTAGTCCAGTTTACAAACAATCAACATGGAGAGGAAAAGTGCAGAGTTGCATTAGTAGATCAAAAGATTAAAAGCTTGAAGGATAAAGTTAAAGTGAGCCAAGATAACTATGGTATAAGCACTATGGTGTGTAATTCAAGAGAAGAAGAAACTAAAAAAGCAGTTAGCGTGGCTATGAAATTTAAAGAGAAATTTCCTGGGAAAACCTGCGCAATATTAGTTCCTTTTAATAATCAAGTTAGAGAAATAGCAGATAATCTTAGAGATTCTAATATCGAATGTGATGAGTTATCAAATAAATCAAATAAAAAAATTAAAGTTGTAAGGACTCTAGGATATATGCTGCAATTTATTTCAAGGCCACAAGATAGTGTTTTATTTAAAGATTTAATTGTGAATGTATTTATAGAGGACCATAATGAAGAAAATGAAAAATTGTTTAGTTTTATTTGCAGTTATGATGTTGAGAAGCTGCTTTACCCAAGCGGAGGTAAGATAAATGAACTGGACATTCCAGGAGAAATATTAAACTTTAAGGTGTATAAACAATTTCTAAGTTCATTGGATTTAATAAAAACAATCTTTGAATATCCTCAGACACATTTTGATAGACTGATTTTATATATTAGCGATATTCTAAATTTCAGTCTTGAAGATAGAGCAATGGCAGAGGCAGTTTCATCCTATGTTAGATTTGCATCTAAAGATAATAGTGAATTTTCCTTAGGTTATGTAGCAGAACAATTGCTAGATGGAAAGAATAGTATACTCGATCATATTTCAGGTATAATATACGATTTAGAAGGATATGAACCATCTCCTGATAGAGTAACAGTATCTACTTGCCATAAAGCTAAAGGGCTGGAATGGGATTGTGTATTAATATTAAATATTACATCCTATCAATACCCATATATGACAACTGATAAATTTAAAGATTATTATTATTTGAGGGATGAATTTAAAAACCCAACAGTTCTTTGCAGAGCCGAAATCTCTAAAATTCTAGGTGATAATGTTTGTGAAGATCCATTAAAAGAAGCTAAAATACAAATAATAAATGAGAAAATAAGGCTTTTATATGTAGGAATAACGAGGGCTAAAGAATATTTAATTTTAATGGCAAACCAGTCTAATGAAGGAAAATGGAATGAAGATAAACCATCAAAGTATTTTTATGTTCTTCAAGATTATATAAATGGTCAAAGGGGTGCTTTAAATGATAGACATTAGAAAATCAAATCATGTCTACTATAGTCAAAATCTTTTAAATACTTTTGATAAATGTCCATATAAATTTAAAATAAAATATTTAGATAATATTAGATGGAAAAAAGATTCAATTAATGATGAGGATTATTATGAGAATATGAATATGGGACTGGATTTTCATCTTATCGCCCAAAGATATTTTTCAAATATTCCTGTGGTTATAAATGAGAGTAATACTAAATTGCTAGACTTTACAAAGTCACTCCGAGAAAAGTTTCCTATAATAGAAGAAAACATATATTTGCCGGAATATGAAATTAAAATGAGAAAAGATACTATTAGGATTCAAGCAAAGTATGATTTAATAATTATTAAGCCAAATAACAAAATAGAAATATGGGACTGGAAAACGGAGAATAGAAAACTAGATTATAAGGAAGTAATTAAGAGAATGCAAGCTATTGTATACATGTACATATTAGGTGAAAGGTCTTTACAAATCTTTGATAAAGATATACCCTTTGAAAATATAAGTATGAAATTTTGGCAACCACAATATAAAGATGATATCATCACTATTAATTATTCAGAGAGTATTCATAGAACTAATGAGAAGAAAATTGTGGAGTTAATACTTAGACTTAATAATTATGATTTTAGTTTAGATTTTAATATTGAATTATATAGGAAGAAGTGTAAGTATTGTGAATTCGCTTGCGATAGCCATGTATGTGATGCATTTGTGTTAGCTAACATAAAATAGAATCAGGGATTAATAGTGGTTCTGAGAAAATTATGGATGAATCATACGCTGAATGGGGCAAAAAGCCCATGTAGTAGTTCTATATTTATTACATATAGAACTACTACATGGAAAATCACTTATAAAAATGTAGTGAAATTTAGTATGAATTATGAACAATGGGAAGGTGAGGGTACTTGCATAGGCTTTGATGATTGGGGATATGATGAATTAATTCCAGTAAATGAAGATATTTTATCTCATGAAATTCTTTTTGTTTCAGGCGCTACCATTTTAATATATTTCAAAAATAATAAAATTTTATTATCCAAAGTAAATGATGATTAAGACACAACTGTAGAAAACTGCGAAGGAAATTATATTTTCCTATTATGGAGGTGAAGTATATGAAGAAACGTAATATTATTGTTTGCCTAATTATACTGTCTACAGTATTCATTTATTTGAAGTATCCAAAATATTGCAAAAACAAGGAACATGTTAGTGAGTATGTTGCTGGTGAAAAAGGAATAAAAGGTAGTGTTGATAAGTGGGGTGATAATCCAGCATATGAAATTGGAGCAACTAAGAAAGGATATGCTGTCTTTAAAAATCCAGAGAAAGCATTTAGACAGATGAAGATTGATTTTGCAAAAGGAATTGTAGCAATTCAAAAAGAATATAAATTTCGTCCAATATCAAGATGGAATTTTAAACAATATGGAACATATGGATGTCAATTAGTAAAGATAAAGGATGCAGAGGCAGTAAGACAGGCCCGAAAGGTAAGTGTTTTTTTGGATATTTATGAAAATAGTTTTAAGGATTCTGATATTTAGTAAATGTAGAGGGGGAGATTTATGTGTCAGACAACCAAAAAGTTTTTTTTACCGTAAAGCGAGGTATAATAATATTAATTTTATACTGTATAACAATAATCGTATACTTTACGTGTTTATATAAGCCACTGGAGCTTGCAAATAACGATCTGAACCTGCCTCTTATTGCATCTGGAAATGAAATTATAACGTCTATTAATCGTGACAATGTAATGTTCTTTTTTATAGGTTCTTTTTTAGGTGTTGTACTTATTTTTATGATTACAATAGTTATATACGATCAGATAGTATTATGCACCAAACCTATTATTGAAGTTAACGCTAGATTAAAATCAAAAGAATCAGTTATGCAGATGAATGGTGACCATAGGGGATTTTCAAATATTGGATATGCTTATAGTTTAACATTTGAAGTAGAAAATGGAGCTTTAATAACTTTTCATGTTTGTCCTAAATATTATTGGACAATTATTGAAGGGAATAGGGGAATCTTGAAATATAAACAGGGAAGAATTAAAAATTTTAAAGATTTTTATTTTACTTCAATGGATTAATATTGAATTTTGCTGTAGTCGGCATCTTACATCAAATCTTAAAAATAGTCTATCTAAACTGGATTTCCTTATTTACCAACGATTTTTTGCGTTTTTATATAGAATGTCAATTTGAATGTTACTTAATACTAATATTTGATATTGTTATGTAATATATTACTTTTAAGTACAAATGGATGCCGGTATTGCCTCGTATTAATATACCTTTTTGGGGGGGGTAGGCAAAAACACCCAATATGCACTTAAAATACACCATTCAAATTCACAAAAGAAAAATTAATGGTAAAATATTGTAGCAGGTGATAGTCCAATATTTATTTTCTTCAATCTCATCATCTCTCTTTGGTATTATATAATTTTTTGTTAAAGTAATTTTAATTCAAAAAACAAATTATTTTGTATACTAGCCTTTGACTTCTCATGATTATGAGTACATAAGTTATATTACGTTCTAACCAATTGTAATCTTTTGTAGAATATCATACATACATTTTTGTACTCCAATTTAAAGTAACAATGGTATAATTAAACAAATATTTTGTGTTGGAACAGTAAAATATGGCGACATATGAATGATGTAAACAAATCAATAAATAGTAATTTGGAGGGGAACCTTTATGATAGAAGTATTGTTTGGGGAAAGTGAATGCGGAGCTATGAAAGCGGCAAAGAATTATCGAAAACCTGATTTTGATAATGGTGCAACAGGTTGGATTGGGAAGAAACCAAGTAAAGATGAGTTAGAAAAAATGTTTAATGGAAAGGTGGTTGGTGGCAATTCATCGGAAGTGATTTGTATTCCATTCGGGCTGGATATTGGTGATATTAATGTTTCAATTGACAATGAGTATAGAAAAAAACTTATATTTGATATGTGAAGGGAGTGATGAAAATGAAATACAAGATACTGATTGTAGAAGATGAATCAGATATAAATGGATTGCTGGCTAAGATATTAGAAAAAGCAGAATACCAGACTGTACAGGCTTTTTCGGGTACAGAAGCAAAATTATTATTAGAGAAAGAAATTCCAGACCTTATTTTACTTGACCTTATGCTTCCTGGAATATCGGGAGAGGAATTATTGCATGATATTAGGGAGAATAAACATTATAATGTTCCTGTTTTGGTACTCTCAGCAAAAAATTCTTTAGGGGACAAAGTATCTTTATTAAAGGATGGTGCAGATGATTACATCACTAAGCCTTTTGAACCAGAGGAAGTGATTGCAAGAGTTCAATCTGCTTTAAGACGTGCAGGAAAAGAATTTTGCTCTAAAAAAATTCTAACATACAAGACTTTACAACTTAATCCTCAATCTAGAAAGGTAACAATTGGTGGAACAGAAATCCTATTGACAGCTCATGAGTATGAGATTCTTTACCTTTTCATGCAAAACCCTGAGAAAGTGTATTCCAGAGAAAGTTTGTATGAATCGGTGTGGCAGGGTGGATATTACGGTGAAAATAACACTGTAAATGTTCATGTTAGCAATTTAAGAAAAAAATTAAAAGAAGCGGATTCCGAAGAAGACTATATTCAGACCGTATATGGCATTGGATTTAAACTCCAATAAAAAACTTTATGACTTCTTTATAAGTTTTTTATGACTTATTAAAGACTGAATTGTTATAATATGTTTGTTCAATGAGGAAATCTTATAGTTGATAAACTTATTTTTTATGGAGGTAGGCCAATGAATGATTATGTTATAGAAACAAAACAAGTTACAAAGGCATACGGTTCGCTCCTTGCATTAGATCATGTAAATATTCATGTGAAAAGAGGGAGTATTTATGGACTAGTTGGTGATAATGGTAGCGGAAAAAGTACCCTTTTAAAATTGTTAGCTGGACATATCTATGCAACAGATGGAGAAATACAGCTGTTTGGAAAATATGGAGTAAATGAGTTAGAGTGTACCCGGAAAAAAATAGGGTGCATGATTGAACAGCCGGGTTTTTTCCCCAACATGACCGTAGAACAAATATTAAAGTATTATTGTATTCAAAAGGGGATTCCAGATAGAAAAAAAGTTGATAAAATGGTAAAACTAATGGATATTACTGAAAAGCGAAACATTAAATGCAAAAATCTTTCAATGGGGCAAAAACAGAGATTAGGTCTTGCGATTGCCATGATGGGAGAACCACAGCTTTTAGTTCTGGACGAGCCTATCAACGGACTAGACCCTAGCGGCATTATTGAATTTCGTAATTTGCTACATCGCTTGAATGAGGAAAAGAACATTACAATTTTACTGTCTAGCCACATATTGTCTGAACTTCAACAAATTGCTACCTCCTATGGCTTTTTAAGCAAAGGGATTTTGATTGAAGAAATCTCGTCACATGAATTACTTGAGAAATGTTCGGATTGTATTGAAATTACAGTATCAGATGTGGAAAAATATTCTGTTTTATTGGAAAGGGATTTTCCAAAAGAAACCTTCAAAGTTCTTCCAGAAAACAATATTCGTATCGATAGACCACAGGATCAAGGAGTAGCTTACAGCAAATTAGCTTCTGAAAACGGGATTTATATAACAGGTATGAGAACAATTCAATCTTCTTTGGAAGATTATTATATGGAATTAAAGAAAAGAGGTGCAGAAAAATTATGAATTATATAAAAAGTGAATTTTATCGGGTATCCCACAGCAGAGGTATTTATTGTTTAATTGCAATTTTAGCAATTCTGTCATTTTTGCTGAATGCTGTATTAGCCTTATTTGGAAGAACGGATGGCTTAAGTTTTCCATACGATACAACTTCGTTTTCATATTCAAATTTAGTAGCAAATCCAATGATTTTTTGTGTTATGAGTGCTGTTATTGGAATTTTTCTCTATGAGGGGAACAGAAAATATGGCAATTTAAAAAATACGGTTGCTTTTGGTATTACCAGAACGAATGTATTTGCCGGAGAATGTATTGTAGCCACTGTTTCAGCTATTTTTTCACTGATTATAGTCATAAGTGTTTATATTATAAGTGCAGTTGTTTTTTTGGAACATACAGGCCCCGTAAATCTGATGGATTTATTGACAGAAATACCAGCCGTATTTTTTATAGCTGTAGCTTCGTTGATTTCGGGAATTGTATGTATAGAAGCATTTGAGAAAGCTTCTACTGGAATTATCATTTGGTTTACAATTTGGTTTATTATTCCTAAAATCTTTTTTTACTTGGGTCTTCGTTTTGATATGATTCGCAACATTGCTATGTGGATGCCCGATAATTTTTTTGGTATAAGTGGAATGAGCGTCAATATGTCACAGAGTATTACTGCATGGGGTACAGCATACGGAATGGCCAAATGCTTAATGTCCGGCATAATTGGAATCCTTGTTTTTTCCTTGTTGGGTATCATATTATTGAGAAAAAGAGAAGTGTAAGTTATATGTCTTATTTTGGATAGGAGGAGCGAAATGCTGTATATTATTTTAGCTATTATGGGGGGTTATTTTGCATTTCACTATCTTTCAATCCTATATGCATTTCGTGAGATAACTAAAGAGATAAGGGAAATACAAAAGGACCTTACCCAAAACCAAATTCTTCATTTGCCCATACCAAATAGGCATTTAGAGAAGGTCTTGTGTTCCTTTAATTCTACTTTAGAGGAAATCAGAAAAGAACGGCAAAGTTATGAAAAAAGAGAAAAAGGCTTCCAGAAGCAAATAGAAAATATCAGTCACGATTTACGAACTCCTTTAACTGTAATCCTGGGTTATTTAAGACTTATCAAAAAAACGGATAAAGAACTTAACATGGACAAAGAACTGGTAGAAGTGTTAGAAATTATGGAGCATAAAGCGGAAACCATGAAAATATTGGTAACTCAATTTTATGATTTTTCACGCTTAAATGCAGGAGATTATGGATTGACACTAAATAATGTGGATATTTCCAGAACTTTAAAGGAATCTCTTATGGGTAACTACCAAGTCTTGGAGCAATCGCATTTAGAAATAGAGGTTAATATACCAGAACACCCCATATGGGTAATGGGTGAAGAGTCTGCGCTAGTAAGAATATTTCTTAATTTATTACAAAATGTTGGTAGATATGCCAATAGTTTTCTAAGAATCTCAATGAAAGAAGAGGACGAAAATGTATTAATTTCATTCATCAATGATACAAATATGCTTTCTGAAGATGATATTCCACATTTGTTTAATAGATTTTATATGCAGGATAGTTCCCGAAATCAAGGCGGTACAGGACTCGGGTTGACAGTTGCAAAATTGCTGGCAGAAGAAATGGGAGGAATATTGGAAGTTAGTATTATTGATAAAGAATCGTTAAACTCTGAAAAGTATAAATTCACTATTTGCTTTCAATTGTGCATAAAAGTAACAAAAAAACAAGGTTTATCACAATTTGGTATTGCATAGTCATAAATTTTATGATACTATAATTTTATTAATTAAATAACAATTATGAATGTTAAAAGGGAGTAACTACCTATTTATAGGTGATAAAGTCAACATACCCGACCTTAAGGTCTGGCTTTATCGTGGCGAGTTCCAGTCAAGTGAGACTTTTAGCGCAATGATCTATAAATGGATCGTTGTGTTAAAAGTCTTTTATTTTTTTAAAATTTTTTTCAGTGTGTTAAGGGTATTTGTTTTTTATATATAAATTTGTGTAAAGGAGGAATAATTATATTAAAATTTTAATCAAGGTATAAAGTTAAAAAAATAAAGGGGTGGACAATATTAAATATTTTAATAAACAAAGCTTAGAGGTTTTAAACAATTTTGAGGTTGACAGTAGCAAAGGATTATCCAGTTCTCAGATTAAACAAAGACTAGAGAAATATGGTCCTAATGAATTTACTAAACAAAAACGAGGATCTATGTGGGATAGCATTAAGGAAGCAATAATGGAGCCTATGATGATAATACTTTTAGTGGCAGCTGTAATTAGTGCGCTAGTAGGGGAAGGCCAGGATGCTATTGGCATAGTATGTGCCGTAGCAATAGGAATTGGTATAGGAATCTTTACAGAAGGAAAATCACAAAAGGCTGCAGATGCACTTTCAAAAATGACAGAAAACATAGAGGTAAAAGTAACACGAGATGGGAAAATTATTCAAGTTAATAAAAATGATTTGGTACCTGGTGATATAGTATTAATTGAGACTGGGGATATGGTACCAGCAGATGGAAGACTTGTAAGCAGCATAGATTTAATGGTTAGAGAAGACATGCTTACTGGAGAATCAGAGGATGTAAGCAAAGATGACCAAATTATAATAGAAATGGAAAATATAAAATCTAAAGATAAAAATATTGTCCAAGACCCTATTCCAGCAAAACAATTGAATATGGTTTTTGGAGGAACACTAGTTGCTTATGGTAGAGCTAGTTTTGTAGTTACTGCAACAGGAGATAGCTCTCAAATGGGTGAAATAGCTAAAAATCTTGAGGATAGTGATTTGCCAACACCACTTCAAGCAAAACTCGGAGATTTGGGTGGTAAGATTTCAAAGGTTTCAAGTGCTATAGCTGCTGTTTTATTTATAGTTATGATTATAAAAATGGTATTAGCAAAGACTATATCACCAGACACTTCCGGAATATTTGTATTTTTACAGTCTGTTGAACCCATAAAAACTGCTTTTGTTGTATGTGTGGCCTTAATTGTTGCAGCTGTTCCAGAAGGACTTCCAACAATGATAAATATGACACTTGCAATTACTATGCAGAAAATGGCTAAGATAAATGCGCTTGTTACTAAAAAGGAAGCATGCGAGACAATAGGCTCTGTAAGTGTAATATGCTCAGATAAAACAGGTACACTTACTCAAAATAGAATGACTGTAGAAAAAGTTTATTTAAATGGTAAATTCAGAGGACGAGATGAACTAAGCGATAGCAATAACTACTTTATAGATAACTGCCTTGTAAACTCAACAGCAGATATTGAAAAGGATGATTCAGAAGTTAAATATTTAGGTAGTGCAACAGAATGCGCGCTTCTTTTATACAATGAAGATTATGATTATGTACAAGAAAGACAAAATGCAAACATAGTTCATCAGATCCCATTTAGTTCAAAGAGCAAGAGAATGAGTACTGTTATAGAAGAAGAGGAAGGGTCTACGGTACTCACAAAGGGAGCCCCAGAAATTATTCTAGAGTTATGCAAATATGAACATATTAGTTGCAATGAAGTAGAACTAAATGCAGCTAGAAGGAAAGAAATATTAGATGAAATCGAAATACTCCAGAAAAAATCAATGCGTGTACTTGGTTTTGCATATGGGAATATAAGTGGTGAGGTAGCTATGGCAACCGAGCAAGGAACTTTAGAAGATGACTTAGTGTTTACAGGTTTTGTAGGAATAAGAGATCCTCTAAGACTTGACGTTAAAGAAGCTATAGAAACTGCTAGACATGCAGGAGTTACTACAAAAATGCTTACAGGTGATAATATTAATACAGCTATTGCTATAGGTGAAGAATTAGGCTTGCTAGAAGGCAAGAATAGGGCAGTAGAGGCTACTTATATAGATACATTATCAGACGAGGAACTTAAAGATGAAATAACTACTATTTCAATAGTAGCACGTTCAAAACCTGATACAAAAATGAGAATAGTTATTGCACTTCAAAGTATTGGTGCGGTAGTTGCAGTAACTGGAGATGGAATAAATGATGCTCCAGCCCTTACTAAAGCCGATGTAGGTATAGCTATGGGTATAGCTGGAACAGAGGTTAGCAAAAATGCAGCGGATATAATTTTAACAGATGATAGTTTTGGAACTATTGTTAAGGGAATTAAGTGGGGAAGAGGTATTTATGAAAACTTCCAAAGATTTATACAATTCCAGATAACTGTTAATATAATTGCATTCTTAACAGCTATTTTATCAGTGGTATTCGACTTTCAAATGCCATTCACTACAATACAACTCTTATGGGTAAATATTATAATGGATGGACCACCAGCACTATCACTTGGACTAGAACCAGTAAGAGACGCTGTTTTAAATAGAAGACCTACAAATAGAAATGCTAGTATTATAACTAAACGAATGATGAAAAGCATGATTTCAAATGCTATATATATAACTTTAGTTATCATGATTCAGATGAAATTTGACATATTAGGAGCAGGATTCCCAAAAGAGGGAGTTACGGGACCAAACCAAATGCAGACAGTATTATTTGCATTATTTGCTTTTAGTGCATTATTTAATGCCTTTAACTGTAGAGAATTTGGCACAGATAGTATTATCCCTAGCATTACAAAAAATACCATATTTTTAAAGATAATTACGGTCACAGCAGTAGTGCAAATATTTGTAACTGAAGTGTTCGCAAAATTCTTTAATGCAGTATCTTTAAGTGCTGGTATGTGGTTAAAGATAATTATTTTATCTTCACTTATAATAGTAGTAAACGAAGTAGTGAAATTAGGTATGAGATTATTTGTAAAAAAGAACAAACAAATCGTGTCAGAAGCAGAAGAAAAGATAGCAGCTTAGACATGGAGAGACTTAAATAAAATACCCTCCTGTTATAAATTGTTGTTTAAAATTATAAATATTTAAGTGTATTTCATTCGAATTTTAGAAATTTTTAGCACTGACTTAAGTTAGTGCTATTTGTTTAACTTAAAACAAAAAAAGAGGTATAATAAACCTGTGAACATAAAAAGTATTACACTTTAATTTTTTAATTAGGAGAGGATTGTTGTGAAAAAACTGATTTTAGTAACATCACCACCAGCAAATGGAAAAACTTATATCTCGAAAAAGCTTGCCCAGGCATTACACCATAATGAAGAATTCGCTGATTCTTTAACAAAAACAGTAGATATATTGGAAGAATCATCAAGTACAAAATAAATCAAGATTATATTGGTAAAAGAAAGGGAGAGTTAAATTGAAAAAAGTTGCAGTTTTTTTAGCAGAAGGATTTGAAGAAGGGGAAGCATTATTTGTAGTTGATGTTTTAAGAAGGGCAGGATTTCAATGTGATTTGGTAAGTATCAATGGAAAAATGGTAAAAGGGTCTCATGATATTGTGGTACTTACGGATAAAATTATAAGTGATGAAATAAAAGAATGCGATATGATTGTTTTACCTGGTGGATTATCGGGAGCAATAAATTTAAGAGATGATGAAAGGGTCATTGAATTAGTAAAGTATTTTGATAAAGTGCCAGAAAAATTTGTTGCTGCTATTTGCGCAGCACCGATAATTTTAGAAAGAGCAGGAATTATCAAGGGACGCACAATAACATCATATCCTGGAGAAGAATATACTACATTGTTTAAAGAGGCAAATTATGTAGAAGATATCGTTGTGGTGGATGATCATTTGATCACCAGCAGAGGACCAGCTACAATCCTACCATTTGCTTATACATTAGTAGATGCATTAGGCGGCGATAGTAGTTCGTTAAAGGAAGGAATGCTTTATAATATGGTAAGAGAAAGCAAATTCCAGTAGAAAATATGCAATGATTAAACTTATTAGTAAAAGCATTCTACCAATCTTAAACTTAGTATAATGCTTTTATTTATCTAAAAAAAACAACCATTTAGAAGGAAACTACTTTTAAATGCAGAATATATATATGGAAGATTATTTAAAGGAGGCCCAATAAATGCCGAAATTAGAAATTCCAAAGGATAAAGACGAAATAAAGAGACAAATTAAAGCCTTACAGAGTCAATTACCTATAGATGGTAAGAAAAGAGACAGTAAAAGTAAGCAAATGCACCAAGATGAAATTAAGGCCCTTAAAAAAGCCCTAAGCGACAAATAAGAGACATTAACTATTTAAATAAGTCACACTGATTCTCAATAAGTGAAAAGAAAAGGATTAAGGCACAAAATGCTGTAATCCTTTTCTTTTTATAAAAAATGAGTCTATATCTAATAATTTTGCGGTAGCCATGTATGTGATGCATTTACTGAAGGTATTACAATGATCTAGGTAATAAAGAAACTATAAATGACATAATAAATTTTACAAAATCTATGATTTCTAAATAGCCCATATGCTTACACAAAAGAACAAGTGAAACATCTATGAATTTTCTCATAGATGTTTCACTTGTTTTCCTATAAGTATTTTTTTATATCATCAACTTTTTTTAAATCAAATATATCTGTTGCTATTTGATCAATAACACCCTCGGGTAAAGATCTAATCTTAACTGTATAATAATCAGAAAGACCATTGAATCTTTTTTTTAGCTGCGTTATAAGGAGTTCGGTCTTACCTTCTTTCTTACCTTCTTTTATTCCATCACTTTTTAATTTATCAAAGATGTTTGATGCATTAGAAACCATAATTTCAATCTCCTCTTTTTTATTCTCATTGAATATATCATCTACTAACTCATTCATATTATATATTTCATTACTATTAGTTGTATTTTTGATCCATCCTTTTAATAATAATTTTTCCTCGGAAGTTAGGTTATTAAAATTAATTACTATATTCTTCAATCTTTCCAAAAACTCCATGGCATTTATATCTTGGTCTAATAGAAATATGGCTGCGGCAATGTTTTTAAACTCATATAAATATTCCTTAGAGTATCTGTTTATATCTACTAGTATATATTTAAAGTCTAAAATATTATCCCCGAATAATTGACTTTCATTTATTATATCTTTAAAACTCCTAGCACAGGTCCATTTTTTTGTGCCATTATAAAGAACTATCGGAACAATTGCAGGAAGCCTGTAGCTTTTTCTTTTGATTTCTTTTTTTTCACTATTTTTTAATGTCTCTCTCCATAGTTCTACCATATACATTAACAATCGTATAGGCATGCTTTGATCAACACTAGATTGCAGTTCTAGAAGGACATAAAATATTACGTTATCTTTTCCAATAGTTGCTTGATATACTATATCAGATTCTAATTCTTCATAATCAGATAAAATATAGGATTTATCAACAAGTATTAATTTATCTTTTTCTAATTTATCTATCCATTCACCTTGAATAAAGGTGTTAACAAAGGATAAAAAAGCATCATTTGTAGAAAATAAATCTTTATAACTTTTGTCATGAATGTTGTTTAAATCTTTTTTAAAACTCATGTCCACGCTCCTAAGTATATCAAATTTTTGTCTGAAATAATATATATTATAATAATATTATTTCCGAAACAAGAACATATATTCGCATGAAAAGTTTTTATTTGTATGGAATTGGTAGAGTAATTAAGTTCAATGGAAGAAAGATTAAACAAGTTTATAAAAATGGGGTTTAATGGTATGATATTCCTAAACGTTACGTCGGATTGGTAGAGTAGAACGGACCTACGCTTGAAGATATACCAATACCTATAAAAAGTATTTTAGTAATGTAAAGGGAGCAGTTAAAAAGATTGAGAACATAAAGAAAAAGCTTATGCTTGATGAAAAAAGAAATTATTGGAGGGAAGTTACATGAAATTTAAAGTATTAGGTTCTGGAGGATGTACGTCAATACCTAGAGCAACATGTAGTTGTAGAGTATGTAAAGAAGCGAGGGAGAAGGGAACACCATACTCGCGTTTTGGTTGTTCATTATTTATAGAGGATATCAATTTGTTAATTGATACTCCAGAGGATATTAATATTGCACTAAATAAATTTGATATAAAGAGTATTGATAATGTGCTTTATAGTCATTGGCATCCCGACCATACTCTAGGGATGAGAGTTTTTGAACAGATAAAAATAAATTGGTGTGAATTATCGGTTGGAATTAAAAATAAGAAACCTATAAATGTGTTTGGATTGGATTATATAATTGAAGATATACGTTCAATAAAAAATAAATTCGGACCATATGTTGAAAATTACGAAAAAAACTATAATTTAATAAAAATAAATGTTGTTGATAGAGAACTAAATATAAATGATATAAAAATTACAATCATACCTGTTAGTAATAAGCTTAGCTCAGTATTTGTATTTGAGCAAAAGGATAAAAAAGTTATTTATGCACCATGTAATGTAAAACCTTTTCCAGATGACGAGTTATTTAATAATGCTAATTTATTGATAGTTGGAAATACAATAACTTCAGAAGTAGCAAAAGATAATTTTATTATTGATAACGATAATGAAATGAGAAAACATTTGTTTGTTATGAATGAAATTGTTGAACTAAAAAAACAGTATAATGTCAATAAGGTTATTATCACTCATTTAGATGAGGACTGGGGATTATCATATGATGATTATTTGAAAAAAGCAAAGAATTATGACAATATAGAATTTGCGTATGATGGATTGAATATAGAAATTTAATGCGTCTTAGTAGAATATTGTGATACTACAAAATATATTTTGTAGTATCAAAGGGAGGTATCAACAATGAAAATAGTTTTTATGGGAACTCCTGATTTTGCAGTTCCCTCATTGAAGAAAATGATAGAGAAATATAATGTAAGTGCGATTGTAACACAACCTGATAAACCAAGTGGAAGAGGGAAAAAGGTAGCAATTTCAGCAATCAAAGAGGTCGGACTATCGAATCAAATTCCAATTTTTCAGCCCGAAAAAATAAGAACAGACTCTGTAATTATTGATAAATTAAAAGAAATAAAACCTGATTTTATTATTGTTGTAGCATATGGTCAAATCATAACTAAGCATATACTTGACATACCAAGACTCGGATGTATTAATCTACATGCATCTCTCCTCCCAATGTATAGGGGGTCAGCACCAATAAATTGGAGTTTAATAAATGGGGAAATAACAACTGGAAATACAACTATACTAATGGATACTGGTATAGATACGGGTGATATGCTTATGAGAAGTGAGTTTGACATATCTGAATCTATGACAGCAGGAGAATTGTATGAATTATTAAAAATAAACGGTGCTGAACTGTTAGAGGAAACAATAAATGGAATTATCACAGGTAAAATTTGTGGGGTAAAACAACAGAGTGATGGAAGTTCTTATGTACAGATGTTAAACAAGCAAATGGCAAAGATTAATTGGAATGACAGTAGTATTAACATACATAATTTAATAAGAGGATTGAGTTCTTGGCCATATAAAAATATAAACTCATGGCCAACTGCTCATACTTATTATAAAGATATTCCAATTAAAATATTCAAATCCAAGTCATTAGAGTCAAATATTATTAAACCACCTGGTTATATCATAGATGCAAATAATGAAGGAATTACAGTCGCCACCAATAACGGTATTCTGATTATAGAAATATTACAGTTTCCAGGGGGGAAACCTCTTGAGATAAAAGAATTTTTAAAAGGAAATAAAATCGAAAAAGGCATTGTATTATCATAATCATAATTGATAACTGAAACACGCACACATATTGTTTTTAACTTCAGTCTCGGTGCTGAAGATGACATGGTGGCAGTAGTAGAAAGAAGTGTAGAAGGAATGGAATAACTCTTACTATGAAAGAAAAGGGTCATCTTATCCGGGAATTAGTTTTACTGCAAATCACTGTATATTTTAAAATGGTATTTATCATACTAAACCCTAGTCGGTGTAGATAATACGTATTTTATAAAAAGTGGTGATTGCAATCGTAAGATGAAAAAGCAATCTTGGAATAACAGAACATACTATATTTGATCGAAATATAACAGAATAAAAGCATCTAAAAGGAGTTAGATTCATGAAATGTAAAAAATGCAAATCAAGTGAAGCTACTATTCATGTGGCTAATGTGGGAGAGTTATGTTTGGACTGTCATAATGATTTTATGGCAGAAATGATTGGTGTTAATAAGACAAATGATTTTTCAAAGAATATATCAGTCTATGATGTGGATGGAATTATGCATGGATTTGAAATTTCAAATATGATTATACCAGGTTTCTCTGTATGGAAAGCAGAAGAAATGGGGGGCGCTTATCAGTTTGAGGTACTCGCAAAGCCGGAAGAAAACCAGGTAGTGGCAATTGAACAATTACATCAGAAGATATTGACTGGGCTAGGATATAAAACGCTTACACATATTTCGGATAGGTATTTTGTGAATAATGCAATTCGCATAAGCAAGGAGCAATATAGCCTTAATAGTGTTGGAACATGTAGGATTCAACTTGATGAAGAAGAAAATGCCGTTTCTCTGGTTATAGATGGCAAGAATATTCCTTTGCATGATTTTGGACGGGCACTCACAGCATTTGAGGGTTTTAATATGGATTTCCAGATAAGGGATCTGTCGGAGGCGGTTCTTGGAAAAGATATGGTACTAGAACAGGTAATGACCAATTATGATGTTATTATAGAGCATTTTGAGAGAACATTAGGATGGTTTTTGGAGCATAATTTTTTAAGCTACAAGCGAGAAAGTGCTTGTGTAGAGGCATTGCTTGAAAGAGTAGAAGAATTAGAACTGCTTTATAAGTTCGGTAGCCCAGATAAGGCTGCTCAGGTTGGGGAAATAATTAAGAAACGACTCATATCTATTGATAATGACACGGATGATTTTCCGGAGTATCTTCTGAATATGATTGACCAAGTGATTGGAATTGCATAATAATATGTAAAATTTCGAACTTTTCGGAATTTAAGGCGAGTTCGAAATAATTCTAAAGAATACATATGAATTTCTAGTCCTATCCCATGCAGAGGTTATAGAACCGTAATTACAAAACACCTTACCTTTCGCACATAATACATATAAATATAATCACGAAATATAACAACGTGCCACTTGCCACGTGGGTGGCACCAATATATATTTGTAGATGCAGTAGAGGATACAATGAGGCATTGCCCGGATAGAAAGGTCTTTGGATCGGATATAGAAAGGCAACTAGATATTATAAAATATCTACAGGGAACAGCAAAGACAAAGGAGATGCTGGTAAATATGATTTAAGTGCAAGGTACTTTACAGTTGAAGAAAAAAGAAAAGAGATAGATGGTATGCTTTTAAAAGGACTAGAGAAAAGCTTCATACCTTATGAAAGCATAGATTACATTCCTTTTATTCTGCATATTTTGTTGTTAATGGAATTATAAATGGAATAACAGCACCAGACGGATTTACAATGCAATGTGCGAATCATAAAACAACGATAACTTCTATATATGTTAAAAAGAAATTAAAACTATCAACAGTTGATCTTGAAGAATTAGCGAAAAAGAATTTGAGTAAGCTTAGGGAATGGATTTTAGAGCTACCAGAGCAGCTCCATAATTGGGATGGTATAATAAAGAAAGGGTGAAAGAAGAAGTTAAAGCGTGGCTTAAGAAAATATTTTAAAAATATTTAAACAAATTGATCATTTATATAACTGATAGGTATTTATTGCTTATCTGTTATATTTTTTTGTCAATCCACAAGGGTTTGTTTCATTTTTAATTTCCAATGTGACAGGATTCCCCTAGTTTAGCCAAGTTAGCATGATAGAATGGATTTAAGAAATGAAAGGTTATAATTTTTACAAGGCAAATTTTTACCTTTGGAGAATGATACCATATAAATATAATCATAGAAAAAATGTTAGTAGCAATGTACTAAAATATAAGGGGGCAATAATTTTGAAAAACAACAAAGCTTTGAAAATCATGGTAGCTATACTATTTTCATTCTCACTAGTAGCATGTGGTGCGAAACCTGATGCTACAGTGAAGAAGTTCTTTACCAGTGCTCAAAAATCAGATATCGTTTCTATGGAAAGTTATATTAGCAAAGATAAAACTAAAGATAGTTTCAAATATACAGATACGAATCAGGAGAAAATAGTTAAATCGGTTCTTTCAAAAGTCAGCTATGCTATTGTATCTTCTAGCGTTACTGGCAAGAATGCAGTAGTAAAAACTAAAGTAACATCCATTGATTTACCTAAAATATATGGTAAGTTAATCACTGACATGTTGCCTGAATTACTAAAACAAGCTATGTCAGGCCAGAAAAGTGATCCACAGGCTCAAATAATGACATCTTTTAACAAATATATTATTGATCCTAATGCACCAAAAACTACTACAGATGTTGATATTAAGCTTATAAAAGGAGATAAAGGATGGTTAATTGAAGGTAGTGATGATTTGCTAAATGCACTTACTGGAAATCTGAGTAAAGCTTTAGCTAGTGATCCGAGTACAACAGTAGCTCCCTAATATAAAAGCAGATCCAAAAGTTCGTTTTATTAATGAAGAAGCTTAAATAGGGAGAGCTGCAATTACAGTTAGATGAAAACATATATTTGCCGGTATTTTCCAATAGTGGCTTGATATACTATATCTGATTCTAATTCCTCATAATCAGATAAAATATAAGATTTATCAACAAGTATTAATTTATCCTTTTCTAATTTATCTATCCATTCACCTTGAATAAAGGTGTTAACAAAGGATAAAAAAGCATCATTTGTAGAAAATAAATCTTTATAACTTTTATCATGAATGTTGTTTAAATTATTTTTAAAACTCATGTCCACGCGCCTAAGTATACAAATTTTTGTCTGAAATAATATATATTCGCATGAATCATAACATAAGCATTTATACAGCGTTTCTATTTAAATTATGAAATGTATATAGATAGGCTGGATTAGTTTATAAAAATGGGGTTTAATGGTATGATATTCCTAAACGTTACGTCGGATTGGTAAAAAAATGCGTCGTAACCCATCTTAATAGTGGAAATTAAAAAATGGTAATACACCAACATTATAAGGTGGGGTTATCATATTAAACAAGATACAAATAGAAAAGCTAATGAAAATGAGACCCAT
>NZ_JBOITL010000030.1:0-120058 GCF_050717515.1 Clostridium sp. | reverse complement strand
ATGAGTTACTATAATAATTATAGATATCAGTGGGCATTGGAAAGGATGACTCCTGTTCAATACAGAAATCATCTACTTAGTTCACTGTAGTATTTTTATATGTCCTTGACAAAGGGTACACATTACACAACTGAATTTACGGTATTTTTATGTTTGAATTTATTATTTTTCCCAACGATACAAAGTCTAAATTTAGATATATTTAACGTTAAATAAATCAAAGTGCCATTTAAAATAGCTAATGGATTAAGTTATCCTATGAGGGGGTGACAATCCCATTAAACACCCTTTACCCAACAGCAAGGGGTGATGGTAGAAGTTATATATATGCAAACTATAATCCTAAATATGCACAGCAGATAACAACAATACTTAGAATTTTTTATAATTTTTGTTGGACAACAAAGTTTGGAGACAAGAAATTAACTCCCGCACAAAGACTTGGTATTACGGATAAAGTTTTTGATTACAAAAATATAATCTATTTCAAATAAGATGATTATATTAGGGTATGTGAATATTAATACGTAAAAAATTTAAGGAGAGAAAATTATCCCTCCTTAAATTTACAGTATTATAATATTGCATATTTAAAAAAATGTTTTAAATACAGCGACAAAAAACGAGAAAATTCCAACTAAAATACAAAATATTGCTACTTTTTTATTCTTAATATTGTAATATCCGTTAAGCATACTAAAAATACCTGATGATAGTAATACAAGTAACATTGAATTCATATCAATTATGCCCAATAAACTCAATAAGCCTAAAACTAATAATATAAACCCAATAGCAGTAATTACTGTAACTAATCTATTAATAGCCTTTATTTTTTCCAACGTATCCCCCCCTAATTTTATACAAATGCATAGTTATTATAGCTGATTCTCATACTTATTATAACATAAATTTTAAATATTAAAATTTATAACATTATTTGTTAAATTTAGATGCAATATAATTACTTACACCTAAGATCAGCTAATATTAAAATAAACGCAGAAATGATATTTTAGTAAAAGCACTTCAAAACGGAACCCGTTAGATGAAACAAGTGGTAGCTTTTTTGTGCAAAGAATAATATAGAACTATTCTTTATATATACTAGAATATACTAATTTGTTAAAATGAATATATATTAAAAATATAATTGTTTAAGGGGGCTTTATAGTGAAAAACATTGAGAAGTGGGAAGAAGGAAAAGAACAATACCTGTTAAATAATGGATTTGAGCTTATGAGAGCTAATGTAGCTGAATTTGGCATACATTTTGCCATATATGTAGATAGGGATGAAGAGTTTACATATAATTGGAACAAACTATCACAAAATTCATATTATGATGAAAATGCATTTTGGATTTTCAAGGATAATAAAAGAGTTGGTGGAGTAGTAATAGAGCCAAATTATTCAGCACATTTTTTTGTAGAATCACCATATACAGTAGACAAATTCTCTATAATTAGCGAACTAAATAATACATTATTACAATGGTCAGATAAGAATAAAAAAATCTTTTTATATACAATACATCCAAGAGATGTTGATTATTATAGTAGGCTTGGATATAGGAGAAATTTTGTTAGAAAAATGATGATTCGACCAACGGAGATATTTGATAATATTCAGTGGAGGGAAGGTTTAGTTATTAAAACACCTACAATTGAGGATGCCGATGAGGTGGGAAAAGTATTACATGAATCATATAAAGGTGGTATCCAATATGAAGAATTTTCAAACAACACCCAAGAACAAGAAATCGAAGACTCTAAGATGTTTTTAGAAAGGTATATTTCTACAAATAGTATGCAGGCTTCTACATTAGTTTATGATAGAAATACTAATGATTTAATAGGGGTATGTTTAGCAGGAAAAAATGAGGATGATGATAATGAGTTCTCTAAGATTAACCAAATAGGAGTAAAGCCAGCTTATAGAGGGCATGGTATTGCTGAGAACATGATAAAGAGGGCATTAACTGTTTTAAAAGACATATCACCAGCAACAAAGTTAGATGTAACAGTTGGTAATGCTGCTGAAGCGTTATATTATAAAATGGGATTTTTCCCTGGAGTACAAAGTGTTTCTATGTATAAGAAATTTGAGTAGATTTTATTTATGAAGCTTATAGTTTTTCATTCCACATGTAACTCTTTGACGTTTACAGTGGAATGTTTAATATTTTTGATAGCTCAAAATATCACTTACTACTTATAAAACTACTAATCTGTCACAAATAAAAACGTCACAGACTTTGTAGCTTTTGGAGCCTAATAAGAAGAATGTGAAGCAACTCTGTTTTTGTTGTGTTATGCTCCTAATTAGAGTTTAATTTAATCAACGTTTAATGAAGATATAATCGGTAATATGGGTCGTCCATTCCATAAACCTTCAATTCCCAACTCTTTTGGTGAAATATTCTGGTAATGTCCATTCATACCTTGTATATCAAAACCACCATTTTCGGTAATTGTGATAATACTATATAATCCTTCTCGATATAGAACCAAATCCTTTAAAAATGGGTATTGTTTATGTATTTTATCAGAGTAACAAAAATGTTCAAATTGAGGTCCAAACCATATATATGACATTGAATTCAAGCCAAAATAATATGTTTGTCCAATTTCTTTAAGAGAGTCGCCATGGTCATGTCCATTGATGCATAAAAGAACTTTCTTCCCTGTGAGATTTATCCTATTAATCAAATCCCTTACTTCATTTGAGTTATATACACCTCTTTTAGCAAACTCATTTTCAAAACTATGATGTGAAAAAATAACATAGTACTCACTGTCATCGGTTAATTGAGATTCCAACCACTTAAATTCATAATCTGGAAGAATCGGATATATATTTTTTGTCATATTATAATTTCTTTTATAATAAGGTTCGTATCCGTTATCAGTCTTGATAAAACAGGTATCTAACACAATAAATTTAATTTTACCATATTTAAACGAATAGTAACTTTTATCCATTTGTAAAAACTCCATAACTTTTTCCTTTGTAAATAAATCAGAATCATGATTTCCCATCAAATGATAATGAGGTTTTCCAATAGAATCAAGCATATCAAGTAAACCTTGGTTTTCCTCCTTAGGACTACAGAAATCTCCAAGTTCAATAACAAAATCCACTTCTGCTTCCCTTGCATTATTTATGAAGTTTTCAATTCTTTGACTCCCATCGTGGATATGTTCATAATGTAAATCGGTGAATACTGCAAATTTAATTCTATCCATCACTGCACCTCTATTCAGATTTTATAAATAATCTTTGCATCTCAATAAAATACCATTGTGATGCAGTTTATTAATAAGATATCTAAAGTTACGAAAAGCATATAACAAATTTTACGTTATTTATATTTTTCTAATGCACCAAAACAAGTCTCAAATATTTCCCCTGTTTCGGGGTTTCTTGGTGAATGAACGTTATACATAAAACCTGTTTTACCATATCTTCCTTTTTGGTTCTCATCGTAAAAGTCACTATCCATTGAAATATGCTTGGCCTTTAAAGCAACAACAACATCTCTACAACCTTCAAAGTGTTCTTTTTCCCACAAAAGTTCACATTCAATATTCAAAAAACATTCTTTTATTTTTGGTGCATTTACAGTCTTTGCTTTTTCTGCTGTAAGACCTGACATTGTTATCTCCTCATCATCATAACCATTATTAATGATGGTTTGCTCACATTTTTTATAAATATCTGATGATGGAAAATTTAATATTCCTTCTTCATTTTATTTATATCCCCCTTTTGTAGTTCATCATATAAGACAAATGCATCGTAACTATATATGTAATATTATCATAATTTACAAAACTTTGGAACGATTATTTCAAAAATACTACCACTACCTAAAAAATAATTATTTACTATTTTATACAAAAATGGTAATATAACATTAGGAAAAATTCGTAATATTAACTATTATGTTAATTCCTTATGATACAAAAATGTGAATTATAGATTATTTGTATAACCCGAAGATAAATCATTGATTTAGAAAATAATAGGAGGTATTTTTATGGAGTTTAGGATAATATCATTGCCACCCTTCAAAGCAGCGTCATCTGGTGTAGATAAGGAATTTAACTTTTCTTTTAATGGTATTTTAGGAAAGTTTGATAAGTATTTTTCCACAATTAAGCCATTGGAAAGAGATAGTTTTATGCCCAGAGACTTTTTGTTTTTTGATGAAGAAAAACAAGGTATGGTATGGTGGTGGACATTGAGTGAGGATATGGATGATGGTGGCAACGAAGTCGTTGATTTCGAAGGCGGGTACTATATAACTTATGTTTATAAAGATGGGGATGAAGAAACAAATGGTAAGTTATATAATAAAGCTTTAGAATATATTAAGAATTCTGATAACTTGGAACTGGATATTCGTCAAAATCATTATGCTATGGGCCATATTATTACACCATCAGAGATTATAAAAGCACAAGGATGGTCACAAATGGAAACATTTATACCCATTAAATTAAAAGCAACTTCCAATTTGTAATACAAATTATGGGGATAATCTATAGTTCTATTCTTTTATGACCACATAATCATAAAAACGAATAATTTCTTAAAATATCGAATTATTCAGGAATTTAAATGGAGTACTACCGGGGATCTTATTTTAAGAGACCTTGGATATGTAAGCTTTGAATATTTTTTGGACATAGAAAAAAGCGATAATACGATTGAATTATTAGGAGGAATTAAGTGTGAATAAAAAAGTAGTAATAGCAATTGTAATCACTATAGTAATTCTTTTAATAATAGGTTTGTTTTTTAAAAAAGAAAGGAAAAATTATGAGGTAGACGCTAGTTCAATCCATAATATTATTGTGAACGATAAAGTTAATGAAGTTAGAGTGAAAAAATCAAATGATCATAAAATTCATGTTACATATAGTGAAGGTAAGGGATTAAGTTATGATATAAGTGAAAATCATGGTAAATTAAGGATTAGTAGTGCTAATAAATTTATGAATATCTCCCTTTCGTTAAATATATATGACAATTCTCTTATTATCGAAATTCCAGAAGACTATAATAAAGGTATTAATATATTTGCAGAGGATAAATGCACTGTGGATGAAAGTATTAAGTTTAGTTCCAAGAATATCAAAAGTGAATATGAAGACTAATATATAAATAGTAATGTTGGTTAATATTGCAATACTTACTTATGCTTCAGTGCAACAGATAAAGGCTCTTAGATAAATTCAAATTTATCTAAGAGCCTTTATGGAGTTTTATAGGAACAATTTTAAAAATTAGGATAATTAAATTAATTTGCTACCTGACTCTTGAATTGACTATTATAGAGTTTTTCATAGAAACCACCCTTTTCCATTAACTCAATATGGGTTCCTTGTTCTATAATATCGCCTTCATCTATAACCAATATTAAATCTGCGCTACGAATAGTTGAAAGTCTATGTGCAATAACAAAGCTAGTTCTTCCTTTCATTATATTCCTCATAGCTTTTTGGAGTAATATTTCGAGTCTAGTATCAACTGAACTAGTTGCTTCATCTAATATTAGTATTGCTGGATTCGAAATTATAGCTCTTGCTATAGTCAAAAGTTGTTTCTCTCCTTGAGATATGTTAGAAGCCTCTTCATTTAAAAACATGTTATACCCATCTGGAAGAGTTTTAATAAAATGATGTACGTTAGCTATTTTAGCCGCTTCAATAATTTCTTCCTTGCTAGCTCCAAATCTGCCATACTCAATATTTTCATGAATTGTTCCATTATATAGCCAAGTATCCTGAAGAACCATACCGAATATAGAACGCAGATCTTCGCGTTTCATATCGTGAGTATCCACTCCATCTATTTTTATAGCTCCCCCTTGAATATCGTAAAATCTCATTAATAAATTTATTAATGTTGTTTTACCTGCTCCTGTTGGACCTACTATAGCAACCATCTGACCACTTTTTATCTCTGCACTTAAGTCCTCAATTAAAACCTTATTGTCATTATATCCAAATTTTACATGCTCAAAAGTAACATTTCCAAGCGGATTTTCTAATTTTATAAAATCAACTTTATCTGGAATTTCTTCCTTTTCATCCAATATTTCAAATACACGTTCAATTGCCGCAAAGGCTGATTGCATTGCAGCAGATAATTGCGTCACCTCAGAAATTGGTTGATTTATTTGCCAAATATAACGAATAGACGCTTGAAGATTACCCACTGTCATTATTCCATTTATAGCATATGTTGCGCCAAGTATTCCAATGGCTGCAACTCCTAAATAACTTACTAATGAAACTAATGGAGACATTATACTTGATATAAATTGCGCCTTAAATCCTGTATTAAAAAGTTCTTCATTAATATTTTCAAAATCTTTTATAGCATCTTCTTGCTTTCCATATAGTTTTATTTCATTAAAGCCAGTATATATTTCTTGCACTTTACCATTCATTTTCCCCAAAGCGCTTTGCTGTTTATAAAATAGATTTTGTGATTTACTAACTATATATTTTAACACTAAATAGCTTATAGGTATTATAAGTATAGCTAACAATGCAAGTTTTATATTAATTGTAAACATCATCGCAATAGCTAGAGTTAGTGACAATATTGAATTAATAACTCGGCTAAAACTCTGTTGGAGTGCATTAGAAATAGTATCTATATCATTTGTTATACGACTCATAACATCCCCATAGCTATTCTTATCAAAATAACTTATAGGCAATTTTCTAATTTTACCTTGAACAGCGTTTCTTAAATCTTTCATAGTATTTTGAATAGCATTAGTTAATAATAAACTTGCTAAATATGTGGATAATGTTCCAAATACATATATAAAAGCCAATACTCCTAATACTCTTAAAATATAATTAAAATTAACTGAAGCTCCTTTTACACCTTTTGCTATATTCATAACATCTTTGGCAAGACTAGTTGTAATTAGTCCTTCTATTTTTGGAGCAATAGCCATAAAAATAGCAGCTACTACTATAAATAAAATTGCAGCAATAAATAGTTTCCTATATACTTTTACAAAAGGAGATATTTTTCTTATAGTATCCTTTAACTTTTTCATTGTTCCAGCTCCTCATTTGTAAGTTGAGATGATGCAATTTCATAATAGATTTCGCAGGTTTTTAGTAATTCTTTATGGGTTCCTATTCCTACTATCTCGCCTTCATTTAATACTATAATTTTATTAGCATCAATTATAGATCCTATCCTCTGTGCAACTATTAAAAGTACGGACTCTCTAGTTTCCTCCTTTAACTTTTCTCTAAGCATTGCATCTGTTTTAAAATCTAGGGCAGAAAAGCTATCATCAAAAATATAAATTTCAGGTTTTCTAACTAATGCTCTTGCAATAGATAATCTTTGCTTCTGCCCCCCTGACATATTAGATCCACCTTCACTTACTAATTCTTTGAATTTTTCAGGTTTACTGTTAATAAAATCATAAGCCTGAGCTACCTTAGCAGAATGTTCAACCTGCTTTTTATCTGCATCATTTTTACCGAATTTAATATTAGTGCCTATACTACCAGTAAAGAGCAATGTCTTCTGAGGTATAAATCCCATTTTTCCACGTAGTGCCTTTAAATCATAATCTCTTACATCTACTCCATCTATCTTTATGCTACCTTTTGTAACATCGTAAAATCTTGGGATTAAATTAATTAATGTACTTTTCCCACAGCCTGTACTTCCTATAAATGCTACTTTTTCTCCTTTTACTGCTGTAAAGGATATATCTCTTAAAACTGGAAGCTCTCCATCTGGATAAGTAAAAGTAACATTATCAAACTCTACAATACCCTTAATAGCTGTATCTTTAACACCATCTTTAGGATTTTTAATAATAGGCTCTTCATTTAATATCTCGTTAATTCTATCTGCTGAAATTTGTGCTTTTGGATACATTATAAACACCATTGAAAAAAGCATAATAGAGAACATTGCATGGAATAAATATTCTATAAACGCTACCAGTTGTCCAACCTGTAGTGTTCCTAAATTTATCATTTTACTAGAAATCCAAAAGATAGCTAAAATAGCTAAATTCAATAACAAAAAGAAAGATGGCTGAGAAATTGCCATAAGCTTATATAACTTCTTAGACACATTTGTATAGTCATTATTAATTTCTTCAAATCTTTGTTTTTCATGTTCATCATTACCAAAGGCCCTGATTACCCTTGTTCCAGTTAAATTTTCTCTTGAAATCCTATTTAATTTATCTAATTTTTTCTGTTGTTTTTCTGATATTGGATAAGATATCTTAGCTATAATAATTACCCCAAGCACTATGAATGGTACTGTTATTGCTAATACTGCAGACAATTGCACGCTGGTTCTTATAATCATCACTAAACTTACAATAAACATAACTGGTGTAAGTAATGCTATTCTTAAGAGTGTAGTTGTAAACTGTCCTAATTGAAAAACATCATTGGTTGTTCTGGTAATCATTGATGATATCCCAAACTTATTATATTCACTATGTGAAAATTCTTGAGATTTTTTAAAAATATCCTTTCTTATATCTCTAATCATACTAGTAGAGATTTTTGAAGAACAGTATCCTAATAATATTGTACCCAGTGCACCAACTATAGATATTCCTACAATTATAATACCCATATGTTTTGTATAAGCTATATCCTTATTAGCTATTCCCCTGTCAATTACTCTAGCCATTATTGTTGGAATGCCGAGCTCCACTAATGCAAAGCCAAAAACTGATATTACATTCAACACTAGAAGCAGTTTATATTTTTTTATGTATTTTAATATTAGTTTCATTCCTTCTATTCACTCCTTTTTTAAGTACTCTTGAAACCTCGATGCAATAATATTATAATATAAGCATAAAGTATACAGTTACCGTATAGTCAAGAGGAGAAATTAGCTATGAATGAAAAATTTAATAAATATTTTAATACTGGAGATTTTGCAAAGTTATGTAATGTAAAGAAACAAACTCTTTTCCATTACGATGATATTGGCATTTTTTCTCCTGAAATAAGAGATGATAACGGATATAGATATTATTCCTATCAACAATTTGATGTTTTTAATGTCATTACTATTTTAAAAGAAACAAATATGTCTTTAAAGGAGATTAAAGCTTATCTTGATAATAGGAGTCCCAATACATTAGTTGAGTTATTTAAAAATAAAGTATTGGATATAGATATTGAAATAGAAAATCTAAAAAGAATACGTAAACTTATGACAACAAAAATTTCTATAACAGAAAATGCGTGTATAATAGATTATTCTAAGATTAGTTTAGAATATTTTGATGAGGAGCATCTAGTTCTTAATAATTCAATTGAAAATGTAAGCCATAAAGATTATTTTAAAATTGTGTCAGAGCATATGAATTATTGTACTTTAAATAATCTTAACGCGGGACATTCTATTGGAGCAATGATTAGTAAGGATAATATATTAAAAGGAGTAGCTGAAAATTATTCCTTTTTATATACAAAGCTAGATTCTAATAATGATATTCCTTTTACTTTTACTAAACCAAAAGGACTCTATTGCATCGCGTATCACGAAGGAGACTATAACTCTATCGACAAAACCTATAATAAAATATTGCAATTTTTAAAAAACTCTAATATAGCTATAGGAAAATATTCTTATGAAGAATTCCTTTTAGATGAAGTAACAGGTAAAGGCTACGACAATTATTTAACTGAAATTTTAGTCGAAGTTGAAATTCCTATTGTTCACGACATGAAGATTACGAGTTACCCTTGTTATGAATGAGAGTGTAAAAGAATCTGATTATTTCTCACCAACAGGAATTAAAAATAGCCTAAAGCTAACTAATATCAATACATAGGCTAATCCTATACATCTATTGAAAAGAAGTTTATTATCAATCTAAGCAAGAGAAAAAAAGGCATTGCTGCCTTTTGGATTTATGCACAATATAAGAATAGTGTTCGCTATATAAATTAATTTCGCTCTGCCAAGTGTATTAATAATATGTGTCTACTTTTCCCAAAGAAGAACTGCTTTAGATTGAATCTTTAGTAATTCTTCATTCGACATTTTTGAATCCTTATAATCGAGATAATACACTGCTGATATATCTTTTTTTAATTCTATAAGACCATTACCGTCATCATGATCAAACAACGCACTATTGTTAATTGAATACTTATATTCTTTATCCTTTTGTGGCTTAGAAAAATGTTTTGTCCATATAGTATCAGTGTAATAAATATATACCACATGTTGTTTTATACCATCTTTTTCAATTGTCGTGGTCCATTGATATGAGCAATAGTAATCATCCCCGTTAAATGAGACGTCAAGCATTCCGTTATTTCCCATTTTAACACTCACTATTCCATTATCGTAGGGAATTGGTACCTGGTAGTGAAATATAAGTGAAAATCCTCCTAATAATACAGCAATTGCACATATAACTGAAATAGATGATATCATAACATTTTTTCTGAGTAGCTTCTTTTTTATTCCTTTTAATATATTAGATTTTGCTTGCTCTGCTGCTTTTTCACCATTAGTTTGAATGAAGTCACTATTCATACTATCAAGATATTTTTTACAGGTATCACACTCTAGTAAGTGTTCCTCGATAGTGGTACGGCTTTCGTTACTGCAAACATCATCGTAGTAGAGTGGTAGTAAATCTTTAACTATTTCACATGAAATTTTCATTTTAATCCCTCCCTTAGTTTAATCTTTGCACGATGAAACGTGACTCTAGCCCAGCTTTCTGTTTTCCCCAAAAGCTCAGCAATCTGTAAAAAGGGTAATTCACCAAACACTCTTAAGGTGAAAACCTCTTTATATGGTTCATCTAAAAAATGAAGTTTTTTATGTATTTCCCACACTGTTTCACTATTTATTAACTTTTGCTCAATACAGTCATCTTCATTTTCTTCATAAGATTCATCTGTAATATGTTTATTTTTTTGACATAGTGAAAAATAAGTATTTTTTGTTATTTGACACAACCAAACTCGTATTTTACAATCTCCTTTAAACTTGTCTATACTTTTCAAAGCTTTAAAAAACGTTTCTTGAGTTATTTCCTCGGCCATTGTTTCATTACGGCATAGCGACAGGGCATATTTATAGACATCAGCAAAATATTGAGAGTATATAACATCAAAATCAATCACAGTTTCACCTCGCTTTCATACATAAGACTCTTGAAACTAAATTTCGTTACAATTTTATATAAAAAAACAAATCCAAATAAAGAAGACTCTAAAATTTATCTTCTTAATAAATTAGATTTGTATTAAGATAAATCGCTAAATTATTATATTCTACATAAACAATAAATCACCTTTATATACATTTTATGTTAATAATATATATAATTAACCAATTAAATCAGCAAGTAAACAATTTAAATGAGGCAACAATAAAAACAATAATATTGTCCATTTAACGACATTTCAGAAGGAAAGTCTCCTTCTGAAGTCGTTAATTATACAGATCCGCAGGAGATGATTTAATTCCTTAGCGTTGTTAAGTCGACCTTATTATAATACAGTACTTATTGATAATAATTATTACTTGACATTCTATATCATTTGTATTATTATAATATCATAATAAACTTTACTATTAGGAGGAATTAATTATGAAATTTGAATTACCAAAACTATCTTATGAATACAGTTCACTTGAACCTTATATAGATGCACAAACAATGGAAATACATCACAGTAAGCATCACCAAGCTTATGTAAATAACTTAAATGCAGCTTTAGATAAATATCCTGAACTTTATGATAAAGGCTTAGAATGGTTATTAAAAAATCTAGAAGAGATCCCATCAGATATACGGATGGCTGTTAGAAATAATGGAGGAGGTCACCTTAATCACAGTATGTTTTGGAATGTTATGTCACCCGTTAAAGTGGGCACCCCCAAATCAGAATTAAGCAAAGCTATTGATGAAAAATTTGGAAACTTCCAAGCCTTTAAGGATGAATTTGCAAAAGCAGCAACAACTAGATTCGGAAGTGGTTGGGCATGGCTTATAATAAATAAAAATAAAGAACTTGAAATTATTTCAACTGCAAACCAAGATAATCCAATTAGTGAAGGTTTGATACCTATCTTAGGATTAGATGTTTGGGAACATGCATATTATTTAAAATTCCAAAACAGACGTCCTGACTATATTTCCGAGTGGTGGAACGTAGTTAATTGGGACTATGTATCAGAATTATATCTTAATGCTATAAAATAAAACCAAAAGCAAGGTTGCACGTAATTGAATTTCGTACAACCTTGCTTTTTTTATTAAACATAAAATACTAGCTTATCAAGTCACTGAGCTTTTGAGCGACTTCTTTTATATCTAACCCATTAGTAAACGCAAGACAGGTTCCAGAAGGGTATCTTGTTTTTTCTATCCACCTTTCAGGCATTTGTGAAGCTCCGTATTTGGCGCCTAAAATTGCTCCTACAATGGCCCCAATAGTGTCTGCATCTCTACCAAAGTTACCAGCAGCTACCACACCAGTTCTAAAGTCTTTATTTACAAGCTTAAGAACTCCAAAGGCCTCTGCTACTGCTTCTGGAACCGATGCCTTATAACTAGTCCAAAGTTCATCATGTAAAGGCAACCAAGCATCTATAAATTCACCCTTGGCATTATCTACAATTTCTAATGCCTTTTTTATGGAATAATAAAGCCATGACTCCTCTGGAATTGACTTTAAGGCAGCTTCAATTATTTGATCTATGGTTCCATCCACCATGGCAACAGAAACGGCAACTGCCACAGCTTGCGCTCCCCATATACCTTCTCTAAAGTGACTTACGCAGGCATCTATGTTGGCTAATACTACTGCTCTTTGTGAATCACCAGCACATATAATTCCTATAGGTGCGATTCTCATAGCTGCTCCATCGCTGTTATAATACGAATTATATTCCCCTGAATAAGGTGGCAAGATGCCTCTCTTAAGGTTTCTTACTGCTTCTATTTCGCTAGCTCCACCTCTTGGAAAATCCTTTTGTGAGGCTACATTTTCCATCCAGCCGTTAACTACGACCTCACTTGATAGACTTCCTTCGCATTCTATTAATATTTTTGCAGTAAGCAACGCAAATTCAGTATCATCAGTACTCCAAGAGGCTTCTTTATTAAAGTCTGTGGTGATACCATATTTAAATTGATTATCTTGCTTTCTTGAGGCATCTCCAAAAGAATCTCCTATGGCTAGACCTGCCATAGCACCTAAGGCTTTATCATAGGCAAGGTCTTTATTATTTATTAAATCCTTTCTACTTAACAATATTAAGCTCTCCTCCCTATTACTAATCTATCCATAGACTAGCCCCCTTATTCCCTATTATATTCCTCCAATTCTTTTACATTCATAACTCTGGTTTTACTTTACTCCCATGAGTTATGATTTTTTCCCTTTTAAACATTATATGATTAATTCTACAAATTTATGAAAGCTGCTTTATGCAACTAGGACTACAAATGAATGCTTTATGAATGATTTACTTGGAGTTTTGACTTGAAATACGTTTTTAAGGTATATCTCAAAAAATGTTTCAATATGCATTATTTTGTAGTAAAATGTATATTGTGACAGTATATTTTTGAAAAAATACTATTATACTGCAAAATAGGAGGAAATTTTAAATGCACAAAAAGTTTTTAAAAGGCTTATTATTTATATTATTTTTTGTTATTTTTACAAAGCACAATGTACAAGCTGCTGAAATAAGAGATATGAAAGTTGTAGACAAAAATCATGTTTGGACTATTAATTTAGATAAACCAATTGATTATGAAAATATAACTATATGGAATGTAAATGATGATAGCATAGTACGTAATGCGACAATTAAAATTGGTGAGGATAAAAAGTCAATTGTTATTGAACCACCAAAGGATGGATATAAAGAAGGTGCTATGTATAACATAGATATTGAACCATTAATATATCCACAACAAGGGGAAACTTCAAGTGAAAAAGTTCAATACAAATTTATTGTAAAAAACCCCGTTGCAAATAAATACGAAGCAGTTGAATCAAAACCAGGAATAACTTATACATTTTCAGATATGGATAAACTATTAGCTAGCAACAAATCAACAGGATGGAATGTAAGCACTATAAAGTATGATAACGAAAATGAAGGAACATTAATCGAAACGCAAATGGATTCTTTAAACTCCTTAATAGTTCCACTAAAATTAAATGGATATTTTAAAGTTTATGTAGGTTATGCATCAGGAACTAACGGATTTAAAATAAAAAAGGATACAGATCATGAATATATTCAAGTACATGGCTCCGTTGATTCATCTTCTTCTCAAAAATATGGTAACCAGTACTTGTATGAGAAACTTGCTTTAATAGATAATTTTAATACTTGTAATTTAGTTTTAAAAGAAATTGGCAATACAAGAATTGCCTACATAAGACTGGTTGGACTAACAAATGATCAAATTAAATTAGTTCAAACGCCTGATGAAGGTGAAAATGGTAAAAGAGTAATGTATGATAATGATGGATATTCAGATTTTTTTGATGGAATATATTCTGATCCAGAGGACTTAAAAACAAAATTTGTATACCCTTTGGCAGAAAAAAATGTAGGAACAATAAACTGGTGTTTAGGAACTACGGGGCTTTTAAACTATAATAGTAAATATGCAGGGACTGCTTTTGCAGGCTTTGATAAATATAACTCACAGTTAAGGCAGGGAGATATTAGAGCTAAAACCCAAGTTCTCAATATATTAAAAAGTGGAAAATCACCTCTTGAAATTGTAGCGGAGGCAGCAAAAGAAAAAAACATGAAGGTAAATGCATCTTTACGTATGGATACTTTTTATCCTAAAGATAAATATGGTTATTTAAATGGAAAGATATATGATAGCTATCAAGATTGTAAACAGAAAGGTGAATATGGATTAAGTTATTTATATCCTAAGACTAGAGCTTACATAACTAATGTTTTAAAAGAAGCGGTATCTTTTAAAAATGTAGATGGTGTAACTTTAGATTATTGTAGATACCCTGTGGTAATGAATAAAGAGGCTACACAGCAACAAAAAATTGCTATAATGACTGAGTTTATGAGAAAATTAAGAAAAGAGATTCCAAAAGGTAAAACAATAACTGTTAGAATACCATATAATAATCCTTTGTCATATGGGTTCAACGTTAAAACATGGATTAAGGAGGGACTTATAGACATACTTATACCTTCTAATATAACTGTTGATGATTTTTTCAATATAAAGCCTTATGTTGATATGGTCAAAGGAACAAAGGTAAAACTGTACATAGGAATATGTGCTAATGTAAGTGGTAGTGATTTAACAAAAGAAGAAGAAAAATATCTTGAAGCAGGATATGAAATACCAAAAAAAACATCTTTGGCTTTAAATCATTATTTATTAAGAGCTAGAGAAGTATACAAAGCTGGTGCAGAAGGGGTATTTTTATTTAACACTTCTAGTGCAATACTTATCGATACTAATTCTCCTGAAACTTCTAAGTTATTAAACGATAAAGTTGCATTAGAAAAATGGTATAATTTCTCTTATGAGCAGCCTACGAAGAGAAAAAGTGTTAATATAATTGAGAAAAAATAATAGAAAACAAATCTAATTATTTAAATAAAAAAAAGATTCCACCAAGCTCTGTGAACTGCATCCTGTCAAGTAGACAGGGTGCAGTTCACTCTCCTTAGTGGAATCTTTTTACTAAGCTACATCAACTGTACTGGTATCAATAGTAACTATTTTAGCCCTAGGTAAGTTTTGTGCGACTTTTCAGTCTCAAATCTTAAATAATATCCACCTGCAGGTGCCTACCTCATATTTAATCTCATATATCTTCTCAGCTCCGTTTATTACACTTTGGCACTTAAACACTAGCATATTGTTACCTGCTAGCTTTTCTTTATCTACGCAAATAACTTTATCTATTCTTACAACAGAATTACTTTCATCTTCATTAGTAATTTTGAATCTTACAGGATTTATATTCCCCAATGTATCGGTCCAAGAAACTACTTCTATGGGCTTTGCTACAATTTTCATGTTACCGCCTCCAAAACATATGTTCGCATATATTATATAACATTCTGAATTAAATAAAAAGGGTAAAGTCTTCCATTATCATATCCACCCACCAAATTTATTTTAAAATGAAAAAATCTCCTTATCCTAAGATAAGAAGATATATGTATGTCATTACAAATTGTAAAAATGCTATAATTTTAATTATTTCCCAAGAAATGGATGAATTAACTTTATATAATTTACTTCTTTAAAACTGTTTATCACTAAATCCGCCATGGAAATATCTTGGCTTCCCGAAACATCGCTATTGATTCCTACACACTTCATACCTGCTTTTCTAGCTGCAAGAACCCCGTTATGAGAATCCTCAATAACTACACAATTTTTAGGGTTTACCCCCAGCTTCTCTGAAGCAAAAAGAAATATATCTGGTTCAGGCTTACTTCTATTTACATAGTCGCCAGTAACAAAAGCCTCAAAGTATTCTTCTATTTGAAATTTCTTTACTATAGCCTCAATTACATTTAGTGGTGATGATGATGCAATTGCTAGCTTTATTCCATTCTCATGCAAGTCTTCTATTAGATCTTTCACCCCACCAATAAGGCTTATCTCGCATTCATCCGAATTAAGGTGTTTAAAATATTCACTTCTATCAAATTCAATTAACTCCTCAATTGTTTGATTAAGCTTATATTTATTTTTTAGAGCTTCCCACATATAATGAGAGGTTGCTCCTACAAAAGAGTGATGCTCATCTCCTGTAACCTCTATTCCTAATTTTTTATAAATCTCATTTTCCAGTTTCATATGTACAGGTTCACTATCGATAATTACTCCATCCATATCAAATATAACTGCTTTTAACATAAAATCACCATCCTATTATTTTCTATTATACCTTATCCTATAGCTTCTAATACTACTAAAATAAAAAGTGCGAAGTTAATTTATGTGTATAATTGTTATATTATATACAAAAATTTGTTAATCAAGATAAGGAATTATATCCTTGTATATTGCACGTAAAATATCATTGGCATTATTTTCTTGGTGCGAGGTTACAGTTATAACAGCATCCTTGTCCGGAAAAACAATACAGAATTGACCATACTTGCCGTCAGCACGATAAGCTCCT
Organism: Clostridium sp.; assembly: GCF_050717515.1. Classification (GTDB taxonomy): domain Bacteria; phylum Bacillota; class Clostridia; order Clostridiales; family Clostridiaceae; genus Clostridium_AD. The sequence goes on along the minus strand of NZ_JBOITL010000030.1, from coordinate 102,839 downwards.
GGATAAGAACATAACCACAATTGGTATCCATATCCCTTGTTACTTTCGCTGTCCTCAAAGTTCCAGTTTGAAGTTGATATGGTGTCAGTTATACAAGCCTTAATATATTCCTCACTCACTATTTGTTTATCCTCATACTTGCCACCATTTAATAAAACTAAACCTAATTTTGAAAACTCCTCATTGGTCAAGAAAAGTTCAGTGGCGCCTAATGTATGACCCCCTGGGCAGCTGTGCCATTGTGGGTTAATAATATCCAGAGGATTAAAAAGATAAGGCATAAGAAAATCTCTTAAGGTTACTCCTGATACTTTTTCAACTATTCGTGAAAGCATATATGTACAGGCATTTGAGTAAAAAAATTCTGCACCTTGTTCCCCCTTCATTGGGTCAGAGAAAAATAACTCGGCCCAATCATTTTTCCTCATTCTTTCTTCATCACCAGCAAAGTAAAACTCTTTTTTCCCCGAAGACATATGTAACAAATCTCGTATTTTAATATTTCCCGAATTGGTAGTTGCTACGTCCTTATATTCTAAGAAAAAGCTTAATACTGTGTCAGTTACCTTAAGCAAGCCTTGATCTTGACATATTCCAATAGCTATAGATGTAAAGGTTTTAGAACCAGAATATAGACAAACTTTATCATTAGACCTCCAAAAATGAGATACCTCACCTCTACCCTTTTGATAAACCTTTATTCCATAAATTCCAAGTCTCTTTTCTTGCACAGTTAGTCGAAATTGATTTAATATGGATTCTTCCATGTTTTCCCCTCCAATTGCGTAAACATTTTTTCTTAATGCTTCGCTAAAATAATTCAAAATATAATTTATATAATCTGTGATAGCTATTTTATTATACAAGCTCTTTATAGATTTTATTAGCCACCTTGTATTTTCTTTTCTTTTCAAGGTGCTCTATTAATTTTAGTTTTATAGGTTTACAAAGGTTAAAATAATTAATGCTTTCATAGTAAGGTAGTATTTTTTTTGTAACTTCTTCGTAAAACACGCTTTCTTCAAAGTGAAAAATACTTAAGTAGAAAAAGTGTAGTAAATTATAGTAAATTGAGCATTCATATTCTTCCCTTAAATACTTATTAAATACCTCTGTGCATTCCTCAATTCTCTTTAACTTAATACATGCCTCTACATAATTAGAAGCAGATAAAAGAGGATCACCATCTGTTTCTAAAGCCTTTTTAGTCCAGACTATGCTTTCTTCATACTTTTCTTTGCAAAAATATAAATAAGACAAACTAATATATAAATGTCCTAAAATTTTATTGATATTGAAATGCGTGGCTCCTGTTAAGGCTGCTTTAAAATGCTTCTCTGCTTTTTCATATATTTTTAATTCTGTATAACATATTCCTATATAATTATGGCACCATAGTGCATTAATGTACCTTCCGTTTTTTTCATAGCTATCTAGTGCTTTTTCTAGATAGTATGTTCCCTTTAATGGTTCATTGTTAAAACAGTATGAAAATCCTAAATTATAATTAAGCCAAGGAGTTTCGTTTAGTTTATAGGCATTAGTGAGTCTTTCTATACCACTATTATGATTATCATATTTATATATAATTCTTCCAGTTATAAATAGATATAAATATTGAAGTTCCTGGCTTAAAGAGGAATAAATTTTGTCTAAAGCTATTATATCCTGCTTTAAATCATTATAATTCAAACATTCTACGAAGGTATTATACATTAGTTGATATATTTTATACTCAATATTATAGGGGGAGGTACTTATTAGATCTTCTACATTTAGTAACTCTTTATATATTATTTTTGCATCTTCATGATTCAAGTTTTCTATTTGAAACATCATATTATAAAATTGCTGCCGTATAAGTCCAATATTACCAAATTCTTCGATTTGATGTATATTAAGTTTTTTTAAAAGTGCCTCTATTACTTCACCTCTCAATGTCTTTTTAGCATTTTCAAAATAACTTAAATGGCTTACAGAACATATACCATATGCTAAAGCATCTTGGCTAATTTCATTTTTCAATCTATTATATTTAATCCAACCAGATAAAAAATCATATTCGAATTCTTTACCAAATATCACTACTGTATCTTTCATAAATTAAGCTCCTTCGTATTTATACATATACATAATCTTTAAATGAACATTATAGGTGGATTTCACTATTTATAGTGAATTATATATAATATTATAACATTAGATTAGGATATCAATAAATTTTTTTCAATATAAATGATTTGATATTTTAATGAAAGTTCTTTAAACTTATAATAGATAAGTATTTGAAAATATGGATATTTTACGAAAATAAACATATTCCATTAGTAAGAGAAAGTATGGTGCGTAGTTAAGTGGAATTTATAGATAGTTACGTAACAAATTCAACTAAAAGGAGATGTACATATATGAAAAAATGTTATGAACAAGGAGTGCCAACCATAGAAGAAGCCAAACTATTATTAAAGGAAGCAGAGGTTTTATTTCCAGGACAATGGGTACAACATTCAATTTTCACTGCTGAGGCAGCTAAGCTAATAGCTGAAAATTGCAAAGAGTTAAATTCTGAAGTGGCATATGTATTAGGTTTGCTTCATGATATTGGGAGGAGAGGTGGTCTACCAAACGGAATAACAACTATAGGACATCTGTTGGGTGGCTATAACTATTCTAAAAAACTTGGATATGATTTATTAGCAAAAATTTGTATAACTCATTCTTGTCCAACTAAAAGTATTTATGATATTGAAGAAGTTGTAAATAAAAAATGCAGCGACGAAGAATATAAGTTTGTTGAAGACTATTTTAATAAAGTTGAATATAATGATTATGATAAATTAGTACAATTGTGTGATGCGTTAGCATTGCATAATGGCTTTACACTGATAGAAAAAAGACTGATTGATGTTGCACTGCGACATGGAGTAAATGAATATAATGTTCCCAAATGGAAAGCCTTCATGGAACTAAAAAAATATTTTGATGAAAAAATAGGCAAATCTATATACAGCATATTACCAGGCGTTATTGAGAATACTTTTGAAATATGAAAATAATTTTTCTATAAATAAGCTATAATTTTATTTCGAAATATTCTTATCGTAGGAACTAAATTTAAGGAACTCTGTAGTAGTTTTAATATATTAGACATCTTTTAAATACTACACTAAGTTTTTAGCGGAGATGCTATGATTGGAGGGGATTAATATTTATTCTGATTTACATATTCATTCGTGTTTTTCGGATGGAACGAATACAGTAGAAGAAATTTTGAAATTATCGAAATTAAATAAGGTACAATGTATATCTCTTGTAGACCATGATACTATTGAAGGCGTTGCAGCACTTCAAGAAGCATCAAAAGGATATGAAATAGAGGTTATAAACGGCATAGAGATTTCAACATCAATAAATAGAACCAGAATTCATATTTTAGGTTATGGTATAGATATTAATAATAGTAATTTGACTAATTACTCAAATAAGATATCACTTGCTAGAACTGAGAATACAAAATCTATTTTAGAAAACAATATTGTTAGAGGAAGTATTGATTACAATTGGAATGAAGTACTAAAGTATTTTGGTGAGTATGCGTGGATTAATTGTAATCACGTCTATGAAGCAATGATGCTTGATGGTATTTATAATGACTGGAGCAAGTATAGAGATTTTTATTTAGCTAATTTTGGAATTAATAGTGGTGTATATGAAGATATAGAAGGATTTACTCCTAAATCAGCTATAGATATTATTCTAGAATCAAAGGGAATACCAGTTCTAGCACATCCAAAGTTAATTAATGATGATTCTCATATCTTAAAGTTAGTAGAAGTAGGTTTGAAGGGTATTGAATTATATCATCCTACTCAAGATGTTAACGATATCATGAAGTATAAAGAAATGGCAAATTACTTTAACCTTGTTGTTACTGGTGGAACAGATTGGCATGGAGAATTAGGTATATATGGTGCTAGTATTGGTGACTGTGGTATAAACCAGAATGATTATTGTAAGTTTAAGGCGTTACTTAATAAGTAAAGTGAGTTGCGCTTCCCCATGTTGCGCATAAAATTTTTTCAAAATAAATGAATTGATATTTTAATGAAAGTTCTTTAAACTTATAATAGATAAGTATTTGAAAATATGGATATTTTGTGGAGGTGTTATTATGAATTTTGAAAAATCCTGTGGAGCTGTGATTTACAGAAATAATGACGATAATTTGGAGTTTCTAACTATTAGTCACAAAAGCGATGGACATTGGGGATTTCCAAAAGGACATGTTGAAAAAGGTGAAAATGAGCAAGCTACAGCAATAAGAGAAATCTATGAAGAAGTGGGATTACAAGTTAATCTAATTGATGGGTTTAGATCTACCGTGGAGTATTCACCAAAAGAAGGAATAATGAAAGATGTTATATTTTTTTTAGCTAAAGCAGAAACGCAGTCAGTACATATTCAAGTAGAAGAGGTTAAGGATTATAAGTGGTCAAGCTTTGTGGAGGCAAAAGAAATACTGAGTTATGAAAGTAGTAAGAAGGTTTTGGAAGAGGCCTATGAATTTATTCTAGTCTAAAATAGAAGAGCATGCAACGTGGCATGCTTATAAAACAGAGTGCAAATAAATAATTTAACAAGATGGGCAGGGGTAAAAATGAAAAGAATAGGTAATTATTTTAAGCCATATAAGGGGCTACCAATGAGTATATATATAATATTTTTCGCTTCTATAGTTAATAATATGGGAAATTTCGTAGGTCCATTTTTAACAATGTTTTTGACCTATAGAATTGGACTTAGCGTTAGCCTCGTTGGAGTTATAGTTGCAGTAAATGCAGGCCTCGGCATGATAGGTACCATGATAGGTGGCAAGCTTATAGATAGCATAGGAAGAAAAAAGGTACTTGTAGTGTTTGGAATTGCAGCAGGAATAGGCTATGGAATTTGTGCCTTTATAACTAATCCAATTATTATTACCAGTATTTTAATGGTATCAAGTTTTGTAGGAGGATTTTCCCATCCAGTATACAGTACAATAACTACAGATTTGACGCAGGGAGATCAGAGAAATGCAGCATTTTCTCTGAATTACATGGCAATGAATATTGGATTTTCAGTAGGCCCCCTTTTAGCAGGGTTTCTATATAAAAATTATTTAATGTGGTTCTTTTTAGGGGATGCTATTACAACTTTTATGTCTATAGCACTTGTCTCAATATTTGTACCTGAAAGTAAGCCAACTAAAGAAGAAGTGGAAAAGTCAAAAATTAAGACCAATGAAAGTGCAGAAGAGGGTAGCTTAGTAAAAGCTCTTTTAAAAAGACCTACATTGTTAATGTTTTCATTTATAATAGTTATATATTTTATAGTATTTTCACAGTTCACCTTTGGACTGTCAATACAAATTGGTGATATTTTCAAAAATAATGGTCCCACGATATTTGGAAGTCTTATGACAGTAAATGCAGTAATGTGCAGTGTGTTAACAATATTTATTACTTCTGCAACTAAAAATATTAAAGCATCTTTATGTATAGCTATTGGAGGATTATTGTATGCAGTTGGATTTGGAATGATGTTTTTTATAGATGCATATTATTTGTTTATTATATCAGCTACTACATGGACCGTGGGTGAAATACTTGTAGCAACTAATACAAGCGTATATATTGCCAGTCAGACCCCCATTACTCATAGAGGAAGGTTTAATTCGGTATTCCCTATAATAAGAAAGCTAGGATTTATGATTGGACCTATGATGGCAGGCTTTTATGTAAAGTACACTAATATTAGGAATTTATGGATTTTAGTATCTATTTTGGCTTTAATTGCTTCTTTAATGATGTACAGATTATATACTGTAGATAAGATAGAAATTGAAGCAGCCCAAAATAAAACAGCATAAAAAAAATATCGAATAAACAATTATTTAAAACTGTCTATTCGATATATATAATATTATTTATATTCCTCTTCATTGTAAATAATCTCTTTTATAATATCAAGCAATTTTTCTTTATCTAATCTTTCAATATTATTTATTGATTTAATGTCTTTTATCAATTTATTTCTTAGATTTTCATCAGCTTTATAAACTTTATCAGCTTTATCAGTGTTATCAGATCTATAAGTTTTTTTAGTTTTATAAGTTTTGGAAGTATTATCCGATTTTTCGTTGATATAGAATTCCTCTCCACTTTCAACTATTCTAGAGCTGTAACCCTTAGAATCCAATAACAGTTGAAAGCTCTCCTGTGCCTGCTTATCTCCATGAACAAGAAGAATTTCCTTTGGTTTTTCCATAAAGCCTTCTATCCAATTAAATAATCCGTTTCTATCCGCGTGTCCTGATAATCCCTCTAGGTTATAAATATGAGCATTAACAGCAATGGGTTCTCCAAATATCTTAACTATTTTTGCGCCCTCTACTATATTTCGTCCCAAGGTTCCTTCTGCTTGATATCCTACAAAAACAATTGATGATTCTTTTCTCCATAAATTGTGTTTAAGATGATGTTTTATTCTGCCTGCATCACACATACCACTTGCAGAAATAACTATTGCCTTGCTTTGAATTTTATTTATTTCCATTGAATCATTCGAGGAGACTGAGAATTTCAGACCATCAAATCTAAATGGATACTCACCCTTCATTACAAGTTCTTTAGCTTCTTTATCATAATCCTCATTATGGCTTTCAAATACCTTTGTTGCTTGAATAGCTAGTGGACTATCGATATAAACACTAATATCCTTCAAATCTTCATTCTCTACATATTTATTTAATTCATATAAAATCTCCTGAGTCCTACCCACAGCAAATGAAGGTATAATAACATTCCCCCCTCTTGCAAAGGTTTCCTTAATTATTTTTAATAACTCCTTTAAATCTTCGCGAATCTCAGGATGAATCCTATCGCCATATGTGGTTTCTAGTATCAAGTAATCAGTATGATTAATTATGGTTGGATCTTTTATAATTGACTTATTTAAATTACCCAAATCACCACTGTATACAAGTTTTACTTCTTCTTGCTCTTTTTCCGTCATATATAATTCAACAATAGCAGAACCCAAAAGATGTCCTGCATCTCTAAATCTTATTTTTAAACCATCAAAAACCTCTATCATCTCATCATAGGGGAATGCTCTAAAAAGTGAAAGAGACATCTGAGCCAATTTAAATGTATATAATGGTTCTAAAGTTTTTAAACCCTGACGTTTTCTTTTTCTATTTTTCCACTCAACCTCAGATTCGTGAATGTGTCCACTGTCTGGAAGCATAATATTGCATAAATCCTTTGTTGCTTCTGTTGATAAAATATCTCCCTTAAATCCCATCTTATAAAGTAGGGGTATCCTTCCACTATGATCTATATGGGCGTGTGATAAAATAACATAATCTACATCTTTAGGATTAAAATCAAATTCCTCATTTCCAAATTTCTTTTCACCTCTGCCTTGATATAAACCACAATCAAGCAAAACCGTCTTTCCATTTATGTGTAAAATGTGACATGAACCTGTAACAGTTTTTGCTGCTCCATAGAATTGAATATTCATAATAATCCCCCTCTTCATCATGTGAATAGTTGCTTTATCTACTGTTAAGAGTCTCAAATTTACTTTTCATTGGATAAGAGTGCGCAAGCATTACGCTAAATTTCGCCTAAAACTTTCAAAATATTCAGATATTTCTCTCTAGTATAACATATATATGATAATATACAAGTAGGTTGCACTAACCCATTTTTTTTATTGAGTCTTTAATTAACCCTTCTTTTACAATGTACGGAATTGTTATATGGTCAGTTCCATTATGGGACTTGTTAAATTCTGCAGCAGTTTCAATTGAGTGTTCATTTCTTGCCCATGAACGTCTTGCAATTCCACTCATGACATCCCAGGATAGTGCAGATTTGATTATCTCATCTACTCTATAGCTTCCATCAAGTACTAATCCAAATCCACCATTTATGGATTTTCCTATTCCCACTCCACCACCATTATGAAGTGCAACAAAGCTCATTCCTCTTGCCGCATTACCAGCAAAACATTGAACAGCCATATCTGCCATAACATTGCTTCCATCTTTAATATTAGCTGTCTCTCTGAATGGTGAATCTGTACCACTCACATCATGATGATCACGACCCATCATAACAGGCCCTATTTCCGCTTTTCTAACCATATCATTAAATTTCAGTGCAATTTTAATTCTTCCTATAGCATCCTGATATAATATCCTTGCCTGAGTTCCAACTACAAGATTATTTTTTTCTGCATCCCTTATCCAATTATAGTTATCCCTATCCTGATATCTTCTGTTTGGATCTATACATTCCATTGCAGCATAATCAGTTTTTAGTAAATCTTCATTCTTTCCACTTAAGCAAACCCACCTAAAAGGTCCATAGCCATAGTCAAATAACTGTGGTCCCATTATATCTTCTACATAAGATGGGAAGATAAATCCATCTTTATCATCTGTTTTATTCTTGGATATTTCTTTTACTCCTACATCATATACAGCTTTCATAAAAGAGTTTCCATAATCAAAGAAATAGGTTCCTCTATCAACAAGTGTTTTTATTTGTTCAAAGTGTCTTCTTAAGCTTTTATCCACTAATTGATTAAATGTTTTTCTATCTTGCGCAAGTAATCTTGTTCTTTCCTCAAAAGTTAAATCATGTGGGCAGTACCCTCCATCATAAGGAGCGTGGCATGAAGTCTGGTCAGTTAGTAAATCAACTTTAATGTTATTTTCAACTGCATATTCAAGCAAATCTACTATATTACCCCAATATCCTATGGACATAGGCTCTTTCCTTGCTATATACTCATTTGCAATTTTAAACACTTCATCTAAATTTTCTGAATATTTTTTAACCCAACCTTGTTCTATTCTTGTGTCTATTCTTGATTTATCAACTTCAGCTATTATTCCCACACCATTTGCTATTTCAACTGCTTTTGCTTGAGCACCACTCATTCCCCCAAGTCCTGAACTTATAAATAACTGCCCTCTTAAATCTCCATCATTGGGAATGCCTAATTTTAATCTTCCTGCATTCAAAAGAGTGTTATATGTTCCATGTACAATTCCTTGAGGTCCTATATACATCCACCCCCCTGCTGTCATTTGACCATAATTTGCAACACCCATCTCTTCGGCTATTTCCCAATCCTTCTGATTATCAAACATGCCTACCATAAGTGCATTAGTTATTATTACCCTTGGTGATTCTGGTTTTGATTTAAAAAGTCCAAGTGGATGACCGGATTCCAGTACAAGTGTCTGATCCTGTGTCATTACTTCAAGGTATTTTATTATCAATTGATACTGCATCCAATTTTGAAATACGCTTCCCGTCTCTCCGTATGTAACAAGTTCATATGGATATAATGCTACTTCAAAATCCAGATTATTTTCTATCATTACCTGAAAAGCCTTACCTTCTATACATTTCCCTTTATACTCATCTATTGGTTTACCATAAATTCTTTCTTCTGGGCGAAATCTGTACCCGTATATTCTTCCTAGTTTTGTCAATTCTTCTAAAAATTCAGGTATAAGTTGTTCATGATACTTTTCAGGAATATAACGAAGTGCATTCTTAAGTGCAATTTCTGTCTGAGCTTCTGTTAAATGAAATCCTCGACTGGGAGCCCTTCTTATTCCTTTTACGAATGTAGGCATTTCTGGTAGGTAGTCATCTAACTTTATTGTCATAGCTTCTGAAATTTCAAAATTATCTAACATAAAACATCCTCCTTAAATTTATAGTTTTATCTACTCTGTTTATTGCAGAATCCTCCACACAAAATAGCCATTTTAAAAAGTAGTTACGCCTCAATACATATTATTCTGCATCTATTCAAATATTACTTTTTTATTTACTTGAAATTAATTAGAAAATAGTTACTTATATTATCCCCTCTGAAATTAATTATTCACTTTACCAGGCTATAAACTGCAACTAAATAATTTACTGTTTTTCCCAAGTAGCAACTGCCCTAGTGGGATGTCTGTAGCAAATAACCTAATTTGATTTTTTTATAAATAGTATATTCATATTTTTAATAATAAGAAAAAATTATTCAAAACTTTTTCAAGAATATTTATTGTGCACGGCTTATTTCAAGCCACATTAGCTATTACAAATTTTAATAATTTAATTTTTGCAATATTCTCATTTTAGGTTTTTCAATTTTTATATGGTACAATAGTTTTGAATTTAACCACTAATAGCATTTCAAAATTCTTTACAATTCATTCATAAATACTTATAAAACATTAAATTCACAAAAGAAGAGGAGATAGAAAAATGAATTTTTTACAAGCAATTATAGGAAAAACAAATGACATTCTATGGTCTTATGTACTTATTGCACTACTTATTTTTATGGGATTGTATTTTTCTTTTAAAACAAAATTTGTTCAATTTAGATATTTAAAAGAAATGATTTCTCTTTTAACTGAGGGAGTTTCAAAGTCCGTTTCTAAATCTGATAAAAAGAAAGGGGTATCTTCATTTCAAGCATTTTGTATGAGTACTGCTTCTAGAGTTGGAACTGGAAATCTTGCTGGAGTTGCTATTGCTATCGCTCTTGGCGGTCCCGGTGCAATATTTTGGATGTGGGTAATTGCTTTAATCGGCGGCGCTTCTAGTTTTGTTGAAAGCACTCTAGCGCAAATTTATAAAGTTAAAGATAAAGACGGATATAGAGGTGGCCCTGCATACTATATGGAGAAAGCTCTTAATAAAAGATGGATGGGAATTATTTTTTCTATATTAATTACTGTATGTTTTGGTCTTGTATTTAATTCTGTTCAATCAAACACTATATCACTTGCTTTTCAAGAAGCTTTTGGAGTTAATACCCTTATTACTGGTTTAATTTTATCAATATCTACTGCAATTATAATTTTTGGTGGAGTTAAAAGTATAGCTAAGTTTTCAGAAATCATTGTGCCTATAATGGCGGTTACTTACCTATTAGTAGCAATGTTTGTTATTGTTAAAAATATTTCTTCTATACCTTTAGTGTTCTCACTTATATTTAAAAATGCTTTTGGTTTTGAACAAGCTTTTGGTGGTGGTATAGGTGCTGCAATGATGATGGGAATTAAGAGAGGCCTTTTCTCAAATGAAGCTGGAATGGGAAGTGCTCCCAATGCTGCAGCAACAGCAGAAGTAAGCCACCCAGTAAAACAAGGACTTATTCAAACTTTAGGAGTATTTACAGATACAATTTTAATATGTAGTGCAACTGCATTTATAATATTATTATCTGGAGCTTATAAGACTCAAGGATTAACCGGAATACAACTTACACAAAATGCTTTAAGCTCACAAGTTGGTGCTTGGGGAAATGTCTTTATTGCTATATGTATATTCCTATTCGCATTTAGTTCAATCGTTGGAAATTACTATTATGGTGAAACAAATATAGAATTTATAAATTCAAATAAAATATATGTTTTACTATATAGAATTGCTGTTGTAGGTATGGTTTTTATTGGTTCTATAGCAAAGATTCAAATAGTTTGGGATTTAGCAGATTTATTCATGGGCCTTATGGCAATAATTAATTTAATCGCTATATTTAAGCTTGGTAAAATTGCTTTTGCAGCATTAAAAGACTATACCTCTCAGAAAAAACAAGGAAAGAATCCTGTATTCACAAAGAATTCTATTGAAGGATTAAAAAATGTAGAATGTTGGGACGAAGAATAAACTTCAACTAAAGAAAATCAGCTAATCCCCTAATGGATTAGCTGATTTTTTTCTGTGCTTCTTTAACTAACTTATATAACAAATCCCAAATGATTTTTTATCATTACTAAAATATATTATCGATGTAATTGCAAATACTATTCCTAAAATAAGATATAAGTACTTGGCAGTATTTTTTTTCATAAAACATTCTCCCCCCGTAAATCTCTTTTACGGTACAATATCTAACTATTCCATCTTAATATTACCATAAATTATCACAAATACAAAAAAACAGAGATATCCTAATCTTTATATCAGCATAGTAACATTATGTACTTGGTTATTTAAGTAATAACTCTTTCTAAAACCTGTAGTCTTCCTAAATTTGTTTCTTTCATAAAATTCATCTGCACCCTCGGTTGAAAGTAAATCTAACCTTGTACGAGGATATAAATTATGACATACATCAAGCAATGCCTTTCCTATGTCTTTTCTTCTATAATTACTATCAACTATAATTTCTGCAATATAAGTTGTGATTTTCCCATCTGTCAATGCACGAACTAGTCCAACAACTAACTCTTTCTCAACAGCAACTAGAGTAATAGTTGAGTTTTTCCATGCTTTTAACCCCTCATCTGCCCTTTCTATAAAGGTCATCCAGCCTTCTTTTTCATATAATCTTTGAACTGCCGGAAAATCTTTTTCAACAAATTGTCTAATCAAAATGTCTTTTGGCAACTTTACTTGTGAAAGTAAATCCTCTGCTATAGTAATGTTACTCATGCTAAAACCCCTTCTCTCGTAATATTCTAACAATCTGACGTAACTCTTAGGAATATTATACCATTATTTGCTTTATATTTAAACTATCACAATATTTCATTCCTTGGGGTTATTTTACAAACAATTTATAAGGGTACTTTAACTGATGTTCTTGTTTCCATTGATGAAAGAATATAACTGAAGTTATATCCGTTGCATCTGACCAATCTGTTCTAACCGGTATCAGTTTAAATCTTTGATTATCCCTAGTGGAATGCGATTATGAAAATGTAAAAATATGTTGAATAACTTCGCCATATGTAATATACTTCAAATGTAACCAATAAATACATAGAACATAGCGGAGTAAATCCTTGGTGCGGTTATTAATTGAATAAAAAGATGATATTTCAAAATAATTAAGGAAAAACGGGGGGATATATTATATTAATCGATGGGGAAATTATAGAATGCGAACTTGAATACACAAAATGCTTTTCAGCGTTTTGTGAAAATGAAAATATAATTAAATTTTGTGATAATCAATTGAATGATATGTATTATCATAATTATACATATATAAAAAAAACAATGAGTGAGATTGAGTTGAAACATATTATAGAAGATGAAATTTCCTTACGGTTATCCGAAAAAAATAATTTTTGTAATATTCTTTTAAATTCTGTTGTCAACAGTTCTCTGTTGTCTATGCTTAAATACAAGCCTGAAATATCAACAAACGGATATTATTCTTTTGATATTTCTCATTTTTCAAGACTAAATGCTCTATCTGATTGCATAGTAAAGAAGGTCAACAATCAAGAAATGGTAGATGATATTTTTTTTTGTGATTTGCAACATGATGAGGCAAAGCTTGGAAAAGATTTTTGCACAAGGAGATGTTACAGACGTGGCAAAGTATATGTTTCTGACAAAGGGGTCAATTCTTATGTTTGTTATCATAATGGAACTATAATCGGCTCTTGCGATTTGTTTATGTATAAGGGTATTGCGAAAATCGAAGATTTTGCAGTTATTCCCATATATCAGCGCAAGGGATACGGAACAACCATTCTGAAAACCCTAATTGATGTGGCAATAAAAGAAAATTGCCATACTGTTTATCTGGTTACCGATGAAGATGATACTGCAAAAGAAATGTATCAAAAAATCGGGTTCAATAAAATAGGTGAAAAAACTGATTTATTTTTCAAACTAGAATAAGCTCATTCAAAATGAGCTTATTCTTTAATATTGTAGTTACATATTTTTAAATGTCACAAATCATAAGCTTTTGGTATAATGCTAAGCTACATCAAATTACACCAGATAGATTAACCCTTTGCTATAATTGGCGTTGTAACATCACTTATATTAAAACTATACCTCATTTCTTAGAATATTGGTGTAACATGTACTGAAATATAATTAGTATTACAAAAGTGATAGTTAATAATGTTTGGAAAGCTCCAAATTGATAATATTTAAACACTGAATATCCAAGCATAATAGCTCCAAATATGGAAAACAGTATTCTAATATACTTATTTGAAAAGTTGAAAAATTTATGGATTAACGGAATAGTTATAAATATAATAAAAAAAACAGTTAAATATATATGAATATACTGTATTGGGTAACCCATATTCATTTTTTGATAGAATTGGAGCTTAGTGAAAAATGAATGTATATCGGAAAAAGATTCAATAGTTGAATATGTTGCCATAGCATAAATAAATATACTTATAAAATACATGAACCATATATGTTTTTTTTTCATACTATCCCCCCTAATAGATATAAACCATTTTTTTTATATTCATTAATTTATTTTAAAATAACCCAAAGAATATTTCCAACTAGTAGAAAACCCAAAAATATTACCAATAAAAGATCAGAAAATGTCCTTGAATTTTTTATGCGTTTTTTTTCTTTATTTGTCATAACTTCACCTCAAATCACTTTAAGACTTATACTATAAAATTGTTTTTATTAATACATACCCATATAAACATAATTACCGCCAGCTATAATTTTGCATTCAAAAATGCAAAAAGTCCTCCAGCCGCACCATCTCCTGGTAGTCCATAATTCTAATACCTAAGTACTTCTCTACCATATCTGCATAGTAAGATGAATTTTTATCTAAAGTAATAATCATATTCGCATTATCAGACACTACTCTTATTCCATTTTTAACCTTTATATCGTTTACTATTTTTCCCAAGTCACAGTTACCTTACTGTTTAGTTTAATTATAAGAAATTTTAAGATTAATTGCAAATATTCACATACCTATACAACTATTGCTGTTTTTGATTTTTATGCTTTATATTCTAATTTTCTTGTAAATTATCCTACTAGGGTGTTTTAAATTTTTTTTGAAAAACTGTTGACAAAATTTCTCGTTGTAACTATAATGAGTACAACGGTAGTCGTAATCAAGTCAGTTACATCAATTAATATAACTTAATGATTAAATCATCACCTGCGGTGTTGCAATATTAACGACTTCAGAATGAGATTTACTATTGGATACTAATATTTTAGGAGGTATAAAAAAAATGAAAAATAAAATATATTACGTTATGGATACAATGTGTGGATGGTGCTATGGTTTTAGCGATGTTATTACTAGAATCCACAAAAATCACAAAGATAAATATGACTTTGAAATCATACCTGGAGGTATGTGGATAGGTGATGAAGTTAAAACCATGGACACTCGTCTAGGTGAATTTATAAAAACTAGCAATGTTAGAGTAGAGGTCTTAACTGGTATACACTTTGGCGAAGGCTTCAATAAAAATGTATTAGGAAGCAGTGATAGAATTCTTGATAGCTTTCCAGGTGCAAAAGCAGTGGTTCTCTTTCAAAAATTAAATAAAGACATGTCCTTTGATTTTGCAAAAAAAATACAGGAGGCCTTCTTTGTAAACGGAGAAGACATGAATGATATTTCTATCTATAGTAAAATTGCCGAAAGTTTTGGTGTTTCTAAAGAAGACTTCGAGAAAAAATTTCTTTCACAGGAATTAATAGAAGAAACTTTTGATTGCTTTAAAAAAGGAGAAAAATTAGGAGTACAGAGTTTTCCAACGATTATTCTTGAAAAAGATAATAAACAAACAATCATAGCACAAGGCTATAGCAATTTTAAGGGACTTGATAAAATTCTATTGGAAGAATAAGTGTCTATGTGGTAGAAAATTAGGATTCATAAGCAGTAAATAGATAAAAAGGGGTTTTGGTCATGAAAATAAGTAGTCGATTCCCAGTAGCAGTCCATATATTATCTATTCTATCCATTTACGCAAATCCATTGCCTACCTCAGATATGATTGCAGGAAGTGTGAATACCAACGCAGTGGTAATTAGAAGAATACTTGGAATGCTTAAGAATGCAGGCCTTGTTGATATGAAACGTGGAACTGGCGGTTCCTATCTCACTAAACATATTGAAGATATAAGTTTATTAGAAGTATACAAAGCGGTAGACGTAGTTGACGATGGTGGTTTGTTTCAAATTCATCCAAATCCAAATCCAAATTGTCCAATAGGTGCAAACATTCAATCTGTTATTGAAGTCACTTTGTTTAGTGCACAAGAAGCAATGGAAAACGCTCTAAGAAAGGTTACTATGCTTGATGTCATTGGCGACATCAATAAGAAGATTCAATAAGACGGTAAAAATCTCAACTTTAAAATAAACTTTTAAAGTTGAGATTTTTTAGTTTTTATTCTAAATCTTGAATTTCTTTTATTGTAGAAGGAAGTGCCTCTAAAATATGATTTGCATTTACACAAAACATTTTCTTTGACAGTTTATCCCCGCAGTAACCGTGAACATATGCCCCAGCACATGCTGCATTGAAGATGTCATAACCTTGAGAGATAAAAGAAGCTATAATACCCGTTAAGCAATCTCCCATCCCCCCTGATGCCATTGCGCTGCTCCCAGTAGGATTAATTTGCAGGGTTTTACCATCTGTAATTATTGTATTAAATCCTTTAAGTAACAAAACAACATCGTATTTTTTTGCAAAATCTTTTGCTATATCTATTTTGTTTTCATTTATTTCATCTATCGAAAAACCCGATATTCTTGCCATTTCCCCCATATGAGGTGTAAGAACTATAGGACAACTCCTATTTTTAAGCATTTCAAGGTTTCCCTCAAGCACATTTAAAGCATCTGCGTCAATTACAACAGGACATTTAGAATTTAATAAAATTTTTCTAAGTAACTTTAAGGTCCCCTGATTATTTCCTAGTCCTGGACCAATTGCAATACAATTACTCTTAGTTATTAAGGAATCTAATCTTTTTTCATCATCAGTTGAGGCAATCATAGCTTCAACTAATTTTCCACTTAGTATGTTTTGAATTGAGCTATCGCAGCATAGTGTAACAAGCCCAGCTCCACTTCGAACAGCAGCCTGCGTTGAAACATACGCAGCACCTGTAAACCCTAGTGATCCTGCCAAAATAAGGGTTCTTCCATAATCACCTTTATGTGAATACTTATTTCTTTTCACAATTAACTTTTTAATAAAGTCTACATCCATTATATATTCATTTTCATGAAATTTCTCTACTACACTTCTTGGTATACCAATACTCTCAATAACAATTTCTCCAGTAAGAGACTCCGTGCCATATCCAAGAAAGCCCTTTTTATAAAGTTCAAAGGTAACTGTTTTATTACTTTTAATACAATTTCCCATGACTTTTCCACTATTGCACTCAAATCCTGATGGGACATCAATTGATAAAATATACTTGCTACTCTCATTCATAATTGTAATTGCTAAAGAATAAATACCTTCAATTTTTCTAGAAATTCCTGTTCCAAAAATTGCATCAATAGTAATCTCACAACGAATTATGCTTTCTCTTAAAATACCTAGGTCCTCATTGTTATTTACTTTTATTATTTTCGCACCCATATTCCTTATAATATTAAGATTAATCAAGGTATCTGCGCTCATATTTTCCTCTGAGCCAAGAGAAAATATCTCCACATGATTTCCTCTATTCAAAAGATGCCTTGCGACAGTAAAACCATCTCCACCGTTATTCCCACTGGAGCAAACAACTACGAATTTTTTATTATTTTCAGGTATATTTTTCATTACCTTTAGTGCTGCATTTTCCATTAGTACAATGCCTGGAATCCCTAAAACATCTATACAATAGTGATCAATACTTCTCATTATCTGCGAAGTTGCGATATTCATTTTCATTCCCCTCCAAAACTGCAAAAGAAATTGCATTTTTCTTTACAAATATTTCTCTACATACTTATCTACTGCAGATAATAATTTTTCACCGGGTCTTTGATCTCCTAGCGCTCCTGAATAATGAATCATTCCATATGCAGGGATATTTTCATTAGGTACTAGGTTAGGTGGAATTGATTGCAAAATCATGCCCATATGCTGTCCAAAAGTATTCAAGGCTTGTAGACACAAATGTCCTCCGCCTTCTGGGCTACCTGCGGATGTAAATACGGTTAATCTTTTACCTATTAGTTTTCCTTCTGACCAAAATTCTGATGCAGAATCCATATACGCTTTCATTTCTGCAGAAACATTCCCATAATAAGTAGGACATCCTAAAATAATTTGCTCTTTATCTAATATATTCTCCCATTTTGCAATGGGTATATTCATTATCTCCTCTAAATATTCCTCTGCTACTGGAAATTGCTTTGATAATTCTTCTAAATTCTCATCCCATACGCGATAAATCTCTACTTCTTTTCCGTTTTTTAAAAAACTTTCATAAAAAGCCTTTGCTACCAAATAAGTATTCCCACACACGCTATGAAAAACAATAGCCGTCTTCAAATTTACCCCTCCTATTTTAACTAATTTCTACACATTGTAACTTTAATTTACTTATTTGTAAATGATTTTAAAGATAACT
This sequence comes from Clostridium sp., assembly GCF_050717515.1. Lineage (GTDB taxonomy): Bacteria > Bacillota > Clostridia > Clostridiales > Clostridiaceae > Clostridium_AD. The sequence continues at coordinate 84,417 of NZ_JBOITL010000030.1, read as the reverse complement.
TTACAATTTTTTTATTAAGACAAAATTAACTATATGGATACTCATAATAATTTTTTTTTCATCTTCATACATTGGTCTAAGGCTTACAATTCTTACATATTATATAAAATATAACTGTTTGTACAATGAAAGTATAATAACGCTTAAAAAACCATTAAAAGAGCATAAAATTCTGAAAGTATAAATTAAATCCATTGAACATATTTAGCAGCAAATAAATAGTCCAAAACAATCAATATAGGGAGATATATACTATGGATACTGGAATTAATCAAGCTATTAAGGAATTAAAGCAAGCCGAACAGAATTTTGAATATGCCGCTCCTGAGTTTGTTGATATTGCAATACTACAGTTATTAGCTGCCAAAATGAAAGTTAATATGCTCTTTTATCAAAAAAAACAAAATTCATATTCTCCAAGGGATGTATAAAATTACTTAGCCTAGAATTCGCAGTTCAAATTCTTTATTGCAACAAGGACATTTAACTGTATGTTTTCCCTTCATTCGTGGCAAACGAAGCACCTTCTTGCAATGTGGACATTTACGAAAACGATGTGTTTTAATTTCTTTAATTCTGCGAATAGTCAAAGAACCTTTTGCGCGAACAGGCTTCCAAATTTTCATAAACTTTTCATTTTCCATGCGTCTTTTGTAAATATTTCGGGATAATGTTCTGAAAATAATCCAAATTAACATAGCATACATCAAACCGTCGATAATAGTAGAACTGATAAAAGCATTAGCAACTATTAAAATAAAATATGTCCCAATCAAAGCAATATAAAGTTGATCTGTACCATATCTGCCATACATAAACTGTGTTAACTTATTTTTTAAATTTCCCATTTTAATCACTCCTCGTTAATAGGGTAGTCCTTAGCAACCACAGAACATTTTTGCAAAACAAAAACCTAAACATAGTTTGTTTAAACCGATTATGGGCATGCCAAAGTTTTGGCTTTGCTGCTGATACACACGACTGCCACTTTGTATTTGACTTAATATTCTTTGATATTCAAAATTATTCGGTTCCATTTGCACTGCTGTTTTTGCGTGATTTAGTGATGTGATTTTGTTACCCACACCAGAATTTGCAATTGCACTGTAATAGTACCACTCTGCACTTCTACTTGTGATACTTTCCAGCACATTGAGTGCTTCATTATAATATCCTGCATTTAAATAGCTGTTAACCGGATCAAACTGGGAATATTCAGCTCTTTGCCTCTGACCGCCACCGAAAGAACCAAAGCCTTCAAAAGGGTTAAAGCCTCCAAAGGGATCATCTTCACTATAAGAATTGTTCGTTTTGCCATAGGAACTTTGGTCACTGTAACTTCCGCCACTGCTACTAGAAGTAGTTTTACCGCTTTTTATCTGCTGGTAAGCAGCGTTAATTTCGCTCATTTTTTTTGTGGAGGAAGCGTCACCTTGATTCAAGTCTGGATGGTATTTTTTCGCTAGTTTTCGATAAGCTTTAGTAATTTCTTCTATGGAATCTGTAGAAGAAACACCAAGTGCTTCGTAAGGATCGGATATCATTATTTGTGCCCCTCCTTTTGCTTCTTTTTTTCTGCTTCATACTTTGTCCAAACTCCTGAATAAAGTATATTTTCAATCAGTTCTTTGTCCTTATTAATTGGCAGTTGTTTATAATTTTCGCTGCAGTCAGCCATAAGCAGATTTAAAATATCATGGAAATTTTCAGATGATGACATAAGTAGCGGATTATATCGCTCATTTTTTATATCAGACTTTAAATCCATGCAAGCATCCATTATATAAATGAACTTGCCTAGCGATGTTCCAAATGCTCGTAACTTTTCCGCATATTCATCTTCCCTTAAAACGAAAATTTCGCCCATTAGTTTCCCAAAGCAATTTGCAGGAATATCTGGATTCAATTCTCCTGATTTTTCGATTTCATAAAGTTCAGTAAGACACTTGCTAATTGCAGTACACTGATTTGGATATTGTGCTGCAATGCGCTTATATTCCCCTTCAAACAGTTTTGACGCGCTGAGTGATAGTATATTTTTATCATCTGTCCAATCGTCAAGAAAATTGTAATAGGCCAGTATAACATTCATGTCAGCGGCATAATTTGTGATTTCATTCTGCCAATATTCATGTGGCTTCAAAGGGTGAATGATGCATCGCTCAGTTTGTATTGCCACCTCAATTTTATAAAGTGCAGAAAGAAATAAAACAAGAAAAGTCATATCATAAGTAAGTGTGAAACGGCTTATTATTCCGTGTCGCTTTCCTAATGTCTTACATAAACCGCAATAACATGATCTATATTGTTGTTTTTCCTCCAGGGTTAACTTATCTGTATTCACCACTACATAGCCAAATATACTATTCACCTGCCTTATTTATATTCTTCACCTGCAACTGTTACTTTTCATTCTCGTCATTATTAATTGTAGTATCTGAACTATCCTCATGTGGAACTTTCTGCTGCATGGTTTCTAACACTTTAGATAACTCATTGCAAGCCTTGACCATTTGGGCGTTATCTTTGCTCTTTAATGATTTTTGGGTGCATTTAACAGCTTCTTTCAGTACTGCACTGTCATTTTTATGGAGCTTTTTCATAACTTTCGAGGCCTGATAAATCAACTGTTCCCCCTGATCCTTTATGGTGGCCTCTTCTTTATTTTTTGCATCCTCGGCAGCGAACTGCTTTGCATCACGAATAGCTTGATCAATTTCCGATGGACTTAAGTTTGAGGAAGCAGTAATATTAATATTTTGTTCTTTGCCAGTTCCCAGGTCCTTTGCAGATACATTGACAATGCCATTTGAATCAATATTGAATGTTACCTCAATCTGTGGAACGCCTCTTGGTGCACGTCGAATACCGCTTAGTTTAAATTTAGCTAATGTTTTATTGTGAGACGCCATTTCGCGTTCGCCCTGCAAAACATGAATTTCCACGGATGTTTGAAAACTGCGGGCTGTGGTGAAAATTTGGCTCTTTTTTATTGGAAGCGTTGTGTTACGTTCAATAATTTTCGAAAAAACGCCTCCCATAGTTTCGATGCCTAGTGAAAGCGGTGTTACATCCAAAAGCAACAAGCCTTTCACAACACCTACAAGTACCCCAGCCTGAAGTGCAGCACCCATTGCAACACATTCATCGGGATTAATACCTTTAAAGGGGTCTTTTCCTATGAACTTTTTCACAGCCTCCTGTACCGCAGGAATACGACTGGATCCTCCCACAAGTAAAATCTTGCTGATATCTGAGATATTGAGACCAGAATCACGCATTGCCTGGTGCATAGGCTCCATTGTGGCATCCACCAGATGTGCTGTAAGTTCATCAAATTTTGCCCTTGACAATGTAATATTCATATGTACTGGACTCGACTTAATTGAAGTAATGAAGGGAAGATTAACCACAGTTGATATCCCACCACTTAATTCAACTTTTGCTATTTCTGCAGCTTCTTTTACACGCTGCATTGCAGTGGAATCTTTGGTAAGATCAAAATGATTTTCCTTCTTGAATTCGCCCACAAGATAATCAACCACACAACTATCAAAATCATCACCGCCTAGACGATTATTTCCTGCAGTAGCAAGCACTTCAATAACTCCATTGTCGATGTCAAGAATGGACACATCAAATGTTCCTCCTCCTAAATCATACACAATCACTTTCTGTGGTGTTTCTTTATCTACACCATAAGCAACTGCAGCCGCGGTTGGCTCATTAATAATTCGTTGTACATTTAAGCCAGCAATTTCACCTGCATCTTTGGTTGCCTGTCTTTGTGCATCTGTGAAGTATGCCGGTACGGTAATCACAGCATCATTTACAATTTCGCCCAGATAACTTTCTGCATCAGTTTTCAGTTTTTGTAAAATCATTGCAGAAAGTTCTTGTGGTGAATATTTCTTACCATCAATATTCACTCTGTAGTCGCTGCCCATTTCACGCTTGATGGAGCTTATTGTGCGCGCGTGGTTAGTAACTATCTGATGCTTTGCAGGCTCACCTATCAAACGTTCACCTGTTTTAGAAAAGGCAACTATGGACGGAGTTGTACGGCCACCCTCTGCATTATGAATTATGACAGCCTCACCGCCTTCCATTACAGACACACAAGAATTTGTTGTACCTAAATCAATACCTATTACTTTAGACATAATATTATCTCCTTTATATTGAAAAATGTTCCATTTCGGATTATCTAGTTTGTTGGTAATTTTTATATTTATTATCTATTTTTCAATGCAACAAAATCAGCCTTCTTCCCTGCAATTATGGAAGGAATAAGTCCCGCCACAAAGTAAACTACCATACTGCTAATAACAAGCACCATACTTCCCAGCACTGGCTGTTTGAAAATACCACAAGCACCTATAATTTTTTTTATACTCCCATTCATGGAAATTGATAAAAGCAAGGTAATGCCTATTACGTCTGAAGCAAGCCCAACAATAAGTGTTTGGGCAATAAAAACAAGAAAAATATCTTTCTTGGATGCACCAATACTACGTAGTATACCTATTTCCTTAGTTCTCTCAAAAACAGAAATATATGTGCTTGCACTAATCATAATGAGGGATACCACAAGTGAAATTAATGCAAATGCAATCAGTTTACACCTGATTTTTATAATGTATGGCTCAGCACCACTTGAAAGTACCAGTATAATTGCAATTCCCAGGATACCAATACTTCCAATAAATGAAGTGATGAAGGTTTTTTCTTTTTTTGTCATCAAACTGTTAACACTGAGGGACAAAGCGGTTAATAAACTCATAGAAGATTTTTCACCTTTTTCCTTTTTCCCATTTTTCTGTTTGGAGGGCTTTTCTACAACCACATGATAGGGATTAGAATCATCAATTACATTACCATGGAATAGTTTTATAATTCTTGTAGAATACTTTTCTGCAAGCTCCAAATTATTTGTAACCAGGATAACCAATTTTTCCTTAGAAATTTCTTTTAAAAGTTCCATAATTTTTACACTTGTTTCTGAATCAAGTGCACCTGTTGGTTCATCTACAAGCAAAATATCCGGATTGTTTACCAATGCTCTTGCAATGCTGGCACGCTGCATCTCACCTCGAGACATTTGATTTGGCTTTTTATTTAGCTCATCACAAAGGCCAACTTTTTGAATAACTGCAATTGCTCGCGCAGGGCGCTCAAATTTTGATACGCCAGAAAGTTTCATAGAAAGTTCAACATTTGCAAGTACAGTCTCATGTGGAATCAAGTTATAGCTTGGAAGCACAAGACCAACAGAATTATTGCGATAGGCGTCCCAATCTCTATCTGAAAATTCATTTGTTGATTTTCCATTTATAGATAAATTACCACTTGTATATCTGTCAAGTCCTCCAATAATGTTCAACATGGTTACTTTACCACAATCTAGTGGCCCCAGGATAGATACCAATTCATTATCTCTGAAATCAATATTAATATCTTTTAAGACTTTTATTGTCGCAACTCCTGCTGTGTATTCTTTTACAATATTTTTAAGAATCAGCATTTGACTGAGACTCCTTTCTTCTATATTATGTTTATATTATATCTTACTAATATTAACCGAATGTAAACTGAAACTAAACTTTAAAAAATCTATTTACAATAAATTGATAAACTATCATAATATAAGGATAAGAGGGGGCTTTCAAATGTTTCACATCATGGTTGTAGAAGATGACAAAAACACAAGAAAACTAATGGAAGAGGTGTTGCTTCAAAACGGTTATGAAGTTATTCTTGCTAGTGACGGCATAGACGCACTTGATAAAATGGATAATCATCATGTGGATTTGATTATTCTCGACATTATGATGCCACGCATGAATGGATATGAATTAACAGAAACCTTGCGTAGCTGTAACAATAATCTACCAATATTAATGGTAACAGCAAAAGAAACACCTGCTGATAAAAAGGAAGGTTTTATTGTAGGAACAGATGATTATATGGTTAAGCCCATTGACGAGGAGGAAATGATTCTGCGAATTACAGCGCTTCTTCGTCGCTCTAAAATCGTTAATGAGCATCAATTGACAGTTGAAAAAACTATTTTGAATTATGATGCACTTACTGTTTCTCAAAATGGCAATGCTACGGAATTACCCAATAAAGAATTCATGCTGTTATACAAATTGTTGGCCTATCAAAATAAAATTTTTACCCGGCGTTGTTTGATGGATGAAATATGGGATATGAACTCCGACACGGATGAACGCACGGTAGATGTTCACATAAATCGTTTGCGTGACCGCTTTAAAGGTAATTCCGATTTTGAAATTGTTACAGTTCGCGGACTTGGGTACAAGGCGGTTATAAAATCATGAACAGAATAAAATCTCTAAAAATTACAATGGTGTTTCTTGTATTTTGTATTATGATATCTGCAGGATTATTGACATGGGTATGCTTTTTATTTTTGTATGCAACTGGCATTTTCTCCTTTCCTGCACTTGCACCAATTATTTCTCAGTTAATTGCATTGTTTGTTAGCATAGTTATAGGAACTTCAATTTCTGCTGTAGTAAGTAAAAAAGTATTGAAACCACTTAATCAACTGATTAAGGCAACCAAAGTGGTATCTACAGGAGATTTTAGCGTTCGTGTAGAAGAAATCAACACTCAATCCGAAATAGCGGATTTACTTAGAAATTTTAATCATATGACAGAAGAACTAAGCAGTATAGAACTATTTCGCAATGACTTTATTAATAATTTTTCTCACGAATTCAAGACCCCAATTGTTTCAATTCGAGGATTCGCAAAGCAACTTCAAAATGATAATCTTTCAACAGTCAAACGAAAAGAATACACTGATATTATTATCAGCGAATCCCAAAGGCTAACTAATATGTCGGCAAATATTCTGATCCTTACCAAATTTGAAAACCAACGAATTATTACCACTCAAACAGAATATGAACTGGATGAACAAATTCGAAATTGCATCATACTTCTTGAAACCCAATGGAGCACAAAGAATATAACAATCAACCTTAATTTGGCTCCTACTAAAATTTATGGTAATACAGAGATGCTCTCTCATCTTTGGATAAATCTCATTGAAAATGCAATTAAGAACTCCAAGGATAACGGCAATATTACAATGGCGTGCCATGAAACCCTTGATGATATTCAGTTTAAAATAAGCAATGATGGTAATTCCATGGATGATAATACGTTGAAGCATATTTTCGATAAATTTTATCAAGGCGATAAATCATACACATCACCAGGTAGTGGGCTTGGCCTTTCAATCGTTAAACGAATTGTAGAGCTTAACAGGGGAGAAATCGCAGTGGAAAGTAAAATCAGTCAAGGTACAACCTTTACCGTAAAGCTACCCAAAGTTCAACAATAGTCAATAAGGAGAAGTAAGCAATGCTAAAAAATGACATTATTAAAAGGAAACCATTTTGGTTTCCCTAATTCATATTTTATGAAGAAAATGCGACAGTATCTTTTTCAACATTATTAATATATTTAGATAACCAAGAAGATTCAACTGATAATCCCCAGTATATTTGCTTTTTTTAGCATTTTATTTTTACATACTGTGCACTTATATAGCCTGTTTTAGCATTGTAAGTTATCTTGTAAAAATTATTTATCTTTCCAGTTATACTAATTTCAGTCCCCCTTTTTATACTTCCCAATATAGAATAGTTTGTTCCTGCTCCACTTCTTACACTCAAAACACTTGCTGTTGTTACCCCATATTTTGTCTCGTAGGGAACTACCACTGGCGGTTTAACTACAACAACTGGCTTAGCTGTTATTTTTACATACTGAGTACTTATGTACCCCGTTTTACTACCGTAAGCTATTTTATAAAAATTATTTGTTTTTGCGGTTATAGTAATTTTGGTACCACTTTTTATATTTCCTAATATAGAATAGTTTGTTCCTGCTCCACTTCTTACACTCAAAATACTGGCTGTTGTTACCCCATACTGTGTTTCGTATGTACTACCCAATATTTGTATATATTGATTCGCACTACTTGTACTACTCTTATAATTTACATTGCTAATACCTCCTACAGATACCAATGCAATACCCATAATAGTAGTAGCTATAAATACCTTTGTCTTTAATGAACCTTGCTTAAATTGTGTTAAACCCTTAATATTCTTCAATCTAATTCCCCCTTATAACATAATATCATATAGATTTTTTTTATTTATAATCTAAATTATAGGGGTGCACAAAGCAAAATGGGTTACAAATAAAGTACAGTTTTTAAACATCTTATGGTATTATTTCAATCTTTAGCTCCTCACAAATATAATAAAGAGAACTCATTATGGTAATACTATTTAAAAAGTGAGGTGTTAAAAATGGCTATAGCCCATAAAACAGTTATTTCTTTCGGACTTGTTGCTATACCAATATCCATGTATACTGCAACGCAAGACAACGACATTCATTTTAACCAGCTCCATAAAGATGATAATTCTAGAATAAAATACAAAAAGACTTGCAGTCATTGTGGCGAAGAAATCACATCCAAGGAGCTTATTAAAGGGTATGAATATGATAAAGATCATTATGTAGTTGTAACAGACGACGATTTAGAAAAAATCAAAACTGAAAAAGAGAAATCTATACAAATAATGCACTTTGCACAACTCAATCAAATATCTCCAATTTATTATGATAAAACATATCAAGCTACCCCTGAAGCCGGTGGAGATAAAGCCTTTGAGCTTCTGCGCGCAGCGCTTATGTCCGAACAAAAGATTGCAATTGGAAAAACTGTAATGGGTACAAAAGAAACCCTACTTGCTATAATTCCACGGGAGGATGGAATATTGATATCAACAATGTACTATGAAAATGAAATTAAAGACCTTGCTAAATCCTACAATAAACCAGATCTAACCGAGGCTGAACTTACCATGGCAAATGCATTAATTAATTCTATGATTACTCCTTTTAATCCAGCTGAATATAAGGATGAATACCAAGTAAAATTACGTGAACTACTAGAAACGAAAATAGCTGGTAAAGATATTGTTGCCGCTAAGTCTGAAGCTCCAAGTAATATCATTAATCTTATGGATGCATTAAAGGCTAGTATTGAGCAAAATAAAGTTAAAGAAATTCCAACACCTAAGCCTAAACGTAAAAGAACTCCAAAAGGCGCATAATGGATATTTTTGAGAGTAAGAACATTAAACCTATGCTAATTGGTGAGATGCAAGAGGCGTTTGACAGCCAAGATTATATCTACGAGTTAAAGCTGGATGGCTTACGTTGCCTTGCATATCTAGATAAGGACTTCACTGATTTGCGTAACAAACGGAATATTAAGATGCAAGTAAAAGTTCCAGAGCTGTCAGATATACATAAACAGGTCAAATGTCGTTGCATTTTAGATGGTGAATTGATTGTTATTAAGGATGGTAAACCTGACTTTTTTGAGGTACAGCGGCGGTCGCTTATGACAAATACTTTTAAAATACAACTTTCATCCTCTAAATTACCGGCTAGCTTTACCGCATTTGATATTCTTTACTATGATGATCACGAGGTCAAAGATTTGACGCTTATGCAACGTAAAAAGCTGCTTGAAAAAACCATTAAAGAAAACCAGCGGCTTGCTATTTCTAGATATATTGAGGAACATGGGGTTGAGTTTTATAAGCTTGCTAAACAAAATCAATTAGAAGGCATAGTTGCTAAGAAAAAGGACAGTAAGTATTACTTTGATAAACGTACCAAGGACTGGATTAAAATTAAGAATCTTCTGGATGATGATTTTGTAGTGTGTGGTTATATTTTTAAGGATAACAATGTCATCAGCATTGTTTTAGGTCAATATTCAAGTAAAGCTTTGGTGTACAAAGGTCATGTTACTCTAGGAATATCCACAGCAGATTTTCAGTTAATAAAATCCACACCTGAAATAAGCACACAACCTTTTAATGATTTGCCTTCTGGAAATGATAATGCAGTATGGATAGAACCTAACCTTGTATGCACCGTTAAATATATGATGAAAACAGCAAATGGTTCCTTAAGGCAACCTGTATTTAAAGGTCTGAGGGATGATAAAGCACCTAAAGATTGTATCATAAGTTTGTAGATGTAACCTCTCCTATGGCATGAGCCACAGCAATGCTCTCTTAAACCTATTGGGTACTTCCGAAAAATGTCCACCATCATTCCATTCCAATATAAGATTTTCTTTGAACTCAAGCTGCTTCTCTAGTATGAGAGCAGCTTTACGTGTACAATTACCTACTTTAGCCATGCGCTGATTTCTGCTACGTTCCTCACCTCTTCCAAGAGACATATACACACGACTATTTGCATTCGCTGGCATGTGAGAATCCATAAATTCTATCCATCCATCATACCACAAAGAACCAGACATACTGCCTATCTTACCAAAGGCATTAATTGTATAAAGGGCATACAATGCAGTAAGTCCCCCTAAAGAATACCCTATAAGTGCAGTATTTGAAGGCTCCGGTCTTGTTTTATAATGCTCATCTATAAAAGGTTTGATTGTATCTGCAAGAAAATTAAGATAGCTTGCTGCATCCCCTTTAAAAGACTCACTCTTTTTTGTTAAAGGAGGAGCAGTCCAGGGCGTAAAACTCTCATTCCAATCTTCCACCATAACACTTATAGCAATAAATGCACTGCAGTCCACTCCAAAATGGGATTCCAAATCCTTCATTATCTCCTGTATATTGTCATCACCATTTATATATACAACAGGATAACTCTCATCATTTATGTAGTATTCCGGTGGTAAATATAATGTACACTCATACCCTGCTATAGATAAATTCTCTATATTACCTTTCATGGTTTCACTCATTAAAACTATCCCCTTTCCCACAACATCCTATGTTTTTATAAAAACAAGTACTCCTGAGAGTATAATATCCTAATTATACATCACAAACAGACGCTGTTAAAGACTTTAGATTTATTTTTAACTTTAACCACACAATTGATGAATAAGGAATAAGGAACTATAACTTCAAAGATATGTTTAACTAAGAAAGTTTGCAATTATTACTGGCGGATCTTTGGGACAACCTATTTATCAAGTATAAATTTTATTGCATTTTCAAGTTTTTCCGTCAAATTTTCAGGACAAATATGTCCTACCCCTTTATTTATTTCATATTTATATTTAATTCCCTTTTCATCAAATACCTTAAGCATGTCCTGTACACTTGGTTCAAGTTCAAGCTCACCTTCCAGAATAACTACCCTTATACCTCTGTTTGAAGCAGCTTCTGCCTTTTCCACAGAAAAATAATTGCTCACATCGCCAGGACAAAGGGAAACAAATCCTTTTACTGGTATAACATCATCCATTGAAAAATCCACTGATGCCATTGCACCTCCTGAAAATCCTCCAACAATTAAGCAATTTTTATCAATAGAGTATTTCTCTGAAACCTTACTAAGACAATTTCTAATATCTTTTCTCGCAATATTTATATCATTATTCCACTGGTATCCGCCGTGACAGTAAACCTGTGAAGATTGAACATATACAAGAATAAAGTTATTTTTAACGAAAGCCTCCGGAGTCCAGTAAGCAGACAAATTGTATATATCCCCATCCGCTCCATCTCCATGAAGAGCGAAAAAAACTGGATACTTTTTATCGGGTGTATATCCTTTTGGAAGATATACAGAGTACTTCATCTCTGCATTTCTCTGAGCTTCTATAAATAGAAGCTTATTTTTCTCCAAAAGTTCCACGTATCTTTCATCCTCTTTCTTCGAAAGCTCCCTTATTATCCAATTACCACAGGCATATCCGTTATCAATAAGATTTTTAACTACATTGTATAAGTCCTCTTCTCTACCACTTTTAAGATAAAGGAATCCTGTGTAGCTTGCAATTACAAAATATTGTCTTTCATATTCCTCCCTGGGAAGCACTTCGGATGCTCTTAAAAACAAATCAAGAACCTCATCATTCTTTCCTTCAGCAGCAAGACTGTCACCATACCTGTCAAATTCAGCAAAGTTATTAAATTTCATAATTATTCCCCCAAATTTCCTGTTATTTTAATTTGATATGATAATTATAAAGCATATTAGCTGACAACAGTATGTCAGTGTAAATGGGACAGTTAAAATTTTTTTTAGGACATAGATAAATATTAATATTCCACTAATGAAAGTATATTTCATGTTATAAGATAATCAAATCACTTGACTTGTTGTATTAATTTTACACAAATGTTACAATATGAATAAACTTAACCTAAAATATATTTATAATATATTCTAATTAAAATATACCTGGGAGGGATTATAGTGACTAGAAAGAAAAAGATTATTTTTTCTTCAATTATTTTATTTATAGTAATGATTATCATTGTATGGTATGCAAGTTATAGTTATATTTTTAAAAATAAATACACTATTTATATACCAAAATCTTTAACAACAAACCTTTATTCTACTAAAGATAGCAACTATTATAAAGATATAAATCTAGAACAGCTTTCTGTTTTTTGGTCTAATTCAGTTTCACAGCAATGGTATGATGATACTCAAGAATCAAAAGAAAAAGGCAAAAAAATACTAGATTATTTAAACGAATTTAGTATAAAAGAAATACATCCTATTAAATTTTTAGATCATGATACTTCCAAAAAAGTTTCTTCAATTATTTTTTACTATAAAAACCGATTTATATACTTAAATTATCCTAATAAATTTGTATTTACAATAAGGATAGTAGGAACAGATGATACTGAGAAGTCTCAGACAATTGAGAGAGCTTATCTAATAAAAGATAATTATATTGATGATAATAAAATTGAAAGTTTATTGAAAAATTAAAAGGACTGTTAGTAATTTACTGCAATCTGGCAGCACAAAGGCCTGGGGCGTATTTGTAAAACTAGGGAACTTGCTATATAAATTTAGGGGGAGGATAATTAGTAATGAGGATATTTTTTTAATGACACAAAACCATAGTGGAATAAAAAAACGAACTTTATTATTTAGAAAAATGGACATGGAACATCAGTATCAGATATATGTGTAAACCAATTTATAATAAAAAGGGAGCTAATTGCTCCCTTTTTATTATAAATTGTTTTCGTAAGTTTCTACCATTTTTTTAACCATTTGTCCGCCAATTGAACCTGCTTGCCTAGAAGTTAATTCTCCATTGTATCCATCTTTTAAAGTAACTCCAACTTGACTAGCTGCTTCCATTTTAAACTTGTTTAGTCCTTCTCTAGCTTGTGGTACTAATGTTCTGTATGACATATAAATTACCTCCTCTTTATATAATAATGATTTTCATTTGTGCTATTATTTTGTGCATTATTATAAAGAATACTCATAGTAATTTAAGTCTATATTATTAAAATAACATATAAATGAGAAGATATGTTAAAAATATTTAGGTTTCATATACCTATATCTTATTCTTAAATAGCAAACAATTTACAGCCTTACTCATCTTCTCCAATTTGCCTTATGTTTATGACAAAAGTTAGTAGAATTCAAGTATCTCAAAACTAAAAGAGAACCATTTCTAATAACCTCCTAATGATTTTTAAAAAAGTTCTCTAATAGTTTAAGCCTCTTGTTTTATCAACCTAATTTTGACAATCTATATTAACATTTTCTCCCCTTACAACCCTAACCCTAATTTTTATACACATCTTTTCTCTTAATCTTGCATATTGAGTTAGTTGTGGATCAAATTGTTTATATTTAGTTAACACACTTTCTATAAATTTTGGAGGTGTACCTGGGGGGTCATTTGGATCTGGTGGTAATGGCACCATTATCTTTGATGAATATGGCTCGTATATTGGTTCAGGATTTAATAATTCATCATGAGTGCCAACAATTTCAGCACTTAACACCTCTACAATATCTGTATCATTTAATTTTTCTTCTGATGGTAAATCCAATTTTATAAATCCACCAAAATCAATTACTTTTGTCATATGATATATAGGTCCGTAGACTGTTGGATATCCAGCTGTATCTTTCATTCCCATTCCTACCGTCTCAACAGAAGGAGTTGGGATTGGAAATGGAAATGGATTAGGATCTTTAGTCCCTTGTGCTGCTATTTTATAAGATATATTTTTTATTATCCATGCATTGAACATAATAGCCCTATCTCTTGTAGGATAAGCCTTTACCTCAATACTTTCATCTATATTTTGTATTATAAATAATCTTGAAGCTAAATTAGGACTTTGTCCCATAAGTCCTGTTTGTGGTGGTAAAGAATCAAAATCAAATACTACTTCTTTAAAAAAAAGTTCTTCCTTTTCTGCAATAATAACATTTGTTTGAATTTCTTTTTTAGCCATTATATACTACTCCTTTGTCTATTTTATTCATTCTAATATATTGCATTTGCACTATATTAATTAAACATATAAAAAAAATGAAAGTGCTTATTAAATAATCTCATTTTTAAAATACAATTACACTTTTATATCATCAGAATCATTAACATTAGAATCATTAATATTTAAAAAATAAAAATTGTAAGCTACTGAGACTTCTTTACTCTCTGCTATAACTGTAACTACAGTATTAACAATACCATCTTGGCTGGGTATTTCTTCTGGCGAAGGAATATCTGTTGGTGAAATTTTTTCTTTATACACACTCCAGTTTGGATTATTTTTATACTCATCAACCATTTTTCTAGGAACATATATAATCAAATCTTCAGAGGTATTCATAAATACCTTTTTACCTATTGTAGGCACCCTATTTCCATAAATAGTAACCTTTCTAAGCTTTATGCAATTGCTAAAAGCTTCATCTGAGATATTTGTTACATTTTCCGGTATAGTTACATTTTCTATATTGGTATTCTTTATCACCCTATCATAACTATTACAAAATGCATTTCTACCTATGGAAATTACTGGTTTATTAGCATTGTGACTAGGTATCATTATATCTTTAGGCATTTCTATATCTTTTGCGGCAAATATTATATAACTACTTTCCTTATCGTCACTCGGTTTAAATGCAAAATATTTAATATCTGTCTCTTCTGAAATTTGAATATTTTTTTGAACATAGTTACCTCTATTAGCATTTTCTTCTATAAATTTAATAAGTTTACCATCTAAGTGTTTCATAATTTCCTCCTTTAACTGATTTTTTATCTTCCGTTAACACATTATATTCTCACATCAAATAATAAGTTACACCTTGTCATTTACTTTAAGCTCAATTTCCACACTACATTTCAATCCAAAAACAACAAAAACCCCTGAACTCAAGGGTTTTCTATTGTATCAAAATTGTTGTTTATGTATGAGACGGTTAGGCTAAACTCTACGTATTAAACATTAATCCATAATAATTCAGCCGATAATGGGAATCTTAACAAAGAGGTGATTAATATGATTAAAAAGTTATTAATTTTCTTATCTCTTTTCGTTATGCTCTTACATTCAACCTGTGTAAATGCTGAGGGTTTTAAATACGTTGAAATTTTTGACCCGAAACAAGATAAAGTTGTGAAAGTAGTCCAATCAAATCCGCAAATTCAAGATATGATTACAAGTTGGATCACCAATTTAGAAGGATTATATAAAAATGACCCCGCTACTGACGATGGATATGTGGTAAAGATTCCTTTAGACCCAATTGTTAAAGTGAACTGTAAGTCATTTAATGCACTTGTAAGTGAAGTATATATCTTAATTCCTGAAAATGAACCACCTTGTTATCTAATTTTTGAAAATGAAAACAAATTATTAAGTTTGGTGTTTAATGGCGATATAAGCAAGTTATCAAATATTTTAGATTTTAACTTAAAAAATAAAGATAACAAATGATTAATAAATACCTAATATTCTACAGTGGTGACTCATGATATGATGATTATAACGTATTTATTACCTTTATAACTTGTACCTATAATATTTTTGCTATAATATCATCATATGAAACCTTTGAAAAATCCGTTGAATCTACAATAATTCGTATATCCCCATAGTCAAAATCTCTGCAGGATTTAGTGACTTTCTTAAAAAACTCAAAATCACTAAAGTAATTAATTGAAACAAGCCCCTGATGTCTTTCCTCAGTGGTATCTCTTGCCAAAAATCGCCTGTGTATAACCGCAACATCTCCGTCAAATAACACCGTAATTACTCTGTATTTATATTTGCTGACTTTTGAATTTAATATATCAGGACATGGATTTGTAAAATTACTTTCAAGAATAAATGTCTGATTGGTTTTCATAAGCATTTCACAAAAGTGGAAAGATAGATCGTAGGCTAATCCACCGTATTTTTGACATTCTGTTCGGATATTTGTATCATAATGAACTTTATCCCATATTATTTCTTTAAGCTTATCTTTGCAAACTAAAGGTACTTGCATTTTATCTGATAAATAGTTTGCAAATGTGGTTTTCCCTGTTGCAGGCATACCAGCAATTATTATTAAAGTTTTATTCAAATAATTCACCTCGTCACTTATTAGAGTAAAATTCCTGTCTTTATACAATAACCTTTCTTAATTGCACAATAAATTATAAATGTGATGCAATACTTTAATACCTCATTGTCTTTACCTAATTATACCATTAAATTCAAAACTTAATTAATGATATTTATCCCACACTGGCTAGTTTTTGAATTAGTCATTAAAAAAAGACAGAAAAATTTTTCTTTAAGTGTCAAATCCATTACAAACCCATCTCTCAAGAACGCTAAGCATCCCCCCTTTTTAGGTGGCTGACGGCGACCCCTTAGGAGATAAATAGTGATATAGTACACATTTTCCATAGATTGTGTTATAATAAGCCTTCGTAGCCTAGTCATTTAAAGACAATCATAAATTTACGATATTTTAACAATTAATAGATATTGTATTTTATAAAAATTAGTGGGAAGTTTATTGATTTGTCTTAAATGGACAAGCCAATTATATATATCATCCTCATTATTGTCTAGCATAGCCTAAAATTAAAAATAGAAAAATCAATTATTATTGATAGCCCTTTTAAGGAGGTTCATAAATGAATAAAAAAATAATATCTGCTGTTATGATTCTAACACTAACTATCAATGTCAATATTTTTGCTGCACCAATCACTAATGAAACATCTGAATTAGAACAAGCTCAAAGCAGCAAAAAAGCTTTACAGATAAAAGTAAAGAATTTAAACAATGAAATTGATGCGGTATTAAATAAAATTGACATTAACAAAGCTAAAATGAATGACATCACTCAAGATATAAGAAAAACACAAACTAATTTAGAAATTGTAGAAAAGAATGCTATCGATCAAGAAGACTTGTTTGAAAAAAGAGCAAGAGCTATGTATATGAATGGTGTAGATAGTTATCTTGAGGTACTTCTAGATTCAACTAGTTTTAGTGATCTTATATCGAGAGTAAATACATTTAAAAAGATAACAGAGTATGATAAAAATCTCATTGCTAAAATAGAAAAACAAAGAAATTCTATAATAAAACATAAAGACACTTTAAATAATGAGAATAATAAATTATCAGCGCTAAAATCAAATAATGAAATTATTCTAACAAAATTAAGTAAAGACATAAAAGAACACAAGGTGCTTTTTAATAACGCAACTAAAAAAGAAACTAATTTAATTGCCGCCAAAAAGGCAAAAGAATTAGCCGCTGCAGAAAAGCTAAAAAAACTAGCAGCAAGCAGGACCATTACTTTGTCTAGAGGCTCAGATTCTAGTAAAAGTTCAACGTCTAAATCTGATGCTATCCCTACTGATGTATCAAACTCAACTAACTACTTCAGTATACAATCAACCGCATATTCATCGGATGGTTTTACATCATCAGGTTCTAAAACAAACAGAGATCCAAATGGATACAGCACTATAGCTGTGGACCCTAGGGTTATACCAATGGGCTCTAAACTTTATGTAGAAGGCTATGGATATGCTATTGCAGCAGATACTGGTTCCGCTATTAAAGGTAATATTATCGATGTATTCTTTAATACAGAAGCTGAAGCACGTAATTGGGGCCGAAGAACTGTAAAAATCCGTATAATAAATGACTAAATACCCCCCCGCTTGCTGATAACTCATTATATACTTATCAAAATCCCCTAAAGACTTTAAAACACAACAAATTAATGTGTTAAGCTAAATTAAAAATAAGATATAGATTGTAGGAAGCCCCCTTGTCTCTAATTTATGAGAAGCAAGGGGGTTTCAATATTAGTAATAATTTAAATTTTTACAGGTAATCTATATATAAAAAGTATAATTATGTTATAATATTACTACAATTATTAATTTTTAAATTAAAGGGAAAGGGATTTAAATTATGAAAAAGAATTTAATTTTGATATTATGTTTAAGTTTGATTTTCACTTTAGTTGGTTGTAATAGTGATAAAAAATCAAATAAATTTATAAAAGCTACTAATGAGCAAAATAGTGTTGATGAAAAAAAACAAACAGATTTAAATAATGCAAATTCTATACAGTCTACTAAAATAAGTCCAAATGAACAAGTAGCAAAAGATAAAAATAATGTCTCTCAAAAAATAACTAAAGTAACTAGTAAAGTTAAATTGTATGATGGCACTTATTTTGACAATAAACGTTTCGGAGAGCATATGTTAACAAATTATTGTGAAGTTGTAATTTCTAATGTAACTAATACTTCTTTTGATTTCACTGTTTATGAAGTAAATGTGGTGAATGGAAAAAAAGAAAATAAAAAGGCTATTTTCCTTACAAATACAGCAGTTTTTACAGGAGATGGAATGAAAGCTAGTTTTTATGGAAATAGTTATACTCTTAACTTTACATTTCCCAATTATCATGGTGCACATCCTGCTGTAACAGACATGGAGATATCCGGATTCAAACCATTAGAAGGCAAGACTTATGTTAATAATGGGATACCAGGACATGAATTCGGGTAAAATATAAGACCTAGATTGAGAAAAGCCTCCCCTGCATCTAATTTATTAGAATCACGGGGAGGCAATATTAGTAATGGGGAATTTCAGTTTGCTAAAATAACTGAATAACCTTAGATCCACAACACTTTTTATATTTTTTACCACTTCCACATGTACAGGCGTCATTTCTTCCTATCTTTGGAGTAGACGTATTATTATATTCTGAATTTAATTCGTTTAAAGTATATCCTTTTAATTTCCAAAGTCTAGTGTTATTTATAAAACTATTTATTTCTACTAATAATTTTTGAAGGTCATTTCCACTTGCTTCTCTAAGTGCATCTATGATATTTTCTATTACCTCTTCTTTTTCATTTTCTTGAATATCAGAATATAAATTAACTATAATCATTTCAATCTGTGAATCTTCTATTTCCCAATCATTCTTTAAATACCTTTTTAATCTCATGCTTATTTTATTTTCAATTAGATATTCTTCATTGGCAGATTCAAGTAGTTCATCCTTTTTTATAATACAAAAATCACTATCACTTGAAATCTTATCTCTTCTATTAATAATATGGACAACATCTTCTAGTGGCACCAGTATACTACTTCCTATAATCCCTTGTAATATATACCCACCATAATAGTATGAACCACTTACAATTATTCCGTGAAAATCAGTTTCATCTAAAGAATAGTCAACATAATTATTAATCATTCTTATAAAATCATTTATAAGCACTACGCCATAGTTATAGGTCATTCCGCAGAATAGCTTTACTATTTCTGTATTTTTAGCGAGTTTTTTTCTATACTCATCACTATCTAAGGATTTTATAGCATTTATTGTTTCATTTGGCATGATTAAATATACACCATCTTCTCTCATAGCTACAAATAGAAATCCGCATTCTAAAAAATAATCTGGGTTTGATGTAAAATTAGGATCTTCAAAGGATATATATCCCTGGTTATCAGCTATGTTTTTTAAAAATTCAAACCTTTCACTATCAATTAAATATAGCGCCTGCGTTATTTTCTCTTCATATACATCTAAAAGTCTTTCTACTAATTGCCCTTTATTAAACTTAGATACCTTCATAGTATTTAGCATAGATGCTGTTTTTAATAATTCCGTTTTGGTATTACATTCTAATAATTCTCTTAAATCCTGTGTAAACTTACCTCTCTTTATTTTATTAAACATTTGATTTGCTTTATTTTCAATTTCTAAATCTATATTATTCATTACGCTATGTAAAATGGAATCAAATTCCTCTTCATCATTATATGTATCAAAGTCATCATCCTGTATAAATGGAACTATATTCTTCTGCCCTTTTGTTTTAGCTTTCACAAACTTAAATTTATTTCCTGGCAAGTACTGTTTTTCCGTATCTCTGTATCCTTCATATCCACAAACTCCATCTCTAGGTGAATTGGTATATTTAGGTACGTCTACCATATCAGTATCTTCATCTATGCAATCTCCGCAAAAAAACTTTTCTTCTGCATAATCAAAATACTCTGCCTTTTTATTACAATTTGTACAAAAATTTTGTATTTCTTCATTTCTAGCTATTATTTCTATTTCACTATGTTTTTCCCCTGTTAAATACTCCTCAATAACTTCAAGTTTTAATGTAGTAGTAGAACCGAAATCATAGTCATATCTAAATTTATCACCTACAGAAATTACCTGTTTCAATTTGAAATCCATTGTTTCGTCATTAAAGGAAAATTCAGAATCCACCTCCACTGAAGAATCATAATTTACATCACCTATAATGAAACTACTTAAGTGTCCACAACATTCTAACCAAATATTTCTTAAAAAACTATCCAAATTCTCTAAAGTTGAATTTATATCTATAGCTATATACAAACAATACTCTTTTGATCCATACTGTGGAACTATAGACAAAACATATTGACTCTTATTTTTTTTAGAACTCTCCATTACTTCTTTTATCTTTTCTTTTCTATTTTTACAGCCTTTAACATGCCTTTTAATGGTTCTTTCTGTTAATTCCTCATTGCAATAATAACATTTACCTTTCATTCTTATCTTCTCCAATTCTTTTTCTTAAATTTAATAGCTATTATGAATTATACCCTAACTTTTTTAATTTTATAAACTTGATCTAATTTACATTTAAATTGTATTGCTATAAGAACACTTTATAAATTATATATTTATTTTACCATACACAATTTCATTTTAAAATAAAAATTTAAAGGCATTTCAACTTGGCTCTTTATTGCTCTACAGTAGAGTCCTTATAGCTTTTAGGTGAAAGCTCCCCCATCTCTATTTGTTTAAAATTGTGTTTTAACGACGAAAAAACTACCGAATTGCTTCAGCAGTTCCATCTTTGCCCAGCTTCTGAACAATTTGTATTCAACTTGTATTTCCATTTTTTTCAAGGTCACAGGTACCTTACAGGATTTAGAATAACTTAATCAGTTCTTCTAACTCTTCTGATAAAATTTTTGCAAGCGTAAAATCAGTATTTTTTAAAGCCACTGCTATTTTTGTTTCAACTAATTTTTTCTTTTGTTCAATTTCTAAATAGTCTTTATCAAAATGACTAGCATAAATCATCTTTCTAAACTTTCGCATACTCATTTTTCTAATTGTCTTATCTTCAATGATTAAAACATAATCCATACAGTTTACTATAGAATAGAAATCATGGGAAATCATTAGAATCGCACCTTTATAGTTTTCTATGGCTTTTTCCAGTGCTATTTGTGAATAGGTGTCTAAATGACTTGTTGGTTCATCAAGAAGCAACATGTTTGCTTTACTAGCAGAAACTTTAGCCAATTGAAGCATATTTTTTTCTCCACCAGATAAAGACCCTATCTTTTGATTAATGATTTCTTCTTCAAACCCATAGTTTGAAATATATGATTTAATCTCTTCATAAGTTTTAAAACCAACTTCGAAGAACTCTTCAAGTATGGTATTAGACTCATTTAGTGTTTTGCCTTGAAGTTGAGATAAATAAGCCACCTCAACCTGCTGATTTATCTCAATAGCATCATGATTATTTTTAAAGATTTCTCCAAGTATTGTGGTTTTACCGGTACCATTTGGACCGATAAGAGCTACTTTATCAGTAGCTTTAATCTCAAAGTTAACATTTTCTAGAAGCATATCATCAAAGCTAACACTGTAATCATTAACTTTTAAAGCAATGGTTTCCACCATTTCATTATCTGCAACTAAACTGATATTCGGCTCTTTAATATCTACAAATGGCGTTTTAATTCTACGCTCTTCTAATCTTTCTTGGATTTTAACTCTAGCATTTAGAGATTTCCCTTTAGAAGATTGATCATACTCAGTTGCCAGATATCTTAGTTTTTTTATTAACTTCTCGTTTCTCTCAAGTTCTTCATTATCAGTAATAGCTAGTTCTTGCAGTTCAATTTTAGTTTGAAGTAATGAGAAGTTATAATCAATATATCTTCCATCAAACTCTTGTAGCTCCATGTTTTCAAGGTGCAGAATTTTGTTAAAACAATGATTTAATATATATCTGTTGTGAGTAATAATTAACATTGTTCCTTTGTGTGAATTAATTAGATCTTTAAGAGAATTAAGGTTTCCAAAGTCTAAAAACACATCAGGTTCATCCATAATCATTAAGTCTGGGCTATTTAGCATTTCCTTAATTACTTGAATAAGCTTGAATTCCCCACCACTAAGTTCAGATATCTTTAAATCTTTATACTTGATTAAGTTTGCAAGATTTAGGTTTTTATTAATGTTGTTTTCGAAATCATCCCCATTAATTGCATCAAATGCGTCTAGAGTTTGTTGATACTTTTCTAGTAGTGAATCAATATCGGTGGATGTCTCCATTTCGCTGCAGATTGATGTTATTTCATTTTGTAGTTTAATAAATTTTTCCCCTATATATTCGAAAACTGTGGTTTCTTTTGTTTCGCCCTGTTGTGAAAATTGACTTACATACCCGATGCTACAATTTGGGTCCATGGCGAGCTTACCATCGAACATATATTTTTCTGGATCCATAATTATATCTATCAGTGTACTTTTTCCGCTGCCATTTGTCCCTATAAACGCACAATGTTGACCATCTTCTATTGTAAATGAAATGTTATTATATAGATTCTTTTGCGGAAATGAGTAGGACAAGTTATCAACTTTTATCATATTATTACCTCTCTTTATCACTAAAAAAGAGCCTATAAAAATAAGCTCTTCAATATATTATCTTTTCAAATGCAATTTTACACTTGATTTTTATGTAGTAAAGACATTCTTTTGAGTTTACCCTTGATAGCATAACATTTTTTACGACTAAGTTCAATCATTTCATATTAAAGCTTCTCATTATATCAGTTAATTCTAAAAAGTCTTTGCGTGCCTGGTATCCACCGTCTCATGGCTCATATAAGTCTAAATTTAATACATTTAAGGATAAAGTTTCTCTTAATCTTACCAATCCGTCCATCATTACCTTTGTTGGACATGCTATATTCATTCGTTCGTAACCATTGCCTTCTTCACCAAATAAATATCCTTCGTCAAAGAATAACATAGCTTCTTCATGCATTAGTTTCTCTAGCTCCTCCTTATTCAAACCCAGCCCGTTGAAGTCCATCCACTGTAAGTATGTTCCTTCAAGGTCATATACCTTTATTACCGGAATGTTTTCTTCAATGTATTTTTTAAGTTGCAAGTGGTTATGATAAATTAGTTTTATTAGCTCATCTAACCAAGCTTCACACTCCGTATATGCTATCTCGCATGCCTTGTAGCCTAAAATGCTAAGGTAAAAGAATCCGTTGGATTCAACTTCTTTAAGATACCCATCCCTAAGTTCTTTATTGGGAATTATGATATTTGAAGCCTGCATACCTGCTAAGTTAAATGTTTTGCTTGGCGCGGTGCATACTACCATATTATTTGATAGTTTCTCTGAAATCGAAGCAAATACAGTATGTTTATAACCTGGCATGATAAGATCAAAATATATTTCGTCAGAAATAATTAAAACATTATTTCTCAAACAAATTTCTCCTATTTTCTCTAATTCCTCTCTACTCCATACCCTTCCAGTCGGATTATGAGGGCTACAAAATAGCAATATCTTATTGTTTGGATTCTGTGTTTTCTTTTCCAACTCTTCATAATCTATTACATAAGTTGAACCATCATTTATTAGTGGATTTTTAACTAGCTTCCTATTATTTTTTTCTATTGAATGATAGAACGGATAATAAACTGGAGTCATAATTATAATCCCATCTCCAGGATTTGAAAACGCTTTAATTGTCAAGTAAAAAGCACTTACTACACCCGCTGAACCAACAATCCATTCAGGATTTATTTCCCAGTTATGCCTTTTCTTCATCCAGCTACATACAGCATCTAAATAACCTTCCGTTGGCATAGTGTAACCTAAGGTAGTAGAATCAATATATTTTTTTAGCCCTTCTACTATCTCAGGAGCATTTTTAAGTTCCATATCTGCAACTGAAAAAGGAACTATATTCTCTGATAAATTAGGATTCCATCCCTTCATCTGCTCCCATTTTGCTGAACCAGTATTGGTTCTATTAATAACAGTTTGAAAATCATACTGCATCATATACCTTCCTCTCTATAATTAATAAATTGCTCTCTGCACAGCTAATACAGCCTCTAGGTGATCATATTCGTGCAGTATTAACTCTGCTTAATTCCAGTAAATTCTATAACACAATCATCCCACAAGTGAATTCTGATTTAAAACATATATTGAACATTATTTGCTGGAAGTGATGCAAATATGTATACATAAGAAATTAATGGCTAAGCTGAATTAAGTATAAGACCTAGATTAAAAAAAGCCACCTTTGCTTCTAATTTGTAAGAAGCAAAGGTGGCTTGATTTAATAGGATTTTATAAAAAATAGCGTAGAAAAATAATCCGCCTATATTTCATACTATATTTTCCAGTTATTAATTTGAAGCTTGCTAGCTAAAAATACCCGCCAAATTTTTTTTAAGAGGTTACCAATTTAATAAATTTTCTAGTTGTTAAAATGTAAAAAACTATATATACGATCACATAAATCCCCAGGCTAATTAAAAATGGTTGTAGTAAACTTATTTCAAAATACTTATTTAGGAAGTTTTGTAATACACCAATACCCATAAATGCGTACACACCGCCCACAAGAAGAGGAAGCGTATAGCTTAAACCTACCTGTTTTGAAACTGCGTGGTAAAGCTCACTTTCATTCATTCCGATTTTCATTAAAATTTCGTATTTTTTCTTATCCCCAATAGCATCACTCATTATTTTCATATACATGATACTTCCAGTAGACAGCATAAATACCAATCCCAAAAATAATCCTGTAAATTTTACAACACCCGTTATGAATCATCTTCAATTACGAGAATTTTATACATAAATACTTTCCCCCTAGTATAATTTTATAAACTTGCATCATGCTCTCATTTATAGAAATTTTTCTCTTCTATACCCTGCAACAGCTGTTCCCTATTTTAGACATTGCTGAGGATTAATGCATATAAAATAATATGAGAGTTATCAAATTTATTCACTCATTCTTTCAAAAAATATTTCTATTACTTCACCTAATCATTAACCCCATTCCACCATACAATGGTAAAATGTACTATTTTACCATTATATCACAGGCTTAATTCAATAACAAAGTCTTCAAAGTACTAATAGCAATCTATTAGATTTACACCAGCTATCATCTTTATAAATCCAACCGGCTTATACCTTAGAAAATGAAAGTAATTATTATTGTCAGAATATATCAATATGAAGGGTTCTTTTAGTAATTTAAATTATAAACTATAAGCGTTGTTTTGAGCATCTTTCACTTACCTATATAAACATCCTTAATTTCATAACATTTACCATGGACCCTCTTGCCGCCACCCCTAGAAGAGTTAAAGAATATGAATTAATTTAATAACACAAAAGAAAGACTTATATCTAAATTTGTAATATTCTTTTGGGAAATTATTTCATAAAGTGATTGTATATGTTATAATTAGGTATAATTTTTAAAAATTGTATTTTAAGCAATTATTTACTTTTAAACGGCTACTGGACAAGCATTTGCGACTACTGTTAGTGATCTAGTCTGTTAAACAGGAACAAATTAACGAAGCTATTCAAAAAGCAGAGGCAACTCCTATTTCCTACGATACAATAAATAAATTGTTAACAGACAAAAAGGTTGTAACTGATCCTAAATCGACTTCAACGAAATATGGTGATAAATGGAATGGTGTAGTCCCTCTTGGGCATGCTGCAATAGTATATTCATCTTCCCAAGTTGTGGAATCTGGTGTTGTCATGGGTAAAAATGATTGGAATATCTCGAAGGGTACATGTGCTGTTGGTTCTGTTTCAAATTCAACTGTATATCAAGACGAAGTAGTTGCTAATTGGTATAAATGTAACCTAGGCAAACCTTACAACAAAAATTTCTTTGACCTTTATACAACAACTTCATACTATTGTTCACAAGTTGTTTGGGCTGGGTTTAACACTAATTATGGTATTAATTTAAATACAGATATGTACGATGTGCTTGTATTTAATAAAAGTGTTAAACAAGCAGTTCATCCTACTGAATTATTAATTAATGACAAAACAGTTGTTACATACAAAAATAACTGGAATTATTAGCTAAATTATTCAAATTTATAAAAATCTATTAATATATAATAAAATGTACACATAAAAATTATTATTAGTTTTTATTGTGCATTTTATTGTGTACTTGAGAAGTGGAGTGACTCGATGGTTAAATATTTAAAAATATTTTTTGGTATATTAATAATTTTATTATTATCAGTTTTGGGGTTAATTAATTTAGGTTTTATTAATAGCTCCGACTATTTTATACCAAATAAAAACCTAGATGATATTCATATAGGAGTTGTTCAGAGTACTCAAAATGATAATATAGGTTATATTTCTTTCTACGATAAATCTTTTAATTTTAAATACGAAAAAAAATTGGAATTTGGAGATATGGGTGATTCAACAAGAGTTCCATACTTAAGTGATGATAATTTTTATACTGTTCCACTTGGTATTGGAAATCGTAAAGACTTAAAAACAATTGTTAAATTTGATTTAAAAACCGGGAAATATAAAACCTTTAAGATAAATCAGCCAGCCGTTTTAATGTTTACTGTAAATAAGAATGATGTTTATACAACTAACACTATTAATTTTGATGGTTATATAAGCAAGTGTGATACTATAACTGGCAGTTTACAAGAATGGAAAAAACATGGAGTAATAATTTCTGGATTAAAATGTTATGACGATATTTTATATGCATGGGGGACTCTTAATGAGAATAATATTGATAACCCATATTTATTCGTATTTGAAACTAAAGAATTAAAAATGATTAAGCAAATTCCTTTAAAAGAATGTGGAACTCAACAACTTGATTCTTATAAAATTGGGGATTACATTTATTTTACAAACAATTTAGATACTAAGGGAAGTGATAGCTCAAAAACATTGAGCAAATTTAATATAATCACTAATGAAATACAAAATATAGAGCTTAGGGAGACAAATCCTTTTCAAATAATTGAGCACAATAATAAACTATATATTACCCATTGTAATCCTCTAACTGCTAATAAAAATAAAATTACTGTTTTTGATCCTAAAACTGGTAATCAGCAATTATTTGAAATGAAAAATCCTTTAGTTCAAACTATAAAATACAAAAATTATTTATATAGTCAAGATATGCATAACTTATATGTTTATAATTTAAATACTCTAGAATTACTTAAATCAATAAACATAAATAAAGAGAGAAAATCATCCTTAATCCCTAAGCATTTTTACATTGGTGGGATGTTTGTAAAATAAATTTTTATTTTGTAGGGCACCCAGCCGTAGCGAGTCCAGACTGGGCGGTGCCCTTTTGAATGCTATCTTCTTTTCTTATAAAACGCCACAACTAGTAAAACCGAATATCCCTTAAAAATACCGTATTATTGAATAATACGGTATTTTTATGTCGTCTTTCAATAATATTGTTCCTCAATTTCAACTACAAATTACTTACATTAAGTTCATAATTTCATAAGTTCAATAACCTTACTTTATATATTCAGTAACTAAATCAAGTAAAAAGAATACCTTCTAAATGGTCTATTTCATAGCAAAAACATTTTGCTAAAGCTCTTGTACCTTTCAATATAATTGCATCACTATTTTCTGTGCTATACATAGTTCCTGCCATATCACCCGCATAAAAAAAACCCCGTAGGAAATGCAAACTCTGCTAATCCTATGGGTCTCCCTATATCAATCATTCAATTATATATTTACTGTTACTCTAGTTTATTTTTTATCAAGTGTTTTCAACAAATCTTTCTCAGTGATTTCAGAAACCAACAATTTTATTAAATCATCTTGTACCGCAGGATCACTATCATATTCATTCAATACCCTACAAAGCTGGTATTTTGTACTGGTTACTTGATTTATAATATATACATGTCTATTCTTCATTATCTTTTACCCCCTCTAATATATTGTCTGTTTTTGCCTTGGATACTTAGTTATTTACTAAGCTCATTAATATACTTCAAACTAGTTATAACTTCATAACATTTTAAAATTAAAAAATCTTCTTATATAAGATAAGAAGATAGATGACTGTCATATTATTCTTCACCGTCCTATCGTTTTTAGCTGAACCACCTTACTATATACTCAAATCAGTTTACTGTTTTTACCAAGTCACAGTTACCCTATTAAGAAAAGATTGCTTTTTAAAATCATTAGGAATATAATCCTATTAAGGGATAACTTTTATTAATTGAAAATTAAAACTAGTAACTAACAACTAGCAAATTAAACTAAGGGGATGGATAAAATGAACGAAACAATAAAATTAATTCAAGATCATAGGTCTATAAGATCTTATTTAGATAAAGATATATCGGAAGAGGTTTTAGACCAAATTCTTAAATCTGCTCAAGCCATGCCAACTTCTATAAATAGTCAACAAACTTCTATAATTGTAGTTAGAGATAAAGAGAAGAAAAAGAAATTGGCTCATTTAGCTGGTGACCAAAAATGGATTGAGGACTCTTCGGTATTTTTAATTTTCGTTATGGATTTCTACAAAACAAATCTAGCTGGTGAAAAAACAGGTAATCCACAAGTAATTCATGAAAGCATGGAAGGAACTCTTGCTGGTAGCTTTGATGCTGGAATCGCTATGGGAGGTACTATTATAGCTGCTGAATCTTTGGGCATAGGAATTGTTCCTATTGGAGGAATTAGACAGAGTCCTGATGAAGTAATTGAATTATTAGAATTACCAAAATACACTTTCCCTGTTGTAGGTCTTGCATTAGGCTATCCTTCTGATACTTCAAAGCAAAAACCAAGAATGCCTTTTGAAACTTTCAAACATAATGAAAAATATAATACTGAAATATTAAAGCCTGCCATTGATAAATATGACATAGAAATGGCAGCTTATTTAAAAGAAATTGGTAGAGAAGCTCAAGAAGGAAATTGGAGCATACTAACTTCAAATATATATAAATCTGTTTACTTTCCAAAAGTGTATGGTTCAATTAAGACTCAAGGATTTAAAAACGATAAATAAAAAAATAGGTAGAAGCTTTTATGCTTCTACCTATTTTTTTCTATTTTAATCTAGATATGTTTTAAGGTATCTCTTATTCAGAAATCTTTTTTACTGTTCTCTATGTTTCTTTTAACACTAGTCCACCTACTGATGCTCACTCTAAATTACGCTTCATCAGTTTACTATTTTTCCCAAGTCACGGTTACCCTATTGGGTCAAATTCTTTTTTTTGAAATCATATCTACTATAAACACTATTACACCTATTACTAGTAGAATATGTATCAAACCTCCGCCAATACTAAATGCTAATCCTAAAACCCAAAAGATTACTACAATTGCACCTATTAAACTTAGAATACCTATCTAAAACACATCCTTTCTTATATTAATTTATTATTATAATAGGAAATCATTCCTTTTAATTCTCCAAAAAATCTCTTAACTAAAAAATACCGACAAATTTAAGTATTATTATTACTACAACAACTCCACCAATTAATGCTAGCATACAATCACACTCCTCGTTATTTGATAATCAATTCTATATATTTATTATTTTTTATTTAATGTATCATTAAATTTGTCTACAATCTTATCTTTGGTTTTATCAATTTTTTCCTTTAAATTACCTTTTTGATATTGAAGTTTCCCTTTAATCTCCATCGTTTGGTTATCTGAGACTTTACCTGCAGTCTCCTTAATCTTTCCTACAACCTTATCTTTTACATTTTCAACTTTATTATTTAAATTAGGCATCTTACACCTCCATTTTATTTTATCTAATATCGATATTAAAAATATTTATACATTAAAATTCATTAAACTTTTCAATGATTCTGAATGTATAGCTATATTATACCATATAACTCTCGGTTTTTCAACATTTTTCGACATTTTCTTTATTTCATTAAACTAATAAGTTATAATGATATCGTTTAATTTTATAATTGGCATTTCTATATTCAATTTAATGAAGTTTTTTTTCATTAAATTTTAATTCTATAAATTTTTTAATAATAATCAAAAAATTTTTAAGCGTTTGTATCCAACCGGAGAAATGTAAAGTTCTCTCTTGCTAATAGAAATATTACATTATATCATATATATTAGGAGTATAATTATCTGGAATGTTTAAGCTCTCTTATGTTAATTGTACAGATTAAATACATTAAGTTTTATTGTTATATCATCAATTTATTAATTTAAATATAAAATTTTATAGCTAGCTATATATCCTATGTACTACCAAAATAATAAGTGAGGGTGTGCTTTAATGGCAAATAAAAAAAATAAAATTAGTAAAATGAAAAAAACCAGCGATATTATAGCCCAGAATGATACTTTTAATTCAACCGCAGAATTTATGGCCCGTGTTGGTTTTGCTACACGTGGATTGATATTTTTTATCATGGGAATCTTGGCACTTCTTCTTGCATTTGGAATTGGAGGAAAGACAACAGATCAGCAAGGCACCATCGCGAATATAGGAAAACAACCCGAAGGTAAGATATTATTATGGCTTTTTTTGATAGGACTCATATGCTATTCATCATGGGGATTAATACAAGTTGTCGTAAACCCTTTTAATAAAGAGAACGACACAAAGGGTATTTCAGCCAGGTTGGGATATTTATTTGGTGCAATTTCTTACTCTTTTTTGGCGATACCCACTTTTTCTCTTCTCACCGGTGGCTCCAAACCTGCTCATGTTGGTAAACAAGCTGCTCAAACTCAGAACTATGTGGCAAAAATTCTAGATATGCCTTTTGGACAGTGGATAATTGTTGTGATAGCAATAATCGTAATCTCAGTAGGTATTTTTCAGGTTTGCAAGGGATTTATGCCACTTTTCGGATGTCATCTTGACCTCATCAAACTGAATACATTTCAATTAAAATGGGTTAAAGGCTTTGGCAGATTTGGTACCATTTCACGCGGCTTTGTCATAGTCTCAGTTGGCATCTTCTTAGCTATAGCTGCTTATACCTCTAATTCTAATGAAGCGAAGGGTTTTGACAGCGCTCTTATGTCCCTTATACATCAGTCTTATGGCCGTTGGCTTATAGGAATTATCGCTTTAGGTTTGACGTCTCTTGGAATTTACGCTCTATTAATTGCCTTGTTTTTTAGGTTAAAGAAATACTAAATATTTTCGTGGTTTCTAGTTCCAAACAAACTCCGTCAGTTTTAAAATATAAAGTCGGAGATAAAATTTCATTGAATTAAGAAGACTTAAAATTTGTAAGCTTATAAAAGGTAAATCATTATTTAATTTTCAATTTCTTTTCCTGATTGCCTGCCAAAAACTCACTGTGGATTTTGACAGGAAGAAAGGAAAGCTTTCCTTCCCTTCTACTGTCACCCACTATTTCTGGCCTTTCAATAAATCTTTAATACTGATATTTTTCTCTTCTGTTTCATTTACTGTTTTTCCCAAGTCACAGTTACCCTATTTAACTTTTCTCACTACATCAATAATACTTCCATCCCTGTATTCAACGATTGCAATTACTTTTTCGTCGTATTCTATTTTTTCGGGAATTCCTACAATACTTTCGATTTTGTCCTTTAACTCCTCAATAGTGAATACTGGAATATTTACATCCTTAAATCTTTCAATCAAATCCCCTCTTTTAGGATTTATTGCTAT
This sequence comes from Clostridium sp., assembly GCF_050717515.1. GTDB lineage: Bacteria > Bacillota > Clostridia > Clostridiales > Clostridiaceae > Clostridium_AD. The sequence continues at coordinate 52,177 of NZ_JBOITL010000030.1, read as the reverse complement.
ACCTATTTCAGTTACCAGAACATCAATACTATCACCAGGGGTAATTACTGTATTAACACGATCAACTATACAAGGTATTCTACCACGAATTAGCGGTGAAACTATAATAGTGAGTTTTGCACAAGCTGCTGTATCACAGTGACCGCCGGATGCTCCTCTTAATACGCCATCTGAGCCAGTCATTACATTTACATTAAAATCTGTATCTATTTCTAATGCTGATAAAACTACCACATCTAGTTTATTGGCTACACATCCCTTATTGTGAGGATTTGCATAAAAGGATGCATCTATCTCATGATGCATTGGATTTTTGCCTATTGACTCAGCTGCAATCAAATCAAAGCCCTGTACATCAAAAATATGTTTTATTAAACCTTCTTCATGCATTTCAACCATTTGCTTGGTTATTCCACCTAATGCAAAGCCCGCTTTAATGCCTGCATTTATCATTTCTTTCCTTATAAATCTACTTACAGCAAGTGTAGCTCCTCCTGTACCTGTTTGAAAAGAAAATCCCTCTCTAAAATACTCTGATTCTACTATAACTCTGCTTGCATACTCTGCCATTAATAGTTCCTTTGGATTTTTGGTATACCTTGTAGCACCGCAAGCTATGCCAGCAGAGTCTCCTATTTTATCTATTTTTACTACATAATCAACATTTGATTGCATTATACTTGCAGGCATATTAGGGAAATCAACTAAATAATCTGTAATGATAACAACCTTATCTGCATATTGTGCATCTATCTTTGCGTAACCCAAGGAACCGCAATTCTCAGCTCCTCCTGTTCCACTTGCATTACCATATTCATCCGCGGAAGGTGCTCCGAGAAATGCTACATCTATCTTAATGTCACCAGCTTCAATTGCTCTTGCACGTCCACCATGGGATCTGATAATTACTGGCTCCTCCATAAGTCCCTTTGAAATTTCTTCTGCGAGTTCTCCTCTGAGCCCACTGCTAGTAATCCTTGTTATTACCCCATCTTTAATATGTTTAATTAAAGGCTTATGAACGCTACCAAGGGAACTAGATGCTAATGTTAAATTTTTTATTCCAAGCCTTGCAATAGTATCAACTACCATATTTAAAATATAGTCCCCTTCTCTAAAATGATGATGAAAGGAAATAGTCATTCCATCCTTTAATCCACTTTTAACAATAGCCTCTTCAATACTGCAAAGAAGCTTGCTTTCACCTGGATTAACTGGTTTAATCACAGGCGCCACCTTTGCTATAGTAGAATCCACGGAAAACTCTCCTTCATAAAGCTTCCTATGCTTAATAATATTTTCTGGAATCTCTCTTCCTATACTATTCTTCATTCTCCATGCCCTCCTTGTACAAACCTACTGCCTTGGCTAGTTGTAGCACCCTCTCTGCTCTCTCTATAATAGGTTTATCTATCATCTTTCCATTTAAGGATATAACTCCAATGCCTTTCTTTTGCGCAGCCCTTGCAGCTCTAACAATATCTGATGCTTTTCTTATTTCCTGAACTGTTGGTGCATAAATTTCATGAACTGGCTTAATTTGTTTTGGATTAATAACAGACTTTCCATCAAATCCAAGCTGTTTTATAAGTTCAACTTCTCTCTTAAATCCTTCCTCATTATCAACATCTGAATAAACAGTGTCCAGTGCATAAATTCCAGCTGCTCTTGCTGCAATAATAATCTGACTTCTGGCTGCCATGAGTTCCATACCACCATCATATCTTTTTGTTTTAAGGCTTGTTACATAATCTTCTGCACCCAGCGCAATAGCAATAAGCCTTTTGCTTGCAGTAGCAATAGAGTAGGCATTTATTACTCCCATAGCCCCTTCAATAGCTGCCATCATTTTTGTGCTTCCTACTTGTCTTCCAATTTTTCTTTCTACCTCTTCAATAACAGCTTCCACAGCTAGTATATCTTCTTTTGTCTCTGTTTTTGGTAACCTTATTACATCTACCCCTGCCCTTACAGTAGCTTCAATATCATTTTTTCCAAAGGGAGTATCAAGTCCATTAATTCTAACAACTATTTCTGTATTACCATAATTCAGTGTCTTTATAGCATTGTGAACTAAAAATCTTGCAGAGTCCTTTTCGGAAACTGCCACTGCATCCTCAAGGTCAAACATTAAAGAATCCGCTCCATAAATACCTGCATCCTTTATCATGGCAGGGTTATTTCCAGGAACAAACATCATAGTTCTTCTTAAAGGTTCCATTAGCTAAATACCTCCCAATTAAAGTCTTCATAAATGTCACAGGCCCTATAAACAGCACAGGCAACTCTTGCCTTAATTGTATAGTCTAAGGCTCCTTTATCTGTAGCAATTATTTTAACATTATCTATTTGAATCTTTTCTAAGGTTTCACTAATAACCTTCCTAATCTGCTTTCCAAATTGCTTTTCAACAACACTTTCCAGTTCAATTTCTATCCCAGCATTTTCATTTGCCATAACCATTATCCTAATGTCATTTGATTCCAAGGTTCCAGCTATTGCATTATTCACAAAATTCATTTCCTACCCCTCCCGTTTTGCTTAGTAGCAGATAACAATTATCAATTGTTATCCCTCCAATTAACAATTTCAAGTGCTCTATAGCATTTATTTAGCTATAGAGCACTATCTTTAAAACCTATATCCCCTGTTAATATTAATCAAATCCCTTAAAAGTGATGCACCCGCCGCTATAACTCCAGAGGCACCTCCAATAATTGTTAAGTCTCCCAAAACATCAGTTGTATAGCGTATAGCTTTGTTTTTTCCATTCACTCCATAAAGGGGATGAGCGCTATCTAATTTTTCAAGCTTAACAGTCATTTGTATCTCTCCATTTTCTTTTACTGCTTTACCAATTAGCTTGTATTTATACCCCTCTTCCAAAGAGCTTTTAATTTCCTCAGGAGTAATTTGTGTTACCCCCTCCACAGATATATCCTCAAAGGATTTTTCCTCATTCATCAATACATTTGTAAGAATTAATAATTTTGTTGCAGTATCCCATCCTTCTACGTCCAAGCTAGGATTTGTTTCCGCAATTCCCAGGCTTTGAGCCTTCTTTAAAGCTTCCATATAAGTGACTCCGCTGCTTTCCATCTCATCAATAATAAAATTTGTAGTTCCATTTAGTACACCTTCAATAGAAAGAATATCGCTACCTGCAAGATCTATGAGCCCTCCATTTATGGTGGGTAGCGCACCGCCAGTAGTACAACCAATTCCCAGCTGTACATTATTTTTATCTGCTATGGTCTTCAGCTCTTTATATGCCAAGACAATTGGACCTTTATTAGCAGTAACTACATTTATACCACATTGAAGGGATCTTCTAATATGGGTCATTCCAGGCTCACCAGTTTCTTTATTCGTTGGTGTTAATTCTATAACAACATCCACATCTCTATTTTGAAGCATTTTTCCAAAGGAAACCCCCGCACCCCCTCCCTTAGGATATTTTGTGATATCTCTCTCATTTTCTCCAAAGTCCATAAAATCTTTAAGGTCAATTCCTTCTGAATTATATACGCCGCCATGACGGCAAATTATATAATTCACTTGGATTTGGAAACCTTCCTTTTGCAAATAATCCTTTTTGTCATTAATAAGCTGTACAAATGCTCTTCCAACTCCACCATAACCAATGATTGCAACTCTCATATATTTCTCCTTTTACCTGCGTATTCACCTAATTTTACTACTACGCAAGGAGCTCCTCAAGATCTTTTACTGTTAGAAGCTCTTCAAGATATTTAGCTGTTAAATGTAACCATTCCTCAGAAGTAACGATATTCTTGTTAGCAGCTTCTGATAATTCCGCTAAATCCTTTGTAATAATTCCTTGGTCGATAGTCTCAATACATGCAGACTCTAGCTTATCTGCGAAATTTACCAGTTCTAAATTGCCATCAAGTTCTCCACGCTTTCTAAGTGCGCCGGTCCATGCAAAGATTGTAGCCATAGGATTTGTTGAAGTTTTCTCCCCCTTTAGATGCTTATAGTAATGCTTCTGTACTGTACCATGGGAAGCCTCATATTCAAAATATCCTTCTGGAGAAACAAGTACTGAGGTCATCATAGCAAGACTTCCAAAGGCAGAAGCCACTAAATCAGACATAACATCCCCATCATAGTTTTTGCATGCCCAAAGCATTCCACCTTCTGACTTTATAATACGAGCAACTACATCATCAATTAAAGTATAGAAATATGTCAGTCCAGCTCCCTCAAATTTGTGAGCAAATGACTCTCCATTATATTCTTTATGATATACATCATTGAATATCTCTCTAAAATTAGCATCGTAAATTTTAGAAATTGTATCCTTTGAAGAGAACCAAAGGTCAATCTTCTTGTCTAATGCATAATTAAAACAGGATTTAGCAAAGCTTTCAATTGATTTATCAAGGTTATGCATTGACATTAATACACCCTTGCCTTTAAACTCATGAATGCATTGTCTAAAAATTTCTGTGCCCTCATTATTTGTAAATACAAGTTCTGCTTTTCCTGGTTCCTCTGCTTTATATTCAAGATTCTTATAAACATCTCCATAAGCATGTCTTGCAATTATTATTGGCTTTTTCCATGTCTTCACATAGGATTTAATTGTATTTACTATAATTGGTTCACGGAAAACTGTACCATCAAGGATAGATCTTATTGTTCCATTAGGACTTTTCCACATCTTCTTTAAATCGTATTCCACTACTCTGTCTGCATTAGGAGTAATTGTTGCACATTTTACACCAACACCATACTTTTTAATTGCCTCTGCACAATCCTCTGTAATCTTGTCATCTGTATTATCTCTTTCCTTAATTCCAAGGTCATAGTACTCAGTTTTCAAATTTATATAGGGCAGAAGAAGTATATCTTTAATCATTTTCCATAGAATACGAGTCATTTCATCTCCGTCCATCTCTACCAGTGGAACTGTCATCTCAATCTTATTTATCATAATAATTTATCCCCCTAAAATTATTAATTTTAATAATTGATTTTGCTCTTAATCCAAGATAATTTTCCGCCAATCTTCAAGATTTCTGCATCAGATTCTGAAAGTGTATGAGTAACTTCAATGTCTATATTCTTAGTTATATTCTTTAAAATAACTGCGCCTTTTAAATCCCCAATAATAACCGCAAGTTCATCACCCACTTCAATCTTTTCATAATCTGCTGGGTTTTTAAATGTAAGTGGCACAATTCCAAAGTTAATAAGATTAGCAAGGTGAATTCTTGCAAAGGATTTTACTATAACTGCTTTAACCCCTAGATACTTTGGTGCAAGTGCAGCATGCTCACGGCTTGAACCCTGACCATAATTGTCACCAGCTATAATAAATCCGCCCTTCTTTTCCTTTGCACGGTTATAGAAATTACTATCCACTGCTTCAAAAACATATTTTGATATTTCAGGTACATTACTTCTTAGAGGAAGTATTTTAGCGCCTGCAGGCATTATATGGTCCGTAGTTATATTGTCCTCAAGCTTAATAAGTGCTTCTCCAGTAAGTACATCTTCAAGTGGGAAGAAATCTGGCAGTGGTGCAATATTGGGACCAAACTGAACCTGAACCTCCTTAGCATCTTCCAGAGATAACGGCCTAATAAGCATATTATCATTAATTAAAAATCCCTCTGGCATTTTAAAATTTGGACACTTTCCAAGAGTTCTTGGATCAGTAAGTACTCCTGCAATTGCTGTTGCAACAGCAGTTTCAGGACTTACCAAGTATACTGAAGCATCTTTTGTACCGCTTCTTCCTTCAAAGTTTCTATTAAAAGTTCTTACAGAAACGCCCTTAGAACAAGGTGCACTTCCCATTCCAATACATGGTCCACAAGTATTTTCAAGCATTCTAGCACCAGATTTAACAAGGTGCTTCATGTCTCCACTGTCAATAAGGTGTTCTACAACCTGCCTGGAACCAGCACTGATGGTCATATGCAATTTCTCTGAAATCCTCTTACCTTCTATAGCTTTTGCTACAATTAAAAGGTCTCTTAAAGATGAATTAGTGCAGGAACCTATAGCTACTTGATCAACTTCTAATCCAGCTATTTCAGCCACTGTAGTAACCTTGCCTGGGCTGTGAGGAAGAGCTACCATTGGTACCACTTCATCTAAGTTAATTTCCATAATTTCATCATACTCAGCGTTCTCATCAGGTATAAGCTCTACCCACTGCTCTTCCCTTCCTTGAGCCTTTAAGAATTTTCTTGTAACTTCATCACTTGGGAAAATACTTGTAGTGCATCCTGTTTCTGTTCCCATATTTGTTATAGTAGCACGATCCGGAACACTTAAATTTTTAACACCGGCACCACAATATTCAAGTACCTTGCCTACTCCTCCATTAACATTTATGCGGCGTAACACCTCAAGAATTACATCCTTTGCAGAAACCCATTCTTGAAGCTTTCCAGTAAGCTTTACCCCAACCACCCTCGGATATTTTAGTTTGAAAGTTTCACCAGCCATTGAAACAGCAACGTCAAGACCGCCTGCACCAAGTGCAAAGCAGCCAATTCCACCTGCAGTTGGTGTATGACTATCAGAACCAATTAATGTCTTTCCTGGACGTGCAAATCTCTCTAAAAAAAGCTGATGGCAAATACCATTTCCAGGTCTTGAGAAATAAATTCCATATTTAGCTGCCACCGATTGCAAATAACGGTGATCATCAGCATTTTTAAAGTCTGACTGCAGCGTATTATGATCCACAAAGCTCACACTTAGCTCACTTCTCACACGGTTTAACCCAATGGCCTCAAATTGTAAGTAAGCCATTGTCCCAGTTGCATCCTGGGTTAGTGTATGATCAATTCTTATAGCTACTTCTTCACCAGCTTTAGGTATACCTTCTACAATATGCTCCTTCAAAATCTTTTCGGTAATTGTCCCTGACATCTTAATTCCCCCTAATTTTAAATTTTAGTGTTCCAATCCCCAGATTCCCTTTTAAATCAAATGCAAAACATTTCATACTTTTATATGTTATCTTATGATTAGCATATGTTATATTATGATTAGCATATGTTATATTGTGATTAGTATATGCTCTATTGAAGATAAAAACATATTATATAAATTAAGTATATAATTCAAATATTTACTAGTCAAGATTTATTTAATAAAATTTATTCTATGAAGACAAAAACTGGACCCAATAAAAAAGACATTACTTAAAGTTTCATACTTCTTTAATAATTGAAGACTACTATTGATATGCCGATCATCTCTCAGAAATAGACATAGTAATTTTTTTGAATAAAAATCAATATGACGAGTGGCAAAAGGGAAAGTCACCTATACCCCTTGGAATTGTAAAGCTGAGTGGATATCTTTATGATATAAAAGTTGTTGCTTTAGAAAGTGAGAAAGAGCGCTTATGGGATAGTGTAGCACTATGGGATCTATCCTATTCTAAAATATTATTTGACCCAAAAGGTAAAATAGCAGAGCTTATGGAAGATAAATTGAGTAATAAGACCAGCCCCTTTATAGCACAAGGATTAATGTTTAGCCCTTGGTGGTACTATAAACTTGCAGGAGATATATGGATTCATAGAGGGGATGCATTACAAGGCCATTTTATCCTTAGCAAGGCAATTGTTCCACTAATTGAAGTTTTGTTTATAGCCAATAATGAGTATATACCCCATGAAAAATGGCTAATACACATGAGTAGAAGCCTTAATTGGAAGCCAGAACATTGGGAACAAAAACTTGCTAAGGCAATGAGTACAGGTGATTTGTCAATGCAAAGCCTAATTGAAAGGCAAGCTGCCATTGAGACTATATGGAAGGATATAGATTTATACCTTATCAATAAAGAATGTCCTGATTTTAAGCTCTATATCATGCAAAAGGATTGTTATGATTTGGTTAAATTTTTAGTAAAAAGAGAAACTGTAACTGTCGAAGAATGGAAGGCAAAAGCAAGTTTAGCTATGCTTAATGGCGACCCATTTTGCAAGATTGTTACTGTTGATAATGAAAAAATAATATTAGATAAGGAAAAGTTTCTTTCAATAAATCAAGAGGATATGTATTTCTAATTTTGTTCCCATTATATGTACTAATTAATCTGCATTTGTGACTATCAACATTTGTTTTAGACTTTTTAGACTCAAAATATTTTTTTAAATCAAACAAGGTGTAATCTATTCTATCCCCAAACACAGATGCTCTTGTCATATTGATTCCATTCGTCTCTTGTGGGAAATAAATAATAGGAACTCTACGATAAGTCATTCCAATCATCCCTACAAATAACTATTTATTGGGCTGTTTTACATCTTTAATTTGCCACTCAATGGTTTACTATTGTGGCACTTCCTCAATTATATTAAACTAAACCTTCAGTACCTCTAACTAGCCATTATTAGCCTAATTAAAAGTTCTACAACATATCCCATTAAAAAAATGTTACGTACTAAATGATATACAAATTAATACACTATGCCTTTCTTGCTTTAAAAACAAAAGATAACGGAAGTTTTTGTGCTTTCCTCGACTTATCATCAATTTCTCCTATCATTTGCAAGGTATCTTCATCGGTTTGTTCTATCATACTTTCAATAATAAATCCAGCGTCTATCATAGCATTTATATATGTAGAGATTTTCCTGATAGGAAACATCATTTCCATACCATGAACTATTTGTGTATGACATTCTTCATCAAAATAACTTTTGTTAAAAATAAGTTGTCCATCATTTACCATTACACAACCATTTAAAGGATGTTGCCAACTAAATATAAAAATACCATCCTTTTTTAAATACGAAGCGATCCTATGAAAAACTTTTCCCAAATCTGTAGCCCAACCTATTCCATATATTGAATAAATAATATCAAAATAATTTTTAGGTATACCACATTCCTCTTCCATAGGAGAACATATTAACTTAGGATAATAATTGCTTTCAGCAAGAAATTTTTCAGCATTATCAAGTTGCTTTTGTGAAATATCAAGCCCCCATAATTCTCCTGCGTTTCTATCTGCATGATATTTTAATGAATGTCCACTTCCACAACAAATTTCAAGCATTGTTTTTCCTGTTACATCACCAAATAAATGTAACTCATTTTCTGTAACAAATTGAACTCCATATTTAGGCATGGCAGTAGTACCAAACCATTTATCAGCATTTGCATTCCAATATTTTTTGTTAACTTTAAGTATAGTTTTACTTTCCATATAACTGTCCTTTCATACATAAAATATAATTAATGTTTCGTTCGCATAATTATACAATTGTGACGTAACTTGTAAAAAATGTTTGTTATTTCCTTCTTTTTCATCATAACACCCTCAACTTCCAGTTATATAAACAACCTTCGTATAGTTATAACTAATTCATTCTTTCTTACAAGGTCCTAATGCCCTTAAAGACATGAATAGTGAACCCTTTAAGGATATTATGAATTAGCAGAATTTCATAATATCCTAATTAGTCATAGTTTGTACCTAATTGTTTATTAAAAAATTCCAAATCATCATAGCTCATATTTGATAAGGATAAAACATCTTTTGCCATGCCATTTATAATTTGGTTTGCTACATTATAGGCAAGGTCAAAGTCCATTTGTGTAATATCTCCATTTTCTAATGCTTTATTAATTTCATCTTCATCTAATAAAATTATTTCACCTGAAGGAAATACAACAACATCAAGATATAAGTCATCATAAAAGGGTTGACTGTGTATATCAATATCATTTTGCTTTGTTATGTCAAAATACCAATCGATAATATTATTGTTTTCATCAAATATAGTAGTTACAGACCAGTTCTTTTCAATAGGCAACCGTTGTATCAATATATATCCATCATCTAAAACGCAAACCTGCCGCTTATCAAAACTACATACAAGTTTCTCGTGTACTTTTTCTATAAAAATAGCTGAAGCATATCCGTTAAATCGTTCTTGATACGTATTAAATAATATGTTCTTGTTTTTTTCTATTCTTTCCCACTTACTGTGATCGATATATTTTCTTTTCATACTCTCCCCCTAATCTTAAGAACCGCATTTAATTACAGACGACATAATAAAAAACATGACATTAATTTTTATCCTTTCTCCAATCATATTCTCAATTTGGTAGATTTATTTTATAGTATTTTGATTTCTGCACAAGTCTATCTAATATATTACAAAATTCTAAGTTATACTCCATAAATCATTCCTCCATTTAAGAATGTTATTATACAAAGCCATTAGACTTACCAGCATTATAACCTAGGCAATATTGTTCTTCAGCAGATAATGCCACCTCCACCTCAGCGCACTCAATCCAAGTAAGCAAATCAAATTCCATAATATGACCATTATGATAAAATCTTCGGGTGAACAATATTCTACGATACCGGCTTAATAATACCATAATATAACATAAAGATAAAGATTAGGATATTAGCATTTTTATATCAATATATTTTCCTAAGTCATCATAAGTAAAAATGCCACAAACTTTTATCGTTTGTGACGTCTAATAAGAATGTTCCGAAGCAACATCTTTAATCAGTGCCTAAAATTAATACGGAAGTCAAACTTTATTAAAAACCAAGCAATGATTGATATAAGGCAACAACCAAGCCAGACAAATGATGACATACCTATTTTCCTTAGATACCTAAGTGGAACGTTTTCATTATTGCTACCTATAATTAAATTTTTGCTACCCTTCTCTGTAGTAATCTGCTTGCTCGTAGCTTCAATACCATCCTCAACAACTTCACCTTGAAAATCACTTGGATATATATATTCTATATTTTCCAACTTAAAATTATCATTTAATGGATTAGCCAGTGCTACATATATAAGCTTTTTTTTAGATTTATTAAATACTGTACTAATATTTTTATTTATAGAATCTATGTTATCTTTTCTATATGAACTCATTATCTTATAAATTTCATCATTTCTTGTCAAAATTTGTTTCCAATAAATGTCGGTGCCGATTATAGAAACAGAACGGGATATTATGGTTATTAAGAGAAAGACTCCTGCTATTATTAATGCTTTTTTTGCATTCTTGTTTACAAATTTAAATATACCAATTAATTCATTTTCAATTTGATTTTCTTCACCAAATCTACTAATTGCAATGGAAATACTTTCATCTTCAGAATTCCCTTCAGATTTTAACTCTTCTATCAATTGCACCAAATGATTTTTCATCTCATATTTTAATGCTTCAATTTCTTCTTTATTGCCACCGACATGTTTGTAAACTGAATTAACATACTTATCAATCTGTTTCATAAATTATTCCCCCTTGTAAAATGTATCAATAATATTTTTAAAAAATATCCATTCAGATTTTTTATTGTTTAAATAATTTGTTCCTTCGGCTGTAATTTTGTAATATCTGCGCCTTCCTCCACCACTTTCAGTATCATCCCAATAGGGGGAAATTAGCTCGTTATTTTCAAGTCTTTTTAAGACAACATACATTGTTCCCTCTTTAATCTCAAATGTTTCCTTACTTATATTTCTTATCCTGTTGGCAATGTCATATCCGTATAAATCTTCACCTACTAAAAGGCTCAATATTATACCTTCAATATATCCTTTTATCATCTCTTTATTTATTTCCAATTTTTCTCACCCCCAATTACATAATAGCATAAACTACTATATGCTGTAAAGTAGTTTATGCTATATAATTTCATAAAAAAACACAGACTTAATTAAATCTATGTTTAAGTACAAATCTTTACACCTTCATATTCTACAGTTGTGTCGCAAGTTATGACTAATACCAACTAAAGAGTATATTCATAATGTGTTGGTATTATACGCTACAGTATGCTTTCTATAATCCTATCTACAACAGTATCCCATGGCCTTGATTCAATCACTTTAATCCCTAATTTCCCGCAGGTATCCACTAACCAATCTCCATACTCAGCACTGGTATCCGCTCTGAAATGTTGCAATTCGCCACCCTCTCTGGCAAGATAATTCTGCACAATTTGATTTTCATCCGGTCTTAGCTACAAGTACCTTGTTTACTATAATTCTTAAGTATAGTTCTAGAATAAACAAAGTATAAAAATTAAAGAGTTAAGATTCTTAGTTTACTATGAATACTACATATTTTATAGTATAGTTAACATGTAAAAATAGGCCACATGCTAGATATTAATTCCAACATGTGGCCTTAGTTGTTAAACAATATAAGAATGTGTCGAAGTAAAATACTGTAAAACTTACTTTGAATACAAAATTCTGGACAAATATTCTGGTTACTTAACTTTGTTTTCTCTCTACAATTTCACCACTATTTTTCAAAATACTATTCTCTGGAATATAACCCCTCACAGAACATAATGGATAAACAATACTACCTTTTCCTAATATTGTCCCTGGGTTTAAAACTGTATTACATCCTACTTCCGATGAATCACCTAAAATTGCACCAAATTTCCTTAAACCAGTGTCAATAATATTAGTACCATATTTTACTTTTACTAACGTTCCATTGGATTTTAAATTAGAGGTTATTACACCTGCCCCCAAATGAGATTTATACCCTAATATTGAATCACTAACATAATTATAATGCGGAACCTGTACTTTATTAAAGAGGATTGAATTTTTAATTTCAGTTGAGTTTCCAACGACAACATCATTACCAATGATAACATTTTCTCTAATGTAAGCAGAATGCCTGATTTCGCAATTATAACCGATAATCGCTGGACCTTTTATCAGAACACTTTTTTCAATAGTAGTGCCTTTGCCAACCCATATAAATTCTTCTATTCTTTCAAAATCATTTGGTAAAGTTTTTGCGTACTCAAAAATGAAAGCATTAATTCTTGTAAGAACTTCCCAAGGATGCTTAACCCCTTCAAATATTGCTTGTGCGTCTAATTCTCTCAATGTAAAAAGTTCATCAACGGAAATGCCCATCATAATCCTCCTTAATGTATTTCGCAATAAAATACGGTTACGACCTAACTATTTAGGAATATTATAACATTATATGAAAACTGTCGCAATGAAGTGTACCCTAATGACACTATTAGAATATATTTCACTAGAGTCTAAAATGTTACTTATGAAATTCTTTGTGATTTATAGGTGTTGTGGCTTTTGATGGTACCTTTTCAACATCAAAACGGTCTGCGTTCATTACCTTATTCCATGCAGCTACAAAATCTTCTATGAACTTTTCCTCATTGCCATTAGATGCATATACCTCAGCAACTGCGCGAAGTTGCGAATTTGATCCAAATACAAGATCAACTCTTGTTGCTGTCCACTTCCTCATCTCTGTTTCTCTATCAAAACCCATAAATTTTTCTGTGCACTCAGGTAACACCTTCCACAGGGTATTAATATCAAGAAGATTCACAAAGAAATCATTTGTAAGACATTCTTCCCTCTTTGTAAACACCCCCTCCTTTGATCCTTTATAATTAGTGTTTAACACACGCATACCACCAATTAATACTGTCATTTCTGGAATAGTTAGTGTTAATAATTGTGCTCTATCAATTAACATTTCTTCTGATGTTACTGCATATTTATCTTTTATATAGTTTCTAAATCCATCTGCCTTTGGTTCAAGAACACTAAATGAATTTATATCTGTTCCCTCTTGGGTTGCATCAGTTCGTCCTGGAGTAAAAGAAGCAGTAATGTTGTACCCTGCATTTTTTGCAGCTTGTTCAATACCAACACATCCACCTAATACAATAATATCAGCTAAAGAAACCTTTTTCTCCTTTGAATGTGACCTATTAAAACTCATTTGAATACTTTCTAGGGTATTTAAAACCTTGGCAAGCCTTTCCGGCTCATTAATTTGCCATTGTCTTTGTGGCTTTAGGCGTATTCTTGCCCCATTTGCCCCTCCACGCTTATCTGAACCACGAAATGTTGATGCAGATTCCCAAGCTATTGTAACAAGTTCTGATATTGACAAGCCTGAAGCTAAAATCTTTATCTTAAGCTCTAAAATATTCTTGTTACTAATCAATTTATACTTAACTTTTGGCACTGGGTCTTGCCAAATAAAGCTTTCTGTTGGAACTTCTGGTCCCAGGTATCTTGAAATTGGTCCCATATCTCTATGGGTTAATTTAAACCAAGCTTTGGCAAAATCCTCAGCAAATTTTTCTGGATTTCCTAAATAATTCATTGCTATTGATTTGTAAATAGGATCATAAATAAGTGATAAATCTGCTGTGGTCATCATAGGTCTATGCTTTTTTAATGGATCATAGGCATCAACTACCATATCCTCTTCATCTACATCTTTAGCTAACCATTGGTAAGCTCCTGCAGGACTCTTAACTAATTCCCACTCATATTTAAATAATGTTTTTAAGTAACCCATTGTCCACTTTATAGGTTCTGCTTTCCATGCACCTTCAAGCCCACTACTTATGGTATCTGGGCCCTTACCAGTTTTATAGCTATTCTGCCACCCTAGCCCCTGCTGCTCAATAGGTGCAGCTTCTGGCTCTGGTCCAACATAGGTCGGTGATGCAGCACCATGACATTTACCAAAAGTATGTCCACCTGCTACAAGAGCAACAGTTTCCTCATCATTCATTGCCATACGAGCGAATGTTTCCCGTACATCATTAGCTGATGCCTTAGGGTCAGGGTTTCCACTAGGTCCCTCTGGGTTTACATAAATTAAGCCCATTTGTACAGCAGCAAGAGGATTTTCAAGTTCTTTATCATCTTTATTACGCTCATCTCCAAGCCATTTTTTTTCACTACCCCAGTAAATATCCTCCTGTGGTTCCCAAACATCCACTCTGCCACCACCAAAACCAATTGTCTTGAGTCCCATAGATTCTAATGCGCAGTTACCTGTAAGTATCATAAGGTCAGCCCAAGATATTTTATTTCCATATTTCTTTTTAATTGGCCAAAGTAAACGACGTGCTTTATCTAAATTTATATTATCTGGCCAGCTATTAAGTGGTGGAAAACGTTGCAATCCTTGCCCTCCACCTCCTCTACCATCATAGATTCTATAAGTTCCAGCACTATGCCAAGCCATACGAATAAAGAATGGCCCATAGTGACCATAATCAGCAGGCCACCACTTCTTAGAATCTGTCATCAACTTATATAAATCATTCTTTAGTTCATAATAATCTAATTTTTTAAATTCCTGCGCATAGTTAAAGCCTTTAGACATAGGATTGCTTAGTTCTGAGTTTTGACTAAGAACATTAAGCTTAAGCTGCTTTGGCCACCAATACTCATTAGTTGTTCCCCCACCTGCTACAGCACTACTTGTTCTTCCTGTCACTGGACATTTCCCTTCTGACATAACACTATTCCTCCTCACCCTTCTTCTTTACCTACCTGCACACCTACTTAATTTATATATACATAAAGACAATGTAGTCTTTCTTATATAAATACTATTACTGTAAATTATACAAATATATAACTAGCAATATGAGTGAATTGATAAATAATATTGGTCTTTTGTACCAATATATGTACTTAACTATTTTAATCTAGATATGTTTTAAGGGATCTCTTATTCAGAAATCCCTTTTACTGTTTTCTATGTTTCTTTTTTTCCACTACTCCAGCCACTGACACTCACTCTAAATTCAAACTAATCAATTTACTATTTATCCCAAGTCACAGTTACCCTACATCCACCGGTTCAGAAAGTAGTTTTCCAGCAACATAACGTTTTGTTATGTTTCTGTCATCTCCGCAGTATATGAACCTTTGGAGGCGCTCCTCAATGCTTCTGAAATCACGGTCACCAAGGTTTTTATCATCTATTACCAGAGCATCTAGTGAGTATCCATTCTCAAAAGACCCCACCTTGCCAAAGAATTCTCCGCCACCTTTTGTTCCCATATAGAAGGCCTCAGACATTGTAAGACACCTTTCAACCTTTCCGCTATTAAGCCAATTTATCTTGGAAGATTGAACGGCAAGGTTCATTACCTTATATATACCTATCTGATTACCTGCACCAATATCTGTTCCAAGTCCAACCTTAATTCCAGCATCAAGGAATTTCCTTGCTGACATTATACCTGATGACAAGTTGTAATTAGCATTTGGGCAATGTGCTATGAAGACGTTTCTTTTTGCAAGTAGCTCTATTTCTTCTGGTGTATTGTGTACTGCATGAGCCATAATCGTATTTTCAGTCAGAAGTTTCATTCCATCATATACATCTGCATATGAACCAAACTCTGGATGGAGTTCACTCACCCATTGGATCTCACTTTCATTCTCAGAAAGATGACTTTGCACTTTAATATTGTATTTTTCAGAAAGCTTTGCAAGACCCTTCATTAGTTTTACAGAACATGATGGAACGAACCTTGGTGTTATTATAGGCTTTACAAGATTGTACTTGTCCTTTGTAGCCAATATCCATTCTTCAGTAGATGCTAGTGACTCCTCAGTTGACTCCACATAAAAATCCGGTGAATTTCTATCCATATTAACTTTTCCAACGAAGGCCCCAATACCCGCCTTACTTACGACATCCATTAGAATTTCAGTTCCATTTCTATGAATGCTAGAAAAAAGTGAAACGCGAGTGGTTCCATTTCTCCACAACTCCTTTGCAAGATTTGTGTAAAGCCTCCTTGCGTACTGCTCATTGCTATATTTCGCTTCTTCAGGAAACGTATACTTTTCAAGCCATTGCAGCAGTTCCTCATCTAGGCCAAGACCCATATTCTGAAATTGTGGAGCATGCAGGTGCATATCTACGAATCCAGGAATTATTAGTGAATCACCAAAATTATCAACTTCAATCCCCTTTAAGTGGCTTGGAAGCTCTTTGAATATTCCTACAATTGTTCCATCAGACTCTACAAGATAGCTGTTTTCATAGACTTCGAACTTTTCACTAGACGCAGTAAAAATTATGTTGCCTTTAAGTGCTTTCATTATTGTCCCCCTTCTTTTGTATGGTTATATAATTTCGTAAATGTGGTCACTTTAAGAAAATGCTCACTTTGTGAAATTTATAAAAAAAACAGGTTGCTAAATTAAATGACTATAGAATAATTAAAGCTAAATTCAGCGTAGCTTCAAATTATTCTTGTAGTCAGATATTTACAGCAACCTGGTAGATACTATTAGAGCATATTTCTAATATATACAAGATAATATTTAATTGTCCTCTTTATTTTACAACATTACACATTAATTAGATACCATTTTCATTTAAAAAATCTTTTAATAAATTAATACATACAGTTTTCCTATATTCTTTTGAAACTCTCCCAGCACTTGGGTTTATTGCATTTTCGTATAAATTCAAGTAATTATCCTTTAATCCCTTAGCTTCACTTATAGTCTTTCCTATAAACATCTCATCAATTTCAGGATGTCGAACTATAATAGGTTCTATTGCTCCAAATGCAGTTGCTACGTGAGTAATCACTCCATTTTCTTCCTGAAAAAGTGCTGCAAATCCTACTCTAGTAATTGCTAGTGCCTTTCTAGCACCTATCTTCTTATAATAGTAATTTTCAAGATATTTTTTAGGTATTAAAACTTCAACTATGAGTTCCCCTTCTCTTAGGTCAAGCTGTTTTCTTTGCTTATAAAAGTCTTTAATATAAATTGTTCTCTCAGAACTAGCGCTTTTTAGTCTAATTAGTGAATCTGTAACAAATAATACCAAAGCTGAATCAGCCTTTGCAGATCCATTTCCTATATTTCCACCTATAGTTCCGAAATTTCTTACAGCTGGGCCTGCAAGCTGTGACATTGCATCTTTTAAAATTCTAGGTGTAACCTCTGATTCCTCTATTTCAGTGAAAGTACACTGTGAACCTATTCTTATATAATCAGAATCTGATTTTATTATCTTAAGCTCAGCTACCTTATTCAAAAATAGATAACTTACACCTTCGCCAGCTTCAAGCATAAGGTCAGTTCCTCCACTGTAAGGCTTAACCTTTTCATCTCTCATTATTGTAAGCGCCTCTTCAAGCGTTTCTGGAATGTATCCCTTATCTAATTTTACCATAATCCTTCACCTTCTTTTGCTGCGATTCCTATAGCTTTAACTATAGAATTGTATCCTGTGCAACGGCATAAATTTCCGGATATTCCACGTCTTATCTCTTCTTCCGTTGGATGTGGAGTCACTGCAAGTATACACTCTGTTGCAAGTACCATCCCTGGTATACAAAATCCACATTGCACTGCTGAAACATCTCCATAGGCTTTATCAATAACCTTAAACCTTTCAGTATTACTAAAGCCTTCTATAGTCATAACATCACTTCCATGAATACTTCCCATTGCTATCATACATGAATTAGCAAGTCTCCCATCGATGATAACAGAGCAAGCTCCACATTCACCCTCCTTGCAACCACACTTTACTCCAGTAAGTCTATAGGTTTCTCTAAGTACATCTAAGAGTCTATTTGATGCACTACCCTCATATTGAACATTTTCTCCATTAAGTTTGAACTCAATATATTTCATGAGTATACCTTCCTCTCTATTTTAACATGGTTTTCCATATATCATTACTTATATCTAATCCTCTTTTGCAGATATTGCTCTTAGTGTATCTTCTACTGTAAATGGAATGTGATGAACCTTCTTACCTAAAATCTGTTCCACAGCCTCTATATATGCTGCTGCGGTTCCTACATTTGGAAGTTCTCCTGCACACTTAGCTCCATAAGGCCCATAGGGATATTTGTTAACATGCATCTGAGCTTTAATAACTGGCACATCCATAGCTGTTGGTATGATATAATCGCTAAGGCTGTTATTTCTAATGCGGCCTGTGCTATCATGATCCATAAATTCCATTGATGAATAACCAATGCCCTGAAGCATTCCACCCTCCATTTGTCCTACTACTATATTCATGTCAATAGGAGTTCCTACATCAAAAGACCCATATGCCCCTATAACATTGTGCTGACCTGTTAACATATCAATCTCAAGCTCTACAGACTGAACTGACCAAGAATAGGTGGGATAAGCATCTCCACGGAATTCAGCAAGTGAGAAGGGTATAAGAAATTCTGGATGCTTGTAGTGCTCCTCCATAATCTGCTCCTGTCCATCCTTCCACTCATCTTTCAGCCGAGCTGTAGCACGGCGTATAAGCTCTCCAACTATCATAAGTGATCTTGATGCAACAGTTGGGCCAGAGTCTGGCACTTTGTCAGTATCAGGGTTATGTACTATTATTTGCTCAAATGGAATTCCTAACTCTTTACCTGCTATTTTTGCAAAAGTTGTTTGTAGCCCTTGTCCCATATCCGTATTTGAAGTAAGTATTTCCACAGTGCCATCTTTATGCTTTTTAACTTTTAATACTGCTTTTATTAAGTCTCTTTCTCCGGAACCTGTGAAGCCTGCACCATGGAACGCCAATTGTATTCCTATTCCCCGTCTAAATCTTCCTGGTTGTGGCTTGTCATAAAGTTCTTTTTTATTCTTGTAATCACAAAGTATATCCACTTCTTTAATCATATCGCTGAGCGGAACGTGGAAATGAAATTTTCCATTAGTTGATGTATCATCTCCTTGCGCTACAATATGTTCTTGTTTAAATTCTAAGCTATTTCTTCCTTCACCTTTTGCTACGTGGCTCATAAAAAGATCCATATCAAAGAATACCTGTGGTGCTCCAAATCCTCTGAAAGCTCCCTTAGGAACCGTATTTGTTTTGTTAGCCTTGCCGTGAACCCTAAGGTTTTCAATATTGTAAACTCCAGTAGCACATATTGTTCCACGTTGCAGTACTACTGCTGAAAGTGTTGAATATGCACCTGCATCATATATTATATCAATATCCATTGCTGTAATCTTTCCATCTTTAACAGCTGCCCTATATCTTGCAGTTGAAGGATGTCTCTTACTAGTTGAGGTAATATCTTCTCTTCTATCAAAAATAACCCTTACTGGTTTTTTCGCTTTTATACTTGCTACTGCTACTTGACATGCAAGTATTGATGGATAATCTTCCTTTCCACCGAAGGCTCCACCTGTAATATCTGCCTGAATCTGAACCTTGTCCTTTTCAAGCCCTGTTGCAAGTTTCACAGCTGTTTGAACATAATATGGGCATTGCATTGACCCTCTAACGGTGATTTTACCCTCATGATAGTCTGCAATCATTCCATTAGTTTCTAGATACAATTGTTCACCATACCCTGTATTCAAAATTTCATCATACACCTTGTCAGCATTTTCAAAGCACCCATCCACATCACCTTTTCCATGATGGTAATCAAAAAAAGCAATTTCTGATTTAGTCATATCCAGTATAGCGGGAAGTTCCTCGTAATCAACTACTATTTTTGATACAATTTCCTCTGTAATTTTTTCATCCGGCCCCACCACCATGAGAATTGGATCTCCAATATATTCCACAGTATCTATAGCAAATACTGGCATATCCTCCAGTACTATATGAACCTTATTTTCACCAAGAACATCGTCCTTGTCAACTATCATGTATCCATCTGGTAATTCTGGCAAGGTAATGTTCTTTATTTTAGCATGAGCTACTGTTGATCTCAAAAACTTACCGTGAAGAACGCCATCTGTAGGAACATCTGCCACATATTGTGCCACACCCAATATTTTTTTTGAATGATCTTTCTTAACAACTGAATTTCCTATATTATTCATAATACCCCCCTTATCCTGTGCTTTTTAATCCGATTATATGTTATCGTTACCATACATTACTTAGTTCGATTATATGGTATCATTTTCTAATTTTCAAATACTTCTTAAAAAGTATTTGAAAGAGTAAGTATAATATTAACGAAAAAAATACAATGTACAAAATTCACATTTTATACATTGTATTATATATCATTGGATGTTTTGTCTTCAAAATACTTTTTAAATTGCTCCCAAGTATACTTGGTTACCGCACTATAGAACTTATCATAATTCTCCATAAACTCTCTACCTTCATTACTAAGTCGTGTTCTCCCTTCTCTTGCGCCCCCTCGCCTTCTTAAAACTATTTCATACCCAAGATTTTTTTCAAGTTCATTAATCATATCCCAAGCTTTGCTTAAGGATAGAGACATCCTTTTACAAGCTCCATTAACAGAATTATTGTCGTCTATAAGCTCAAGAAGAAGTCTTAATCTAGAATCGAGGAAAATCTTCTCTTTCCTTATATTTATAGTTAAAGAAGGCTGAAACAAACTATCATTGTGAGCCGGCAGAAGTGCTTCTACTTCCTCCTCATCATTAATTGAGCATGTAACTCCTCTATCATTAACGTTGAGCCAAGTTATAGAAACACCCAAGGAATCAATGGCTCCGCGAAGTCCATCCCCACCAGCATAGTTAATAATATCAGGAATATATACACTATCAATAAGCAGTGGATGTCCACCATGCATATTATATGATGGAATAACGATTTCATCTTTCATTTCAATCATTTTTAGCACTGTCTCATAATTAAACATAGGCACATTTACAGGTGTTAATATAACTCTCTTACACTTACCTAGAAGATATTTAAGTCCAATCTTGTAGGAATCAATAAGTGGAGGATTCTCATAATCCTTGTTTATAATAAAAATAGCATCTTCCCTTGCAAGCGCTGACTTTATTTCTGGATCTTCAAAGCCAGTAATTACCACAATAGGCCATATACCAGCTTTTTTATATGTAAGTACTATTCTTTGAATTAAAGAAATTGAACCCACCTTTTTCATTGGATAAGCTACATATCTGTTGGCAGCAGCAATTATCCCCCCAACCTCTCTCACTGTATCACCTCATTAAAAGATTCTTTATACCTTATTATATTCTACACTATTATTATTAAAATTCAAAATAGTTACTATTAAAGAAACCCTGGGTGGAAATTTTTTCTACCCAGGGTTTCTTGTGAGGACACTTGACTCATTTACTACTTATATAACTTTGGAGGTTATTAATTAGACTTAAAAAAGCTTCTTTTTTATCTATTAGATCATAGTAATAATATCATCCTCTTTTAATCTAGATTTAGGTAATTCAGCGTTAAAATCATTATCACTTCGATAACCTAATCCAACTATAGTAATTGCTGTATATCCTTTTTTACGTAAACCTAACTCTTCATCTAAAACTTTCGCATCAAAGCCTTCCATTGGTACAGCATCAATGCCAAGAGCCGCAACCCCTAATAAAAAATTACCAATGTTTAAATATACCTGTTTTTCCATCCATTGTTGTAAGTCTTTCATATCATCACGATGTATATTTACAAATTTTGAACGTCCCATATGTTGGTTATCTTTAAATTCTTTATCAGTAAAACGACCATCAGCATCCTCTTTTTCTAATACATGAAGTAAATATTCTTCATCCATATCAGTTCTTGAACAAAATACAACAACCTGATCTGCACCTAATACTTTAGCTTCATTAAAATTAAAAAACCCTTGAGTGCTTTTACTAATTTGTTTTTTACCTTCATCTGTATTTGCAATTACAAAGTGCCATGGTTGACTATTAACACTAGATGCACTAAGTCTTAAAAGTGCCTTGATTTTGTTGAAATCCTCATCAGAAATTTTCTTTGTAGAATCAAACTCCTTTGCAGAATAACGTGTGTTTAAAATTTCAATTAAGTTCATATTCTTTTCCTCCTCTTATAAATAATTTAGTATTTTTTAGAAAGCAGTCAAAATCAGTTTTTTTATCTGATATAATTTATAACATCTTTATTTCTCTTTGATGGTCCTAAAATAGTATCATTGGCTTTATTTCCTATGGCTACAGCATAAAATGGTTTATATCCATTAGGCAGTTCTAATTTTTTAACTTCATCACTAAGTGAAAAGAAAAATCTAACAAGGCCTACCATCCATATTTTTACTCTCCTTATTATATATTAGATTTATTTATACATAACTTATATATATAAGTTATTTTTTTAAACTACTTTTTTACAAACATTCATTTCTGGTTTCTTATCCATATAAACACTCATTTGTGGAACTATCCTTTTAAAATGCTCTGAAGCCATATGCTTGTTTAAGTTCTCTATTGTCTCCCATTCCTCTACCATGATTAGTTGATCTGGACTTTTTAGATCTTGGTACATTTCATATTTTATACAACCCTCTTCTTTTATTGTTGTTTCTATTAATTCTTTTGCAAGTTCTAAAATTTCATCAATTTTATCGCCCTTAGCAAAATTTTTCGCTATAACTTTTATCATACAATTTCACTCCTCTTTATATTTTTTTATTCCTGATTTTTATGAAAATTTTAATACTAAATCTTTTATGCTATAGATTATAAATTCTTACGTACGTGTACGAACTATAATGTATTGAAAAAAACTTTTACAGTATTCTTTCAATATTGCTTAAAGCTTTTCCTATGTCATTTTCAAAAGTATTCCATTGGTCTTTATCAAAATTCTTTTGTAATAAACTTAAAAATTCATCTTCAATTTCGTATAGTTTTTTCTTAATAATATTAGCTTCAGGAGTTAAACTTATGTATACACTCCTTTTATCTTCAGAACAACTACACTTTTTAATTAATCCTTGATTCTCATACTTTAAGATAATATCTGATAAAGAGGATTTAGAAATTTTCCAAATTTTTGCTATTTCGTTAAAAAGCAAGGGGGTTCCATCTCCTGAAAGAATATAGAATAATGGAACATGATTCCTCAAAATTGGTAATCTTTCTTCATTTATTCTTTTTATAATATATTTATCAGAAATATTACAAATATCATTAATCTTTCTAATAATACATTTATCTTGCATTTCCTCACCTCATTCGTTCGCGTATGAACTTGTTTATAAACTTAATTTAACATAAGCATAGAGTATTGTCAATTACTTTTTGATTTTAAATATCAATTTTTTTCTCAATAGTTTTTTTAGTCTGTTTTTAGAAAGTAATAAACTAAAATCCTCATTGATTGTATAATATCACAGCTGCTCACTACCTTGTATTTCTCTCCCCGCTCCAACATCATGCCCGCAACTGAGGACTTTGGTATCAATGTCCTGATTTTGCCGAGAATTTTTGATACCCTTCAAATATATTTTGCATATAAGTTCCTTTTATATATAAAGGCTTAATTATTATATCATTAGTGAAAGTTTTTTATATAACTTTCACTAATGATATACCTCTAAATATGTGTCCCCTTTAATCTGCTTTCTTTTCATGCCACAGGACTTCGGATCTACATAATCAAAATCAAATTGAGAGTATAGTCTATCTGCAGGTCTGTTTGCAATTAAAGTCACATAAGAATTTTCATCTGTATTTTTGTTTAAAAATGCATCTACTTCTTTCATAATCACTTTTCCTAGACCATTTCGTTGATAATCAGGATCTACCATAACATCAGAAACAACATATGTTATACCTTGATCACCTACAATTCTTCCAAAACCAATTAACTTACCACCATCCCACAAACAAACAATAAACAATGAGTGTTTCAATGCAATCTCTGTTTTTAATAAATCTTTCGTTCCCATTCCAGTTTTCACCCTCAAAGAAATATATTCTATAGCTGCTGGAGCGTTGTATCTTATATCCATGTCTATTCAAACCCCCTATTATATAGATAAATTTTATTCAACACATTTTACTCTTATGTTAGCTATAATTTATGGTTAAATATACAAAAAAACAACGAATTAACCAAAACCTTCTATGGTCATATTGTTTTATATTACCACAGATAAAGTATTCATATGCTGAGTCAAGTCCTCTTCAGATATTATTTGTCCTCCAAGTATTCTTCTTGTGTTTTTATCATATACAAGCTTTAACATAGCTTCCTTTCAAAATCAGGAGTTATTGGCCATGAACCTAAGGTAAGCAATATTTTATCGTATTTGTCCTTTACTATATCATTATTTTTTAAGTTTTTAGCTTAAACTGAATAAAATAACTTCGCCACGTTTAAAATGTTCTTTTCTATTGATTTAAACAGGTGGCCATAATTTTTAAATATCTCTATATATTTAGGCACTCCACCAGTTATACTATATCTTAATACTTGTTCCTCTAAAGTAATGTTATTATAAAAGTCTTTGGTTTCTTTGAACGTTAGTGGAGCTAATTTTATTTGGGCAGTTCGTCTACCATATAGAGGACTGTTGTATGAAAGGGTTAGTGTCTCCATCATGCTCATGTATGATCCACATATTATTATCATTACATTTTTACTCTTTAAATTTTCATCCCATATTCTTTGGAAGATACTAGGGAATGCTTTGTTTATTGTACATAAATATTGAAATTCATCTATCACAATAACAAGTTTTTCTTTACTAGTACAATCAGGAATTAGTTTAAACAAACCTTCCCAATTATTAAAGTTTACATCTTTTATATAATCTATATTTAAAGTTATATGAATCAGTAGCTTATTTTACATACATGTAAAAATACTTGGTAGCTATTTCATTTAGTAGTTACGACGACATATAAGAATATTCCGAAGCAACCTAAACTTTATATTTTTTATATAAATGGTTGTTTATATACCTTCTTATTAAAACCCCTAAAATAAAAGGGGGTACTATATTTGAAAGCATAATATTATAATTAAAATCATTGCTTCTAAACACTTCTGTTTTTGAACCAAGAACAAAGAAAACAACAGCAAGTATGAGTAAATTTAAATCATAATTCTTATTTGACTGTTTCAGCACTAACTTTCCAAATATAAGACCTATTAACAAAAGTATAAATGTTATTATATATTTCATTAATTAATCATCCTTAATTTACCCTAATCAATTGTTCATTAATCATAGGTTTGCGGTAACTGAACAATCTATGAATCATCCGTATTATTATGTATGTACATGCTCATTTTGTGTGTTGCTTATTAACAATTTCTTGTCTATTAATGTAATCCAAAATCATATCAATTCGATCTTTTCTATTTCGTACTTTTTCAATTTCAAGTCTTAATTCAACAGGTTCCAATAATATCTGGATTCCATTCCAGTCTACGCTACTATATTCATGATTATTTAAATTTGCTTTTTCATCTGCAGCCACATCCATTTGAATTCCTTCAACACATAATCTACCGAAATATCTCACTGTCCATGAGTTTCCCAAATCTTGAAATGGTTCCATTATATACTCAGGGAATACATCACGCACATCATAAAATTGTTCAGTAAAAATATGTACATCAATATCATGAGGATTTATCGGCATACCTCTGACCGCTTCACAACAACTCCCTGATAAATACCATTCTATATTCTTCTGTTTACATACATCTGCAAATGATATTAGTGATTTCCTCCAATTTGAATTTCTTCCTGTAAACATCGTCTCTGCCATTCTTGGAAAATTCTTTTGAATCAATTCTACCTCTGGATAGTCTTTTGAAAATGTCTTAACATATTTACCGTTTATTTCCTTAAAAAAGGCTGCACATACTGTATTTTTTAATTCTTTTGTCTCAATGTTCTCTATGCTTAATATAATTTGATTTGCTTCAATATTTGCTAAACATTTCATACAATCTTCCCCTTTTTAGGTTGTTTATAAATAATCTTTAATTGCACAATAATTTACCAATGAGATGGAACTTTTAAGGATATTATACCATTAAATACTGTTTTTACAAATCTATAACCGTCACAATAAGTATACTTCCTAAAAAATAAAACACTCTTATCTAAATAATACTGCAACAAAGAAAAAAACCTTAATTGGAGTATAAACTTCCTTCTGAAGTCGTTAATATTGCATCATCGAAGATGATGCTTTGACTTATATATATGAATGAAGGGAAGGGTTTGGTGTATGTAGTGATACACTAACCATAAGCGCAATTAAAAAGCTTCAGGACATACTAGGCATTTCGATGTATGGCATATGTGGACCAGAAGTATTATTTCTAGGTAAAGGTACCTGGCAAAGCTTACTCTTATAAAGAATAACCTACGCAGCTGTTCATCTTCTTAGAATCTACTATATTGATTTAAATCCAACATACCCTTTTTCTTATTTTCAAAAACATATTAAGATAATAACTACAATTCTTTTTCCATAGTTATGAATTCCATTTCACCATTAACTGTTTTTCCAATAAATTCATTAACAGCTATAAAATTTAGACTTTTATAAAGTCTTATGGCTCTTTCATTAAATTTAACAACAGAAAGCCCTATGCTTTTCAAGTTATATTTTACCTTAGCAAATGACAAGAATGCTTCTAAAAATTCTTTGCCCATACCTTGGCTAGTTAAATTTGGTCTTATTTGAATTGAAAAAGTAACCTTATCATTAAGATAAAGAGCACAGTTGCCCACAAGTACATTTTTCCCATTATAAATTGCATACACATTATTATCTGTAGGAAAACTTTTGACATAATCTATCTTACCTTGTGAGAAGTCATTATCAAAAAATGAATAAATCCCTTCATATTTCCATGTAAGCATATCCTCCACATTATTGTTTGAAACTTTTCTAAATTCATAATTTCCAGTCTTATTCTCCATCATAAATCCCCCTCAAAATAGAACTTACAGCTCCTTATTTTTCAATACATGTTTTCAATTCTTTTATATTATTTAACGACATTTCAGAAGGAAAGTCCCCACTTCTATAAGTGGGGGTTACATGCCCTAACAAATAAAAAACTTCAGGGGGGGATAACAATTCAGTTAAACCCATAACGTAGCATGCTAATTAACTCGCATATTAGTTGAAGAAAATAATCCTTACTTGGCCTTGAACTACCGTTGTGACGCAAAATAAGAAAGATACGACAGAACTGAATCTAAAATTATATTACTTCAACTCTACAAATTGGAATTTACCGTTCCTTATAATACTGAAACATCTTTTGATAAAGTTCCTCTGTTTGCAGTTCATCTCCCCATGACAAAGGATCATCAGCATAACACAAAGTCCAAAATGGTTCTTTATGCTCAATATCAGATGGCAACACTCTCCATATTGAGTACATTTTTGATCCAAAGAAGCGTATATCCATATCATCTTGATAATAAATTTCTTCTAATTTACTAATCAAAAAACAGCCAAAAGTATCATAATCAACATCATTCTCTAAACAGTAGTTGAAAATAATTTTAATTGTTCCTTCTATATCGGAAGTTCTCAACTCCAATTCTAATAGCAAATCATTATCCGAATGTTTTAAGAAAAGTGCATCAAGATATTCTTTATATTCTTCATCAGACACCAATCCCACATATAACAAAATAGCATATGATAATAATAGTTCAATCATAATATCTCCTCTGTAAATATTACCATTTATATTACTCAACCTTAAATTGAATTTCTAATTCATCTAATTGTATCTAAGTATTCACTCATTCTTTCTTTATGACTCTGCATATACTTATCTGATTCAATAAACTTAAAGAATTCTTCTTTTGTCAGCCACAAATAGTATATTGTCTCACCTTCTTGAAGCGTAATTGAATCTTTATCACAATTAGTTTTACATAGATAGCCATAATATATAGTATCCTTGCTCATACATCTGTATATCTCCTCTAATTTTGGTGCTTCAACACCTGTTTCTTCTCTGAGTTCCCTGATTGCAGTAGCATAAGGTTTCTCACCTACCACTGCACTACCACCTGCACTTGCTACATACAAACCTGGAAAATTGGGCTTTTTTAAATCTCTTTGCATAAGTAGAAACATACCATCTCCATGCCTAACTATTATTTCACTTACCAAATGAAATAAACCATCAGGGATTACCTCACCCCTAACTAAAGTACAACCAGCAAGTGTTCCATCTTCTCTATATGCATCCCATAATTCCATTCCCCAACATCTCCCTAAATTGGAATTTATCTCTCCACTATATCATTCATTATTATATCTACAGTTTTATCTATACTTAATTCTTTAGTTAAAATCTTTTCTTCAATAATTTCAATAAAATCTCTCTCATTCCACCATCAGAAATTACTATTTACATTTATGCCAATTATAAAAATCTTTTAGGTCTGATTTTCGTTCCTGCGGTAAGTCCATTTTCTTAACACCTTGAATTGCACCTTCCAGTGCTAATAATCTATGAATACACGCAGAAGCATCAATTTCTTGTATTTTCAGCCACGCCTGTTCTGTGCCAATATCTTTTAATTCATCATAAGCAAATATGCCTATTATATTCAATTGCCTTTCAACTTCTTTTCCGATATTAGGTAGTTTTGATAATTCTCCCATAATAACATCCCTTCAAATTACTATTTATTGAGTTGCCTACATCATTCATATGTCACATTTTCTTACTGTTGTGTTGCAAGATAAGAATATTGCGAAATAGACTAAGCATTCTGGCACTCTAAATAATCAACCCTTTTTCCAGTACAGTAAAATTCACTTCTGAAATAATACAATATTCTGGTTCCTTGACTTTATTTTCTCTCTACAATTTCACCACTATTTTTCAAAATACTATTCTCTGGAATATAACCCCTCACAGAACATAATGGATAAACAATACTACCTTTTCCTAATATTGTCCCTGGGTTTAAAACTGTATTACATCCTACTTCCGATGAATCACCTAAAATTGCACCAAATTTCCTTAAACCAGTTTCAATAATTTCTGTACCATATTTTACTTTTACTAACGTTCCATTGGACTTTAAATTAGAGGTTATTACACCTGCCCCCAAATGGGATTTATACCCTAATATTGAATCACTAACATAATTATAATGCGGAACCTGCACTTTATTAAAGAGAATTGAATTTTTAATTTCAGTTGAGTTTCCAACGACAACATCATTACCAATGATAACATTTTCTCTAATGTAAGCGGAATGCCTGATTTCGCAATTATAACCGATAATCGCTGGACCTTTTATCAGAACACTTTTTTCAATAGTAGTGCCTTTGCCAACCCATATAAATTCCTCTATTCTTTCAAAATCATTTGGCAGAGTTTTTGCGTACTCAAAAATGAAAGTATTAATTCTTGTAAGAACTTCCCAAGGATGCTTAACCCCTCCAAATATTGCTTGTGCGTCTAATTCTCTCAATGTAAAAAGTTCATCAACGGAAATGCCCATCATAATCCTCCTTAATGTATTTCGTCATTTTTTACCAGTGTAACGCAAAATAAGAATATGTCATTACAAGTAACCCATTCAGATAAAGCTGAAAAAAGAAAATGAAAAGAATAATTCAAAGTAAAAAGATAGTTAGGACTCTGCATATCTTTATTATAATTACAGCATGAAACTTACCAACCAGATGTCTTTTTTTAAACTATTAAGAACTTTTTTATAACCAAAAAACTTGCTATAGTAGTTAGAATTATGCCAATAAGTATAAAACTCCATGATAAAGTTGTGAATATAAAATAAGGATTTATAAAATTAATTAACATTGTTGCAGGATAAGAAGTTATTTGTCTAAATACAAAAACATATAATAAATAGAGTGCTATTACTCCGGATACTGCTCCTAAAAATCCGATTATCATTCCCTCAAAAATAAATGGCAATCTAATAAACCAATCTGTTGCACCAAGATATTGCATTATACTAATTTCCTTAAGTCTTGGATATATAGCAAGTTTCATTGCAAATTTAATTAAAAAAAATATTACGGCTATAAGTATAGGGAAAATAATCACTTCTAACCATTGAATTATTTTAATTCTCACCAAAAATTCCTTCGGAATGTTTTGACCACTATTAATTTTATCTATACCTTGTAACCCATTAAATTGAGAATAAACACCAATCATTACTATTTTAAGATTCAACATGAACAGCACAAATAGTCCTAAAATAAATAACGTTGACATTATTGTAGCAATGGAGGCCACGCTAATAGTAGCATTTCTGCTAATATTTTTTGAAGCATCTTTAAATAATAAATTTATAGTATTAATCCTCATAATTATTCTACCTCTTTTATTCTATTGTAAATAATCTTTACTTCATGATTCTTTACAAGTTTGACATAACTCTTTTACTGAGAAATATACTTTGATATCAAATTTATTCCATCCTTTGATAATGTCATAATGATTTATCGTGATAAATCTACTTTTAGAATTGCATATAAATCACTATACTTCAATTATATTATAACCCATTTTTTCCTAATTTTCTATAAAATAACCCATTTCATTCCCTTTTATTCATAACAAAACACTTGTACCAGGATACCATTTTCTTTTTATGATTGGCATAATCATAATCTTCACTCTATTTTCTTGTTATTGATTATTTCCAAATTTCCAAGATTTACACCCCTGGGGTGCTTACGAAGGCTTGCCTGAGCTTGCTATTTGATAATTTTCAATTTATTTTTCAGTGCTAGAATTTACAGCAAAATAAGCACCAATAGCTTCTACTACAGCCACTGGTGCTCACTCCGAATTCCAGTTTATCCCAAGTCACAGTTACCCTTAGAAAAATAAGGCTATATTTTAGAAAAATAAGGCTATATTTTAATAGTATTGATAAAATGACAATTTTCAGAGCTAGTAGCGCAGGACTAAGCTTCTTCATTTATAAATATCTTATTTTTACATTAATGCAAAAATAAGCACCCCAGGGCATTTACTTGTTACAAATACTTTCATATCTTTTGTACCATCTCTTTCATGTTAAAATATAGTGATACCCCCTTTTTTAGTTCAATATAAAACACAAAGTTGTATGCATCGTTTTTCTTGGATTTATACAATCTAATCTACAATTGTGGCGCAGTTTAGGAACAAAACGACTTACTTTAAATCAAGAATGAGGAACTATTAATTTATATATTTTGAAGGTAAAACACCCTTGATTTCTATAGTTTTTATATTTTGTTCATCTATAAATTTTAATAAATCTCTTGATTCACCACAAATTAAAAGTCCATAAATATTTATTCCATTCTTCTCAACATAATTTAAAGCATTTTTATAATATTCTATTTTAATCTCATTATTGTCTAATGCCTTAACTGCATTTTCTCTATCAATCATATATCTTAGCAGTGAAGTGAAATGTTTAGTATATAATACTACCATTGAATCATTAGGTTTTACCTTATCCCATCCATCCGTCCAGTAATCTCCTAATTGTAGATAGGGATACTTATTTTTATTTGCAGTATCTTCACTAATTGGTATATTATTATAATCTGGGTTGAAGCCTGATAGGTAACTTTGAGACTTAGCTTCATTTTCAGTGCGTACTGCTACCCACTTGAAACTAACTTTATCATTATACCTTTTTTTTAATTCATCAAATTCCTTTAAACTTAAATTCTCCTTCAATTTTATATAGGAAGAAATATAAGAAACATGGTTTAATTCCTTGATATAATTAATAACTTTTTCATTTTGTATTTCAATTAATTTGTTATTAGAATTTGGTTGTGTATGGTCTTTAAACTCCAAAAAACTATTGGCAAAGTAATTCTCAAGGTTACCTATTCTAATATTCCTTTCAATATTAACATTAACATTCTTTATTTCACGATTAAATAAATTTAGTCGTTCAAAGTATATATTATATTTTCCAAATCCTAAATTCTCTGAACTTGCAGAAGCAATTGCATAGCCTGGTGAATTCAGTTCAGTAAAAGCTTTTAAGTCAAAATATGAATCTTCATGAAATTTACCTACTTCCTTTTTAGATGGGTTGTAGTAAAAACTGCCTATAATAGGGAGAACTATATAAGAAAAAGCGAATAAAATTGAAAACACAATAGCTACAGAAGCTAATATCATCTTGCGTAATTTCTTATTTACGCTATTTTTAACAAAATTATTTTCATTTTTGATAGTTTCGTTTGAAATTTCATTTTGAAAACTCAAATCATAGCTTTCAGATAAATAATCCTCAATTGCCTCATATTTGTTCAATTCTTCTTTAATTAATTTAATTTCTTCAGCAGAAGCATTTCCGTTTTTATATTTTTCCAATTGACTTTTAAAATTCATTTTATTTCCTCCTCTAAAAATACTTTCAATTTTTTTCTTGCTCTAAATAGCAAAGTTCTCGCAGAACCTTGGGAAATTCCAACTATCGACGAGATTTCCTGTAAACTTAAATCGCAATAGTAATACAAAGTGATTATTTCCTTATAAGAAGGCTGTAGTTTTAAAACCTCATAATAAATCCTTCTGCGTTCTTCACTTAATATGATTTTTTCTAATGCATTTTCTTCAACTAATAGTTTATTAAAATTTATATCAATATCCTGTAAGTATTTATTTTTCCTTAAATAGTCTAAATATAGATTTTTACACACCCTAAACATCCAAAATTTAATATATTTCGTACTGCTGTCAATAGATAATAAGGCTTTACAGAATGTTTCACTTACTAAGTCTTGGGATAAATTATGGTCTTTACATAGGGAAATGGCGTAAATATATAATTCGGTACTATATCTGTTGTATAAAATCTCAAACTCATCATTTTTCACAAAAGTCTCACCCCTTTCACTTAATAAACGAACCACTACCATTTATGTTACACTATATTCCAATTTTATTTTTTAAAAAATAAAGAAACATCAATTTCTAACTTATCAATATTTATCGTCTTTAGCCGACTAACTATATATGCTTTTTTATCATATACTCCTTGTCTTTCAAAGATTTTATTTTTTATCCTAAGCTTCTATAAGAACATTTCAATGAATCAGATTATACGGTACAGCAGACATATCTAATAAAAATGAGCCACAAGATGAAATTGATATCCATCATGTGGCTTTTGTTGTTTTGATAGAGATATTGGGATATATCAATATTCGAAACACTGACGTATGTAATAAACTTGGTAGTTATTATCTCTTTAGTAGTTACGACGTCATATAAGAAAGATGCAAAATACCTGAGCTTGCTACAGCAAAATAAGCACCAATAGCTTCTACTGAAGCCACTGATGCTCACTCTAAATTCCAGTTTATCCCAAGTAACAGTTACCCTTAGGCTAAAAAGTGAAGTTCCTTCATACCTTCGACTTCGTTGCATATTGATTGTAGCTTGCAGCTTGCACAATCCATTTTTACATCACGCAAAATGTGGTCAAGCGCAGTTGTGATTTGATCATTTTTTTGTGCCAGCTTCACCAATTCACCGTAATTAAAATTTGGCAGCGTTACAAAAATGGTCTGTACCGCAATTACCTCTAGGTGAGCTTTATAGGCATCTAAAAACAACCTAGCCACCTTAGAAAAGCTCAATCCCTCTTCCAAAGCGCTCTTACTTACCCGAGCAGGTTCATGATTATTACTTGTAGAAATACGACTCATAAAACCTTTTGGGTTTACTTTATAGCGTGTATTTGCAAAGTGACGCATTGCATCATATATTGCCTCACCTGTGCCTAGAAGCTCATCATCAATACGTAATAAGGTTATTCTGGCATAGGGTGTATCTGTGCTGATTTCGGGCAAATCTTGCCCACAAAGGATTGCGCTATCAGTTGGCACAAGCGCCTTAGATGAGGTTACTCCTAAAAAACTAACAGCTGGCAGTGTACCTGCTCCAAGCTCATAAGACATCTCTGCGCGCAATACGAGATTTTGCTTGCCTACATCTTGCCAAAGGTTGCCGTTTGTTTCAAGCCTTTGCCCTGTTTCTGAATTCAATAGTTTTAAAACATTTGATATCTGTTCATTATATATATTCATTTTATTATCTGTGTGTTATGGCAATGGTCTACGCTTATGTCCATCGTACCATTTGTTAATAAGCGGTTGCATTTTTGATGATGCCTTCATATCTAAATTAAAAAAATAAACAATCAGACTCATAAAAAATAGCCCCAAAAATACGATTGACATAATGCTTATAGTCTTTAAAAAAATAGCCATAAAACAACCTCCTTATTATTTAGATAAGCCTTTTTGACGTGCATATTCTGCTGCACCAAGTGCACCCATAAGCTGTGGGTCTGTAGTAAGCTCTATTACTTTTAAGCGAAGTACTTGCTCAATGGCTTTTTTCAAACCATCATTTTTTGCACATCCTCCTGTTAGTGTAATACTATGAGTAGCACCTGCTTTTTTTGCCATTACAAAGCAGCGTTTTGCCACAGCCATCTGAATACCAGCAGCGATTTCGTTCATCGGTTTATTTTCTCCAACAAGTGTAATAACTTCAGACTCGGCAAACACTGTGCACTGTGCCGTAATTGGAATTACATTTTTTGCTGTTAGTGATAGTTTTGAAAACTCAGGCAAAGTCATTTCAAAACTACGTGCCATAGCCTCATAAAAGCGGCCCGTACCAGCAGCGCATTTGTCATTCATTGCAAAGTTTATAACAGTACCATCATTATCAATAGAAATGCCCTTTACATCCTGTCCGCCTATATCAATGATAGCTTTTATATTAGGATCTGTAATATGGACTCCCATTGCATGACATGAAATTTCCGAGATATTTTCATCTGCAAACTGAACTTTATTTCTACCATATCCTGTGCCTATTAAATAACAAAGCTCCTCAGAAGTCTTAAGTCCAATATTCGTCAAAACTTCATCCATAGCAACCTTTGCAGACTGCTGAGAATTAATTTTACTGCGGATTGTAGTATCTGCTACAATCTTCCCAAATTCATCTAAAATTACTGCTTTTGTGTAGGTAGAACCTACATCGCAACCACCAAAATACTTCATTTTCCCCTCTCCTTTTTACCACGCATTACCATCATCAAATTCTTCAAGAGATGCATCCAGCGGCTCTTCCTTTAAAATTATACGCATATAGCGATTTACTTCTGTACGCATATTTTGCCTTGAAGCCTTGCGAGGATCCATCAAACCATGTGTAACCCAAATTAAATGCAGATTTCGTTTTTGTGCTTCTTGCTCAAATAGTCCATGATAGCCTGCCATGGATTTACAACCAATATGTTCATACATAATAACAACATTGGCATCAAACTCACTGCAAAAATGCCACAAATCTTCAACTCCAACCTGATAACCTCCCTCTGAACGGTTACGCATATTTTCTTTTGCATAAAGATCTGCCAAGTCATAATATGCCTGCTGCTTATCTGTAGTACTGTATTGCTCAGTAGATGTAAGACTTAGCATATCTATTAGTGGTACAATGCCCCAGCAGTTTTGTAGCCAAAGTGGGAATGCTGAATAATACTGTGCCTGAACACCCCAAAGAATTGCTCTATGACGAACTTGTGAAACAACAGGGGTTTTTTCATGGTATGCTTTCATCATAATTTCACAGATCGCTTTTTCATTTTGCAAAAATGCTTCGTCTCGACCGCCTGCTACCTGATAATAGGCATCTCTATAAAGTGCAACGTTGTTGCCGATAACCTGTGGATATTTTGTACGGCTGATATCCAACCAATCACAAAAATATTCAGTTTCTTTATTGAAAGTTTTCATTACTTTAAAATAATAATCCCAGTCAAACTTTTCACCTGTCTGCTTCTCTATAAACTTTATAGCATTTTTAATTTCATTTGCCCCGTAATCTTTTGTTGCAGGGTCAGTATATCGTATTGGGACAGCTATTTGGAATGTAGGTAAATTATATCTTCGTTCTTCTATTCCATTACCCATAAGCGAACCATCGCAGGTAGTATTACACTGCAATGCACAAATACCACAGATTGGATAGTCGTCCTCAAGGGCAACACCAAGTTCAGCTGCCGGCATTGGGCAAACATCACCGGGAATTCCAAATTCTTGAGCTTTATCAATGTAATGCACCACACCATTTTGCTGCATTGTAGAAGCTGTGTAAATTGGTGGAACCTGCATACAAACAGCATGAAGGTTAGGAAATCCATTCATAACTTGACTCATCATATTTTCATCAATAATCACAATCTTTTTACTTTTTTTTGGATCACCACCAATACGCAGGTCAGCTTCAAAAATAAGTTTCATTGTTTCACACATATGCGCCACTATAAAGTCAAATTCTTTATGTGCAACTCTTAACTGTGGTCCACGTAAACCCTCGGTATGCCTATCCAAGAAATCAGGAACTGCAAGATAGTTCTGCATATAGCGGTACCGGAAAAAAGCTTTAAAACACTGCCGATTTAACAAAAGTTTTATCATTTGCCCCCAATTCAAAAGCCAACGTGTATAATCATACCAAGTATCGCTCAGTCCACGCCACTCACGGCGAGTACGGGTTTTGCCACCTTTATAGAATTTGCCCAGTGCCTCACTGTTAATTTCCTTTCCCATCAATCATTACCTCCCTGCAGCTTTTTTAGTTCTATACGCTCAACAAAAGCCTGTATACGGGTACGGAGCTGTCCTGAATTACCAACCACATAGGGGCGGTCAACACTAAGTACTGGCCAATGATATTCCTGAGTCATAATATGGGTTGCACCTGCACGCTCGTAGCCCCAGAAATTGCAAAAATTCATCTGCTGGAAAATGATACCGTCTGCCTTATATTCACCTGCCAATTTATCCAGATATTCTTTTCTGCCATTAATTTTTGATGTATTCATATAACGGGGACACTGGCATTCTGTCACGTTTTTACGGCAAATTTGCGTCAGAACATCTTCTTCATCATTTAAAATAATTTGCTGACGACCAGGGAATGAGCCAAAACAAAAACGGTCTGCCGCTACATATGCACCTGAATCCTCAATGAGTTTGATGAAAGTTGGATCGTCAATTTCAGAACCTGCAACAACAACACGAACACGATAGGGATTTTTTTCATCGGAAGCACGTGTTTTAAGTTCTTCTACGGTTTCTCTAAGGCACGGCAATATAAGATCCTTTGGACAACAGTAGCTTGCAAGTGTAAACACTGCAAATTCATACCCTGTGATAGTTGGTTTTTCAAGTTTTCGATACTGGCCCATTTCTGTAATAAGACCACAGACTTCGTTATGCAATTTAACGGATTTTCGCAAAGCATCATCGGAAGTGTCTATACCAAAGACCTCCCGTAACTTATCTAACACACGAACACGACTCATATGTGTCATATGAGAAATACCGTTTTCATCATCTTTCATTGGAGTATCTACATGTTGAACAAAGAACTTTTCGCCATTACCAAGACCTAATTCTTCTATATTTTCCATACAGTCAGCAAGCTGTGAGCAAGAAGCAGGGTCAAATATACAGTCAAGAAACTGATAACTACCCTCGAGTGCTCGTTCTAACATAGCCCTACAGTATTCGCAAGTCAAACTTGTCATATAATATGTGCCCATTTCCATGGAAGTTGTGTTTGGTGCACGCATTCTAACACTAAAACAACCAGGTAAATTTAAAAGAACCTCTGGAATTTGGTAACAGACATTGCCGATTGCAATTTCACCCTTTTCTTTTGCTATGCGGACCAAGTCATTGTTAGAGTCTTGAAGTAGGTTTTCAAGATATAGCAGATTCTTCAAATCTTTCATAATGCAATACCTATCCTTTCAATATATTAAGCTTTATAAGTGCCTCACGTGTACCTTGTACAATCAAGGAATTATCAGGTAACAGCATAATATTTTCACCTTTAATGTCACATGTAGCCAGTTTTTCATCTGATGCTATATAGGCAAGCACGGGGATATCACCAATATCTATATGCTGTTTTATGTCCCAGCCAGGTATACGATTTATAATAGCGCCAACAGCATCATACATCACTAGCTCTTTTGCAACACGGTTTATGGTTTCTATTACTTGGATACCTTTTTTGCTTGCATCTGAGACAAGCAATAAATGAGTAACTTTTTCCATTACACGACGGTTTACTTGTTCTATACCAGCCTCTCCGTCAATTACGATATAGTCGTAATTTTCTGCCAATATTTTGATAACTTCCTTTAAATAGCTGTTTACCTTGCAATAACAGCCTGCGGACTCTGGTCTGCCTATTGCTAAAAATGAAAAACCAGGCTGTTCTATTAATGTGTCAAAAATCTTATAACGTGCATTACCCAGCATTTCTACTGCTTCATTTGTATTACCCGTTTCAACATTATTAATAAATTCTTTGCGTATGTCATCAACGGTTGACTTAACTTCAATGCCTAGTGCAGTTGCCAGGCCCACTGCTGGGTCAGCATCAATGGCCAGAATACGTTTATCTGGGAAAGACTCTGTCAGGTGTTTTACAATAACGGCCGACAGTGATGTTTTACCAACACCTCCTTTACCTGTAACTGCAATAATTTTTGCATTTTGTTCCATGATATTTTACCTTCCTCTCTAGCATATTAAATATTTTAATAGGCTTCAATTTCTTTTATTGTTAAATCCTTCCCCTCTATAGGAGTAAGATTTTTCCCATGGCATACAATGCAGCACAGGTCTTCCATATCAATTCTAAATTCTATATGGCAATGGTTACAGAAGGCAATGCCCGGCACAATTTCAAGCACAAGTTCTGTATGCTGATACTGTGTATCTGCAACAACTGCTTTATAGCAATCAGTAATAAAATGTGGTACTGTACCCGATAGTTCGCCTACTTCCAATACAATTTTTCTTACATTTGTTAAATTTTCCTCTTTAACAATTCTCCCAACTGTTTTAATAAGTGCATCCATAAGTCCAAGTTCATGCATATTTACACCATTAACCTTTTGTAAATGGTTTTGCAATTATTTTGCCAGTTTTCTTTACCACGTGTGCAGCTACTTTTATTGGCATTGTTTCAAAGGCACCCGCATGCAAATCACGGACTTTTTCTAAGCGTATAGCCTCAAATTTACATTTAGTTGTACACAATCCACAACCAACGCACATATACTCATCTACTTTTGTTGCACCGCAAGCAAGACAACGTGCTGTTTCACTCTTAACCTGATCCTCAGTAAATGTTACTCGTGTATCACTAAACGTTTTTTTCTTTGCTGAGTTGTAGCCTGGCTGTTGACGTTTTGTATTATCATAATTTTGCTCAAGGGAAACATTTGATTTATCAAGTGAAATATAATTTCTACGATCACGACCAAGGGTCAGCGTTTGTCCAGGCTGCACCCAGCGATGAAGAGATATAGCTGCTTCTTTACCTGCTGCGATTGCATCTATAGCAAATTTTGGACCAGTGTAAACATCACCACCAACAAAAATATCCGGCTCAGCTGTTTGGTATGTAACAGCATCTGCCTTTACAGTTCCATTGCGATTAAACTCCACCTTTGTACCAGAAAGGAGATCACCTAAAACAATGCTCTGACCAACAGACAATAATAGATGGTCACATTCAACGGTCATTAAACAATCTTCCTCATATTTTGGCGCAAAACGCTGCTCATCATCAAAAACAGAGATGCACTTTTTAAAAACGATCCCCTTAATTTCACCATTTTCTACAAGTATTTCTTTTGGACCCCATGAGTTATTTACTTTTATACCCTCATGCACAGCTTCTGCTACTTCGTCTGCATCAGCCGGCATATGATCACGATC
Organism: Clostridium sp.; assembly: GCF_050717515.1. GTDB lineage: Bacteria > Bacillota > Clostridia > Clostridiales > Clostridiaceae > Clostridium_AD. The sequence goes on along the minus strand of NZ_JBOITL010000030.1, from coordinate 11,789 downwards.
TTCAAGGCAGAACATTAAGGTTTCTGATGCTCCAACACGACTAGCGGTACGTGCAACGTCAACTGCTACATTGCCACCACCTATTACAACAGTACGACCCTTAAGTTTCTTTTCAATGCCAAGGGTTACATCACAAATAAATGAAATTCCAGACTCTACACCCTTTGCATCTTCACCAGCAATACCAATACTACGTCCACCTTGTGCTCCTATGGCAACATAAAATCCACTATAGCCTTGTTCTCGCAGCTGTGCAATAGTAACATCTTTTCCAACTTCAACTCCACATTTAAACTCTACACCCATTTCCATCAAGATATCTATTTCAGCCTGTACAACATCTTTTTCAAGTCGGAATGATGGAATACCATTCATAAGCATACCGCCCAGGCGATGCTCTTTTTCAAATATAGTAGGCTTGTAACCTTTTTCTGCAAGGTAGAATGCACATGACATACCTGCAGGACCAGCACCTATAATAGCAATTTTTTGCTGGTATGGCCTGCCAATTTGGTTTATCATAGGAGGAATATATCTTGTTTCTTTGTTCAAATCATGGTCTGCAATAAAGCGTTTTACTTCATCAATAGCAACAGCCTCATCAATTAATCCACGGGTACATTCCGTTTCACAGCGATGATTGCAGATACGTCCGCAAACAGCTGGAAAAGGATTTTCTTTTTTTATTAAAGCTAAAGCTCCCTGATAGTCGCCTTGTGATGCTAAACGAAGATAACCCTGAACTGCTATATGTGCAGGACACGCTGTTTTGCAGGGTGCAGTACCTGTTGCTATAACGTCCTGCTGGTTTTCACGGTAGTCCACATTCCAATCGGATTTGTGCCACAGAGAATTACTCAATTTGCGATATTTTTCCGGTAGTGGTATTGGCACCTTAGTAGAAATTTTTTGACCCAATTTCAAAGCATTGCCAGGGCAAATTTCAACACATTGACCACAAGCAACACATTTTGTTTCATCAATTTTAGCCACAAAGTTGGAACGAATAACATCTCTAGCACCATAAAGTAAACCAACGCGCAGTCCAAAGCAAGCACAAGCACAACAATTGCATATAGCAGCACTTTCACCAGCTTCCTCAACATTTGGCATATTGTGCATTAATCCATTTTCTTCAGCTCGTTTTATAATTATTAGTGCTTCTTCCCTAGTGATTTTTCTAGCACGTCCAGTTCGTATATAGTATTCAGCACCTTTACCCATTTGCACGCACATATCCTCTTCCAAGTGGCCACACCCCTCTCCAATTATGCGACGTGAAGAACGACATGAACAAGGTGATACAGAAAATAAATCATACTTATCTAAGTAGTAGCTAAGTTTTTCGTAATCATTTACGCCTGGAAGATCTTTAATTGAACTTTCAACTGGAACAACACGCATTAACCCATAAGCATCTGGCATTAATGGTGACATTGTTGCCATACGTATACGTGTATATTCTTCAAATGCCTTTCCAACTTCTGGATGTTCATTAAGAATTTGTTTACTGTTTACCATCATCTCCATAATGCCCGGTGCGAAAATTTGCATATAGTAACGGTCTTTACCGTCAACAGGGCTTGTGGTTACTCTAAATATACCTTTGAAGCCAAGTGTTTCAGCAATTTCCTTCACTTCTTCCAGCGGTTTGCCTACCTTTTGTGCAAGATATTCTGCTGTACGCTCTTTTCGCAGCCCTGCGGCGATGGCTACATCTGCCTCTTCATCGGTTAATACGGCTGCTAGACTGTAATACTCTGGTGCATTTTCATCAATTTTGTTTATAATACCAGAAATGCCACCAACTACCTTTGCAAGCTTTACGATTTTTTGTCTTAACTGTGCCATTAAATACACTCCTTTACTTGTACTATTTTTTATTAACCTAATAAAATCTATTGGTTTTTCCATGGTTACTTTCAACGTGATTGTTTTTCCTGAACCAGGTGATGAGATCAAATTCAAAAGAAATGTTCCTTGCTTCCTCCCAAACATTGACATCTTTTTAACAATATTATATAATTATAGTAACATTTTACAACGGCTTATGCAATGCCATTTTCACAATTTTTTGAATATTTTTTATTTTAAAAATATTTGAATTTATAATAATTTTTATGTGGTTAACCAGAGACCAAAGGAGTGTAATATATGGAATACAAAAAATTACAAGCACCTACTTTAAAAGATCTATTCATTCAGGAAATAGAATCTAAAATATTATCAGGTGAGCTTGAAATAGGAGAACAACTTTTAACTGAACGTGAGCTTGCTGATGTTATGGGTATCAGCCGCAACATTGTTCATAGTGGTATTTCAACAATGGTAGCCAAGGGTTTTTTAGAAATTCGACCAAGAATAGGTACATTTGTGGCAGATTATAACCAGAAGGGCTCGGTTGGAATTCTAGTCTCCATGATGAATTATAACAAAGGTATGCTTCGTAGGCCCGAAGTGCGTTCTTCCATTGAGCTTAAAATTTTATTTGACAGCTTTGCAATCAGGCAAATGTCATCACATTTAACCCAGGAAAATTTAGATAAACTGCGGGGATATATACTTGCAATTGAAAAAACAACTAAAGTTACAGAGGCCTCTGAAATATCTTACGAGTTTTTTAGATACATGAGCATATTAAGCGGAAATACAATTTTACCTTTGATATATAATTCTTTTCGCACATCTAACCGAAACTTATTTGAACGTCACATAAGACTATATGGGGTAAAACTAACAATTGACTTTATGACTCAGCTACTTAATCTGATTGCAAACGGTGAAATACAAGAGGCAATTAGCTATTTAACTAATTATTATGAGCGTTCTATAAAAGGAGACCTAGAAATATACAGCGAGTAAGCCACTAGGCGAGACCTATTAGCAAACATAAGTTGTTCCGAGGTGTTAAGAAGTTACTGAAGTTACCTTATTGCTAATATTAATGAAGGAATTAATTTTATACTTTACTCTACTTAACAAGGGACACATAACTTACTTTCAATTTTTCTGAAAACCTATATCTACTTAATATGGGTTTTCTTGTGATGACATATGAATATTAGACGACGTAACTATTGAAATTGAAGGTACGAACAATGGTCTTTGAAAATTGAATAATACGGTATTAAAAAATGGGATTATTTACCTATTATAGAAATATGGTGATGTAAAGATATGTATAATATGCTATAATTTCTATAGAGTTAGGTCGGAATTGTAAAATTATGTGTAACTAAAAAATAATAATGGAGGTAGAATTATGTGAATAATATTAGGAGTTATTGCTATAGTATCAACTTTTATAAATCTTTATATGTATAAAACAGGAAAAGACTATAAACTTGCTATGGCAATTGGATTATCATTTACAGCATTGACACTTTGTGCAGAATACAGTGCTGTATCCAAGTGGGTGAAAGGCGAGGATTGGTCGGCTTTATTAGATGTTATACCTACAATGGAAAAGGCATTATGGTTTCTTACAATTATATCTATTTTACTAAATATAGCACCTATATTTTTAGAACTAAAAAATAAAGAATAATTACTTATGTCGCATCATTCTTATGTTGACTAATCAGTATTTTATGATGACTTTTTTTATTAGTTAGGCTAAATGTAATTTAAATAAAACAATTAAGGAGAATGTAATGGGAAAGATAATATTACTTTCTGGTGAACCTAGAGTTGGAAAAACAACAGCATTAAAAAAGATTATTCAAATGATAGGAGAATGCAATTGTACTGGCTTCTATACAGAGGAAATTAGAGATGACTTTGATAGGGTTGGTTTTGATTGTGTTAGTTTAGATGGTAGAAGGAAAAGAATAGCGGATGTAAATTTACATAGTGAAATTAGAATGGGTAGATATGGAATAGATATAGAGGCCTTTGAGGATTTTGCATTACAGGCTATTAACAATTCTTCTAGTTCAAATAAAATAATTATTATTGATGAAATTGGCCCTATCCAACTTTTATCAACGAAATTTAAACAAGCTATAAAAAATATTCTAACTAGTTCCACTTGTGTTATAGGAACAATTTTTTATAATAAACATGACGATGTAGATGAAATAAAAAAAATTTCTGGAATTAAAATTTATTCAATGACAAACGAGAATAGGAGTACTATTATAGAAAATATATTTCATGAAATACAAGGTTAATTTAGTGGATTAATTATTATATGTTTAAAATTTTGATAGGAGTTTGCATACACTATTTCACTATATGCAGGGGCATGGAAAGTGTTTGGACGAAATATTCACAGATTTACATTTGCACCTAAATTTGAAAAATAACGTGCTATTCTTAGTCCAGTTTCACCTGAAAATATAGTAGTTAATTACTATTTTAAATTCACCATATTTCCCTAGTTTATAACAAGTAAAAACGTCACAAAGCTTTATTGTTTGCGACGTCTAATAAGAAGAATATGTACTAATAATTATGCTTATTAACTTTGGTCATTGCATCTTCTCCTCCAAACAGTTCCAAAATCAATGGATTCTTCCTTCGGCACCATAGCTGATTATCGGAGTATTATAATCATAAACAATGAGATACTCTTGATTCCTTGGAGGGGGGTCACCTACAAAAAACACGCTAAGGTAAAAGGTGGCTTAAAGTAGCTAGCTTACCCACTTTAAGCCACCTTTTATTGAATCGAGCTCATCAACTCAAAGAAATATTTTGCATCTTGAGTTTTATAAAGATTGTACCAAGAATCTAAGGTTTGTGGTGAAAACACCTCTAGAATTTTCAATATGTGCAAAGTAAATTCAAGAGGAGCTATTCCAGAGGCAGTAATCAAACTTCTATCAGTTACTGCGCATTCTTGCTTATAATATTTTTCTCCTGCATAGCTTGGACAGACCATTTTAAGATATCCCAGGTCATTGCTTGTATGAGCTCGCTTATTTAATACTCCTTCCATAGCAAGTCCTAGTGTAGCACCACAAATTGCCCCTACAACAATACCTTTCTCTAAACATTCTTCAGCCATTCTTATAATGGGAGCATGAATTGCTTCTGTCCATGTATTCCCACCAGGTAAAATCAAAGCAACTGTCTCTTCAATACTACACTCCTTAAGTTCAATTTCTGGCAATATTTCTAGACCTCCCATTGTAGTAATAGGGTTCTTGTTAATTCCTACAGTTACTATTTTTAGAGGCATTAATCCCTTTTTGTAGTACCTTCCCGAATTGATTTCAGTACTTAAATAACCTATTTCCCAGTCTGCCATTGTATCAAATACATAAAGATATACTTTGTTTTTCATTTTCTATTCCTCCACTTTCATTTTATTAGTACTATTTATCACAGGATGGTTTCAAGCTCCATCTTAATCAATTATATATTATCTTTACTGACAAATTCAGTCAGTGGAGATAATAGTCCAGCAAATCTTTAAGAATTGATGCCATAGCAGCTTTAAAACTATTTGGTTCAAGCACCTTTATTGCTTTACCATATGGAAGTAGAATATGAGGAACATAGGTATGGATTGAGTATTCATCCATTAAAAAAATCGTTCTGCATTCAGTTCGTTTTATCAGATGATATCCTAAAAACCAATGTGCACTTAGGTCATTCAATGCTTCTGGCTTGCCCTCAATTACTTAAGTGCAAAGTCCTACTTTACTTTCTATATTCGATAATAAGCTTTCTGTAAAAAACTCACGTGCCGAAAAAGCTTCAGGACGCTTAAACGTATTTTTAGTACTTATAATATTTATTATTCTATCTACCCTAAAGTTACGAATTTCATTCCTAAGATGGCAAAATGCAATAGCGTACCATTTATTGTTCCAGTAAAGCATCCCATAGGGGTCAACAACCCTATGCTTGGGATGCCCTTCATAACCTGTACAGTATTCAATTTCCATAGAGCATTCATTTGCAACAGCTTGCTCGAGTTCCATTAATATAGGTTTGACAGCTGGATCGCAAATACGGCTCACTACTTCAAATCCAACTAAATGACGATTGAGAACTTTTTCTTGTTCTTGATTCGAAAACATCTTTAACTTTGATGTTGCACTATTTAGTGATTCCATAAAAGGATATCCTGATTCCATTGCAAAAACAGCAGCATGCAAAAGTGATTTTTTCTCTTCAAGATCAAAAACAGGGGTGCTCGGATAAAATTGTTAAGCAAGCTATATCCTCCGTTATGACCAGGCTCCGATATTATTGGCACTCCACTAACACACAGTGCATCCATATAACGATAAACTGATCGTATGTTTATTTCTAACCTTTCGGATATTTGCTTTGCAGTTATTTTTGTACCTGAATTCAGCATCCATAAAATTGCTAGCATATTATCATTTTTTGGCATAATGCGCCCCCCTTCCCTAGATTTTTAATAGTATCATTTATTAATAAATGTAATGCATCATATTATCCTTTTATTTTACTTAAATTCTATTACAATCCTTTTGCATTTCTGACAGCAATACGCTTCACCAACACAACCAGTAAAGAATCCTGTTCCTTTTGACAAACTAAATTCTGTATCCCCTTCAGGTTTAAAAGACACTTTATGTTTTTCTTCTCCCCAGAATATCGGTCTTGCACTTTGAATATACCCTTTTTTCAGTTCTTTATTACAATATGGACATTGCATTCTTATTCCTCCCAAATAAATATAAATAGTTTTATTTTTATTTTATGAAAAGTATGAATTATTAATAAATCAATAATTTTTACACAAACTATAATATAAGGAGTTGATTTTATGAAAAAAATATTTATTCCAGTATTCTTCATAATAATAATAAGTTTTAGTTCAAAAAATGCTTATTCATATAATGGTTCTATTTCTTATTCCAAGCAAATAAATGCTCCTAATCAACAAGACCTATACACAGGAAGTGTATTATCTCTTTTATATCCATATATAGCAAATTCAATAGATAAATATTATGGTCACCCTAAACAATTTTGGCAACAAAAAATATTAAGTATCAGCAAAACACCAGAATTATTTGAGTATAAAATAACAGTACAAGTGGAAACCTTTACTGGACCACATAATCCACCAAGGGGTATAGAAACTATAACTATACTAACAAGTCCAATGGGTGCTAAAGTTATTAATTTTAAGCATGAGGAAGAATAGCCTTTTTAACAATGCTAATTGGATAATGTTAAGACATAATATGTGAATATTATGAATTTAGCATTTTATATCTTTTTCCAATCCATCTAGACTGGATTATTGATGAAATAGATGAAAAACTAAAAATCCATATAAGTAGACCATTTTTTGTATATACTCCAAAAATTAATGTACTAATACAAACTACGGATAGAATAAATGACAATATCAATAATATTAATTGTTTGTTTTTCATAATAAATGCCCCTTATTTATATGTTTTAGTATCGATTTATCTTACTGTGAAGTATTATATTTATCTTTACAAAAATATTTTATTGCCGAACCAATTATTACCCCAAAATATAAAATCACACTTGTTGCTAATAAATCTTTTCTATTATTTGACCAATAACTTAGAACCCCTATCCATGGTATACATGAAACTATAACCATAGGTTTCAACATATAATTTAAAAATTTTTTCATAAAATCACCTCATCTTAATTAATGCACAATATTATACTAAGACGTCCTAAGTATATACATACAGTCTAGTATTTTTATAGTAAGTTTTTTAATCGTATTTCTCTTTATTATCGAACCACTTAGGAATAATTGAGTTAAAATTATCATAATCATCTAATACCATTTCAGCACGCTTTATCATCCCATCTACATCATCACTACCAAATGGAATTACCCAAACTATTGAAAATAATATTATATCTGCAACATATAATGCTAATGTTTCAAAGAAATCTTCAGGAATTTTATTTTCAAAATATCCATTAATTTGACCATTTGCAAATGGTATACTAAGTTCTCTACTAAATATTATCATTTTATAAAATTCTTCAACTGGGTCACCATAATCCCAACGATTAAAGTCAATTACACCTATAGTATTATTGGGTGTAATTATAAGGTTACCTATATGGAAATCGCCATGCTGATATCCTTGAGAGCGATTTTTTAATAAATGTAAATTATTACTGATATACTTTATAGCAAATTCATCATTTCTAACTTTAATTCCACTTTTTTCGTATCTTATTTGATGATTACTTATTTTATTAATCATCCTTTTTTCCCAATCCTCTTGACCAATAGGTGCTACTATACTGTGCATTTTTCTAAGTATCTTTCCTGCTTCAGCTCCTAATTTATACTGCTCTTTATAAGAAAAATTTAATATTACTTCATCTGCTGACTGTCCATCTATCCAAGATAGAAGAGAATATGTATATTTCCCTTCATTACATATCCCAAAATCAATTGGTTTTGACATATTTATTCCTAATTTGTATACTTCCTGCATGCTTTCAAATTCTTTTTTCTTGATATCATAAACATTGAAATCTGAAATGCGAAGTAAAAATTTTTCGTCAATATTATTCTTTATATAATATTTTTTATCTTTCGACCAACCTTTATTAATCTGCTCAATGCTAATCCATTCAGAATATGATGGTATATCTATAAAACTGTTATCACTTATTCTATTTTCCATTTGATTTTCTCCTTTGCAATCAAAATGAACCTACACATTTTTTTACTATTTCAAATAAATAATACCATAATTTATCATAAATATAAAGATTAGAGATATCCTAATCTTTATAAGACTTGATTGCTGCTGACTACCCGACTGTACATTTTGTATAGTGGTACCAGCTAAGGCATCAAGTCTTTCTATTATTAAAGGGTTATCCCTGGAAACATTAAATTCTTTTTCACTTCCTTATAACCGAAAAATTCATAGAGTTTCACCGCAGGCTTATTTAATTCCCACACCTCAAGCTTTGTTTTCTTCAATCCCTTTGATAGGAAATAATCAAATATATACATCATTATATCCTTGGATAACCCAGTTCCACGACTTTCAGGTAAAACATATATTGTTTCAACATAACCAAATCCATCTTTTTCAAAAACAGTGCATCCCCCCTGTACTCTACCATCAATTAAAAAAGATAAATTTAAAAAGTGTTTTTGACTTCCTTGCTCAATAAGAGCATCTATATTTAAAGGTGTTACAAAAATCTCATCATACATTTCTTTGTATTTTGATAATTTATCTTCAGAATCAACTTTATAAGCCTCTACTTTAATATTTTGTGGAAATATGTATTTAAAATTTTCAGAAATATCTGCCTCCATAATAATACTATAGTCTTCCTCAAATCCATTTTTAATATAAAAATCTAGTTTCTCTTTATTATATTCAAAGCCTGCATATATTCTAGCTTTTAAATCCAATCTTAACATCCGAATCTCTTTAGCTCTTAAAACCACTTTATCAAATAAATTTTGGCTAACTTCAGCACTCAATGACTTGTCTATATTGTCAGCAATAATTAAACCTATAAAAATAAGATAAGGTGTTTCATGTGCTTGATGATAATTTATTGTTGGATATACAAAAGCACTTCCCAAATAATTTCCATTATCACCAAAAGCTAAAAAAATATTTTCTTTGCTATTACCATATTGGTCTTCTTGTGAATTACATATTTTAATATTCATTATTAACCTCCAACTATTAAATACTCCTTCTTTTGCAATCTGAACATTACAACTTCTTACGAAACACTACTAATCAACGACTTCTTGTTTCAGTACCATATTATACCATTACTTAACATAGTTTAACAAATATTATTCTCATAACCTTGCAATGTATATTGAAATTGTTTCACATTATTGAAATAGCAACTTTTAATTTTTCAATCGCTTGCACATATTCTGGTATTCCTGCTAACACTTTTAAGTCAGATAAGCATGCATATTGCATACCAGTTATTGAAATTGTCTTTTCTTTAAAAAACACATTATCTGTATACCATAATAGTTTCATAAGTTTCGTTTTAAAAAGTTTTGTCTCATTAAGTGCAAAATAAATGACTAAACTTTTGGCTATGTTTAAGAAAGATGTTGAAAATGGATATATATTGAATAATATGGTATAATAAGACTATATAAAGGATTACGGAGGTCTTATTATGCCAAGTATAGAGTCAGTGAAAAAAGATTTAGAGGCGTTAGGAACAACAGGACAGGAAGAAATATTAGCCTATCTTGAAGAAGTTATTATATTAGGTTCATTTGCTACCGAGGTTACAAATGAAGTTAAAGAGAATAGGTTTTCCAAGGGAAAGGTATGCCCTTGTTGCGGACATAATGAAGTATCAAGAAATGGCAAGTTCAATGGTAAGCAGAGATATATCTGTAAGTCATGCCGAAAGACCTTCACTGATTTTGCACGTTCACCACGTTATAACAGTAAGAAAGATATTAAAAAATGGATACTCTATTCTAAATGTATGATAAATGGTTATTCCATAAGAAAATGTGCCGAGATAGTCGAGATTAGTGTGCCTACATCTTTTTATTGGAGGCATAAGTTTTTAGACGCAATCAGAGTGTATATGGGTATTGGTCATGTTGGTGGCGTTATAGAAGTTGACGAGGCGTTTTTTAGGGAGTCCTTTAAAGGAAATCATAAGAAAAGCACCACGTTTATAATGCCACGAGAACCTCATAGACGTGGAGTTAAGGGCAGTAGGAGTAGTACGATTGAAAAGAGAAAAAGAGGTATATCAAAGGAACAGGTTTGTGTTTTGTGTGCAATTGATAGGGTAGGAAACATTGTAACCGAACTAATCTGTAAAGGTAGAATGAAGCATACAGATTTAGAAAGACTCTTTACAGGTAGGATAGAGGAAAATTCAACCCTCTGTACTGACTCACACAAGAGTTATATTAAGTTTGCCAAAAATTTAGATGTCGAACTACAGCAGATTAAACGTGGTAAGCATAAGGAAGGTATATACCATATACAGCACATAAATGCTTTCCATAGCAAACTAAAAGAATGGATGTATGGATTTCATAGTGTCTCCACAAAATACCTCGCCAATTACATGTACTGGTTTAAATGGTTGCAATTATTTAATACACAGAAGGATACTGAAAAAAGCAAATATTTATTAGTTCAGTCACATACATCTCATTCGGATACGAAATTAAAGGATTTTAAAATAAGGGAAGCAATTTATATATAATTATGTAAAATATTTGAATAATTATATCGATATGATATATACTGAAATAAGGACATTATGGGACTATATTAGATTTTAAAAGTGAATATTATAAATACTTCAAAGCGAAATTTATTTTTGTTACATAAGTGTGTATTATCAATTATAAATAAGAGGGGGACTGGATTATGAGGCTTATTTTTAGATTTTTAAGTTTTTTTATATTTATTTTTGGATGTGGGTGGTTATTTGAAAAGATTAATTTCCCCAGTAAACTACTTAATAGTACTATAAGGAATTATAAATATTTTAAATTAATTGCTATATTTATATTAGCATCTTGGTGTTTATTAGCGGGAATAGTTACAAATACCTTATTTTTTGAAAAACATTATTATATAGGGGATATTGTATTTGCTATATTTATGGGTATAAGTATCGCTATTGGTTCTAATTTATTTCGTAGCCAAAAGTCTTAATATTCGAATTAAAGGAAGCCAAAAAAATGATATGATCCCTTTAAAGTAGACATGGTAAATAACCAAAATACTTTGGAGGGATTTTTATGTCCAGATCACCTTTCACTCTAGCTCAAAAAATTGCAGCTGTAGAAGACTATTTAAAGGGTT
>NZ_JBOITL010000029.1:0-132252 GCF_050717515.1 Clostridium sp. | reverse complement strand
CTGTGTACGCTTCGTATTGCTGTTACCAGCTTCAACGCAACACTCGATATGAGTGGTTGGTTAGACCTTCCTCAATAGGGACTTTCACCCTACAAGTAGATGCCAAGCTTTCTTGGCGCACTATAAACTATCTATAATATTCCTAGATGGTTTAAGAAAATTCTCTGGAATTCTTTCCTCTAGCATCTCACCAGTTTTTTTGTTGATTTTATAAAAAGCTGAACTTACTTTACCACTAACATAATCATCACATAACCCATTTACAGCATTAATGTGCATTATATCTTTATCCATGTCAATAGTATCCGCTGAAAAGTTAACTCCAGAATACTCTCCTACAACAAATTGCTGAATAATTACACACATTTTTAAATCCTTAAAATTTAAATCATTTTTTACAAAATACCCTATAACCTTATCCTTAAATAGTGAAGCAAAACACTTTTTTATAGAAATTTTAACTTCTTCAAAAGAATTTAAATTTATAAATGAAGAAAACATACCTGCCATACTATATGCATCATTATCTTCACACAGTGCAGATGATCTTACTGCATAATTTCCTCCTGCTTCTTTGTTTTGTATATTATTAAAAAATTCAAGGATATCCGCCTCCATTTCAGAAGAAAATTCCCCATTTAATATAAAATTATATATCTCCACATTGTAAGCTAAATAATCTTCAGAATTATAATGAAATTTATTATACTCAAGAAACTTCATAAAAAACTCCGAAGACAATGCAAAGCCATTTGGAACTTGTACCCCACTTTTCATTAACTCCCCTAATGCACTTGCTTTGGTACCATATTTCTCTTTGTCAGTTAAACATAGATCTAATAACATTGATAACATAATTAAATCCCCCCATTTCATTTTCTTATGTTGTTAATTTGTAAGTTATTAACATCCATTATACAAATCCACTTAACACTTTACAAATATAAAAAAGACTTTGAAATGTGGTGTGCATCTATTAACTATTGTAAATATGGTTTTGCCTGCTTTTTCAAGGTATATATTGACAATAGGGTGTTTTTACCATATAATATGTTGACTGATTAACAGAGTAATAACTTATAGTAATGCAAATTGCCTAAAAAAATTCCCCCAAACTAAGTCTGAGGGAATAAAACACGCTTTAATTTTCACTCCATATATTCTTCATAAATTATAGCTAAAAGTTTCTCCTTGCTATTTAATTCTGGATTTTCTAAAGTTTTATCTAAGAGAAATCTAAGCATATCACCTATTTCTTTCCCTGTTTTAAGAGAGCATTCCCTCATTAAATCTCCACCGTTTATTGAAAGGTCTTTTATAGATAGAGGAACTTTAGATTCCAAAATAGCGGTTGCTTTTTCTTCTACCCTACTAATTTCTTCTAAACGAATTTCTGGAAAAGGAGAACCTAGTGCATCTGCCCTTTGCAATGTGAATAGATCTCCTACTAAATCCACTGAAACTCTATTAATAAGACGTTTTACAGAAGCATCTGTTGGCTTTGCAAGTACATTCATATGTTCATTTACTAAAATGCTAATTTCACTTATACTTTCATTGTCAAATTTAAGTCGTCTAAGTATTTGCTGGCATAATATAACACCTTTTTTATCATGACCATAAAAATGACCTACACCACTCTTATCTATCGTAAAACAATCTGGTTTAGCTATGTCATGTAATAGTGCTGCTATTCTTAAATTCAAAGACCTCGGGCAATTTTCCATAACAGCTAAAGTGTGCTGGAATACATCTTTGTCATGGTGAGGATTTTTCTGATTAAAGCCTACAGTTTTTTGAAGTTCTGGTAGTATAAACTCTAATATCTTAGTCTCCTCAAGTAATCTTAATGCTTTTGTGGAATTGTTAGATACCAGTATTTTGCATAGTTCATCGCGAGTTCTTTCACTACTTATATTTAATATAAGATTAGCATTTGCACTTATAGCCTTAAGCGTTTTTTCTTCTATTTGAAAATCTAGCCTTGCTGCAAAACGAATTGCTCTAAGCATTCTTAGTGCATCTTCTTGAAACCTTTTATTAGGTTCTCCTACGGCTCTAATTATTTTATTATTTAAATCTTCTATGCCACCAAAATAATCTATAACCCCTTGCTGCTCATTAAAAGCCATGGCATTTATTGTGAAATCACGTCTTGCCAGGTCTTCTTTTAAATTTGAAACAAAGGTAACCTCTTCCGGTCTTCTACTGTCCAGATATTCACCATCTACTCTATATGTTGTAACCTCAAATCCTTCACCACCTATCATAACAGTAACAGTACCGTGTTTAATACCTGTAGGCACTGTTTTATCAAATAGTTTAATTATTTCCTCTGGCAGGGCATTAGTAGCTATATCATAGTCTTTGGGCATAGATGTTCCGTTTATAAAATCCCGTATGCTTCCACCCACTATATACGATTCATATCCATTACTTTTTAAAGTGTCTAAAATCATTTTCACATCATTTGGTATAAACATAAACCCTCTGAATGTTATATTATCTTTAATCATTACAATCACCCTTTATTTTCACTATAATTCTAAATATACATAGCTATTGGTATAATTTCAATTACAGGCTCATTAATTTCTATTTGATTCTTATCATAATCCCTAATTAAATTTGTATTTTTTAGAAATCTATTTTTAAATTCTTGAAAATATTCTTCATCTAAATAATCAAAATATGTGCCACTGAGCAAACTATTGCTATTGTTTTCATTTTCCTTTAATATCCTTACCACTTTACCAAGCACAGTAATCTTAGCACCTTGAATATAATCTAAATTATCCGCCATATATTTTATTTCTAAGGGCACTATGAACTTTGTGTTACTAGTACCTATGCTACTACTAATAAATTTTAAACATTTTTCTTTTTTACAGTTTTCCATATCCTCTTTCAGAATTTTCAAAACTTGGGTCTTAACTTTATGCTCCTTACTTTCATCACCCATCTCTAAATTTTCAGGTGAAAAAGCCAATTGCATTTCCATCACCCTGATTATATCTTCTATATACTCTATCACTGGATTTTTATACAATTGACCCGTAAATTGAACAAAATCAAATTCCACTATATTCTTTACATCATTCTCATTATTTATAATTTTTAACATACTTTGATCATTTAGTATGTTCTTTAGTCTTGATAGTATTGTTATTACAATTGAGACTCTTTCTTCAATTCTCTGCGACGAGAATTCATTGACAAGTTGAACATTTAGATCACCTTGCATTATTTTACCACAAGTAAGTTCATATAATGGTGTAATTGTACTAATTGTTAATTGCTTTCTAGTGGTTTCACTTTTAATTTGTGCAAACTCTTGTATTACAATGGTATATAAATTATTTATCATATCTCCATTAAGGTATAGTGGTATTAGCGCTCTATTGTCCATGCCTCTTATGCCCTCCGTAAAAATAGTACTTCTTACCTAGTTTACATTGCACTTTTACGATTTAGAACAGTTTTTTTTGTAATAATTTCAATCTTCTTTATAACTTTTTGTAAATTATCCACATAAAGGTTGCTTTACAGGTTGGTGTTCTGTTAAAATATTATCATATACTATTAAAATAATTTGAGGGGGAAAAACTTATGGAACAAAAAACTTTTTTACGAAAATTTGGTGTACCTGAAAATATTATTTCAAACGTTCTTCTTATAAATACAAGGGATACTTATTATTGGTCTGTAGAAGCCTCCGATGATACCCTTACAACCTATTGCGCCAGGAACAAAAATGATATTTATGATGGTGCAGATGAAACACTATCCGAAAAAATAATCACTAATAAAAAATTATTTTTTAGAAACAAGGATATTGACCATAGCTTAGTTATTGAAGAATATATAAAAAGCTTTGACAATAATCAAAAATTATATGTTATAACTTCATTAAAAGACGACCTGTGCATGTATGAAAAACTTTAAAATTTTTACACTTGAAAATTTAATCATGTTCAAAAAATAACTAGGATACTGACTAGTTATTTTTTTAGAAATACTGATTTCATAACTATAGTTTCACCATACTTCTCTCTTAGACTATCCATAGTTTTGTCTATTGATCTTTGTTTTTCATCTTGAACACTACCCATATCAAAAATTGATGTTTGCTTAAAATTATCCTCACATAAATTATTAAGAGAAACTCCTAGTAACCTTATTGGTTCTCCCTTCCATAATTCATCAAAAATTTTTTTAACCGTTTCTAGTATTTCCTGCGTTGAATTCGAAGCATTTTTTAAAGTCTTACTGCGTGAATAATCATTAAATTCCTGATTTCTTATAGTTACGCAAATACAATAAGAGCACTTTTTTATATTTCTTAATCTAGTTGATGTATTCTCTACCAATGTTAATAATACTTTATAGGCTTCATTTTTAGTTTTAACATCATCAGATAATGTAGTGGAATTGCTTATACCTTTCAACTCATATTTATTCCATTTCACCTGCGAATCGTCTATACCATTTGCATATTTCCACATCATGTGCCCGCTACTTTTAAAGTGATATTTCAAAATTGAAGCATCATACTGAGCTAAATCCCCTATAGTAAATATATTTAAATTATTAAGCCTAGGAACTGTTCTCTTTCCAACCATAAAAAGCTCTCCTACTGGCAGCTTCCACAATTTCTTTTCTATCTCCGCTTTATAAAGTGTATGTATTTTATCAGGTTTTTCAAAATCAGATGCCATCTTAGCTAAAAGCTTAACATCTGATATTCCAATATTCACTGTAAATCCTAACTCTTTCTTTATCCTATCCTTGATTTCAGAGGCCAGGACCTGTGCTGCTTCTTTTGAAGTATTATAACTTGTTACATCTAAAAAGCACTCATCTATAGAGAACTTCTCCACATATGGCGTATAATCACTAAAAATTTCCCTTATACTCCTACTGCATCTTTCGTATAAACTAAAGTCAGGTGCTACAACTACAAGGTCTCTGCATTTCTTTCTTGCATTAAATAAGCTTTCTCCTGTTATTATCCCGCTTTTTTTAGCTAACATAGATTTTGCCAGGACTACTCCTCTTCTCGACTGCTCATCCCCTCCTATTACTGAGGCAATCTCTCTTAAATCAATCTCTTCGCCTTGCATAAGCTTATCTGCGGCGCTCCAAGAAAGAAAAGCTGAATTAACATCTATATGAAAAATAAGTTTATCCTTAAATTTAACCATCTAATCTCATCCTTTATAAAATAAATATTTTATACATACATATATTATATAGAATTTCAGAACAAAAAAGCAACCTATCCTTTTAATTAAGAATAGATTGCTTTTATTATATATTTACAGGTTAGTATAAACCTTATGCTTTAGTACTAGCTTTTAGAAATTCTTTTATCTCATCTGAATCACCAAATGATAATACTGGCCCAGAGAGCTTTACGCACTCTTGGTAGTTAGAATCTGTAACAGCTTTACGTGCTCTTAATATTGAAGAGGCACTCATACTTAATTCATCTAGTCCAAACCCAAGTAATAAAGGAATAAGATTTGTGTCTCCAGCCATTTCTCCACACATACCTACCATTATTCCTGCTTTATGTCCATTATCTATTACAGTTTTAATAAGTCTTAAAACCCCTGGATGATAAAAATCATATAAATATGATATTTTCTCATTCATTCTATCTACTGCTGTAGTGTACTGAATTAAATCATTAGTACCTATACTAAAGAAATCTACCTCTTTAGCTAATATATCTGATATTAATGCCGCTGAAGGTATTTCTATCATAATACCAACTTGAAGATTCTCATCAAATACTAGGCCTTCTGATTTAAGCTCATTTTTACACTGCTCTAATATTTCTTTAGCCTGTCGAAGTTCCTGAAGACAAGATATCATAGGAAACATGATTTTAAGAGTGCCATGAGTAGACGCTCTGAGTAAAGCTCTTAATTGAGTTATAAATATATCTGTTCTATCAAGACAAAGTCTTATAGCTCTATATCCTAAAAATGGATTCATTTCCTCATCCATAGGTAGATAATCTAATTTCTTATCTCCACCAATATCCAAAGTTCTTATAATAACAGGTTTTCCACTCATCTTTTCAAGAACTGACTTGTATGTCTCAAATTGTTCTTCCTCAGTTGGAAGAGCAGTTTTTGACATATATAAAAACTCTGTTCTAAATAATCCTATAGCTTCTGCACCATTTTTGAGCACAGATTCTAAGTCTTCTACAGATCCTATATTGGCAGCCAGCTCTACTGTTTTACCATCTAATGTAGTGGATTTCATAGTTGCATACTTAAGTAGCTGATTTTTAGATTCAGTAAATTCAATTTTTTTAGCTTTATAATCATTTAGAGTTTTCTTGTCAGGATTAATAATAATTATACCTTCTTCTCCATCTACAATAATTAAATCGCCATCTTCAATTTTACTTATGCTAGCACCAACACCTACAACTGCTGGTAGCTCTAAAGAGCGTGCAATAATGCAAGTATGAGCAGTTTTCCCTCCTATTTCAGTTACTAGTGCCAAGACTTTAGTTTTATCAATCTGTGCTGTATCTGAGGGAGTAAGATCCTTTGCTACTAATATACATTCTTCTTGAATTTCTGCAATTGAAGCTATTTTTATGCCCATTAGTATATTTAGCACTCTTTTACTTATATCTCTAATATCCGCTGCTCGTTCTGTCATATATTTATTTTCCATAAGTTCGAAAATAGCTGCTGTTTCATCACCTACAGTTTTTAGTGAATATTCAGCATTGAATTTTTCACTGGCAATTTTCTTTTGAATAGAACCTATGAATTCTGGATCTTTAAGCATAAACAAATGAGCTTCGAATATTTCAGCTTTTTCACTACCTAGTTTTTCTTTCACATCTTTGTTTATTTTTTCTAGTTGCATGGTTGCTTCTTCCACTGCATTATTAAACCTAGCTAGCTCTCGCTCTGAGTCCACAACTTTACTTTCTTTTATTTCTACAACTTCTTCGCTAATAACTAATGCTCTACCTATAGCTATTCCAAAGGATGCACCTATTGCTTTTAACATACATTAATTCCTCCTAGTAGTTCTCTTAGGAAGGTAACAATTATCAATTGCTTTCCTTTATTATACAAGTCCTTCTTCTATAAGTTTTACCATAGCTACTGCTGCGGCTTCTTCATCATCACCAGTAGTTTTTATTGTTATTTCATCATTTTTAACAGCTGCCATACACATTATAGCCACTATACTTTTTGCATTATACTCATTACCATCTTTTACTATAAGCACTTCTGATTTAAACTTAGAAGCCTCTTTAACTACTGATAATGCTGGTCTTGCATGTATTCCTGTTTCACTTTTAACTATTGCTTTTTTTTCCATCATAATATACGCACCCCTATTTCTTTAATTTTATTATTATTACTTCATTATTTTTATCTACAGTCCCTAGTTTAAATTCTAGTGATTCCATTATTTCATTATCTGTAAGCACTAACACACACAAATTAGATTTAGCCTTAGCTTTTATTAAGTCATTATTAAAAGATAATAATTTATCTCCAGCCTTAACTTGTTGTGCCTTTTCAACGAAAGCTTCGAATCCTTCACCCTTCATTTCTACTGTATCAATACCTATGTGAAGTAATATCTCTATACCCTCTTTACTCTTTAAAACCATAGCATGTTTTGTAGGGAACACCTGAAGAATTTCGCCATCAACTGGAGCATATAAAATTCCTTCTGTAGATTCAAATCCTATTCCATTACCTAACATTTTTGTGGAAAAAACCTCATCTGGTATTTCTGATATGTCAAAACATCTTCCCACAACTGGAGATTTTATAATTATCTTATTTTCTTCTTTGCTTTTTTTGAAAAAACCAAACATTTTTATCATCCTCGCCTTCTCTAAGGTAGATAACAATTAACAATTGTTATCCTCCTAAATTTACTTTATTATGAGATTTTACTTTGAATTTTAACTTATATATAAATATTAGTTTGTGCATTGTTTAGCATTTTAAATACATTTATTAAAAATCTACTAAAGTATCTTAATCCAGTAAACTGGCTTAATCCAGTAAACTGGCTTAAGCCACTAACATGGCTTAAGATTTACTTTTGAAGTATTCTTTAAAAAAAAAGACACAACCTAATAATATGCATAAAAGCATTTTATATGGTTAATGCCTGATCTAATCAGTAACACACCTAATAATATAATCATTATTTTTAATTTGATTGCTTTAATCTGTAAATATGTAATGACATATATCCGATTTCATCTTCACAAACTTCTTTAAAAAGCTTTTTTGATATAAACTTACATACCTTCTTAGAAATTTCAAACTCTTCACTCATTGAAGTTTTAATGGATTCTAACATTACATTTTTTAAAACCTTATCATTTTCTATCCTATCTAGCGCATACCTTAAATGAGACACTAGCCGCGCATACTCCATGGATTTTTGATTAGTTTTTATTCCAAGTATCTCTTGAATATATTCCATTACTTCTTTAATGATTCTAGTATATTTAAGACTTTGAGACACTTCCACATTAACTCTAGCAGAATGTATATGAAGAGTAATAAAACCGATTTCACTTTCTGGGAGCAATACATTTAATTTTTCTTTAATAAGTTTTGAACCTTTTTCTGCTATGCTATATTCGTTAGGATAAAGCGTCTGTATTTCATTTAAAAAAGGATTAACTATATCAATTTCAAGTTCCATTCTTTTCATTGCAAAACTAATATGGTCAGCCAGCCCAACATGTATGCGAGAAACTAACTTTTCTTTTAAAATATCTTCTGCAAGAGAAATTATTTCTTCTGTTACTGCTAGAATTTGACCTTCTACACTCTTAACAATTTCAACATAGTTATCTTTTTCACTATCGTCAATTTTAATAAACTTCTGCTCTATGGTACTCCCTTTAGTTATAAGTTCACCAGGTTTTTTACCAAACCCTATTCCTTTTCCAAAAAGAACATAGACATTACTATTTTTTTCAGAAACAACAACATTGCTACTAAGAGATTTTAATACTTTATAATCAATATCCATATTAACATTACCTCTTCTACATTTTAAAATACATTTTGAAATTATTCAAGCGTTTTTTAAAATATATTCTTAAAATTTAAAATATTAGCCCTTATTCTGTCGTTTTTTGTTAACTATACTCTTTAAATCACAATTTTCTTCTTTAAATTACCATATTCTCATTTTAACATTGTATAATATAACATAATTATTATTCATAAGTAATTTTTATACATATGAGCTGTTTCACACTTAAACATATTAAATCACTAATGTTTACTATAATTTAAATAAAATCCTGACTTTTGTCAGGATTTTATGCTGTGGTCTTTCATCACCATAAGATAATAATCACATTGAAATTCACTATTAAAAGTTCTCTCTAGTTCTTTTAATTTTTCTGTTTCTCCTTGTGATAAATTAGCATATGCTATGTCTTTAGAATCTTTTAAGTACTCTTTATCCATTAAAATCACCTCATAATTATTTTCCCCTTAAAATTTATTCTTATGTAAAATTATTAAGCCATAAAGCTAATTATGAGAGAGCACCCTAAATTAATTAGAGCGCCCCTTAAAATTTTTAAGCCATAAACATTTTTATATCCTCTTCTACGGTTCCTATTCCAGCTATTCCAAAGTTTTCAACTAACACATTAACAACATTTGGTGATAAGAATGCTGGCAGTGTTGGTCCTAAGTGAATATTTTTAACACCTAGGTGTAATAATGCGAGTAGAACTATTACAGCTTTTTGCTCATACCATGCAATATTGTAAGTTATTGGCAATTCATTGATATCTTCCAGGCCAAATACTTCTTGAAGTTTCATTGCTATAACAACTAATGAATATGAATCATTACATTGCCCTGCATCTAGAACTCTAGGAATTCCACCAATATCTCCAAGTTCTAATTTATTGTATCTGTATTTTGCACATCCCGCAGTTAAAATAACTGTATCATTTGGTAGTTCCTTTGCAAATTCAGTGTAATATTCACGGCCTTTCATTCTTCCATCGCAACCAGCCATTACAAAGAATCTTTTGATTGCTCCTGTTTTAACAGCATCTACAACTTTATCAGCTAGTGCCAGGACTTGGTTATGAGCAAAGCCTCCAACTATTTCTCCTCTTTCAATTTCAATTGGAGCACTACATTTTTTAGCATGTTCAATTATAACTGAAAAATCTTTTGCATTTCCATCTTTTCTATCTGCTATATGCTTCATGCCATCAAATCCAGCTGCTCCTGTAGTATAAACTCTATCCTTATAAGAATCTTTTGGAGGAGTAATACAGTTTGTTGTCATTAGTATTGGCCCATTAAAACTTTCAAACTCTGAATCTTGTTTCCACCATGCATTTCCGTAGTTACCTACAAGGTGAGTATATTTTTTGAAAGCTGGATAATAGTTTGCTGGTAACATTTCGCTATGAGTATATACATCTACTCCGCTGCCTTCTGTTTGTTTTAACAGCTCTTCCATATCTTTTAGATCATGTCCACTAATTAATATAGCAGGGTTATTTCGAACGCCGATGTTCACCTTTGAAATTTCAGGATTGCCATAAGTAGTAGTGTTAGCTTCATCTAGTAGTGCCATAGCATCTACTCCATATTTACCACACTCTAGTACTAACGCCACCAATTCATCAACAGATAGACTATCATTAGTTGTTTGTGCCAAGCCCTTTTGCATATATGCATATATGTCGTTATTCTCATACCCTAAATTATATCCGTGCTCAGTATAAGCTGCTATTCCTTTAATACCATAAATTACGAGTTCTCTGAGTGATCTTACATCTTCATTTTCTGTTTTAAGTACTCCTACATTCATAGATTTACTCTCAAACTCTGAAGTACTACCTGTCCATGTTGCACATTCAGGTAAATTTCCCTCTATTACTCCACCAGCATTTAATAGTTCACCTTTAATTACTTCACGTAATTCTAATGCTTTTGTTATTGTTTCTATAAATCTATTTTTATCAAAATTTGCATTTGTTATTGTCATGAATAACCCATTTGCTACAAATTTATTTACTTCCTGGTTTTCTACGCCTAGTTTTCTTGCTCTTGTACTATAAATTGATATTCCTTTTAAAACATAAATTAGTAAATCCTGCATATTAGCTAGATCATCTGTTTTACCACAAACTCCTCGTGATGTACAACCCGTTCCTTTTGAAGCCTCTTGACATTGATAACAAAACATACCCATTTTAAATTCCTCCTAATATTTTTCTGGAATAACAACAATTTTGTATAATTGTCTTCCATATATTTTAAATTTATTGATTTGAATAATTAATACAGATATAAACAATTTGATACTTATTTTTGAACTACCTTTAGTATACTTTTATCCAGATATAAAGTCGGTAACAAATGTTACGCAACTATAACTTTTATAATTTATTTATATATGCCCCTGTACATAATAATAATAATAATAATATACTCATGCAAATTACTTAGAACTATATAACCAATGACCCTTTATATTGAAAGTTTTGTCTTAATATGGTATTATTACTATATTAAAATAATAAGAATAGGAGTAAATATTGTGAAAAATTTAAACATTAATAAACTAGTAAAAGCTAGCCTCTTTCTTGCCTTAGCTATAGTTTTTCAGGTAATAGGAAAAACCGTGCCTCAAATAAGCCAATTTTTTGTTGGACCAGCTATTAATGCAATACTTATACTCACAGCTGCAATTTGCGGAGGTGTTTATGGAATACTCGTAGGCTCTTTAACTCCCCTACTAGCTTTTTTAACTGGACAACTTCCTAGCGCCTTTGGACCATTTATCCCTTTTATAATTATTGGCAACATGCTATTTGTTCTTAGTTTTGTAATTGTAAGTAAACGAGATAAATATGGCAAATACTTAGGAATTATAATTGGAGCTTTTATAAAATATATATTTTTATGGATTTCTGCATCAAAGCTTATCCCCTTATTCAATCTAAATATACCAACAAAAATGGCGAATATGCTAGTTATTGCTATGGGTATACCCCAATTTATAACTGCACTCATTGGAGGAACTTTTGCATTAATTCTAATTGAAATTTTAAGAAAGAGAAAAGTCTACATATAAAGTTAACCCTAACTAAACATTTTCTATTATTTCTTAAAACATTGTTCCAAATCATAAAACAATTAACATAAACTATAAAAAACTTAACACTAACTTAACATTGCTGTGATAAAATTTCATAGGAAACATAGGAAATATTCTTTTTAAAAGGAGAGCAAATATGGATTATAAAATGATTTTTCAACTTTTAGGTGGCCTCGGACTATTTGTATACGGAATGAAGCTTATGGGGGATGGTCTTCAGAAAGCTGCAGGAGAAAAATTAAAAAGAATGCTAGAAATTCTAACTAGCAATAAATTTTTCGCTGTACTTGTGGGTGCAGGGGTTACTGCAATTATTCAAAGTAGTAGCGCAACTACAGTAATGACTGTAGGTTTTGTAAATGCAGGGCTTATGAATTTATTCCAAGCTGCTGGGGTTATTATGGGAGCAAACATTGGTACTACAATGACCGCTCAACTTATAGCCTTTAAACTTACAGATATTGCACCCTTCATTCTTGCTATAGGCGCAGCTTTAGTTATGTTTTGCAAAAAGAAAAAAACTAAAGACATTGGCGAAATCGTTTTAGGCTTTGGTATATTATTTGTAGGTATGACAATGATGGAAAGTTCTATGCGGCCTTTAAGCCAGCTAGATAGCTTTAGAAATCTTATTTTAGTTTTAGGTAAACATCCATTCATGGGTGTTCTTGTTGGTCTTGGTATGACCGCAACAGTTCAGAGTAGTAGTGCTACTATTGGAATATTAATGGCACTTGCTGCAAATAGCAGTATCACCCTTGGCGTTGCACTTCCCATACTTTTTGGAGACAATATTGGAACCTGCACTACAGCTCTCCTTGCAAGTATAGGGACAACTAAAAATGCTAAAAGAGCTGCACTTATACATTTGATTTTTAACACCACAGGCACAATAATGTTTATGCTGGCTTTCAAACCAGTGTTAAAAATTGTTCCAATGTTTGGCGGGGATATTCAAAGACAAATTGCCAACGCTCACACATTGTTTAATTTAGCAAATGTATTTATTCAAGTTTGGTTTATAAATATTTTAGTTAAAATTGTTAATAAATTAGTACCTGGAGATGATCAAAAATCATCTGATCTAGTACTGGAATACTTGGATGTAAGGCTACTAGAAACTCCTGCTATAGCCGTTGGACAAGTTATTAAGGAAGTTAGTAGAATGGGGAAACTTGCCTCTGAAAATCTTTCTAATGCAATGGGAGCCTTTTTAAATTGTGATGAAAACTTGATGAGCTCTGTTAGCGAGCATGAGATTACCATAAATTATCTTGAAAGAGAAATAACTGGTTATATGGTATCCCTTTCAAATACCTCTCTATCAGAACATCAATCTGAGGTCATTACTTCACTTTATCATGTAGTAAATGATATAGAGAGAATCGGGGATCACGCTGATAACTTAGGTGAGCTTGCTAGATTAAAGTTGGATAATAAACTCACTTTTTCAGAAAAAGCGATATCTGATGTTACATATATGTTTGAAACTGTAAATTACTGCGTAGACAATGCCATCGCAGCACTCGAAAATTCCGACTTAGAATCTGCTCGCAAAGCAATGGATGTAGAAGATAAGATAGATGAACTAGAAAAGCGACTTAAAAATGATCACATAACTAGATTAAATAAATTTGAATGTACACCAGCTGGTGGCTCTGTTTATCTAGAGCTATTAACTAATCTTGAAAGAGTTGGAGACCATTCAAATAATATTGCACAGATGGTTATTAATTCCAAATAAATTTTGAACACAAAAAAAGATTAAGGCATAGTGTAAAACTAATCCTTAGTCTTTTTTTATCTCTGCGGTTTATTAATTTTTTTATTTTTGAAATACTATTATTGCTAGCTACTCTAAGATATTTGTTTGGCCTTACACATATTATTTAATTCCACTTCTATTATATTTTGTACATATCCCCCTAAATCCTGCTGCTCCTCTTTACTTAATGAATTAAGATAAATAGGTTTATGAATAACCATATTGATTTTATTTCCCATAACTTTTTTGCCTACTTCTAATACATTATAAGTTCCATCTATTGTTATTGGTACTATGCAAGTTCTAGACCTTGTTGCAAGTTTCATACTCCCTTTTCTAAAGGAATTCATTTTAGATTTTAGACTTCTTGTACCTTCTGGAAAAATCATCATAGAATATCCCTGGTTTATCTTTTCCACACCTTCTTGAATGGTTTTAATTGATTCTCTAGGACTTTGCCTATTTATATAAATTGATCCTATTGCTTTTAACCAGCTACTGATCAATGGTATTTTTTTTATCTCTTTCTTAGCCACAAACCCAAAAGGCTTATCAATATAAGCAAGCAATGCAAACCCATCAAAAATAGCTTGATGATTTGCTATAAAAACACAATTTTCCACTGGTATATTTTCAGTACCTCTAACATTCATACTAGTCTTAGTTATCCTCAAAACATATTTTGCAATATTTTGCACTGCTCTAAATGCAAGCATTTCAGACTCTTTAGGTGATTTCCTTTGTATGTATTTTATTTTAATTAAACTAAGAGATGAAATACTTAAATATATTGAAAAATATAAATACCATAATAATTTTATCATGAATTCCCCCCATGGTAATTTCTTTAACTATCATCACATTCTATGGGCTCTAAACTCATAACTACACTAATATAATTACTAGTTTATCTTTTACTACCACTTATATGCAAATATACCTTTTGATTCTATCAAACTTTTTTAAAAATAGATATAACTTTGTATTAATGTATGCTTAGCAGTGTATTATTTATACATTTGCGTTACTTTTTTGTTACATTTTCCTTTATATATTGACAAAAACTAGATAAAGTATATTATTAAAGTATAGTCTAAGGTATTTTATCTTTAAAGGAGGCAACAATTATGATAGTTACAAAATGGTATGACAAAAAGAAAAAAGAAAAACAAAGAAAATTAAGAATTCAAACTGCAAAAAAAATACTAATTGGAACTGCAGCTGGTAGTGTAAGTGGTTTACTAGGTGGTCTGCTTTTTTCCCCTAAATCTGGTAAAGAAACTAGAGAAGATATTGCTAACTCCTCAAAAGAGCTTACAAACAATATTAAAGAAAAAACTATAGAACTTAAAGGTAATGCAGCAGATGCTAAAGTTAAACTCAAACAAAAAAGTACAGAACTTAAGGGAGCAATAAACAATAAAGTTGCTGATGCTAAGGATAATGTAACAGATGCAAAAGTTAAAGTTTCTCAATATTTAAATGAGAAAAAGACAACAAAAGCAATTTTTGAAACAGTAGATAATGCTATTGCCGGTGACAATGAAGTTATAGCTTCAATTTTAGGACAACCCGATGCAATTGAAAAAGACACTAAAAAATAAGCAAAATTTAAAAGAATAGTGGTGTTATTAATGTATGTAGACTTTTTTAAATTAGGACAAGGCCTATTACTCTTTCTTGGTATAGTCATTTTAATTGTACTTATAATAGGACTTCTAAAACTTATTAAAACTATATCAAGTGTAAATTCAATCATCAAAAAGAATGAAGATAGTATTGATGAGATATTAACCAGTTTACCAAAAACTTTTAAAAATATATACGAAGTAACTGATAATATAAAAGATGTTACTGAAGTAGTAGTGCAGACAACTGCCACTGCACTTGGAGCAACAGAATCTTTCGAAAGATATTTAGTATATATAGTAGATATTTTAACTATTATAAAAAAAATATTTTCTAACAAAAAGTAGGGGTTGCTCCTACTTTTTTTCAGTATTATACAAGACATTATTTGTTTTTCAATATCTTAAGTCGCTCTTTAATTTTTTTCTCATATCCATTATCACGAGCTTCATAATATACTGTATTAATTAGTTCATCAGGCAAATATTGCTGCTTCACATAACTTCCTTCATAGTCATGAGGGTATAAATATCCTACCCCATGTCCTAATTTTTTTGCCCCGCTATAACTTTGATCCCTTAAATGAACTGGTATCCCACCTATGTTTTTTTCTTCTACATCTTTAAGTGCACTATTAATAGCCATATAAGATGCATTGCTCTTAGGAGCTGAGGCTATATAAATTGCAGCTTGTGCTAAAATAATTCTTGCTTCTGGCATCCCTACAAACTGAACCGCCTGTGCTGCATTATTTGCTACCAGGATTGCAATAGGATCTGCATTCCCCACGTCTTCCGCTGCAGCTATTACAATTCTTCTAGCGATAAATTTAGGATCTTCTCCAGCATATATCATTCTAGCTAAGTAATGAATCGTAGCATCAGGGTCAGAGCCCCTCATGCTCTTAATAAAAGCAGAAATCACATCATAATGTTCATCTCTATTTTTATCATATTTTATATGTTTTTTTTGCAGACATTCCTGAGCGACCTCTATGGTTATGTTTATTCTGCCTTGCTCATCTCTATCTGTAGTGAGTACTGATAATTCCAAGGCATTAAGTGCACGCCTAGCATCTCCATTTGCCATATTTGCAAGATAACTTATAGCATCACTTTCCATACAAATATTAGCATTTCCAAAACCTACTTCTTTGTCTTCTAATGCACGTGTAAGAATTTTTTGAATATGTTTTTCCTCCAGAGGTTCCAGTTTAAATAGCATAGACCTAGATATTAATGCATTATTAACCTCAAAATAGGGATTTTCTGTAGTTGCCCCAATTAAGACTATTGTTCCCTTCTCTACAAAAGGTAATAATGCATCCTGTTGGGCTTTATTAAATCTATGAATCTCATCTATAAATAAGATAGTTTTAATATCGTACATTCCTAAATCGTTCTTTGCCGCGGCCACAACTTCTCTTAATTCTTTTAGCCCATCTGTAACTGCATTTAGCCTAACAAAATTAGATTTTGTTGTATTTGCAATAACTTTAGCCAAGCTAGTTTTGCCTGTACCTGGCGGGCCATATAGTATTAATGAGGTTATTTTATCAGCAATAATCGCCCGGTGCAAAAGCTTTCCCTTGCCTAAAACATGCTCTTGCCCTACGTAATCCTCTAATTTTTCAGGTTTTAATCTTTCCGCAAGTGGTGCATCTTTTAATAAATTTTTTTCCGCTTGTAATTCAAATATATCCATATGATCACCTATCAGGCACATTCAAATAAATAACAAGTCAATAGGTTAGACTATTGAACTTGTTATTTGTTTTCATGGGTCTAAATCCTTCATTTTGTTTGCCTAACTCTATTATAATTAATAAAAATATTATTTTATTGATTTCTGCTTTAGTTTTTCTGTCATCTCATGTAGCTTAATTATTCCAGCTTCTCTTGTTCTCTTGTTTTCATCTTCAATGCTCTTTGTTTCTTCGATACCTTGCATAATCGTATTCCAAGTTTTCTCTAGTGTTTCAATTTTTACGCTGGTGCCTCCAGCAAGTTTTGCTATATCCACACTTTGACTTCTTATATTTTCTGCATTTTTCATTAATAGCTCATTAGTAGTTCTATCGAGCTCAGCTAGTGAATCCGCTACTAATTTTTGTTTTTTTAGTGCAATGGCTTGAATTATACCATTTTTAAATACAGGTATAGTTATGATAAACGCAGAATGCACTTTAGATATCAACTTATAATTTCCTCTTTGAATCATTTTAATCTGAGGTGCAGTTTGTAATGATACCATCTTAGCCATTTCCAAATCATAAATTCTCTGTTTTAACATTTCAAGAGTAGCTTTAAAATTCTCATAATTTATTACGTTTATTTGTTCTCCATTTTTTGCTAAAGACTCAAGTTTAGGAAGATCTCCACTTTCACTTTTTTCAACAATCATATTTCCTGCAGCAATGTATTTTTCTAATTCTCCATAATACTCAAAATTTTGATTATATAAGTTTTCAAGCATTAAGTTAGAGTTATTTATTTCCACCTTATATCCACTAAGTTGAGTATAGATTTTATCTATTTCTCCCCCAATGGTTTTATACTTACCCATCATTTTATCTATAGCCTTAGCCGGTTTACTAAACAATTTTCCAAGGAAACTCGTTTTGCTTTCTTCAAAATCTTGCTTATCAAATTTTTTCATTATACTTGTAAGTTCCTTTATCATAACACCTGAATCTTCAACACTGCTGGTTTTAATAGAGTTTAATATTTGATCTGCAAATTTAGATATTTGCTGAGCTGGTTCATTTCCAAATTCTAATATGGCATTTGCATCTTTAATATTTAAATTAGATGCAATTTGCATCACTTGTGGTGAGACTTTAAGCTGATTGTTTATGCTAATAGCCTTTTTTTCTATATCCGCATTTTCAACGTCCTCTTCTTTGATTATAAGTACACCTTTATTATTTTCCATGTTTTTCACTCCTCTTATCTATTTTCCTGATTATTTTCAGATTTTTATGCCCTAGCACAAAAATCAAAATTAACTTTCTACCTTAACTACTTCAAATATTAGTTTCCAAAAAAATTCCCAAAAAAACTTTTTTTCTTTTCTACATATTTTTTAAAGTGCAATTCAAAGCTCACATTCTCCAGTCTATGAATATCATATTGCTGTGCATAAATAAAATTCTCTATGTCGTTGTATCCTGATGGGTTATATATGATTATATCTATTCCCATAGAATTCATAAAGGTAAGCATTATGCAATCTTCAAAAGATAGATTCCCATTTTCTTCATTATTATAAACTATAATTTTAGGAACTTCCTCTGGGTAATCATAGGATTGTAATAATTCAAGTACCGATCCATCTAGATTTATAAGCACTGAGAAAATATCCACTTGTAAATCCCTTAAATCTTCCTGTTCAACATTTATTATTACAGGGCTTAAGCATAACTCTTTAATTTTTCGGGCCATATTTTTTTGAAGTCCGAGTCTTAACTCCTTATATTTCCACCAAGAAGAATTAATCATTTCCTCTATATCAAATTCCGAAAAAACATTATTAGGATATATTAAATTAAACTTACCATATTCTAAATGAACTACATCCATTATAGGTAGTTCATTATAAAACTTTGTATGTTTTTGAGTTACTGCATCATTAATTTCTTTCCAATAAATATCAATATCCTCATGAGTGCCACATACTTTTGAAAACATATTAGGCACGACTACAGTTGAGTCTTTAACTTTCCAGCCTTCCCTTATATGTGCTTTTTCCTTCATCCATATATATATTTCTTCATAGGTAGTATTAAGGGTTACCGCCTGCAGGTTATAATCTGCAAATTGCCAAGGCCTGTAAAACCCAGAATCATCTGTAAACAGTGTTTTATTAAGCTCCTGCTTAGCGTTATAAGCAGTGGTCTTAATCCTATCTTCCGCGCCAGTTGGAAAAGATTTTATTTCCCCTTTATAATTATAAACAATTTCCTTAGAAAAAGCATTGTATTTATCAATTTCCTGAAAGGTTCCAGAATCTTTAGGATTAAAGTATAAAATGTCACAGCCCAAGGTTGATAGTAGTACCAAATAAAAAACCTCAGTTTTTGAAATCTCTCCATAAAACAACACTTTTGGGTTAATACTCATATAGTCAAATTTTTGGAATAGTTCTTCCGAATAAATGTTTATCCAATGAATCATATAATTTATAATAAGTTTAATATCCTGATTGTTTATTACCACGTTACTTTTAATGTAATATTCTATAAGTCCCTTTAAATTATTTTCAATTTGCCTTAGCAAAACTTTGTTAGGTAAATCCGGAAAAAGTCCATTATCACTTATTAAATTTATAATTGTGGGCACATCGATAATTTCCATTTGTCCTACTTTTGCCCAAATGTCATTCAACACATTTTGAAGTCTTATGCTAATGTCTTTATCTAATCCCTCACTAAATCGAATGTAGCCTGGTCTTATTTTTTTTAGTTCTTTGTCTAATTTATATAAGTTGTCATAGTAATCAATCTCATTAATTTTTATACCTATAAAACGATAAAAATAATTTGGTATAAAAACAACATTAGAATTATATTGGAATTTATTTCTTCTATGAATCTCTGTTTTTAAACTACTTATGATATCTTCATCCATGTTTAAATTAACACTGTGAATCTCTAGATTATTTAAACTATTCTTTTCCATATTCACCTTACCTTTTTGATTGTTTATATGTTGGGCATAAAACAAGTACCCTTTTATAGTAGTTGGCAGTTAACTCTCGCAAATATAGTTTTTTTGTATATTTTAAGTATACCATATTATGCAATTGTTTTTCATTATAATATATTGAAAAAATCCCATTTTAATATAGATTAATTGGAATTATTAAAATAATCTGTCTATATTTTATAGGTTTTTTTTTCTTAAAAAGCATTCTTTTATACTCATAAAAGGTGTAATATATATATTAAAGTGCATTTTATATGCACTTTAACAATAAAATTATATTATTTTTACATTATTTTATATAATTTTGTTATATAATCATAATGATAAGGTAGCTATCAATTTATTATTATTATGTACCTAGAATAAATAAAGGCATAACAATTTATAATTGCTAGTTTCAAAACGAACTACAAGGAGGTTTATTATGGGACTTTTGACTTTCAAAAAAGGTATTCACCCTAGCGACAAAAAAGACTTAAGTATGCACAAAGCAATTCAAGATTTGCTTCCAAAAGGCAACTTAGTATTTCCTATGCAACAACATATAGGAGCGCCTTGTGATCCACTAGTAAAAAAAGGTGATAGAGTATGTGTCGGCCAAAAAATAGGTGAATCCAAAGCTTTTGTGTCTGCACCAATATATTCAAGCATATCTGGAACAGTATTGGAAGTAGGCCCGAGACTCCATAGTAATGGAACTATGGTATCTGCCATTATTATCGAAAACGATAACATTTACGAAGAAGTACTTACTATGACTCCACATAGTGATTATGAAAAACTATCGAAAAATGAGCTATTGGCTATCATTAAAGAAGCCGGCATCGTAGGTATGGGTGGAGCAGGTTTTCCAACACATATTAAGCTTAATCCGCCAGAAGGTAAAATCATCGACAGCATAATAATAAATGCTGCTGAATGTGAACCATATTTAACCTGTGATTACAGAATGTTACTGGAAAAGACAGATGAAATTGCTGAGGGATTAAAAATTATTCTTCAAATGTTTCCAGGTGTAAAAGGCTATATTGCAATAGAAACTAATAAACCTAATGCAATTGAGGCTATGAAAAAAGCCACAGCAAACATTAACAATGTAGAAGTTACTTCAATGCTTACAAAATATCCTCAAGGTGCAGAAAAACAATTGATTTATGCAATTACTGGTAGAGAGTTATCTTCTGGAAAGCTTCCTGCTGATGTTTCCTGCATAGTTCAAAATGTTGATACAGTGTTTGAGATATACAACGCTGTAGTAAAGGGCAAACCCCTTACAGAGCGAGTTTTAACTGTAACCGGAGAAGCAATTAAAGAGCCTCTTAATTTAAGAGTTAAATTCGGAACTTCTATAAGTGAAGTTATCGAAGCTGCTGGTGGATTCAAAGAGGACCCTGTTAAAGTTATTTCAGGTGGACCTATGATGGGAACAACCTTAAGCTCTTTAGATGTTCCTGTAATAAAAGGAACCTCTGGGGTACTTTGTTTAACAAAAGAGCAAGCTAAATTAGAACAAGAATCTAGTTGCATAAGATGTGGAAAATGCATGAGTGTTTGCCCTATGTTTTTAAACCCTACAAAACTCAACTCTTTAGTTTTAAGAGGAAAATATGAGGAGTTTGAAGAATATCATGGTATGGATTGTATAGAGTGTGCTTGTTGCTCTTATGTATGCCCTGCTAAACGTCATTTAACTCAAACTTGCCGCGAAGGCAAACGAACAATAAATATTAATAGAAGAAAAAAATAGATAGAGGTGACTTATATGTATACAGTATCTTCATCCCCACACATAAAATCGAATGATTCTGTGCAGGGTATAATGAGAGACGTAATAATAGCATTAATCCCTGCTACCTTTGCTGGAGTATATTTTTTTGGAATGAAAGCATTTTTAGTTACATTAGTATCTGTGCTATCATGTGTTGCAGCAGAAGCGCTATGGCAGAAACTTGCTCATCAAAAAATCACAGTAGGAGACCTTAGTGCTGTTGTAACTGGTTTATTACTTGCTTTTAACTTGCCAGCTGCTGTTCCACTTTGGATTCCTGCAATTGGAGGATTTTTCGCAATAATTATTGTAAAACAATTTTTTGGTGGAATTGGACAAAATATAATGAATCCCGCTTTAGCTGCCAGAGCATTTTTACTTATGTCTTGGCCCGTTCACATGACTAATTTTACTGTTGATGGTGTTTCAGCGGCGACTGCACTTGGAATACTTAAAGGCGGTGAAGGTCAATTACCTACTTTAATGAACGTTTTTATTGGTAATGTAGGTGGTTGTATTGGTGAAACTTCTGTAATTGCATTGCTAATTGGTGCAGCTTATCTACTATATAAAAAAATAATAAGTTTACATACTCCAATTGCATATATTGGTTCAGTATTTATCTTAACACTTATATTAGGCAGAGATGGCTTCATGAGTGGAAATGCAATATACGAAATATGTGCTGGTGGTTTAATGCTTGGTGCTTTCTTTATGGCAACAGATTATACCACTTCTCCAATGACACGAAAAGGACAGGTTATCTTTGGACTTGGATGTGGTGTATTAACCACAATAATACGTTTAATTGGTGGTTATGCTGAGGGAGTATCCTATTCTATATTGATAATGAGCTTATTTGTTCCATTCATTGATAAGTTTACTGCTCCACGTATTTTTGGGGAGGTGAAATAATTGAAAGAAAATATTAAATTAGGTTTGATTTTACTTTTAATTACAGGCATTGCAGGATTTTTACTAGGTGGTGCCTATGAAATAACAAAAGGACCTATTGCTGATAAGGTTCTTGCTGATAAACAATCAGCTATGAAGGAAATATTGCCCACAGCTGATAAGTTTGATAAGACAGATGTAAAAATTGAAGGTAACGAAAAAATTTCTGAAGTTAATACTGGACTTAAGGGTACTGAAATAGCTGGATATGCTATTAAAGTTGCACCAAAAGGATATGGCGGCCCAGTAGAAATCATGGTTGGAATATCAACTGAGGGAAAAGTTACTGGAATTAAAATTTTATCTCACACTGAAACTCCTGGTCTTGGTGCTAATGCTCCAGAGCCTAAATTTTCAGGTCAATTTAAAAATAAAGCTGCAAAAGACAAATTAGAAGTTGTAAAAATAGCTCCTTCAAAGGAAACTCAAATACAAGCTATTACAGGTGCCACTATTACGTCGAAAGCTGTAACTCTTGGTGTTAACGATGCTATTGATTTTTATAACTCTTCATTGAAAGGAGATAAAAAATAATGAGCGTACTTTCTGAAAGAATAAAAAACGGTATAGTAACGGAAAATCCAATATTTGTGCAAGTTCTAGCTATGTGCCCTACCCTAGCTGTTACCACCAGTGTAAAAAATGGTGTAGGTATGGGTCTAGCTGCTACAGTAGTGTTAATTGGTTCCAATCTTTTTATATCATTATTAAGAAAAGTAATCCCAGATAAAATTCGTATACCTGCTTATATAACAATAATAGCTTCTTTTGTTATATTAATACAATTTCTATTGCAAGGATTTGTTCCTGCTCTATATAAAGAACTAGGAATTTTTATCCCCCTTATAGTTGTTAACTGTGTAATTCTAGGAAGAGCCGAATCCTATGCATCAAAAAACAAAGCACTACCTTCGATTTTTGATGCTATCGGAATGGGACTTGGTTTTACAGTAGCATTAGCTGTTCTCGGTGCAATAAGAGAACTACTAGGGGCAGGTTCCATATATGGATATAAGGTATTTGGAAACTCTTTTGAACCTGCTATAATTATGGTTTTAGCACCTGGTGCCTTTATTACACTAGGAATTTTAATGGCATTATTAAATCAAAAATCAATAAATAAAACAAATAAAGTTAATGACAAAATTGCACATTTTCATGAAATCAATCCAGAAACTGGTGAATGTACTGGTTGTGGCTCTTGTGCCCATAGTTGCAAAAAATAATTTTGTTAATTTTTTAAGAAAGGTGGATGAAAATGAGACTTTTTTCGATTTTTATAAGTGCATTTTTAGTAAATAACTTCGTATTAGCTAAATTCCTTGGAATATGTTCTTTTCTTGGAGTTTCTAAAAAAACTGAGACTGCAAAAGGTATGGGCCTAGCAGTAGTGTTTGTTATGTTCTTAGCCTCAATAATGACTTATGGAGTCTACAACTGGATTTTAGAGCCTTTAGGCATAACCTACTTATCAACTCTAGCTTTCGTTCTAGTTATTGCAGCATTAGTGCAATTCGTTGAAATGGTTATTAAGAAAACTCAACCAGGTCTCTATAGAGCACTTGGAATATTTCTTCCCTTAATAACAACTAACTGCGCGCTTCTTGGTATGGCAGTTATTAATATAGGTGAAAAATATAACCTAATAGAATCCATGGTTAATGCTCTTGGAGCCGCAGCTGGCTATATGCTTGCTATTGTACTTCTTTCAGGTCTAAGAGAACGAATGGAAGAGAGCGATAATATGCCACTCTGCTTTAGAGGTCTTCCTATTTCACTAGTTACAGCAGGCCTCATGGCTATTGCATTTTTAGGCTTTAGTGGTTTAAAATTGGGGGGTATTTAAATGGATATGAACAATTTAATTTACCCAGTATTAAGCCTTGGTGGTTTGGGACTAGTATTCGGAGTAGTACTTGGTTATGCTAACAAGAAATTTCATGTACCAGTTGATCCTAAAGTACCACTAGTTAGAGAAGCCTTACCTAGTGCAAATTGCGGTGCATGTGGATATGCTGGTTGTGATGCTTATGCCGCAGCCGTAGTTGAGGGAGATACACCTTTAAATTTATGTTCAGTAGGTGGAGCTTCTGTTGCTGAAAAAATAGGTGAAATAATGGGATTATCAGTTGAAACTACGAATCCTCAAGTTGCCTTTGTTAAATGTAAAGGTACTTGCAATGTTGCAAAAGAGAAATATGAATATGATGGAGTAAGAGATTGCCGCCAAGCAGTTATTGCTCCTGGTGAAGGCCCTAAAGCCTGCTCAGATGGTTGCATGGGTTTTGGGAGTTGCGTAAGAGCTTGTGAATTCAATGCCCTTCACATCATCGATGGCGTCGCTGTAGTCTATAAGGATAATTGTGTAGCTTGTGGTGCTTGTATTAAAGTATGTCCTAAAAACTTAATAGAGCTAGTTCCAGCTACTCAAGAAGTACTTGTTGAATGCAACTCAAAATCAAAAGGCAAATCAGTAAAAGAAAATTGTAGCGTTGGATGTATCGCTTGCACCATGTGTGTAAAAGTTTGCCCATCCGAAGCAATTACTATGGTTAATAACCTAGCTACAATAGACTTTGAAAAATGTACACAGTGTGGCCTATGTGCTACTAAGTGTCCAACAAAAGCTATCTCAAAGCCGCTAAAAGCTCATGAAACCATGAGTGAGGCAGTAAGTAAATAGTTTCAATTAAAAAGGTACTAAGATTATAAAATCTTAGTACCTTTTTTTGTGTGTTTCCCTTCGATGCATAATAATAGGATAGAAAGTTTTTCCTGTGTGACTTGCAATATGAAACGTAGAAACAATTGAAATTTGATTTAGAAATTCTTGCTTTGCGAATGTAAAATCCTCGTAAGCCTGCCAGGACGTCATAAAAATTAATAATAGGGTAAGATATTTAACCCTAGTGACTTGCAATAAGAAGCGAAAAAACTATTGAAATTTCATTTAGGAATTCTTCTTTTGCGAATATAAAATTCTCGTAAGCCTTCCAGGACGTCATAACAATTAATAGTACAATAGAGTATTTCTCCAGAGTGACTTGCAATAAGAAGCGACAAAACTATTAAAATTCCATTTACAAATTCTTCTTTTGCCAATATAAAATTCTCGTAAGCCTGCCAGGACGGCAGGCTAGCGAACCCGAGCCAGGATGGCAAGTGTGAGCGCTAGAGAATTTTATATTGGCAAAAGATTAGAATTTGTTAATGGAATTTTAAGTTTAGAGCTCTTTTGCAAGGCACGCTGGAGAAATTTCCTGACCTCTTTATTTTAATGTTAATATTTTTTCTAATCTATTTTTTAGTACACTAGCTAGAGTTCCAATAAAATACCCTGTAACAATAGCTGAAACTAATAGTACTGGTAAATACAAATAAATTCTTAAATCTTTAATTATAAAGGCAGCTACTAGTAGCTGCCCTATATTATGAAAAACAGCGCCACATACGCTAATTGTCGGTAGACTTAGTGCGTTGCTAAGATACTTGTATAGTAATATCATTACTATATTACTAAGCAATCCCCCAGCAATACTAAACAAAAGCGCTGATAACCCGCCTCCAAAAATGGAACCTAACACAGTTCTTAAAATCATTATTAAAAGTGCTTCCTTCCAGCCAAATAAAATTAATGCAACCAAGGATATAGAATTAGCAAGTCCTAATTTTATACCTGGAAATAATACTGGAATCTGAGCCTCAATCAGATAAATAACCAAAGCTATTGCCACGAGTATACTAAGTAAAACCATTTTTTTAGTCTTTTTCATATTATCACCTGCATCTTTTTCATTTTAGAATGTCCCCGCATCAATGGAATTATTTTCTTTTACTTGTTTCCCCTGAATACTAATCATAAGTTTATTAGGTAAACATACAATAACCCCACCAGGCTGCGAAATCTCTCCACTTTTAACACACTCTTCATGTAAACAATTTGCATCTTTAACACTAATACCATTATGTTTAACTAGTATAGTATTATAATGACTATTATCTATTTTTATAGTGAACTCCTGTGGCTCAACTACCTTATTTAAATCAATAGTTTTAAATACCTTACCATTACTTTTAATAACCGCAATATTTTCTGTTCCCTTAATAGAAGTTTTATATATTGAAACTACTCCTACTGCTATTAATACAATAACCAAGAGTACAATTCCAACTATTTTATCACCTTTTTTCATAAGTAAACTCCTTATTCGTCAAATTAAAACTATTTTTAATACCTGAAGTAACATGTACTTTTTTATCCTCTGTAATAAAAATTGCATCAACACCTTTAATCGACTCTATCAATTTGAATCCTTTTGAGAGTCCCAATATATATGCACTTGTAGATAGTGCATCTCCATCTATTGACTTATCTGATACTATTGTTACACTTATAAGCCCCGCCTCCGATGGATATCCAGTTTTAGGGTCAAATATATGATGATACCGCTTGCCGTCCACAATAAAATATCTTTCATAGTTTCCTGATGTAACCATAGATTTATCAGAAACACTAATGGTTCCTAAGTATTGCCCCCGGGTGTCCAATGGATTCTGCACTCCTATATTCCAGCTATTTCCATCTGGTTTATTTCCTATAGCAAAAACATTACCCCCTAAATTTATAAGTGCACTGCTAATCTTATTATCAATTAAAACTTTCTTTATCTCATCAGCTGTATATCCTTTTGCTATAGCACCCAAATCTATAGCTTGCCCAAATCGCCTTAATTTCACGGTAGAATTCTTACTATCTAGAACAATATCCTTATAGTCAACTAGCTTTAACTTTTTTTCGATTTCACTTTTGGAAGGAACCCTCTCCTTATCTGTACCTATGCCCCATAGCTTTACAATTGGTTCTATTGTTGCATCAAGTGAGCCACCTGTTAATTTACTATATTTAATTGATTTTTCTATTACGCAGTAAGTATCCTGACTAAGTTTTTGCCCTGAATTCCCAGCTTTTTTATTTAATTTAGTAATTTCAGAAGTTTCAATATTAACGGACATTTTATTTTCTATATCACTGATTCTTTTTAAGGCGTTCTCCGTGGCTTTTTCTGCATTTTTACCATAAACCTTTAATTGGACAATTGTCCCCATCATATAGGTCTCTTTTTCAACAGGCTTAGCATTACTTTTGCAAGATACTAAAAATATTGAAGTGGACAATAATAAAATTATATACCATATTTTGCGTGAACTTATTATAATACCTCACCCTTCCTAGCTTATTTTTAAATACATTATACCATATATATTTTAAGTAAATCTCTTACTATAGCATGAATCGCAGAATTTTTTAGTCCAAATTAAAAACACTGAAACAAAATTTCAGTGTTTTTAGCCATTACGAAACCTATAGTTAATTTATGTTACGATAAACACAAAATTTCTCTTATTTATTCTTTAAAACAGCTCTTAAACTGGCAAATGATAAACCTGCTATTAACCCCCACATTACCAACATAAAACCTAGCGCCTGACCACTCATATATCTTCCTCCTTGTATTCCTATTGAGTATATAATAATTATTACTTTCTTATAAGAACCTTATTTTGTAATACCTCTTCACCATAAACAGCTTTCAAACTCCTATAAGTTCCAATAAAGCCTATGATAAATACCAATACTAAAACTATTCTCGCACCATTTACCCATGGAATTAACTCTGGTGTTTTTGCTACAAAATCTGGTATAAATTTAAAGTATCCTTCTTTAATGTATGATATAGTTGATCCCGTTAAAATAATTATTATTACTGCTGGAGTTACAAATTTAATCATAACGCTATATAGCCATTTTGGTGCTTTCCAGTAAGAGCCATTATTTAACTCCTCCAATGGACTATCTTTCATGAGCCACCCAGCCACAATTATCTCTATAAGACCCATTACAACCAGTAAATAAGTACCAACCCAGTTATCAAGCTCTGTAAAATAAGCGAGTGTAGCAGTTTTCGTAATTATTGGCTCTAAAGCAACCGGTAAACCAACTATTATATATCCAAAGAAAACCATTAAGGCTGCACTCTTTTTCACCATTCCCATGCCTTCTTCTAAAATTGTTACTAAGTAATTATACATAGCAATAGCTGAAGTAAATCCAGCAAAGAATAATAACATAAACCATAGTGTTCCAATTACTCTACCACCCTCCATAACTCTAAAAATATTAGGTAGAGACA
Source organism: Clostridium sp. (assembly GCF_050717515.1). GTDB lineage: Bacteria > Bacillota > Clostridia > Clostridiales > Clostridiaceae > Clostridium_AD. The sequence continues at coordinate 103,071 of NZ_JBOITL010000029.1, read as the reverse complement.
TAAAAGATAATCCTACTCCCGAACCCAAACCTTTTACACCCATGAAAGCATAAGTAATTGGTATTGCAATACTTCCACCCAGTATTACTTCTGCAAATTCATTTAAGGATACTGTTGTCATTGCTGAAGCTACAATATCATCATCTTTCTTTAAATACGAAGCATAGTTTTGAATTATTCCCATGCCTAGTGACAACGTAAAGAAAATTTGACCTGCTGCTGCAAGTGCTCCTTTAAAACTCAAATCTTGCCATCTTGGAGTCCAAAGATAATCCAACCCTTTTATAGCGGACCAATCTGGATTAACTGGCGATCCTATTGTTAATGCTTTATAAATTAATACAAATCCAAATATATAGAGAGTAGGCATCATTAATTTTGCCCAAGATTCTATACCTTTTTCAATTCCCCTTGTAACTGCTAGTCCTAAAATTGCTAAACTAATAATCCAGAAAGTAAATACATAAGCGGGATTTTGTATATAGTTGGCAAAAAACTGTGTTGTGGGTACAGCCATATCCGAGTATCCACCAGTAGCAGATAAAACTGCATAGCCTAATGTCCATCCTATCAAGTGATTGTAATATGAATTTACTAGTAATGTAACTCCAATAACTATCATTCCACATATAGAACCTAAAATAATTGCACGTCGCGGCTTAATCTTATCTCTTGATTGAATATAAATCATAAAACCTACAGTACCATGTCCATATCTTCCACCAAGTCTTCCCATCATCCATTCTACTAGCATTAGCGGGACTCCTATTAAAATAAGTGCCAATACATAAGGGATCATAAAAGCTCCGCCACCGTTTTTTGCAGCTTGATATGGAAATCTCCAAAAATTACCAAGACCTACTGAATTTCCTGCCATTGCAAGAATAAGTCCGATTTTAGAACCCCAATTTTCTCGTTTTTCAACCATTTTTAACCTCCCTCCTTTTCTTTTTTTAATATATTTCTATTTATAATATATTTATTTACAAATAGTAATATTACTATTTGTAAATTTTCTATTTTTTATTTTTTATTTTTTATTTTTTATTTTTTATTTTTTATTTTTTATTTTTTATTTTTTATTTTTTATTTTTTATTTTTTATTTTTTATTTTTTATTTTTTGTAAATTTTAACACTTAATAAAAACTAAAAAAGGTTTTAAAACAATCTGCTCTTTCAATTCTTATAGATAATAAATATAATAAAATAAAAACGCTGAGACTTTATCTCAGCGTTTTTATTTTAACCCATTATATAAAATTATGTGAAAATTTCTTTATGTCTACGCAATTTTATAAATACTGTTACAGACAAGCTAATCATTAGAATACTTAATAAAAAAAAGATTATATTAAATGCTACAGCAGACGTCGCTGATATGTTATAAACTGCACTCATTTTAGCAATCTGGTTAGTTCTATCTGCAAAAAAACTTATAGAATATCGTATCCATAGCACTGAAATAGCAAAAGCTAAAGGAACTATTGCCATTGCTATTAAATACCCGCTTTTTCTTCTTCTCTTAATTCCTATAAGTCCCATAAATATTGGTAGAACAAATAACAAAGGCAAAACAAATCCAGTAAATTGTGAAGATAACATTAAAAACAATGCACATAAAATTGTAAAATAGAAAGTAATTTTTCTCATAATTATAGTTTCATCAATATTCATATATTTCCACTCTTTTCTTATTGATTCTTTAATACAGTTCTTAAACTAAGGGCTGCTGCTCCAAATATACTACACCACATTACTAACATAAAAGCCAAAGCTTGACCACTCATATTTCTTCCTCCTTGTATTTTTTTAGAATAGGAAACAATTATTAATTATTTCCTACTTGTATTTATCCAAAGTATATACTGTTTATTATTTTCTTATAAGAACCTTATTTTGCACAATTTCTTCACCATAAACAGCTTTTAAACTCTTATACGTTCCAATAAATCCTATTATAAATATCACAACCAAAACCATTCTTGCACCATTTACCCAGGGAATTAACTCTGGCGTCTTTGCTACAAAACTTGGTACAAATTTAAAATATCCTTCTTCAATGTATGCTTTAGTTGATCCAATTAAGATAATTATTATTACTCCAGGAGTTACAAATTTAATCATAACATTATAAATCCATTTTGGTGCTTTCCAGTAAGATCCACGATTTATCTCGTCTAATGCATTATCTTTCATGAGCCAACCAGCTACGATTATTTCTATAAGACCCATTATAACCAATAAATAACTACCAACCCAGTTATCAAGTTCTGTGAAATAAGCAAGTTCAGCAGTTTTGGTAATTATTGGTTCTAAAGCAACTGGAAGTCCAACTACTACATATCCTACGAAAACCATTAACGCTGCCTTCTTCTTTGCCATTCCCATGCCTTCTTCTAAAATTGTTACTAAGTAATTATACATAGCAATAGCAGAAGTAAATCCAGCAAAGAATAGTAACATAAACCATAGTGTTCCAATTACTCTACCACCCTCCATAACTCTAAAAATATTAGGTAGAGACATAAAAGATAATCCTACTCCCGAACCCAACCCTTTTACACCCATGAAAGCATAAGTAATTGGTATTGCAATACTTCCACCCAGTATTACTTCTGCAAATTCATTTAAGGATACTGTTGTCATTGCTGAAGCTACAATATCATCATCTTTCTTTAAATACGAAGCATAGTTTTGAATTATTCCCATGCCTAGTGACAACGTAAAGAAAATTTGACCTGCTGCTGCAAGTGCTCCTTTAAAACTCAAATCTTGCCATCTTGGAGTCCAAAGATAATCCAACCCTTTTATAGCGGACCAATCTGGATTAACTGGCGATCCTATTGTTAATGCTTTATAAATTAATACAAATCCAAATATATAGAGAGTAGGCATCATTAATTTTGCCCAAGATTCTATACCTTTTTCAATCCCTCTTGTAACTGCTAGTCCTAGAATTGCTAAACTAATGATCCAGAAAGTAAATACATAAGCGGGATTTTGTATATAGTTGGCAAAAAACTGTGTTGTGGTTACAGCCATATCCGAGTATCCACCAGTAGCAGATAAAACTGCATAGCCTAATGTCCATCCTATCAAGTGATTGTAATATGAATTTACTAGTAGTGTAACCCCAATAACTATCATTCCACATATAGAGCCTAAAACAATCGCACGTCGTGGCTTAATCTTGTCTCTTGATTGAATATAAATCATAAAACCTACAGTACCATGTCCATATCTTCCACCAAGTCTTCCCATCATCCATTCTACTAACATTAACGGAATTCCTATTAAAATAAGTGCCAATACATAGGGGATCATAAAAGCTCCGCCACCGTTTTTTGCAGCTTGATATGGAAATCTCCAAAAATTACCAAGTCCAACTGAATTCCCTGCCATTGCTAGAATCATTCCAATCTTGGATCCCCACTCTTCTCGTTTTTTAGCCATTAATTGCCTCCTCTTGTGTTATTTTTATTAATATTATGTTAATTATTCATAAAATTATATTATCAAATTTTTCAGATAATTGCAAGCATTGTTAAATGTTTTTCATTTTATTTTTTTAATTTATTAAATCAATACATATTTTAAAATGCATGTTTTCAAATTGCTATAACTGTATCACCATGAAGTTTCTCATTATACAAGTGAATTTTTAACTATTTCATGCAAAAACTCTAAATAAATGCTTAAATAAATTTATAAAATTTTCAATGGTAATTTTGTAAGAATTAAAAAAATGATAGTTAATGACATTTTCTTAACAATAATAAGTCATTTTCTACTAAATACGCTCTCTGTTATATTGAATCAGACCCATAATTATTTAGGATTCTAGATAAACCTACTTATTTTCTAACTTTATGTGAAAGTGTATATGAAAATATGAAAATAAAGACACAGAATTTAAATCCTGTGCTTTTTTTTGATATATTTAATTCTAATATGCTCTTTGGTCTCCATTTAAAAGATTTTCAATTTCTGCCGCTATCTCACGACCTTTTTTATAGGAATTAAGTCTATCTTGTGGTATTGAATCTTTATATATGTCCTCACCAGAAAGAAAATCTATAATTCCTTTTTTTGCAACTCCTACATCTCCAACGTGGTCCATTCCATTAACTTCTCTTACTTTTGAATAATCCATGGATATTCCTGGTTTTTTAAATCTAAATATTTATAAACATTTAAAATTTAAAACCAGTATTCACCTCACTTTCTATTTTTAAAATTTATGAAAAACCTATACTATTTGGTTACTAATATTATACTTATAGACTTCCCAATTTTAAATTTTTAATGTATTAATAAAATAATAAATTTTCTTCAAAAACACTAAATTCCTATTATTATCGAATAAATGTTTTTAACTCATGTTAATAAAATATGTATTAATAATATAAAAAACAATTATAAGTGATATGCAAATATAAACAATATATGTTATAATTTATCAATAATTAGTTTTAATAATAGGAACTAAATAATTGTTAATTGTTTTGTTCCCTAAATGAATACTAGGAGGTAACCTTATGGAAAATACATTAAATAACTTTGATCTTAAAACCATTAAAGAAGCTATAACTTCCATGGATAAACATGATGAGTTAGAGGAATGTTTTAAAACAATGCTAAATAAAAAAGTTGATTCTGCCACCGCTTTAGAACAATGGCTTCTAGATTTAAATACTATTCAAGATGAGATTAGCGAGGTTCTTATAAAGGATTATGCTAATTTTCAATGTCATAATGACAATGAGGAAATAAAAGCTAGATTTACCTATGATCAACAAATACTCTCCCCACTATTAAATAACTATCAAGATCAATTTGATAAATTTTTCTATAATAATAAATTTAGAGCAGCACTTAACAGTGAGTACGATATTCTCATTGAAAAAAAGGTAAATGCTATGGAACTTTTCCGTGAAGAAAATGTAGAACTAGGAATACAAGAAGATAAACTTTCCACTGATTACTATGACATTACTGGAAAAATAACAGTAATGTGGCAAGGAGAAGAAAAAACTCTTCCTCAAATGGCTATATATTTAAAAGATGCTGATAGAACTATACGTGAAACTGCTTGGAAGCTAATTCAAGAAAGACGACTCCAAGATGTGGCTCCTTTAGATGATATTATGGATAAACTAGTGGCCATTAGGCATAAAAAAGCTTTAAATTCTGGTCTTAGCGACTATAGATCTTATAAATTTAAGGATTTAGAAAGATTTTCTTATACACCAGAGGATTGCATCAAATTCCATGAATCTGTACTTAAATATGTAGTTCCACTCAGCGTGAAAATTCAAAAAGAGCATCAGCAAGAACTTAATATCGATACATATAAGCCTTGGGATATTGATGCTGTACAAAAAAACGAGCTTCCTCTTAAGCCATATAATACTGTTGAAGAACTTATTGATGGTGTAATAAGAATGTTTGAAAGAACAGATAAATTCTTTTCAGATACTTTAAAACGCATGAAAAATCAAGAAACTTTAGATTTAAAAAGCAGAAAAGCTAAATCTCCTGGTGGTTTTTGTGACTACTTCCCAGTATCTAAAATTCCATTTATCTTTATGAATGGTGCGCAGAGTCATGATGATGTAGTAACTTTAGCTCATGAAGGTGGCCACTCTGTTCATAATATGTTATGTGCGGATATGAAAATTTCTGATTATAGGAATGTGCCAAGTGAATCTGCTGAACTTGCAAGTATGAGTATGGAGCTTATCACTATGGATAAATGGGATGAATTCTATAAAAATGATAGTGATTTAAAAAGAGCAAAACGTGAAAAGCTTGAAGGAATAATTAAATTCTTACCTTGGGGTATAACCGTTGATAAATTTCAACATTGGATTTATCTAAATCCACAGGCTACTTCTAAGGAAAGAAATGATAAATTTGCTGAAATTGCTAAAGAATATACTTATTCTTCTGTAGACTTTACTGGTTTTGAAGATGTACTTAAACATAGATGGAAAAATCAGCTCCACATATACGAGGTACCTTTCTACTATATTGAATACGCAATTGCTCAATTAGGTGCCCTTCAAGTTTGGAAAAACTACAAAGAAAATCCTAAAAAAGCTATTGAAGCTTATAAAAACGCATTATCCCTTGGCTGTTCAAAGCCTCTTCCAGAGGTTTATGCTGCTGCAGGAATACGTTTTGACTTTTCTGAAGAAATAATAAAAGACTTAATGGACTTTGTATCAAAAGAACTTGAAACTTTGAAATAAACAATATATTCTTAAAAACTAAAAAAAACATTATGAAAACTTACTGAATTTAAATAAGTTTTCATAGTGCTTTTTTTTTATTAAGTGATTAAAGAACTCATGAATTTTATCTTTGATAGCCCTCTTTTTATATACTAATTTATAAAAATATAATATAATCAATTTAAAGTAATATTCCATAAATTTTTATTTATTGTATAATTGTTATTTATAAGCAGATACAACCAAGGAGGTTTTCATATTGAAACGCAATTTTAAAATATTTGTATTTTTACTATTTTCCTGTATTTTCATGGTTTCCACCAGTCCAACTTTTTCTACTGAAAAATATATTTTCTTATCCTCAAAACAAAATAATGATATAAATAAAGTATGGACTATAAAATTTAACACAAGCCTTGATAAAAAAACTATCACGGATGAAAACATTTGGGTTTCTGATTCAAAAGGTATTAAGCTAGATACTGTCTTAGCTTTATCCGAAGATTTGGAATCAGTAAAAATATCTCCACTTAAAAAGAGTTATAATTTAAATGAAAACTACTTTTTAAATATAGAAAATGGTGTACAAGCATTAAATGGTAATAGATTATCCTCGGCTGTTGCAATGCCTTTTATTATCCCTAGTTTTAAACTTGGGGATGAATTATTATTCACAAAGCATAGTGAACTTATAGAGGGCAAAAAAATAGGACTTATTACAAATCAGACTGGGGTAAACAGTTCAGGTGAGAATATAATAACACTACTATCTAATTATAAAGGCGCAAAACTTACAGCTTTATATGGTCCTGAGCATGGCATTGATGGTAAAGCTAAGGCTGGTGACTATGTAAAATCTTATATTCACCAAAGCTTAAATATTCCTGTTTATAGCCTTTATGGAGATACTCGAAAGCCTACTAAAGAAATGCTATCAAACATAGATGTACTTATTTTTGATATTCAAGATATTGGTGCGCGTTCTTATACTTACATCTCAACATTAAACTACTGTATGCTAGCTGCTGCGCAGTATAATAAACCAATTATTGTTTTAGATAGGCCAAACCCATTGGGTGGGAAAATTGTTGATGGCCCAGTGCTTGAGGATAAATATAAAACCTTTGTTGGAGTAGATAATCTGCCCATATGTCATGGCATGACAGTTGGTGAATTAGCTAATTTTTTCAATCGTAAAATTAGTGCTAACCTAACTGTTATACCTATGGAAGGCTATAGCAGAGATATGATTTTTGAAGATACAAAATTAAAATGGGTTCAAAGTTCTCCATACATTCCAGATATTGCTTCAGTGTTTGGTTATTCTGCTACTGGTCTTGGATCAGAAACTTCTATTTATCAAGACGACTTCTTTAAATGGGTAGGTGGACCCGGTATTAACTCAGATAAGTACGCAAAGCTATTAAACGACGATAAACTACCTGGTGTAAAATTTATTGCTAAAAATAGAGGAAGTTCTGGTGGTGTAAAACTTTTGATAACCGATTATCGTTTATTTAACCCAGCTAAAACAGGCATATACACTCTTGCACGTGCACATTTGTTAAATAATTTCAAAGTACCTAAAAGCGGTACAACCATTGTAATGTTTGATAAAATCATGGGTACGGATAAGATTGGGATGTATTTAGAAAAAGGATACACGCCTCAGCAAATAGAAGCCACCTATAAATTGGATTTGGAAGAATTTAAAAAGGAGCGACAAAAGTATTTAATTTACGAATAAATCTGGAGTTAACGCTTTTTTCTTGGATTATGCTATAACAAAAGTATATACTGCTGGAATGCTCTCACGTCGCTAAGTAATTCTAAAATTTATTTTATTTACAGTTGCTAAAAAATGCAAACTCGCTATCGCTCAGACATGCATTTTTCTTTACGCACCTGCAAATAAAATAAATTTTGAATTACTAAAGCTTGTTCAAATGCATTCTGCGCAATATATACTTTTGTTAGCATAATCCAAGAAAAAATAGTTAGCTCACAATGGATACCAATCTGACATGGCATAACCCTAAACCTAAACCCAACCTCTACTATCAAATCCTCTGCATTTATCATGAGATATATAAAATTCGAAATTAATTAGTCCCCTTTATCACTCTTTTTCATATGATATTTTAAACAGCTTTAATGTTATTAAGATTAATTTTCTGAGTGAATGTATACTTTTACCAACTTCAACAAATTGCATATATGAGATACATATGTTATACTAATTAAAATTTTATAGTGTGTAAATTACATTGCTATAATTTTTTTTAGGGGAGGGTACTTATGGAGAATAATATTAAGGATAATTTAAGGAAAAATATGCTAAAGCAAAGAAAAAGTATGGAAATAGAGACTGTAAGTGCTTTTAGCAATAAAATTATAGACACAATTATGAAATTACCCGAATTTATAAATTGCAAAAATATCATGATATACTTAAGTTTTAATAATGAGGTTGATACATATTATCTTGCTAAGTGGTGTTTAGACAATGGTAAAAAAGTAATTGTACCTTATTGTATAAAAGAGACGCGAGAAATTATCCCTTTTGAAATAAATAATCTTACAAAGGATCTTACTAAATCTTCTTTTGGTATTATGGAGCCAAAACATGATATATTAGAAAAAGCTAATACCTGCGATATAGATTTAATCATAGTTCCTGGCGTAGTATTTGATGAGGATTGCAATAGGATTGGATTTGGTGCAGGCTATTATGATAGATTTTTACCTAAAAGAGTAAAAAACACTTCTACTATAGGTATAGCTTATGATTATCAAGTAATTAATAAAATTCCCACTGGTGTTTATGATGTACCTTTGGATTTCATAATCACTGAAAAAAGAATAATAACTAAATCATACTAGTGCTGGAGGTGACCCATTTGGAAAAAAGAATAGCCGCTTTCTTTGATATTGATGGTACTCTCTATAGAGAAGGTTTAATAACAGAGGTATTTAAAAAATTAATTAAAAGCGAACTTATAGAAAATGATAGATGGTACAAAGAAGTAAAACCCTTTTATGTTAAATGGGATAAGAGAATAGGGAATTATGATAATTACCTACTTAAGATGGCTGATATTTATAGTGAAGCCATAATTGGACTTCATAGGACTCAAATTGAATTTATAGCTAGTCAAATCATAAAGCAAAAAGGTGATAGAGTTTATACCTACACCCGTGATAGAATTAAATGGCATAAAGATCAGGGTCATATAATTATTACCATATCAGGTAGCCCCATTGAACTTGTACGCGAAATGTCTATAAAATACGGTTTTGACGATTATATCGGAACGAAGTATATATTGAATGAAAATGATGTTTACACTGGTAAAATTATTCCTATGTGGGATAGTGCTAGTAAACAAACTGCCATAGATAATTTTGTTTATAAATATAATATAGATTTGCAGCAAAGTTATGCTTATGGAGATACTTCTGGGGATTACACTATGTTAAAGTCAATTAGTAATCCTACAGCAATAAACCCTACTAAAGAACTGCTACTAATGATCTTAAAGGATGATGAATTAAAAGAAAAAATAAATATAATGCTTGAAAGAAAAGATGTGGTATATAAGCTACGCCCAGAACACATCGAAATATAATATCTTCGTTTATTCTTGTTTTACTTTCTAATCTACTTTAATTTGCTAAAAAACTACTATATAATATTATATAGTAGTTTTTTAATTGGAATTATCATAACATATTTTGTTTTGAAAGGAGCTATCTCATTCTCATGTTAAGAGATTTATTTGTTAATGGTACAATACTAATTTCCTTCATTTTCATAAGTAGTCAAGTATTTAAAAATAATTTTTTAAACTTATCGGTGTCCTATAAAGATAAATTCCTATTCGGATTAACACAAGGAATACTAGGTGTTATCCTGATGTTGTTTACTATTCAAGTTACCCCTAACGTTGTTATGGATTTTCGCCATATTGCAATACTACTTGCCGCTCTTTACGGGGGTGGATTTGCTTCAATTATTGCCGGCATAACAATCGCAACGTTTAGAATAAGCTATTTTGGTGTTAGTGACCCTGCTATAATAGCCTCTATTTGCATACTTATTGTTGCTATTGCTTGTGCACTGTTATCAAAATTAAATCTAAAGGGATTTAAAAAATGGATTTATATGAACTTTGTAAGCTTATTAATTATTACTAGTTCATTTCTATTAATTATTAAAGATTTAGTAATACTCCGCCATACTCTTTTACATTTCTGGCTAGCATCTTTTATTATTGGAATTTTGGCCTATTATATCTCAAATTACATGAATACTTCAATTAAATTACTTAATAGACTAAAACAAGAGTCAACTATTGATTTTCTTACTGGTTTAAACAACGTTAGACAATTCGATAATGCACTAAATAAATCTTTTGTAAATGTTAAAGATAAGAATGAACGTCTATCTATTCTAATTATAGATATAGATTTTTTTAAAAAAGTAAACGACACTTATGGTCATTTAGCTGGTGATTCTGTATTACAGCAATTAGGAGTCATATTATCTACCTTTTGCAGAAGTTTCGATATTGTATCTAGAATTGGCGGTGAAGAATTTTCTGTTATTTTACCTGACTGTCCAAGCAATCAGTCCATGGAAGTTGCAGAGCGCTTAAGATTATCTGTAGAAACTCATGAATTTGTTATTTCTGATGAAATTAAGCTTAATATTTCTATTTCTATAGGCGCTGCTACTTACCCTGATAATGTATCAGATTTGGAAGATCTTATTAAAGAGGCCGATAATGCATTATATGCTGCTAAACATTCCGGGAGAAATAAAGTATGTCAGGCATAATATTTTTTCTTTAAATTAAAAAGAAATCAGAATAGAAGTTAAATGCTTCTATTTTGATTCCTTTTTATCAGGAAATTTTTTCCTAGATATCATTGAATAAATAATCGATATTGAAAACAAACATACAGATGATATAAGTATTATATTCACCTTAAATACTGGTAACCATAGTCCAAGGAAAGCCGATAATAACATTATCCCACCCATTGAAATTAAACCAATCTTATTAAATTTTACATACTCCGCTTTATTAGCACCCTTATATTCCTTTCGATATTGGTTATCAAAATTCAAGGCAGCTATAATAAGCACCACACCTGTCACAATAAATACAATAAATATGATAGTAAATACACTTTCCATCTCCATTTAAAATCATCCTCTCATAATCACTAATTTTACTATATTAAGTATATTATATCATATATATACATAAAAGTTAAATCAACTCAAGGGAAATCATTAAATTCAAATTATTTTTTCTTTGAGAATTTCTTTTTAGATATTACGGAATAACCAATCCATATAATTAATAAAGTTCCAATTGTTATATTTGTTATTATATCTTTAAATGCTGGTATACCTTGTCCTAGGAACGTTCCAAATAAAATTATCCCACCCATTGAAATTAAAATAAGCTTATTTAATTTTATATATTCCCCTTTATTTGCACCTTTAAAATTTTTGCCCTGCTTGTTTTCAAAATTCAAGCCAGAAACAATAGTAGCGGCCCCCATCATAATAAATATAATAGTAAAAACACTATCACCAAGTCCCATTTCCAATACCCCCTTATATACTTAAACTGTAGTAATATCAATAATCTCATATCATAAATATATCTCAATACTATAGTGTATTAATTATTAAGCTTCATTTCCTGACCTATAATCGTCTTCCAATTATCTATAATTGGTTTTATAATATTAGGTCCTATCTTTGATATAAAAACTAATTTAGATTTGGATTCGGGTTCTTCTAAGGTCAATAATTTATAATCAATTTTTCTATTAACTACATCTACTTGATTCCATCCATCCTGCAATTTGAAAAACCCTTTAATTCTATAGCTACTTTCTGAAACACTGTTTAGAAATTCAGTTAGTTCTTCTTTAGTTACTTGTCCATTAAAAGTTAAATTTAAACTTTTAGGTTTGCTTTCAGGAGTATTAGTAGTTTCTTCATCTTCTATCCATTGGTTTTCCATTAAATCCTGGCTTAAGAAATCATAGCTAAGTTCACCAAAGCTACATTCCTGAATTTCCACTTTAGAATTAATTTCTGAAATTCTATTTTTAATTTGAGAAAGTGTTTCTTCATTAACTAAATCTGTTTTATTAATTACAACTAAGTGGCAGTGTTTAAGTTGTCTTTCTACCGTTTCCAAATCTTCTATTTGGTTTAGAAAGTGCAACGCATCCACAAGGCATATGGCTCCTTTATAGTCATAAATATTACCCACTTCAACCTCTACCCCACTTAATACATCTCCAATATTAGACGGATCTGCAAGTCCAGAACTTTCTACAAATAAATATTTTAATGATCCCTTTGACATTTCAATCATAGCATGAGCAAAAGATAATTTTAAGCAAGAACAAAATATAGACCCCTTGTTAATTTCAATTAACTCCATGCCTTCCTTCTTAATAATTTGTCCATCTATACCTATTTTTCCAAATTCATTCATTATCACTCCGACTTTTTCCTCAGATAAATCCTTAAGCACATTTGTTAGAAATGTTGTTTTACCTGAACCCAAGAAACCTGTTAACAAATACAAATTTATTTTATTTTCCAATTGTCTCCCTCTTTTCTAATAATTTAAATTTATTATCTTTTTTGTTGTTGCCCAGCTACTTGACCACTTTATATATAATTTCTTCACCTTCTATTATAAGGTATAGCTGGCATATATATAGGTAAATTATAAAATACTAACGTATAAAGGTCAATGAAAAAAAATTAGTGAAATACTATAGGAAAAAGAGAGTTTAATATAGTAACCTACATTAAGCTCTCCAATATTTGTTTGAAAGTATTTATATTTTTTCTTTATAAGGTTTTTCTTTATAACCTACTAAATTTCTTTTAATAAATTTGCCATTTCTATTGCGGATACTGCAGCATCATAGCCCTTATTTCCAGCTTTAGTTCCTGATCTTTCAATAGCTTGCTCAATATTCTCAGTAGTAAGCACTCCGAAAATAACTGGAACTCCTGTTTCCAGGGATACAGATGCAATTCCTTTAGTAACCTCTCCAGATACATATTCATAATGAGATGTAGCACCCCTTATAACAGCTCCTAAGCATATTACACCATCATATTTACCAGACTTAGCCATCTTTTTTGCAACTAGAGGTATCTCGAAAGCACCAGGCACCCATGCAATTTCAATATTATCTTCTTCCACACCGTGACGCTTTAAACCATCTAGTGCTCCTGATAATAATTTTCCACCTATAAATTCATTAAATCTCGCTATGATAATTCCAAATTTCAAACCTTCTGCTATTAATTTACCTTCATATGTTTTCATATCTATTCCTCCTATTAATTTATGATATTTTAACTTTTAATATATTTTCACAAAATAAATAATATATTATCTATTTTAATTTAAGTATGTGCCCCATTTTTTCCTTTTTAGTTTCTAAATAAAACTTATTTCTTTCATTATGATTCATCTCTATAGCTACTCTTTCAACTATATCAATGCCATAGCCTGAAATGCCTGTTATTTTTTTAGGATTGTTAGTCATCATTCTAATTTTTTTAGCGCCCAGCAGTTCCAATATTTGAGCTCCTATACCATACTCTCTCATATCTACCGGAAATCCTAAAGCTACATTTGCTTCTGCGGTATCCATGCCACTATCTTGAAGATTATAAGCCTTTAGCTTATTAATTAATCCTATTCCCCGGCCTTCTTGTCTCATGTAAACCAAAATTCCACACTCCTGCTTTGCTATTTCTTTCATGGCTGCATCATATTGCTCCCCACAATCACATCTCATAGACCCCAACGCATCTCCAGTAAGGCACTCAGAATGTACCCTAACAAGTACTGGTTTGCTACTGTCTATTTTTCCTTTGACTAATGCTACATGGTGTTCTCCATTTATCTTATTCACAAATCCATAGATTTTAAATTCTCCATATCTAGTTGGCATTTTAGCTTCTGTAACCATTTCTACAAGACATTCAGTTTTTCGTCTATATGCAATTAAATCTACTATAGTAATTATTTTCAGATCATGCACTTTCACATACTCCATAAGCTGCGGAACCCTAGCCATTGATCCATCTTCATTCATAATTTCGCAAATTACCCCTGCAGGATATAATCCAGAAAGCCTTGCCATATCCACTGCAGCTTCAGTATGTCCAGCCCGTTTTAATACTCCGCCTTCTCTTGCAGCTAGTGGAAATACATGACCCGGTCTATTAAAATCCTTAGAAGAAGCCTGAGGATCTATTACTTTTAATATAGTGGTTGCTCTTTCTGCTGCGGATATTCCTGTAGTAGTATCCACGGCATCAATAGAAACTGTAAACGCTGTTCCATGAACATCAGTATTGTTTGTCACCATCTGTTTTATATTTAATTTATCTAATCTTTCTTTAGTTGTAGGCATGCATATAAGTCCACGGGCATAAGTAGCCATAAAATTTATATTTTCCTTGGTAGCTTTTTCAGCTGCTATTATTATATCTCCTTCATTTTCCCTATCCTCGTCATCTACCACCACAATCATTTTCCCATTTTTAACATCTTCTAGTGCTTCCTCAATAGTATTAAATTTAAACATCACTACACCCCTTAATTTTTTTAATTATTGCTTTATACTGTAAAAAGATTTATTAAAATCCATTTTCAATAAGAAAATCCCTACTAATAGGTTTCTTTTCTTTTGGTACTTCACCATCTTTCAATAATTTTTCAACATACTTTGCTAACATATCACTTTCAAGATTTACCATATCCCCTATGTTCTTATCTAATAGTGTAGTTTCGCCCTTTGTATGAGGTATAATTGATACTTTGAATTTTTGGGCGTCCACATATGCTACAGTTAAACTAATGCCATCAATGGTTATTGAACCTTTATGTACAATATACTTTAATATATCCACTGTAGTTTCTACTGACACCCAAGTGGCATTGTCTTCTTTATAAAACTCTACAACAGTTCCTGTTCCATCAATATGTCCACTTACCATATGGCCTCCTAGTCTATCGGAAAGCCTTAGTGCTCTTTCTAAGTTAACGAGGGAACCCGGTTTCAATTTTCCTAAATTACTGCGTCGAATAGTTTCTGCCATTACATCTACACTAAAGCTATTTTTATTAAATTCTGTTACAGTAAGACAAACTCCATTGGTATTAATGCTATCTCCAATCTTTGTGCCGTAAAGAACTTTTGTGGCCTTTATTGTAATTCTCGCGGAGTTAACACCTTTTTCAATTGACTTTATCTCTCCAATTTCCTCAATCAAGCCTGTAAACATATATTCACATCCTTTATAATAACTTTAAACTTTATTTACGTAAGCCTCTATCATAAGGTCTTCATCAAATCTTGTTACTTCAATATCCCGAAGTTTAATAGAATCTTTCACATATTCTATACCCTTGCCACCCACTGTGGTTTTACCAGAACTTCCTCCAAATATTTGAGGAGATATAAAAGTAATTATTTTATCAACTATACCGGCCTCTATTGCAGAATAATTTAAAGTGCTTCCACCCTCGAGTAATATACTATCTATGCCCATTTCACCAAGCACTGTCATTAAAGGCTTCAAATCTACCCAATTATTTTTACTCTGAGTTACAATAACCTCTGCACCCTTTTGTTTTATAGCTTGGATTTTACTCTTATCAGCATATTCTGTTGTGACTATAATAGTTTTTGTTTTTTCATCGCATTTTAATACCTTTGCATCTATTGGTATTCTTGCCCTACTATCTATAATTATTCTAGTAGGGTTTAAGCTAAGCAAACCCTCTCTTCTTGTTGTAAGCTCTGGATCATCCGCAAGTATAGTACCAATCCCCACCATAATCCCTGTTACCCTTTGCCTTAATTCATGCACATAGGATCTAGATTTTTCATTACTTATCCACTTTGAATCACCAGTAGAGGTTGCTATTTTCCCATCTAGTGTCATAGCAGTTTTCATAATTAAAAAAGGTTTTTTCTCAGTTATGTACTTTATAAAAATTTCATTTGTTTTCATTATTTCGGTATCCATTATTCCTGTGATAACTTCTATACCGTTTTTTCTAAGGATTTCTATGCCTCTACCTGTCACCAGTGGGTTCGGGTCTATCATTCCAATTACCACTTTAGATATTTTATTTTTCACAATAGCATCAGCACAGGGCGGGGTTTTACCATAGTGAGAGCAAGGCTCCAAAGTTACGTACATAGTTGCACCTTCTACATCATCCAGAGCATTTGCAAAAGCGTTGACTTCCGCATGTGGTCCACCAAAATACTCATGATAGCCTTCACCTATTATTCTATTGTCTTTTACAATAACAGCTCCCACTAATGGATTGGGATTTACCATCCCTACTGCTTTTTTAGATAATTCAAGTGCTCTTTTCATATAATAGTTGTCCAAATTACCACCCCTAATTCTATAATTGTAGTGTAAGTCCTCTTAAGTATTTCTTTTCTTAGTATGCATAATTTCCACGAAATAAAATCATATAAATCACTGGTTTGTTATTTATTTGCATGTGCATAAATTAATAAAAGCCCTGAAAACAATGTTTTCAGGGCTTAATAAGCTTAATATATTTAATATCAAAATACAAAAGCATCTTCACAACTATCTTCATAGTTAATAAATAAAACTCTCTTATATCTATTATTCTCCTTCTCTCATCCAGACTTTACTGTCGGCTCTGGAATTCAACCAGATCTACCTTTCGGCTCGCGGGCTATACCGCCGGTTAGGAATCTCACCTACCCTGAAGGATCTATTCAATTTTCAACTTAAGAATAGCACTTTGTGATTTTACTGTCAAGTTAATATATATAAGAAGTTTAATCTTTGATTACTATATAATTTCTATCAAGAGCCACTTATTTAACGCAGTGAATAGCAGCCCTTTATAGAAATTTTATTTATTTATTTTTCTTTTTTGTTTGTTTGTTTGTTATTTCTTATATTTGCATCAGTTGCATTCATACCTTTGTCATTATTTGTTCTCTTTATTCCTAATGAAGATAATTGCTGATTAGTAAGTTTCTGATTTACAGTCATTTAAAACACTCCCTTCCTTCATTTATATTTTCCATTGGAAAAGAGATTTATACTAATATGATATTTCCAGTTAATAAAAAATTTATTATTGTAAATCGCAAATAAAAAAGATTATCTATATGCTAACATATAGATAATCTTTTTATAATTTATAGTAACTACTATTTATTCATTAATTTAAGAGCCTGGTCTAAATCAGCGATAATGTCTTCAACACTTTCAAGACCTACTGCGAGTCTTACTAAACCATCCGTTATACCAGCTTCTAATCTTTCCTCTTGTGAGTATGGCGAATGAGTCATGGAAGCAGGATGTTCAATTAGTGTTTCAGCATCTCCTAAACTAACAGCTATGCTACAAAGCTCAGTAGAATTTAAGAATTTTTTACCTTCTTCGATTCCACCCTTTATTTCAAAAGCAATAATTCCACCGGGCAGACTCATTTGTTTTTTTGCTAATTCATATTGTGGAAAACTTTTAAGTCCTGGGTAATACACTTTTTCAACTAATGGATGAGCTTCTAAAAATTCAGCTACAGCCATTGCATTGCTACAGTGTTTTTCCATTCTTATTTCTAGTGTTTTCATTCCTCTTATAATCAAGAATGCATTAAAAGGACTTAACGAAGCTCCTGTCATATCCTTAACCCCAAATAATCTAACCTGATCAATAAATTCTTTAGATCCAACAGCAAAACCTGAAATTACATCTCCATGTCCATTAAGAAATTTCGTTCCTGAATGTACTACAACGTCTGCACCTAGTTCTAGAGGCCTTTGTGTATATGGAGTACTAAATGTATTGTCCACTATAACCATACAATCTTCCTTAGCATGAGCAATCTTTGCTATTGCCTCAATATCTGTTATAAGCAATGTTGGATTTGCAGGTGTTTCTAAGTAAATAACTTTTGTGTTTTCTTTCATAGCATTTCTAACATTATCTAAGTTTGAAACATCAACAAAAGTAACTTCAACACCATATCTAGAAATACCATGAGCCAAAAATGCATGAGTACAGCCATAAAGAGTTTGTGCTGAAATCACATGGTCTCCAGCCTTTAATGCAGTCCACATAACTGAAGATATAGCTCCTATGCCTGACCCCATAGACATACACGCTTCTCCGCCTTCAAGCATTGCCAATTTTTCTTCGAGTACTGTATTAGTAGGATTTCCAAGTCTTGTATAAATATATCCATCTTCTTCTCCAGCAAATCTTCTTCCACCTTGCTCTGCTGAATCAAAAACAAAAGTAGCTGTTTGATGTATTGGAGTAGCTAGTGATCCGTATTGATCCTTCTTATTTCCACCATGTATAGCTTTAGTTGCAAATCCACTATTACGTAAATGTTCTGTATTCATTACAATTCCCCCTAGTATAATTTTTTTCTTCATATAAATATATATAAGCAATAATGCTGCCACCTTTTAGTTAAAGCTCTTTAAAATTAGCATTATAAAATTCTTTAGGCACATGAAAACAAATAGCTTTTTATTTATTTAGTGTACCTATGCCATTTAACTACAGTTTTCTATATGAATTCTAATATTTATGCTGGAGAAATCAAAATTCAGTTGATATTATAATAGCTCTAGATTAAATTTTTTTAATACAGTGGAATTTTTTATAACCACTAAGGCAATAAAAGTGTAAAGTTTTCTTTCCATTTGGAAACTATTCTTTACACTTTTAACTTATCCTTCACATATTTTGTACTTCTTAATTTTATTAATAATAGTAGTGTGTGAAACCCCTAATTCCTTTGCTGTTTTTCTAAGACTTTTGTTTTTTGAAAGAGCAGTTACTATTGCCTGTTTTTCACAAATTTCCACAACTTCTTTAAGTTTCAACGCTTTATGCTCATCCAAATCAATTTTATTTTCCATCTTACTCCCTATCCCTATGTCCATAATAAGATCCTCTGATGATATATATTTACCATCACATAAATTCATAGCCCTCTCAATTACGTTTTGTAATTCGCGTATATTTCCTGGCCAATTATATGCCATTAATTTATTTATAAAAGATAGCTCTGCTCCCTTTATTTCTTTGTTTAATTTTCTATTGAATTTGCATATAAACAGAGTAACTAAAGATGATATATCATCTAACCTATCTCTAAGAGGTGGAATAGTTATTGGAATAACATTTAACCTATAATATAAATCTTCTCTAAATTTTTTCTGCTGGATCATCTCTTCTAAGTTCCTATTAGTAGCTGCAATAATTCTTACATTTACATTTTCTTCTTTTGTACTACCAATCTTTCTAATAACGCCTTCTTGAAGAACCCTTAAAAGCTTTGCCTGCAGCACTATAGATAGTTCGCCTATTTCATCTAAAAACAAGGTTCCACCATCCGCTTCTTTAAAAAGACCTTCTTTTCCGCTATTCATGGCACCCGTAAAACTTCCCTTTTCATAACCAAATAGCTCGCTTTCTATTAAATTATCTGGAAGTGCCGCGCAACTTATAGTTACAAAAGGATTATTTCTCCTACTACTTAAGCTTTGAGTTGCCTTTGCGAATAACTCTTTTCCGGTCCCACTTTCTCCTCTAAAAAGTATAGTAGAATCACTCTTAGCTACAGTTTCAACTATTTTTTTTACGTTCTCAATCTTATTGCTATTTCCTACGATTTCCTTAAATGCCCCTTCAGTAGTTCCAGCAATAACATTTGCAATCTCTATAGCTTTATGAATATCTTTAATAGATGCAACTGCACCTACTGTAATATTATTGTCATCTACAATTGGTCTACCTGTAGTTAGATAGTGTACTTCCCCTCTTTCTGTTTTAACATTAACCTCTACATTGTCATACTTTACCCCACTATTTATAAGTCCTACAGCTGGGGCATCTCCACCTATTAATTTTCTAATATCCGTACCTATTGCCTCTTCTTTTTTACAATGAAATACTTTTTCACAATAATTATTAAAGATGTCTATTTCAAATTTTTTATTTACAACCATTATTCCTTCATCTACTGAATCTAAAATAGCCAAAAGTTTTCTTTCATTTTCCTCATAATTAAGTAAGTTGATTTCATTAACCCTAGCCACATCTTCTATTGCACAAAGCTGTTTTTTTAATGTATCCTTCTTATCATCATCCATATTTTGCATCTTAACACAGATTTTTTCTGGAAACACTTCTACAGAAAGTAGATTTATTGCTAATTGATAAATTTTTTCTAATATTATTACAGTTATACCTAATCTATCTTTAGTTATTATTTCAAATCTAATATTTTTCTCCATGCTGCCTCTCCTAACTTATGATTTTAAAAGGGTAGTGCCACCCACGTGGCAAGTGGCAAAAGTGACAAGTTCTATCATATCGATAGCTGTTTTTCTAATATTATCTATAAAGTTAGCATGATATAATTGGCTTAATTCTATAAAATAGCACTCGTTAAATTTTCTAGTTAATTTTGATCTGTAATTTTCTAGCTCTATATTTAGAATAGTTAAATTCATACCAAGAATGCCCTTCTGATAACTCATTTTTTACATCTTTTAAATATTTATTAACTTCTCTAGCAACCTCAATGTTAGAATCCTCTTTTAATTTTAATATCTCTGGAATAGCATCATAGGATAAATTCCTTAAATACTCTACATCAATTTTCTGTGTTTTATAATATATGTCTATATTCTTACTCGCAATCATTTTATCCACATTAATGTAGTTTACTAATACATACATACTCAAAACAATTAGGATTATTACCTTGTTAAGTGGCATTTTTCTATTCCAAATCCCTATTAATGCTGCTACAAATAGCATAAATAGCATAAACATAAATATATGAACAAAAATCCTTAAATAGGTAAATCCATAGGTTTGTTCATAAAGTGACATCTTATAATGAGCTGAAAAAAGCATATTAAATGTAAACGCTATAAGTATACTTAAAAATACATTAGATATATTATTTATCCTCTTATTATCCTTTTTAATAAATTTCATACTGCTAAGTAATATAGTAAAGTTAATTATCGTAACGGCCACAAGCTCAAAAAATCCTTTTCTTGCATATTCTGAGTAAGTGAATCCGCCAGGAATAGAGTTATTCCCTCCACCATAAAGATAGGAAAACTGAACTATTGAAAATAAAAGATACACTAAATTTATCATGAAAATAATTGTCAAAATAGTAACTGGCTCCCATTGCATATCCTTCTTCTTACTTTCACCTTCATCAAAGGCATATTTAAAGCTCCATACATATGAAAATATAAGGATGAAAGCTATTATAACAACTAAGAAATGACCTGTTATTTTCCCCATGCTTATGTCGCCTAGTCCAATAGAAAAATTGGTTATATAGTTTTTGAATACCATATCTGCTGATGTTAATAAAACTATAATAACAATTAATAGGGGTATAGAAATAACTACTCCTTTTAAAATGTTTTTCTTTGTAGGACTTATTTCTTTTTTATTTCTCAAAGTTATATTCCCTTTTATAAAGATAAAAGGTTTATAAAAATTCTCTGAAATAGATTTAGCACCTCTATTAAATGCTTTTTTTATAAAATTAAAACTATCCCATTTTATGTTCTCATATTTAATTAATACGGTACTTACTAAGGTGAGTACCAATATCATTATCCCATTAAAAAAGTTTAAAATAGTATTTGAATGAATGGAATAATTTAATGCTATTAATATAGTAGGAATAATCATGATAAAACCAACATTTTTTTTAACGTAAACCTTTTCCCGAGTACTCCATAAGAAAAACCCCATGAACATAACATAGAAAATAGGCATAGAAATACCAGCTTGTTTACCTATAAAAAATCTTTCATAAATTATTGCCAAAATAAGAGCAATACCAATAGTATAAATTTTTTCATTCATATCAATTTTAGCATCTATGTTTTTTGTTTCTTTCATACGTTTTTTATCTAATAACCTTATGTTGTCATACTTATAATTTGGAAAAGAAAAAACTAAACTTTGGACTGCCTTTAACCAATTTTCACTATAATCCTGATCTATACATTCTTCTACTAAAAGTCTTAAATAATTTATATTATTTCTATGAAATTTTTCTTTTTCAGATAAAGAAATCCACTCAAGACCCTCTATATAAACATCCCCTACATATTTTTTAATTTCTTTTGTTGAAATATCAAACTTATTATCCTCACTTTCTATATTAATTAAATAAGTTTGTATATCTAAAGATAACTCTTTACTAAATTTTAAATTAACTTTGCAGGGCATATTAATTTGCTCTGTGATTTCGCGAGCAATTGCATCATCAGGAGTCTCGCCCTCATTTACTTCTCCTCTTATGAAAAAATTAATAGGTTCACTATTTTCTTTATGACCATATGCCATAAGAATCATATTTTCTTTTACAATAATAGCTTGCACATACTTTTTCTCCATTATAAGTATCCCTCCGTAATATTATTACTCCTCACTATATTCAAGTATATCTCCTGGTTGGCAATGCAGTTCTCTACAAATAGCTTCTAAGGTACTAAATCTAATGGCCTTTGCTTTAGAAGTCTTTAATATAGATAAATTTGCATTTGTAATTCCAACTCTGCTTGATAACTCTTGCAATGATGTCTTCCTTTTTGCCATCATAACATCTAAATTTACGACAATTGCCATATTCATCCTCCTTATATTGTAAATTCATTTTCTTCTTTTACTTCAATCGCTTGTTTAAATACCTCCGATAAAATTAGAATAAACCATCCAACAAAAAAGAATATTAAGAATTCAATGTCAGTGTGTATTCCATTAGCGTCAACATAGGCAATATTAAAATTTTTGTATTGTCCGTTTATAAAAAAATTCAAAGCAAAACAAATTGCGATTGAAAAACATAGTAGTGATATTCTTTTCAAACAAAGCACATTATGTCTAATAAATGGTGTTACCTTTATTAGAGAATCAACTATTTTTCTAAGATTAAACAAGATTAATATAATAGAGATTCTTCCTATGGTAAATAAGATATATGTACTAATAAATCTACCTGAGGACATATCTACTCCTTTTTCCGTTAAAGTTTGCTTTGACATTATAATATAGACAACTAAACCAATAACAATCATAATATCTAATAATATTTTTAATAATGAAGCTAAGGACATTTTCCCATAATATTTCATTTAATATTCCTCCTGAACTAATATTTCTTTCAATTTTAATTTTACTACTAATTAAATTGTCTTTCAATGTATTTTTATTGTTTGTCAATAAATATATTTACTTTTACTTACCTTTACTTGATTTTATTTCTATGAACCCCAAATCTGCGTCATTTCCTCACAGTTTTCTAATAGCTCATCTAGTGTTCCTTGTGCTTCCACATGTCCATCTTTCATAACTATAATATTATCTGCCTTTTGAAGTGCAACCCGCCTATTGGAAACTACTAAACATGTTTTATCTTTATTTTCAAAAATTCTATTCCAAAGTTTCATTTCCGTTTCTACATCAAGCGCACTTGATATATCATCAAAAATTAATAGCTCTGGGTTTCTTACAAACATACGAGCAGCTGCTACTCTTTGAATTTGTCCTCCTGATAATTTAACTCCCTTAGGACCTATAATTGTATCAAGCCCGTTTTCTAAGGTAGCTAAATCCTCCTTAAGTATTGCTGAAGCTATGGCACTATTTAAGTCTACCTGATTTTCTGGAAGCCCTAGTAATATATTATTTCGCATGGTGTCACTAAATAAATTTGGTACTTGCGCTGTATAAGCACTAATTGGTGGCACAAAAAACTCTGAAGGTTCTTTTACTCTTTCACCATTCCAATATATTGTGCCACTATCTGATGGAAGTAGCCCAATCAAAGTCTTTAGCAGGGTGGTTTTTCCTGAGCCTATACGTCCTGTAATTACCGTAAAGGATTTCTCCTTCAAAGTGAAATTCACATCTTGTATTCCACCATTTGAATTTTTATATATATAAGTTAATGCTTCTACCTGTAGTTTTCTTAATTCTTTTCCTTCTACATTTAAATTGCACTTTGGCTTTTCAAGTTTTCCTTTCAAATATAATGGATTATGCTTTACCAAAGTTTCTTGTGGTTCTCCCTGTAAAAGTTCATGCATACGTTTGAAAGCTACACCTGTTTGCTGATAATCAGATATAAAGGTTCCAAAGGAGTGAGTAAAATCAGCTACAAATGTTAAATAATATATAAACAATGCAAAATCCCCTACAGTAAAGCTTCCAGCTTTCATACTTTGCCCTACTAAAAGCAAAATAAATCCTGTACCTATGCTCACTGTATTAGTAAATACTGAATCTAAAAGCTGGCTTAATACACTATCTCTAAGTACCATTTTATGTCTCTCTTTATTAAGCTTATTTAAGTGATTCATAATATACTCTTCTGAACCTGAAACTTGAATAGCTTGTACCGACCCAAATATCTCTCCAAGAGCCCCTGTAACTTTTCCTGTAGCTTCTCTAGAAGCCCTTCTATATTTTTCTACACGCTCACTAGCAATTTGTGCAATAGCTACTACTGCTACTAAAGGCGTAAATACAAATATAGTAATTTTGGCATTTATATTTAATAAAATAACTATTGCCACTATAGCAAAAACTGCTGTTCCAATTACATCTAGTGTCCAACTAATTGCATCCTCTGCTTTCTCAGCATCATCACGAAAACAGTTAACAGCCTCACCTACTGAATAAGGTATTGAATTTGACCCTGGTTTTTGTAGAATACATTGGAGCAAATTTCGTCTAATAAGTGCACTCATAGTAAATCTATGAACAATATCAATTCTGGCTCCACAAAATATCCCCATAATAGTCACAATTGCCGTAACTGATATTAAGACTATAAGCCCCCAAATACCAATATTGAGGCTTGCTTTTCCACTAAGAGTGTCAAAAAACTCCTTAGCTATAAGTCCTGGTATTACTGGAGATACAAGAATAAATATCCATATTAAACAATTAGCAAAATAAAGCCATGGTCTATATTTTATAAGCTCCCACATAAGTCGAAAGGTCTTCATATCCCCTTTATTTTCTTTTTTCATCCCTATTTTATTTATGCTATTTTCCATTTATTTATCACCCCGTATTCCTTATATTCTAAAATTAATTCTAATTTCTCAACTATTCTTCTACGCAATTATGGATTCTTCCACATCTTCCATACTTTTTTGAAGTAAATTGAAAAATTTAGATTCTTTATCCCTTAATAATTTTTCCCTATTACCATATTCTATAACTCTTCCATTTTCTAAAATCAAAATATCATCAGCTCTCTGAACTGTCCATAAACGATGAGCTATAATAATACAGGTTCTATCTTCTAAAAGCTTATTTAAAGCTCTTTCAATTAATTGTTCTGTTATAGGATCTAGCCTAGATGAGGCTTCATCTAGTATAACAAGGCTTGGATTTTTTAGAAAAACTCTAACAAAAGCAAGTAACTGCGCTTCTCCAGTTGATAATCCCCCTCCACCAGCATCTAGAATAGTGTCTAGTCCATTAGGCAATGAATTATACCATTCTTGTAGTCCTATATCGTGAAGTGTAACTAGTATTTCTTCATCTTTAATATTTGGATTAAAGAAGGTTAAATTATCCCTAACTGTAGCATTAAAAAGTTGAACATCTTGTGTTACAAAAGCTGTGTTACGCCTCAGTTCCTTTAGTGATACTGTATTTAATTTTTTACCTTCAAAATAAATATCACCAGTATCTGGATCATAAAGTCTTGCTAGCATACGAGCTAGAGTTGACTTTCCACTACCTGTACGTCCTAAAACTCCAAGAACCTTTCCTTTAGGAATATTAAAAGAAACATCATTTAATACTGGAACCCCCTCTTCATATTCAAAGGAGATATTCTTAGCTTCAACAGATATTGCTCCATCGCTAAATAGCTTTTCAGTACCATCCACTATCTTTGATTTCATATTTAAAAGCTCTTGAACCCGAGCTACACTTGCTCCAGCTTTTTGTAAATCCTCAAGCTGAGTTCTTATTTCTTCAATAGGCTTACTTAAGGATTCAGTATAATTAAAAATCAAATAAACTGTTCCAATAGTAATTATCCCTTTAGTCCAAAGGTACCCTCCTACACCAAAAGCAATAATATTTCCTATAGCAAAAATACCTAAGGTACTTGCCCACATAAGGTAATATCTTAATTTAGCTTTTTTCGTAATTAAAAGCCAATTTCTTATGTGCTTATAAAATTTATACATAACATACTCTTCAGCACCACTCGAGCGAACATCCTCTGTGTTTCCAATCTCTTCTCCTAGAAAACCATAAAACTTAGCACCAGTTTCTCTATCCTTAACCCATTTGTCCACAGAATTCGCTTGAATTTTCCAAAGAGTATACATAGCAGCAAAAGCAAAAATAGATAAACTTATACCCACTCTAAAATCTTCTCTAAATAAAA
This sequence comes from Clostridium sp., assembly GCF_050717515.1. GTDB lineage: Bacteria > Bacillota > Clostridia > Clostridiales > Clostridiaceae > Clostridium_AD. Next base: position 76,273 of record NZ_JBOITL010000029.1, on the reverse strand, counting down.
GAATTAATATACCTATAACCAATACCCCATTGGTTAAAACATTTATCATGAATTTTGAAAAGAAATTAAATAATGCCGTAACATCTCCATCTACTCTTTCAATAATTTCTCCTGGCTGATGGCTTTTATGAAAGCTCATATCTAAATTAATACAATGCTCCACGAGTTCTGCCCTTAATGCATTAGTAGCTGTCCACCCTACATTTTGACTTACATAGGTTGCTATAACGGCAAGCACCTGCTGAATTAATGCTGCACCTATAAATATAAGAGCAGCTATAGTTAACATTTTAGCCGACTTTCCTTCCGTAGCTGCATCTATAAAATAACGTAGAATCTGAGGATTAACTAATTGAAGTGCCACGCTGCTACCTAAAATTAAGGTAAGCAAAAATACTCTAAACTTTTGTGGCTTTAAAAATTTCCATAATAATTTTATATATTGTTTAAATGGTGTATCCATTTTAATTCTCCTTTCTTGGGTTTCCTGGGGACAGTTAACAACTTATTGAACTATGGTTAACTACACCCCAGGGGTGTAATTTTTACCAAATAATCTAAACCTCCACAAGTAAGATTCCTTCCTTGCCGAGCTCTAAACTTCCTAAACGTACTGTTTCATCCCTAGTCATATTTCTAATTTAATTTAATTTCTCATTTCACCTTAGCACACCGATTCTTTTTCCACTAAAAACATCTCAGTTGTTTCTACCCCTGCTAAAAATCCCAACTTATGATAACTCATTTCCGCATCATTTCCTAATGTTACAAATAATCTAAGTACAGTATGTTGTTCTTTTAGTACTGTCAACGCCTTCTTAATCATATTTCTAGCAAGTCCATTTCCTTGAAATGATGGCTTTACTGCAATATCATACACATTAGGCCATTCTTCCCATATAGATATTAGACATGCTCCTACTAATTCATTAGTTTTTTTATAATATATTAGTGTAGATGCCTTGTTTACTAAGTTATTTTGCAAATTATCATTCAGATAATATTTTACTGATTCTTGTTGCTTATCAATCGTTGAATTACCATCATCACCAACTCCACCTTGAAATGCTTCATTAAATAACTTTACTATTTCCATTTCACGCTCTACGGTTGGCAAGACTATTTGGTATTCATCACTCCAATTAATATTGAATTCTTCAGTGGGTCTAATCATACATCTACGTGCTTTTCCCGTTCTAAACCCTGCTCTTTGATAATATTTAATTTCCTGTGGTTTTACTCCACCTACAATAATCTTTTTACTTTCATCAGACCAACATATCAAAATATTTCTTAATTCATTTAATACCTCATCATATTGGTTATATGGTGGTTCTAAAAATAAACAGTTCATATAATTTGGTTCAAGTAATACCCCCCCCATTCTGTGACCATCTTTTTTAATCCAATAGCAAATATCGCAATCTTTTAAAACTGAACAATACATATCAAAGCTCTGTCTAAACCATACATTTATACTGAAAATTTCATATGTTGCAAAGTGAATAGAAAATTCTTTCCACTCTGCTTTATGAATACTATATCCTTCTGATAACTCATATACATTAATTTCTTTAGACCACTGGTTGTATTTCATCTCGAAAAACTCCTTAATTTATATTTTCTTTCTCCAGAAATTTATATTACCAACTAATTTAAACCCTACTGATTCGTATAGTTTATTTGGAGCTAGATGTCTCTTTGGATCGCTTGTTTGAACTGTTGACTTTTCAGCTCCCAGCTCTCTAGCTTTTTGTAATGCATAACGCATTATTACTTTAGTTAATCCTTTACATCTATGATTGTAATGACATGCCACAGCTTCAAAACTTGCCATTTTATTCTTCTCATCATATGTCCCACTACAAAATGCAGCTACAGTATGGTCTGGTGCCATAACTGCAACATCCAATTCATTTCTGTAAGTAGCATTCTCAGTAAAATTTTCTAGGGTTTTTTCATCTACAGGCATTCCTAGACAATTCCTATAAATATAAATTAAACTGCTTTTATCAGAAACCTCTGATAAATTCTTTATGTAATATCCCTCTGGCAGCACTGGTATTTCCACCGGAACACTATGGTCAAAGACACGATGGGGTCTATATTCTCCACTGTTACAATATCCCTTTTCAATTAAAATCTTCTCTATTTCAATATCTCCATCATAAACCCACCACTCAATTTGCTCATATCCTTCAATAGATTCTCTTAAAGCCATTTCCCCAATATCAATCATTTGCTGAAATGGAACTCCTATATTAGGATTAATAAGAAACTCCAATGAGTCTCCGTCTGGCGATATTCCCCCTAAAAGCTTCTCATCTTCAAACCATAAATAAATATTCTTAAGTGCCTCATCTATACTTTCTAAACCTTTTCCTTGTGGTAAATCTAGTAACGAACAATATTCAAAATTTCCTATGTTACAATAAAACTTTGGTCCTGTAACCGATATACTTTCAATTAGAAATTCTCTTATTTTTATTAAATCCTCTTTATCTTTGTATTTTCTATAACTTATTGTCATTTTATTTCCTCCTTGCTTAATCTAATTTATCTTCCCTATTAATAGTTCTTGAACTTCCCCAGCTAAATCCCAAACATTACAATCTTGATTTGCAAGAACTACAAGTGTTGTATCTATGGAAGGATAATAATTAAATTTACATGCCACCCCAGGGTTACAACCATCTTTAGTTATATATATCATTTCATTGTTATCATTGCTAACAATGAATTCATAGCCATAGCCCATCATATGTGTTATTTTTTCATACTTTGTATGCACTACTTTTGGTGTGAATAAATCCACTGTCATTACTTTAGACAATACCCTACCATTGTAAAGCTGGCGCACAAACAAATCTAAGTCTGCAACCGTTGTGAAAGCTCCACTATCTGGTGATCCTATTGGTGGATATGCATATATATTTTTTCTCCAGCCAATAACTTCATCTTTTTCATTGCATGTTTCTGCATACCCCTCTGCAACATTTTCATTTACCCCATCCATACTATAGAAGCCAGTATTCTTCATATCTATTTTTTCAAAAACATTTTCTTTTATATATTCTCGGTACTTCTGACCAGTAACCTTTTCAATAACGAGTCCCAATAAAACAAAGGCAACATTATTGTACCTACAACCCTTTCCTGGTTCGAAATTAGGTTCTTTATTAATAAATTGTGGTAGAAAATCAACTGTTTCTCTTACAGAATAGTTTGGCTTTTCCTTCCAAATATCTTCATACTCTTCTCCTGCTTCTTCATCTGCATCATCCCCAATTCCAGAAGTATGCGTTAGAAGATGATAGATATTAACCTCTTTTGATATATTAGTGTCTTTGATATCTAAAATATCTAATACCTTATCTTCAAAGGATATTAAATCTTTATCAATTAATTGAAGTATTCCAACTGTAGTAAACAACTTAGTAATAGACGCAGTATCAAATTTTGTTGTAATTGTATTCTTAATTTTAAATCCCTTATGCGCATCTCCATATGCCTCATGAAATAGAGTTAACGCTCCTTTTTTAACCAGTGCTGCACCAGAAAAGTTATTCTCTTTTGCATATTTATTAAAAATTTCTTTTATTTGTTCTTGTATATCCATAGTAACTCTCCTCCATTCTGCAAATATTATAACTCATCAATTCTTACAAGCCAGTCATTAATTAATGAGTTAAATAATTTCTCCTGTTCTAGCTGCAAACAATGTCCTGCTCCATCCAATATAGCGAAAGTTGCTCTCGGAAAGTTTTCTAGTATACTCCATGCGTCCTTATAACCCACGCAATCGTCTTGTTTTCCTAACAATATAAGAGTAGGTTTATCAAACTTTTTATTTAACTTATCTACATCGAATGATAACGCATATCCACTTTGTTGAAGGTTTTGCAAAAATTCTTCATCTGCAATTTCAAAACCACACAGTCCTTCATTTTTATTTCTTTCATAGATTCTTTGGCTTTGAACCACGAATGAAGAATTAAAATCTTCAGCCTCCTCTGCTGTTAGCCTAGATAATAACTCATTGTCTTTTACTAAAACAACATGCTCTTCAACACTTCGCTTCTCATAATTTGGTATTATAAGTGGACAAATTAATAAAATGCCATCTACCCTATCTGCCATTTTGTTAATTACTCCTCTTGTCAGATATCCGCCATATGATTGACCCGCAATTAGAAAATTTTCATTTGGGATGGTTTTTTCAATAAAACTAATTACAATATCAAGCATATCATCAGAGCCCTTAATCCATTCCGCACTCTCTGATTTTCCCATACCTGGCAAATCAAAATATATTCTTTTATAACCCTCTTTATCACTAAATACAGGTTCCATACATCCAGCCATTAATCTGTGGTCTACATAATAACCATGTAGCATAACAATTGGTTTTCCATTACCTACTATTTCATAGTTTATAGATAGATTTTTTATCTTACATTCCATTATTCTTCCTCCTCCTATTTCCTAAATCTGTATACAAGCACTACCTCATCATCATCCATTTCTCCATTTCTTTTAAAACCTATACTTTCATATAAATGGAGAGCTCTATGATTTTCATGATGAGTACTTGTATAAATTTCCTCTGAGCTATGCTTTTCTTTTATCATCTGCAACAATTTATTTACTGCTACTCTTCCGTAACCTTTATTTTGATATTCTTCAGCAATATATAACCTATTCATGCAAAATATATCAATATCTTCTTCATCATCATAAATAATTTTATACATTACAAACCCAATCATTTTGTCTTCGTTAAAAATACAAAAGGGATATGTTCTATCAAGTACATATGCTTGTACAATAGAAAACATATTGCTTGCAACATGCTCTAGTTTTGGCATTTCAATACATTCTCTATAATTCCCTTTGGTTACTGGTTCAAATCTAATATTCATAATAATTATCCCCCATTACAAAATTATTTTTCCCCAAAAGCATATAAAACGGACATCGTAGCAACTATCCCTTCCGCTTCTTTAATTTCTCTAAGCCTTTCAAAAACTTCTGTTTTAAAGTCTCCCATCCTATCTTCTGGTATCATTTCTAATACCTTTATATAGCCATGAGTCCAAAGTTTGTCCCACCATTCTTGTTCATCTTTATATATGAAATCTTTTTCTTCACTTATAACTTGCATGTTTTTAAATCCAGCGCCCTTTAAAATTTTATATAAGCCTTCTTCTGTATGAAATTCAGGGCTCTCCTCCTCTTGATATTCATCTAGTTCATCCTCACATTCTGGCAAATATTTTTGGACTAAATCATCTAACCACATAAATTTTTCATCTTCTTTTCTTAAAAAGGTAGTGAATGAAAATCTGCCACCATTTTTTAGAACTCTCATGAATTCATTGAAGGCAATTTTATAATCCGGAAAGAAAAACACTCCAAATCCACATAGTATATGATCAAAAGTTCCGCTGTTAAAATCTAAGTTTTCAGCGTCCATTACTACTACTTTTGTATTCTTAATACCTCGTTTTTGAATTTCCAAATTAGTTTCATTAACCATTCCTTCTGCTATATCAATACCTATAACTTTTCCATTCTCGCAAACTTTCTCTGCTGCTAAAAAAAGAGAAGCTCCTTTTCCTGATGCAACATCCAGTACTTTTTCACCTTCCACTACACCCGCAAGTTGGACCAACCGCTCTCCAAAGTATGCAAAAATTCTTGGCCCACTACTATCAAAAACTGCTGATACCTTGTTGAATAAATCCGTTATATTCTTCTTAATTTCTATGTTTTTGTTTTCCATAAATAATCTCTCCTTTTTGTAACTAAAAATATACTCTAACGCCTCATCAATTTTCTTATCTAAATCCTCAGGGATGCAATGTCCAAATTTATCTTTATCTACAATTTCACACTTTAGCCTACCCTCTTTCGATGTATTCATTATCTCTTTTTGCTCCTCATAACATTCATCTTTATTTTCTGTTAAAATTACTCCTTTAACTCCATTTTCTATTGCCATTCCTATCTCTCCTCCTTAAGAATCTCAGGTTTATATGGACATAAAGTATAAATTCTTTAACTAGAATATCCAAAGTAGGCATTACACCTACTTAATTTTAATATACATATTTCTATATGCCTAACAAATGCATAAGACCCTTAGCTAGGTTAATCTTTACATCCATATAGGTATGTCCACCCATAAATTCCTCATATTTAAAATTATAGCCTTTACGCTCTAATATTTTTACAAACTCTAGATTAGCCTTATAATGTTTCTCTGCTTCCTTTTCAAATTCACCAAAAGTAACATAAAAATCAAGTGGAAGCCTTTCTTTCTTTTCATATTCTCTAAGTATAAGACCTCTTTCGTTTTCGTCACCTTCTGCTTTCCAATAAAGGCCCCCAGAATGACAAAATACCTTTGCAAAAATTTCCGGATGTTTTAATGCTGTATAATTAGCAGTAAGTCCCCCATAACTGAAACCAACGATTACATTTTTTTCTCTATCCTTTGTGATGTTATATTTTTCATGCATCCAAGGAAGTATCTCCTTTGTAATTAAATCAACAAATTTATCTGAACAAGTAAGCTCTATCTCTCTCTCTTCCTGAGTTTCAATAAATACAGCACACATAGGCGGAATTTTTCCCTCTGCAATTAGATTATCAATAACTATTGGTGCTTTAGATATATGAACATATTCCCATCCATCTGTAAATATTGCTAATCCATAAGGCTCTTCATTGTTACTATAAGCTGCTGGCGTATAAACCCATACTCTTCTTTTATTATTTAAAATCTTGCTTTCAAAATCATTAAATAGTTCTAGCTTACCTTTAGGTACGTCTTCTTTCTCAATTGTCCATATACTCTCTTTAAATTCAGGTAGACTAACATAAGACTCCTCCTTAGATATCAAATAACATTCATCAGGATATTTTTCATCCTCAATACATACATATTTATTGGGATTATGTGGATCCACTCTAAAATCACAATCATCCCATTCCTGCCCTTCACGTTCTTTAACTACAAAAAAATATACTGACTGAGCATCTCCTCTTCTCCTCCATGTCCTATACCATAAATTAGTATCTAATAATTGCTCAAATTTGTTATTTTCTTCATCATAACCAAACATTTCACCAATTGCGCATACATTATCTATAGGCCCCGTTGCTTTCCAAAGTAATGTAACCATATAGTTTTCATCATCGCCCTCAATTTTTTCAATTAAAGGTGATCCATTTTTCTCAATATTTTCCCAAAACACTTCTAATGCTTCTTCTCTTCCACCTTGTAAATCATCATGTAATACCCTTAATATCAGACTTACTATTTTACTGTTCCCCATTATTAATCAACCCCTTGTTATTAATATAATTCTCAATTTTAAATTATTGCTTTTCAATATAACCTAATTAACCCTAAAAATTATTTTCATAATCTCTCACTGTTAAATGAAATTCTGCAGACTACCACATAAATTTAATTCCATATGTATGTCATATGGTTCTAATTCGTAAAGTTCCTTGTCTATTTCATCCGTTACCCTTGCACCCATTGCCAAGTAGAATTCTACTGTCTTTCTAGTTGGAGTGGCCGAAATATACAATATTTTAGCACCTAATACCCTTGCTTTTCCCATTGATAAACACATCAACTTTTTACCAATACCTTTTTTACGATAGCTTGTACTTATGTACAACATATCCAACTTAATTTTATCTTTATTTTCACCCATAAATCCACTTTCTAAAGCTGCTAGTCCTACTATTTTACCTTTATCAAAGGCGCCATAAATTGTGCCTTTTCTATCATATATCTCATCTAATCTATTAATAAAACTGTTAAGCTCTTCCAAATCCCATCCTTGAATATCATAAAATTCTTTTACTAGTTCAAGTTTATGGTTTTTAAAATAATAGACTTCTTCAATGATTTCTTTTCTGTCAATTTCAGTTAAAAATTTTAGTTCATCTTTTTGTAATAATCTATAGTTCATACAATCTCACCTTCCTGTATAAATTCAGTACTTATAAAATACCATCTTACACTCCTCTTCAAAGCCTACCTTACTGTATAACTTAATTGCTTGTAGATTTTCAAAACTGACACATAACTTAATATTGTGTATCTCTTCAAAAGAAAAAATCCAATTGATTGCTACTCTTATTAATTTACTTCCTAGTCCTTTACCTCTCATATCTTCTCTAACTCCGAAAAATTCAATACAGCTTTCACCAAACTCTGGTTCAACCTCTGCATAAATATATCCTATCAATTCCTCATTATCTTTTATAAAAAACACCTTTCTATGATCATTAATGCGACTTAAAATATCACTTCCGGAATAATAAGTGTTAGGAAAATTTTCATCATGAAGTAACTTGAATTCATTATAGTACTCTGAAGTAAGTTCAAAATCTTTCACATCGAAGATTTCTTTAAATTCATCTCTACTAAGCCTCATAATAAAGTGTTCACCAGTATTTCTAAATCCATATTCCTTGGCAAATTCTATACATTGAATGTTTTTACTATTGCAAAACACTCCAAAACTACCACAGCAATTTAATATATTTTCTTTTAAAAATAGCCATAGTTTACTCCAAACATTTTCTTCACTATATAATTCATCTACAAAAGGTCCCCATAATTCTCCATAGTTCTTTTCCTCATCTACATCTATCCCCAGCACCCCTATAAGCTTTTCACCATCATATGCACCAACAAAATATTTTTCAATAGTCCCCTCTTCAAAGTCTTCGTATAAAGCATTAAGTACTTCTTCTTTTGTTTTTTCACAATATCCTATATTATGATTTTCTTTAGAATTCATAAATGATACAAATTCTGCCAGTTTATATATTCCATTGTTTTTTATTGTATTTATTTTTATCATATGAACCCCTCCTACTAGCTCTTATAATCACTGAGCAATTACTAATTGTAATCCCATTATGAATATCTCTTAAGTATATTTATACCCTCCCAGTAATAATCAGGTGCCTGTATTTTAGCCCAACTGCATATACTAAGTCCTCCATAAAGTTCATATAATTGCCTTTTCTTTTCTAAATCATCACTAAACTTCATGTACTTTTCATATCCCAGTTTGAAAGCTTCTGCAAATTTTTGATTTTCATCTAATAACTTATAGTAGCAATCAATTATTTCTGAATCTCTATCATATGGAACACAATGCTCAAAATCAATTAGCGCTGAAAGTTCCCACTTATTATCTACTTTCTTAACAAGAATATTTCTCTCTCCAAAATCTCCATTATGAAGGTATGACACTTTAACATCATCTACTAAGTTTAATTTTCCCTTTAAAATTTCTGCACATTGTCTTTGAAGTGGTTCTTCCTCTAAATGTTGGTCAAAGAGCTCCTTCAAAACTGCATCAACATTTTTTCTAAAAAGCCTAGAAAAATCTTTTATATTATCTATGCTTTTTCCATTTTCATCCCAATTACCAAAAAAATCAAAGGTCTTTAATCTATGTATTTTACCTAGCTCTTCTCCCATTGTTTCGTATATTTCTTTTGCATTATCTTCACTCATAACATCTTTAACTTTGGCAAATACTTCACCCTCTATATGCTCCATAAAAAGCCACTCTGTACCACCGCAAAGTTTGCCTAGCTTTAAGATTTTAGGTGCTTTAACATCACTTTCTTCAAGAAACCTTAACGAAGCCACTTCCCTATTCCATCTATTTTTTTTGTAATAAAGCTTAACTACTCCTATTATTCCACTTTCATTTTTAACGATATAAACAAGGTGTCTTTGAAGTTCATGATTTCCTATTGGTACTACTTCTATATTCTCATTTAGTAATTTAGATATTATTTCTTTGATATGTCCATCTGAATAATTTAATATATCCACTTCCTCTCATCTCCTAACTTAGTTTCCGTTAACATATTACTTTACTTAAATACCTTAAATCAAAGCGATACAGATTTTTCCCATATATTGTTCTTGTATTCTTCTTTAAAACCAATTGCTAAATAAAATTTCTGATCAGAGCCAACATATACTGTTTCAGCGCCCTCTTTAGCAATCCTATTTGTTGCTTCTCTAATAACAGCACGCCCAAGTCCTATTTTTCTAAACTCTGGAATAGTTCCAACTGGCTCAAGTATACCTATTTTGTTTATATTGTCATACCACATTGTACAAAAAGCAACTATCTCATTAGCTTCAGATACAACATATAAATCTAAATCTACTCTATAGTTAGGAGTTTGTCTTAATGCTTCATAGCCGAGAGGTGATATATTCTCATAATTAGTATTTACATAACCAAAAGCCCTTGCATGAGCTTTTCCCTTTTCCACATCACTTACTTCATGTCCATTTTTTATTGAAAACCCATTTGGTAAATTTATATCTATAGAGCCATCAATATGGAATGCTGAAGTAGTTTCATAATTTTTTGTTTTTATATATCCTCTACTTAAAGCTAAGTCTTCCCCTTGCTTATACCCATTTGCTATTCGTAACTGCACAATGCTTTTTTTATCTTTCTCAAGAGTAAGATTTTCTTCAGTAAACTCAAACATTTCTTCTAAAATCCCCTGTGGAAATTCCTTCATACCAATATGAAAGAAGGCTTCTCCACTTCCTTCGCCTTCAGCACTTACAACCGATATTATCTTTCTATTTTGCTCCCAAATACCAATTGTACTTTCCCATTTTTCAATAGAAACTTCATTCATTATTCTAGCCATAGATTTTGAGAAGTTCCAACGCTCAATTGTCCAATTACGACCTTTTCCAATAGTTTTAAATGTATCCACTAAAAAATCTCTTACTCTTAGAAAATCATTTGCTTCATATTTTTTAAAACTTATATTCATGAACTTGCCTCCAATTATATTTTTTACTTACTTGATTTAATTTGCTAATCCTCTTTTATAAAAGTTAAAACCTTATATTTATTAACAGGATCTAATGATTTATATAAAAAGTTTGCAGTAAAGGGCTCTGCTCCAGTATCTATATAAACTATATCAATTCCCGAATCCTTCAATTTTAAAAACACCTTACTTAACATTGCTTTAGCTAATCCTTTACCTTGGAAATCAGGATGCGTTCCAACAGGATCAATTTCTGCCATCTTATTTTTCCAGTCAGGCCATACCGTGCAAAATGAAGCACATTGTTCCTCTGCTGTTATTATGATAATATTCCAATCATAGTAATACCCCGGTGCCTGCGACTTAGTTTTAAACCGTTGTTTACTAGAGCCCGCATGCGGAAACGCAGCATCTTTAGCTGTGAAAAATGTATCAAAATCTTTTAATTCAGATAAGGAACTCATTCGAAACCCTTGTTTTAACTGTGCATTTGGTAATGCTCGCCACATGTCATATGCATAAATGTTTTTCGAATGACACTTATAGTGAAACCCAGCGGATTTTAAGTTCTCAATTCTATAAGTATCTTCCTCTAATGCAAAGGTTGTCCGATTTCCTGTATGTCTTTCATTTATCCATTGAATAATATCTTTTTCCACTTCTCTATAATTAGGGTCCACTTGAATGTGAAATTCCTCTTCTCCATATTCTGAAATACAAAACCCAACTAATTGCCCATTATTGCTACGCCACAATCTTACCTTGTCTGATAATACTTTTATATCCTCTTCAGATCTATTAAAATTGTGTGCATAGTGCCAATTCTGAAATCGGCTAAAAAACCAATTAATAGGCGCACTATTTTGGAAATAACTATCAATTAATAAATTTTGCATTTCTTTTAGCTCATTATCTGTATGTGTATATTTACATGAATCATATTTCATAATTTATATTCTCCTTTAAATCATCACCTTGCTACTCTATTATTTATTTTCTAATAAAAATCATTATGTTATTTACTCTTCTCATAGGTTATTTCAGTCCAATCAATGAAATTAATCCATTAGCTAAAGTTTCACCCCAGCATAAGAAATCATGTCCACTATTAAAATACTCAAAATCTACCTTATATCCCTTTTCTGTTAATATATCTTTAAAAATAATATGTGTATCAATCATTGTTTCTTTATCCTCAAGAACTCCTACATTTAAGTAAAACTTAAGAGGTAGTTTATCTATTACTTTAAATTCATTACCTAACCAACAATCTATTTCATCATCTTTATAATTCTCTGGCTTATACCAACAAGACCCTGACTCAGAAAGTACATTCCCAAAAATTTCAGAATGTTTTAATCCTAAATATAATGCTGTTAATCCACCTAAACTATATCCTCCAATTACACATTCATCACCTTTACTAGAAATATTATAATTATCACGAGCCCAGGGTATTATTTCTTTAGCTATAATATTTACAAACTCATCATTGCACTTTAACTCCTCTCTTCTTGTTTCAGTTGAATCAATAAATATTGCAACTATAGGTGGTATTTTTTTATCAGCTATTAGATTGTCTAATATTTTTGTACCTGAAAGAAGATTAATGTATTCATCACCATCAGTTAAAACTAAAAATCCATAAGGTTCATTAGTTTTTTCATAACCATAAGGTGTATAAATTCTAATTCTTCGATTTTTTTCTAAATTTTCACTATGAAATTGATGCTCATATATAGTTCCTTTAGAAATATCATTTCTTTCTTTAGCCCAAAAATGTTCCTCTTCATTTGGCATTACAACGTAAGACCTTATTTCATCTTCTTCTCCATCTTCACCTTTAAAAACTAATCGATTTTTATTAAATCTATCATACATTAGGCTGTCCCATCTTTTTTCACAATTAACCTCCAATGAGTCATTAACAGAGAAAGCATATGTAAACCGTATGTTACTTCGCACTTTATAAGTTATATACCATAAATTTGTTTCAAGAAGCTTTTGCATTTTATTTTCTAATAAGTTATCCTCTCCAACTGGTGGCATAAATACTATATTTTCAAGTTCTTCATCTGCATTATAGATAAAAGTAACTAAGTCATTTTCAAAATCGCCCTCTAATTTTTCTATTAATGGAGTACCATTATGCTCTATTTCACATAAAAATTCGTCCATTACTTTATTATTTCCATGTTGAATTTTTTCTTCTAATTGCATAATTATTTTACTTTTTAATGATGTTTTTTGCATATTAAATATTCCTCCCTCAACAATTTTCTAATACTTCTTAAACTGAAATCCCAATACATCTACATCCTCTTGTTTGTTTAATCTCACATCATAATTTTTTCTAAGCTGAATCATATTTAAATGATCAAAGCCACATTCCCTATATAGTTTAATAGCTCCTGTATTTCTAGGAATAACATCAACAAACATTGCTATTATCTCTTTTTCTCTCATAAGTTCATCTAAGGCTGCCATAGCCTTCTTGCCGATGCCTTGCCCTCTAAATTCCTCTGAAATATAAAAATCCTCTAACCACGCAGCATTATTACCCCCAAATCTTACATAGAAAAAGCCTACTGATATTTCATCTTTAAAAACACTATAAACTTTCCCTGTTCCCTGCCATTCCCTAAGTGTTTCAACTGATTCTTCATCACTTATCCAAAACTCTTTTGGTGCATTAGTTAATTTTCTATGATAATTAATAAGCTCAGTTATCATTTTTGCTGTATCCATAAATAAATCTTGTTGCAATTCTTTTATACTTATATTCATTCTAATTTCTCCTCTATTTCCACCTTTAAAATCATTTGTTTGGGCATCATTTTTGTTTTTTGAACAGGATGAGATTTAAATTCCTCCTGAAATGTTGTTAAAACTTAATATTTTTTAAATTTTTTATAAGATCAGCTTCTATATAATCCTCAGTGAATATATAACTGAATGTAAGGTATTTGAAAATGAAGGTGCTGCTTTTATTTCTATAATGCCGTTGTTTAATGAATATACTGAGTACCTTTAAAGAACATTTTATATTTTTATCATTAATCCCCTTAATTGAAACTGGAGCCATAAAACTTTATACTAAAAAATATACATCAGTAATTGATTTTCCTTTATAATCTTTAGGTAAAATATCCATATACACTTCATCATAAGCTTTTCCACCTATAAAATGAGATTCACGTCTTCTTCCAAATTCCTTGAAGCCAACTTTATTATACATTTGTATTGCTTTATCATTATGAGAATAAACCACCACCATCACATTATGGAGGTTTAATATATTAAAACAATAATCTACAATAAGCTGCATTGTTTCAACCCCATAACCTTTACATCTGAAGTTCTCATCACCTATTAAAATAGCTAATTCCGTTGATCTATCTATAGCGCATACTTCTTTAAGCCAGCAAAACCCAATTAGCTTATCTTCTTTTAAATCAACTATTGAAAAATGATTAGCTTGGCTACTATAGTGTTTTCCGAAAAATTCTTTAGTACTTTCTATAGAATAATTGCCTGCTGCATCTCCCAGCCCAATAGCTGTATTCATGTCTGTAAACCATTCTGCAAATTTTTCATAATCATCATAAACCATTTGTGCCAGGTAACATTTTTCACCTATTAATTTTTTTAAATATTTCATACTATTTTCCTCCTCTATTTTTACCTTTAATTCATTACTTCTTTGTAAATAAATCTTTTTTCTATTAATTATCTGGTATAAGTTTCATATCCACTAACTCAAGCCCCTTTAAAAATCCCAAGTTATGATATACATTTTCAGCTTTATTCCCTACAGTTACATACAACCTAAGCACTGGATATTCTTCTTGTAAAACTGATAATGCTTTTTTAAGCATTTTAGTCCCAAGTCCTTTCCCTGCATAGCTCGGATTAACAGCTATTTCCCATACTAGTGGCCATTCCTGCCATAAAGATATTAAGCAAACGCCTACTAATTCTTTAGTTTTCTTATTATATATAAGTGTAGAAGCTTTATTTAAAACTTCTATCTGAGAATTATCTTTAAAATAATCTTCAATCCAAGAAACACGCTCTTCTACACTATATGTGGAATTTAAGCCGACATCATTTTGAAATGCTTGAAATATTAATTCTGCCATTTCTAATTTGTTCTCTTCCTTAGGAATAACAATATTAAAATCTCTCTCCCAAGTAACTTTAAATTCTTCTGTTGGTCTTATCATCCAGCGACCACTCTCACCTTTTATAAAACCTATTTTTTCATATATATCTATCTGTGATAATTCAACTACAGACACTTCTATATTTTTATTCCTATCTGACCAATAAACTAAAATTTCTTTAACTTTTTTTAATAACTTATATTCATCTGAATAAGGTGGTATAACAAATAATTCGCCTATGTGGTTAGGTTGTATGAAAATTCCTCCAACTTTTACACAATCTTTAATTATCCAAAAGTAATCATCATCCTTACAAACTACAGAACGCATCATATCAAAGCTTTTTTTAAACCATCCATTAGCCTTTTGTAATCCATGATAAACCGAATGATATTTAGAAAACTCTGTGTACTCTACTCTTTCCAATGCGAACTCCTCACCTAGATTATATTTTGTTGTTTCTTTTGACCACTTTTCAAAATCAGATACTTGGCAATTATAGTCCAGCGCTAACTGTTCTTTCGCAATTTGTAGAATTTCAGTTTTTGTGTACATATTATTACCCTCCATTTATATCCCTAAAATTTAATATTCCTTAAATCCTTTAAAAGTTCATCATCTATATACTCCTCAGTAAATATATAAAAGTCTGGTGACGTAAACCTTACCGACCCATCTTCTAGTGTTATATGTCTTAAACTTAAAGCTGCAGTGTCATTTAGATTTACAAATCCATAGTTTCTTGATTCATCCTGGTTTGAATAAAGTTGTATCTTATCTTTTAGATTGTTAGTTCCATATAATAGTGAAGAGGTTGCTAAAATGTCCATACCTTCTCCACCTACTTTGTATTTGTCAAAGGTTCCCTTTAAATTCTTTAATTTTATCCAATTATTTTTAGGGTTTTCATCAAAATTAAAGAAGGAAAAACCTTCAAATGATTCATAATTCATAAGCTTGCCTGTATTTTGAACTATTTCTGCTGTATGGCATAATACCGGTACTCCAGGTAACATCAAATAATATTGATTTACATCTAAGCCTTTATAGTACTCATTGTTTTTTACATGAAGTTTTATTTTAATACCTTGCCATTTATTTTTAAAATTATCTTCAATGGTCACAAAATCAGCCTGTATATTTTCTTCTAAAACTGATCTAAAGCTTAAATCTTCTGGAAGTGTACCTATTCCTCCAAACCATGGATTAAACCATGATTTTGGTCTTGGTGTTGGAAAAGAATTTTCAAGCCATTCATGATTATTGTATTTTAAAGAATATAGTACATGACTGAAAGTATGGCATGCTTTAATTTCCATAACACCGTTGCATGCGGAGTATACTCTATGGCCTTGCTCTTCAAGTATTTTTGATTCACATAAATCATTTTTAATTTTAAATATCATCTTATTTTCTTCTGAATAAATATTGTCAGTATCTATTTCTAAATTTAAAATATCCCTATCGATAGCCTTGCTTAAAGAAGGTTTAAATTCTGTTTCAAAATTTTTATCTTCCTTACTTACGCTATTACTTATTTTCTCAAAGTTCTTATTTTTAGAGCTTATAGAATATTCACCATCTAAACAACAAGCTTCATACTGAGAAATTTTAACGGTGAAATTTTCTTTAACAAAAGGATTACCATCATTAACCATCATTCCAAGCGAATTGCTTAGGACTAAATTATTTGTATCACTTTTCTCTAAAGCAAAATTTCTAAAAGCCTTCCAATCTTTAAAAGTATCTAATGCCATAAATACAGGTTTTGTAACCCTTTTCTCTTTAGCTTTCATTTTCCCAAACTCATGTTCAAATACTATCTCCCACCCGTTTGATTTAGCTTTCAGCTCGCTATTCCAGCATAATCCCAGGCTCTCTCCAGTATTTCTTGCATATATCCAGTTTTCTGTTAAATCATCTAAATTAAAATCTTCTATCCATTCAGCGCTAGAATCTGTAATTTCAATAAACTTACCTTTTAGTGGCAAAATAGCCTTAGTAAGTTTCATAAATAAATTTTGAGATAAACAAATTTCACTGGCCGTTTCATCCATTCCATCATTATAAACTTCATAATGATGCTCTGCTATTCCATTTTGAGAAAGTTTTAATATAGACTCTATCCTTATATTTTTATAAGTTTCAGATACAAAGGTGGTTTTTAATACCATTTTTTCATTTTCCTCATAATGTTTTATTTCCCTCGGACTTGCATTTGAAAATTCTTCTGAAAAAGGTCTTCCTAGAATCGGATAGCATATATTACCATTTCTATCCTGTATTCCAAATGCTTGTATCGATATTTTATTTTCTTCGTTTAGCTTTGCTGAATACACTCCATTTGCAGCTATATAGAAATCCTCTGTTTTTCCACCAAATCTTCCCTCTTTACCTTTTAATGCTGATGTTAATTCTTTTTTAAATACTACTTCACTTCCATTTTCAAGCTTTGCTTTTACCTTAACTACTTCGTTATAGAAATTAAAGTTATTTAAAACATACTGGAGCTTAACAGATTTTCTTTCACTGGCCTCCATAGGGATACTTAAACTTTTATTTATAAATTTAATATCCTTATTTTCCACAAGCTCTAATTCAAAGGTAACAGCTTGTTTATAATTATTTTTTATATCTAAATACATAACTGAATTTATGTTTTTATAACATTCTTTTCTTGGAACCTTTAGTGATAAACTCCCTGGATACTGAGCATCTACACCTATTTTAAATTCTACTTTCTTATCATTTATTAAGATCTCCGATACTACTGATGGATAAGTATTAAATTGACCAACCTTTTTTTCAGGTTCATTAACTAAAAATTCACCTTCAATAATTTCTTTATCTATTACTTCAACTTCTGCACTAAAGGAATATTTTATATTTTTATCATCTCTACCCTTTACTTTAATATTCAAAGGCTTTTTAGATTTATTAATAACTTCATATTTAATCTTATACTTCCCACCTAATATAAGCTTTTGATCATCCATATTAGCCTTTATTAGATAATCCGAGCATTCAATTAATGTAATGCCACGACTTTTATTTTCAAACTGTACTCTTAAGACTTTTCCTTCTTTTTCCCAGAGGTACTCATAATAAATAAGCCCATTTTCCTCTATGCCATCTGGCTCCATATTTATAGTTCTTTTTAAGTCCTTGTACCAATGAACATTTTCAAAATACTCTTTAAATGCTAACCCATTTACTACTCCCGGTATAAAATTCATTAAATGTGTTGAATCATCTCTTTTTTCTAAAAAGAAACCACATCTTTTATAAAGTGGAAGTGATTTTGTATTACCTGGCCATGTATAAAGGTCAATTCTTGGCCATGCAAGTTCTATAGTTCTTTCTATAGATTTACATACTAAGGTTCTTCCAATTCCCGTACCGTGAAGGTCGTATCTTACATTTAAAAGTCTTACATAAAGCGTATTATCATCATACTCATATTTTGATAGTCCACAATATCCTACTATTTCCTCCCCCTTAACTGCTAAATAAGTGTTTATATCTGTGCTGCTTTCATGTGATTTTAAAACACTTTCCTCTGTTTCCGTGGCCCAATTTCCGTTCCATCCTTCTGAACTTTTTCTCCACATATCTGCAATAGCTTTTGCATAAGAATTATTGTATTGGACTAATTTTAAATCTTCCATTTTTATCTGCCCCCATTCTATTATATTTCCCTGTTTTCAGTGCTGTTTCCAGTGGGGACGGTTAACAACTTATTATACTTATTTACATTTTTTTTGCTTTTAAGACCGCTCCTTAATTGAAAACACAATAAAGTTGTTAACCGTCCCCGGTTATTTATTCTCGCTGATTAATTTTTCTAATATTTTCTTCCCTCTTATATTCTTAGGATCTAACTCTACTGATTTCTTATAACTTTCTAAAGCTAAATCCTTATCACCATTAATTAAATATATTTCTCCCAAACTATCATAAAGATTAGATGATTCTGGGAATACTATAATTGAAATTTTCAGTAAATCAATAGCCTTAATATTGTTATATTCTAATAGTGCATAAGCAAGTATATTTAACTCACCCTCATTAACAAAATACTTGCCCATAGAATTTTCTTTTATTTCGTAATATTCTTTAACTGCCATTTCATAACCATCGTTAATCATTCTTTTTGCAATATAGTGTGCAAAGGATTCCTTTATAGCTTCAATTTTATCTCCTAATACTATATCCAAAATATTTGTGCATAGGTTATTTAAAGACATATAATCTGAATTTGCCATAATAGCAATTGCTATTCCTCTCTCAGGTAAAGTTATCAAATTACTTCTAAACCCTGTATCTCCACCATTATGAGACCTAACCTTATTTCCTTTATATTCGCCTAAGAACCATGCCAATCCAATTTGTGAAGTATATCCACCCCACCCTGTAACTGCCTGCTGTTTCCAAAGTTCTTCATAACTATTAGCTTCTAATATCTTAGTTTTTTCAAATCTTCCTTCATTCATATTAGCAATTGCATAATTACACAGTTCTACTACATTAGAGCATAGGGTAGAGCTTGGACCATGTGCGCGATTATAAGGAAAAACTTCACTTACCTTAGCTCCATAGGGATTTTCAATGCCTAGAATATGAGGTGATGTAAGTAGTTCTTTTGAAACTAATGGCTTTAAAAAGTTACTTTCTTTCATTTTAAGTACATCTAAAATATTTTCTTTCATATAATCTTCAAAAGATACTCCAGAAACCTTTGCAATAACATCTCCTAATATTTCAAAAGCAATATTGCTGTAAGCAAATTTTTCTCCTGGTTCCCACATTAATTCTTTATCTTTTAAGCTTCTAACATATCTTTCTAATGCCCCTGCATCATATTGTGGCTTATCCCATTCATAGTCCTCTTCATCTGGCATACCTGAAATATGACTTAACATCTGCCGAATTGTAATTTTCTTGTATCTATCATCTTTAAGCTCAAAATAAGGTAAATATTCTATCAAGTGTGAGTCTAACTTAATTTTACCTTGCTCCACTAACTGCATTATTCCTGTAACTACGAAAGTCTTTGATACTGATGCCATGTGAAATAGTGAGTATTCATCAACTTTCTCTTTAGTCTCAATATTTTTCACGCCAAAGCCTTTTGTATAAATAACTTCATTATCATAAACCACACCTACTGCCAGGCCTGGAATATAGTTTTTTACCGTATATTCATTAAGTACCTTATCTAAGTTTTTTACTATTTGATTTTTAATTTCCATCATAATCGCCCCTTTATTATTTCTTAAATGTCGTTATTTTTTTTCCCAAAAGTACAAATTGCCAACCAATTCAAAACCTACTGATTCATATAATCTATTTGGAGCTGGATATCCTTTTTGCCAGCTTGTTTGTATTGTTGCTCTTTCTGCCCCTAAATCTTGTGCATTTTTTAATGCAGTAAGCATCATAGCCTTGCTTAATCCTCTTTTTCTATGGTCAAAAAAACATGCTACTGCTTCAAAGCTTGCCATTTTATTTTTCTTATCATATTGACCACTACAAAAGGCAGCCACTTTATGGTCTGGTCCCATCACCACAACATCTAGCTCATTTCTATATGTAGATGTTTTAGTAATATTCTCTAAATAAGTCTCGTTTTTGTTCATTCCTAGGCACCTTCTGTAAATTTCAAACAGTCTATCTTTATCAGGAATCTCTTTTAAAGTCTTTATATAATAACCTTCAGGCAGCTTTGGAATTTCTATTGATCCATTGTACTCAAATACACGATGTGGTCTGTATTCTTCATTTTTGCAATACCCTTTTTCTTTCAAAACCTCTTCCAGCTCAACATCACCATCAAAAATCTCCCATTGAATATTCTCATCTTGATCATTTTCAGTGATAGTATCTTTTACTGTAATTTCTGCAACATCAACCATTTCATTAAATAAGCTTTTTTTGTTAGGATGTATAAACATATTAATTTCACTTCCACATGGCCAAAATCCACCTATAAGTTTATTATCCTCAAACCAAAGATTTACATCTTTAAACATTTCATCTAGCCCACCAATGTAATTTTCCGAAGAAAAATCAGAAACCCATTGAAACTCAAAGAACCCTAAATTCATATAAAACTTTGGTCCTGTTATTGATACACACTCCTCTAAAAATTCACACATTTTTGTAAAATCCTCATACCCACTATACCGTCTATGCATTATTGTCATCTTTCTCTCTCCTTCCAGTAATCTTTATTATTTCTTAACTGTCCCTTTTTTTAAAAAATAAAGATGCAGATGAACCTACATTCATCTACATCCTTTTAACCAGTCACCTAAAGTGCCGAAATTTCATTATTATATATGATTTCATCCAAATATTTTAACTATGGATAAATATCTAACATATATATTTATTTAAAATAAAAAGCTGTGTTGTCAAAAACAACACAGCTCTAATTTCAAATTATTATTAAGTAAGATAACGCTAAAATATAATTACTTTTTATAAATCTAGTATTAAAGTAAAAACATATTTCCTAGCACTTTTATAACTTACTGTAATGTTAATGAAAATCAAAGAATTGTAATTGATGTTGTTCAATCAATATAATTAAAATCCTAAAATCTACAGCAAATAAACCTAAACTATTAAAAAATATAATTTTTAATATTATAGATTACTATATATTTTGAGTATTTCAAATAAACCTAAAATATAGGGTCTATAAAAACACTTATACCTATAGTATTTCTGCTATGATTTTATTATTAGATTTTAAATTTATTATAATTGTAACAACATAATAATCATTCTTTAGTTCCCCTTTCACAGTAATTTTTTAAATATATCGACTTTGTTAAATTGTCGATATATTGATTATATTGTACATTTTCCCATTAGTCAACCTTTTTATAAATATAATTTTCTGAACTTTCTGTTAAATTATTACCTTGGGTACTGTATATTAATGATCTTGTTCAAAATAAAAAAAGACACCTACATAAGTGTCTTCATATATCATTTATTATTTTGCACCTTTTAGATATGCAATATCTGTTATATTCTTTCCTGTAGCAAGTTCTACAAAATTTAAGTCTTTAGCAATTGTATCTATTTTCAAATTAGTTTCTTTTATTTCAGCCTTAACTTCACCAGACATATTTACAACTTGATGCGTTAAATTATCTATATCCGCTTTGTGAAATTCTGCAGCGACTTTTAGTGAATTAAGCATTTCACCATGTTCTTTAAGCTGAATTTTGACTAATTGCATATCACCTTGCATATTTTGCATATCGCCTTGCATCTGTCCTAATATCTTTAATATTTTATCTTCATTATTCATTATATCAACTCCTTTTTACTTATTTCATTTGGTCTTATCTTTAATTACTACACTATATTTATATATTTAAGACTAAAACCATTATCCCTTTAGGGTTTAGGGTAGTTGGCAATTGACAGTATTTCAAGTTGTTTTTTAAAGTAAAAATCATTATTGTATTATAAACACTATCCAATTTAAATCACTAAATTACTTATAAATTAATTTCAATATATAATATTATTTTAACAGAAATATATTCTAAGGTAAAATGGTAGATTAACACATTTTTTCCATAAAATTTATTTAACTTCAAACCATGATTTAACCATATATATTGAAATAGTAAATTATTGAAAATAATCAATTTAAATGTTAATATAGAATATGAACTTAGGTGGGGGTGAATAATATGCTATGTATTTTATCTAAAGATTGTGTAAATAATAAAAAACTCTGTGCGAAGTCTGTATATATATGGATTTGGTGATGTTTTGCACAGAGACAAAGATTTAATCACCATTAATAGTTATATTGCATATAATACAGGCTTTGCCTTCTTAAATTTAAAATATATTTAAGGAGCTGAGTTTATGAACTATGTAAAAGCTAAAACAATTTTACCAGATAATTTAGTTAAAGAAATTCAAAAATATATTCAAGGTCAATATGTATATATTCCATCCGAGCCACAAAAAAGAAAAAAGTGGGGAGAGAATTCAGGTAATAGGGCATATATACAAAAAAGAAATGATGCTATACGCAGTAAATACGAAGAAGGATATACAATTAATGTTTTAGCTGACGATTTTTTTCTATCAGTATGTAGCATTAAGAAGATTATATATGCAAAAACCGCATAAATTTAACGACGTTTCACAAGAAAAAACTCCCATTTATATAAATAGGAGTTTTTTCTTGTGAATGTCCGCGGCTATTTCTTCTTAATGCCCCAAAGATATACTTGCCCATCATCATCCTTTGTAAAAGTATATTCTTCATCTATCCATGTATGGTGTAAAACATTCTCGCTAATTGGATAAGTAGGCAAAATATATTCATCATCAATAATTAAAAATATACCATCCTTTTCTTTTTTCAGCTCTAGTTTGCTGTCATCTTCTTCGTACACCCCTAAATAGCTTTCCAATGTGTTATCACTCAAAGGAAACACCTCAGGCTTTACAGGCATCTCATACTCTTCCCCAAAAGCTATGGAAGCAATTACACTACATAATTTATTTACAGCTGTAAATCCATAATTACTCAAAACTACAACAGCAAACCCATCATCTACATATCTATGTATTTCAGTTAAAAAACCTTCACATCCACCATTATGTTTAACAACTCTTCTATTGCCATTCATATTTATTTCAACACCATAGCCATAGTTATTCATATATGGGCTATTCATTTTTTCAATAGACTTTCTGCTTAATAACTTATCACTATTTAAGGCCTGGTTCCATGTCAATAAATCCTGAGTTGTTGAATACATAGCCCCGGAAGAAAATATCAAATTCATATTGATATTTTCGCAGTGTATCAGATGATCGCCATTTAGATAATAGCCTGATGCTTTATTTTCAATTATTTTTTTCTCATCATCTACCCCTGTATTAAACATGCCTAGCGGTAGAAAAATCTTTTCAGTTAAAAATTCACTGTAGGTCTTTCCTGATAATTTTTCAATTAACATTCCCAGAAAGTAATATCCTGTATTGCTGTAATTGTATTGTGTACCAGGTTCAAAATCCAATGGCCTACTTACAAACATTTTAATTAAATCAGATTTTTTATGGTACATCCTCTGAAAAGTTTTATGGGAGTCTGGCAGGTTTGAGTAGTTAAAAACTCCAGAGGTATGAGTTAATAAGTGATGGATAGTAATTTTTGGGTTTAGATCAACCCAATCAGGAAAATATTTTTTCAAACTATCTTCTACCCTTAATAATCCCCTTTCCTCCAGCATTAGAATAGCTACAGCCGTAAACTGTTTTGTAATTGACCATATTTTATATTTAGTCTCTGTAATATTTTTAACCTTGTATTCAATGTTAGCGTATCCGTAATCTTTCTTAAACAGTACTTCCCCATCCTTTATAGCAGCGATAGAACCACTAAAGGCCCATAATTTTGTATATAATTCTAGGTATTCATTTATTTGATTTTTTACATCTTTGTCTTTCATTACGTTACCCCCTTTTGTAAGCTTGAATTGTCTTATATATAATTTTAACATTATAATTTTTGTAATAAAAGAGAAAGTATATTTCTATATTATTCTTTACACCAATCCTATCATCATAATGAAAATTGCTAAATTGCAGAAGAAACAATTAACAATTAACAATAGATATAAATAAAGAAGGAACCCAGTATTTATTAGGTTTCCTTCTTTATTAGTTCAGATATCAGAAAAAGTGTCCAGATAACTATTTAGCTAAATTCAAACCACTTCTCTCTAATATTGGTTTAATAACAACTGCTAAAGGTATAGCTATTGCTATTCCTAATCCCGTTGTTATTAAAGATGATACCATTTTCACAACTGCAACATTAAATCCTACAAATACAAACCAGTTAACAAGAAAATATCCCAGTAATGATACTACTCCACCAACTATAAAGCCAATAATATTTTGAGACATACTTTTGCCTTCTTTTCCTCTTGCAAATGCAATGCTTCCTGCTGTATATCCTGTTAATCCTTTTATTATTAATGTAGGTAAAACCCAAGCTATATAAGCAGGATTTGTTGCATCAAATAATGCACATCCGATACCTCCTGCAAAAGCTGCATCCTTACCAATTATAACTGCTGTAAGAAATATAACTGTTGTTCCTAAATGAACCATTGTTGGACTTCCGCTTATATTTATAGGAATATGTGCCCAAGTTCCAATAAAACATAATGCTGCAAAAAGCCCACAAAGTACTACTCTTTTAACTTTCATAAATTATCCCCCTACAACTATTTATTTGTAATCATTTACAAGGATTATTATACCAGTAAACTTATATCAGTCAAATGTATGGGTACATTTATTGTTGTTGATTTAAAATATATTTAGAAATATTAAATCAGTATGCTAATATATTAAAATTTAAAGCTATCATTGCTTTTAAATAACTTTTTTATTACTGCCTACAACTTTCCCATATTTTTCTCCGTATTAATTATTGAAAAAGGAAAATTATATATGGCCATATGTAATAACTTCGAATTTAATTTCAAAATAACTAATCAACATACCAATTTATTCAATTTTAGATTATTAAAGGAGATATGTTATGTTTTTAAAAACAGTTTATATGGAATTCAGAAAAAATATATTTAGAACAAATACCATATCGGTACTATTAATTATTTTATTAATTAGCTTTATGTCTGCCATTAACTTTAAAAGTGGAATAGAAACTGGCAAACATCAAGTTAGACTTGATAAGGTAATTACAACAAACAATATTACTTATGATAAACTTAGTAAAAAATTGAATACCATTACAGACAAAGCACAAAAGGAAAAAATTAAAGATAAAATTTCTGCTTTAAATATTGAAAGAATTTCGCCCAAAGTTGTTAAGAGTCCTTTTAATGTTATTAACAATACAGTCTTTAATTTACTGTACCTTTCAATAATTATTGGGATATTATTTGGAGATATTTTTTCAAAGGAATATTCAACAAATATAGAAAGTTTGTTATTTTCAAGTAAAACATCTAGAACCCACTTAGTTTTAAGTAAAATTATCTCATCCTTTGTTATAATTGTATTAACAAACTTATTATTCTTTATTTCCTGCTATGGTATGGGATTTTTATTTTTAAAGGATACATCTATTAATATACCAATGCAGCAGTTGATTGGGTCAGAGTTTATTCAGAGCAATATGAGTGTTATGCAATATATCTCAATAGGTTTTTTGTATTCCAATTTAGTGTGCTTTTTGTTTGTAGCAGTAATAACTTTCATTTCATCTTTAACTAAGAATTATCTTTTACCTGTTTTTTCAGGTATTCTATTAGGTTTTATAACCATGATGTCAAGTAATCTATGGAAAGATTATTCTCATATTGTTAAATTTTTACCCACTTCATATTTAGATTATAATTTATTTACAAAAATTCGAAATATGTATAATCTAAATTGGTCTTTGCCCTTAATTTTAATAATTTTTAGTACAGCATTCTTTATTGCTTTAACTATTATTAAAATTCTAAAAAAACAAGTTTGTTAAAATTAATCGGAGGTTAAAATTATGGAATTAAAAATTAATAATTTATCAAAACAATATAATAAAAATATTTGGGCACTAAAGGATTTTTCCCTTAATATAAATGATGGTATTGTAGGTCTTCTTGCGCCTAATGGCGCTGGGAAAACCACACTTATGAAAATACTTGCTACAGTTATGCGTCCAACTAGCGGCGAAGTACAATGTAATGGACGTAATATTTTCAGCTTAGGAAGTGAATATCGTAATGTTATAGGCTATTTACCTCAAGATTTTGGTGTATATCCAGATTTCAAGGCTGATGATTTTTTAAATTATTTTGCGGTTTTAAAAGGATTAGACCCTAAAACTGCTAAAAAAAGGATCGACTATTTACTAAATGTAGTTTCATTAACTTCAGTAAGACATAGAAAGTTAAAAACTTATTCAGGTGGAATGAAGCAAAGAATGGGTATAGCTCAGGCACTTTTAAACGACCCTAAAATATTGATTATAGATGAACCCACTGTTGGATTAGACCCAGAAGAAAGAATAAAATTCAGAAATCTTTTAAGCGAACTTAGTGATAATAGAATAGTTGTTTTATCCACACATATTGTATCTGATATAGAAGCAATAGCTACTTCTATAGCTTTTATGAAAGATGGTATGCTACTTGAATATACAACACCTCAAAAATCACTTGAAATGTTAGAAGGAAAAGTTTATCAAACTCTCACAGATGTAAAAGGTGCAAATGAGCTAAAAAAACAATACATTGTAAGCAATACTCAAAACAAGAAAAATGGTGTACTGGTAAGAGTTGTAGGTGACAAACCTTGTAATGAAGCGCAGCTTGTAGAACCAACCCTTGAAGATGTATACCTACATTATTATAGAGCTATGGTGTAAGGGGGGTGAACACAATGTTTTTACAAATTGTAAAATTTGAACTTAAAAAAATAATTTTTTCTAATAAATTTAAATTTGTCCTTCTAGCTATGATCTTAATCTCTTTGTTTTATTCTGTACAAGCAAAACTAGAATTTCCAAAATACAATGAAATTAATGTTAAATCTAAGATAGAATATAAAAAAGAAATCGCCGATATTAATGATTTTATTAAAGCTCCTTATGAGTATCTGAATGGATTTTATAACAAACACCCTGAATCTGTTAAAGCTGATATTATTTCTAGAACAAAAGATTTAGAATATTATACAAGCCATCAATTACCTAATTTAAAGAAAAACTTTATTCAAGGCTTTGTTAAAAATTTTAATAGCTTTGCAATATATATTGTTTTAATTGGCATATTTTGCAGCAATATAATTTCTGATGAAAAAGCAAAAAACACTTTAAGTTTTCAATTTGCATGTAAAACTAAACGCAGTACCTTATATAACGGAAAATATGTAGCCCTAATAATATCCATTGCCTTGCTTATTATAGCAAACATTATTTTCTCACTTGTTACAAATGGTTTAATTCTTGGATTTTCTGATATAAATGGTTCAATTCAACAAGTTAGAGGGTTTGAAATGGCCACTGTTAATATGAGCATTTTAGAATTCTTAACCAAGAAAATTTTAACATTATTTATTTGTTGCAGTTCGTTTGCCTGCATTTTTATTTTAGTCTCTTCATTATTCAAGAATTTTTTAGCACCCTATATATTTTGTATACTTCTTGTAAGCTTCGGGTCTGTATTTTTAAATGAATTTGAATGGACATATTTCCTTCCATCAACCTACATCCTATTTGATTTAATATTTTATTTTGGTAATAGTCAACACTATAATTTGACTTTTACTCTTATAAGCATGCTTGCTCAATCCATAGTGGTATATATTTTAGGACAATTTATATTTAAACGCATGGAAATCCATTAAATTTGAGGTGAATATAATGCAGGATATAACTGATGAAAAGTTGTTTCTAAAGGTTATTTCTAAAAATAATCAGGAGGCAATGGAAATAATTATTCATCGATATAACAAACTTATTTACAAATTCATATATAGTAAACTCAGCGATTATTATTTAGCTCAAGATTTATGTCAGGAAGTTTTCATAAAAGTTTATGAAAAACGTGATACTTTTAACCCAGAATATACATTTAAATCATGGATATATAAGATCGCCAACAATTGTATAATAGATTATTTTCGTTCTAAAGAATATAAAAATAAAAAGCAAGCGTCAGAAGTATTAGAAGATATTGCAATCACTGAAAATTTTAATATTATAGAATACAAAATGCTTCAAAATGATATTAATGATGCTTTAAAAACTTTAAAAGAAAATCAACAAGAAGTTGTAACATTAAGATTTTATGAAGATCTTTCTCTAAAAGAAATATCCTATATAACTGAAAGTAATCTAAATACAGTTAAAGCTAGATTATATTCTGGAATAAAGTATTTGAAACAAGCCTTAAAAAAGGATTATGGAGGTGATAAACTTGAAAACACAAAATAATGTTGATGTATTGAAAGATCTTGAAGCTCTTAACCTGTATGATGATATCACACTGGAAGATATAGACCTTATAGAGCAAAATTTAAGTACTAATGTCCAAATTAATCCTCCTGATGATTTAGCAGAAAGCATTATAAATTGTGTAATGCCACTTATGCATGAAAATGATGCTTTTAACTCTCAATGCCCTGACAATAAAGTGTTTTTCCTTCTAAGACAAGTAAAAAATCAAATATTAATACTGGGCAAAGCTTTTTATATTTCAGTTGCACTCATATTAGCCAGTTCCTTACTCTTAAATACTTATGGATATTTTAATCAAATATTTGTTTTTTCTCCTTTGATAGTTTTATTTCAAGTATTATATTCTTATAGAGGTGTATATTACAATGTTTATGAAATGGAACTATGTTGTAAATATTCAACTTTTGAAATTACACTCTCCAGAACTATAATTATATTAGCAATTAATGTGATACTTTCTTTCATAATAGGAATTTTAAATATATTCATGGGTTTGCAGCTTCCCTTTTTCTATGTGCTAATTACCTGGCTTACCCCCATGATTGTAACTTATTATGTAACATTATATTTTCTCATAAATAAAAACCTTGAATTTAGTATTATCTCTGGCTCTAGTGCATGGATTTCATATGTAGTTTTATATACAAGATTTATTGGTGAAGGTTTAATTTATAATAAAACTATATTTAATATTAATTTGAGTGTAATGGTACTAGCCTTAATTTTAATAAGTTCTCTATTAATAAACACTAAAAAGCAATACAGTTCATAATAACCATAAAAAGACATTAGGTAAGTAATATACTTATCTAATGTCTTTTTATGTGAAAATTTATTATCAGTTAAGGATATACATATTATTTATCTAAACCCTTAGCTATAACTTCTTTAATTTCTGTTTTTATATGCTCTGCTCTTGTTCCAAATATTGCTTGAATACTGTCACCAACTTCAAGAACGCCCGCAGCTCCTAATTTCTTAAGTTCCGCTTTATCAACATTTTTAGCATCCACAACACTTACTCGTAAACGAGTAATGCAAGCATCTAAATTTGTGATATTTTCTTTTCCACCTAATGCTTTTAATACTTCTATTGCGTGTTCTTGACCTTTAAGATTAGTTTTTACATTACTTGTGTCTTCTTCCACGTCTACTTCACGACCTGGAGTTTTAAGATTCCATTTTCTTATAGCAAAACGAAAGCCAAAGTAGTAAAGTGCTGCAAATGCTAAACCTACAGGGATTACCAGCCACCAAGCTGTTCTATTTGGAATCACACCAAATAGTAAGTAATCTATAAGTCCACCAGAGAAGGTCATTCCTATTTTAACTTCTAATATTTGCATCGTCATAAAGGATAATCCTGCAAATACACAGTGAATTCCGAACAATACTGGTGCTACAAATAAGAATGAGAATTCAATTGGTTCTGTAATACCTGTTAGGAAAGAAGTTAAAGCTGCAGATATCATAATACCAGCTACAATTTTTTTCTTTTCAGGTTTTGCTTCATGAATCATTGCAAGTGCTGCTGCTGGAAGTCCAAACATCATGAATGGGAATTTACCAGCCATAAATGTACCTGCTGTAAATTGTACACCATCTTTTAACTGAGCCATAAATATAGCTTGATCTCCATTAACTATTTGACCAGCTTTATTTATATACTCACCAAATTGATACCAAAATGGGTTATAAAAAATATGATGTAATCCAAATGGAATTAATGACCTTTCTATTACTCCAAATACAAAAGCTGATACTGTTGGATTAGCCTCAATCATACTTTTTGAAAACACATTTAAGGCATGTTGAATTGGAGGCCATACAAAGCTCATTGCAATACCTATTGCAATAGCAGATACTGCTGTAATTATAGGTACAAATCTCTTACCTGCAAAGAATCCGAGGTAAGAAGGTAATTCAATATTATAGAATTTTTTATATAATTGCGCCGCTACTATACCTATTATAATACCACCAAATACTCCTGTTTGAAGTGATGGAATACCTAGTACACTTGCAAACTCTGGATGTGCTGTACCTTTTGTTAATTCCAAAGTAACCCCAGCAACAATACCTAGTGTCTTGTTCATTATTAAGAATCCAACTATTGCTGCAAGTCCTGCAACTCCTTCACCTTCAGCTAGACCTACTGCAACCCCTACTGCAAATAATAATGCAAGGTTACCAAAAATAACATCTCCAGACTGTTCCATAATTTTAGCTACCATTTGGAACCAACCAGCATTAAATATCGGAGCACTTGCTAAGAATTGATTGCTTTGAAACATGTTACCAAATCCAAGTAATAATCCTGCAGCCGGTAATAACGCTACTGGTAGCATTAAAGCTTTTCCTACCTTTTGTAAAACACCAAAAGCTTTTTTCATTTATATTCCCCTCTCCTTTGTGGCATGTTAGCAAAAATAAAAGGCATGAGCAAAGTCACATCAATAGCTATAATTAAATATAACTACTATATTATAATGACTTATGCTCATGCCTGATTTTATCAGTAACACGCAAATTTACTTATTAAATTGATTTCAACTGTAAACTTTTACATATAAATTTACACTTATAACTAAATTACAACTACTAATTACGTAATACATATATAATATCACGTATTATTACTTTTTTCAACATTTTTTTTATAATTTCTTGAAATATTTTTCAATCTTCTCAATATTGCTATTATTCTTTCTATGGCAAATTTATCTTTCTTCCTATTAAGCTTTTAATATCTTTTGCTGGTAATGGTTTGCTAATTAAATACCCTTGAATTAAATAGGTTTTTAATTTCTTTAAAATAATAAATTGTTCAATATCTTCAACACCTTCTACAACAACTTTAATATTTAAGCTATCTGCCATTGCAATTATGGCTTTTATCACTGCAATATTTTGCGTACCTTGCGTAATATCCATAATTAAAGACCTATCTATTTTTAAAACATCAATTGGAAGCCTATTTACATAGCTTAAAGAAGAATAGCCTGTACCAAAATCATCTAAAGCAATACTTACACCCAAATTTTTAATCTTATTTAAAGTTTTTATTGTTAAATCAACATTTTGCATTGCTGCGTTTTCTGTAATTTCTAAAACAAGATATTTTGAATCCATATTTACTTCTTTTAATGCATTACTAACTATATCTACAAAATCAGATTGCTCTAATTGCTTAAAAGTTATGTTCACAGTAACGTATACTTTCATACCAGCATTTTGCCATTCACTGCACTGCTTACAAGCTTCTCTAAGTACCCATTTCCCTAATTCAATAATATAACCATTATCTTCAGCCATAGGAATAAAATCTGATGGTGGTATTAGTTTGTTATCATGATTCCATCTAATTAATGCTTCAAATCCAATTATTCTTTTACTTTCCACATGAGTAATAGCTTGATAATATAAGACCATCTCTTTTTTTTCAAGAGATTTATATAAATTATTCTCTAAAATAAGATTAGCGAGTCCTGCCTTATTCATATTTCCCAAATATATTCTATAACAATTTCCTCCATTTTTTTTAGCTTCATACATTGCTATATCTGCATTTTTCATCAAAGTAGGTATATCCTCTCCATCATCAGGGTATATACTTATTCCTATACTTGCTGCAGTATGAAGTTCATTCCCTAGGTATACAAAGGACTCTTTTAATACCTCTTTTATGTGCAGGGCTAAATTTTCAGCCTGTCCAACTGAATTTATATTATCCTGTAGTATAATAAATTCATCCCCACCAATACGTGCCGCTATATCCTCAGCAGATATAACATTCTTAAACCGAGCAGCCACCTTTTGAATCAAAATATCCCCTACATCATGTCCTAAACCATCATTAACTCTTTTAAAATCATCCAAATCTATAAACAATACAGCAAATTTTCCCCCATGTTTTTTTCTTTTATCTATAGTTGTGTTTATATTCTCTATTATCATTTTTCTATTAGGAAGTCCAGTTAGGGTGTCTTTATTTGCAAGTTCTAAGTTTTTGTCGCTAGATTTTTTTAGCTCCCCTAGCATATTGTTAAACCCTGCAGCTAAGGTCGCAATTTCGTCATTTCCATCAACTTTCAGTCTCAAAGTTAAGTCTTTCGTATCACTTATTTTATGTATTATTGTATTCATCTTCATTAGTTTTCTTGCTACCACTTTATTTAAACAAATCAATGCTATACTAAAAAAAGTCAAACTTATCAAAACAAAAATGATAACAAAACATGTTATACTCCTTGTAGCTTGTCTATATATTTCTCTAATTGCATTTATTTTAATAACTAGATATGGATTACCCTCAATATCTAGCAATATTTTGTAACCTATTGCGGATTTCTTGTTAATATTTTTAACAGCTATATTACTGTTCCAATTTATGTCTTTGTTAAACTCTAATGTTTCCTTATATTTTTCCATATTCAAATTAACCTTAACACTGGAACCAATTTGAGAGATTTGCTTTGCATCTAAGTATCTACCTACAATAATAAGTCCCCCAGATGCTTTTCTACCATCCGAGGTTGTTATAGGTTCACTAACAAGCATAATAGGTGTATTGTTAATTTCACTAAGTCCACTAATACTTTCTGAGTGTTTTATTATTGATAGTTCCTTAACCTTAAGTATAATTTCACTTTCTAGTTTTTTAGAAATAATCTCCTCTTTATCAGTATTTAAATCAAAGCCTTTACTCAATATAATTTTTCCTTCTTTATCCTTATAAATCATAAAATTAATTCCAAACTTTCTAAGTGATGCAACATTACCAAAATTCGAAGAAATATATTGTTCATTATTATCCTTTGAAAAGGTATATGTATCATCCCACATTGAATAGTCTTGCAGGAAATCACTTATACTATCTACTTCTATATTTATGGCATTATTAACTCTTTCCACATTCTTAATAATACTATTCTCCTCTATTTTCTTATAATCACTTAACAATATACTATTGGATAATATTAGTAAAACTGTTGTAAAAACTACTGCTACAAACCCTACTCCAGTTAGAAACTTATTATATAAATTCATACCTTCTCCTTAACATAATAATTAATTTTCGATATTTTATAATTATTATATAATTTTATTAAATATTTGTAAATAATTTTCTCGAAATACTCGAATTCTAATAGTTTATGTCATTTTGAAATTCATGCAAAAAGGTTAACAAAATATCACAATATTTTGTTAACCTTTTTGCTTCTTTCACTATGTTTAATTCTAAATCCGTTACATAATATATTTTATCATACTTAAAATAAGATATAATATGCAATATTAATGAGTTCTGCCCATGGCGCATTACCATCAACACTGTACTTTTCACCTTCACTTTCCAAAAAAAGCTTAACATAGGGCAATTCTTTGTTATCAATGTTTGGTCGTAAAATATAATTAACTGGAATCTTATTTATATTTATAACCATAATATTTCCCTCTACTACTTTTGATTCTGGACTACTATCCATACTCAATGCACTACTATCTTTCATATTTTTATATTGAGTAATCTTAAAATACTGTGAACCATTGCTATAAATAATTTCATATAATTCACTTGAATTACTATTTTCTTCTGGTATTAAAATTTTTTCCATTACAAAAGCTTTAGGTATATAAACCGAAGTTTTTATACTCTCCCCAAAAATATTTTTTGCTTCATGTAAAGATATTGTTCTCATTTTAGTTTCTTCATTAAGTTGTAACTGACTTTTCTCTTGCAATACCATATAATTTTCTTTATTATCCGCCTTTATCGATTTTTCATTATCAACTATACCTCCATTTATGGCAACAACAATGTCTTTTTCCTTTTTATCCTCCGGCACTAAGCTTTCTGCTTTAAAGGGTATTATAGGCTTCTCATTTAAAACAATTGTTTGTTTTTCCGTCTTTTGTTTTTTACTATTTTTATTAACTATCTTTTTATTTTCTTCCACTATTTTACTAGGTTTATCTTCCGTAATATTAGTTTTATCTTTAACCATTGCGGTACCTGCATATGGTTCTATTAATGTTTTAATTTCTTGGTTACTGGTATTCATGGTTATTCCTTCATTGTGCATTAAATTGGTTTTATTATATATAGGGTATATTATAAATCCAATAAATAAACAAGCTACCATAGTTAGAGTTATTGGAATAACGGCTTTGCTTATTGGTCTTCTACTGCTTTTATCCAATTTTCCTAATGTCTTTAACTTTAATTCTTCACTTACTTTTATATTCTTTAGCTCCATATTAAATATATCTTTTAATCCATCTAAGTTATCCCTCATATCCAATCCTCCCAGCAACATTCTTTTTTAATAACTCTCTACCTCTAAATAATCTAGTTCGTATTGTCCCTTCTGGAATCTTTAACATTTCACCAATTTCTCTAGTATTAAATTCCTCATAGTAATATAAAATAATTACTTCCTTATATTTGATAGATAAGTTCATAACCTGGTGTAGTAGTTCCCGTGACTCTATAGATTTGATTATAGTATCATCTAAGCTTTCAGCACTATATCTCTCATTATAAATTTCCCTATCATAATCTCCATGGCTATTTAGGAGAACCCTCTTTATCCAAAAACTTTTTAAATAGTCTTTACATACATTTATTGTTATTTTCATAATCCATGTTTTTTCACTACTATTACCTTTAAAAGAATCATATTTTTTAAACACTTTAATAAACACTTCTTGGAAAACATCCTCAGCTTTATTCCTATCTTTAACATATAGGAATGCTACCCTAAGAACATCATCTCCATAGCAATTAATAAGCCTCTCTAATTCCTTTTGGATATCCTTTTTTTCTTCATTGTCCTTTTGAACTAAAAACGCAATAGGCACCTATATCACTCCCATCCTAAATATTAGACGATAATAACATGGATTTTGTTTCATTAATACTATAATAATTTCTTTTAAGTGAAAATAATAGTAATTTATATAATTCTCTATAAAATAAAATAAGCTAACAAAATGATTTACCATTTATATTAGCTTATTTTTTAAATAGTATATTTACTTTTTCATAAAATTAGGAGTAACTAGGGTAGTTGGATGTTAACTCATTAGCATGGAAGCTGTTCATCATCTTCGAAGCTGTTCATCATCTTCGATGCTGCGATATTAGCCTACTGTATTGCCCTTTTGATTCTTTTTCTGGGTTTTATCTTTTGTATCCTTAGAACCTGATTTCTTTTCTCCACCTTTTTTAGCCATGTTAATCACCTCTTTAATATATTTTAAAATCATATTTCTTCTAATATTATTTACACTTTGCCTGATTTAATACATATTATGAGTTCATTAACATGAATATATTTATTTATAAATTTCCATTTCACAAATTGCCTTTTCAACTAATGCATCAATATCTAAAACTGATTCAGACTTAATTATCTCAATTAATCTTGGCTTTGTTTTGGGGTGTTTAGGAACAAAAATTGTACAACAATCTTCATAAAGTAGAATTGAGGTTTCATAAGTTGCTATTTTTCTTGAAACATCCATAATATCTATTTTATCCATAGCCACTAGTGGCCTGAAAACTGGCCTGTCAGAAACATCATCACTTACTACAAGGCCTTCCATAGTTTGGCTAGCTACTTGCCCTATACTTTCTCCAGTAGTTACTGAATTTATTCCATATTTTTCGGAAAGAGCGCAAGCAAGTCTCATCATAAATCTTCGCATAATTATTGTTAATTCATCTTCTCTGCACTTTTCTATAATTTGCATTTGAATTTCAGTAAAAGGTACTACATACAAAGTCAATTTCCCAGTGTATCCTTTTAAAATATTAGTTAATTGCTTTACCTTATCCTTGGCTCTTTCACTAGTATAGGGATGGCTATGATAATAAACCGCATGCAGTTCTACCCCACGCCTTGCCATCATATAACCTGCCACAGGAGAATCTATGCCTCCAGATAACATAAGCATAGTGCTACCGTTCATTCCATAAGGCAGACCACCTACTGCCTTTATTCTTTTAGAATATATGTATGCACTATTTCTTATTTCTACATTTATAATACACTTAGGATTATGTACATCTACGCTTACTCCTTCATTATTTTGTAGTATATAAGCCCCTACTTTTCTACTTACTTCTAATGAATTTATGTCAAAATTTTTGTTTGCTCTGTTTGTTTGTATTTTAAAAGTCTTATCTGAGCACTCTTGCATCTCCAGTAGTGCTTGCTTTTGAATTTCCTCAAGAGTTGCTTCAATTTCTGTAACAATACAAACCTCCATTATTCCAAAAACATTTTTAACCTTTTCAATAATCTTATCCATTTGCTGGGAGCATATAAACCATCTTCCTGAGTCCTCAACAAATTCATAATCTAAGTCTATTAATACATTTTTTATATTGTCTTTAAGTTTCTTTTCAAATTTACCTCTGTTTAAACCCTTCAAGAAAATTTCCGGGGCATATTTTACCAAAATTAATTTTCTCATCTTTTATCACTCCTCTTTTTCTTATATCGCCTACCTCATCATCCGCATAGCTTTTGGTCATCTTCCATACTGAAATATTAATGACTTAATCAATTATCTTTTGTTTAGCTTTCTCAAAAACTTTAGTGCCTTGTCTAGTTCACATGCCACATAGTCTATTTGCTCTTTATTATTATACTGCGAAAAACTAAACCGTATAGTTCCCTTTTGCTCCTCTAAATTCCTTCCAAGAGCCTTTAATACTTCACTACTTTTATTAGGGTTCTTAGCTGAACATGCTGAACCTGTAGACACATATATTCCTTTTTCTTCTAAACTATGCAGAAGTACCTCACCTTTGACACCGATGAATGAAGCACTTAGTATATATGGTGTAAACCTCTCTTCCAACTTACTGTTAATTATTACACCATCTAGCTGAGACAATTTATCTATGAAATATTTCTTTATCTCTAAAACATTATTGAAATTCTCCTGCTGATTTTTACACATAATAAATGCTGCTGTTCCAAATCCAACAATTCCAGCAAGATTTTCCGTACCTGATCTTAAATTTCTTTCTTGCCCTCCACCGTTTATTAAACTATTAGGTATGAGTCCTTTTTTTACATATGCAAATCCAATTCCCCGAGGGCCATGGATTTTATGTGCACTAGTAGATAATAAATCAATATTATACTTTTCTACATTAATTGGAATCTTTCCATAACTTTGCACTGCATCTACATGAAATTTAGCCCTATTACTTTTTTCTTTAATTAATTTACCTATGTGTTCAAGGTCCTGTATAACACCTACTTCGTTATTAACATGCATAATACTAACAATTTGAGTATTCTTATTTATGCTGTTCTCAAGCTGTTTTATATCGATTCTACCACTTTCATCTACATCAATATATGTAACCACTGCTCCTAAATCTTCTAATGCCTTAAATGTGTTCCACACACTTGAATGTTCAATTTTAGTAGTTATTATATGAGACGTGGATTTTACAAACCCTTTTATAAGAAAATTATTACTTTCGCTTCCTCCTGATGTAAATATTATTTCCTCACTTGTAGCATTTATACTTTCAGCAATATTTACTCTTATTTCCCTAAGTTTTTGCTCTGCCTTAAATCCTAAACTATGAGCTGAAGATGGATTACCATAATAATTTCTCATAGTACTACATACATCCTCAATAACCTCTTCATAAGGCATAGTTGTTGCACTATTATCTAAATAAACTTCCATATTTCTATATCTCTCCTCTTCAAATATCCATTATAATTACTAAATCAATTCTTAGTGTTTTGCTCTGATATACTTAATTATAAATATTTTAATTATTAATGTCAATGAATAAAAACATTCATTTGGGATAATGTCAGTTTTTATGGTAAAATAAATTTATTCGAATAAATTGTCTACTATATTTAATTAATTTCACTTAATTTATGAATTACTTATAAATGGAGGGCATCTATGAAACCAAATATTAAAAGCATAAGCATTTACGAGTTAAAACCAAATATGATTTTAGCCGAAGATTTAATACTAAACGGCTTAACTTTAGTTACAAAGGAAAGTGCATTAAATAGTTCCATAATAAAAAAAATACTGGAATTTTACCCATCAAACACTATATGCATTAATGCTTTTGAAGAAGAAATAGAGGTTCCTATTTCACAAAATTCAATCCATACTGAAAAGGTACTAAATAATTTTTCAAATCGCATAGATAATTTTTTAAATAGCATAGATAATAATACAGAACCAGACTTAACAGAAATACGAGCTATGTCTAAAGAGATTTTAGATGACCTTAATGATTATGGTTCTATTTTAAAGAGTATAACCAATTCTAGAAATATAGATGATTATCTTATAAGGCATTGCGTAAACGTTGCATTTTTAAGTTCTATGCTAGGTAAATGGTTGAATTTATCTAAGAAGAATTTAACACTTTTGACCTATGCAGCATTCCTTCATGATATTGGTAAAACCAAAGTTAACCCCAGTATATTAAATAAATCTTCAAAACTCACAAAATCAGAATTTGAACAAATTAAAAAACATTCAGTTTACTCTTATGAATTTGTACGCACTATTCCTTATTTAGACGAGTCTGTAAGCTTAGCTGTTCTTATGCATCATGAACGTATAGATGGTTCTGGTTATCCTCTACATTTAAAAGAAGATAAAATCAGTGTTTTTGCAAAAATAATAGGAATTACAGATATGTTTGATGCAATGACCGCAGACAAAGTCTATGGCAAAAAACAAAATCCCTTTCTTGCATTAGAAATTATGCAACATGATTGTATGGGCTTATTTGATTATAATTACCTCACTACTTTTATAACACAAATGTCAAATTACTTTACTGGTGAAATGGTTAAGTTAAGTAATGGCTCTATAGGAAGAATAATCAAAATAGACATAAATAATATTGCCAGGCCACTAATATCTGTTAATTCAAATTTTATAGATTTAAGCATTGAAAAAGAAATATTTATTACAGAACTTCTAACCGAAACACATTCAACGTTACCAAAGCAAACTGAATAAATGTAAAATATTAACTAACCTTATTTTATCATATTAATTTGTATTTTTTTTAGTATATAATCTTTACAAATATATTTACATATGTAATACTAAGATTAATTACTGGTAAAATATTACATTAAAACGATAAAAGGGGTTGGTTATATGAAAAAACGATTATCTACAATGTTAGGTATAATTTTTATTTTATTTCTATCTTTTAGCACAACTAAAATTGTATATGCTAATGCTCCTCCTAATATATATAAAGTAGATTTAGAAAACCCACGAGTATATGAGGGTTGTACTCAAAGTATAGATATTTACACTAAAGCAAATTCAAAAATTCAATATAAGTTTTGGCTTTATTCTAAAGAAGATAATTTATGGAAAGAGTTAACTACAACCTATACTAATGCGCTGATTCCAGAAAAAGCTTTCACCTTTACAATTCCTAAATTAAAATTTGGAGAATACACTTTATCTATATGGGTAAAGACAGCAGACAAAGAGCCAATAAACAAAAATGGATATGATAATTATCATGCTTATAATTTTCTTTGTAGTCGTTATGATGGACAAGTCTATAATAGCTCATCAGACAAAAGCAAAACTGAAAAATCCAATATTCCTAATATTGAAAAAGTAGTGGCGCGGTTTCCATACCTTCAGGTGGGAAATTTTCAAACCTTCCAAGTATTCTCTAAAGGTTTTGAAGATGTTCAATACAGGGTTTGGCTTAAAAATAAAAGCGTAAATACCTGGGTGGAACTTACTAAGGGATATGTTGACCCTCTATACGCACAAAGTGTATACAGCATATCAACTCCAAACCTCCTCCTTGGTGATTACACCTTGTCCCTGTGGATAAAAAGAGCCCATAAACAGCCCTTAAATGTTAAGGGTTATGATAATTATGTATCCTTTAATTTTAATTGTTCAGAAAAAGACAATGAAAATAATATTACACAATTCCCTAAACCAAAAAAAAATTATGAGGTAAATGAAAAAATTGAATTTAATATTGCCCCTGATATA
Organism: Clostridium sp.; assembly: GCF_050717515.1. Lineage (GTDB taxonomy): Bacteria > Bacillota > Clostridia > Clostridiales > Clostridiaceae > Clostridium_AD. Next base: position 35,158 of record NZ_JBOITL010000029.1, on the reverse strand, counting down.
AAAACAGAATATAGATACAATATATTTGATGTTTTAAATAATAAACAAATAATACCCCTAACAGGCTATAAAAACAACGTAAAATGTGGTCCCCTTAAAGAAGGTGTTTATATATTACAGTTAGAGATAAAAAACATCCCAGAAATAAAAGAGGACAAGGACCCTGCACTGCCTGATATCCCAAATCCTGATTTAGAATCAGGACAACCGACTATTGATGAAAAAAATCTTCAAAATAAAATTGTACAAACAGTAGGTACAATTAATAATCTAATTGTAGTTGGAAAACCTTATAAAAAAAACACTGGTAAATTTGTTTATTTAACCTTTGATGATGGTCCCTCTACAAATGTTACACCTAAAATATTAGATATTTTAGAAAAGTACAATATAAAAGCTACTTTTTTTGTTACAGGCATTAACGCTGAAGCCCATAATGACCTAATAAAGAAAATTTATAAAAGCGGTCATGTTATTGCAAACCATAGCTACAGTCATAATTACAACAAAATATATGTAAGTGCTACTTCGCTTATAAGTGAAATTGAAAAAACCAATAATATTATAAAAAAGATTATTCCCACTTATAATACTAAGATTTTCAGATTTCCTGGAGGATCTTACGGAAAAGATGATAGTCTTAAACTAGCAGTTATGGCAGATAAATACCTTTATTATGATTGGAACGCTCTAAACGGCGATGCTGAAGGTTATTTAGTTTCTAAAGACAAACTTATATCAAGGACAAAAGAAACACTAAACACTAAATCTTCAGCCATTATACTAATGCATGATACTAACATAAAAACTACAACTGTAGACGCACTTCCAACTATAATAGAATATTTAATTAATAATGGATATGAATTCAAAACACTAGAAGAATTTAATGATTAACTTATGATTTTAAAAAAATAACAAGGCAAAGATGCCTCGCATATTGAAGGAGTGCTAATGATGAAAAATATAGACAAAAGAAAGAGTATCCTCGCTGATATGTCTTTGCTACTAGTGGCAATTGTTTGGGGTGGTGGATTTATAGCTGTAAAAGGCGCTTTAGATAGTATTACACCTTTTTATATTATGACAATGCGTTTTGGTATATCTGCCATAATTATGCTACTATTCTTCAGAAAAAAAATTAAACACATTACTAAAAATCAGCTAGCGGTTGGAACTTTGGTTGGACTTCTCCTCTTTTTGGGTTTTACTGCTCAAACTATTGGTATGAAATATACAACTGCCGGTAAAAATGCTTTTCTAACCGGAACTAATGTAGTTATTGTACCCTTTCTTTATTGGATAATTAGCAAAAGAAAACCAGATTCCTATTCGTTAGCATCAGCTTTTCTATGTTTTATAGGAATAGCAATGCTCACCTTAGATGGAGGTATACACATCGGACTTGGAGACGGTTTGACCTTAATATCTGCAGTATTTTTTGCAGCTCATATAGTTTCTGTTGGGTTTTTCACGCAAAAAGTTGGTGCTATAACCCTTGTAATAATACAACTAGGTTCCGCTGCAGTTTTCTCACTTATAGCTGCTTTAATCTATGAACCAATACCAACTCAAATGAATTCAGATACAATATTTGCAATTGGTTATTTAGCAATTTTCAGTACAATGTTTGCATTTATTATACAAAATGTAGCACAGAAATATACCACATCTACTCACGCTGCTATTATTTTATGTTTAGAATCAGTTTTTGGTTCTATTTTATCTGTGGTAATGCTTAATGAAGTATTTACATCAAAAATGGTCATAGGCTGCCTTACTATATTTATGGCAATTATAACAACAGAAACTAAATGGGATTTCTTAAAAAGAAAGAAAATATCAGCTAGTAGTTAACTTAAGTACACGAAAATATAGAAAACCCCTGGGCAAAATCATTACCCATGGGTTTTCTATATTTCAATAATATGATATTTAAATGCATTAATAAGTATAGTGGTGTTATAAATCATTTTTCTTTCACCTTTTCCATAGTCCAAATGCTGGTGACCATAAAAAAAATATTTTGGTGAATATTTATTTAAAATATCTATAAATACTTCAAAACCCTTGTGACAAGGATCTTTGGCATCCCCCATGCCCTTTGCTGGTGAATGAGTCACCAATATATCAAAGCCCTTATTTTTCCATAAACTCAGTTTTAATTTCCCAAACCTTTTTTGCATTTCCTTTTCTGAGTATTGAAAAGGCCCTTTATTATAATCAATAGATCCTCCAAGGCCTAGTATTCTAAGATTTTTATACACAAAAATCTTATCATCAATAGGGATACATCCAGCTGGTGGGGTCTTCAAGTAATTTACATCATGATTACCATTAACATATAGTACTGGTGCTTTAATCATAGTAGCTATATATTCTAGATAATCTGCTTTTAAATCTCCACAGGATATTACCAGCTCAATTTCACTAAATCTTTCATAATCAAAGTGATCCCAAATATAACTATCTTCAATATCTGAAACTAATAATACTTTAACTTTAATCACCTACTTATCTTTTGAAATTCTATTCCTCCACGGGAAGTTCTCCTACTACATTATCCACAAACCAGTCCATATATAACATATCCTCATAGTTTCCTATGTCGCCATCCTTAATCCTAATTTCACCTTGAGTGTCTTGCACAGGACCTGCGAAAGTATGAAATCTATTCTCAATAATTAGTTCGCGCATTATATCTACTAACTTTTGAGTTTGGATGGGCACATTATGTTTTGAATAAATAATATCCACAAGGCCTGAGTCCATCCCCCACCAAAAACTTACACGTTTAGATTCAGTACTAAATATACCTTTAAAACTACCATTAACTATATTTCTAAGTATTTTCTCGTAAAACGCTCCTAAGTCCCATGTAATTAATCCATAGTTTACTTCCGGTATCCATTTTTCCTGCTTTTCACTATATTTTAAAGAATATAACCCAAAGTCTCTGGAACCTTTACCCAAAGCTGTTAAGTCATTTTGCATTATAAGATCTGCGCCTCGCATTTGAAGTTCTTGAATTAATTCTTTAGAATGATTTACATCCCCTATTTCATTAAGCCAAGAAATAATAACTTTCGCATTAGGATTTACTGTTTTAACACCTAAGGCAAAGGCATTAATGCCTGTTATAATTTCAGTTTCATTATAAATATCTATATATCCTATAATGTTTGATTTTGTAATTGTACCTGCGATGAGACCCAGTAAAAATCTTGGTTCATGCGAACGCCCGAAATAAGTACTTACATTTCTAAAAGCCTTTACTGGAGAGCAATTAAAAAACTTTATATTGTCATATTTTAAAGCTGCTCTCAAAGTTATATTAAGATAACTTGAACATGTAGTAAATATAATATCATAATTTTTTTCACATAACTCACTTAATCTTTCATAGCTATCACCATCATTTTGAAAATTTTCTATAACAGTGGTCTCAATTTCACTTTCTAATTGTTTCTGTGCGTACATTCTTCCTAAATTATGAACGTAACTCCAACCTGAGGTATCAATTGTTTTTTCAAAAATAAAAGCCACGCTTAACTTTTTAGGTGGAGTTACTAAATTTGTAAATGAGGTAATAACATTTTTTTTATGCACATCAAAAGGTTCTGTTTGAATATCTACTGCATTATTTTTTGATAGTATCTTAAGTTCTGTTAAAAATTTTTCAACTCTTAACTTTCTCTTTTTTTCTATAAATTCATCTGAAATACCATATATTTTAATATATTCTAGGAATGCATCACCAGTGGTAATATTTAATTTATCTCCACCTAATTCATAAAAGATGTTTCTAAAGGGTGAATAAACATTTTTTAAAAAATGCTCGTATTTGTTTGAAAACAAGGTAAGCTTTGGATTATATTCACTCAAATATTTGGAAAGCAAAGTAAAACTACCAAGTTCCGTAAACCAAATAGCATTTATCCCTGTGTTATTATTAAAATCTAAAAATTCATAATATATTGTATTATTCAGATCCCTCTCATCCCTTTTAGGAACTAACCTGGTAATTTCTCCTTCTATTGCATAAGCATCTACATATTTTAAGACGCTTACCCTCTTATTTCCCTCCATAACATAGAATTCATTCATGTACTCATAAATTTTTACGGGGTCATTTATTCCATCATTAATATGATGAGCATAGACTGCTTGCCACTTCGTAGAAAACTCACTATCTTCACCCGCTAGAGGAAGGAAATTCATTGCAAAATCCCTACTCCTTGTATAAAAGTAAGTTCCTAATATCTTTTTTAATGGAATACTTTTTATTCCTAAGGGGATTTCTGCTACTATGTCTAGTTTTTTTAAGATACTATCTAATGATGATATATGTCCTGATTTTCCTTTTGATATGTCCATGTAATACCTGAGTTTAGCTGATTTACTAGCCTTTTTATATTCTTCAACAGCTGAAAAATTCATCATACTCACTCCTTAGTGTTTTGATAAATGCATTCTCAACAAAAAGTATTTTCGCCAATATATCCAACCTTATATGATTTACCCATATTATCTCCAGCTATAGTCACTTTATATTTTGCAATAGCTTTTCTCTTTTGGAAAATATTTTGTTCTTTTTCAAAAGACTGGATACAATCCTTACGGATTATAACTGTTTTCCTGTTTAATTTTCTAAATCTCATGACAACAAAATCATTACCATAATATAACCCATTATCCTTAAATCTTATCTTGTACCAAACTAATAAAATAGGTATTATAAAAAAAACATAGCGTCCATAAGGAAGAAAAATAGCCATTATTCCTATTATCATAACCTCCTCTAGTAATCTAAATAATAGAAATCCATTTAAAGCTTTTTCTGGGGAATTCCTTAAGTCGTAATTTATATTCATTTCAGGTAAAATGTCTTCAAAAAACTTGTTAAGCACTTTGCTTTTAGCTAAAGGACAACTCATTGTGCTTTCACCTTTATTTTTTCCACATCCTGTATTTTCCACCTTTAATGAAGAATACCCTAAAGGCTTTTTAATAAGCCCCTCTACTATTATTAAACTTTGAATTCGTTTTACCGGAATAATTTCTTCCTTTTTATTAAATAACCCATAAGATAGTTTAATATTGTCGACCTCTCTTATAACTGTAAAATTATAATATTTTAATATAGTTACAATAGTACATGTTATCCATGAAATAGATAACATAATAAAAATTATTATATCCTCTAGCTTAAAGTAAAAAGCTGCAATTATAGAAAATCCTACTAAGATACTACTAGACATTGTAGCCATCATAAATAAATCTTTTAAAGAAGTAGTAATTTTTTTTGTGTTTTCTTTTACTTCTAATTCATTTTCGTTTTTATTGTTTATTTTTCTCATATACTTCTCTCCTGAACAATTTTTGCAATACTGAGCTGAGCTTTCCTTCCTACTTCACTTTCCAAATAAGGGATTACATAATGGCCTCCAAAAGTATGCACAGTTAAATTTATAAGCTTATATTTTTTTAATATTTTTTCTTGCTTGGTATCCGCGTACTTAACTCTTTCCATAGGAATAACTACATTTTTTTCATTAAATATTCCATATCTTAAAATAATTTTTGACCTGTCCATTTCATATCTATATTTTTTATATCTATATTTCGGCATAAATAATGAATTTATTAAAAAAACTAATGCTAATCCATACATACTATAAGTTATTACATATTTCCATAAAATATTGAATTCTAAAGATATATTTAATGCTACAGCAATTGCTAAAAATATCCCAGTTGTTATTAATCCTTTTATTGTCCATATTTTTCGTGAATATGCTGAAATTTTCCTCATACTAACCTCCATAAAATTACAAATAGTATATTGTCCCAGTATAGTTTACTTCTGCGTCTTCTTTATACTCTTCGTAATCAATATATGCACCTCTAAGCTCTATAACATTTTCATGTATTTCAAATTCTTCTATACTTATTGTTTCTATTATATTATTTTCATTAGCGCAAGTAGCTAATGTATCATAGTAATCTTCTTCAACATTATATATAATTGCTGTACTTAATATTCTAAAAGTTGCGCTTCTCACATTTGCTTTACTAGAATATTTTGTAGATATTGTACTACTATTTTTTTTATCTTTAAAAAACAAATCCACCACCCTCCATACTCATATTTTTTGTATTTGTCTATATATTATATTAAAATAGCATTACATAGTTGCTTATTATCATTATACCTTATTGTTAAGGCATAATTACTATTTAATGTGTTATTTTAGTATTTTAGTATAAAATTCATGTAAAGTCCATTATTAAATTATCACCTTGGCGCTACAATCGTAAATAGTTATAAACCTTTTGTAACTACTTTACAAATCATTTATTATATTGCATTGTTTCTTAATAGATTATACCTCCATAAATAAGAAAACATGATATAATGAGATTGTAAGATAACTGGTAAAACTGGTAAAATAAAAAATTTTAAAGGATGGATAAAATATGAACATAGCTTTTTTTCTTACGCCTAAAAATGAAGTTGTTTATGAAACGCCCAGCTCTACAATGAGGCAAGCATTAGAACGAATGGAATACCATAGGTATTCAGCTGTGCCCTTAGTAAATGAAAAAGGTAATTATGTAGGCACTTTAACAGAAGGTGATTTATTATGGAAATTAAAGAATACTCCAAATTTAAGTTTTAATGAAACAAGTAAAATTTTAATTCAAGATATTCCTATGCATATCTGTAACACAGCAGTAACAATTAATTCAGACATCGAGAGTTTAATATCTCTAGCCAAGGATCAAAATTTTGTTCCCGTTGTAGATGATAATAATGTTTTTATAGGAATAATTAAAAGAAGTGATATAATAACTTATTGTTTTAATTTATTATACGATAATAATGAAATTAAAGGCTTTAAATTAATAGCAACATAAGGTACTAAAAATAAACAAAGCACCTATCACTGGCTTAAATAGCTGGTATAGGTGCTTTGTTTTTATAAAAGGCTAGCAGCTTCCTTATCTAAAATTATTGTTACATCATTATGGAGCTGCAAAATAGACGCAGGTACCTTAGGGCTTATCTTTCCATTAATAGCTTTTGCTATAGCTTCAGCCTTTCCTATTCCATTGGCAAGTAAAATGATTTTTTTAGAATTCATTATTGTCTTTATTCCCATACTTATGGCTTTTACTGGCACATCCTCTATTGAGTCAAAAAACCTAGAATTAGCTTCTATAGTTTCTTCGTCAAGATTAACTAAATGGGTTTCTGCCTCAAAATTCACATCTGGTTCATTGAATCCAATGTGCCCGTTTCCACCTATACCCAGCACTTGCATATCTATGCCGTGAGCTTCTTTTATTTTTTCCTCATAGTCTGAACATGCAGCATCAACATCTTTTGCCATACCATTTGGCACATTAATATTTTCCATATTTATATTTATATGCTTAAATAAATTAACAATCATATAATTATAATAACTTTCAGGATTTTCTCTATTAATTCCATAATATTCATCCAAGTTAAAAGTTGTAACCTCTTTAAAATCCGCTTGGTTTTTTTTATGCAATAGGATTAATTCTTTATACATTCCAAGAGGAGTGTCTCCAGTAGCCAGTCCTAATACACTATTAGGCTTTAACAATACTTGACTTGCAATCATCATTGCAGCTTTTTTACTCATTTCTTCATAATTATCTACCACTATTATTCTCATATTTACACCGCCTCATAATAATACTCAAAATTTTATTTTTGAGTTTGAAACACTATTTTCCCTTCAACTATTGTTAAAAATACATCTATGTCTTCATTAAAAATAACTATATCTGCATCTAGTCCCACCTCTAAGCTCCCCTTTTTATCCTCCATATGAATAACCTTTGCTGGAACACTGGATGCCATTGCCACTGCCTCGTAAATCTCTAAATCACTGTGACCCAGCATATTTTTCACTGCCTTATTTAAGGTTAATACACTACCAGCTAAAGTACCGTTTTCAAGCTTTGCGGCTCCGTTTTCAACTATTACCTTCTGTCCACCTAGCTCATATATACCACCCTTCATACATCCAGCTCTCATAGAATCTGTTATAAGTACAACTTTATCCTTTTGTTTTGCATTTATAAGTATACTAAAAACTGCTGGATGAACATGTATAGTATCCGCTATTAACTCACAGGTTATATCGCTTGTAAAAATCCCACCTACAATACCTGGTTTCCTATGATTTAAGGGAGTCATAGCATTAAATGTATGGGTTGCATGTGTTATTCCATGCTTAATTGCTGCAAGTGTCTCTTCATAGCTTGCATCTGAATGACCTATTGATAATGTAATTTTAGAATTACCTTTTACTTTTTTTATAAAACTATGATCCTTGTCCTTTTCTGGCGCAAGGGTTATAATTTTAATAATATCTAAATAATCCACTATAATATCATAATTTGGTTCTATAATATTATCTGCCATCTGAGCCCCTTTGTACTTTTCATTTATGAAAGGTCCCTCCATATGTGCCCCTAAAATCTTTGCTCCTTCATTTTCTATTGACATTGCTTCTCTTATAGCATCTAAAGCACAATATATACTATTTTTATCCTTAGTCATTGTAGTAGGTAAATACGCTGTTACTCCATTTGCAGCTATTGTAGTGCTTATAACTTTTAAGGCCTCTGCCGTGGCATCCATAGTATCATAGCCTCCAGAACCGTGAATATGAATATCAATAAAGCCAGGTGATACATATTTACCCTTGGCATCTATTACTTGTATTTCTTCCTTATATTGTTCCTTATAATCTTTTTTATATTGAAGGAAGTCATTCATATTTATAATTTTTATAATTTTTTTTTGAAATATTATTACACTATCATTAATTATTCTATCTTTCATAATAAGTTTCCCATTAATTATAGCTTTAATTTTCATCACCCCATCCAAATTATTATAATATAGCTAATGCCTTAGCCACATTTCCCTTACTCCTATATAATGCTTCTTTTGCTTTTTCAAGCGTCACATCACTTTTAATTTTAACAATGCAAACTTTAGGATCATATTCACAGATTTCTAAGATTTCATTTACTGTTGCATCATCCACACCTGTGGCAAGCTTCACTATTTCCCTTACCCGCTGCTGTAGTTTTTTATTAATAGGACGTACATTAACCATTAAATTAGAATAAGTTTTACCCATTTTAATCATGGCTACGGTACTTAGCATATTTAAAACCATTTTTTGTGCAGTTCCCGCCTTCATTCTAGTAGATCCTAGTATTATTTCTGGTCCAACCTCTGTATTTATGGCAACTTCACAAATGTCTTTAATTTTGCCCTTTGAATTACATATAAGCGCTATAGTTTTTGAGCCCATTGTTTTTGCATATTCCATAGCGCGGGTAACATAAGGTGTATTTCCACTAGCCGTTATTCCTACTAAAACATCTTTTTCATTTATATTTACTGCTTCTAAATCATGAATAGCAAGCTCCGGGTCATCCTCTGTATGTTCAAGCCACCCACTTAAGGCTTCCACTCCACCAGAAATAATTCCCTGAACCATAGTATCTGAAACACCAAAGGTAGGAGGACATTCAGATGCATCCATTACTCCTAACTTTCCACTTGTGCCACTTCCAATATAAAAAAGTCTGCCACCATCTTCAAAACAATTAACAATTAGTTCTACAGCTTTCTCTATATTAATAAGCTCTTTTTCAATAGCTGTAGCTACCTTTTTGTCCTCATCATTTATCTTCTTAAGAATTTCAAAGGTACTCATGGTATCTAAATTTAATTTATTTTCAGTATTTTCCCTCATAAAAAGCCTCCTTATTTAAATCTTGGGATAGATCGTAATTGTAATTATTTTCATCTTAATTTAAAATTATTTGATACTTATACTTATCGCTTCTATAGATAGCTTTGGTATATTCAATTGGAGTTCCATTTTCTAAATAGGTGGTGCGCCTAAATATTAATGCTAAAGCAGAATTTTCTTGATTTAACAGATTGCTTTCATATTGATTTAACATTGTAGGTTCAATAGTTTGTTTGGCTTTATCTGGGTGATACCCATACTTTTCGCGAAATATATCATATAGCGATTTATTTTCAATTATCTCTCTAGTCATACCCTTAAATAAATAACATGGAAGCCATGCTGTTTCAATGGCTACTGGTTGATTATCACTAAATCTAACTCTTTTAATTTCAATTATTTTATTTTCATCTTCAGGCATTTTCAGTTCATGTTTATATTTTTTTGTTGCTTCTATAACCTTAAATGATAATATTTTAGTTTTTGATACCACTCCATTTTCTTGCATTTGTTCAGTAAACCCTTTAAGCTGTGATATTTCACGATTAACCTTTGCAATAGACACAAAAGTTCCTTTTCCCTGTTCTCTATAAACTAACCCCTCATTTACTAAGGACATAATAGCCTTATTTACTGTCATTCTGCTAACACCTTGAATTTCACAAAGCTCTCTTTCTGTTGGAATCAATTCTCCTGGCTTTAAAACTTCATTTTCTATCATTTCTTGTAGAATCTCTTTTATTTGGTAATGAAGTGGTATGGGATTATCCTTTGAAATTTTTTTCAAAACCTTTCCTCCTCAATTAGCAATAAATTTTTATATACATACCTGTAGTCAATATGTTATCATGTTGTTATGTTGTATATACCAATTATATTTCAAATACATTTGTTTTACAACCTATTTAAGTTAATAAATAAAATTTCATTATTCTTTTGAATATATAATAGTATATTAGTAAAGATAAAATATTATTATTAATCATTATCTATTTTAGTGAAATACGGGAGGTATCACCTTTATGAATTTTCTTTTTAAAACTGACTATACCATAGAAAAGGTATTCAATAATAATGTTCTATTAGTTACACAAAAAAACAAAGAAAAAATACTATTTGGAAAAGGATTAGGTTTTGGTAAACATTTTGGTGATATACTTTCTTCAAACACAAAAATTGATAAAATTTTTTCTTTGGATGATAAAACTAATTATCATAATTTTAAAGAACTTGTAACTACTGTAGATAATGAATTAATTGGCCTATGTGAAGAAATTATATTTATGATATCAAAAGAACTTAATGAAGAACTAAATGAAAAAATACATATTTCCCTTACAGACCATGTTGCATTTACCTTAAAGAGGCTTAAACAAAATGATGAAATTGAAAATCCATTTTTGGTGGAAACTGAAACACTATATAAAAGAGAATTCGAAATAGCTAAAAAAGCTGTTTCCATGCTTGAAAAGAAGATGAATATAATAATTCCTGATGGTGAGATAGGCTTTATTACACTACATATTCATTCAGCTAGAAATAATGGTAAGCTATCAAACACTATAAAATATGCTTTCTTATCTAATTCAATCATAGAGTTAATCGAAGATAATTTAAATATACAAATTGACAAACAATCAATTGACTATGCAAGATTCATAACTCATATTCGATTTGCTATTGAGAGGCTACTTAACAATACACCTATCAAAAATGAATTGTTTGATGTTATAAAAAAACAATATAGTGCTTCTTATACTTTAGCACAAAAAGTTAGTAATCTTATAGAGTCTGAATTACATTTAAATGTATCAGATGAAGAAATTGCGTACCTTGCTGTACATATAGAGAAATTTAACCCTGCCTACTAAATTACATTATTGCCTAGATTTTTTTAATTTATTTAATAAAAGTATATCTTTACAACTATTAATTTATATACTATAATAAAGTTATTAAAAATACAAGCTTTTATTAATATATAATTTTCGATATCAGCGTGTAACCGATATAAGGGCAAGAGCTGAAAGGTATATCCTTTCAAGCTCTTTTTTTGTTTGTGTTTTTATAAACTATGATGCTTTAATAACTATGTATATCTGGTGTTAGATTTCTTAAATATTGTTAGCACGAAATAATACTTTAACAATATCTTTACACCTCTATTAATAATTTTATCCACAAAAAAAACACTAGGAGGTAATAAAATGTCTATAAAAAAGAAATTTTCATCAAATCTCCAGAGACTTGGAAAAGCAATGATGATGCCAGTTGCAGTTATGCCTGCCGCTGCACTACTATTACGATTAGGATCTAAAGATGTATTTAATATTAAATGGATGTTTGCTGCTGGAGATGCTATTTTTGGCAATCTTCCTATAATTTTTGCTATCGGTATAGCTATAGGACTTGCTGATGATAATAATGGAGTTGCCGGTCTTGCAGCTGCAGTTGGTTATTTTGTATTAACTAAAGTTGCTGTCACTTTTAATGCTACGATAGATATGGGTGTACTAGCAGGCTTTATTGTTGGTATATTAGCTGGTTACCTATACAACAAGTATAAGAGTATAAGAGTTCCAGATTTCTTAGGTTTCTTTGGCGGTAAACGTTTTGTTCCAATTATAACATCCTTTTACACTTTAATTATAGGTGTAGGCGTTGGTTATATTTGGCCACATGTTCAAGGTGTTATTAATAATGCCGGGAATGCTATTGCACAATCTGGTTCTATAGGTGCCTTTTTCTATGGCGTCCTAAATAGAATACTTCTTCCCTTTGGACTACACCATGTTATGAACATACCTATTTGGGTACAGTTTGGTACCTTTACGAATGCTGCTGGTAAAGTATTTACAGGAGACATGACTAGATTTTTTAATTCAGATCCAACTGCCGGTACATTTATGACAGGCTTTTTCCCAATTATGATGTTTGGCCTTCCTGCTGCATGTCTTGCAATGATAGCTACAGCTAAAAAAGAAAATAGAAAAGCTGTAACTGGAATGCTTCTTGGTATTGCTTTTACTGCTTTCCTAACTGGTATTACAGAACCAATTGAATTCTTATTCATGTTTATTGCACCAGGACTATATGCAGTCCATGCAATATTAACGGGAGCATCTTTTGCTATAACCTCTGCTTTAGGAGTTAAATCTGGTTTTGGTTTCTCTGCAGGTGTAATTGATTATGTAATAAGCTTTGGAATCGCAAGTAAGCCAATACTTTTATTAATAATAGGTTTAATATTTGGTGTTATTTATTACTTTGTTTTCTACTTCTTTATTAAGAAGTTCAACTTAAGTACTCCAGGTAGAGGAAATGAAGAAATATCTGCTCCATTAGCTAAACTAAACACTTCTGAGTTAGGTCTTAGAGCTATTAGTATGTTAGAAGCTATTGGAGGTAAATCAAATATAGAAAATATAGATGCTTGTATTACAAGAGTAAGATTAACTATTAAGGACAATTCTCTTGTAAATGAAGCTAGACTAAAAGAACTTGGTGCTACTGCTATTATGAAAATTGGAAGCAATAATTATCAAATCATAGTTGGTACCATTGCTGACCCACTAGTTACTCATATGAAAGCTGCTATGAAGCAGTAGACCTTACAAAAAGGTTAACAAGAACTTTGTGTTCTTGTTAACCTTTTTTCTGTCTTTAGATTTAAATCATCCCTTAGGGTGCTGAAATGTGGCTAACCTTCATGGCTCTCATAGAGTTTAACACTGCAATTAGAGCAACTCCTACATCTCCGAAAACAGCTTCCCACATGGTAGAAATTCCAAAAACCGCCAATATCAAAATAGCCGCTTTTACACTTAGTGCAAATACAATATTTTGCATAACAATCCTCTTTGTTCTTTTAGCAATCACAATAGCTTCAGCAATTTTTGAAGGTTCATCAGTCATTATCACTATATCTGCAGCTTCTATTGCAGCATCAGAACCTACTCCCCCCATTGCTATTCCTACATCTGCTCTTGCAAGTACCGGAGCATCATTAATGCCATCACCTACAAATACTATCTTTCCTTTAGGAGACTTTTCCTTTTGTAACATTTCTAACTTCTCAACCTTCTCCTGTGGAAGAAGCTGCGAGTAAACTTCATCTACGCCTAATGTTCTTCCAATACTCTCGGCTATGTCCTTATTATCCCCCGTAAGCATTACTATTTTCTTAACACCCATAGCCTTTAAACTAGCTACGGCGCGAATGGAGTCTTCTTTTATCTCATCAGAAATTACAATGCTACCCGCATATTTCTTGTCTATAGCTACATATATTACAGTTCCTACATTTTCAGCTTTACTATAGGAAATTTTCTCACTATCCATTAACTTAGAATTACCAGCTAGCACATATTTTCCTTTTACCACAGCTCTAATCCCTTTGCCAGCTATTTCGTAAACATCTTCAATGTCTTCTTTACATATCTCTTTGCCATAAGCTTTTAATATAGAAGTGGCAATAGGATGATTTGAATTGCTTTCTGCATGGGCTAAATATTCTAATAACTCATCTTTGCTAATTTCCCTTTCTTCATGTATTTCTGTAACCACAAATACTCCTTTAGTTAATGTTCCTGTCTTATCAAAAACCACCACTTCAACACTATTTAATGCCTCCAAGTAGTTTCCACCTTTAACCAATATTCCACTTTTAGATGCACCACCTATTCCTCCAAAGAATCCAAGTGGAATAGATATCACCAGTGCACAAGGACAAGATACTACTAAAAATACCAATGCTCTGTATATCCACTCAGAGAAAGTAGCACCAGGTATTAAAAGAGGTGGCATTACTGCAAGAATAATTGCACTTATAACTACAACTGGTGTGTAATACCTTGCAAATTTTGTTATAAAATTTTCCGTTGGTGCTTTTTTACTGCTAGCATTTTGCACTAAATCCAAAATTTTAGCCAAAGTTGACTCTCCAAATTCCTTTTTTACTTCTATAGTTAATAATCCATTTTTATTTATGCACCCAGCTAAAATGTCATCCCCACTCACAACTTGTCTTGGAACTGATTCGCCAGTTAAGGCAGCTGTATCTACTAAGGACTTGCCTTCTATTACCATTCCATCTAAAGGCACTTTTTCTCCTGGCTTTACTACTATAACATCTCCAATGTGTACCTCTTCCGGATCTACTTTAACAATTTCACCTTTAATCTTTTTATTTGCATAATCTGGCCTTATATCCATAAGTGCAGATATAGATTTTCTTGATTTATTTACAGCTATATCTTGAAAGAGTTCTCCTACTTGGTAAAAAAGCATAACCCCAACGCCTTCCGCAAAATCTCCAATAGAAAATGCTCCCACAGTAGCCAGTGCCATTAAGAAATTTTCATCAAACACTTGGCCTCTTAATATATTTTTCAGGGCTATTAGAAGGACTTCTCCACCAATTAATAAATAACTTATAAAAAATAAACCAAATTCAACCCAATAGTCTAATTTAAATACAATTGCTATGATAAAAATTACTACACCTATAGAAACTGCAATGATTTTATTTTTATCATCTCCTGGTTCCTCTTTAGTATGGCTATGATTATGACCTTTTTCCTCCTGTTTAAATGTATTTTTATTGTTTGGTATAATCACAACATTAGGTTCTATCCTCTTAACTATTTTTTTTATTTCCTCAATAATTACTAATACTTTATCTTCGCTTTGAAAATTAATTACTAATTTTTTATTAATAAAATTTAGATTTGCATCCATTACTCCCTCTATTTTTTTGCAATTAGTTTCAATTTTATTTGCACAATTAGCACAACCTAGCCCTTCTAAAATGAATTCTCTTTTTATTATAGTCTCCATTTTCTCCCCCTCTTACAAATTTTTTTATGTACTCTACATTATGTACTCTACATTATGTATTTTACTTTATAGTAATAGAATATTATTTTAATTCTTTTATGTGTATAAGTCCTTGATCAAAAATTTGTTTAACATGCTCGTCATCCAAGGAATAGTACACAACCTTACCTTCGCGTCTATGCTTCACAAGTCTAGCGTTTTTAAGAACACGAAGTTGATGCGAAATAGCTGATTGGGTCATATTAATAAGCGCCGCTATATCGCAAACACACATTTCAGTTTGGAATAACACACAAAGAATTTTAATCCTTGTACTATCACCAAAAACTTTAAAAAGATCCGCTAATTCATACAGTGTTTCTTCTTGTGGTATTGATTTTCTAACTTTTTCCACCACATCTTCATGTATAGTAGAACAAGTACAAAACTCTATTTTTTTCACCATTTATTTCCCTCCATTCATATGAACACATGAATTGTTGTTCATATGTTATATTATATTGCAGGAATTAGTACTTGTCAACACTAACCAGAGACGGGGGACGGTTAACAATTTCTTAAACTATTTTCCTAAGAATATAAATATAATGCCTGGGTAATGCTTGGGGACGGTTAACAAATATTAAACAATTAGCTTCAACACATGAATATACTATGGGAACATTGGCAATAATTCAGAGAAAAGTTTGTGTAGAGAGGTGATTTTTATGGCAAGAAAGGCAAGATTGAAAGCAGCTGACGCTATATATCATATTATATGTAAAAGTATCAGCGAGGTAACCTTATTCAGGGATTGTGATGATAAAGAAAAATACTTATCCCTTGTAAAGAAGTATAAAAAGCTCTATAAAGTTAAAATTTACGGGTACTGTCTTATGGATACCCATTCACATTTATTGGTTGATGCTAATGGAGCAGATATATCAAAAGTTATGCATGGAATAAATTTTTCTTATGCAATGTACTATAATAAAAAATATAAAACAGAAGGGCCTCTTTTTAAAGATAGATTTAAGAGTAAGATTGTTGATAATGAAAAATACTTGAGGACCGTATCATTATATATACATAATAATCCTAAAGATATAGGTGAATTTAAAGATTGTCCTGAAAAATATGCTTTTTCCAGTTTAGGAATATATATTGGAAAAAGACGGGACCATTTAAGCATAGTTGATTATAAATTTGTTATGGGTTTTTTTGGTAATGACCTTGATACCGCAAGGGAAAGTTACTATAGTCATGTTTGGGGATGTAACGACGAAAAATTAAAAGAAGAATTTGAATTTCAAGATGAAAAAACAGAATATCGAAGTGGGAGAAAAATCCTTGTAAGAAATTTCACATCTGAAGATATAATAGACTTTATAGCATCAAAAATGAATATATCAAAGTTTCACCTTAATACTAAGTACAGTAGAAAGCTTGTAGGAGCAAAGGCCTTAACAGTTGTTTTAATGAGGAGTCTTTGCAATTTTAATTTCAACGATATATCCGGTGCACTTGGAAACATTACACAAGCTAGATTATCCCAATTAAGTAGTATCGGTATTGAATTAATGGGAACTGACGAAAAATATGAAAATATTATTGGAGATTTTATTAAATGTTATACTTAGTATTGATCCATTTACATGTATTTAAATATTAGGCTTATTATTTAATCTAATCATAGCTAGTAATATCCATTTTAATTATGTATCTTAGCTATACATTTAGTAATCAATTGTAATAAATATTTTTTTTGCAGAAATTAGATAAATATTTTTTGTTAGGTAAATTGGGACAAGCATACAAAAATATTATATTATCTATTTTATAATACGAAAATAATCATACTAAGATAATAGTAAATGAATTTACTATTCAAAACGGTACAAGTTTTCATAGAAAACATGTACCTAAATAAAGGATAAATAATTGTTAACCGTCCCTATTTCTTTCTATAATTTGCTTGCCATTTTAGCCAAAATCTCTGCACTATTATTTAGCTCTTTTACAGAATTAACTATTTGAGTTATGGCTTCTTCTTGTTTTTCAGCGGAAGTCATAGAAATACCAATAATTTTTTCTACTTTGCCTACTGAATCCTTAATACTTTTTAGTATAGTATTGATTTCAGTTATAGATTGGGTACTAGATCCAGATAACTTTCTTATTTCAGATGCTACAACACCAAATCCTTTTCCAAGCTCACCTGCTCTAGATGCTTCTATTGCAGCATTTAACCCTAGCAGATTTGTTTGTTTTGCTATACCTTCGATAAACTTAATTATGTCATCCGTATTATTGCATTGATTTGAAGTGTTTTTCACTTCTTCTACAACCTTAGTGTTTATTTCTCTAATATTTTGTATATCATTATTAATCCCATTTGCCACTTTTAATATAGATGCAGTTGCATTTGATAAGTCCACAGACATTTTAGTAACCCTAGTACTATTAGCTAAATTTTTACCATAGGATATTGCACCTACCACTTTACCATGCTCGTCCTTTAATGGAATTGCTACTACTCTAATGCTCATATTATTATAATCGTCAACTGTAAAGGCTTTCATTTTACCACTTTCTATAACTTCTCTTAGTGCTTCACCCTTAGGAATCACTTTTCCCACTTCAGAATAGGCAGGCATATTTTCACTTTCAACAAACTTAACAAACCGCTCTTTATTTGTTAATGTAAAAGCAATCTCATCCTCGAATAATGCAGGTAATTGATCTAGTATTTCTTCAAAACATTTTATTACTTTGTGTGTATCATTTGTATTTTCAGTTTCTTTTAATAATATTTTATTGATCACTTTTTTCCCCCCAATATTTTAATATAATTTTTTCTTCCAAAACACAAACTACAATTAATCAATATTTTACTTCATATGTAAATATTTCATAATTTTAGTATAATGATAACATATTATAAAAGTATATGGCAAATTTTCTTTGCATATATACAATTTTTTTTTAAAAAGGAGCTTATAGTTATCAAGAGCCTCTTTTGGATAAAATTAAAACCATTCACTTACATCATTTAATATTTTAAAATTAGTTAAATCATAATGAAGTGGTGTTACAGTGACATACCCTTGTTTAAAATATAACGTGTCGGAATCATCCTCATGAATATCTTTTAATTCGCCCTTAATTTCATAATGAGTTTCGTTATTTTCTCCTATAGTTTCTATATAAGTGTTGTTATATAACCTACTTCCAATTTTGCATACTTTAATTCCTTTTATTTCATTCTCTTTTAGTAGTGGGACATTTACATTTAGCACAATATCACTCTTAATGTTATTCTTCTTAGCCCTAAGCAATATTTCTCCAGCATATACAGCAGCCATTTCATAGTTTTCAACATTTTTATTAATCTGCATAGAAATTGCCATAGATGGTACTTTATAAATAGCTGCTTCTATAGCTGCAGAAACTGTACCAGAATATAGAACATCGGTACCCAAATTTAATCCTTTATTGATTCCTGATACTACCATATCTATTTTACCCTCAATAAGCTTATTAATTGCAATCTTTACACAATCAGCCGGTGTTCCATCCACACTAAAAGCTTTTGATTTTAATCCCTCTAGCCTATTTTCTTTTACAATGAGCGGCCTTGAAAGTGTTATTGAATGTCCGCAGGCACTTCTTTCATTATCTGGTGCTACGATAATTACTTCATGAGTTTTTTCTAGTTCTTTTGCTAGTGCATATATCCCTTTTGCATTTATACCATCGTCATTGGTAAGCAATAATCTCATTTTCATTCCTCCCTTTAATAATTCACCATGTTTCTTAATAATTACTAACTTTTATCAGCTAAACTAATTAATACATTATTTAAGTATTATGTATTAAAATGATTTTGTTAATTTTTAAGAACTCATTAACTTAAGCTATCCTATCTTATATTATATATATAATAACAATAGATATCTATGGGCAAGTATTAATTTATATTTGTACTTGATTATCATTAGTTAAAATAAAACTTCCAAATACAAAAAATACCTATAGCTCAAACACTTTTTCAAAGTGTCAAGTCTATAGGTACCAGTTTAACTCGTCCTCTGCGCAGCTGTTAATCTTTTTCGAAGCTGCAATATTTTTATAGTTCTTTGTGTCTTATTGCTTTATTAAAACAATTTTTTCTGCAAATCCAATTGGTGGTATACTTCTTGTTAATTTTCCACCATAATATGCTGCAACTTTAGAATCTTTCTTAATATCATGTACTTTTAGTTCTACACCTGTTTTAAAATCTACAATTTTAGTTTTTTGACTTATATTAAGAATAATATTATCAAAGCCACTTTCCCCTATTCTTTCACCTTTTATTTCAATTCTACTATCTTTTTTATCTTCTGATGTATAAACATTATCTATGTTTCCAATTATGCCCATTTCATGTTTTGGTTCACTAATAACTATTTTTTTGGCAACTCCTATTGGTGGTAGACTTTTAGAAAGCACCCCATTATAGTAAACTTTCACATTTGCATCATTTTTAATTGCCTCTATTGTTAATTCATTACCACTGTTCTCGCTTATAATTTGAGTTTTAGAATTTATAATAAAGCTTATGTCGCCATATATATTATCTTTAGATTTTTCTCCCTTAACCAATACCATAATCTCATTTTTGCTTGCTTGGAGAACATTGATATCACTAATCACTCCCGTAGCTGTAGTACTTGATTCTTTATCTTTTGGGTTAGACAGTATAACAACTTTTTTAGGAGTTGCTATCGGTGGCATACTCATAGTAGTAATATTATAATAGGCTATAACTCTAGTACCATTTTTTATATCTTTATAGCTTACAACCTTACCAGTTTCATTATCTATAATTTCAGTTTTTTCACTTACGATAAGATTAGTATCTGTTTCACCATCCATAAATGCTCTAATTTCTTTATCTTTTTTATCTTTTGGGTTTTCTTTGCTTTCTTTGATTAAAGAAACATCAGTGATTATTCCATAATTGCAGGATCCACATTCTTCCTTACCTTGCTCTACTATTATCATATTTGCAGTACTCATTGGTGGAATGCTGGCAGTAACAGCGGGTCCGTAATAAGCCTTGACTTTTACTCCATCTTTAATGTCACCTATATTTAATTTTTTGCCATCATTTGTGCTTATTATCTCAGTATCATCATTTACATTTAGAATAATCTCATCATTATTTGATTTATTATTCTTAATAGTAAAACTAGATCTACTTTCAGATGATTTCACATTTGAAACCATTCCTGCTGTACTTGCAAAATTTATTTGTGACCCCTTTTTACTAATTGCTTCAATTTTTAAATTAGTATCATTCTTTGGACTGCTCATAGTATTTGCAGATGCTAAAATAGAATTTCCAGTTATAAATATCCCTAAAGTTAATATTGCTATTGTTTTCTTCGTAAATTTCATAATAAAACCTCCAACATTGTATTTTTAATGTAAAATCTATTAATATTTCCATGTAATTTTATACTCTTTAACTTAATAGACGACACATACAGAAAAAATGTTTCACTTTTACTACAAATTTTTAATATAATGTTAATGTTATAATATATTCCCTTTTATCTCTCTTAAGTAGATAATATGGATAGCTTCCCATAGTCTTATGAATTTCTTTTTAAAGTAAAAAATTCTAAAAAATCTTGTTGACTAAATTTATATTTCCTATTAAAATAATAAAGAAATAATAAAATTTATATTTATGGATGATAATTATTGGAGATATCCACATTGGATAACCGTAGAAGAAAAAAATGAATCTATGCTTAAGGTTTATTTTGAAACTTTCAGGTATTAGGCATCTAAAAAAATGACAGACTAGTATAGTCTAGTGATTGTTATTAAATGCCTTGTACAATAATTTGACATACCCCTGGAGAGACTACTTAAATGTGGCATCAACGGAGCAACTTAGATAATTATCTAAGGAAACTTTCAGATAAAAGGACAGGGAGTAAGAAGGCATTGTTTATATTGCCCTTTTACTCCCTGTTTTTATATATTTTAATGACTTTTTTGAAGAAAAAACTATATACACACTACCTAATAATCTTCTGAAGTCTTTAATTACTACCAATTTTCTATTGCTCTAACTCCAATGCTAACAAAAGAAAGGATGATTTATTCTGGAAACGTCGAAAAAGCTAAATTCTATCAAGAATTCACCAAAAACACTAAAGAAAGAAATCGGTTTGCTAGAAGCCATTACCATAGTTATAGGTATGGTTATAGGTTCAGGAATTTTCTTTAAACCTTCCATTGTTTTTAAAAACGCTGGGTCTCCAACCCTAGGAATACTTGCATGGGTAGCAGGTGGTATTATAACTATGGCTTCGGCTCTTACTATAGCTGAAATAGCAGCAGCTATCCCAAAAACTGGAGGTGTGTTTATATATCTCAAAGAACTTTATGGAGAAAAAACCGCCTTTTTATTTGGTTGGGTACAAACCGTTGTTTATGTACCTGGTGCCGCTGCGGCGCTTGCAATAGTACTTGCCACTCAAGCTACTAATTTTGTACCTATGAGTTCAATGCAACAAAAACTATTTGCAATATTAATGCTTTTTATCATTACAACTGCAAACGTTATATCAACAAAACTTGGTAGTAAAATTCAATTCGTTGCAACTATTGCAAAACTAATTCCAATTCTTATTATTATTGCTTTAGGCCTTATAAAAGGAACCGCTCACAGTTTCTCTCTGCCAGTAGGAGATGTAACAGCTGGAGCTGGATTTGAAGCTGCTATGCTTGGAACACTTTGGGCATATGATGGCTGGGTAGGTGTAGGTAATATAGCAGGTGAACTTAAAAATCCTAAAAAAGACATACCAAAGTCCATAATTTTTGGGCTATCCGTTATTATAATAGTGTATGTATTATTTAATTTAGCAATTCTAAACATAGTTCCTATAAAAGAAGTAATAAGTTCTAATAAAGTAGCTTCTGATGCTGCAACAGTTTTATTCGGAAAATCTGGTTCATTATTTATCGCTGCAGGTATATTAATTTCAATCTTTGGAACATTAAATGGTTACCTAATGACAGGAGTTAGAATACCTTTTGCCATGGCACAGGATAAGCTTTTACCCTTTGACAAATTCATAGGAAAAGTTAATGAAAAATATCAAACTCCATTAAATGCTTTTGTATTTGAGGTAGTAATTGCTTGCTTATATGTTTTTAGCGGTTCTTTCGATAAATTAACTAACCTTGTTACCTTTGTTTTATGGATTTTCTTCACCATGGCAGTAGCTGGTATCTTTATTTTAAGAACAAAACATAAAGATTTAGATAGACCTTATAAAGTACCATTATACCCAATAATTCCACTTATAGGAATTATCGGAGGTATATATATACTAATAAGTACGCTTATGACTGATACTTCAAACGCGCTTATAGGACTTGCAATAACTTTAATTGGGTTACCTGTATATTGGTATATTAAGAGAAAGAAATAAAAATAGAAAAGTATATATTATTACAATTGCAATTCGCTGTGCTAAATAATTCTAAACTAATTTTAATTAAAGATACTAAAAATTACAAACTCGCTCTGCTCAAACATGTAATTTTCTTAACGTATCTTTAATTAAAATTAGTTAAGAATTGCTAAAGCTTGCTCATATGCAATTTACATAATATATACTTTTCCTAACCCTCTAATGGGTTGATAATAACTATAACGAAAGAAGCACAGAATAATTTCTGTGCTTCTTTCGTTATAGTTATGTCTGTCAGATGTACTCTTAAAATAGTAGCTAAATAGCAATTATGAAAATTCTCCAAAGTGACTTGCAATAAGAAGTGCAGAAACTATTGAAATTTGATTTAGAAATTCTTGTTTTGCGAATGTAAAATTCTCGTGAGCCTGCCAGGAAGGCAGGCTAGCGAACTTGAGGCAGGACGCCGAATGTGAGCGCCAGAGAATTTTGCATTCGCAAAATATTAGAATTTCTTAATCAAATTTCCAGTTTCAAGCTCTTATTGCAAGGCGCGTAGGAGAACTTCTATACTTCTCTTACATCTCTTTTTCCAGCATCTCTAATAATTCATCAAATCTTCTTATAGTATCTTCTAAAGGTTTTGGTGTAGACATATCTACCCCTGCTTTTTTAAGTATATTTATTGGATAGTCACTTCCACCACTTTTTAGGAATCCTTTGTATCTTTCTACAGCACTTTCGCCCTCTTCAACTATCATTTTACTAAAAGAATTAGCTGCTGCAAAACCTGTAGTATATTGATATACATAGAAATCATTGTAGAAATGAGGTATTCTTGACCATTCCATATCTACTCCCTCATCTACTACCATATCTGGTCCAAAGTATTTTACGTTTAAATCATGGTAAATTCTACATAAATCCTCTGGAGATAATGGATTGCCCTCTTCAATATTTTCATGAGTTATTTTTTCAAACTCTGCAAACATACATTGTCTAAATACTGTAGTTCTTATTCCCTCTAATTGCTGATTTATTAAGAATAATCTTTTCTTCTTGTCTGTCTCATTTTTAATCAAATAATCTATTAATAGGCATTCATTAGTTATTGATGCTACTTCTGCGCAAAATAACACATACTCAGAATATATATAGGGTTGAGTCTTTCTTGAATAATAAGAATGAATAGAGTGCCCCATTTCATGAGCAAGCGTAGATACATCATTTAATTGGTAATTATAATTTAATAGTACATATGGCATACTGTCATAGCAGCCCCAAGAATATGCCCCTCCACGTTTACCCTTATTTTCAAATGCGTCTACCCATCCTTCACTAATTCCTTTTTTGAAAATATCTAAATATTCTTGACCTAGTGGCTTAATACCCTCGAGTGCTATTTTAACAGCATCTTCATACTCAATATGATCTACTTCTACATCAACTATGGGCACATATAAATCATACATATGAATTTCGGAAAGTCCTAACAGTTTCTTTTTAAGGCTTACGTATTTATGAAGCGATGATAAATTGTTATTTATGGTATCCACCACATTGTGGTAAACCTCTACCGGGATGTTATTTGGCTTTAAAGAACTTTCTAATGCGCAGGTATAATTCCTTGTTTTTGCATTAAATATAAAATTCTTTATTGAAGATGTTAAAGAGGTTGTTAAAGTATTTTTAAATCCACTATAGGTTCCAAATAGTGCATCGAAAGCATCTTTTCTTACTCTTCTATCCTTTGATTTTATAAAAGTACTATAGTTTCCTTCTGTTAATTCAACTTCATTACCACTTTCATCTTTTATACTTGGAAACGTCATATCTGCATTTGTAAGCATTCCAAATATATTTCCTGGTGCATTTAAACAATCGGAAACAGAAGCTAAAAGCTTTTCTCCCTCTGCACTTAAAATATGAGGCTTTTGCTCTAAAATATCTTTCAAATAGAATTCATAGAGTTTAAGTGCTGGAAGTCTTTTAATCGCCTCATCTATAGCTCCCTCTGGTAATGATAATAATTCAGGAACAAAAAATGCTGTGACACTAGAAACTTCTGCGCTGTAAGCATCAATCTTACTCTTAAGAATTTGGAACTCTGCTTTAGCTGTATCTTCGTCCCCTCTTAAATGAGCATACACAAGCAATTTTTCTAAAAGTCTTCCAATCTCTACATTACTTTCTAAAAATGCTAATAAATCTTCTGCTCTCACTAGTTTTCCCGAAAACCTTTTCATTTCTGGGGCTTTAGATTTTAATATTTCAAAATCTTCTTCCCACGCCACAGAATTCTCGTACATCTTATCAACTTTCCACTTATACGTACTATTAATTTCGTCTCTTGTCTTAAGCTTTTTAACTTCACTCACTATAATTTCCTTCTTTCATTTTATAAATTTAAGATCCACTAACTTACATTAGCAGATAACATATTATATCTATACTATCATATAACTTACAAAAATTCTACAATCTAAAAAACCTCACATTTTGTGAGGTTTATAGTATTATATTCCAATATACAAATTAACATACTGACTTGTTGGTTTTTTATGCCTAAATATAAACTATACTACAACTATATTTTTGCACCCATTATGCGCCGCTATTTCACCTAATTCCTTCATGAGTTTATCATTAGGTGTATAACTGTTTATCTTATCCCGTCGAACACCAATTTGCCTATATTTTATAAGTTTGTATCTTATATTCGGATTTAAGATTGCAATAAGCTTGCTGATTTTATCTACATTATTAAAATTATCTAAAACTTCTGGAACAATAACCGTTCTAATTTCAAATATTTTATTTAACTTAGCTAAATATTTTACATTTTCTATGACAGTAGCGTTTCCCATACCTGTAAGTTCCTTATGTTCCTCATTATTATAGGATTTTATATCTACCATTGCCATATCCATAACATCCACTAGCTCTTTATGTTCCCATAGTGGTACCGAACCATTAGTATCCACAAAACATGTTAACCCCATCTTTTTAACTTCCCTAAATAGGTTTGTTAAAAACTCGCTTTGTAGGGTACACTCGCCACCTGAGACAGTAATTCCAGAGATGAAAAATTTATTCTTCTCTATTTCCCCCACAACTTCTTCTACAGTCATGCTTTGTGCTTTAGGCGAACTGTTTCTTTTGCAAGCCTTCAAACATTCATCACATTTACTGCAAACTGTTTTATCCCATACTACATTAGGAGCCTTAAACTCTAATGCACTATAATGGCAAGCACTCACACATTCCCCGCAGCTAATACAAACATTTATAGTCTCTGGGTTGTGACAATAGGAGCAGTTAAAATTACACCCTTGCAAAAATATAGCAGTTCTATTCCCTGGTCCATCCACGGAGCTAAAGGGAATAATTCGATTAACTAGTCCCTTAATCATTTTTTCTTATCTTTCGGTCTAATACCTTTTGATTCAAAACTGCTCCAAGTCCGAGTGTTACTGTATCCTGCAGAACCTGCTGTCCCTTTTGTAGCTTTTCAATTTCTGATCTTTTTACAAGGTATCCCGTAATTCTTATTACATCACAATCTGTAGAATATGCTGAAAAATATCTCATTTGCTTTTTAAAAGCGCCTTTGATAATATCTAGAACATACTTCGGATTACTTTTAACTGTACTATCAAAATTAAATATATCACCAATTCCTGAAGGAAAAAACTTATGGAATTTAGCCGCTTCAACTATATGCTGAGGAAGGTCAGGTTCATCTCCAATAGGAATCCTACACCCTGGACTTATCCCCATATCAGAATCAATACCCACTTGAGCATGTAATAAATATTTTCCTTTAGATATACTGCAATGAGGGTCATTATATTTATTAACCTCAGTTTCTAGCTTTTCAATAATCTTATAACCTAAATTATTGGCTATTTCGCCATGTCCAAATCTATTTTCTAGTTTAGATGCGTCAATAAAGTAATTCACACATTCAGCTAGTCCAAACATGCCAAACATAGCTGTGAAATTATCTTTATGGATTAATCCTTCATTTACAAGGAAATTAGTTTCAAAGAATCCGCTTTCCTCTACTAAAAATCTAATTCTTTCCTTCATATACCCAGCCATTTTCTCTACTGCATCCGGCAATATAACATTTATAAATTCATCTTCATTTTCTGCTTTTTTAGCCAGGCTCGCTAAATTCAACCTAGAAAGTGTATAACTTCCCCCACCTATTGTTAATCCATTATAACAACTAGCTATAGCGTAGTTGTTATCAAATTCCCTTGAAAACATTTCATGATTAGCAAAGCTTGGTTTTGCAGTTATTAGTGCAGTGTTAATTGCATCAATAGCAAACTCATCTGAGGTATCTTCTGTGCTGTATTTTAAAGTTAAGTTAGGAATTGCATTTTGTAGTTCTCTTTCTGCCCTTAATATTAATCTTCCTGCTTTAGTATCTTTTGGTCCTATATTTGCATGGCAAAATGAATCTGTTATAGTTCTATCTATATGTGTTAAAAATAATTTTATAGCATGAAAAGCTTCTTCTTCATTAACCACAAAGGGTTCCAAAAGATAATCAATATTCCCTATATATACTGGGAATGAAGAAATTGAGGGTACATGATTATATAATATTAATAAACTATTTGTAGCCTCCCAAATATCCAAAGGTGGCGTCAGGCCTAAAAACTCACTTCCATTTTTCATGAATTTCTCGTAATTAGGTACTATATACCTAGGCCTATAAGGTGCATGTCCTTCAAAAAGATCACAGATTATTCCCTCACCTCTAAGTTTCTGAGTATCTTTTTCAATATTTAAAACATCTATACTATCTTCCGCAGCTCGTGCAAGAGTTAGTACCTTTTGCTCATAGGTTAGGGTCCCATTTTTAATAATTTCTAAAATGTTGTTCATTATAACACCATCCATTTAAATTATTTTAACCACATTATTTTTAAATGGGTTTTTTAACATATAAATAACTGAAATAATTATATGCTGTTAATTATATTTTATATCGAATGCCGTGGTTTTGCAAAGGTTTTCTCTGTTAATTGATAGGAATTATTTTATAATTGTATTTACTGGCACAAAAGGGAGGAGAGTAGTGCCACCCACGTGGCAAGTGGCAAAAGTGACAAGCTCTACCCTATAGATGTTATCCACGGCCACTTCCGCAAGCTGTTTCCTATATAATAAAAATTTTTCACTTCGTTACTTGCACTAAGAACTGCTAAAACTATTAAAATTAGGTTTTTTTCTTAGATTATGCTAACAAAAGTATATATCGCGTAAAATGCGTACATAGGATATCTCTTTTAAAATTGGAAATACTATTAAATTATATCCACTCTAAAAAATTGATGTATAAAATATATCTAGATGTAACGCAATTTATACACAGGAGAATAACAAGGAGGTCTTATAGTGTGCTTAGAAAACTTGCCTAATGAAAAATTCAAACAACTAGAGAATTTTATTAACACTGTACCTAATGACCGTAGTTCTTTAATTGAAGTCTTACACAAAGCACAACACATATTTGGCTATCTCCCTAACGAAGTTCAGGATTTCATTGGGGAAAAACTACATATTCCTACAGCTTCAGTGTATGGGGTTGTAACTTTTTACTCATACTTCACTACAGTGCCTAGGGGGAAATATGTTATAAATGTATGCACTGGAACTGCTTGCTTTGTACGAGGGGCTGCTGATATTTTAGGTGAATTTGAAAGAAGACTTAATATATCTGCTGGTGAAACTACCCCTGATAAAAAATATACCATTGAGACCCTTCGATGTATAGGGGCCTGTGGCTTGGCTCCCGTAGTAACTGTTAACGGTAAAGTTTACGGTCATTTTAAAACTAATGATGTAATTAAAATCTTAGAAGAGTACTCAGAATAATAAGGAGATAGCGATTAAGAACTGTTATCTACCCACAGAAAACAGCGAGGAGGATTTGCCCTTGAATAAAATAAATTCTTTTAAAGATCTTTCTAAAGCTCATGAGGATTTTAAGAAACTACTGGAACTTAGAAAATGCTCTCATATGGAAGAGTTAATTGTAGAACATACTAGATGTAAGCGTGAAATATTAGTTTGCGGTGGAACCGGTTGTAGGTCTGCTGATAGCGCCCTTATTATTGATAACTTAAACACAGAAATTAAGGAGGTTGGATTAGAGCTTGAAGTAACCGCACATGTAACAGGTTGCTTTGGCTTTTGTGAAAAAGGTCCTATTGTAAAAATAGTTCCTGATAATGTATTTTATGTTGAAGTAAAACCAGAAGATACGAAGGAAATAGTACAGCAGCATTTGCTTAAAGGTAATGTAATTGAAAGGTTATTATACGAAGAGCCAACTTTAAAACAAAAGGTTAAGAGGCAAGATGAAATATCCTTTTATAAAAAGCAGCACAGAATTGCACTTAGAAACTGTGGTCTTATAAATCCAGAAGATATAAAAGAATCTATCGCGCAAAAAGGTTATATGGCCCTGGGCAGAGTTATTACTAGCATGTCCCAAGATGATATTATAAGCCTAATTTCTGATTCTGGACTTCGAGGACGTGGCGGCGGTGGTTTCCCTACAGGCAAAAAATGGTCTTTCGCCAAGAAATATGAAGCAGATCAAAAATATATTATATGTAATGCAGATGAAGGAGACCCTGGAGCTTTTATGGATCGTTCTATACTAGAAGGCGATCCTCACAGTGTGCTAGAAGCTATGGCTATTGCTGGATACGCAATTGGTGCCTCCCTAGGTTTTATATATATAAGAGCTGAGTATCCACTCGCCATTGATAGGCTTAAAATAGCTATTGTTCAGGCTCGCCAGTGCGGTGTTTTGGGCAACAATATTTTAGGAACTAACTTTAGCTTCGATGTAAAATTAAAATATGGTGCCGGTGCCTTTGTTTGTGGAGAAGAAACTGCACTTATAAAATCCATTGAAGGCTATCGTGGAGAACCTACAAATAAACCCCCTTTCCCTGCGCAAAGCGGTCTTTGGGATAAACCTACCAGTGTTAATAATGTAGAAACCTTCGCTTGCATACCAGCAATTATTAATAAAGGCGCAAAATGGTTCAGCTCTATAGGAACACAAACCTCTAAAGGAACTAAAGTTTTTGCTCTTGCAGGCAAAATTAACAATGTGGGCCTGGTTGAAGTCCCAATGGGAACTACACTCCGGGAAATTATATATGATATCGGTGGCGGAATTAAAAATGGACGTGAATTCAAAGCAGTTCAAACTGGTGGACCTTCTGGTGGATGCATTCCAGCTTCTCTACTCGATACACCAATAGACTATGAATCACTAAATTCAATAGGTTCCATGATGGGTTCTGGTGGGATGATTGTAATGGATGAAGATAATTGCATGGTAGATATTGCAAAATTCTATCTTCAATTCACTTTAGAAGAATCCTGTGGTAAATGTACTCCTTGTAGAATAGGAAATACTAGATTATACGAAATAGTAGATAAAATAACAAAAGGTAAGGCTACGGAGCAAGATATCGCTAATTTAAAGGAGCTTGGTCAAATTATCAAAGATACTTCTCTTTGCGGTCTTGGTCAAACATCTCCAAATCCTATTCTTAGTAATTTAAGGTATTTTGAAGAGGAATTTAATGCTCATATAAGGGATAAACACTGTCCTGCTGGAGTATGTAAAGACTTATTAATGTATGAAATAACAGACAAGTGTATAGGCTGCACTCGTTGTGCTAAAATTTGTCCCGTTACCTGTATACATGGAAAAGTTAAAGAGCTACATGTTATTGATCAAGATAGATGCATTAAATGTGGTTCATGCTATGAGGCATGCCCAGTAGATGCCATAATCAGAAAATAAAACACAAGAGAGGTGAAAACTTTGAATTTAGTAACTCTAACTATAAATGATAAAAAAATTGAAGTAGCAGAGGGCTCTTCTATTTTAGATGCTGCCAAAAGTCTTAATATCCGTATACCTACCTTATGTCATTTTAAGCTTCATGATGACAAAACTATAAATGATCCTGGTTCCTGCAGAGTATGTGTGGTAGAGGTAGAAGGACGCAGAAATTTAGCTCCTGCTTGTTCCACTCCTGTTTCCAGCGGAATGGTTATAAAAACTAATTCTATAAGGGCTATAAAAGCACGTAGAACAATAGTTGAACTCTATCTTTCTAATCATCCTAAAGAATGCTTATTATGCGAAAAAAATCTTCACTGTGAACTTCAATCACTAGCAGGTGAACTAGATATTCGTGAAATTAGATATGAAGGTAAAATGTCTCATTATCCAATAGATAATTCAAGTTACTCTATTATAAGAAACTTAGATAAATGTGTTTTGTGCCGGCGTTGTGAAACTATGTGTAATGAAGTCCAGACCTGCAGGGTATTATCTGGAATTAATAGAGGCTTTATAACCAATGTAGCCCCTGCTTTTAATGCACCTATAGCTGAAACAAACTGTACTTTCTGCGGTCAGTGCGTTGCAGTATGTCCAACTGCAGCTTTAACAGAAGTAAACTTCACTACCAATGTATGGGATGCTATAAATACTAAGGATAAAATTGTTGTAGTTCAAACTGCACCAGCCATAAGAGCTGCTCTTGGAGAAGAATTTGGTTTAGAACCTGGCACCCTAGTAACTGGTAAGATGGTATCTGCTCTACGTGCCTTAGGATTTGATTATGTTTTTGATACAGACTTTGCAGCTGATTTAACTATAATGGAGGAAGCTAGTGAATTTGTACATAGATTAGAACATGGTGGTACCTTACCTATACTTACAAGTTGCTGCCCTGCTTGGATAAATATGTTAGAACATGACTACCCCGACATGCTTGATATTCCATCCACTTGCAAATCTCCCCATGAAATGTTTGGCGTTATAGCTAAAACCTATTTTGCGCAGAAAATGAATATAGATCCTAAAAAAATGATAGTAGTATCTGTTATGCCATGCCTTGCCAAGAAATATGAAGCTGCAAGAGATGAACTAAAACACGATAATTTAAGAGATGTAGATATTGTAATAACCACTAGGGAACTGGCAAAAATGATTAAAGAGGCTGGTATTGACTTTAATTCTCTTGAGGATGATGATTTTGACAATCCACTAGGAGAATCCACAGGTGCTGGAGTTATCTTTGGAGCTTCCGGTGGGGTTTTAGAAGCTGCTGTGCGTACTGCTTATGAGTGGATCACAGGTGAAACTGGTCCAGCATTACAATTCCACTCTATACGAGGACTGGAAGGCTCTAAAAAAGCAACTCTTAAAATAAATGACACAGATGTAAATGTAGCAGTTACTAACGGACTAGGCAATGCCAGAAAACTACTTGAATCTATAAAAAGTGGTGAATCTACTTACCACATAATCGAAATTATGGCCTGCCCAGGTGGTTGCATTGGTGGGGGTGGTCAACCATATATTTACGGTAATAGTGATATACTTAAAAAGAGAATAGAAGCTATTTACAGTGAAGACGACAATAAAGTCATAAAAAAATCCCATGAAAACCCCTATATTCAAAAGCTCTATAGTGAATTTTTAGGGGAACCTTATGGTGAAAAAGCTCATGAGCTACTCCATACTCATTATGTGGATCGAAAATATCAAAAGATGAAACAATATAAACCTAAGTAATATTTCAAGGGATTTAATGGCTTACCACTTGTGATGATGTGATAAGCCTCTTTAATATCTTTCTACTATTAATAGAATTATAAATTTCTTTAATATAAAAAAATGATAATTTTATACATAAGTATTTTTTCTTAGATTATGCTAACAAAAGGATATATTGTGTAAAATGCTTCCCTGCGCCTTAGTAATTCTTAATTTATTTTATTTATAGATGCGTTAAGCCATTTTATTACATCCTCAATTACTTCTTCCTTATTAATCTCATTAAGCATCTCATGTCTTCCATCTTTATAAAGCTTATAAGTTAAATCCACCATTCCATGTTCTTTATAAGTGTTAACCAATTTTAAAACACCCTTGCCATTCTTTCCTACGGGATCTTTATCGCCTGAGAAAATATAAATAGGTAAGTTTTTAGGAACATTTTTAATTTCCCTTGGGTCAGCTATACTCTTAAGTCCACCTAGAAAATCATAGAAAAATCCTGCTGTAAAAACAGTCCCACAGAAAGGATCACCTATATATTTATCCACTTGTTTGTTATCCCTACTTAACCAATCAAAGGCTGTTCTATTTGGCTTAAAAGAATTATTATAATTTCCAAAAGATAATTTATCTAATTTATTACTTTTGCCTATTCTTCCAATTTTCTTAATCTCTCTCTTTGCTATAAGTCTTGCAATATCTACAGTAATTCCCTGCTTGCCACAAGATCCTGAAATAATTGCACCCTTTAAGTCCCCTCCATATAAACAAATATATCTTTGTGTTAAGAAAGATCCCATACTGTGACCAAATAAAAACATAGGCAAATTGTTATTTTCTTCTCTAATTCTTTCATTTAGTCCATGCATATTTTCCACCATTGAGTTAAATCCATCTTCACCTAAGTCTCCTAGTTTGGAAACTTGACCTGCCGTTTTCCCATGTCCTCTATGGTCATTCGCATAAACTATAAATCCATCATTTGTTAAAGCCCTTGCAAAACCTTCGTACCTAGCCGCCGTTTCTGCCATTCCATGGGCTATCTGAACTACCCCTTTAACTTTTATATTCTCATCAGGTAGCCATTTGTATACGAATATCTCTAAGTCACCCTTGTCCTTAATCTTAAAATTTTCTGCTTTCATAACCCCAGCCCCCTATTATATTTTTTATATCCTATCCATACTTTATTAAAATAATTCTACACCCTTTTGACCAAGCAATACAAACTAATTCTTTATTTACGATAATTTAAATCCAAGAAATATAAACACAAAAAACCACACTTAATAAATCTATCGTTAAACAGACTTGTTAGTGTGGCTCTCATTTCTCTTAGCCATAATTCATATTTACTCTCAATGAAAATTATATCACTAAAATATACATTTGCAAAGCAATATTATTAAATTTATATAATTAATATTACTATAGTGTCTTTTAGACTATACTCATTTTTATTCCAATGTTTTATATTCAACCTCAATATATTTATCTTCATCATAAAATTTTTCTGATTGCCCATAAATACGTATATTTGTTTGTACAGCATTTTCAGCAATATATTTTGCAGTATTTACAGTTGCATTAACAGTTGTATCTGCTACAACCGCAGTTATTGCTGCTGCTATTTTTGCAGTTTTACCTACTACACCACCAACTACTGTACTATATTTTTTAGTGTTTAAAGCCAACTTCTTCTTACCTGAAAGCCCTACTATATTAGCTACAACATTACCCGTTAGCTCAATGCTATACTCAGCAGTATTCCCAACTAGTTTTCCAGCACCATATATTATTTTTCCCAGCATTGTCATCATCATCACCATACCTATATCATACTTTGCCTAAGGGGCCTGTGCCCTAATAGTATTATACCATATTATTGAAATATTATCGAAAAATCATTAGTTAATATATTGCATTCATATATATATATATGCGCTAACGTTTTAATTTTAGGATATGTTAGACATAAATAGTGATATTGTATATATTTTTGCGGCATGTGTTATAATAAGGCAATAAATACATTTTTAAGGTTATTATATGCCAAGTGTTGGTATTTTGAAAGAAGATATAAAAACTTTTTCGGATTTAGAGTTACAAAATCTGCATTATCAAGCACCAAACTACCTTTAGAAAAATGGATGGTGAAATTTATGTTATTTTTATTGTATAAATAAACTATAATTTAGTAAACACTTGTAAAATATTATGGAGTAAAGAGGAAAAAGGAGGTGATTCAATTGAGCAATAACAAAAGAAACACTATAATAATAATTTCAACCGAGAATGTTTATAGATTTGTGTAAATGACTTTAGAAGTGTATATCTAACTAGAAATTAGTATGGGAATTTACTCCTGTACTAATTTTTTATTTTTTGGGCAATACTAATACTGGGGTAATGTAAAT
>NZ_JBOITL010000028.1:0-141204 GCF_050717515.1 Clostridium sp. | reverse complement strand
CATAATATTGAGCAATGGAAAGCTTCAGAAAAGTTATTTTTGGTAGCAAAAAAAGCTACAAATAATGATAAAAGTCAACGTTACCAATCTATCAATGATTTTTATAATGCGTGGAAAACAGCTTTAGAAATACAATATGCGTAATCTAAGTTAATTCGCATTCTGAATCCAAACCTATTCAAATTGCGTAGTAACGCTTAGTGATTTAATTTTAAATTTCAAGGGGGATTAAGATGATTTATTATAATAATGATAATTTGGCTTTACGCTCAATGATGAAAAGTGACATAAAAAAATTTGTTGATGGTTTCGCAGAACAAGGCTGGCATAAATCAAACGAATTATTTAGTGAATATTACAATCAGCAAGAAAACAAAGAAAAATTAGTTATTGTTGCAGAAATAGGTGGTGATGTTGCTGGCTATGTTACATTGCTTCCTTATGCTAAAGTTGGACCTTTTGCAGATAAGAACATACCTGAAATTGTTGACTTTAATGTTCTTATTAAATATCAAAAGAGAGGTATCGGCAGCAGGATTATGGATGTTGCAGAGAATCTCGCAAAAGAGAAAAGTGATTATGTTTCTCTTTCAGTGGGTCTTCATAATGGATATGGTTCTGCTCAGAGAATGTATGTAAAACGGGGATATATTCCAGATGGGACAGGAGTTTGGTATAACGGAAAGCAATTAGTACCGTATACAAAATGTGAAAATGATGATGATTTAACATTATACTTTTTAAAGTCTTTAAAAGAATAAAAAATATTCTTTTCGTTCGCAATATATGAGAGATGAAGTTACTTCGTAATCTTAGAATTTAACGTCGCAACTGTATTTAAGTGCGAAATACTATGAAACAGAAAGGATGATATTATGAATATGAAAAAGATTATTAAAAATAAGTATGCTATCTATTTACTATGTTTGGTTACTATTACTTTTGTCTTAAATAGCTTTTATTTATATAATATGATAAGTTTAATATTATATAAATATACATTATTATCATTAAATATAGCTATACTCTTACTTATAGCTATATTTAGAAAAAGGATTAACAATATATATATTGTAATAACATTTATTATTGTTGTTATATACAATACTGTAAACATTTTTATTATCATATATCCTAATAATTTAATTGGCAATAAAATTTCTTTTATTTTATCCATTTTATTTGTTTTATCATTTTATAAAGCTAATAGCATTAAATAGATTTAAGAAGCTACTTACGAAAATTAATTCGGAATATTCTAATTAGACGTCACAAACAATAAAAGTTTGTGGCGTTTTTACTTGTGACGACTTAGGAAAATATCGCGGCTTAACTTACAACTCTGTAAGATAACCTTTTGTTTTGTAAGCTGAGCGACATGGAATGTGAAGGCTGCGAGAAGTATAATATGTATATAGTGATGAGAAAACGAGAAACAAAAAAAGGGAGAGATATAAATGGAAATTTTAAAGGTTGAAAATTTAAATAAAACTTATGGTAAAGGTGAAAACAAGGTGGAGGCACTTAAAAATATAAATTTATCAATTGCTAAAGGTGAGTTTGTAGCAATTGTGGGAGCATCAGGTTCAGGAAAAAGTACACTTCTTCATTTACTGGGAGGACTGGATAGACCAACATCTGGGAATGTAGTTATTGATGGAGAAAGTATTTATGATTATAAAGAAGAAAAACTTGCAGTGTTTAGAAGAAGAAAAATAGGTTTTGTATTTCAGTTTTATAACCTACTACCTATTTTAGATGTAGAAGAAAATATAGCACTGCCAGCACTTCTTGATAATGATAAGGTGGATAAAATTTATTTGGAAGAGCTTATTAAGGTATTAGGACTTAGCTCACGAAAAAATCATCTTCCATCAGAATTATCAGGTGGTCAACAGCAAAGGGTATCAATTGGTAGAGCGGTGTTTAATAAGCCGTCAATAATACTTGCAGATGAACCAACAGGAAATCTTGATACTAAAAATTCAAAAGATGTTATGGAATTATTAAAATTTACGGCTAAAAAATATGATCAAACATTAATACTTATTACTCATGACGTTAATATAGCAAATATGGCAGATAGAGTTATTACTATTGAAGATGGTGAAATAACTTCGGACAAAAACTTAAAAGTAAACTAGAGGAGGAAAAGAGATGATAACTAGTTATAAACAGCTTACAGGGAAATATTTAAAGAAAAATAAGAAGAGAACCACACTTGCAATTATTGGAATAATGTTATCAGTTGCACTTATATCTACAATAGGACTCTTCTTTAAAGAAATGCAGGTTTCACAGATAGAGAATGCCATAAACAGTGGAGGTGCTTATCATTTAGCATTTCAAAAAACCAATGAAAAGTTAATATCTAAAATAGTTAATAATCCAAAAGTAGCCAGGTCTGGATTATATAATATAGGTAAAGAAATAAAGATAGGTGATAAATTACTTGTTAACGTAATAACAGCAACAGATAAGGCTTTAGAACTTTTTCCTTATAAAGCAAAAACAGGTAGATTGCCAGAAAATCAAAATGAAGTAGCAATGGAAAAGTGGGCCTTATCACATATTGATAAGGATGCTAAAGTAGGAAATAAAATTAAGGTTGACAACAAAGAATACACTCTTGTAGGAATGCTGGAGGATAATGTGCAAAATCAGTTAAATGGTAATGGATTAATTTTATCTAAAAATAATAATATTAACAAGCAAAATGCACAGTTACTTGTAGAAATAAGCTCAAAAGCAAACTTAAAAACTGCCGTGAATGAATTAAAGCAGCTAGGCGCGAAAGATACCGTTACGGAGAACAGTTATTTATTACAAATGCAGGGAGCAGGTGATTCTAGTTCAAGCCTTGGAGGATTATATGTAACATTAGCAATAATTATTGGAATAGTTTTAATATCAACAATAGCCGTAATATATAATTCATTTCAAATAAGTGTTGTAGAGCGAATTAAACAGTTTGGACTTTTAAGAGCAGTGGGAACTACTCCAAGGCAAATAAGAAAGATTGTCCTAAGAGAAGCAACAATACTTTCAGTAATTGCTATTCCACTAGGACTCATATGCAGTATTATAGCTATACATGGAATAAGTATTGCATTTAAATTAATTGGTGCAGATTCAGTTATGCCTATGAAAATTTTTATATCACATATAGTTTTATACATAAGCGCAGCAGTAGGGCTTACAGCAATATACCTATCAGCACTTGTGCCAGCATATTTTGCAGGTAGGATTTCACCATTAAATGCTATAAGTGGTCGAACTTCTATAACAAAGGAAAAAATAAAAAGAAGAAAGAACAGAGTTATTCAAAGAATATTTGGATTTGAAGGAGCACTGGCTGCTAAAAATATTAAGAGAAATAGAAAAAGATATAGAATAACTGTTTTTTCAATAGTAATAAGTGTGGTGTTATTTGTCACTTTTAAATCCTTCATGGATATGTCACTTAATATATCATCAAATCTTAATGAATCAAAAAACATTCACTTTACAGTTGTGAAAAGTAGTGGAGATGGAAAAGAAAACTTCATAAATAGTAAAATAGAAGATGATATTAAAGCACTTAAGTCAGTTGATAAGGTATATAGAGTATTCAATCAATATTTTTTCGATATGACAATAAGCAAAAACAGTGAAGTTAAGGAAATTCAAGATATGAAAAACATATATATAAAAGGGACTTTAGATGGAGTGGAGAAAACCCTTATGGAAAGTTCTATTATGATTTATGATGTGGATTCACTAGAAGCTTCTAAAAAATATCTAAAGTCAGGAAATATTGATATAGAAAAACTAAATACTGAAAATGGAGTAATCTTAATTAACAAAAATAGAGTACATAATGAAAATACAAAGAAAACGTATGTTGGACCAATAGCGGATATAAAAGTAGGAGATGAAATAGACCTTCAACATGATGCTTTTAAACAGGGTGAATCTAATAAAGCAAAGGTTGAATTTGGCAAGGGCAAAGTTAATAAAGTAAAGGTTATGGCAATTCTTGAGAGTGAAACTTTTGATTATTCCGGATCTCAAAATGGATTGAAAATAATCACATCAGAAGAAATGGGAAAGAAATTAATAGATATTAAGGAGATTAAACCTACAAACTTAAACATAGTTCTTAAAGATGTAAAAAATGAAGATGCAGCGAAAATAGCAATAGAAGCTGCCATAAAATCAAATAATTCACTAACGGTAATAAATAATATAGATAATAATAGAAAAGAAAAATCTTCAATATTAATGGTGAAAATATTATTGTATGGATTTGTACTAGTGGTTTCATTAATAGGAAGTGTTAATATTATAAATACATTAACAACAAATATTATTCTCAGAAAAAGAGAGTTTGCTACATTAAAATCCATAGGGCTAACTCAAAAGGGTTTAAAGAAAATGATTGTGCTAGAAGGACTTCTTTATGGCATCGTTGGTGCTATATATGGCTCTATAATTGGCTGTGGCATATCCTTTATGATGTTTAAATCAATGGGTTCAGTTAGAGAGATGGGATGGAAAATGCCTTGGGAGGCAATAGCTATTGCGGCAGTTGCGTCTATAGTAATAGGGTATATTTCAGTACTATCACCACTATCAAGAATTAAAAAAGAAAATTTAATCCAAGCAGTTAGAGAAGATTATTAATAATATTATATTACACAAAAAATAAATTCATGGAATAGAGGAGATTATATTTATGAAAAAAATAAACAAATGGATTATAGGGGTTGTTGCTACTATTATAGTAGTTGTTGTAGTTGTTTTTGCAGCACAAAAGGTAAAACTTTATTTAAAAGGAGAAAGCTATCCTTTCAATGCAATTATAATAAGTGGAGAAAATCAAAGTATTAGCAAAGCAAAGGATGCTTATAAAGACAATACTAAATATACAAAAGATTATAAATACAAACTTGTAACTAAAGATAATCCGCCTGTTGTTGTTGACGGGGAAACCGTGATAGTTACTGATAAATATTTAATAATGACTAAAGAGACGGCAAAAGCTATGTTAAAAGATCAATTATTTCGTATTAGAAAAAGTGATGAAAATAATGGAAAAATAGACACAAATTTACTTACAGATATACCGAATATTGATGATAAGCAAAGTATTATTTTAGGAGGTACTAAAACAATGCAAAAGTTAAATATTAAAGGAGTAGATATATCCTTAAAATATGGAAATTATTCATGGATAGGTTATTACCCACAAGAAAAAGGCACAATAATTATAACGGATAATGATACTTATAAAATTATAGGCGGATTAGAAACAAATGTGTGTCTTATTAGATTTAAAAAAGGAACTATGGATTGTAAAAGTGAGAAAGATAAAGCAAAAGTTAATAATAAATTATCAGAAGTAAAAAAAATAGATATAAATTATGCAATTGTAGAAAATTAAAGGAGAAATGATTTGGAAATGTAAATTATCCAGGCAACAGTTCACCTTTGGTCTCAATAAATAGGAATAGAAAATGCCAGGTATATTTCAGTGTTACCAAGACTTTCAAGGAACAAAAAAGAAAATTCAATTCAAGCAGTTAGAGAAGATTATTAATAATGATCTTCTCTTTTCTAATTTACGCTGTGGTTCCCTTTAACTTAACGAACAAGTGAGGTATTATTAAGGTATTAATTGTTTACAATATTAAAAATGAGGTGAAAATTATGGATAGATTATTATTGGTTGAAGATGATGAATCATTGGCCCTTGGCATAGAGTTTTCTCTAAAAGATGGGGGATACGAAGTTTCTAGAACCCCAACAGTAGAAGGTGGGAAAAAATTATTTCAAGTGGAGATGTTCGATTTAGTTTTATTAGATGTTAACCTGCCTGATGGCAACGGATATGAATTATGTAAGTACATAAGAACCAAAAGTGATGTGCCTATAATATTTTTAACAGCCTGTGATGATGAGGTTAATGTAGTTCAAGGTCTTGAAATAGGTGGAGACGATTATATAACAAAGCCTTTTCGGGTTAGAGAACTTATATCAAGAATAAAGGCAGCTATAAGGCGTAATTCTAAAAATATATCATCAGGAAACATGCTGAAAAGTGAAAATATACTTGTTGATAATATAAAAGGAACAGTTCGAAAAAATGGTGATATTATAAATCTTACAGCACAAGAATATAAGCTTTTATTAATATTTATCAATAATCCTAATGCTTTAATGAAGAGGGATGAGATACTGTGTGAATTATTAGAAGGGGAAGATCCTTTTTTTGATGAAAACACACTATCTGTTTATATTAAGAGAATAAGAGACAAAATAGAAGATGATCCAAGAGAACCACAGTATATAGTTAATAGACGTGGACTAGGGTATAAGTGGAATAAGGATGTGCAACACCTAAGGTGATGGCAGCACCTGCGGTGCTGAATAAGGAGTAGATTACTATGAAAAGATATTTTAATAATTCTGAACTTAAAATAAGCACAGCAGTTCTTTTGTTTTTAATGACACTATTTTTAATTATTACAGCTTTGTGTTTAAAAACCCATAATGATAATTTAAAGGCTGAATATATAAAAAGTTTAGGAGCAATTAGCGCAAGGGTAGTTGAAAAAAATCCTGAAATGGAAAAGGAGATTATACCACTTATTACAAAGGAGGTTTCTAAGGAAGAAGCTACACGTGGAAGTGTTTTTTTAAAGCAATATGGGTTAACAGAAGGTTTGGAAGATGAGCTATTCCCCTATGTAAGTAGGGCGATTATAAAAAACAACTATTCAATTATTTTTATTTTTATTATTATGGCTGCTATATTATTCACACTTAATTATTTTCAATATGGTTTTTTCTATAAAAGGATAAGAAGATTAACCTTTGCTGCAAAGAAGGTAGTTGAGGGGGATTATGACATAGCTCTAAATGAAAATAAAGAAGGGGATTTTTCAAAACTGGCAATTTCTTTTAACTCTATGAGAGGAATCATTAGGAGTAATTTAAATGATCTTAGGCGAGAAAAACAATTTCTAGTAGATTTGTTATCAGATATATCTCATCAGCTAAAAACTCCGCTTTCATCTGTAATTTTATATAATGATATTATGATTACAAAGCAGTTGACTCCAAAGCAAAGGGCGGATTTTTTATTGAATAATCAAAACCAACTAGATAAGATGAACTGGCTTATAAAAAATATCCTTAAACTTGCTAAATTAGACGCTAAAGCCATAGAAATTGTGAAAGAGAAGCAAAGCTTAAATGAAACGGTGCAAGATGTAATAGATGCACTAGAAAGCAAGGCATCTGAGGCTAAGGTTGTTATTACTTTTAAAGAAAAAGAAGAGATAGTTTTTCAGCATGATAGATTGTGGCTTGAAGAAGCACTTATTAATATTATTAAGAATGGAATAGAGCATACGCTTTGCGGTGGAACCATAGATTTGGAACTTTTGGAAAACCCTTTGTATACAAGAATTATAATAGAAGACACAGGAGAAGGGATAAATGAGGCTGATTTACCGAATGTATTTAAGCGGTTTTATAAAGGGAAGACCTCAAAGAAAAGTGATTCTATTGGAATAGGACTTGCCCTTTCAAAATCAATAGTTGAAGCGCATAATGGGATTATTGAAGTACGAAGTAAGATAGATATAGGAACTAGATTTGTTATTACATTTGTTAAATGATGAATATATATGAATGCCAGTTATTAATTTATCTTCTGCGAAGCGGTGCAGCTCCGCAGGAGACGATTTAATCCTCATAGGTGGGGAGTATTTCACATAAAAGGATTCTCTGATAAAATTTAAGCTTTAACTAACACACCACCTTTAAGTCTAAGTATAATATCCGATTGAGAGGCTACTTCTAATGATAACTCACATTTTTAAATTCTAATATTGTACTCATTTTTATAAAGCCTCCTTAATCATTTCTAGATAATATGGTTTTTGGATTAAATCGAAGTATTGAAACTGCTGAACCAGATGTTGCTAAAATCACTATAATGAATCCCATTAGATATAATTTTTGTAAATCTTTTGAACTCACGCTAACATCTATTTTGTCTATGGCATAATCATCAGCATCAGGCAATGGTTCGCTACTACTCGTATCCATACTAATCACTAATCCGGGTTTTGATGGTGATTCTGTTTTTTTCTTTTCATTTGCCTTTATTTCATTTTGTAATAAAGTATTACCTACGTTCTGCGATACCTTATTACCGGTAAATGTAGCTATACTAAAAGCTATGGTAGCAACAATTATTAGTTCTAATAATAATTGACCAATAATTCTAAATCTACTTTCTCCTAGAGACATTAATACACCAATTTCATATCTTCTGTCTTTAAGTGATAAATTTATTAAAAGTGATAAAATTACTGTACCAGCAATGGCGACTATAATAACTATGGTTTTTGAAAATGATCCAACATTTTCAATAGGTCTCATCATCTTTTTATACAGCGAATCTTGTGCATCTATTTTGAGATCATCTAGTGCTATACCCGAATTTTTTACATCTGTTTTAAAATTTTCAATGTTTATAGGATCATCCAAGAAATAAGTAGCTTTTTGAATAGTACCTTTAGATGAAGAATCACCTAAGGATGAGGCTACAGAAATAGGTGTATATATTTTATTAGAAGGATTCATAAAAGCATATTTAGCCAATAAAGTAGCCAGCCTAGGATCAGATTTAGTTTCATCAGCTGTATATAACCCTACAATTTCTAAGTCTAAAGTTTCTTCTCCCTGTTCAGCTTTTATTTTTATTTTATCTCCAAGCTTTAAATTATTTGCATCTGCTAGTTTTTTATTTAGTATTGTTACATTTTTTCCTTCATCGCTACTTGTTAAATTTCGTCCTTCAACCAGTTTACTTTTTCTTTCAGTAAAATCAGGATGAAGATTTGAATATAAAGTAGCTTTCAATGATAAATCAGGCTGAGCTTTAGGCAATGTATCCTTATTGTCATCTTTTTTAGCTTTAACAGGTTTAAAGTTCTCGGCCATAACATTTATTGACTGTAAATAATTATATGATTTAACATGCTTTAAGTATTTTAGTTTATCTATATCCTTCATATGTAGCTTAGGTAGATTATCTGATGATTTTCGCGATTTTGCTTGTTTTTCATAATCAGGAGAGATATCTACAGATCCTCCAAGTTTTTGTCTAGCAAGATCACCAACTTTAGCAGTAGCTGATTGTATAGCTAATCCAGCTAACACCATATTAGCTATAACGCAAAACATCAGAATTAATAGTACAGTTTTATTTTTCCTTTTAGTAACACTTAGTATTGCTCTTTTAATAAAATTCATTTGTTACCCTCCTTGTTTTTCTTATCTTTCTTATGTTATTATAGTTTTTAATTATGTAGTTAAGGTGAAGTTAAAATGTTTTTAACATGAATCAAGTAGGTGAAAGTCATAGATTAGTGAAGAGGCTAGGAGTGCTTTTACATGAATATCGCCTGTATCTAATAGTGAAATCCCTCCAACCTCTTAGGTTGGGGGGATTTCATATAAAAGGATTCTCTAATAAAACTTAAGATTTAACTAACACACCACCTTTAAGTCTAAGTATAATATCCGATTGAGAGGCTACTTCACTAGAGTGAGTAACGACTATAACACACTTATTTTCCTTATGAGCCAGTGATTTAAATATATTTACTATATCACTTGCAATATCAGCATCAAGATTTCCAGTTGGCTCATCTGCAATTATCAAATCTCCTTCTGAGGAAAGAGCGCGTGCT
This sequence comes from Clostridium sp., assembly GCF_050717515.1. Lineage (GTDB taxonomy): Bacteria > Bacillota > Clostridia > Clostridiales > Clostridiaceae > Clostridium_AD. Next base: position 131,452 of record NZ_JBOITL010000028.1, on the reverse strand, counting down.
ATTGCTACTCTCTGCTGCTGTCCACCACTTAGCTTCAATACGTTTCTACGGGCTTCATCTTTTGTTAAACCCATTTTTTCTAGTAAATCATAAGCTTTTTGTTTTTTATTTTCTATTTTAATCTTTGTTATTTCCATTGCTGTTAAAACATTCTGTAGAGCTGACATATAAGGTATTAAATTGTAGGATTGAAATACTATACCAATATATTTATTTCTATAATTAGTAAGCCCTATATTTGTTATATTCTTTTTTTCATATAATATCTCTCCAGCTTTGGATGTATCTAAGCCACTAGCTAAAGCAAGAAATGTAGTTTTTCCTGAACCAGAGGAGCCAAGTATTGTGTAAAAACTTCCTTTTTCAAATTTAAAATCTATTTGCTTTAAAATCGTTGCTTTTTTTGAACCATCCTGATAATGATAACTCACATTTTTAAATTCTAATATTGTATTCATTTTTATAAAACCTCCTTAATCATTTCTAGATAATATGGTTTTTGGATTAAATCGAAGTATTGAAACTGCTGAACCTGATGTTGCTAAAATCACTACAATGAATCCCATTAGATATAATTTTTGTAAATCTTTTGAACTCACGCTAACATCTATTTTGTCTATAGCATCAGCATCAATATCTGGTCCGCTAGCATACATGCCTATCATCGCTGACTCGGATTCTGATTTTCCCTTTTCATTTGCCTTTATTTCATTTTGTAATAAAGTATTACCTACGTTCTGCGAGACCTTATTACCGGTAAATGTAGCTATACTAAAAGCTATAGTAGCAACAATTATTAGTTCTAATAATAATTGACCAATAATTCTAAATCTACTTTCTCCAAGCGACATCAATACACCAATTTCATATCTTCTGTCCTTAAGTGATAAATTTATTAAAAGTGATAAAATTACTGTACCAGCAATGGCGACTACAATAACTATGGTTTTTGAAAATGATCCAACATTTTCAATAGGTGTCATCATCTGTTTATACAGCGAATCTTGTGCATCTATTTTGAAATCATCTAGTGCTATACCAGAATTTTTTATAGCCTTTTTAAAATTTTCCATGTTTATAGGATCATCCAAGAAATAAATAGCTTTGTTAAAAGTATCTTTAGATGAAGAATCCATTAAAGATGCTACAGAATTAGGTGTATATATTGTATTAGAAGGAGTCAGAGAAGGAAACACATCCATCATAGGAGTATGTTCTGTTTTATCATCTGTAAATAACCCTACAATTTCTAAGTCTAAAGTTTCTTTTCCCTTTCCAGTATCTTTTATTTTTATTTTATCTCCAAGTTTTAAATTGTTTGCATCTGCTAGTTTTTTATTTATCATTGTTACATTTTTTCCTTCATCACTACGTGTTAAATGTCGTCCTTCAACCAGTTTATTTTTACCTTCAGTAAACGCGGGATAAAGATTTGAAAATAAAGCACCATCTATTAATAAATCTGGTGTCTTTTGTAATTCTGGTTCACCATTATCACCCATTTTCACCATACCTGACTCTTGGTTAGGCTCATTTTCATTTTCATTTTCATTTTTCTCTTTAATAGGTTTAAAGTTCTCTGCCAAAGCCATTGAGTTCGTTAAGTAATTATATGCTTTAACATGCTCTAAGGATTTTAGTTTGTCAAGATCCTTCATATTTAATCTTGGACTAGCACTACTATCATCCTTGCTTTTAGCATTTAGCTTTTCCTTATCAACGTCAATAGATACAGAACCTCCAAGCTTTTGTCTGGCAAGAACACCAACTTTAGCAGTAGCTGATTGTATGGCTAACCCAGCTAGCACCATATTACCTATAACACAAAACATCAGAATTAGTAGTACAGTTTTACTTTTCCTTTTAGTAACACTTAGTATTGCTCTTTTAATAAAATTCATTTGTTACCCTCCTTCTTTTTCTTATCTTTCTTATGTTATTATAGTTTTTAATTATGTAGTTAAGGTGAAGTTAAAATGTTTTTACCGTGAATGAAGTAGGTGAAAGTCATAAATGGGTACTAACATTCAGGGCGCAAAAAAACAGAAGCTTAATTGCTTCTGTTAAAAATAATTTTAAAACAAACTCCTGATTGAGTATTAGTAAATTTATATTCTAAAGCATGGGCCTCTAGTATTTTTTTTACTATATATAACCCTAATCCGCTGCCACCAGTACTCCTGCTTCGAGATTTTTCTATACGATAAAAAGGGTCAAAGATATTTTCAAATTCCGCTTCGTCTATATGTACACCTCCATTTTCAACAGTTAATACTATTAGATAATTATCCTCATACAAATTTATAAGAACCTTCTCATTTCTTTCTGTATGTGTGATGGAGTTATTAATAATATTAGATATGGCCTTTTTAATTAGTTTTTCATCTCCCTGAATATATAGTTCTTCAGCTATTTTTGAATTTAAACTTATATCCTTTTGACTTATAAGATAGCTGAGTTTTTCAAGACAATTGTTAACAAGGTAGGATAGATTTATTTCAGTGTATTGTGGTTTAAACCCATGAGCTTCTAATTTTGATATTTCAAGTATTTCTCTAACCATTGATTCCATATCATCCAAAACTACTAAGGATCTATTCATATATTTATCTCTATCCTTATAGATACCTATATTTCCAAGCATACCTTCAAGTTGCCCTTTTATTATTGTAATAGGAGTTTTTAATTCATGTGAAATTGTAGCAGTAAATTCTCTTCTTTTTCTTTCCATTTCCCGTTCTTTTTCAATATCATCTAAAAGTTTTAAATTAGTATTTTTAAGTTTACCCATTGTATGCTGCAAATTGGATGCTAACTTATTTAAGCTTAAAGCAATTTCTCCTATTTCGTCCTCACTATTTACCTCACAGCTTTTTTCAAAATCTAAAGCTGCCAACTGTATCGCATTCTTATTTATTTCAACTAAGGGCTTAGTAATTTTCTTTGAATATATAAAGGAACCTACCACTGATATAATAATGACTACAATTCCAATTAAGGGCACTAAATTTAATAAAACCTTTGAAGCTTCATTTATAGGTTGCAAGGAAATGATAACATTTATAGTGTAGATTTCATTATCATCTGAAAATTTTATCTGTTTTGAAATAATACTGCTAACCTCGTTAGAAGTATTGCTTCCTCGCACTATTACTGTGTTTGGAAGTGGTAAGGAGTCTTTTGGTATATCAGTATCTTCACCCATATAAAGTGACCTAGTATTTAAAGGTGAATATACTATATTTCCTTTCATATCTTCTACATTCAAACTAACAGTATATTTTAAATTAAATTCATCAAAATATTTCTTTGATTCTTCCATTGAAAGGCTTTGTACAGTGCTAGCTAATTTCGTTAGTCCAGTTTCTACATTGTTTAGTTTATAATTATAATAATAAATTGGTAACATAAAGTATATTATTAAATATATACATATGGCTGATACTATTAGCAATATAGATGTGATTGTAAAAATTTTAAAAGTAATACTTTTTTTCATTTTATTTTTCAAGTTTATAGCCAACACCTCTAATTGTCTTAATATAATCAATCTTTAGTTTGCACCTTAGATTTTTAATATGAGTATCAATAACTCTAGCATCGCCATAAAAGTCATATCCCCAAAGCTGATTTAATATTATCTCTCTTGTTAAAATTCTACCTTTATTTTCAATAAATATCTTTAGAATTTCAAATTCTTTAGATGTAAGTTCTATATCTTTTCCACCAACCCAAACCTTAAAGCAAGTAGTATCGATTAGAATATCTTCGAAGCTAAGTTTTAACTCTTCGCCATTAGTATTTATTCTTCTAATTACCGCTTCCACTCTTTTAATTAAAAGATTAACTGAAAAAGGTTTGGTTATATAATCATCTATCTCTAATTCGAAACCTTTTATTTGATCTTCTTCCTCTTCTAATGCAGTTAGCATTATAATTGGAATTTTAGATGTTTTTCTAATGATTTCACATACAACAAAGCCATCAATCTTAGGAAGCATTATATCCAGAAGCACTAAATCAAACTTACTTGAATTAAATATATCAATACCTTTTAATCCATCTTCAGCTACTTCAACAACATATCCACTTGCGCACAAAAATTCACGTATAATTTCTTGTATATCTAAATCATCTTCAATTACAAGTATTTTTTCATTCATATATACACCGCCTCCATTAAATTATAAAGTATGATTGTGAGTTTTGTGTGAAGTTAAAGCATTTAATTTAGAATTATCTGATTATATTATACAGTTTTTGTTGATTTTCTTAGTATTTTATATTAGTTAGTTAAATATGTAATATTGCTAAAAACTTAAATAAATATATATATATCATCAGAGCTTAATGAGTTTAAAAACATTTATTTCTCAGTTCCACCAGGTAACTCACATAGCTCACAAGTGGCCACTATAGATAATAAAATAGAGGATGACATTAAAGCACTGAAGTCAGTGGATAAGGTATATAAAGTATGCTATCTATATTTTTTCTCTAAAAGGGTGGCATTTTTATTAAATAACCAAAACCAACTAGAAAAGATGAACTGGCTCATTAAAAACTTACTTAAGTTAGCTAAATTAGATGCTAAAGCCATAGAAATTATGAAAGAGAAGCAAAGCTTAAATGAAACAATGCAAGATGCAATAGATGCATTGGAGAGAAAGGTTTTTATTATTTTTAAAGAAAATGGAGAAATAGGTTTTAAGCATGATAGATTGTGGCTTGAAGAAGCACTTATTAATATTATTAAGAATGGCATAGAGCATACTCCTGGAGGGGGAACAATAAATTTGGAACTTCAGGAAAATCAATTGTATACAAGAATTATAATAGAAGATAAAGGAGAGGGTAGGACTCCAATTTACTATTACATTTGTTAAATAATAAATACACATGAACATCATGTATCTATGACATTCATGTGGTATGTATTTTTGAAAAATGTTCACATAGCATATAGCTATAGGCTTTAAATTGGTTATTAGATTACCAATGTTTCAACATACAAATCTTTCTCTTTTTTTAAGTCTAGGAATCCATTGTCATCAAGCATAATAGGATTCGTCAAATCATTTATTTGAACTTGGATAATCTTGCAGGAACGTTTATCATTCAGCAGTACATTTTCACCCATGTAGTAAGTTACTATGTGATTTAAAAACATATTGCAGTATGTGGGCTCAAGTTCTAAAATACTCTCATCTTGAATCACTTTTAGAGCTTCCAGTGGACCTTTGATTTTTTTAACATATCTGTTAGAGTTAAGTTCGTCAAATACATCCGCAATAGCTATTATTTTAGCGAATTTTGGTATTTTATCATTGCTAACGTGTAGAGGGTACCCAGATCCGTCCATTCTTTCATGGTGCATCAGTACTGAAAGGCCCACAGAAGGATCTAGATATGGAATCTGTTTAACAAAATGATACCCTACAACGGGATGTGTCTTTAAAGTATCAGACTCATCAGGGGTAAGATTTTCTTTTTTGTTTAGTATATCTTTACTTATTTGCAGTTTACCAAAATCGTGTAATATTGCCGAATAGGTTAATAAACTCAGTTCTTTTTCATCAAGCCCTAACCATTTGCCTAGTATAAAACTAATAGCGGCTACGTTTACGCTATGCCTATAAATTGAATCATTGCCACTACCATAGAAGATTATATTTCTAATGACTATTCCTGTTGCTGTGAATTCTTGTTGAATATTTTGTGCAAAAGTTCTTATTTCGGTTATTTGAGGAGTCTCTAAAGTAGATATATTATCAAATATATTTTCTAAATTAGAAGAAAATTCATTAAAGGTATTTTCAAGTTCTTTTACGGTTTTAAGTTTCAAAGACTTGCTAGAATTATCCTCTAAATAAATCTCTAGCTCATCAATAATATAGTTCTTCTTTAGATTAATTAACATTGAGTCTGTAATAGCGATACCGCTACCTAGTAATATTTTGCCTTGAAAGGTTATATCTGTAGCAGAAACCATTCCTACTTGCAGTTCATTAATTGGTAATGTTTTTTTAAAAGATAACATATTAATTCACCTCATATTTGATTTTTTAGCATAACATATTAAATTACTTACATTATTATCATCATTAAATTTATGACATTTATGTATATATTATCGTATTAATTATATATTTCTAAAGGGGTTTACTTGATAAAAAATAAATTTTTCTGTATTTTTTTTGTTTATACTCAATTTTTAATTTGAATTATCAAAAATAGAATCATGCTGTTTCAACAAAATGGTCTAAGCCCTATTTTTTCTTCTAACTATTTTCTGTATATTTGAGAATAACCCCAAAAGAACTCCCATTAGCATGGATTGAATCCCATAGGTAAAAGAACTAGATATACGCAAAATCATTGATAATGTTCCGACTACTATTGCACTAAGTACTAAAGATATTGTTATAAAAGCAAATAATCCTAAAAAATTAGTTATCTTAAGCTTTGTTTGCACTTTATTGCTAATTAATAATTTTTTATCAAAGTAAATAAATAAACCAGCTGGAACTAATAGTAGTAGTAGTTTTATTAGCATGTTTGTATCCATGTTTTATCATCTCCTGTGTAATATTGCGTTTATTAAAATTATAACACAGTATTAAACAACCTAGTGATAATTAAAACACTCTTAATTTTGAGGGGTTTTATGATATAATTAATTTTATAAGATTTAACTTTATGGAGGATTGAAATGAAAAAACTATACACAGATATATATGATAATATAAAAAAAAATATTGTTAAAGGGATTTATACACCAGGAGAAAAGCTACCTTCAGAAAACGATTTTTGTAAAGAGTTTGGAGCAAGTCGCGGAACTGTTAGAAAAGCACTTGAGATGCTTGCAGAGGAAGGCCTTGTTAATAGTCTTCATGGAAAAGGTGTATTTGTTTTAGAAAATGATTTTATTAATTTTTCTTTTGGTGGCCTGGTAAGTTTTAAGGAAGCCAGTGAAAGTAGCAAGCAAAAATTTAGTACCAGGGTACCTAAATTTGAAGAAGTTATTATAGATGAAGCAATAAGCAAAAAAAGCAATCTAGCTATTGGAAAAGAAGCTTATAAATTATATAGAGTGCGCAGTTTAGAAGATGAAAAAATAATTTTTGATATTAATTATTTTTTAAAGGATGTAGTACAAGGATTAACAGTGGAAATTGGAGAAAAATCTATTTATGAATATATTGAAGAAAGTTTAAATATAAAAATAGGTTTTGCTAGTAAAGTTATTCAAGTTGAAACTGCTACTTCAAGAGATAAATTAAATTTGGATATGAAATCTTATAATTTTGTTGTGGTGGTTAAAAATTATGTATACTTAAGTGATGGAACACAATTTGAATATACTGAATCACGCCATCGCCCAGATCGTTTTGTGTTTTCTGATTTTGCTCGTCGCCGATAAGGCGATTTTTTTTATGTTTTCATATATAAATTAAATATTTCTGTATCGTTTACATTTTTTTAGTCAAAGCTATTGACTAACTTGTATATATGAGTTAATATAAAAATATAAAGAACTTGTATAGACAAGCTATTATGCGTAAATAAAAACGGATTTATGTAAGTTTTAACGAAATTTCAGCAGTGAAGTGCATTAAAGATAAAAAATATAATTATATAGGGGGAATTTAAATGAGTAAATTCACAGAAGATTCAAAACAATTGCTAGAACACATTGGTGGTAGCGAAAACATTGTAGCGGTATCCCATTGTGCCACCCGTATGAGATTTGTTTTAAAGGAGGATAAAAAAGCAGATATTAAAAAAATCAAAAGCATTAAATCTGTAAAAGGAACATTTGCGCAGGCTGGACAATTTCAAGTTATTATAGGAAATGAAGTTCCTGATTTTTATAATGAATTTGTGGCAGTGTCAGGAGTAGATGGGGTTAGTAAAGATAAGGCAAAGGATGCAGCAAAAGGTAATATGAATTTTATTCAACGAATGCTTGCTAATTTAGCAGAAATATTTACACCACTTATTCCAGCACTAATAGTTGGAGGTTTGATATTAGGTTTTCGTAACGTAATTGGAGATATCAAATTACTTGAAGGTGGAACTAAAACAATAACTCAGTTGTATCCATTTTGGGCTGGGGTTCATTCCTTCTTGTGGTTAATTGGTGAAGCTATATTTTTCTACTTACCAGTAGGAATAACTTGGTCTATTTCTAAAAAGATGGGCACAACTCAAATACTAGGAATTGTATTAGGTCTTACTTTAGTATCTCCTCAGCTTTTAAATGCCTATGATGTAGCAAAGACTGCTGCAGATAAAATTCCATTTTGGAATTTTGGAACTTTCCACATTCAAATGATAGGTTACCAAGCGCAAGTTATACCAGCCATACTTGCAGGATTTCTTTTAGCAATCTTAGAAAAGAATGTGCGTAAAATTGTTCCAGAATATATATCTATGATAGTAGTACCTTTTCTAGCATTGGTGCCAACTGTAATAATAGCACATACTGTTTTAGGACCAATAGGTTGGGCAATAGGTTCAGCTATATCAGGTGTAGTGTACAGCAGCTTAACTTCTGCTTTTGGGTGGCTGTTTGCAGCAGTGTTTGGATTCTTTTATGCCCCCTTAGTAATTACAGGACTACATCATATGTCAAATGCTATTGATCTGCAACTTATGGCTGAATTTGGTGGAACGAATTTATGGCCAATGATTGCATTGTCAAATATAGCTCAAGGCTCTGCAGTTGTAGCAATGATATTTATAAACAAAAAAACTAAACCAGAAGAAGAACAAGTGTCAATTCCAGCTGCTATTTCCTGTTACCTAGGAGTAACTGAACCAGCGATGTTTGGTATTAATTTAAAATACGTATATCCATTTTTAGCAGCTATGGTAGGCTCAGCAATTGCAGGGGTAATATCAGTAGCCTCAGGTGTTATGGCAAACTCCATTGGTGTTGGCGGACTTCCAGGTATACTATCTATTCAACCTAAATATATGTGGATTTTCTCATTGGCAATGCTGGTTGCAATAGTGGTTCCCTTTATATTAACTCTTCTTCTTTCTAAAACAAAATTTGCAGCAAAGTTTACAACTGAGGATTAAGTATTAAGTAACTATAAATTTATAATGCATGTAAAAGGAAAATTTAATATAAATCCTTTTATATGCATTCATTTAAAGGAGTATAAGAGTTTATGAAAGATTTTAAAAAAAGTGTGGTTTATCAAATTTATCCTAGATCCTTTAAGGATTCAAATGGAGATGGAATTGGTGATTTAAAAGGTGTTACTGAAAAATTAAATTATCTAAAAGAATTGGGAGTAGACTATATATGGTTAACACCATTTTATAATTCACCTCAAAAGGACAATGGTTATGATGTAGCGGATTATTGCAGTATTGATAGTAGTTTTGGAACTATGGAAGATTTTGATGAAATGGTTATAGAAGCTAAAAAATTAGGAATAGATGTTATGCTAGATATGGTATTTAACCATACTTCTACAAAGCATAAATGGTTTCAAAAGGCAATAAAGGGCGATGAAAAATATAAAAATTACTATATATTTAAACAAGCTGTGGATGGGAAACAGCCAACTAATTGGATTTCTAAGTTTGGAGGTTCTGCTTGGGAATATACAGAAGAATTCAATGAATACTATTTGCATTTATTTGACAAAACACAAGCAGATCTTAATTGGGAAAACCAGGAATTAAAACAAGAAGTATTTCAAGTGGTTAATTTTTGGATGGAAAAAGGAGTAAAGGGCTTTCGCTTTGATGTAATTAATTTAATTTCAAAACCTGAAAAATATGAAGATGATTATACAGGCGATGGTCGCCGTTTTTATACAGATGGTCCTAAAATTCATGAATATTTAAAAGAACTTAATAAGGAAAGCTTTGGGAAATGTGAAGATATTATTACAGTGGGAGAAATGTCTTCAACAACTATAGAAAATTGTAGTAAATATTCAAATCCAAAGGAAAGTGAATTGTCTATGGTGTTCAATTTTCATCATCTTAAAGTGGATTATAAAAATGGTGATAAGTGGAGTTTGATGGATTTTGATTTTCTAGGGTTAAAACAAATTCTTAATGACTGGCAGGTGGGCATGGAGGAAAGTAATGGTTGGAATGCACTATTTTGGTGCAACCATGATCAGCCCCGTATTGTATCTCGTTTTGGAGATGATAAAAAATACCATAGTAAATCTGCAAAAATGTTGGCAACAACACTACATATGTTAAGAGGAACACCTTATATTTATCAAGGCGAAGAGTTTGGTATGACAAATCCATATTTTGATAAAATTGAGTTATATAAAGATGTAGAATCAATTAATTGTTATAATACTTTAAAAGATAAAGGTATGGATAATAAAGAAATAATTAAAATTTTGCAATCAAAATCAAGAGATAATTCCCGTACCCCAGTTCAATGGAATGATAAGGCGAATGCTGGTTTTACTACAGGTACACCGCTTATATCAATAAGCAGTAACTATAAGAAAATAAATGCTGAGAATGCATTGAAAGATGAAGATTCTATTTTTTATCACTACAAGAAGCTTATAGAACTTAGAAAAAAATATGATATAATTGCCTATGGTGATTTTAAGATTATATTAGAAGAGGATACTCAGATTTTTGCTTATGTTCGTTCAATGAAGAATGAAACACTTTTAGTTATAAATAATTTTTATGGGAAAGAAGTTAATTTTATATTGCCAGAAGGTTTAAAATTTAAGGGCAAATCCACTATTTTAATATCAAATTATAAAGATACGGAAAATAATATTGAAAAACTAACTTTAAGACCATATGAAGCTATTGTTTTTCATATAAAATAGAATCTGAAATTATATCATTATGGAAGCTAGCTATTTAAAGACAATTAATTAAATAATGCATAAAAGAGCATCAACTATTTTTAGTTGATGCTCTTTTATAAAGAATATTTCTTGATTATGGTAGCATTTTGTTTTAAAAAACAAATTATTATTTAGACATAAAGTCTTTGCCACGATGCAAATCAATTTCATCTAATTTCATTACTCTTAATGAATCAATGACATCTTTTTCTAAGGCTAACTGTCCATATTTATCTACTTCTTTTTTATCTTTTGGACCATGATTAAGGGAAGCTGGTCCACCTATACAGCCACCACTACAAGCCATTCCTTCTATGAAATTACCGTTTAATCTGTTGAATTTCAATAATTTTAGTGCTTTATCGCATTCAATAAGGCCATCACAACTTATAGGTGTAAACTCAAGTGAAGTATTTTCAGCTTCTACTAAATGTTTTACAGCTTCTGTAAGACCACCTGATTTAGCAAAAATTCTTCCATAAAAGGAAGCATTATTTAAGGGAAGTTCCTCGCATTCTAGAAGATTTATGTCAAAAGCGTCAAGCATTGCCTGAAGTTCTTCAAAAGTCATTGCATAATCAGTAATGCCTTTTATATCTGCCTGTTTTATTTCCATTTTTTTAGCCGTACAAGGTCCTATAAATACAACTTTAGCTAGTGGGTCTGTATTTTTAATTAGTTTAGAAATTGCTATCATGGGTGAAACTGTATTTGAAACATATTTACCGAGTTCAGGATAATGTTTCTTAATGTAAGACACAAAAGCTGGGCAACAAGAGCTTGTCATAGTTTTCAGCTCTTCAATATTTTCTAAAAATTCGCTTGTTTCATTTTGTGCTACCATATCTGCACCAAGGGCTACTTCTATTACATCTTGAAAACCCATTTTCTTTATTCCTGAAACTACTTGACCAATTTTAGCATAAGTAAATTGGCTAGAAATTGCAGGTGCAACTATAGCATATACATGTTTATTTTTATCTTCTTTTGATTCTAGTAATAAATTAGTAATCTCTACTACTGAGGATTTATCCATAATTGCACCAAAAGGGCATTGATAAACACAAGAACCGCATTGTATACATTTTTCATTATCTATTACTGCTTTTTTATCTTCGTCAATGCTTAAAGCACCTGCATTACAAGCTCTAAGACAAGGTCTTTTAACATCAGAGATTGCATTGTATGGACAAACATCTTTGCATTTACCACATTCAATACATTTGTTGGTGTCAATGTAAGAACGCCTATTTATAGAGTGAATTGCACCCACTGGGCATACTTGAACACATTTGTGGGTTAGACAACCTCTACAAGCTTCAGTAACAGTAAATCGTTGTATGGGGCATTCGTCACAAGCAATATTTATTACTTCAACCACATTTTTATTTTTTTTATCTCCACCCATTACAAGTTTTATTCTTTCGCCAATAATTGCTCTTTCCTTATGAATGCAACAGCGGGTTCTTGCTTTAGGCCCTGGAATAAGAACCTTAAATAGATTTTTACCTTCTTTTTTTAGAGTTCCTTTAAGAGAAAGTTTAACTACTTCTCGTATTACTTCGTATTTTATAAGCTGTATATCATTATCGAAAGTTTTCATATTTATCGTCTCTCCTATTTTTATGATATTGTGATATAAATATCAGATTCTGAAATTTAAACAAAGAGTAAAGTATATTTACTGCCTATCATTGAGAGTGTATTCAATAAAAAAAATACTCATATTATATCTTTATAACTGAAGTTATAGAGCTGTCATTAATTTTAATAGTGCAATTAACTTATTTTCTTCAATTAATTTCTTAAGACCATTAATTCCATAATAATATTATCACTATGTTATTAAATTATCAAGTGGGCTCATTTGGTACCCATAAGAGAGCAATGTGTTAATATTGCTTTTTATATAAAATCTTGTTTTAGTAAAAATTATCTACACAAGAAATTTTTAATAGCCTATAATTATAAGGATAGAGGAGTTTAATGTTTTTAGGAATTTTATAATTGTGGTAATACAATATTTATTTTAATAAATTTAATTTAATAAAAAATAAATAGGGATGGTGAAGAAAGTGGTAAACGTCTTATTAGTTGAAGATGATGAATCATTGAATAGAGGTATTAGTTTTAAGCTAAACAGAGAAGGAATGAAGGTCTTTAATGCTAGTTGCATTAGAGAGGCAAGAGAAATTTTCAATGTGGAAAATATTGATTTTATTATACTTGATGTAGGGCTTCCAGATGGAAACGGATTTGATTTTTGTAGCGAAATCAGAAAAAAAAGTAATGCTATAGTAATATTTTTAACTGCTTGCGATGAGGAAGTGGACATAGTTACAGGGTTAGACATGGGAGCTGATGACTACATTACAAAGCCTTTTAGTTTTATGGTGCTTTTGTCTAAGATAAATGCTCTTATTAGAAGAAATTGTGGAAAAAATGGAGAGGAAAAGATTGTTTGTCAGGACATAGTTTTTTATCTTAAGGATATGAAAATTTTAAAAAATCAAGAGGAAATATTTTTAAGTAAAACACAACTGAAATTATTTAAATATTTAATTATGAATCCTAATCAAATTTTAACAAAGGAGCAGCTTCTAACTGAACTTTGGGATATTGATGGGGATTTTATAGACCCCAATACTATAGCTGTAAATATAAGAAGGCTTAGAGAAAAAATTGGTGATGATACCTCAAATACAACATATATAAAGTCAGTAAGAGGCATAGGCTATATGTGGGTAGGTGAGTGCAAAAAATGTCTGTAGATATAAAAAAAGAACCCTTATTTAAAAAGCTTACAGTAGTAGTATTAATAAGTATATTTATAATGGGTACAATATTTTTAGGTTCCCAATATTATTTTATAAATAAACTTTATAATAGACAGTTTCAGATAAATCAAACTTTGGTTGGCAGGCTTACTAGTATGCATCCAGAAAATGAAGTTGAAATTGTAAAGGCTGTTATTAATAAAAGTGATGATAAATACAATAAAAGTGGACAAGAAGTACTTGAAAAATATGGATACCATAATGATTCAAAGATATTTGATGATAAGGTAGAAAAGGAATATTTTTTTAATATAATAAGTTATGACATGATAATAATACTAGTAATTGCTATGGTTGTAGTTACTTTTTTATGGTACATAATAAAATATTTTCTTCAAAAGATAGAGAGCTTTTCTTTAGCAGTAGATGAAATTATGAAGGGAAATTATTCTTTCAACATGAAGGATTATGACCAGGGCGTTTTATCTAGGCTTAATTTTCAATTTAGGCAAATGAGTAAAAAACTTGAAAGTAATATAACTACTCTTGAGATAGAAAAAGAAAATATAAAATCCTTAGTAACAGATATATCTCATCAATTAAAAACACCCGTGGCAGCTATTAAGCTTTTCAACCAAATTTTATTAGAGGATGAAATAAGTAGTAGCGAGAGAATAGAGTTTTTAACTAGAAGTGAAAGTGATATTAATAGATTGGAATGGTTAGTGGGTTCACTCGTTAAATTATCAAGATTAGAAATAGGTATGATAAATATTAAAATGCAGAGAGAAGATATAAAAAATACTATATTAAAAGCTGCTTCTGAAGTCTATTTTAAAGCTGAGGAAAAAAATATTGAAATAATTATTAAAAATTTCAAAAACATACTTATAAATCACGATACAAATTGGACAAAGGAAGCAGTATTTAATGTTTTAGAAAATGCAGTGAAGTATACAAATAAAGGCGGAAAGATATCTGTAGATATGATTGAAATGGAAGCATTTATTAGAATAGATATTGAAGATAACGGAATTGGTATATCGGAAAATGAAATGAATGATGTTTATAAAAGATTTTACAGGGGAAAAGCAAAAGGCGTTCAACTAAAAGAAGGTAGTGGCATAGGGTTATATTTAACAAGAAAGATACTTGAAATTCAAGGTGGAAGTATAATGTTAATTTCAAGGCAAGGAGAAGGTACTGTATTTAACCTTTTCTTACAAAAGTGTTAGCCAATATGAAAGCGTATTGAAAGAAAACAATGCTATCCTTTAAATAGATGACAGAGGACAATTTATAGTTGACGGTTAAGGTGAATGAAATTTAACTTTCAATTATCTATTTTCAACTTCAAAACATAGGGGGCTAACAAGTATGGAAATTTTAAGAACAGTCAATTTAAAAAAGTATTATGGTAAAGAAGAAAATTTAGTAAAGGCACTGGATGATGTTAGTATATCCATTAAAGAGGGTGAGTTTGTAGCTATAGTTGGAACCTCAGGTTCAGGAAAAAGTACTCTGCTACATTTAATTGGTGGACTGGATATGCCTACGGTGGGCAAGGTTATTATTGATGAAACGGATATTTATTCTATGACTGATGATGAACTTGCTGTGTTTAGAAGAAGAAAGATTGGATTTGTATTTCAAGCCTTCAACTTAATTCCAGTTTTAAATGTTTGGGAAAATATAACATTTCCAATAGGGCTTGATAATAAAGCTGTAGATAAAGAGTATATAAAAGAGTTAATGGAAACTATTAATATATATGATAAAAAAGACAATCTTCCCAATGCATTATCAGGAGGCCAGCAGCAAAGGGTGGCAATCGCAAGAGCACTTGCTACAAAACCAGCAATTATACTTGCAGATGAACCAACTGGAAATTTAGATTCTAAAACAGGACAGGAAGTAATAAACTTATTAAAAATGTCTGTTAAAAAGTATAATCAAACACTAATTATGATAACTCATGATGATAAAATAGCACAAATGGCAGATAGAATTATTAGAATTGAGGATGGCAGGATAAAAGGGGGATTTGTAAATGAATAGTTTATCAAATCTTTCAAAACAGAATCTGAAAATGAATAAAAGAAAAAACCTGTTAGCTATGATTTCTATAATTTTATCCACCTGTCTTATTACTGCAATAAGCATATTAACCTACAGTATGCATGAAATGAATGTAGAAAAAGTGGTAAAACAAGTAGGATATAGTCATGCTTGGTTTAATAATCCTTCGAATAAAGATTTGGATATTTTAAAAAACCATAAAAAGGTTAAAGAAGTAGGAGAGAGCATTCCGCTAGGAACTTATCAGGATGTTAGCTTTGCACCCAATTCATTAAGCTTATCCTATAGAGATGAAATTTATGCTAAAAATAATAATACTAAAATTATAGAAGGTACTTTCCCTAAAAAAGAAAATGAAATAGCAGTACCTAAATGGATGCTAGAAAAAATGGGGTTAAAAGGTAGCCTAGGAGAAAAAATAAATATTAACTATAGCAGTAGTAATAAACGGCTAAAATCACAATATGAAGGAAAAGGAGAATTTATACTCTGTGGAATTTTAAATGATAGGGAGGAAGATAAAATTAGGAGCAATGCTGTAGCTCTTGTAGCAAAGGAATATATACTTAAGCATGTAAAGGCTGAGGACATTGATTTACAGGCAGATTTTAGTGTAACGGGGTTTAATATTAAAGATACAATATACGAAGTAACAAAGGATTTGGGTATTGATAATGAAAATATAATTGTAAATGAGGGTTATTTGCAAGCCCTGGGAGTTGAGCCTGATAATATTATGGTTTCAGCAATTATAGGTATTGTAGTAATAGCTGCCACGGTGCTGGTTATATATAATATTTTTGTTATTCATATAAGAACTAAAATAAGAGAATTTGGACTTGTAGCAGCCCTGGGCGCAACTAAAAAACAAATTAGAAAATTAGTGTTTAAAGAGGGGTTAATGCTATCAAGCTTAGGAATTCCATTAGGTATTATACTTGGACATATTTTAAGCTTTAGTGCTGGACAGTTAATTGTTATTTCAGATTCATCTATAAAAGTTGAAACCTCCATTTTTATTATATTAATAGCAGCATTTATTAGCTTAATTACAATTATAATTTCACTAAGAAAACCAAGTAAAATAGCTTCTAAAATATCTCCTATAGAAGCTATAAGATATAGTGGAGTAAAAATTAGTTCGAAGAAAAAGAAACGAAAGGGAGAAGAAATAATAAGCTTGAAAAAATTAGCATATTTAAATCTTTGGAGAAACAAAAAGAGAACAATAGTCACAATGATATCTATTGCACTAACAGGAGTTTTAGTTATATTATTTTCAAGTATGAATAGTATGGTTAATTTAGATAAACTGGCAGATTCTTATGTATCAGGGGATGTTGAACTTACTAGTAATAATGTTTTAGGCAATTACGGCGATGCTGGAAATGACCCAATAGATAAAAAAATGTTAAATGATATTAAAAAGATAGATGGAGTGGAAAAGGTTAGTATTTTTAAGTATAATTCACCAAAATATTTAGATGGAGAATTGTGCAATTTATATGGATATGATGAAAATTTACTTCAGAAATGCAAGAACTATATGGTTGATGGTAAATTATCAATAAGCGATATGAAAAATAAAAACATAGTATTAGTAAAAAAGAATTTAGAGGATACTAATTACAAATATAATAATTTGAAAGTTGGAGATAAAGTAAAAGTTGTGGTTCACAATAAAGCATCAGATTCAAATATTGAAAAAGAGTTTATAATAGGTGGGTCATTTAGAGAATTTCCCGAAGAATTATCCATTAGGTCTAGGGGACCAAATCTTATAGTCCATGAAGCAACTTTTGATAAAAACATGACTGATAAGCGCATAGCAAGAATATCAATAAATATTAATAAAGGCAAATATGAAATTGTGGAAAAAGCTATAAAAAAACTTTCATCTAAAAAGGAGCGAATATCTTTTTTATCTAAAAAAGAGTTTAAAGAAAAACTTGAAAAGGAAATGCTAGGAATGAAAACTGTTGGCATGAGCTTAGTTGGTATTATTGGCTTAATTGGGGTTATTAATTTATTTAATACGATGGTTACAAGTATAATGTCTAGAAAAAAAGAATTGGGAATGATGCAAGCGGTGGGGCTTACAAACACTCAGTTGCGAGCTATGCTTCAAATTGAAGGTATGTATTATTCTATTATAAGTTTAATAATATCTATTGCTGGAGGAGTATCACTAGGGTATTTATTTTACTTGGCTAATAAAGATGGAAATGAACATATTGCGTACAGCCTACCTATTATACCCATACTTGCAGTATCAACAGGTTTTATAGTAATTCAGTATATTATAACTTATATTGTAGAGAGAAAACTTCACGAGGAAACTGTAATTGAAAGAGTAAGGTGTAATGAATGATTAATTAATTTAAACGATTCATATCTATGTGTATAATCATGATGTTTCAGGAAAAGTTAAAGTTGGTTATGAAAGCCAACCTTGGGGTTTTAAAATTTAAAAAGATTGGTAGGAGATTATTATGAAAAAAGTATTTGCAAATATTAAAGCTGAAGCCTCCAATCTGATGGAGACTTCAGCTTTTGTTAAATGATATTTTTCTTATTACAATAAAATTTATAGTCTGAATTTAACCAAATAGAGCAACTACTGATAGAGCACCTAGGATGCCACCGCAAATCGGAGCTACTACTGGTATCCAAGCATATCCCCAATCAGAATCGCCTTTACCAGCTATTGGTAATATAGCATGAGCTATTCTTGGTCCTAAATCTCTGGCAGGATTAATAGCATATCCAGTTGTGCCGCCTAGAGATAAACCTATTACTAAAATAATAAATGCAGCAATAAGTGGACCAAATCCAGGAGCTGATTTTGTTTGAGCAACTCCAAGTAATGTAAATACTAATACAAATGTGCCAATAAATTCTGATATAAAGTTTGATGGTGTATGTCTAATTGCTGGTGCTGTACAGAATACAGCAAGTTTTCCTGCTTTGTCATCTGTAACTGCCCAATGAGGGTAATACATTATCCAAACAAGAACTCCGCCGACTATAGCTCCAAGCATCTCAGCTATGATATAACCAGGTACCACTGACCAGGATAAATTACCAATTACAGCTAGGGCTAAAGTAAGAGCAGGATTAAAAGATGCTCCGCTTACTGTAAATATGTAAGCTGGAATACCCACTGCAAATGCCCAACCAAAACAAATAACTATCCATCCAGAGTTATTTCCTTTTGTCTTATTGAGAACTACATTTGCAACTACGCCATCACCAAGAAGAATAAGTAACATTGTTCCAAAAAACTCTGCTAAATATATTAACATAGTATTATACCCCCTATATAATTTATTTAATTCAGAACTAAAATATATACTGCATTTTAGTTCTGATATTTACACTTTCTTTATTTTTCTTCCCAATCCCTTGATCTTCCAACAGCTTTATGCCAACCTTTTAAAAGTTCTGTTCTTTTTTCTTCTCCCATTTTTGATTCAAAGGATTTAGAAAGTGCCCAATTTTTTGCAATCTCTTCTTGATCTTTCCAATATCCAACTGCAAGTCCTGCTAAATAGGCAGCGCCTAATGCTGTTGTTTCAATAACTTCTGGTCTGTCAACTTGGACATCTAATATATCTGATTGGAACTGCATTAAGAAATTATTAGCACAGGCACCACCATCAACTTTTAAAGCCTTAAGTGTAATACCTGAATCTTCTTGCATAGCTTTTAATACATCATTTGTTTGATAAGCTAAGGATTCAAGAGCGGCTCTTATAAAGTGTTCTTTCTTAGTTCCACGAGTTAAACCAACTATTGTTCCTCTTGCATATGGATCCCAATAAGGTGCACCAAGTCCAACAAAGGCTGGTACCATATATACACCATCAGTATCTTCAACAGCAGTAGCATATTCTTCTGATTCAGGTGCAGACTTAATCATTCGAAGTTCATCTCTTAACCATTGAATAGTTGCTCCTGCAACAAATACACTTCCTTCAAGAGCGTAGTTAACTTTGCCATTAATACCATAGGCTATAGTTGTAAGCAAACCGTTGTGAGAATCAACTGCTTTTTCACCAGTGTTCATTAATAAGAAACAACCAGTACCATAAGTGTTTTTAGCTGTTCCTGCTTGATAACAGGTTTGTCCAAATAAGGCTGCTTGTTGATCTCCTGCGGCTCCTGCTATTGCTATAGGAGAACCAAATATTGAATTATCAGTATATCCATAAACACAACTTGATGGTTTTACCTCTGCAAGCATTGATTTAGGTATATTTAAAGTGCTAAGTAGTTCATCGTCCCATGTAAGTTCATGAATGTTATATAGCATCGTTCTAGAAGCATTTGTATAATCTGTTACATGAACCTCTCCTCTAGTTAATTTCCAAATTAACCAAGTATCTATAGTACCAAATATTAAATTTCCTTTTTCAGCTTCGTCTCTAGCACCAGCTACATTATCAAGTATCCATTTTACTTTTGTTCCAGAAAAATAAGCGTCAAGTATAAGTCCAGTTTTGTCTCTTACCACTTTATCAAAACCAGTAGCTTTTAATTCATCACAAATACCAGCTGTTCTTCTGCACTGCCAAACTATTGCATTGTATACAGGAACGCCAGTGTGTTTATTCCAAACAACTGTAGTTTCTCTTTGGTTTGTGATACCAATAGATGCGATATCTTCTGCCGACACATTGATTTTAGCCATAGCTTCTTGTGCTACACCTAATTGAGTAGCCCAAATTTCCATAGGATCATGCTCAACCCAACCTGCACTCGGAAATATCTGTGTAAATTCCTTTTGTGCTACACTTGCAATTAGTCCTTCTTTGTTAAACAAAATGCATCTTGAACTTGTTGTCCCTTGGTCTAGTGCCATTACATATTTAGCCATAAATTTTTACACTCCTTCTTGATTTTATTAGAAAACGTTTACTTGAAGCTTATAGAAACACGGTATTAAATTAGTTAATACCGCGAATTTACCAATAATTAATATGCCACTTGCCACGTGGGTGGCACTATGCCTCTTCGATATCTTTAGTTGCTATAATATTTATTCCAGTGTTAAGTACATTTTTCAGTACCACATCACCTATATGGATGGGAGCTTTTACTACAACATTTTTTAATGCTCCTACACAGTCATAAATCAAATTCTTTGGAATATCCTTCTCAGTCTTTACAGGAAGTATCGCACTTTTTCCGTTTGTTACTAAAACAGATGAGGTAACAACTCTTGTTGGATTTGTACATTCCTTCTTACCATAGTTTTCACCGATTTTACAGGTATTGCCGGATACACTTATAACTTCATTGCCAGAAAGCTCTACTGTAAGAGCGCAACCTACTGGACAGCCTATGCAAGTCAATTCTCTAGTACTCATAATATACTACTCCTTTTCTACTTTTATAGTAATTTTCGTACATTCACTATATTTATCAAAAACTGCTTTAGTTAATTTAACACTTTCCATTTCACCAGGAGTCAAAATTTTCTTTTTTAAATGCATTTCACGAGCATCGTCAAAGTATACAGATATATATGCATTTTTATATACCTCACCCACTCTAAATCTAACATCTATTCCATCACCGATATTTTCAGCATTGATAGTTGTAGGTACTGTATACCTAACACCACCTGTTGCAAAAATTGGAGTGCCAACTCCTGCGTGGTGAATTCCATTTATATAATCTGCAGCATTTTTACCAGCAGTGTAGCTTTCAGTGGTTACATTGTCTACCAAATCGTGGACATGAAGCACATTACCACAGGTAAATATACCAGAAATACTTGTCTGCATACTTTCATCAACCTCAGGTCCTCCAGTAACTCTAGAAAGTTTAACATTTGCTTTTCTAGAAAGTTCATTTTCTGGTAGAAGTCCAACAGATAAAAGTAATGTATCGCAAGGAATATATTCCTCAGTGCCAGCAATTATCTTTCTCTTATCATCAACTGCGGCTATTGTAACTCCAGAAAGCCTATCTCCACCATGTATATTTATTATAGTGTGGCTTAATTTTAGTGGAATATCAAAATCGTCTAAGCACTGTACAATATTTCGCTTAAGTCCACTTGAATGGGGCATGAGTTCTATACAAGCTTTTACTTTTGCTCCCTCTAAGGTCATTCTTCTTGCCATTATAAGTCCGATATCTCCGGAACCAAGGATTACTACTTCTTTGCCTGGCATTAAGCCTTCTACATTAACATATTTTTGAGCTGTTCCTGCTGTATAAATACCTGAACATCTTGATCCTGGTATATTAAGTGCTCCTCTTGGTCTTTCACGACAGCCCATTGCAAGTATAATTGCTTTTGCCTTAATTTCAAGAATACCATCCTGCGTATTTACTGCAGTAACTTGTTTATCATCATTTACATCTAAAACCATGGTATCTAGCTTATACTCAATTCCAAGATTAACAACCTTGTCAATAAATCGTTTTGAATATTCAGGGCCAGTTAATTCTTCTTTAAAGGTATGAAGACCGAAACCATTATGAATACATTGATTGAGAATACCACCTAATTGGTCATCTCTTTCTATAATTAAAATGCTATTTATGCCTTGATCCTTTGCAGAAACTGCAGCTGCCAGGCCTGCTGGACCGCCACCAATTATGACTAAATCATATTCTTGCATATTTATTCCTCCAATTTATAGTAAGTCTTTATTTTTGCCAGTTAGTAAAATAGAATTCCCACCGAATTTTGTAACTTGAGAGCGAGGTATATTAAGTTCTTTTGATAGTATGTCTACAACTCTTGTAGCACAAAAGCCTGATTGGCATCTCCCCATTCCAGCTCTTGTACGTCTTTTAACGCCATCAAGTGTTGTTGCTCCAAGGGGTCTTCTTATTGAATCTATAATTTCGCCTTCGGTTACAGTTTCACACCTACAAATAATTTTCCCGTATTCAGGTATTTCTTTAATTATTTCTTTTCGCTCTTCATTTGACATTTCTCTAAATTTTCTTATACCTTTTCTTATAGGATTAAATCCTACATTTTTTTCAGGTGCTAATTTTTCTATTACTATATCAGCTACCATTACAGCAATGCTTGGAGCACTAGTTAAACCTGGAGAATCAATTGATGCTACATTGATAAAGTTTTTAGCATCCTTGGCCTCTCCAATTATAAAATCATTTCCACTATTTTTTGCTCTGTTACCTGCAAAAGAAGTTATTACCATATTCATAGGAAGTGGCTCTTGAATGCTAAGCCCTGCATTCAATAAGATATCATCAATACCTTCCTTAGTTGTGCAAAGATTATCTTTGCTTTCTACATCTACAGCATCAGGTCCAACTAGAAGATTACCATCTACAGTAGGTGTAACTAAAACACCTTTTCCAAGTTTGGTTGGAAGTTGAAAAATAGTTTTTGTAACTAAATCTCCTACAGCTTTATCAAATAAAACGTATTCTCCTCGTTTTGGAAGTATTTTAAACTTGTGATCGCTTACCATATTATTAATTTCATCTGAGAACAAACCAGCTGCGTTTATGATTACCTTTGTTTCAATGTCACCTTTATTAGTTTTTATAACATAATTATTTGATTTTTTTTCTATGGAAGTGGCTTCAGTTTCAAATTTAAATTGTACGCCATTGGTGTATGCGTTTTCGGCCATAGCAATAGTCATTTCATATGGACAAACTATTCCACCAGTTGGAGCATATAGTGCAGCAACACATTTTTTAGTTATATTAGGTTCCATTTCGCGAACCTGATCTCCACTCAGAATAACTAAACCAGGTACTCCGTTTTTTTGTCCTTGATGAAGTAAATCTTCTAGATCTCCTAGGTGCTGCTTGTCAAAACATAAAACCAATGATCCATTTCTCTTAAATGGAAAATCTAATTCCTTGGCAAGATCGGTATACATTGCATTACCTAGGGCGTTTAATTTCCCCTTCAGAGTACTTGGATCCGCATCATGACCTGCATGAACAATAGCACTATTTGCCTTTGACGTTCCAGAACCCACATCACTAGATTTATCAAGTACACATGTTTTTAAATTATATTTAGATAGCTCTCTCGCTACTCCGCATCCCACAATACCAGCACCAATAATAGTTACATCAAACATCATATTACCTCCTAAACGCAAACAAAAAGAGAACCTTGAAAAATAGGTATAAAATACCTATAGATCAAGGCTCTCTTCTCTTCGCCTCTACTTTATTTAACTTAATACTAACATAATAATTAAACAATTGCAAGAGCAAATAATTATAAAACCAAATAATGTATATATAAATATAATCACCATAAATTTTTCAATTAGAATGTTAGTATTAAAATGTAAAGATTATTTTTGTATATTTGGTATAAAAGTATAACAAATAAATAAGCTTGAAAGAAAAATAACAGTGTGATAAAATTAATTTTATTAATATAAAGTTGAAAATAAGGGAACTATAATTTAAGGTAGCATAGTCTTGATATTTTTTGCTTTATTATATTAGCTTATATTATGGGGACTAAAATAAATTTTTGGGGGATATATTATTGGAAAACCTAGATCAATTACTAATAGAAAATCCGGTTATTGCAGCAATAAGAAATGAAGAAGATTTAGAAAAAGTAATTCATAGTGGTGTTCTTATTGTGTTTGTATTGTATGGAAGCATAATAAATCTAAAGAAAATATGTGAGAAGCTTAAAGAGGCAGGCAAAGTAGTATTTGTTCATGTGGATTTAATAGAAGGATTAAAGGGAGACTATACTGGACTATTATTTATAAAGCAATGTGGTCAGCCCTACGGTATTATAACTACAAAGGCAACAAATATAAAAAACGGGAAAAAGTTAAATTTTTGTGTTATACAGAGAATATTTGTAGTGGATTCACTTTCTCTTAAAACAGGAATACATAATATACAATCTGTACTTCCAGACGCTGTAGAAGTTATGCCAGGAGTTGCAAGCAAGATTATTAAAAGTATGGAAAATCAAGTTCGGGTACCAATTATAGCAGGGGGCTTAATTCAAACTAAAAAGGATATAATGGAATCAATTAGTGCAGGAGCCATGGCAATTTCAACAACAAAACAAGAATTATGGACTTTATCGGAGGAATGAAGGGAATACGGATTTCAAGTATAATTAATTTGAAATTATTGTTCCTTATTTTTTAGAAGTTTATAAACTTTTTTGCACAATATCATAGGGAAAAATAAAAGATCTCTTTACCTTAAGTAAGCTTAAGGTAAAGAGATCTTTTATTAGATTGTTTAAAGCTGTTTGTCACAATCTAAAGGTCCACATATATCAAATTCAGAATCTGATGGTTGTGGTACAAAATTCGCTTCTTTTTTTGCTTTTTCAAGGTTGCTTTTTTCTATTTTTGCTGATTCCTCAGGGCTTAGTTTTTTAGTTTGTTTTTCTTTATCTGTCATTAGTAATCCTCTCCTTTTTTTATAGTATTAGCTTATTTACTTAACTATAACCCTAAATTTAAATTATATCAATGATTATGAACAAATATTAACTATTATATTGGATTGATTGTTTCTTATTTTTTTAATTTTGGATGCAACAATAATATATGTTATAATACAAGTAAAAAAATTTAAGGTAGAGGTGATACTTATGGATCATAAAAGTACAGATATTGCTAAAGTTTCTGTGAAAATGTCCTTATGTTCAAGAGCTAGTGAAGAAAAGCTCATAATAGCTTACAAAGAAAAAGGAATAATAGTTACTGCAATAGATATTGGTGGTAATTTTTCGGCATTTACTACAAAGGTAATTGAAAGTGCTATTGTAGCATCTAAAAGAGGTGGACTTATAAAGGATTGCCACGTTCACGAGGGTGCTGTAGCAGGTGCTACTAAAGAAGCACTATCGCAAATTGCCCCTAAAGCCAGTGGCTTAAATGTAGGTGGGAAAATAGGTATAGCTAGATCTGGCGAACATATAAGTGTGTGTATATTTTTAAGTATAGGACTACTCCATTTGAATGAAGTTGTAATAGGACTTGCACATCGTTCTATACCAGATATTTATTAATCAGAATTTAATTTAAAAGTGTCGTATTTTCAAATATATTGACATTTCAAATAAGTTGTTATATTATATCTATAAAGTTTTAAAGAGGTAGTAACAAATTTGAAGAAGACCATAATGTAGATAATGTAGATAATGTAGATAATGTATTTTGTAGAATGGTAGCGTAGCACGGTAGGGATTAAATGGTAGGAATTAATACGTAAATAAAGCTGACTATAAATTTAATAGTAGCTTTTATTTTTATAACTAAATATTTTAGGAGGATGGTAGTATGGTAGCAAAAAAAATATTATTATGTGTAATAGGCACGTCTTTTTTAGGTGCCTTTGTTTTAACAGGGTGCTCCTCTGCTAAAACAAAAAATCAAGGTAATTCTGATAAGGTAATAAATATCGGAATAAGTCAACTCGTAGAACACCCAGCACTAGACAAAACTCGCAAAGGATTTATAGAAGCCCTTAGCTCTAAGGGGTTTAAAGATGGCGAAAAAATCAAGATAGACTTTCAAAATGCCCAAGGGGACATACCAACAGCTCAAACTATTGCAAGCAACTTCATTTCTACAAAGAAGGATTTAATATTTGCTATAGCAACACCTAGCGCGCAGGCAGCATACAATAGTACTAAAAATATTCCTATACTTATAACTGCTGTAACTGATCCTGTAAAATCCGGTCTTGTAAAATCTCTAAATAAACCAGGCACAAATGTTACAGGCACTAGTGATATATTGCCTATGGATAAACAATTTCAGTTAATGAAAAAATTAATACCTAACTGCAAAAAAGTGGGTATATTGTATAATACTAGTGAAGCGAATTCGGAAATCCAAGTAAATATGGCAAAAGAAAAAGGCTTAAAGATGAATTTAGAAATAATAGCTGTGGGGATTTCAAGTTCTAATGAGATATCACAAGCATTAAATTCATTGATTCCTAAAATTGATGCTTTATATACACTAACAGATAATTTGGTAGCGTCTTCAATGCCTCTCATTAGTTCTAAAGCCATTGAAAAAGGAATTCCCATAATAGGTGCTGAAAAAGCACATGTTGAGGCTGGTGCACTAGCTACAGAGGGAATAGACTACTACAAACTTGGTTTTCAAACAGGTCTTATGGCAGTTGATATCATAAATGGTAAAAAGCCAAAGGATATGCCAGTGCAGACCTTAAAGGAAACAACACTTACCATAAATGAAGTCGCAGCAAGCAAACTTAAGATTACTATACCTAGTGATTTAAAGTCAAAAGCAGTGCTAGTTAAGGGTGGTGCTAAGTAATGGATGGCTTAATTATAAATATACTTGAACAAGGATTTATATTTGCAATAATGGCTATAGGTGTTTATATAACTTATAGAATATTAGATTTTCCTGATTTATCTGTAGATGGAACATTTGCATTAGGTGCTGCAGTTACAGCGGCCGCACTAATAAAAAGTGTAAATCCTTATATATCACTACTTTTAGCTTTTATTTCAGGTATGATGGCTGGAGGAGTTACTGGAATACTTCATGTAAAGCTTAAAATAACAAATTTGCTTTCAGGTATTCTAGTTATGATTGGACTTTACTCTATAAATCTTAGAATAATGGGCAAAGCTAATATACCACTATTTTCACAAAACACTATTTTTTCTAATGATATTTCCCCGGTAATTATAATTGCACTATTTGCTATTTTAGCTAAGATAGCTTTAGATTTGTTTTTAAAAACAAAACTTGGTTTTATATTAAGAGCTACAGGGGATAACCCTCAAATGGTAACTTCACTAGGCGTTGATATCGGAACCATTAAAATACTTGGTCTTATGATTTCAAATGGTCTTGTAGCAGTTTCAGGTTCTATGATGGCACAATATCAAAGATTTTCTGATGTAGGTATGGGAACTGGAATTATAGTTATGGGGCTAGCTTCTGTTATATTAGGAGAAGCTATTTTCAAAAAAGCTTCATGGTTGGTTCCAACAACTACTGCAATTTTAGGTTCAATATTGTACAAAGGTAGTATTTCTCTCGCCTTAAACTTAGGCTTACCTCCAACAGATTTAAAACTTGTAACTTGTATAATTGTTATATTTGCTTTGTCTTTAAATGGGCGAAAATTTAAGTTAAGTTTTAAAAAGTTAAAAAGATTTACTTTGGGAGGTGTGCCAATTGCTCCAAATAAATAATCTTAAAAAAGTATTTAATAAAGACACAATAAATGAGAAAGTAATATTTAATAATTTTAACCTTCATATAAATAAGGGGGATTTCATTACGGTAATAGGTAGCAACGGTGCCGGAAAATCAACTCTTTTAAATTTAATATCTGGTTCAATATTACCAGAAGAAGGATCTATTTGTTTAAATGGAAGAGATATCTCAGCTTTTCCTGAACATAAAAGAACAAAATTTATAGGTAGGGTATTTCAAAATCCAACTTTAGGTACATCGCCTTCTATGTCTATATTAGAAAACTTATCTATGGCTTCTAATAAAGGATGTAAATTTGGATTAAGTCCTGGTATTAACAAGAAAAAACTAGTTCTATTTAAGGAATCATTATCTAGACTCTCTTTAGGCCTTGAAAACAATTTAGGTAAAAAGGTTGGTTTGTTATCTGGTGGTCAAAGACAAGCTTTGTCGCTACTTATATCAACAATATCTAATCCAGACTTATTGCTGCTAGATGAACATACCGCAGCCTTGGATCCGAAAACTTCTGAAAATATAATAAATTTAACTAAAAATACTGTTAGTGAAAAAAACATAACTACAGTAATGATAACTCACAATTTAAATTATGCTATAGATATAGGAAATAGATTAATAATGCTCCATGCTGGGGAAATACTATTAGATATAAGCGGTGAGGAAAAGAAAAGGTTGACTATTCCTAAACTTTTGGAATTATTTAACAACAAAAATTCTGTGGACTTTATAAGTGATGAAGTAGCATTTTCTTAAAAAATTTAGCAAGGAGGTAACTTTAAGTTACCTCCTTGTTTTTAGTTTACAGGTTGTCTTTATTTGCCAAAGAAGACTCAGTTTTCTATAGTCAGAGATGAATTCAGCAGTAAAATTATTATTATGGTAGAGATGTTTATGTAGGTATATTATAGTATAATAGTTTTTATAAGAGAGAAATGGGTTTAAATGTATATAAATTACTGCTATTCCATTTATATTGTAAGTAAAAAACAATTTGGGGGTGCTTAAATGCTTGAAGTAATTATATGTGAAGATAATTTAATTCAAAGAAATAACATAAGACAACTAATAGAAAATACAATTCTAAGAGAAAAATTAGACCTAAATATTGCACTATGCACTGGAAGTCCTGATGAAGTAATTGGATATACGAATACTCATAATAAAACAGGAATTTATTTCTTAGATGTAGACTTAAAATCTAATATAAACGGCATAAGGCTTGGAGAAAAAATAAGAGAGAAAGATAACTTAGGCTTTATAATTTTTACAACAACTCACATGGAAATGAGTTATTTGGCTTTTAAATATAAGGTTGAAGCAATGGACTATATAATTAAAGAGGAGGATGACTTTAAACAAAGAGTTAATAGCTGTCTTCTAAAAGCATATAAAGCTTTTAATAAAGATAATAATGAAGGTTGTATAACTATAAACACAGACACTCGTGTGGTTAATGTAAAGCTTGATGATATACTTTTTATTGAAACCACAGGAGTAGCTCATAAAATACGAATTCATGAAGAAAATAGACAAGTTGAGTTTTACTGTCATTTAAAGGAGATCCAAGAAAATCTTACAGATAATTTTTACAGGTGCCACAAGAGCTATATTGTAAATAAAAATAAAATCAAAGAAATAGACAAGAAGAATAATACTATAAAAATGATTAATGACGAAGAGTGCTATGTTTCTTTTAGATATATGAAAGGATTATTATCGTGAATACACATACTTATATTTATGGATTAATTTATCAGTTGGTTATTCTACCATTAATCTTAAGCATGGTACCTTCTATTATTATTTATGAGTTATTTAAAAACAGTATTAATAAGAAATTAATGTTTCACTATTTTATTATTGGGCTTATTACGGCTATAGTATTACACACAGGCTCATACCTTATAGTTCTACCTGTACTTGTATTAACGGTTATAAAACACAATGATAATCCAGATACTATAAAAATATTATTAACTATTTATATAACATATTTTATATTATCCTTTAAAGATTTATATATCCATATAAATTACAATGACAATATTATTTTTAATGTTCCTGCAATGATAGTAAATGCTGTACTGATACCAACTGCCTTTATTGTTAGTAAACTAATAAAAGTTTTACTTTCTAAAAAACAAAATTTAAAAAAAACAACTCCGAATCAAATTAGATTAAGGATGATTTTAGTAATAAGTATTCCCTTAACCTTATTAATATTTTCTATATTTCCATTTATAATCAGATCAAAAACCAGTTTCAGTATAATGGGAATAATTCCAAGCATTTTACCCTTAATATCTGTTATATTAATTCTAGTTATAGTATATTATTTTGATAAATCAGTAGAATTTCAAGTTGCACTTAATAGTGAAAGAACAGAACTTAATCAATTAAGAGAATACACTGACCTTGTAGAAAATATGTATAGCGAAACAAGAAAATTCAAACATGATTACATGAATATGATAACTTCTCTAAATTCATATATAGAAAATAAAGATATGACTAGACTCCAGCAGTATTTTAATTTAAATATAATAAATATGGACAAGAATATAAACTGGAATAACAGTAATATTGATAAGTTAAAATATATTAAGATAATGGGACTCAAAGGTCTCATTTCTTCAAAACTAATTAAAGCCATTACAGAAAATATAGATATAAAAGTTCACATAGTAGAATATATAGATTATATATTTATGGACACCTTAGATTTATGTAGAATACTAGGAATATTTTTAGATAACGCCATTGAAGCAAGTATTGAATGTGAATTTCCTAAAATCCAACTTGCTTTAATAAAAAAAGACGATTATATTTCTTTAATCATAGAAAATAATTTCTTTGGCGAAGCTCCAAAAATTCATAACATATTTAAAGACGGCTTCTCCACAAAAGGATCAAATAGAGGTATTGGATTGTTTAATGTTAAAGAAATAATAGATAAAAAATACCCTAATGTTTTATTAAACACTTTAATTGAAGATAATATGTTTATTAATGAATTGTGGATAAAAAATAACTGTATTTCATAATCGTAGCTTCTTCCTTCATAACCGTAATGTAAATAAAAAAATATTCACCTTATATGAACACAAACCCACTACTTACGAAATACCACCTTCATTCATCCTATTTTCTTGATATTATATTCACATAAAGATTAACTGATTCAGAAGTAAATTTAAAATACTACCAAAGATTTCGGTAGGATATTAGTTGCACCTATCAAATTATTGGATTTCCCTTCTGAAAATTAATTAAATAAGGAGTGAATAATATGGAAAATGTAATTTTAATAAAAACATCTAATTTAAAAAAAGATTTCGATAAAAAATCTGCAGTAAATAACTTAAATATAAAGGTATATGAAGGTGATGTTTATGGTTTCTTAGGACCAAATGGCTCAGGTAAAAGTACTTCTATCAAGATGATGCTAGGTCTTGTAAAGTCTACAAAGGGCAAAATCACTATAAATGGATATGATATAGAAACTCATAGAGAAAAAGCTCTTGAAAAAATTGGAGCTATGGTGGAAACACCTAAGTTTTATGAAAACCTATCGGGATATAAAAATCTTGTATTAATAGCTAATCTATATAGACTTCCTAAAAGCAGAATTAATGAAGTATTAGAAATGGTGGGAATGACGAGTGCAGCTACTAAAAAGGTTTCAGCTTATTCCCTTGGAATGAAGCAAAGACTTGGTATTGCTAGGGCTTTTTTAAATAATCCTAATATAGTAATTTTAGATGAACCAACAAACGGGCTGGATCCCCAAGGTGTTAAGGATATTAGAAATTTAATTAAAGAACTTTCAACAAAATACAATGTAACATTTTTTATATCCTCTCACATATTAAGTGAAATACAAGCAATTTGTAACAGAGTAGCTATTATAAATAATGGTGAACTTATAGTTGAAAACTATGTAGATGAACTTTTAGCTGCTGATGAAGAAATTATAGAAATTCATACCAAAGCTAAAGAAAAAGCATCAAAATTATTAAATTCTTTGGATATCCCTTGTAAAATTAAGAACTTTGAAAAAGGTTTAATTGCTACAGTTCCCAAAAATAGCTTTAACACTGTAAATAAAATATTAGTATTAAATGATATAACCTTAGACAATTTAATTCTTAAAAATTCATCTCTTGAAGATTATTTTCTAAAGGTTACTGAAGGAGGAAAAAAATATGCTTAAATCATCATCTAAATGTACTGTATTAAAAAACGAAATTATAAAAATAATTAGTGCAAATAAGTTTTATATAATATTACTGTCCATACTTTCATCAGTAATATTAATGGCTATAGTAAGAATATCCTTTAAAGCTGAAAATAGTTCTGTAAGTTTAAGTGTGCAAACATTTTTAAAAAGTTCATTGAATGGAATTCTCATCAAACCACTTTTACCAATCTTTATGATAATAATTGTAGCAGAAATTTTTTCTGAAGATTACGCTCAAGGAACTATGAAATTTTCATTGTTAACACCAATAAAAAAGAAAGACTTAATCATTGGAAAACTAGCGTTCATTGCACTATATTCAGCAGTTTTAATTATATTTTCATTTATAGCTTGCTATATTATAGGAATACTTTTCTTTGGATTTGGAGATAGAAACACAGCCTTTGACTCACTAATTACTAATATAAAATTATATGCTGTTTTGATTTTACCACTAATATCCTTCTCTATGATAATGAGTTTAATTGCTATGTTTATAAAAGGTACTGGTGCTATGATAGGTGCTGGAATAGGAATATATTTCATTATGATATTTATAGATATGGGCATAAAAAATGCTATGTACTACACTTTCTCTGGAGGACTACTGGCTTTTGATTTAGTAGGAAATGATCCCAATATGGGTATACTAAAACTTATTATAAGCGCAATAGTGTATATTATTTTAGCTTTAATTGCTAACGTGGTTGTAATTAAAAAGAAGGACATATTGTTATAATCATAAAAAATAGGTGCCACCCACGTGGCAAGTGGCAAGTAGGAAAACACATTCATCCAAGTGGAACTGCTAGGATTGAATATTTGGAATGGTGATTATTTGTATTAAATAAGAAGGTAAGCTGCTAAAATGTATAAAAGTATATTTTAGCAGCTTTTTTGTATGCAGTTAATATTAACATGCAGAGCA
This sequence comes from Clostridium sp., assembly GCF_050717515.1. GTDB lineage: Bacteria > Bacillota > Clostridia > Clostridiales > Clostridiaceae > Clostridium_AD. Next base: position 98,348 of record NZ_JBOITL010000028.1, on the reverse strand, counting down.
TTATATGGGGGCAAATTATAGTATAATAGTGTTTAAAAGAAGAGGTGGATTTATATGCATAATGAGAAAATACTCCTAGTTGATGATGAGGAACGTATAAGAGATATGATAAAAGAATATACCAGCCTAGAGGGATATGATATAGATGAAGCGGCCAATGGTGTAAAAGCATTAGAGCTATTTAGCCAGAATAAATATTCATTGATTATATTAGATGTTATGATGCCTAAAATAGATGGTTGGAGCGTATGTAGGGAAATACGTAAGGCATCTAATGTTCCTGTAATTATGCTTACTGCAAGGGGAGAAGAGTATGATAAACTTTTCGGTTTTGAGCTGGGGGTGGATGATTATATAGTGAAACCTTTCAGCCCAAAAGAACTTCTTGCACGGATGAAAGCGATAATAAGAAGAAGTTCTGGTACGGGCATTGAAGCTAAAAAAGAAAATACAGTTACTTATGAGGGGCTTGTCATAGAATTTGATTCAAGAAATACCTATGTAAATGGTAATATTGTTACACTTACGCCTAAAGAATATAGTTTACTTGCCTTTTTTTCTAAGAATCTTAATAGAGTATATTCTAGAGAGCAGCTGCTTAATGAGGTTTGGGGTTATGACTTTATTGGTGATGACAGGACTGTAGATACACATATAAAAATGCTCCGTGAAAGTATAAAGGAATATAGGAAATTTATTGTTACAGTTTGGGGAACAGGATATAAATTTGAGGTGGGTGGAAAGAAATGAAAAGCATAGCACTTAAACTATGGTCAGGGATGATAGCACTTGTTCTTGTAATGCTTGTTATGTTATGGCTTTTCCAAATTATATTTCTAGAAAAGTTTTATACAGGAATAAAAATTTCAGATGTGAAAAATAAAGGTTATTCTATCCTTAATAGGTTAGACGTGGATGGAAGGGAAGATTTTGAAAGCGTTTTAGAGCCATTTGCCAGTGAAACCAATTCAAACGTAGAATTATTGGATTCAAAGGGAGAAACGCTATATAGCATAGGCTCAAATGGTGGAAGTTCTCAGATGCCTATGATGATGATGAATAGTTCAAGGAGTGAAGCTATTAATGATATTATAGCGGGAAAGGAAGTAACTTTATCTTTAATTCACCCTAAATTCCATAATACTTTTATACTTATTGGATTACCTCTTAAAGCAGGAAGTGAATTTAAAGGGGGGCTCCTTATAAGTCTTCCCTTAGCGCCTGTAAAAGATACTGTTTCAATATTGAAAGTACAGCTATTTTATATCACATTAATTCTTCTTTTTACAGCGCTAGTATTTGCTTATTTCTTGTCTAAAAGTTTCACTAAACCTATACTTGAAATTACAAAAGTCTCCGAAGTCATGGCTTCAGGTAATTTTTCAGTTAAAATTAAATCAAAAGGTAGGGATGAAATCGGCAGACTAGCATCCACTATTAATTATATGGGGGGAGAATTATCGAAAATTGAGCAACTTAGAAAGGACTTGATTGCTAATGTATCTCATGAATTACGTACTCCATTAAGTCTTATCCGTGGATATGCGGAGACCATTAGAGATGTTACAGGGAATGTGGCAGAAAAAAGAGATAAACAGCTTGAAATTATCATAGAGGAAACAGAAAGGCTTTCTAGAATTGTTGATGACATTCTTAATTTATCTCAAATACAGGCTGGGTATGTTAATTTAAATAAAACCCAATTTAAGATAAATGAGCTTTTGGAAAGAATTATAATGAAATTCCAGATTTTAAGCGAGAAAACAGGAGTGGATATAGTTCTTGAAAATCATGTAGATGCAATAGTAGAAGGCGATGAAATAAGAATAGAACAGGTTATGTATAACCTTGTAAATAACGCCTTTAACCATACGGGTAAACCTGGACATATTAATATAAGAGCAATAGAAAATGAAAAAAACATCAAAATTGAAGTTTCAGATACTGGAATAGGTATTTCAGAAGAAGACCTAAAGCATATATGGGACAGATTTTATAAAACAGATAAAATAGAGGGGATAAAATCCACAGGTACTGGTCTTGGGCTTACTATTGTAAAGACTATTCTGGAATCACATGAATTTGAATATGGGGTAGAGAGTACAAAAGGAAGGGGGACTATGGTTTGGTTTGAGATTAAAAAGCTGATTTAACAGGAAAATAAGTAGAAGAAGTTATAAATTTCATGTTGACATATGTACCCCTGGTAGGTATAATAAAGTAGAATTAATTATACTCCCGGGAGGTATTTATGGCAAAGAAAAAATCACATCAAAATTGGTCATGGATTATAATGGTTTCATTTATTTTACTTTCAATATTGGATATTAGGTTTGGATTATTTGGAATTTTATGCATGACTATGCCGATGTATCATGCTTTAAAAGGAAGAGGTAAAATTCATTGTTCACATTATTGTCCTAGAGGTTCTATATTACAAAAATTCTTAAAAGAAATTAGTTTCAATAATACTCTTCCAGTAGCAATTAGAAAACATGGTAAAAAAGTGTTATTGACTATAATGATAACTTTATTTAGTTTTTCAATGTATCATGCAGGCCCTAATATATATAGAATAGGTTTTGCCTTATTTAGATTTATGACAGCATCATTAGCGCTAGGAGCTATAATGGGAGTTGTTTTTAAGCCAAGAAGTTGGTGTCAAGTATGTCCTATGGGATATGTTACTGAGCTTATATCAAAATCAAAAAAAGCGGCTTAGAAGTCGCTTTTTTATGTGTATGAAAATATATCTAATCATGTTATTATTCTAACTAATTCTCATACATACTCTTTTTTCATTAATTGAAGCTTTGATAAGACCTACTTCTTCTACTGTTGCTTCCATTATATATGTTTCTTTTCCATAGTGACTTGATGTAAATTGCATTTTGTTTTCTTCATCATATAAATTTACATCGAACCATTTAATTGCACCATCCTCCAAGTAATCATTAAGCAATATTTTTATAGCTTGTTCATTTATTTCTCCTTTGAAAAATATTTGATTTTCCATTATTTCTTTTTCGAAGTTTTTTAAATTACATGAAAGTTCTTCAATTATCTTTGCATCTGTTTTCCAACATCCAAACTCAATATATTTATTTGTTTTTACGAAGTGCTCCATCACAGGTTTCCAAAATGAAAAGTTCATAGGAATTACATTGGTATCATATATATTAGATATGGAAACCCAAAAAAAATCTTTTCCAGCATATACTTTAGATACATCATGTTTTAAATTTTTAAAATTAACATTCTCCTCATTTTCATCAATTTCAATGATTGCAAATCTGATAGTATAATCTTGATCAAAAGCACCTATTGCTCCTGGCTTTATAAATGTATAATGTGCACTTTGCTGCATTTGTTGTATATGATTATCAGCAACTAATATGTAGTCATGTTCATTTATATTTAATATCTTATCTTGTTCTGAAAATTCATCTAAGGAATACTGCCTAATAACTTGGACTAAATCAATTAAGTTGTAAGTACCATATTCGTTATCTGCATGGGCCAAAAAGAATTTCTTTCCATATAGTTCAACAGACTTTGATAAAGGGACTTTTCTTAAATCTTTTATTCTTTCTTGTCCTAATAGTTCCTGTATCTGCACTTCATGCAGTTTATCGCCTTCATAATTCAAGCCATCTCCTAAATCTTTATATATTAAGTTGAATTCTGTATTTCCTATTATATTTATAAATTTCTTATCATAAATTACCGTATCAAAAACTCCACATACATCATCACCATCTTTAATATAATCCTCAAGAAAATCTCCGAGATTTAATATATACTCAATATCATAAATTTTTTCTATATATTCTAAAAATATGTTTAATGCTGTGAAATTTGAGTGTATGTCTGAAATGACGCATAGTTGTTTCATAAATTATTCTCCTTCCCTATGTAAATAAATTAAACACTTGGTTATTTTCAAATATTAGTATAAATATTTATAATTATCCATTAATAGTTAATTCTCCATTTATGTAAAAAATCCTTTTAAAACCAAGGACAACAGCTTTAGTGACTTTATATATCTTTATATTGAATAAATTAAAAAATCATAGAATATATTTATATTAAAAGATAAGAAGGGGGGGATAAAAATATTTAAGAATGTAATAGTTAAGAAACCTTGTAGAAGCATGATCCTTGGTCTTTCTAGTGTTGATTTGGGCAAGCCTAATTTTAAGTTAGCTGTGCAGCAACATGAAGCCTACATTGAAACATTAAAAAAATGTGGAGTAGAAGTTACAGTGCTTGAGGCTGATGAAAGTTATCCTGATTCTTGTTTCATAGAAGATGTGGCACTTTTAACAAAGAGCTGCGCCATTATAACAAGACCAGGTGCCATTTCAAGAAGAGGAGAGATAGTAGGTTTAAGAGAAACTCTAGAAAAATTTTATGTAAACATAGAAAGTATTGAAGCACCAGGAACTATAGAGGCTGGTGACATTATGATGGTGGGAGATCACTTTTACATTGGATTATCTGCAAGAACTAATTATGACGGAGCAAAACAAATGATTAACATACTAAACAAGTATGATCTAAGTGGATCTATTGTGCCACTTGAAAAGGTATTACATTTAAAAACTGGACTTGCTTACTTAGAAAACAACAATTTATTAGTTGCAGGAGAGTTTGCTTATAGTCCAATTTTTAGTTCCTTTAATAAAGTTATCATAGATGAGATGGAAAGTTATTCAGCAAATTGTATTTGGGTTAACGGCCATGTGATTGTGCCAGAGGGTTATGAAAATACAAGAAAGTCCATTGAAGATTTAGGTTACATTGTACATGTAGTTGATACATCTGAGTTTAGAAAACTAGATGGTGGTTTGAGCTGTTTATCTCTAAGATTTTAAAGTGGAGGGGAGTATATAATAATGGAAAATCCTAAAGGTTTAAATTATATTAGACTTACAGCCGTTGCTATTGGGGCAACTATTGGTGGTGGAGTATTCAGCATGGCAGGAGATATGGCTGCCAATGGTGCTAACACAGCAGCTGTAATTGTGGGATGGATTATATGTGGTATTGGTATGTTTGCATTAAGTAGATGTTTTTTTGAGCTAAACAAAAGAAAAGCTGAGCTAACAGGTGGTATATACACCTATGCAAAAGAAGGATTTGGAGAGTATGTAGGATTTAACTCTGCGTGGGGTTATTGGATTAGTGCACTACTTGCCAACGTATCCTATGCCTCCTTAATGTTTGCGGCTATAGGTTATTTTTTTCCTGTTTTCGGAGAGGGGAATAACATACCTTCTATGATTTGTGCATCTTTAATAATTTGGTTCATGGTTTACTTAGTATCAAGAGGAGTTAAAGAAGCGGCGGGGGTAAATCTTGTAATAACCATAAGTAAAATCATGCCTATTTTTGTATTTATATTAGCAGTAATATTTATAAGAGCTTTTGATTTTAGCATATTTACAAATAATTTTTGGGGTGAACAAGGTGGCATTGCTTTTGTAGATCAGATTAAAGCTACTATGGTAACTACTGTTTGGTCTTTTATAGGAATTGAAGGAGCAGTAGTAATATCAGGAAGAGCTAAGAGGTCTAAAGATGTTGGAAAAGCAACAATGACTGCATTTTTATGTGTTTTAGCTATCTATATCATGGTTTCCTTATTGAGTATGGGTGTAATGCCAAGAGCGGAACTTGCTAAACTTGGGAATCCACCTATGGCCTTTATCCTTGAATCTGTAGTAGGTAAGTGGGGTGCAATACTTGTAAATATAGGAGTTATTCTTTCACTTGCTGGTGCTACTCTTGGGTATACCATAATTGCTGCAGAGTGTCCATTTATAGCAGCTAAGAATGGAGTTTTCCCTAAAATATTTGCAAAAGAAAACAAAAATGGAGCACCAATTACATCTTTATTATTAACAAATGGAATTATTCAAATTTTCTTGGTGGTAACTTATTTCAATTCAAGCACTTATCAAATTTTTTACACCTTATCAGCTAGTATGATTTTGGTGCCTTACCTTCTTAGTGCCCTTTATTTCTTAAAACTTACTTTAAGAAAAGAAACCTTTGAAATGGATAATAAAAAGTCTTTAATATTAAGTAGATTTGTTGCTTTACTAGCTTCGGTTTATGGGATTTGGCTTATGTATGCCAGTGGGTTCTCATATTTACTCATCACTGCAATTTTATATGTTCCAGGAACTTTTGTATATATAAGAGCTAAAAAAGAACAAGGCAAAAAGTATCTTAATAATAGTAAAGATAAAGTAATATTTGCTATATTAGTAATACTAGCGGTAATTTCTCTAATTCTAATTTTTAATGGAACATTGAAACCGTTTTAATATAAACGTGCCACCCACGTGCCACTTGTCACGTGGGTGGCACTAGGTGTATACTCTATTAAGTTGACTATATGGGTGAAGACTGAAGTAGGTGGTAAGTAATTCACAAGGCTTTGTCTGAAATCCTGGAGGGAATAATGTATGAATGTATATTTTGAAAAAGTAACAAGTGAAAATTACAAAAAGGTAATATTACTATCAGTAGAAGAAAGTCAGAAAAACTTTATTGAAAGTAATAAAATTTCTTTAGAAGAATCGAAAACAGGAGAGCAGTGGAGGCCAGTGGCTATATACAACAATGATGATATTATTGGATTTGCAATGTATGGGTATTTTCATTGTGAAAAACGTGTATGGCTTGATAGACTTATGATTGATAGAAATCATCAAGGGAAAGGTTACGGTAAGCTTGCACTTAAGCTATTAATAAATCACATTATAGCGGAGTATAAATGTGATGAAATTTATTTGAGTATTTTAAAAGATAATGATAAGGCGCAAAAATTATATGAAGAATTTAATTTTAGATTTAATGGAGAATTAGATATTAATGGAGAATTTTTAATGGTATTAAAAATATAGAATGTTCCAGCAAAAGAAGGTAGAGTCAAAGGAATAACTGGTAAACTTGCCACTTGCAACCTGGATGGCAATTGTGATACAATGTTTTAAAATAATAGGTGGGGGGCGTATAGGTTGAATTATAACTTAATAAATTTAATTCAGTTAATGTTTTTAGTAATATGTTTTACTAGCATATTCTCTTATACTGTATACACCTATAAAAATCTTAAGCATAAAGTTGAAGAAAATATTATAAAAAATATTTTGATTCAATGGCTTGGATTTATAAAGAAAATACTTCCTGAAGATTACATAATATATGAAAAATATGGTATATGGATATATTTAGAGCGTTTTAAAATGGAAATGATGTTTTAGCCAAAATTATTCTAAGGAGGATAAAAATGAACATCATTTTTAATTTTTTAAGCGGTTTATTAAATTCAATTTTTAATTTTACTGGGGATTGGGGACTAGCAATAGTTTTACTTACAGTAGTGGTGAGATTAGTACTTTCACCAATGTCTTTTAAACAAAAGAAATCTATGCAACAGCAACAAAGGTTCGCTATAAGAATGAAAGAAATTAAGGAAAAATATAAAGATAATAAAGAAAAACTTGAAGAAGCAGTTAAAAAACAATCTACTGAAAGTGCAAAAAGTATGATGGGTTGCTTAGTAACGTTGCTCCAATTGCCTATATTAATGACTATGTGGAGTGTATTTAATAAAATTCCTGTAGATGTGGGAACATATCTTATACCTTGGGTGTCTAGTATTAAGGTATCTGACAGTTATTTTATTGTTCCACTAATATATGTAATTGTATCATTAACTCCAAGCTTGCTTTCATATGTAACTTTATTAAAAATTGAAGGCCAGGCTACAATTAGTAAAAGTAATATTATAGTAATGGCAGTAGTTGGTTTATTTGTTGCTAAAGCAGCTCCAATTGCAGTGGGTATATATTTAATAACCACAAGTTTGTTTAACTTCTTAGAAGAGCTTGTTTTTAGAATGTATGTGCGAAATTTAAAAACTGAAAAGTAACAACATTACAAGGTGCCACTCATGTGGCACCTATTTTAATAGAATAATAGTATAGACATAAAATTTCGAATTTCAAATTCAATCCAGTGTTCCAAACTATGAAAAGAAAAATAACAACTGAATTTCTAATATTACCTTATAATATAAATATAAACAAATAAAGTGTACAAAATTAAAAGGAATTTACAAATATGTATAGAATATACATATTATACACTATATTATATTATAAAGGGAGACTATCATATGGAATTAAGTAAACTAGAAAATCAGATAATAATTGATATTTATGATGCTGATATGTTGCCAGGAATGCCATTTGAAATTCAAAATTATAAATTAGAAGAGAAAGACCCAAATGACAAGAAACAAGAATTTGCTTTTTATTTAGGAAAACTAAAAAGGTTAGGATTTATAAAATATGAAGAAAAAGAAGCCTTTTTAAAAGGTGGAAGTCATAGCATCAAATATAATAATAATGTAAAGAAGGTTTGTGAGGATAAAATACACATAGATTCTGAAGGAATAAAATTAGTAGAAGAGGCTAATAAAATCATATGACAAGGTCAAAAAAGAATTCCGATAATGGAGTTCTTTTTTTTATAAATAGCATTCCCAAGTTATCCTGATTCATTATAGGTAAATGAACTATGTCGCTAGTCAATATGTCATTTATTAACTTTACCACTTGCCATGTGGGAGGCACTTGCCTTATTAACTTGCCACTTGCCACGTGGGTGCCACTTCTCTAATAAGGGCATTTTTCTCATGGAAACTTTTTATTCCTAGGAGTTTGTGGTATATTGTTTATAGGAGTAAGTCTTACTGATTTTTATTATTATGAATTAGTAATTGTTCATTTATATCATTTATTCTCCGAGTCATATGTCCTAAGGTGTGCTATGGAATTATGACCGCTAGGGTTAAATTGGAAACGATTTAGCCTTCCGTTTGAAAAGGGGGATGCTTAATTGTCATTCCTTTTTATATGTTTAAATATGAGAGGAGTTTTTTTTATGTCAAAATTAAGAAGTAAAGCTGGTTTCAATGGGTTATTAGTAATATCACTTTGCATTGTTATAGTTTTTACTATAACTGCATGTTCGAGTAAGGAGAGGTCTATGGTACTTGCAACAACAACAAGCACGCAGGACTCGGGGCTTCTAGATTATTTGCTGCCATTATTTGAGAAAGATACAGGGATTAAAGTTAAGGTGCTGGCTAAAGGAACAGGAGAAGCACTAGAGGTTGCAAAGCGTGGAGATGCGGATGGACTACTTGTACATGCAAAGGCGCAGGAACTTCAGTTTGTTAAAGATGGATATGGAACAGAAAGACTTGAGGTTATGTATAATGACTTTATAATAGTGGGACCAAAAGATGACCCTGCAAAACTTGTGGAGAAAACACCAAGTGACGCAGTCCAATCTTTTAAGCTAATTAGTAGCAGTAAGGCTACATTTATATCAAGAGGCGACAAGTCAGGTACTAATACAAAGGAACTTAGTATATGGAAATCAGCAGGGATAAAACCTACTGGATCTTGGTATGTATCAGCAGGAAAAGGAATGGGAGCAGTAATTCAGATGGCAGACGAGAAAAAAGCTTATACATTAACAGATAGGGCTACATATTTATCTATGAAGGATAAGCTAGAACTTAAAATTGTTACCGAAAAGGGAAGTCAGTTTTTAAATCAGTACGCATTTATAAGATTAGACTCAAAAAAGAACAAAATTAAAACTGAGGAAGCAAATGAATTTATTGAATGGATGATTTCTAGTAAAGGGCAAAAATTAATAGGCGAATATGGTAAGGATAAATATGGTCAGGCTTTATTTATACCTAATGCAATTAGAACTAATGCAAAAAAATAGGTGATTAAATGAGTTTTTATGGAGAAGTTTTTGGAGTAGTTTTTTTATCCTTGTTTATTTCAGTTACATCAACAATAATAGCTTCACTTCTAGGTATGATACTGGCAATACCTATTGCACTAAAAGATTTTAGGTTGAAAAAATATATTGTAAGACTCGCCGAAACACTTATGAGTGTTCCGCCAGTTCTAATGGGACTAGTTGTTTATCTGATACTTTCAAGGAAGGGACCTCTAGGGGAACTTGGATTATTATTTACTCCCACTGCAATGATTATAGCTCAGAGCCTTCTGGTATTTCCTATAGTATTTGGGCTTACGGTTTCAGCAATAGGAAACCGTGGAAGAATAATTAAAAAGAATTGTATTGCTCTAGGTGCGGGAAAAAGAGATACTTTAATTTTAATTATAAAAGAGTGTAAAGTTCAACTTTTATCTGTGGCTGCGGCTGGTTTTGGACGTGCAATTTCGGAAGTCGGAGCAGTGATGATGGTAGGAGGAAATATAAAAGGTGAGACAAGGGTAATGACTACATATATAGCACTGGAAACAGGTCAGGGTAATTTTAATAAAGCCATAACAATTGGAGTTATATTACTCTTAGTCGCTTTTATGGTTAACTTTATTTTACACGGCCTTAGCAAGATAGATGGAAAATAGGTGATATTGTATGAATATTAAAGTGTTAGACCTAAGTAAAGAGTACAGTGGAAAAGAAGTACTCTCTATAGAAGAGTTAAATTTTAAAGAGGGCTATGTTTATGCGCTGATGGGATTAAATGGTAGCGGGAAGAGTACTCTGCTGCAATGTGTTTCAGGACTTGAAGCATTTACAAGGGGAACCCTACTATATGATAATATTAGATACTCTGAATTTGTGAAAAAAGATATATCAGTTATGCTTCAAAGCCCATACTTATTTAATTCTTCTGTAATTGAAAATTTAATAATAGGATTAAAGTTCAGAAAACTTAGTGAAGGGATAATCCAGGATAGAATAAAGAGGTATCTTCCCTTCTTTAACATAGAAGACTTGCTAAATAAGAATGCTAGACGGCTATCAGGTGGTGAACAGGCTAAGGTGGCACTACTTAGAACGGCTATATTGGAAACACAGATGACTTTTCTTGATGAGCCTACTGCCAGTATGGATATTGAAAGTACGCTAAGCGCAGAAAAACTCATAAAGACTATGGCAAAAGGCAATCGAAGTGTTATTTTAGTCACCCACGACTTATTGCAAGCCTTTCGAGTTGCAGATTTTGTTATTTTTTTAGATAAAGGAAGAATTATTGAACAAGGAGAAAAAACCAAGGTTCTTAAGTTTCCAGAGCACAAATTATTAAGAAAGATATTAAGGAGTGATGAAAATGATAAAAACTGCAATATTAACTATGAGTGATAAGGGCTTTCGAGGAGAAAGAATTGATGGAACAGGTCCTGCACTTAGAAGTGAATTAGAAGGTAAGGGATTTATTATAAGCTACTATAAAATGATTCCTGATGAAATTCGAGAAATAGAAAGCGAACTTATTTATTTATGTGATGAGCTTAAGGTAGATTTAATTTTAACTAATGGAGGAACAGGATTTTCAAAGAGAGATGTTACTCCAGAGGCAACTCAAAATGTGATTGAGAAATATGTACCTGGTATTGGTGAAGCAATGAGAATGAAATCACTTGCTATTACTCCCAAAGCTATGCTTTCAAGAAGCATTGCAGGAATTCGTGGAAAAACCTTAATTATAAATCTTCCCGGTAGCCCAAAAGCTGCCATGGAAAACCTTGGATTTGTATTGCCTGCAATTCCACATGGAATTGCAATACTCACAGGAGAAGAAAGTGAATGCGCTACAACTTAATTAGATTTTAAAAAAATACTGAACTAAAGCGTTTGGGGGAATGACAATGGAACTTTTTAATGTGGTGTCTGTAAAGGAAGCTAAAACAGTAATAGATAGATCATTTAATTATGAGATTGGCTGTGAAAACGTTAATATTTTACAAAGTGCTTCTAGAATTTGTTTTGAAGATATAAAAGCAGAATGTAATATACCAGAATTTAAAAGGTCAACAGTGGATGGATATGCAGTGTGCTCAAGAGATGTGTATGGGGCTAGTGAATCAATGCCTTCTATGCTTGTATTAAAGGGAGAGGTTTTAATGGGAACAGCTCCACCTGCAGATATAGCTTGGGGTGAATGTATGTATGTACCTACAGGAGGAATGCTTCCAGGGTCTGCAGATAGTGTTGTAATGATTGAGTATAGTCATGTAATGGATGAGAAGACAATACTCCTTTATTCACCTGTGGCTATGGGCGATAATGTAATACAGGTTGGTGAAGATATAAACACACAGGATGTGGTCATAAAAAGAGGAGACAAGCTAAGACCCTATGAAATAGGTGTTCTTGCAAGTATAGGGATTTCTGAGATTTTAGTTTACAAAAGACCTAGGGTTGCTATTATTTCCACTGGGGATGAAGTGGTGCCTTGCGAAGTAAAACCAATAATAGGTCAGGTAAGAGATATAAACACACATCTGATTTGGTCCTTACTTCTTGAGGATGGGATGCAGCCGGTAAGTTATGGAATTATTAAAGATGATTATGATGATTTAAAGAATACAGTTGACAAGGCTTTTAATGAATGTGATATGGTACTAATTTCAGGAGGAAGTTCCGTTGGCAAGAAGGACCAGACCTTAAAAGTTATATCTTCTTACAATGATGGGGAGGTTTTAGTACATGGGATAGCGGTAAAGCCTGGGAAACCAACCATAATAGGAAAGCATAGTGAAAAAATAATATTTGGACTGCCAGGACACCCCCTTGCATGCTCTATCATATATAAGGTACTTGTTAAATCTTATTTAAATAAATTAACCTCTCAAAGTGAAAATATCTACGGAACAAATGCAAGGATGAGTATAAATTACCACAAAGCCAAAGGCCGAGAAGAATATCTACCTGTGGAGATTGAAACAATAGAAAATGTGGTTGTTGCAAAGCCTGTATTTGGTAAATCTGGATTAATATCCGTATTCTCCAAGGCTTGGGGTTATATTGTCATAGAAAAGAATGAAGAAGGGTTAAAGGAAGGCCAAATAGTTGAAGTTTACAGATTATAAAATAAGATGATTAACTATAGGGATAAAGGGGATGAGAGTATTGGCTCAAGAAGTTTTTCTATCAAATATGGATTTAAATGAGGCAATTAATTTGTATTATAATAAGTTAATTCCTATAAAAAGTGAAGTGGAAAATGTGGTTACTTGGGACTGCTCAGGAAGAGTTTCTTACTTACCCATTTTTGCGAAAATATCTTCTCCTTTTTATAATAGTTCAGCTATGGACGGCATTGCGACTATAAGTACAAAAACTTATGGAGCAACAGATAGGAAACATATTGAACTACAGGAAGGTGTGGATTATTTAGTAGTAGATACTGGAGACCCAATACCTAAAGAATATGACTCTGTAATTATGGTAGAGGATTTAATAAATTTAGAAAAGGGTAAAGTAGCTATTTATAAAAGTGCCACACCTTGGCAGAACATTAGAACTATTGGAGAAGATATTGTGCAAACACAGCTTATTCTTCCAGCAAAGCATTTAATTAGGCCCGTGGATATAGCCTCTATTATAGCTGGGGGGGTAAATGAGATTCCTGTGTATAAAAGACCAGTGGTTGGAATAATTCCAACGGGAACTGAGATGGTAGAACCAGGAGGAGAAGTTGTGGTTGGAGACATAATTGAATTTAACTCAAGGGTGTTTTCTGCGCAGGTTCAGCAGTGGGGAGGAATACCTCTAAGATTTGATATAGTAAAAGATGATTACCTGCTAATTAAAGAGACTGTAAAAAGTGCAGTAGAGAAATGTGATATTGTACTTATAAGTGCTGGCTCTTCAGCTGGTAGGGAGGATTTTACTTGTAAGGTAATTGAGGAACTGGGCCAGGTTTATGTACATGGAGTAGCTATAAAACCAGGTAAACCAGTTATTCTTGGAAGTATAGAAGGGAAGCCTGTGATTGGTATACCAGGATTTCCTGTATCTGCTTATTTCGTAATGGAAAATATTTGTAAAAATATAGTCCAGACCTATCAAGGAATAAATAATGAAGTTCAAAGCACTGTAGAGGCTACACTTACAAGGCGTACTATGTCCACTTTAAAATATTTAGAATTTGTTAGAGTTAAGATTGGCTTTGTTTGTGGAAAATATATTGCAACACCTATAGGTCGGGGAGCTGGAACAACAATGTCCTTAGTTCGGGCAGATGGAGTCCTTGAAATTCCACAAAACATAGAGGGATATGAAGCTAAAACAGATGTAAGTGTTAAGCTTTTAAGAAGCCGAGAAGAAATTAAAAATACTCTTATATGTATTGGAAGTCATGACCCAATAGTAGATATAGTGTCTAATCTTTTTCATATAAAAAGCGAGAAGTATTTTCTCTCTTCTGCTCACGTGGGAAGCATGGGAGGAATAATGGCATTAAAAGGCTCAGAAACCCATATAGCACCTATTCATTTACTGGATATGGAGGATGGTAGTTATAATATTTCTTATCTTAAAAAGTATTTAGGCGATAAACCTATGGCTTTAATTAAAGGAGTTAAAAGAATTCAAGGGATTATAGTACCTAAAGGCAATCCATTAGGTATTAAATCCCTTACAGATATAGCTACCAAGGGAAGAAAATTTGTTAATAGGCAAAGAGGTTCAGGTACAAGATTATTTCTAGATTATAACCTAAAGAAATTTAATATTAACCCAAAAGATATAATTGGCTATGAAAGAGAGGAATTCACTCATATTGCTGTTGCAGCTGTAGTTGCTGCAGGAGATGCAGATTGTGGACTTGGAGTTTACTCCGCAGCGGAGCTTATGGGCCTTGATTTTATAACACTTGGACATGAGGAATATGATTTTGCTGTGCCACTTTCATTTCTAGATATGGATATGATAAAGGAATTTATCAAAGTAATTAAAACTGATGAATTCAAAGAAGAACTCCATAAACTTGGCGGCTATGATTACACAGAAATAGGGGAAATAATTGAAGTTTAGGAGAGGATTTTATGAAAGATAGTTATGGAAGAAACATAAATTATTTAAGGGTATCAGTAACTGATAGATGTAATTTAAGGTGTGTATATTGTATGCCAGAAGAGGGCATTAAGAGTTTAAAACATGAGGACATTTTGCGATTTGAAGATACTTTGAAAATTGTAAAGGCAGCCACGGCGCTAGGTATTAATAAAATAAGATATACTGGTGGAGAACCACTAGTTATGAAAGATATAGATAAACTAATATATGAAACTTCTAAACTACCTGGAATAGATGACATTGCCATAACTACAAATGGTATTTTACTATCTGATATGGCAGGGGATTTAAAAAAGGCTGGACTTAAAAGAGTTAATATTAGCCTTGATACCCTTAATAGTGAAAAGTATAAAAGCATAACAAGGGTAGGAAATTTAGATAAAGTAATGGAAAGTATAGATAAGTGTTTATCACTTGGCATAAAACCTGTGAAAATAAATACAGTATTAATGAGAGGCATAAATGATGTAGAGTTCGAGGATTTTTTAAACTTAACTCGTGAATTGCCAGTAGAAATAAGGTTTATAGAGCTTATGCCTATAGGCGAAGGTATTAAGATGTATGAAAAAAGAAAATTAAGCTTTGTAGAGATGCTAGGACTTCATCCAGAGCTAATTAAAATAGAAACTGAGAAAAGTAGCACTGCGGAGTTGTACAAGCTAACTGGGGCAAAAGGAAAAATTGGTTTTATTAGTCCGGTAAGTTGTAAATTTTGTGCGGATTGTAATAAAATAAGGCTTACTTCCACAGGAACAATTAAACCTTGTCTTCATTCAGAGGAAGAGATAAACCTTAGAAAATATGTAAATAATGAAGAGATGCTTACAAATGCACTCAAATCTGCTATTTTTAATAAACCACTTGAACATCATCTTAAAGAGGAAAGTGCTAGTAGAAGTGTTAAGGGGATGTCCCAAATAGGGGGCTAAATAAAAAAGGAGGGATGAATAGTGGAACTTACCCATATAAATGAAGAAGGAAGAGCAAAAATGGTGGATGTATCTGAAAAGTGCGATACTGTCCGAGAGGCTATAGCAGTTGGTTCAATATCAATGAAAAGAGAAACTCTTGAAAAAATAAGGGATGGGTCTATTTCAAAGGGAGATGTACTAGCTGTGGCTCAGGTAGGCGGAATTATGGGTGCTAAGAGCACTTCGCAAATAATCCCGATGTGCCATGCTATAATGATATCCGGCTGCGATATTAGTTTTAAAATTGACTTTGAAAATAATAAAATTGAAATAACTGCTACAACTAAAACTGTAGGGAAAACAGGAATTGAAATGGAAGCACTAACTGCGGTATCTGTTGCAGCGCTAACTATTTATGATATGTGTAAGGCAATTGATAGGGGAATGGTTATAAATAATATTATGCTCCTACGAAAAAGTGGCGGAAAATCAGGAATATTTGAAAGGACGGGATTGTAATGGCAAAGGTTACAGCTGTAAATATAAGTGAGAAAAAAGGTGTAATAAAGCACCCTATAGAAAGTGGGTTTTTTAAAATCGATCATGGGATTGTTGGGGATGCTCATGCTGGTAATTGGCATAGGCAGGTTAGCTTTCTTGGAGAAGAGAGCATTGATAAAATGAGAGCCACTGGAGTAGAGGGCTTATGTTCAGGAAAGTTTGCTGAAAATCTTACTACAGAGGGAATAGTTTTGTATGAGCTTCCTGTGGGAACTAAACTTAAAATAGGAGAGGTAGTTTTAGAGGTAACACAAATAGGAAAAGAATGTCATAAAGGCTGTGAAATTATGAAACTAGTTGGTGATTGTATAATGCCTAGAGAAGGCATATTTGCAAGAGTTCTTACAGAGGGCTATATCAAAGCCGGAGACGATATTGTAGTGGAGGCATAGTATTTATGGATGCACATATTGAAGTGTCACAGAATAGATGTAACAAAATGCAGTTACACACAGAAAATCAGAAGTATAAGTTAATGCTGGATATTTCAAAAAAACGTCTAGAAACCACTATTGATTCCATTCCCTTAGGGATTTTGACTTGTGATTTATTAGGTAATATTACAACAATGAATAAGCAAGCTGTTAGTATGTTTGGTTATGGTAAAGAAGAAATGAAAAATATGAAAGTGACTGATTTAATTTTTAGCTTTCATGAAATAGTTGAGGGTCTTAAGTCAAAGGAAACCTGTATAGATGAGGATATATATGTAAATACAGCAGTAAATAAACTGCAATTCACCTTAACAGCATGCCCTATTTATGGCTTGGATATGAAAATTCAAGAAATAACCTTTGTATTTTGTGAACTAAAAAAGAGTAGGAAGCTGGCAGGAAGAATCTTAAGCGGGCAAGCAATATATACTTTCGATAAAATAATAGGGAAAAATGAAAAATTCCAAAAGATTATTGATTATGCAAAAAAGATAGCAGATAGTAAATCTACAATATTGATTACTGGTGAAAGTGGAACAGGCAAGGAAATTTTTGCCCAAGCTATTCATAATCACAGCAACCGTAGCGCGGAACCTTTTATAGCAGTGAACTGTGGTGCTATTCCAAGAACCCTTATAGAATCTGAACTTTTTGGTTATGAAGGTGGAGCATTTACTGGTGCAAAAAAAAGTGGCAATGTAGGAAAGTTTGAAATTGCTGAGGGTGGCACAATTTTTCTAGATGAAATTGGAGAAATGCCCTCAGATATGCAGATTAGATTATTAAGAGTAATTGAAGAAGGCGTAATAAATAGAATAGGTAGTTCAAAACAAATAAATAGCGATGTAAGGATTATGGCAGCTACAAATAAGGATCTGAAATATGAGATGCAGCGAGGAAATTTTAGAAAAGATCTTTATTATAGATTAGATGTTCTTCCATTACACTTACCCCCACTAAGAGAACGTAGGGATGATATAACAGAACTGGTTAATTATTATATGAGAAAAACCTCTAAGAGACTTAATAAACATAGCGTAGATATTTCAGAAGAATATATGAACTATTTGAAATACTACGATTGGCCAGGAAATATACGCGAATTAGAAAATGTAATTGAACTTATAGTTAATTCAGAAGTAATTCAGATGAATTTATATAATGAAGTAACTGAAAAGAAAAATAAACCAACAAATTTGTATGTTGGAAATACCTTGGAACAGATGGAAAAACACCACATAACTGAAGTTATTAAAGAAGTTAATGGTAATATGACCTTAGCTGCAAAAATATTAGATATTGCAAGAAGTTCTCTTTATAGAAAAGTTGAAAAATATAATATTGACTGTCCGTAAATAGAACACTGTTCTAAAATGAAACATTCTAAAGCTAGTAAAGTGTATTAAATTGGGACACTGCGCAAACCTTTTTGAAAATTAGTTTTTTAGGTGGCTTAAAGTCAGTAGAATCGATACTTTTAACAAACTTTATGTTGTTATATCTTGGCATCAAACTTGCTTTATATTAAGTAAGTGGAACAAAATGTGTTGAGGAGGGATTTTTATGTACGGTTATAATGGTAAAATATTAAGAATTAATTTGAAAAAAAGAACTATTAAAGTTGAGGCCCTTGATTTAGAGCTAGCTAAGAAATTTATTGGTGGTAGAGGTCTTGGAACAAAAATGTTTATGGATGAAGTAGATCCTATGGTGGATCCATTAAGCCCTGAAAATAAACTTATAATAGTTACAGGACCATTAACAGGAACACCAGTTCCGACTGGTGGAAGATATATGGTAGTTACAAAATCACCACAATCAGGTACAATTGCTTGTTCCAATTCCGGTGGTTATTGGGGAGCTGAATTTAAAGCTGCAGGCTATGATATGATTATATTTGAAGACAAGGCTGATGCACCAGTTTACTTAACTATTATAGATGATAAAGTGGAAATAAAAGATGCTAGTAGCCTTTGGGGAAAATTAGTTACAGAGACTACAGATTTAATAAAAAGTGAAATGCCTGATAAATCAAAAGTTATGGCTATTGGACCTGGAGGAGAAAGACTATCCAAAATGGCGGCCATAATGAATGATTATGACAGAGCAGCAGCACGGTCTGGTGTTGGGGCTGTTATGGGATCGAAAAACCTGAAAGCTATTGCAGTTAAAGGAAGCTCAAAACCAGAAGTAGCAGATCCAGCTAAGCTAAAAGAGGTTTCAAAAGTTTGGATGAAGACCATAAAAGAAAATGGTGTTACAGGCGCAGGTCTTCCAACATACGGAACTGCAGTTCTTGTAAATATACTAAATGAAAATGGTGTACATCCAGTAAATAATTTCCAAGGGTCTTATTTTGAAAAAGCTGATGATCTTAGTGGCGAAACAATGACAAAGGATTACTTAGTAAGAAAAAATCCTTGTTTCAGATGCCCCATAGCTTGTGGAAGATATGTGAAAATAGAGGACATGGGCATAGAGGTTGGAGGACCAGAATATGAAACATTATGGTCTTTTGGTTCAGATTGCGGAATATCTGATATAGTTGCAACCTTTAAGGCAAATTATTGGTGCAATGAATATGGTATAGATACGATTTCAGTAGGAGCAACTATTGCAGCTGGAATGGAACTTTATCAAAAGGGATACATTAAAGAAGAAGAACTTGAGGGAACTCCACTAGAATTTGGTAATGTACAAGGAATGCTTGATTGGACAATAAAAATAGGAAAAGCAGAAGGATTTGGAGCGAAAATGGCTGAAGGTTCATACAGATTATGCGAATCTTATGGTGTACCAGAACTTTCAATGACAGTTAAAAAACTTGAAATTCCTGCTTATGACCCAAGAGGTATAATGGGACAAGGACTTGAATTTGCTACATCAAACAGGGGTGGCTGTCATGTTAGAGGATATATGATATCACCAGAAATATTAGGACTACCACAAAAATTAGACAGATTTGCACTTGAGGGAAAAGCTACTTGGGTTAAGATTTTTCAAGACTTAACTGCATCAATAGATTCCCTTGGATTATGTCTATTTACTTCCTTTGCTATGGGAGCACCAGATTATGCTGATTTGTATAATGCAGTATGTGGAACAGAGCACACTGCAGAATCCATACTCCAATCAGGAGATAGGATTTGGAACATTGAAAGACAATTTAATTTAGCTGCTGGAATAGATGCATCTCAAGATACACTTCCCAAAAGATTACTTGAAGATCCAATTCCAGATGGACCATCTAAAGGTAATGTACACAAATTAGCAGAACTTCTTCCAGAATATTACAAAGAGCGGGGATGGGATGCAAAAGGTAATCCAACTAAGGAAAAATTAGAAGAATTGGGATTATAGTTCTATAAATTCTAGGCAAATATAATAAATTATGAATATACTTTAATACCTGATTGGGAGGTGAAAATGTGAAAATTACAGTGAAATTGTTTGCTACCTTTAGAGATGGTAGGGAGAAAATTCAAGTTTTTGAACTGGAGGAGGGTAAAACTCCAGGAGATATTATTGCAATTTTAGGAATAGAAAAATCAGAGGTCGCAATTTTACTTGTTAATGGACGAGATGGACAATTTGACAAGCCACTTTTAGAAGGAGAGCTAATAGCGCTTTTTCCACCAGTTGGAGGTGGATAATAACTAAATATAAACCCCCATGATTATAGTTTTATAATCATGGGGGTTTGTTTTTGTTATAAAAAGGTTGGATTGGAAAATTGATTATAAAGTAAAAAAGTTTGGAATAAATAAATGGAATTATAAGAAAAAATAAATTATTATGTCGATTTAAATATAAAAATAAATACTATTAGTGCAAGAAAGTAACTATAGTACAAAAGTTTCGAAAAACTGGCAGATATAATGCAGTAAAAAAAATAAATTTATGCCATAGAAAGATGTCTTGTTCAGTTATTATTAACATAAAGTGAAATAGTACTTCCAAGCCGCAATATATTGTTAATGAAAACGCTTTAAAGAAATTTTTAATTACTATGTAAAGAAAAAAGGGGGAGGTAGCAGTAATCGCGGGTGCGAATAATATTCCTTTTGATGCTTTAACTGGAGTAACACTAATAGACGTTTAGATTGGACACCACATTCAGGGATCTGATCATAGGTGATCTAGAATACACGTAAAGGTCTGAAAGACTTTATTAAAATGAGGTCTTTTGGCAAAATAACAAAAATATTGGAGGTAATATTATGTCAGAAGCAGTAGCTAATACGACTGCAGTCGTAGCTAAAAAAAAGTTATTATCAGGATTTTATAGAAAAGGAGTCACAATTGGTTTATTCTCAGGATTTTCATATGGATTATTTTCAGCATTTTTGGCATATGCTATGACACAAGGGGTTTGGAGCGATTGGTTTGGTGCAAATAAAAATGGTTTATCTGCATTTGCTCTTGTATATATGCTTGGTGCACTTGGTTGTGGAATAAATGATACTTGTAGTGCAGTTTGGGCATTGGGTATGGCAGGTATTCGTGGCAAACTTGGAGATTTCTTTAGAACTCTTAATACTAAACCGGGTCGCATGATTATGTTAGCTGCACTTATGGGAGGCCCTATTGCAAATTCAGCTTATGTTATTGGTCTTGCATCGGCTGGCTCAATTATTGTTCCCATTTCTGCTCTTTGCCCAGCTATTGGCGCTATTTTAGGCAGAGTTTTATACAAACAACCATTAACGAAACGTATGATGTTAGGTATTGGTATTTGTGTTTCTGCAAGTGCTTTGATTGGTATCTCGAGTATTACTGGAGGTGCACAAAAAGGTGTAGGGATAGGTATTATAGCTGCAATTATAGCTGCTCTTGGCTGGGGTATTGAAGGTTGTATAGCTGGTTATAGTACAGCAATGGTAGATTCAGAGATTGGTATTGCTATTCGTCAGACAACATCAGGCCTTGCGAATTTATTTATATTTATTCCTCTCATAGCGATTATAGGAGGTAATGCAGGTCTTTCATTCCAGGTTATTGGTCAAGCATTTACAAGCAGTCCTGCTATGATTTGGTTTGCTGTTAGTGGTCTTTTTGCTTATCTTTCATTTATGACTTGGTATAAGGGCTCTAGTATGACAGGCGTTGCGCTTGGTATGGCAACCAACGGTACTTACTCTTTCTTCGGACCTTTCTGCTGTTGGATAATACTTGGTGTGGGTTTCGGCATAGAAGGTTGGTCACTTTCTCCTATATCTTGGTTTTGCGCTGTATTAATGGCGGTTGGTATTTTGATAATTGCAATGAATCCAATGGATTTATTTAAAAAAAAGGAGGCGTAATTGTATGAAACCACTTAATTATGCTATTTTAAAACATTTTACAAAAGTTAAAGGAGCATGTGCAGACGACGTTATTGAAGCTTTAAAAGGTGAATATGGTAACTTCAAAGCTTTTAATAAAAATGATATTATCTCAGCTTTAATGACAGCCGAAGCGAATGGTCTTATTGAAGAAAAAAGTTTTGGTATGGACAAGTCTGGTAATTTAAGGATTTACTATCATGCAAATGATGAAGGTGCAGCTACAATTAATAATTACATTAAGGATTAATGATTTAAATTAGTATATATATTAGTTTAACCACATTTCAGAAGGAGAGTCTATTACTTATATAAGTGCGAGGCTAAATCTCCTTCTGAAGTGATTAATATATAAAAATGGATGCTATTAGTGCAAGAAAGTAACGATAGTGCAAACTTTAAAAAAACTGGTGGATATAATGCGGTAAAATAACACGCTTTATGCCATGAAAAAATGTCTTATTCAGTTATTATTAACGTAAAGTGAAATCGTAGTTTTAGGCTGTAATATATTGTTGATGAAAACGTTACAAATACAAATTGTCTTGCTTAGTAAAGTTAAATTGTAAGAAAATCAAGACCATTAACAGTATATGTCTAAAAAATTCCACAAAATATAATATAAAAGGGGGAATATTTAGTGAGGTATTATGGAGAAGAAGCATTAGGCCTTGTTGAAACATTAGGAATGGTACCTGCAATTGAGGCGGCAGACAAAATGCTTAAGGCTGCAAATGTTGAGTTGGTAGCATATGAAAACATTGGATCCACTCTTGTTACAATTATGGTAAAGGGTGATATTGCTGCAGTTAAGGCATCTGTAGAAGCAGGGGCTGAGGCAGCAGCAACAATAGGTACATTAACAGCACAAAATGTTATGCCAAGACCGATTAAAGATATTGGAAACATTGTTTCAGTATATGACATCGACAACGATGCAAAGGAACTACCACAGACAAGTAATTACAGAGCTTTAGGTTTGATAGAAACATTTGGTATAGTTTTTGTTTTAGAGGCTGCAGATGCAATGTGTAAAGCTGCAAATGTTGAATTGATTGGTTTTGAAAATGTAGCTTCTGGCTATATTTCAGTGCTAGTTCGTGGAGATGTAGGGGCATGTAAATCAGCTGTGGATACTGGCGTAAAAGCTGTAGTAGATATGGGTGCTGAAGTTTATAGCTCAGTTGTTATTGCAAGCCCACATCAAGACCTTGAAAAAATAATTGCACTTTATTCACTTGAGACACTGAATCCTTAATGTTTGGCTGATATGGTAGCAATGCAGAAAATGCAAAAAATACAATAGTTGGTTAATGAAAATGAAAAGGAGAGTCAGAAATGAATATTATTGACAATGATTTGCTCTCCATCCAAGAAGCTCGAATTCTTGCCGAAAATGCTAGTGAAGCACAAAAACAGCTAGCAACTTTTCCACAGGAAAAATTGGATGAAATTGTTGAACGCATGGCGGAAGAAATCGGCAAGTATGCCTGCGAGCTTGCCATGATGTCCCGAGATGAAACTGATTATGGCAAATGGCAGGATAAATACATCAAGAATCGATTTGCCTCTGAGTATTTGCTAGTTAAACTTCGCGGAATGCGTTGCGTAGGTATTATTGACGAGGACCTTCAAAACAAGACCATGGATATAGGTGTACCTATGGGTGTGATTATTGCACTATGTCCTGCAACCAGTCCGGTTTCTACAACCATCTACAAGACTTTAATTGCAATCAAGTCCGGTAATGCAATTATTTTTTCTCCCCATCCTAGGGCGAAGAAAACAATTTGTAAGGCACTTGATATTATGATTAGAGCAGCAGAAGGGTTTGGACTTCCTGTAGGAGCTCTTGCGTATTTACATACTGTGACGCCTAGTGGGACAATCCAGTTAATGAATCATAAAGCAACGTCTCTTATTATGAATACAGGTGTTCCTGGAATGCTTAAAGCAGCCTATGAGTCTGCAAAACCTGTTATTTATGGAGGAACGGGCAATGGACCGGCATTTATTGAACGCACAGCTGACATTAAACAAGCGGTGCAGGATATTATTGCTAGTAAGACCTTTGATAACGGAATTGTATCAGGTGCGGAACAATCTATTGTTGTAGATAGCTGTATTGCAGCTGATGTAAAACGTGAATTTCAAAGTAAGGGTGCGCATTTTATGACAGAGGAAGAAGCGCAAAAACTTGGTTCTCTCTTTTACAGCATCGATGGGAGTTTGCATTCAGAAATGGTGGGAAAATCGGCACAGGACTTGGCTAAGAGAGCAGGTTTTTGTGTTCAGGAAAGTGTAAAACTTTTAATTTCTCAGCAGAAATATGTTTCTGAAACTAATCCTTATTCGAAGGAAAAACTTTGCCCGGTACTAGCTTATTACATCGAAGACGATTGGATGCATGCTTGTGAAAAATGCATTGAGCTACTCTTAAGCGAGAGGCATGGACACACTCTTGTTATACATTCAAAAAACCAAGATGTGATTCGCCAGTTTGCATTAAAAAAACCTGTGGGCAGGGTACTTGTTAATACACCTGCTTCCCTTGGCAGTATGGGTGCTACAACTAATTTGATTCCTGCTTTGACTCTGGGCAGTGGCTCAGCGGGACTAGGTATGACCTCCGATAATGTTTCACCAATGAATCTTATCTATATCCGCAAAGTAGGATATGGTGTGCGGAATATAGAGGATATTATTGATGGAATGCCTGCAGAGGAGAAAACTCCTGTGGATAGCATGGGAAAGATGCTTGAGTATAACCCAGAGGATATAAAGAGGTTGCAGCATATCTTGAAAAAAGCTCTTGAAGAGATTAAATAGCGGTCTAGATGAATATGAACAATGATAAATAAGCAGTAAACACTAAAAAAGATCAGATGCAAAATCTGAAATAATTATGAAAGAATGAGGGGTAAAAATATGGATATTCGTGAATTTACAAATAAATTTGCAGAAGCAACTAAAAATATGTCTGCAGAAGAACGAGCATCTTTAATGAAGATGTTTGAAGGGGTTTCAAAGGAAATTACAAAAGAGGATACTGTAAGTTATGTGGCATCTAACGAGAATGATGGAAAAGTTCCAGATGGAATTACTCAACGTCTTAAAAGACTGAAAGAAAGCTATTTAAAATGGACGCCTACTATCACTACTCATCGTGCTCGTGCAATTACTAAGATTGCAAAGGAAAATCCTGGTATGCCTAAAAGCATATTCCGTGGTAAAAGTTTCAAATATTCTTGTGAAACAGCACCTTTGTTAATTCAAGAGGATGAACTTATTGTAGGAGCTCCTTGCGGCGCACCTCGTTCAGGAGCTTGTTCTCCTGATATTGCATGGAGATGGATGGAAGATGAAATTGATACCATTGGTACACGTGGTCAAGATCCGTTTTATATCTCTGATGAGGATAAAAAGTTTATGCGTGAAGAACTTTTCCCTTTCTGGAAAGGGAAATCCATTGATGAATACTGTGAAGATCAGTTCCGTGAGGCAGGTCTTTGGGAACTATCTGGGGAATCTTACGTTTCAGATTGCTCTTACCATGCAATAAATGGTGGTGGAGATTCAAACCCTGGATATGATGTGATTCTTATGAAGAAGGGAATGCTAGATATTCAGCAGGAAGCAAAAGATCATTTGGAAAAACTGAATTACGAAAACCCTGATGATATTGAAAAAATTTATTACTATAAATCTGTTATTGACACTACTGAAGGAGTTATGATTTATGCTAAGCGTTTATCTGATCATGCAGCTCAGCTAGCTGCAAAGGAAACTAACCCTAAGCGTAAAGCAGAATTAATGAAGATTTCTGAAATAAATGCACATGTTCCTGCACATAAGCCTCGTACTTACTGGGAAGCAATTCAGTCTGTTTGGACTATTGAATCCTTGCTTGTAGTTGAGGAGAACCAAACTGGTATGTCTATCGGTCGTGTTGATCAATATATGTATCCATTCTACAAGGCAGATATAGAAGCGGGTCGTATGAGTGAGTTTGAAGCATTTGAATTATCTGGTAGCATGCTTATTAAAATGTCTGAAATGATGTGGATTACAAGTGAAGGCGGTTCTAAGTTCTTTGCAGGGTATCAGCCATTTGTAAATATGTGTGTTGGTGGAGTTACTCGTGAGGGTCTTGATGCAACAAATGACTTAACTTACCTACTAATGGATGCTGTTCGCCATGTTAAAATTTATCAACCATCACTAGCTACACGTATTCATGCTAAGTCACCTAAGAAGTATATGAAGAAAATTGTTGATGTTATTCGTGCTGGTATGGGATTCCCAGCTTGCCATTTTGACGATGCACATATTAAGATGATGTTGTCAAAAGGTGTTTCTATGGAAGATGCCCGTGACTATTGCCTTATGGGTTGTGTTGAACCTCAAAAATCAGGTCGTTTGTATCAGTGGACTTCAACTGCTTATACCCAGTGGCCAATATGTATTGAACTAGTTCTAAACCACGGTGTTCCTCTATGGTATAAGAAGCAGGTTTGTCCTGATATGGGAGACTTGGATAATTTCAAAACTTATGAAGAGTTCGACAATGCTGTTAAGGAACAAATTAAATATATTACAAAGTGGTCAAGTGTTGCTACTGTTATTACTCAACGTGTACACAGAGAACTTGCTCCAAAACCTCTAATGTCTATTATGTTTGAGGGCACCATGGAGAGTGGCAAGGATGTTTCTGCTGGTGGAGCCATGTATAACTTTGGACCTGGTGTTATATGGTCTGGGCTGGCTACTCATACAGACTCTATGGCTGCTATCAAGAAGCTAGTATTCGATGAGAAGAAGTATACTTTGAAGCAACTAAATGAAGGATTAAAGGCTGAATTTGTGGGATATGAACAAATGAAAACCGATTGCCTGAAAGCTCCTAAGTACGGTAATGATGATGATTATGCAGATTTGATTGCTTCCGATTTGATTAATTTCACAGAGAGGGAACATAGAAAGTATAAGACTCTTTATTCAGTACTAAGCCATGGTACTTTGTCTATCTCAAACAATACACCTTTTGGTCAGATGCTTGGTGCATCTGCTAACGGGCGTGCAGCTTGGACACCGTTATCTGATGGTATTAGTCCGACTCAAGGTGCAGATTTCAAGGGACCTACTGCTATTATCAAATCTGTTTCCAAGATGGCTTGTGACACTATGAACATAGGAATGGTTCACAACTTTAAGATTATGGCGGGACTACTGGATACACCTGAAGGCGAAGAGGGTATGCTTACATTACTTCGTAGTGCTTGTGCCTTTGGCAATGGAGAGATGCAGTTCCTTTATATTGATGATGAAACATTGATTGCAGCACAAAAGAATCCGGAGAAGTATCGTGACTTGATTGTTAGAGTAGCAGGGTACAGTGCATTCTTTGTTGAATTGGAAAAGAGTGTTCAAGATGATATTATCAGCAGAACTATGCTAACACATTTTTAATTAGGGTATTCCATTGACTTTAAAGTGACTTAACTGACGCCCAATTATCTTATGATGCAGGATTGGGCGCAGTTGAATTATTTATTTGAACGGGAGATTAGATATTATGAGCAATACAAAAGTAGCTGTAATAGAAAGAAAAGCAATGATTTTTAATGTTCAAAAATATAATATGTATGATGGACCGGGTGTAAGGACACTAGTGTTTTTTAAAGGATGCCCATTGAGATGCAAGTGGTGTGCTAATCCTGAAGGATTGGAACGAAAATATCAAGTTATGTTTAAAAGAGATTCCTGTATTGATTGCGGTGCTTGCGCTACTGTTTGTCCCGTAGGAATACATACTATTTCGAAAGAACTAAAACATGAGGTGAACCATAGCATTGATTGTATAGGTTGCCGTAAATGTGTGGATGTTTGTCCTGAATCCGCATTATCCATTGTAGGAGAGATAAAAACTGTTTCGCAGCTTATGGAAATTATTCAAGAAGACGTTATGTTTTATGATGTATCAGGTGGTGGAGTTACGCTGGGTGGCGGAGAGGTACTTATGCAACCTGAGTTCGCAACAAATTTACTTATGGCATGTAAGCAAGAAGGAATCAATACTGCTATTGAAACATCAGGATATGCAAAACTGGAATCAATACTTAAGGTTGCGCAGTTTACAGACTTATTCCTTTTTGATATAAAGCATGTTGATGCTGAGCGTCACTATGAACTTACGGGAGTTCACAATGAGAGAATACTAGAAAACTTAAAGGAACTTTTAAAACGTAGGTATAATGTTAAGGTGAGAATGCCCTTGCTTAAAGGCATAAATGATAGGCGAGATGAGATTGAGAGTGTAATTGAATTTTTGATGCCTTTCCGTGAATATAAAAATTTTAAAGGAATAGATTTGCTTCCTTACCACAAAATGGGTGTAAATAAGTACACACAATTAGAAATGGACTACCCAATAGAGGGAGATCCAAGCTTAAGCAGTGAAGAGCTTGACATGATTGAGAGCTGGATTAAAAAATATGATTTCCCAGTTGCGGTTATCAAGCACTGATAAATAAATAGAAAATAGATTGAGAGGTAACTTTTATGGGAACAGTTGGTGAAAAATCTATACAACGTGTCATAGAAGAATCGGTACCTGGAAAGCAGGTTACAATTGCTCATGTTATTGCCTCACCTATGCCGGACATTTATGAGCGCCTAGGGATAGACAATAAAGGGTCAATTGGAATTTTAACTATAACACCCTTCGAAGCCGCTATTATTGCAGCGGATGTTGCAACAAAGGCTGCGGATGTTGAAATTGGTTTTCTGGATCGTTTTACGGGGTCTCTAATTATCACTGGAGATGTGCAGAGCGTTGAAACAGCACTTAATGCGGTAAATGATACATTGAAAAATTTGCTAGACTTTACGACAGCACCTATTACAAGAACATGATAAAGAAGCGAGTAATGGTGATAGGACCCATGAATTGTGGAAAGACCACATTGGTTAATACGCTTAATGATTATGATGGACCACTCAGGAAAACACAGGATATTATTTATGGAAAGAATACTATAGATGCTCCAGGTGCATATATTGAAAACCCATGGATGTATAAACATTTAATTGCAACCGCGCAAGATGCATCACATGTTTTGATTTTAGTTGATCAGTCAAGATGCGGTAACGTTTATCCACCTGGGTTTGCAAAGGCATTTATATGTCCTGTAATTGGTGTAATAACGAAAAGTGATTTAATGGCGGAAAATGAAGATTTGTGTTTCCGGCAGCTTAAGCAAATAGGAGTACCTGAGCCTTATTATAAGATTAGTGCTTCTAGTGGCCTAGGCATGGCATCTTTAAAAGAATATTTATTTACTTTTGAAAAAGAAGTAAAGGGGGAATAAAATGAAATTTATTACCGAAAGTGATTTACGGGATTTCAATAAAACAGAACCTTTTACAAATTATGAAATAGAACCAGGAGCAAGACTTACGCCTGGAGCACGTCAGTTTCTGTCGGATAGAGGGATCAATATGTATGACAATGATCCTTTTACAAAGAAAAATATTGTAAATGTAAAACAGTCACCTGAAATACCTGAGAAGAAGAATAATTGGAAAAAGAAGAAACTCCGTAGCAAGATGAAGTCCACGGAAGCATTGTTCCTTCAATCTTACGAAGAACTTTTGGGTGGGGATGTATGCTTGGCACAGAACCTTATTAATTTAGGCAAACAGTTCGCAAGCATTAAGAATGCTGTGGAGGGTAAAGGCCCTGCCGAGAACATCCACTTCACGGAATGTACAGGAATAAATGCGGATGATTTTTCTGAAGATTTGGATGACTGCACTGAAATAACAGAGTTCCATATGCAACTTAAAGAGGGAAGAAAAATCATAATTTTGCATAGGCTACGCTGTGATCTTCGCGAAATTGAACCAGTTGTTTTAGAAGTATATGAGGGAAGTAATGATGAGAATGAGTTATGCATAGAAGTTATTGGGAAGGTTAATCAGATTGTTAATACCTTGTCCCAAATGATTTGTTCGGTTTTAGGAGGTGAAAAATGCCAGAGAAAAAGTTGAATTTTGAATACTGTGATCAGCTAGTTCGGGATTTTGAATATGTAGTGGAACATCCTATTGTGGGTAAATCATCTGTTTACTATACAGGAGTTGATTTGGGAACCGCATGTGTTGTTTTAGCGGTTTTGGATGAAAATTATAAACCCGTGGCAGGTGCTTATAGATATGCAGATGTAGTTCGTGATGGTATGGTTGTAGATTATATGGGTGCAATTAAAATTGTTAGAGAACTTAAGCAAGAGATTGAAGAAAAAATTGGTACGGAACTTATTTATGCGGCGGCTGCCATTCCGCCAGGGACAGATGCTTTGGATTCAGGAGCAGTTAAGAATGTGGTTGAGGCTGCTGGTTTTGAAGTGACAAACGTGCTTGATGAATGTACGGCTGCCAATAATGTCCTTAAAATTAAGGATGGTGCAGTTGTAGACGTTGGCGGTGGAACAACCGGAATTTCCATTCTAAAGGATGGAGAAGTTGTTTGTATTGAGGATGAGCCAACAGGAGGTACACATTTTTCCTTAGTTGTTTCAGGGGCATATAAAATGCCTTTTGCGGAAGGTGAATTGTATAAGCGTGATCCTAAAAATCACAAAGAACTGTTACCAGTACTGAAGCCGGTAGTTGAAAAAATTGCATCTATTATTAATCAGCATATCAAAGGTTATGATGTAAAGGAAATATGTTTGGTGGGTGGAACATGCTGCCTAACCGGTATTGAAAAAATTATAGAGAAGCAGACAGGTATTTTTACTCATAAGCCGAAAAATCCTATGTTTGTAACCCCACTAGGAATAGCACTTAGCTGCACGCAGCAAAGTATACGGTAGAGGAGGTGCTTTAAGATATGGAGTTTCGAATTATTAAATCCCCCACAGTTGGTACTGTAGATATTCTTATGCGGCGAATGGGACCGGGTGTGGACAAAAACAGGATTTGTGTTGATGCAGTTGGTCTTGTGCAGGGGAGAATGATAGAGATGATTTGCGCAGCGGATATTGCTGAAAAGGCGGTTGGCGTCACAGTAGAAGATATCAGAGGAAGTTGTCCGCAGAACATGATAATGATTGCGATTTTTGGAGATACTGCATCTGTTGAATCTGCAATTCAAGAGATTAAGCAGCAGCTTAAAAAGGAGAAAGATTTATGATAACAGCAAAACTGATCGATAGCATATGGGCAACAAGAAAAGCAGAATCACTTAATGGATTAAAGTTTATGCTAGCAGAAGTAATTGGCGGTAGCAGTGCCGGTGAGCGTTTGATTGTTGTAGATATTATCGGTGCTGGTATTGGAGACAGGGTTATTGTAAGCACAGGTTCCGCGGCTCGCCGAATGCTAGGTGATGATGATATCCCAGTTGATGCGGTTGTTGTCGGAATCATTGATGATGATTGCAATTTCAGATAAATTTGGGAGGCAAAAGAATTAATAATTCTTTTGTGCCTCAGAGAACTACAGGAGGCATAACAATTGATAATTGTTATGTGCCCCAGAGAATAACAGGAGGGGTAAGAATGAGTCTTCTTGATATGGTGAGAGACGCCGGTGTTATTGGTGCAGGTGGTGCAGGGTTTCCTACCCATGTAAAACTAGCATCAAAGTCAGAATATATACTTCTTAACGGAGCTGAATGTGAACCTCTGCTCCGTGTGGATCAGCAGTTGATGAAACTATTTCCCGATGAGGTAATTAAAGGATTGGTAGCAGCAGGGAAATTGGTTTCTGCAAGCAAAGCTATTATAGGTATTAAAGGAAAGCATAAAGAAGGAATTTCTATTTTGCGAGAGAGAATTAAGGTATTGCAGGTAGGTGATTTCGTTGAGGTCAAAGAGCTTCCAGATGTTTATCCTGTAGGTGATGAGCAAGTTTTGGTTTATGAATTGACAGGTAGAGTTGTTCCTGAAATGGGTATCCCAATTCAGGTTGGATGTGTAGTAATTAATACAGAAACGGCATTAAATATTTACAATGCTTCCAAGGGACAGTCAGTTACAGAAAAATACATCACAGTTGCAGGAGATATACCTAAAAGCTTGACCGTAAAGGTGCCAGTAGGCACACCTATTATAGACGTGCTGAAACTGAGTGGTATAGAAAATTTTGATGATTATGCAGTTATTGATGGTGGTCCTATGATGGGGCCTGTCATGACTAATATAGATGGATACGTTACAAAGAAGAATAAGGGATTTGTTATTTTGAAAAAACAGCATTCTCTTATTCGCAAGAAATCTATGAACTTAGATCAGGCAAAAAGAGTAAATAGGGCTTCCTGTGAGCAGTGCCGTATGTGTACGGATATGTGTCCTCGCTATCTTCTTGGACATAATGTGCAACCGCATAAGATGATGAGAGCTTTAAATTATGCATTAACGGATGTTGAAGGCCAAAAAATTTCACAGCTGTGTTGTCAGTGTAATTTATGTGAACTCTTCTCATGTCCGGTAGGATTATATCCGAAATCTGCAAATCTTTATTTTAAAGAGAAATTGGCCCAGCAGAATATAAGGTATAAGCCCATACAGTCAGAATTTGTTCCACGTAAAAGCCGTGAGTATCGTTTGGTTCCAAGTAAGCGTCTTGTGGCTAGACTAGGTCTGAATGATTTTGACAAGCCGGCTCTTATGACGGAAGTTGAAATAAAATCTGAACTGGTTCATATTGCAACAAGGCAGCATGTAGGGGCACCTGCGATGACCGTTGTTTCTGTGAACGATCATGTGCAGCTGGGACAGCTAATCGGTAAAATTCCTGAAGATAGTTTAGGTGCTGCTATTCATGCCAGCATTTCAGGAACGGTTGTAGAGTGTGGAAATGATTTTATTAGGATAAGGAGGGACTGATATGTCGAAAGCAATAGGTATGGTTGAATTTACAAGTATTGCGCGAGGTATATATGTAGCAGATCAGATGTTGAAAATTTCTGATGTGGAAATAGTAACAGCTAGTTCTGTTTGCCCCGGTAAGTATATAGTTATTGTTGAGGGTGATGTTGCATCAGTTCAAGATTCCGTAAGTATTGGTGAGCGGTTAGCAGAAGAGTTTTTGGTTGATTCTATTGTAATACCAAATGTCAGTCCTTTAGTATTCCCAGCAATCACAGGTGCAACTATGCCAGATGAAATTCAGGCACTAGGAATTATAGAGTCTTTCTCCCTTTCAACAATGGTTATCGCTGCTGATGCAATTCTAAAAGCAGCGGAATTACAACCTATAGAGCTTCGTTTGGGAAATGGACTAGGCGGTAAGTCATTCTTTACTTTTACCGGTGATGTGGCTGCGGTTGAAACCGGTATTGAAACAGGAAAGGCTATAGTAAAAGAAAAAGGACTGCTTGTAAATGCAGAAGTTATAGCTTCGCCTTCAAGCAGACTGTTGTCATCTTTGTTCTAATATATGAGAACTTATATTTATGAAAGGATGTGAAGGAATGAAAAAATTAATTTGTGTAAAAGATGTTGAAGATGTGGAAAAGAAGGGTCAAAAAGTATTTTATATTGATAGTAATACAATTCTTACTCCATCAGCCAAAGACGCAGCGAGAAATTACGGAATAGAGTTTTCTACGGAGGCTCCTGTCTGTGAGGTGAAAAGTTCCCAGGCGCAAGATTGCGCGGCAAAGAGTTCTTGTGAGGAAATAGCTTCATCACTGGCAAAAGCCAGTGATGGTGGAATCGACACAGATATGATTTACAAGGTATTCAAAGCTATGATGGATAAAGGACTTTTAAACGGAATTCTTGATTCTTTTTCTAATAAGCCATATATTGCTGAGTGTGATCCTTGTGGTTTGAAGGTAGTTCGTGGAAGTTCTGTAAAGATGGAAGTTCTTGATACTGGAAATCCTAATGACAAAGTATTTTATCAGGAAATTATTAATGGGGATGACGGTTGCAAAATGAATGCAGGGGTTATTACAATTGAAGGTTGTACTTTCGACTGGGAAACTGCTTGCCAAGAACTATACTATGTTGTAGAAGGTACATTGACAGTAACAGTAGACGGAAAGATTTATACTGCACATTCAGGTGATTCAGTATTCTTCCCTAAGGGAGCTAAATTAGCATTTGGTTCACCTGACAAGATGAAAGCATTCTATGCTACATATTAGAACGCTTGACCAAAGTTAAGGAGGAGTAGGAAATGCAGGCACTTGGGTTAATTGAAACAATAGGACTCCTTGCAGCTATTGAGAGTGCAGATGCTATGCTTAAAGCGGCAAATGTGAATCTTTTGGAAAAAACATATGTAGGTGGAGGTCTTGTGACCATTGTTGTAACTGGAGATGTGGGTGCAGTGAAAGCAGCTGTAGAAGCTGGCTGCGCGGCAGTTAGAAAAATAAACAGCACATCCCTAGTTTCAGAGCATGTTATTCCTCGTCCACATGAAGATTTGGAAAATATAATTATACCTGTAGCACCGCTGAAAAGTGGAGAAATGTTAAATGCAGAGGCAACAAAAACTGAATTTGAAGAAGAAGTTGAAATCATTGAGGAAGACACTGTAGAGGTTGAAGACTTAGTAGTGAAAGATTTAAAAGTTATGGAATTCACTGCAGAAAAAACAACTGATTCTTTGCAAAGAGATTTGAGTGAGGTACCTAATAAGGAAGCTGTAGATAAAATGGTACTTGAATACGGTGTGGAAGAAACCATTGAGGTTCTAAGCAAGGTTAAGGTTATAGAACTTCGAAATCTAGCTCGTGAATATAAGAACTTTGGTATTGCGGGAAGGTCGGTTTCTAAGGCAAACAAGAGGCTGCTACTTACAAAATTCAGAGAATATTACGGGAATAATTAAGGCAGTTAAACTAATGATAAAGAAATATTATAAAATTTTTACAAGAAAATGAATGGAGGAATCATAAGATGGAAAATTACGATAAGGATTTACGATCTATACAAGAAGCAAGAAATCTTGCGCGACTAGGAAAAATCGCTACAGAGCAGATTGCTGATTATACGCAGGAACAAATAGATAAAATTTTGTGCAACATGGTTAGAGTAGCAGAGGAAAATGTGGTTTGTCTAGCCAAGATGGCCGTGGAAGAAACTGGTTTTGGAAAAGTTGAAGATAAGGCTTATAAAAACCATATGGCGTCTACTATTGTGTATAATGCTATAAAAGATATGAAGACTATTGGTGTGATTAGTGAAAATGTGGCTGATAGGGTAACTGATATTGCAGAGCCAGTTGGACTAATTATGGGTATTGTACCTTCTACAAATCCAACATCAACTGCTATTTACAAAGCAATAATTGCAATTAAATCACGTAATGCTATTGTATTTTCTCCACATCCTGCTGCATTAAAGTGTACATTGAAAGCGATAACCCTTATGAATGATGCGGCAGTAGCTGCAGGAGCTCCTGCTAATATTATTAGCGGTATGTCTACGCTATCTGTAGGGGCTACAAATGAATTAATGAAATGTAGTGAGGTTTCTATGATTATCGCAACTGGAGGCCCTGGAATGGTAAAGGCCGCTTACAGTGCGGGCAAGCCTGCATTAGGTGTTGGTGCTGGTAACTCCCCAGCTTACATTGAGAGAAGTGCTAATGTTGCGCAAGCGGTTAAAAACATTGTTGCCAGTAAGACTTTTGACTATGGTACCATTTGTGCATCTGAACAGTCTATTATTGTTGAAGAATGCAATCATGATCAGGTAGTAGCTGAATTTAAGAAGCAGGGCGGCTATTTTATGACATCAGAAGAAACTGTAAAAGTTTGTGGACTACTGTTTAAGAATGGTGGGCACAGCATGAGTGCCAAGTTCGTAGGCAAATCCCCTCAAGTTATTGCAACTGCTGCTGGAATTTCAATTCCAGAGGGAACGAAGATTCTAATAGGTGAGCAGCAAGGTGTTGGAGATGCTTATCCACTATCCTTCGAAAAATTGACAACAGTACTTGCTTTCTATACAGTTAGAGATTGGCACGAGGCATGTGACCTCAGTATCAAACTGCTTCAAAATGGTATAGGACACACTATGAGTCTTCATACAGAGGATAAAGATATTGTAATGAAGTTTGCTAAAAAGCCAGCATCTCGTATTTTGGTTAATACTGGTGGAACTCAAGGAGGTACTGGTTTAAGCACAGGACTTTTACCAGCATTTACACTAGGTTGCGGTACATGGGGAGGAAGTTCTGTTTCTGAAAATGTTGGTCCGATGCATTTGATTAATATCAAGAGAGTCGCATATGGCATTAAAGATTGTAGTACATTAGCTTCTGAAGATCCTGCATTCAATCATCCTGAACTCTCTTCTAGCTATGAAGTTCAAAAGGGTGTAGGATGCGGTGTTACAAGTGAAGCTTCTACTGATAATGAAAAGCTTTTGAAGTTAGTAAGTGAACTTGTAAATGCAATGAAGGGAGCTAACTAAAATGGATAACTATGAAACTGCCCTGAAGCTTTTGCTAGAGGCTGTTCAATCTAATATGTCTTCTAGTGACGTGAAAGAGGATATGTATGAAATTCCAGTAGGAGTTTCTAATCGCCATATTCACATCTCTACAGCTGATTTGAATAGTCTGTTCGGGGAAGGTTATCAACTTACTAAGAGTAAAGATTTGTCACAGCTTGGACAGTATGCATGTAAGGAAACATTAACAATCTGCGGTCCAAAGGGTGCTATTGAGAAAGTTAGAATTCTTGGTCCAGTGCGTAGTAAATCGCAGATTGAAGTTCTTACAGGAGATTCCTTTAAACTTGGTGTAGTTTCACAGGCAAGGCTATCAGGTGATTTACAAGGAACACCTGGAATTACGTTAATTGGTCCGAAGGGATCTGTTCAAACTACAGAAGGTCTGATTGTTGCACAAAGGCATATTCACATGACGCCTGAAGATGCAAAACGTTTTGGCGTGCATGATGGACAGTCGGTGAGTATTGAAATTAGTGGCTCGAGAGGTGGCAGTTACAATAATGTTGCTGTTAGAGCAAATGATGCTTCGGCTCTAGAATGTCATATTGACACAGAAGAAGCAAATGCTATGAATCTTAATTCCTTATCAAAAATTAAAATTATAAAATAAAAAATAAAAAATTAGGAGGAAATAAAAATGAAATATGATGCATTAGGAATGATCGAAACAAAGGGTTTAGTTGGTGCTATTGAAGCTGCAGATGCAATGGTTAAGGCAGCAAATGTTTATCTAGTTGGTAAAGAATTTGTTGGTGGTGGTTTAGTAACAGTAATGGTAAGAGGTGACGTTGGTGCTGTAAAGGCAGCAACTGATGCAGGAGCTGCGGCTGCACAACGTGTAGGAGAATTGATTTCTGTTCATGTTATCCCTCGTCCACACGTTGAAGTTGAAGGGATTCTTCCTAAAATGTTAAAGAGGGAAGAAGATACAATATAGAATAATTCATATAAATTACAGAGCATAATTTAAAAAATTAAAAAAAATAAAAAATTAGGAGGAAATAAAAATGAAATATGATGCATTAGGAATGATCGAAACAAAGGGTTTAGTTGGTGCTATTGAAGCTGCAGATGCAATGGTTAAGGCAGCAAATGTTTATCTAGTTGGTAAAGAATTTGTTGGTGGTGGTCTAGTAACAGTAATGGTAAGAGGTGACGTTGGTGCTGTAAAGGCAGCAACTGATGCTGGCGCTGCTGCAGCGCAACGTGTTGGTGAATTGGTTTCTGTTCATGTTATCCCTCGTCCACACGCTGAAGTTGAAGCTATTCTTCCTAAAACAATAAAAACAGAAGAAGATGCAAAATAAATTACATGTTGCCATTTAAACCATATTATTAAAATAATGGTTAAATATTAGATATAGGGCTGTTGCACAACTAACTATTTAGTTGTGCAACAGCCCTATTTTTTTGTTATAGCATATTCCCTCACTTATATAAGTGGGAGACTTTCTTCTAAAATGTCGTTAAAAGTAAAATGCGGGTCCCAAAAGGCCCGCAAGTATTGTAAAATTAAATTATAAACTCAAATATACACCGCAAGTTTAATCCTTGGGTTTTGACGAACATGCACATTTTCTATATGTATTGGGAGTCATGTTCATCTTTGCACAGAATACTCTGTTAAAGTAAGACGGATCCGAGAAGCCACATTCAATTGAAATCCGGTAAGCAGGATAATTAGTTGTCTCGAGCAACCTACAGGCATATTGAATTTTCAGATTAATTACATACTCTGTAA
The DNA here is from genome assembly GCF_050717515.1 of Clostridium sp. Lineage (GTDB taxonomy): Bacteria > Bacillota > Clostridia > Clostridiales > Clostridiaceae > Clostridium_AD. Next base: position 59,945 of record NZ_JBOITL010000028.1, on the reverse strand, counting down.
ATGCGACACCCATCTCCTTTTTAAAAGTATGGCTGAAATATTTGGGATTCATAAACACCTTAGATGCAATTATTTCCAGAGTCAATTTTTCTCTGAAATGTTCTTTAATATATTTTACGGATTCCTCCATAAAGTTATGCAGGTATTCCTTGTGTTCTGTGCTCTTTTCCTCAGGATTTTCTTCCACCAGTACAGGGGATTCCTCTACCGAGTCCAGCATTTTGAGGAAAATCTGCTTGAAGACGTTGGGTTTGATGGGCTTTAACTGGTATTCGAAAACCCTAAGTTTGATTGCTTTCTGTGCATAGGGAAAATCCGAGTAAGCAGACAAAATGGTGATACACACGTTAGGCAGAAATTTTCTAATTTCCGCAATGGCACTCAGACCATCCATTTCAGGAATCATCACATCCATTATGATAATATTTGGTCGATACTGCTTTGCCAGCTTCACAGCCTGAACTCCGCTTTCGCAGGTCAGTAGCGTATCTTCGGTGGAAAGATCCTCAAGCACAACTGTTTTGAGGAACTCTTGTTCAAGCATTTCATCTTCCACAATCAAGACCACTATCATCGCGATAACCTCCCAATAGGGTGGGTGGGAATTGTTATGGTAACGGTACTTCCGCTATAGTCAGACTTTACTATTTTTAATCCATATTGTTCTCCATAATATTGTTTTAAACGTCTGTCTGTATTCCCAAACCCTAGACCCGATTTATTTTCAAACTGTTGTATGTTCTGCAGAACATCTTTTGGAAAACCGTTTCCATTATCCATAATGGAAATAATAATCTCGTTTTTATATTCTTCCGCAAAAATACTGATTTTGCCTCCATCTCGCTTTGGGGTGATGCCGTGGATAACAGCGTTTTCCACAATGGGCTGGATCACCATGTTGGGGATTCTGTAAGACTTAATATTCTCAGGAATGTCGCTGTCATATACCAGACGGTTTTTAAATCTTACCTTCTGGATATACAGATATTTCTTAATGTTGTCAATTTCGGCGCCAATGGTGTGAAGCTGGTTATCCTGCTTTAAATTGTATCGTAGCAAATCGGAAAGACAATAGATAAGCTCCTCTGTTTTAGAATGCTCAAAATATGCAATGCGGGCGATACAATTCAAGGTATTAAACAAAAAATGGGGATTCACCATCAGAGACATGTTTTTCGCTTCTAAATCAATGATTTTTTTCTCTAGTATGTCCTTTTCAATCGACAATCTTACCGCATCTAAATGGGCATGACTGACGCTTTCTGCTAAGTCAAGAGAAATATTTTTGGCAATGTGACCACACAATTGCTCGTGTATTTTAATTTTATTTGATTCCACGGTTTTGAGCGCGGAAATTGATTTGGCTATAAATTCCAATTTGGGGGTTTCATCCTCTTGGAGGGACTGGACATCAATCATGAGTTTTTGATATTCATTACCCTCCAAATATGTTTGTACACCGGCTATATAACCCAAAGTTTCATCCTGCACCGTGATGGGAAAAAGGATGTTTTCAAGTCCATATCGGCAGACAAATCTATCCGACTGGCTGGGATTGAGTCGGCATTTGTAGTCGGGGCATACTCGATTCCTATTTTTCTGGCATATATAGGTACAAAAATCTGGGGATGGAATAAACTCAAACAAAATATCTCCATTTGTATCTATCAAAAATAAGGAAAGATCTGACAGAGATAAAATACTCATATAGCGGGTATATAAAATATTGGATGCTATTAATTTTTTCAGCAGATTATTATTTTTATTCATGCTTTTAGCACACCTTTTCCGCCATGTAATTTATATTCAAAAGAAAAAAATGTTGAAGTTCTATGGGCTGGAAGGTTTCTTTCGAATCTGAGTATGGCTTATTAATTATTATAATGTAGAATAGTATAAAAGTAAACAACTTCATATCTTATTGCCGAATTTTGTCGAACAAATAGGCCAAAACTCAAGTTTTAGCCTATTTGTATTCTCTCTAATTCTTTATGATTTTGGACATTTATTAATAACATTTTTTATAAATATAAATCAAATCTTCCTTAGAAGGCTTTCTAGGGTTAGTGGGTGTACACCTATCCAGCATAGCTGTTTCGGACATATGTTCTAGAGCACTTTCAAACTCTTTTTGATCAATTCCAAGCGCCTGAATATTATCTTCGACCCCCAGAGATTTTTTAAGTTTACCTACAGCCTGTATGAAATTCACAGCGCCTTCACGGTGCGTCCGGGCTGGAAGTTGCAGAAGCATTGCCAGTTTTGCGTATCTTTCCGTAGTATAACCGTTGGCACTTCCCCTTAAATCGGCGTTGTATTCCATTACTGCATTAAGCAGGAGCGCATTGGAGCGACCGTGCGCAATATGAAAAGTTGCCCCCAGAGCGTGGGCCAAGCTGTGATTGATGCCAAGATTCGAGTTTGTAAATGCCATTCCTGCCATGCAGGAAGCGTTTTGAACACGATCTCTCGCATCGGAATCTTTCGCGTCCTTGTGAAGCTTTTCAAGATTTTCAAAGAGCAGTTTGACGGCTTTTTCCGCAAGAGCATCTGTAAAGTCGGTTGCATTCGTGGAAACATAGGCCTCGATGGCATGAACCAGAACATCTATGCCAGTATCCACCATCACACGCTGGGGAACATGCTGAATACAGGTAGAGTCAAGTATGGCAATGTCTGGTGCGATAAACTCATCTACTATGCACACCTTTTCCTTACCGGAAGTAATAACAGCGAAGTCCGTTACTTCGGAGCCCGTTCCACTTGTAGATGGAATTGCAATAAACAGCGGTTTTTTCATTTCACGACCAGCTGCGCTTTCCAATTTCCATGAAAAATATAAAATTCCTTTGGCGGTATCGATAGCAGAGCCTCCGCCCATTGCAACTAGCACATCTGCATCGCTTTCACCATATAGCTTAAGACCCTCAGCAATTACATTGACATCAGGATCAGGGCGAACTCCAGTAAAAACAATGGAGCTTATTCCCGCTTTGCTCAGGTAATCTACCACATTTTGAAGATATCCCAGCTTTTCCATTATGGAATCCGAGACAATAAATGCTCGGGAGCCTTTAATCTGTTCTAAAACCTGTATGGATTGTTTATTAAAATAAACCTTGGATTTCAGTTTAAACTTGTCTTCCATGATTTTTACCTCCTATTATTTGCTACTACAGTAAGACTTATTTCAAAAAAATAATACTGTTAATATAACAGTATCATACAAAACAATTAGTTTATTGCAGATTCAATATATAGTTTTAGCACTATTGTATCCATTTTAAATCCAACATTGTACAATATTGCTTTTCTTGAACAATAGCCACTTTAAAGATGTGATTTTTCTGTTTTTTCTTTTTTTAGATAGAAATGTGCTATAATAAAATATATTTAGTATTTATAAAGTAATATATTGATATATGTGTGGTGGAATTATTAATGAAAATGGAAGAATTAGTACAAAAAAAACTGCGTCTCGTTTTTAATGATGATAGCATTATATTCGATAAATCCCGTTTTGCAGGCGGACTTACCAATTACAACTACCTTATGAATATCAAGGGAACCGAATATGTTGTAAGGCAACCGGGTGGTATGACCAATCAGATGATCGATAGAAAAATTGAAAAGATCAACAATCGCATGGCTTCGGAGTTTGGTTTGAATTGTGAGTGTGCTTATTTTGATGAGGTTAGTGGGATTAAAATCAGCGTATACATTAAAAACAGCAAAAACATTGCTCTTATTGATCCATGCTGCATCGCGAACTTGAGAGCTGTTTCTGGTTTGCTGAAAAAAACCCACTCCAGTCCAAAGAATTTTCCTAATTCCTTCGATTGGGAAACGGAACTTAATAAATATGAACAGATTATTCAAGAGCTTAACGGCGGTTTTTTCTTTGACTACGCCCCATTAAAAAAACAATTGATTGATTTTATGCAAAAAAATATTAAAAATACAATTTCTGTACCCTGTCATAATGACACAGTGCCTGAAAATTTTGTGGTGGGTGATAATGGAAGAACTTACCTTGTAGATTGGGAATATTCTGGAATGAACGATCCAAGCTGGGATGTAGCTGCATATATTCTTGAATCTAGACTTACCGAAGAGGCAATTCAAGATTTTCTTTTGGACTACTACGGCCAATTTGTGACACCAGAAGAAATATTAAAAATAAAATGCTATATGGTAGCGCAGGATTTGCTTTGGATGGTATGGGCCATGATTAGGCACTACAGTGGCGACGATTTTCTCGACTACTGCTGCGCTAGATATGAACGCTTTCAGAAGAATGTTAAAGAAATTATGGCTTCATCAGATTACTCCATTGCTGATATGGTAAAGAATTAAGAAACCATAACGTTTTGTAGAGAAAATATGTTTTGATGTTTGAAGTGCACTCCATAAATTGAAAGGACACAACTAAAAAAGAGTTGTGTCCTTTCAATTTATAGGGTGTTTTTATGGTAAATACACCATAATTTTCTCTTATGGTGTATTGATTTAAACTATTAGTGCAATAAAGTAACGATAGTACAAAAACTTCAAAAAACAGGCGGATATAATGCAGTAAAAAATTGCACTTTATGCCATGAAAAAATCTCTTATTAAGCTATATTAATAGGGGGGAATGTAAGCTGGAGCCGGTATTAGTTGTTAGGGAAAACGGTTTCTGATTTTCCGCTAAGTAAGGTTAAATTTTAAGGAGATTAAAGTTGCATAAAACTCTGCAAGAAATTTCGAATGACTGTGTTAAGAAAAAAGGGTCATTATAAATTACAATTTAATCATAATATACTAAAAATATTTAAAAGAAGGGGGTTTTGTTTATGAGCGAAGTTACAGGAACAGTTAGTGCTTCGGCAATTGCTGCTAAAAAGAAGTTATCATCACAATTTTACAAAAAGGGTATCTCAATCGCTTTATTTTCAGGTCTTATGTATGGATTTTATTCGGCATTTTTGACATTAGGTATGTCTAAGGGAGTGTGGGGTGACTGGTATGGTCCTAATACAGCCGGTTTATCTGTTTTTGCTGTCACATATTTACTAGGAGCAATTGGTAGCGCGGTAAATGATACTTGTAGTGCTGTTTGGGCATTACTTTATGCAGGGGTTAGAGGTAAGCTTGGAGATTTCTTTAGATGTATTAATACTACTCCAGGTCGTGTAATGATTTTAGCGGCTCTTGTAGGAGGCCCTATTTCTAGTACAGCATATGTTGTTGGTCTTCAAATGGCTGGATCAATTGTTATTCCTATTACTGCTCTTTGCCCAGCTATTGGCGCTATTTTAGGTAGAATATTATATAAACAAAAATTAACCAAGCGTATGATGTTAGGTATTACTATTTGTGTTATTGCTAGTTTTATGATTGGTAGCACAAGCATTGGTGGAGATGCACCAAAAGGTATGTTCCTAGGTGTTTGTATTGCTTTCATAGCTGCCCTTGGTTGGGGCTTTGAAGGTTGTGTAGCTGGTTATGGTACATCTATGATTGACTCTGATATTGGTATTACTATCCGTCAGACAATATCAGGTATTTCAAACTTAATTATTTTAATTCCTATTTTTGGTATGATGGCAGGTAGTACTAAGATTTCAACTGATCTTGTTGTTCAGGCATTTACAAGTGGTCCTGCTATGATTTGGTTTGCTTTAGGTGGTCTTTGTGCATTCGTTTCATATATGAGTTGGTATAAGGGTAACAGTATGTGTGGTGCCGCTCTTGGTATGGCATGTAATGGTACATTCTCATTTTGGGGACCGTTCTGTTGTTGGATAATACTTGGAGTATTCGCAGGTATGGAAGGTTGGTCATTACCTCCAATCGTTTGGATTGCTGCCGTATTAATGATGGTTGGTATCCTAGTAATTGCTATGAATCCAATGGACTTGTTCAAAAAAAAGGAGGTAATTTAGTATGAGAGCTCTTAACTATGCTATATTAAAACATTTTACAAAAGTTAAAGAAGCTTGCGCTGAAGACGTTATTGAGGCTTTAAAAGGCGAATATGGTAATTTTAAAGCTCTTAAAAGAGATGACGTAATAACAGCTTTAATGACAGCAGAAGCTAACGGCCTTCTTGAAGAAACAAGATTTAATATGGATAAGGAAGGTGCCTTAAGAGTTTACTATCATGCAAACGAAGAAGGTGCAGCTACAATTAATAAATACATTAAAGACTAATAATTAGGTGAATAAATAAGAGCAAATTGGATATAAAACCAATTTGCTCTTATTTATTTTTAATTAGATGTACGTAAATTCTAATACTAGATTTTCACGAGAGAGTTGCTTCGCTTGCATTATTATATTCAACAAGAGTATTAATTGTTGGCTCAGTGCCACATAAATTACAGTTTGTGGATCTATTCATACTAATAGTATCAAAGTCAGAATCCAAGGCATCATAGTAGATTATCCTATTACATAAAGTATCTCCTAGGTCTAAGAGTAACTTTACAACTTCAGTTGCTTGAAGAAATCCCATTACTCCAGGTACTGGTCCCAAAACACCTGCTTCAGAGCAACTAGTACCAGCCTTTTGATTAGACATTACAGGGAATGCACAGCGATAACATGGGCCCTTATTTGGAAGTATTGTCATAATTAATCCATGAAACCTTACAGCAGCTGCATCTACCAGGGGTTTATTAGCAAAAAAGCATGAGTCATTTAGAAGATAGCGAGCTGGAAAATTATCAACTGCATCTATAATAACATCATAACCCTCTATTATATCTAGTGCATTGTTAACATTGATGCTAGTATTATAAGTTACTACTTTCACATCTGGATTTAAATCACTGATGAAAATTTCTGCTGATTCCACCTTTGGCATGCCAATCCTAGAAGTCGCATGAAGTATTTGACGGTTAAGGTTACTTATTTCTACACTATCATAATCAACAACACCGATGGTTCCTATGCCTAAACAGGATAGTGCATAGGCTACAGGAGAACCAAGTCCTCCAGTACCTACAATTAATACCTTACTATCTGATAGTTTTTTAGTGTTATGGTTTTTGGGGGAATTCTTAGATGATTTATTCTCATAGTAACTATTTTTAATAAAATCAGTTATTGCTAAATTAAAAATCTTATTATCCGACTTGGAAAATTTCATAGATTGAAGATTAAAGTATAAGGGGTTATCTAATATGGTTCCTATATTTAAAGAGAGTTTTATACATTCCACTGCGGTTAGCGCGCAAAGAATGCAATTAGAAAGAAGGCTACCTTCTTTTTCATAAGCATCATTGTGTGGGAAATTTAAATCTAAGGGTAGGGGTTTTATAAGCAATTCATTAAAATCCTCTCTATTACAAAAAGTTTGAAGATAGCCATTCCAAGCATTGTCAATTACTAGGATTGTAGGAATGAATTTAGAAGAATGCTTGCTGTTATCAAAACTTATCAAATTATTTTGGAGGTCCTTATATTTACTAATCAATATTCTAATTATAAAATCTTCATTAAAAAGAGAGTTACTGCACACTACTTTTAATTCATTATCAATAAGGTCCATAACTACATCACTATTTAAGTCTTGTATGTTCTTAAATAATTTTCCATAGCCAAGGGAGCTTTTAAAATAACAAGAAATATAACCTATTCCAGAGGCTGCAAGATAATATATAAGGGAAGAAGCTTCTTGCACTGTAGATGCATATAAATAAATTTTAGACTCAGTTAATTTCTTTTGGCCTGGTCCACTAATTTCAGGAATAATTATATTTCGTAAATATCTATTAATTTGGTCTTTTGATAAAATCATTTAAATGCCTCCTATGATAAAAAATGTTAAAGTGAAAAATTATAATCCTTGTATTAATAAATAATTTTTTATTGCATTATGCAGGGCATCAGCTGCTATGTTTGAACAAAGTAGTTTTTCCGCAGGTAAGCCGCCTAGAGCTTTAGAGACATCTTCGTTTTGTATATTTAAAGCATCCTCTAATGTTTTATTGAATGCCAATACTGTAACCATGCTACTTGCAGCAATTGCTGCACCACATCCAAAGGTTTTAAACACAATATTCACCAAGCGGTTGTTTTTTACTTTTATAAATATTTTTATTTTATCGCCATCTATTGGGTTACCTGTCTCACCAATAGCATCAGCATCAAGTATTTCTCCAGCATTTCTTGGATCAGAAAAATGATCCATTACTATATCATTATACATGGGTTACACCTCCCTAAAAAACGTAAAGACAAGGTTATGAAAACTATTTACATAATTAATTATCAAAGCCTTAGGTATATTATAATGCTTTTATATAAGAGGTTCAACAGGGATACAATTTGTTACCACGTATTTAGTTGTTTACAATTTATAGTTGTTCTAACTTTTAAGTTAAATCATCACCTGAGATGTTGCAATATTAACTTCAGTATCACTTATTGAATCTAGTGGTATATTCTATTATAATATGTATAATACACTATTATTAGAGTGAGGGGATTTAATGAAAAAGAATGTAAAAACGGCTATATTATCAGTTTTAATTATTATAACTACATTTATAATAGTAAGACGTTTTACGGTACTATATTTGGAATTTAAAAATATTGACTTACCTACCAAAGCAAGTAGACAAATAGGAGATATGAGTACTCATAAATGGATAACAGTAAAAAAAATGTCTAAAAAATATAACATAAGTGAAGAAGAAATCTTTAAAATTCTTGAGATTGTTCCACAGAAGGGTGATGAAATTTTATATATCAAAGACCTTGGCAAAAAATATAATAAAACTTTAAAAGATATGAAGGACAATTTAAAGAAAATAATAGAATGTGATAAAAATATACAAGGTAATAGAGAGATAGAAGGTAGAAAACATGAGTGAATTTAGTAATTTACTAATAGAATGTTTTCGAAACTATAACATTTGGTTTTTAAGTATTATAATTGTACTTCAGTGTATAGGAATTCCAACAGGAGCATCATTACTTGTAATGGCATCTGGAGCTTTTGCTTATGCTGGTGAATTTAATGTGGTGAAACTTTTACTAGAAATTTGGTTTTTTTCATGGATTGGGGATAATATTGCTTATAGTATATGGAGATTTATCGGGGATAAAGCTTTAAATAGGCATTATAAAGTAAAAACTTACATTCACCCTAAGATATTGAAAGCTAAAAATTATTTAAGTAAACATGGAAGAAGCACAGTTTTTTTTAGTAGATTTATAATATCGGCTATGGGACCTTTTGTAAATGCTGCAGCAGGCCTTACAGAATATAAATTTTGGACCTTTAGTTTGTTTGTTGCTTTTGGTGAATTGTTCTGGACATGTATATACTTGGGGCTAGGATATTGGTTTGGAGATTCATTTGAGACTATAGTTCCTATAGTAACAGGATTTGGTCAATTCATAACTTATATAGCAATTTTAATTATTGCTCTATACTTTTTTATTAAAGTAATTAGAAATAAGAAGCGTAAACACTAGCCATTATGGTTCTTGTTTTAAAAATGGATATACTTGACTATAATTTAGTAAATATACTTTAAATATAACTTAAATATGTTATACTGTAAAAGGTAACTGATTATATGGAGAGATGTCCGAGTGGCCGAAGGTACCTGCCTCGAAAACAGGCGAAGGGGTTATTCTCTTCCGGGAGTTCGAATCTCCCTCTCTCCGCCAAAAGGGCTCTAGCAAAACTGCTAGAGCCCTTTTGGCATGAAATTTTGACGGAAATGAGGCTTGTGGAGCCCGTTTGACGACAAAATAGAAAAGACTAAATGGAAATGGATGATAATTATCTCTTGGTGTTATCAAAAATGTCTGAATCCACTAAAGTACTTTATTCAAGTTTTGGGTCTAAAGCATCAGCTAAAGCATCTCCAAAAATTTGGAAACATAAAATTATAACCATTAAAAATATACTTGGTAGTAATATTTGATAGGGGTAAAAAATCATACTTCCTTTCATTGTGTATTGCATTAATAGTGATCCTAAAGTAGCATATGGTGAGGCAATACCTAACTTTATATAGCTTAGCAGAGCTTCATACATTATAAATTTTGGTATAGCACAGGTTATTCCTGATATATACATACTTGTAATGTTTGGTATGATATGTATTACTATGACTCTTCCATAATCTCCGCCTAGGGCTTGACAGGCTAGCGTAAATTCCTGTTCTTTTAGCTGCATTACCTGTCCACGTATGAGGAAGGCCATTTCAGTCCATCCCATTATTGACATTGCGATTACCATTGAATTGAAGCTATTTCCAACTACAAACACTAGTATTGATACCCATAATATATTAGGTATGCTTGATAAAATCTCTGCTACCCTCATCATTATATCATCAATTAAACCTCCAAAGTATCCTGATATTCCTCCATAAAGAGCGCCTAATGTAATATTGATAAGAGCACAAGTTATTCCAAATAAGATAGATAACCTTCCTCTAAAAAATGAATTTTTAAATATATCAATACCATTTTCATCTGTTCCAAACAAATGCTTAAAGCTAGGAGTCATGTTTCTCTCTTTATAATTACTAAAAAATAAAGATTTATTATCAAATGTTAATTTACCAGTATCCTGAGTAGCAGTTATACTATTATTCTTTTCAATCTCCGCTACGTGTATCTTATCTATTGCCCAAAAGGGGCTTGTCAATATTACCGGTAACAATATCATTAAAATAATAATAGAAACTAACCCTAATTTATTTTTTTTAAATTTTCTCCAAGCTCTTTCTTTACTACTTAAGCTTTGTGTAATAACCTCAGTTTTATAAATATCATCAATACCAATGATAGAGAATTTATCTTTATCTACATTTAAATTCATTGGTTCACCCCAATCCCTTTATTTAAATAAAATTATTAAGTCGAGTAATTGGACATAAGCTTCCTTCTTATCATTCAACAAAATATCAGTCGCATCTTTGACTTGCTATTTATTTTAATGTCCCTAATTCAGATTAGTTATAAACGGTACAAAAATAAGTAAGGTGATTAATGTGTCTAAAATAAGTCCTGGCAGAAACCTTACAACAAATAATCCTCCTTCTTCTGTACAGTATCTAGTATAGGAATATCCATAACTTATAACACTTATAAGAATACATATTCCCGTAATCATAACTGGTGAATTCATTATTTCTGGTAACATTGTACTATATTTAGCAAAAACTATAGTATATAATACGCAACTTTTTAATATGCCTGCTGCAACCGAAAATATTATAAAAAATATTTTTTGTATTTCATATTTATATTTAAAACATGCAATACTATATATTGATACAACAAGTAGAATTGGTATAAGCCAATTGAATGCTAAGGTAAATATCTGAAACCCTATAGATGCTATTCCCGCCATTTCACTTGATAAAGCCCTTTTCTTTTCTATCAAAGTTTTGCCTGAATGTTTTACCTTAAAGTCTTCCGACTTCGAAGTTACATATATGCCATAGGTATTAAACTTTTCGTAATTGCAAAATGCTACGTAATCTTCGTTGCCAGATTGGAAAGTATTTAATTTATTTAGCCTTGATACATCGGATTCATAATTGATTTTACCATTTTTCATTACAACCTCAGTAATCTGACCACTCATAAAGGATTTAGCTAAAAATCTCCCTCCTGAATTACTTTTCAAGGCTACAAAGCCTGTTAAAGGTGAATCCTTGAAATAATATTGCTTTACAACATTATTGTCTAGTCCAAATTGAATACAAGTCTGTTGTTGTATTTTGCCTCCTCTAATACCAATGCTTAATAATAAATAAGCATATTCATTATCCGCTGAAATTGTAACACTATTTACATGGAATATAAGAGAGGGCGGTATAATGTCTGAGAAATTGTTCTTTTTTATTATTTTTCCATTGTTTATAATTAAACACTCAATCCCACTTAATTTATTAGAACAAACAAATAAATATCCTTTCTTAGTTTTCACTCCACAGGTTTCCCGATACAGATCTCCTTCTACAATTTTAGATATATTTTCTTTATAATTTATGAACTCAGCTTTTCCCCAAGAGCTTACTATGCATGAATTATCATCAACTTGCGAAACCTCATTTTGTCCTAAATATGGCTTTGTCTCTAAAACATGAAAATCTTTATCTAATTTAAAGCTTGTAAGATCAGTTGTCAAATTTAGTGATGCTACAAATAGATATAAGTAATTTCCATCTTCTATAAGTGCTATATTATAAAGTTCAGTAAAATCTACTGGAATTCTTTCTTTTTTTAATACATTTCCAAGGGCATCTATCCTTAATATTTCTATATTTTTACCGTCATTATGTGCAAGTACATAATTCCCTTGAAATTTTATTAATTTTACACCTGTAGTTACATTACCACTTGAAACTTTTACTTCTTTAGCCCATTCAGGTGACGGTGGTTGCGAACTTGTATTAAGTTTTTCTTTAAGTTGAAACAGTATTATAAAAACTACAAGTAATATTAGCGTTATTTTAAACACGGTCAATATTAATTTATTATTTATAATTTCCCCTTTGTTCATAATACCCTCCTTGTCCAATAGTTAAATTTCAAAAAAACTATCTCCACATACTTATACACTCAAACTTCGCACATGAAAACATGACTAGACCCAGTGAAAATACAAGATCTTGTAGCTTTAATATAACAAAATTCTCTTAAAAGTAATATTATGTAAATAAAACAATACAAAACATTACATATTTAGCATAAATTAATTATACCAATAATATACCACAAATCAATCAAAATAAAAATAATTTTATGAAATCTATAGCAAATTTTAATACATCATCAAAATATATTTATTGATAATACGCAGATAATCATTGTAGATACTCTATGTTTTAAAAGGTAAATCATTAGTAAAATAAAATTATAAAGTAAAGCCGAGGCTTAAATAAATGGAGGGGTTAAAATGAAAAAAAATTATAAAAGAGGTTATGTATACGTTTTAAGCTTTATATTAACTATTTGCATGATGAGTGGGGTAGCATTTGCAGGAGAAATAAATAGTCCTTTAGAAAAAAAATCTTCTTCTATTAAATGGAATGGGCATGCTTCTTTTACAATTACTAATGAGAAAGGAATTAAAATTGTAACAGATCCTTTTGCAGATGGTATTGGCTATAAGGTTCAAGATTTATATGCTGAAATAGCAACTGTTAGTCATGATCATTCTGATCATAATTATTTAGAAGCTATTAAAAGTAATTTTACAGCTATAAGAGAAAGAGGTAGATTTAAAATTAATGGTATAAAAATTAAAGGTACAAAAACATATCATGATACAGAAGTTGGAGCTCTAAGGGGTGAGAATACAGTATATACCTATAAAATTGATGGAGTAAATGTATGTCATTTAGGTGATTTAGGACATGAATTATCAAAGGAGCAAATTGAAAGTATTGGCAAAGTAGATATATTAATGATTCCAGTAGGAGGATTATACACAATAGATGGGGAGGTAGCTTCTAAAGTTGTTAGTCAATTAAATCCTAAGGTTGTTATACCAATGCATTATCAAACAGAAGTACTTGTTCCTGAATTTGGAGAATTATCAAAGGTAGATAGTTTTATAAAGAAAATGAATGAGTGGCAAGTAGTTAAAGCAGACACCTTTATTTTTAACAAATCAGAAATAACAAAATCAAAGGAGAAAAAAATAGTTATATTAAACTTCAAGAAGTAAAATTTTTATAAAATTAAAGGTTAATTTCCAATCATCTAGAATATAGTAAATAAGTTTTAGATGATTGGAGTTTTTAATTATGGAATTGTTTACTATTGATGAGGGTAGGGAGCTAAAGCTACCAGTATATATTGAAACTAAAGAGCCATTTTCTTCGGAAAATTTTTTGATGTTTAGGTTAATCCTTGTTGAAAAAGGTGGAGGCATTGTAAGTGTTAATGAAAACACTATTGTTTTTACAGCGCCTACAATTTTTTGCTTCAATGCTAATGATAGAATCAATCTTGGTAAGTGCAGTAATTTAAGTGGCAGAGCAATTTATTTTAGTCCTACTTTGGTAAATAATGTTCTAACCTTAGAAAAAATGAAAAATTTAGAAGCAAATATATCTGAATCGGAATATCAAGATTATTTTTCTTTACTACCTTTTATTTGTAGGGAAGAGCTGAGTTTTGGACAGTTTGAAGTAGGACCTGCAACTGCTAAGCGCATAGCAAAGTTATTTGATTCTTTAGAGGAGGAATTAAAATTATTAAATAATAATTTTTGGAGATGTCGCAGTAGATCTTTCTTTTTAGAGATTCTATTTTTGATACAGTATATATACACTGACATGGAAAATTATACTAAATTTGAAGTGATTAAATTTTTAGATGAAATTAATGAAATTATTTTATATTTGCATACACATTATGAAAGAAAAATTTCTATTGAAGAGTTAACAGAAGAATTTCATATTAACAGAACAACACTTACAGATAAATTTACTAGGTCTACTGGGATGTCTGTTATGGAATATTTAATTAGATTAAGAGTTAAGATGGCTACTATAATGTTAAGAGATACTATGTTGTCTGTATCAGAAATAGCCTATAGAGTGGGATTTAACGATATAACTCATTTTGGTAGAATGTTTCGAAAGCACATGGGATATTCACCATCTGAATATAGAAAAAATAAAATGGAATAAAAACTGTATAAGCACTATACTCTCTCATTTCAATAATTGCAATACGTTTTGAGCCTGTTGATTAGCTTGTAATAACATCGCTTGGGCTACTTGAAATAAAATACTGTTTTTTACATATTCCATCATTTCTTTTGCGATATCTACATCTCTTATTCTAGATTCTGCAGACTGTAGATTTTCAGCAGTGATATCATTTATTGATATTACATGTTCTAATCTATTTGCATATGCGCCTAAGGTTCCTCGAAAAGAAGAAGTCTTTTCAACTGCTTCCTGTAATCTTTTTATTGCTTTAGTAGCATTTTCTTGCGTTGATATATTAACATCATCTAAATTTAATGCACTTCCAGTCATAGATTCTAATTTTATAGTCATTGTCTGATTTGCATTCGCACCTATTTGTAGTTTAATTTCATTATCATCTTTACCTAATAAAGGTTTGGTATTAAATTCAGTTTGGGTTGCACTTCTTGAAATCTCTTCTTTTAATTGCTCAAACTCCTTATTTATTTGAAATCTATCATCATCAGAGCTTGTACCATTAGCTGCTTGAACAGCTAGCTCACTCATCCTTTGAAGCATAGAATGTGTTTCATTTAACGCTCCTTCAGCGGTTTGAAGTAATGAAATACCATCTTGGGCATTTCTAGAGGCTTGTTGCAATCCTCTAATTTGACCTCTCATCTTTTCAGAAATGGCAAGGCCAGCGGGATCATCTGCCGCTCTGTTTATTCTTAGTCCTGAAGATAATCTTTCCATAGACCTACCCATTTTAGCTTGAAGAATAGACATTTGTCTACAGGCAAACATTGCATTAATATTATGACCAATTATCACAATAAATTCCTCCTTTCACATGTTGGATAGTAATTGCAAAATGTTGTTTTAGTTTACTTATTTGCCATATTACATAATTTTAACGTGGAAATATTAATTTAATTATACCATTATTACCGTAAATTGGATATAAAATATAAATAATAATAGTTAGTATTTGTATAAAAGTTATAATGTTTGGTATAATGTTTTTATAAAAAAAAAAATAAAACACAATTTGTCGGTGATTTTAGAATAGGCACTTAAGCTAGCTATTTACTGTAAAATATGGGGGTGTAATATTTGAACGAGAAAATACTTGTAGTAGATGATGAAGAAAGCATTTTGGATGTATTGACTTGTGCATTAAAAAGAGAGGGTTATTCAGTAGAAAAAGCTTATAATGGACAAGAAGCTCTTGATAAAGTAAAAAGCTTTAAGCCACATATAATAATTTTGGATTTAATGCTTCCTGTAATAAATGGTTATGATGTTTGCAAAAAATTAGAAAATGAAAATATTGGTATTATTATGCTTACAGCAAAAAATGATATTGTAGATAAAATAGTAGGACTAGAACTAGGGGCAGATGATTATTTAACAAAACCTTTTGATCTAAGAGAAGTTCTTGCAAGGGTAAAGTCTCTGGCAAGAAGGTTTAAAAAAACTACAGATGAGAAGAGTAATGATAATTTAATAAATATAAAAGATTTTAATATTAATAAAAAACAAAGAACCGTAAGTATAAGAAACGTAAAAATAGATTTTACACAAATGGAATTTGATTTATTGTATTTGCTTCTTTTAAATCCAAATGTAGTCTATTCTAGGGTACGGCTTTTGGACATAGTATGGGACATGGAATATATTGGAGGAACACGAACAGTTGATACACATATTCAAAGAATAAGGAAAAAGTTAGGTGATATATATGAAAATTTAATACAAACTGTTCATGGTGTAGGCTATAAAGGGGTTGATGAATTATTTGAAAATAGGAATTAAATTCAAACTTATAGCTTTTATAGGCTCACTCTTATTAGCTGTTATATTATTTTTAAGTGTTTTTGTATTAAGCGGAATAAAAAATTATCAAGATAAGGAAGATGAAGCAACTCTGTTTAAGCAAAAGGATATGTTTGAGCAATATTTTAGTGAACGCTCAAGCTTAGGTGCTAATGGAACTAGTAATAAGGCGGAGCTTGCTCGTGGAAGCATATTTAACAAGTCCTGGCTTAGAACTATACCTGCTAGTGTATATGATACAAAAGGAGAGCTTCTTTCTGGCTTTAATGTAGATGGTAAGTTAAATGAAAATAAAGATAAAAATCTTATGATTGAGTATGCTATTTACGGTAAAGTATCATTTGCAAAAAACAATGATGTAATCTATTTTTACTCACCAATTAAATATAAAAATAGTATAGTAGCAATTTTAGAACTTGAATATTCAGTTAAAGAAAGCAGATTATTTTATGATAATATAAAAAAAATGTTTTATGGAACAGGGTTTGTAGCTTTGATATTTGGTGTAATTCTTGGCATTCTTTACTTTTTCAACCTTACAAGAGATATATATATAATGAAAGATTCAGTAGAAGACATTCAAAAATGTGATTTTCATAAGATACAACTAGTCAATCGTAATGATGAATTAGGTGAGTTAAGCAAAGGTATAGTATTTATGAGTAATACTATAGAAAAAAATATTGAAGACCTTAAAGTTGAGAGAGATACTTTGAACAAAGCAATAGATAAATTGCAAAAAATGGATAAGAAACAAAAAGAGTTTATAGGCAATGTAACTCATGAGTTTAAGACTCCAATTACTGTTATAAAAGCATATGCAGAATTAATTGGAATGTATGAAAATGACTTGGTTTTAATTAATGATGGAACCACAAATATATCAAAAGAATGTGATCGTTTGGCAACTATGGTAGATAAGGTTTTAAATTTGTCTGCTTTAGAAAAATACGACTTTGAAATACGGAAAAAACAAGTGAGTTTAAAGGAAACGTTTGACGAAATATGCGCGCGCATTATGGGGAAAATAAAGAAAAACAATTTAACCTTAAAATGTAATATTGAAAATATTATTGTTACAATAGATGAAGAAAGCTTAAGACATATTATTATTAATTTAATTGATAATGCTATAAAATATAATAAGCCTAATGGAATTATAGATATTGAATGTCATAAGAATGGTGATAAAATAACTATAATAGTTGCGGATACAGGAATAGGTATTTGTAAAGAAGCGATGTCTAAAATTTTTGAACCATTTTATAGAGTTGAAAGTCATAGGAGTCGTGAAACTGGGGGGGCTGGGCTAGGACTATCATTGGTAAAAGAGTTGGTTGAAAAGCAACAGGGCACCATAAGTGTAGATTCTAAGTTAAATGAAGGTACTATTTTTTCTATTGAATTTCCTATATAGAATTCACAAAATTGTGACATTCGTTTATAATTTTGTGAAAAGTTTTTGTTATTATAAGATTACAAGGAAAAAGGAGGAAAATTCAATGGTTAGAAAAAAGATTTTATCACTGGTTTTAACGGCAGCAGTTGTAGGTGGCATGATCACATATGGAATAAACTATAATACTTCAGCTATACAAAACATAAAGGTAATGGCATACAAGCCATCTGCTCAAACAAATGAAAAGGGCTATCAAATCGACAAATATCAAAAGATCGAAAGTGTTGCTTGGATTAATGACAATGAGGTCTTAACATTAACTAAAAAGGGAGAGTTTAAAAACGCGGATTCTACTGTACCTATAAGATACTGCAGTATCTACAATTTAAACACAAAAAGTTCTAAAGACTTTAAGGACGTAAATATAGATCAATTTATGGGGGTGTCTCCTGATAAAAAGTATGTTCTTTATGCAGAGGCAAGATTTATACCTAAAGTCGAAAGTCCGCAGTGGCAAAAAGCTCTGGATTCAGGAGATCTTCTTCATAAAAATGTAAAATTATTAAATCTATCTACAGGTGAAATTACAAATGTAAATACAGAAAAACTTAATAGTGACGCACAATTTATCTGGGTAAGTAACAATAAAATTTTAGCAAACTATTTTCATAAATGGGAAATCATTGATACAACTGGAAAAGCATATGCCAAGGGTAGCTACAATGCTGATAAATATGATGGTGCCTGGATATCTGGTGTTGATGATATTAAAGATTTAGGAACTAGTGTAGAAGGTAAATTCTATTATACGCAAGACAAAAATGGAAAAGAAGGAGTTAAATTATGTACTGTAGATGTTAAGACTAAAGAAATAAAAGCTATTTTTTCAAATAAGTACTCTCGCACCGCAGATAAAAAAGGCAAAACAATTATAATTGATAATTTAAATAATAATGGTGAAATATCATCTGAAGGATTATTTGTAAATAGGACTTTTGGAGCTATTATCATGGATGAATATGGTAAAAAACTACAAGAGATAAAATTACCTAAAGGTAGATGTGATACTACCTACGTATTATCACCTGATGGAAGTAAAGTTGCTTATGTAGAATTTTCTAATGGTATGAATACTGACCCTGATCCATCAATTAAGGTTATAGATACTAAGACAGGTGCTATAAAAGAAATAGTTAAGGATTCTAGTTTAAAAGATAAAGATGCAAAAATTGAATATCATATATTTGAATATATAGACAGGAACGGTAAGAATGTACAAAAGAAACTACCTGTAAAGATGGGAATCTCAAATATTTGTTGGGATAGTACAAGCGCTGCTTTATCCTTTACTTATGGAAATTCTAGTTTAGGTAATAGTCAAATAAATACTTATATTGTTAGTTTAGATAAATAGAAATTAGGAATCATAATAACCGTATCGGAGAAATCTGATGCGGTTTTGAAGTTTATGTAATAAATGTAAAATTAGTGCCAACTTAGTGCATATTTGAGTTAGCGCCTATAATTGCAGATTTTGCTAACATTTATTAGCTTTTCTTATATTAATCATATGACTAAATCCTTATAAAAGCGGCTTGCTAGAGTGGGTTTAGTTTAATCAACGACTTAATATAATAATACTATATTTTTATGTTATACTAAAATTAGTAATTTAAAATATTGTAAGTAAACGCTTGCAATAAAAAACTTTGCAAGCTTTACTTGCAATAAAAAACATTGCAAGTAAAGCTTGTAATTTAATGGGGTGAATGTAATGAACGTAAAAAAAAGAATTGAAGAGTTAAGGCATGAGATGAGACAAAGAGGTATAGAGGCATATATAGTACCTAGTTCAGATCCACATCAAAGTGAATATGTAGCAGAGCATTATACTGCTAGAACATTTATAACAGGATTCACCGGTTCTGCTGGAACTGCAATTATAACTTTAACGGATGCAGGTTTATGGACAGATGGAAGATATTTTATACAAGCAGAAAGTCAGTTGAAAGATACAGGCGTAACCTTATTTAGAATGGGGGAGACTGGTGTTCCAACTGTTGAGGCATTTTTGAAGCAAAAACTTAATAAGGGAGCAAAAGTTGCTTTTGATGGCAAAGTTGTTTCAGTAGAGTATTTTAGAGGACTCGAAAAAGCTTTAGAAAGTAGTGAATTTTCATTTGAAGTTAATGAGGATTTAATAGACTTAATATGGAAAGATAGACCTGAAAGACCTTGTAGTCAGGTAGTTTTGCATGATGTAGCATATGCAGGCGAGTCAAGAGAATCAAAACTTGCTAGAGTAAATGTTGAAATGAAGGCTATGGGAGCAGAATACTATGTTATATCAGGTCTTGATGACATAGCATGGCTATTAAACATTAGGGCAAGAGATATAAAATGTAATCCACTAACTATAGCATACTTAGTGATTTCAGAGAAAATATGTTATTTGTTTATCGATGATCGAAAAATAAATTCGGGTGTTCGTGCTGAGCTTGAAAAGGCTAATGTGAAAATAATGCCTTACGATAGTATAGGGAAATTTTTAGAAGAGATTAAAGTGGGAACCATATTACTTGATGCAGCAAAAAATAGCACTTGGATATATAGTGCAATAAACATTAAAATTGTAGTGGCCATGGACATAACTACAAGATTTAAGGCTATAAAAAATGAGATCCAAATTGAAAATGTTAGAAAGACAATGGTACGGGACGGTGTGGCTATGGTTAAATTCATAAACTGGATGAAGAAAACCATAAAATTGCGCAATATTACAGAAATAGAAGCATCAGATAAAATTGAACAAATAAGAAGTCAAGGAGAAAATTTCTACGATTTAAGTTTTGGATCTATTTCAGCTTATGGAGCAAATGCTTCTATGCCTCATTACTCCGCTACGCAAAAAGATCAGGCTACTATAATGCAAAAGGGTCTTTATTTATTAGATTCTGGCGCTCAATACTTAGATGGAACAACAGATATTACAAGAACACTAGCTGTAGGTCCCTTAACTATTGAAGAAAAAACAGACTTCACATTAGTGCTAAGAGGGATGATCGATTTAACATTGCAGAGATTTTTATATGGTACTACTGGTTCAAGTTTAGATATAATAGCTAGAATTCCACTTTGGAATGCAGGCATGGATTTTAAGCATGGAACAGGACACGGAGTAGGATTTTTCTTAAATGTTCATGAAGGTCCACATAGAATATCTATAGTTCCGAATCTAGTTAAACTTGAAAAAGGAATGATAGTATCCAATGAACCAGGAGTTTATAAGACTGGAAAGCATGGTATAAGAATAGAAAACTTAGTTGTTGTGGAGGAAGATGAAAATACGGAGTATGGTGGACAATTTATGAAGTTTGAGACTTTAACATTATGCCCTATAGATTTAGAAGCTATTGATGTTTCACTATTAACAAATGAAGAAAAGGCATGGTTAAATGGTTATCATAAAACTGTATTTGAAAAACTTTCTACCCATTTAAAGGGAGAAGAATTAGACTACTTAAAGCAGGCCACGTTAGCAGTATAAGAACAATAGATTAGGAAAAATAAGGGGGCTGTCTCAACATGACAGTCCCTTTTCCACTTTAAAATAATAGCTACTAACCTAAAGCTCATATACTTAAACTTTATGGATATGAACGTTAAGGAGTGGGTAAAATATTTAAGTGAATTAGACTTAAAGTAATTAGTAGGAGAGATGATTATAATGGGAAAAATAAAAGCTTTTTATACAATGCCGCATCCCCCTATAATAATTCCAGAGGTGGGGCATGGAGAGGAAAAAAAGATAAAAAACACATATGATGCTTGCCAGCGCATTGGAGGTGAAATAGCAGAGTTAAAACCAGAGGTAATAATAGTAGTGACACCACATGGAACTATGTTTTCAGATGCCATAGCTCTTTCTTTTGAAAGTTCTATTTCAGGAAGTTTAAAGCAATTTGGGGCATTAAGTGTTTCTATGAATTTTGAAATAGATATGGATTTGACAGGGATAATTATGGATAAGGCACGCAATAATAAAATTCCCACAGCAGAAGTAAGCACAAGGTTTCTTAAAAAATATGGTAGAGAATATGAATTAGATCACGGCACCATAGTTCCACTGTATTTTATTGTTGATAAATATAATTCTTTTAAGCTTGTTCATATTACATACGGGGGACTTAGTCCCATACAATTATATAAATTTGGTAAACTCATCAAAGAGGCAGTAGAGGAGAGCAATGAAAATGCTGTGTTTATTGGAAGTGGGGATCTTTCTCATCATCTTAAAGATGGAGGCGCTTATAATTATAATTCCTATGGAGAAAAATTTGATGCAGAAATAATAAGTCTATTAACAAAAGGTGATGTAGTAGGAGTTTTTAATATAAATCCAGAAATGGTTGAAAATGCTGGAGAATGTGGTTTAAGGTCTTATTATATAATGCTTGGAGCAATGGAGGGCAATGAAATAAAGGGAGAACTTCTTTCCTATGAAGGCACTTTTGGAGTTGGATATGGTGTAATGAAATTTGAACTTAAAAGCAGTGAAAGAGATATATTATCAGAAATTATGGGGGAGAAAAGAAAAAAATATAATGAAAGAATAAATAATGAAGATGTTTATGTTCGGCTTGCAAGAGAAAGTCTTACTCATTATCTAATAGAGGGCGATTATATGAGTAAGCCAAACTATGTAACAGAGGAAATGATAAGGAATAAAAGAGGGGTTTTTGTATCTCTTAAGAAATTTGGAGTTCTAAGAGGATGCATAGGTACAATTTTTCCTGTAACAGAGAGTATTGCAAGTGAAATAATGCGAAATGCTATTGAAGCCGGAGAAGGCGACCCAAGGTTTAATAATGTATCAGAAGGAGAGCTTGAGGACATTGTGTTTTCCGTAGATGTTCTAACTGATCCTATACCAGCTTTAAAAGAAGAACTAAATCCTAAAAAATATGGAGTTATTGTAAGAAGTGGTAGAAAGAGCGGACTGCTTTTACCTGACCTTGAGGGTGTTAATAGCATAGAGGAACAAATAAGCATTGTGTTAAATAAAGCAGGAATTTCTATAAGTGAAGATTATTCTATAGAAAAATTTGAGGTTATTAGGCATAAATAGGAGCTGAGAAATGGAAAAAGAAGCATTGTTTTATGAAAAACCTGGGGAGAACATAAGATGCAAACTTTGCCCCCATAACTGCCTTATTGCAAATGGTGATTACGGTAAATGTAATGTCCGGACCAATAAAGAGGGAGTGCTTTATACAGTCAATTATGGAGAAATAACTTCTATTGCAAGAGATCATATAGAAAAAAAACCACTATATCACTTTAAACCTGGCAGTAATATACTTTCTTTAGGAAGCTTTGGCTGCAATTTTAGTTGCGGCTTTTGCCAGAATCACTCCATATCCCAAGGGAGAGCAAGTAGTGAATATATACCTCCAGAAAAATTAGTGGAAATATGCAAAAGTCTAGAAGGTAATATGGGGGTAGCATTTACATATAATGAACCTTCTATTTGGTATGAATATGTATACGATGCATCCAGGTTATTAAAAGAATCTATTGAAGATATAAATATAGTTTTGGTTACTAACGGTTATATTAAAGAAGAACCTTTAAAAATGCTTCTTCCCTATGTGGATGCTATGAATATTGATTTAAAGGCCTTTAATAATAAGTATTATAAGGACATTTGTGGAGGCACTGTTACACCTGTAATGGATACTATTAGGATAGCGTCAAAAGAGTGTCATGTAGAGGTAACTACTCTACTGGTAAATGGAGAAAATGATTCCGCGAAGGAAATTGAGGGAATTGCAGGATTTATTGCCTCATTAAATAAAGATGTTCCACTTCACTTATCAAAATATTTTCCTAGTTATAAGATGAAAAACCCTGCTACAGAGATTGAAGTAATGCTTAAGGATATAGGTATAGCCAAAAAACATCTTAATTATGTATATATAGGTAATGTAGCGGGCACTGATAACTCAACATACTGCCCAAAGTGTGGGTATAAGCTTATTGAAAGAGAAGGGTACCATATTCATGTTAATATTAGTGATAGCACATGTCCAAAGTGTAGTTATAAAATAAATATTATACTTTAAATTCATAATAATTTCCAAAGCTAAATTTATTTTGCTAAATCTAGCTTTGGGATTATTTGTAACAGTTTTTACGTAAGAATTTAAAGTTATTAGATAGTAAATACCTCCATGACTGTATACCTCAGTTACTATTTTAATAATTTATATTTGGTGCATTTACTTTGTCTATAACAATAATTCCATCGTATTGGTCCTTAGGCACAAACATCATAGACATGGGGGCAATTATTTCAGAGGTCATTCCGTCCTCAGCTGCAAATATAGGATTAAACATCCAAGAATTATATTTATCTTCAGTTTTGTGCTTTGATAAATCCACAAAGGTGTTTTTATACCCGCTATTCATAATAAGATTTTCAAGGCTCCCATGAGGCATAGGATCTATATTGAAGTTTTTTTGTGTAGTTATAGTACATGCATTTCCGCTATTCATGTAAAGGCCTAAAACATACATCTTGTCTTTAAGTTTTTTATTAAGTAATTCTCCCATGCTTGTAAAGCTATTTATCCATTTACCATTCTCTTTTGCAAGTATTTTAGAGGTGCTTTTAGCTAAATGATCATTATGTGCCCATAAAATAACTTTCTTACCTGGATATAAGACATTCATAATCCACTCAACATTTTCAGCCATTATTTTATCTCTAAATTCATAACTAGTTCTTGAATCAAGCATGGCCATTTCAATGAATTTTATTCTGTCACTTAAAGTTTTTTTAGCTATATCAATAATATGAGGATTACTCGGATAAATGGCTGCAAGTTTATCTTTATTCACATTAATAAATCTTATTAAATCAATATATTTAGGTTCATATTTAGCTTTAATTTCATTTAATTCATCCATATGCGTATAGGATTCTTCACCATATTTTAAATACACTGAATAAAAGCTTTCTATATATTCAACTTCAAAGACTGCATAGTTTTTTGCATAAGTTTTATCTATCTTAGAAAGCCAGTTGCACATAAAATCAGTAAAATATGATGAGGTAGGTTGCATATCATATCCTGCAAGATGAAGAGGTTTATTAGTTTTACTCTGATTCTTTATATAATCGAACAAGCCAAGGGTTTCTTTGGAATGCCATATTGGGAAAATAGAATTCTCCATCATTTGTGCAGAAGTTAATGAGTTGGCGTCTTCACTGACCGTAGCACATTCTCCAAGTCCTGATTCAAAAGCAATAACATCAAAGTCAAGTTGTTCATGCAAATATTTTATAAGTCTTGTTTTTAAAGCGCTGTATTCGGCAACTCTATGAAAGTTTTCTCCAAGAGAAACTACAGTTTTATCCTTCAAAGTTGCTCTTAAAAACTCTAAATCCTCATAATCATTTGAGGTAAGGGATTTGATTTCCTTTGAATGTCCTTTTAGCCATTTATTACTAGTTGCTGCCATAGATACTGTAGGAAAGGATAGGGATAGACTTATGGCTGCTATTATAGCGGTTGTTAGTATTTTTTTAAATTTCATAATATTTACTTCCTTTCAAAATGAATAAGTTGTTTTTTTAGTGAAAAAATTAAATTGTTAAATTATGCGACCTCCTTACTTATTTAGTATACAAAAAAGCAAAATTTCCAGCCATCTTTCTAGCTTACATTTTAATTGTTTAATCTTACATTTTTGTAAGATGGTAATAATACTTCCATTTTGGGGGATGCATAATAGTCTTTAAATCATTGCCCTATTAACATTTAAGGGTGTCCATAGTTGGTTCACCCTAGGAATAGGTCCTTCTTAAAATTGCATTAATTTTGCAGTTATGAAATCAAGGAAAAATCCCCCGCTTCTTCTGGAAGTGGAGGATTTCGTACCATAGCAAAATTTAATAATATATAGGATAATTATTAAATCTAATCTTATTAAGTGATTTGTATATACCCAGTGTTAATTCTTCCATAGTTGAAATGTTTTTAGGATTAAAATTACCCTTGTCTAGTTGTACTAAGCCAAAACCTTCAGCAAGGGCAACGTAGCCTAAATATCCTTTAGTCAATTTATCTGTATCTTTAAAATTAGCTTTAAATATATCACCACAGTCTACTACTTTGTGGTAGTTTATAAATCTTACAAGGATTTTTGCCATTTCTTCTCTTGTGACTTTTGTATCTCCTTTAAATTCCACTTCTTCATTATCTATTATTCCATAAGAAACTGCCATTTGAAGATATTTATAGTCCTGCGTACCCTTTTGGACTCCTTTTATTCTTAATTCTTCAACTGGTGCTGAACTATCAGCTTTAACATTTGACTCTTTTGCTGCTCCGCCAAACATAATCTCATAGGGCCTAAAACCTTTAGCATCTACAAGTGATTTAATTAGGTCTATTTGAGTTACTTCTTTATTTAACTTGAAATCTTTTGTGTTTAATAATCCTTTATATGCAAGTATGCTTAATTCTTTTTCATACTTGCTATTTTTTATATTATTCATAAATGTTTCAATATTTTCATTAACTTCTTCAGCATCATAGCTTACAAACTTACCATTAAAGGCATCTATATCAAATACTTGTCTGTTTCCAAAATCAACAGCATATATAAGCTTTGGTTCAAATTTTGGTTTATTAAGGTCTTTACTTGTATTTACTAAATTATAAGTTAGCTTTGTGTTATATTTTTGTAAAAATTTATTTAACGCATCCTTTTCTGAAATTTTGTTTTCTAAGGATGGAAATTTTAATTTATCTTCCCATCTGTAAATTATATTATTTACTTCGCCTGTTTTTAAATCCACTGTTACATTTATATTATTTTCATAATACTCTATGCCATTTTCAGTTCGTGCAAAATTAAAACAAATCAGTCTTTCCTTATATTTATTTTCTACAGGATTAATTGACTTATCAATATGGGTTTGCTGGGTTTTAATATTTTTTACATGAGAGGGAAAGTATTTAGCTACAGTGTTAATTGCTTTATCATAAGCTTGATCCCAAGTTAATTTTTCCTTGAAATCCTGTTCTTGTTCATAGGGACTATTTTTGTAACAGGATATTACACGCCCAGTTAAAGCATCTATCTTTATTGAACCACTGTGTTCATATTTTTTATTTTCATCTTTATAAAATTGTACTGACCAAGTTTTATCGCTTTCATCATTTAAGTCAGAGCTTTCATTGTAAGCCAGAGGATCTAATTTATAATCCTCGCCATAAAGGTCTTTAATTGTTTCTTTCATTATAACAGCAGCGTTTTCTTCGATTATAGGTTCCTTAGCCACATTAATTACACTATATTTTTTATAAAACTCAGTTTTTTCTTTTTCGTTTAAATCTTTAAGGATTAAATTAGATTCATTATTTAAATTATTATTTATAAAAGTACCACTATTTGCATCTATACCATTACCTTTTTTGAATGATGTTGAATATACTACTTTAATTTCTTTTTTCTTGCGGGTATCGTCATATCTATCATAATAATTTACATATTTTAAGTCCATGCTTATACTGTTTTTTAAAATATTCTGTGCTTTTTCTTTGCTAATAACACTCTTCGTATCTTGGAATGTGTACTTGTCATCCCAATTTATAGAATAAGAAGTTACTTTTCCACTAGTTCCATCTATACTAACTTCAATAGTGTTACCAGTAAATTCAATATCATTAACCTTCCTTATATAAGAGAAAGAATAAGAGCCTGAACCATTTCTATGATATCCAGCAAAATCAGTATCTACTCTAGATACTTCACTAAACTTTTCTGCATTATGGGTTTTAACAAAGGTATCTGCGACTCCTCTAGCTTCTTTTAAGGAAATAGTTGGAATGGAATTAGTGTCATCCCTATTATATTCTGCATTATTAATAGACTGTATTTTTCCAGTGCTTGCAATTATAGAGACATTATAATTTATATTTTTTGAAATGTTATTTTTGCTCCAGGATATATTCCAAATATAATCGTAAGCTTCCCCATTATTATAATTATCAAGACTTATTTTAACTGAAAACTTTGAGTCATCAATAGTATTGTTAAAATATTGTTTGAAGGCAGTTCTTCCTATTTCTAATGCTTTTTCCTTAGAAATCTTAACTTTTTTTTCGATTTCTGGTGATATATTAGTTACATAGGTTAGATTTTCTTCGCCAGGCTTAATCCAAGTTTTATATATAGAATTTTGGGTTTCAGGTTGCAGGTCTACTGCCGCTTGTGCTGTTGAAAATGATGTAAATACAAATACTGAACATAGTAGTAATGAAAATATTTTTTTCCTGTTCATAATTTAATAACCCCTTTCAAATGTAAATAACTTCCCATTATAATATAGACGAGGCAGCTTTTGTTAATGTTACAGTAATATTGGTAAAATTTTATATTTTTTTTATGGAAAAATGCAGAAAATATTAAGAAAGCTGATAATTTAAAATATTACATAATTATTTCTTGTTTTTAAAGGAAGTAATTAGTTTTTAGAGAATATAATATAAATACTTAAAAAATATAACATTTAAACAGAGGAAGGGGAATATTATGAAATTTACAGAAATGCAGTATAAAAGACCGGATATGAAAGAGTTGGTGGTAAAGTTTAATGAATCATTAACTAAATTTAATATTTGTGATAGTTTTTCCGATGCAAATTCAATTATGGTTATAATCAATGACTTAAGGAGTGATATGGAATCAATGGCAGAGCTTGTGGGAATACGTCATACTATTGACACAACTGATGCTTTTTATGAAGGTGAACAAGATTTCATTGATGAAAACATGCCTATATACCAAGGATTAATTGCCAAGTATTATGAGGCTCTTATTAATTCGAAATTTAGACCTGAACTGGAAGAAAAATGGGGCAAGCAACTTTTTAATATGGCTACTTTGAATATTAAAACTTTTTCTCCAGAAATAATTGAAGATTTACAGATTGAAAATAAGTTGGCTAGTGAATATACTAAATTAATTGCTTCTGCAAAAATCATGTTTGAAGGGGAAGAAAGAACACTATCTCAATTAGAGCCATTTAGTTTATCAACTGATAGAGATATGAGAAAAAGAGCTAATGAGGCTAAATATGCTTTCTTTTCTGAAAATGAAACAAAGTTAGATGGAATTTATGATGGTCTAGTAAAAGTAAGAACTAAAATTGCTAAAAAATTAGGCTATGAAAATTTTGTACAACTTGGATATGATCGTATGCTTCGTTCAGATTATAATCCAGAAATGGTTGCAAACTATAGAAAACAAGTTGAAGAAGTTATAGTTCCTATGGCTACTAAATTAAGACAAAGACAATGTAAACGTCTAGATTTAGATCATTTATATTATTATGATGAAGGAATAAGTTTTAAAGGTGGAAATGCAAAACCACATGGTAATCCTGAGTGGATAGTTAATAATGCTAAGAAAATGTATGAAGAATTATCCCCGGAAACTGGAGAATTTTTTAATTTCATGATCAATAACGAGCTTATGAACTTAGAGAGCAAAAAAGGTAAAGCTGGTGGTGGTTATTGTACATTTATAGGAAATTACAAATCACCATTTATATTCTCAAACTTCAATGGTACTTCTAAGGATGTGGATGTGTTAACGCATGAAGCAGGGCATGCTTTTCAAGCTTACTCTAGTAGAAATTATGCAGTACCTGAGTATAACTTTCCAACTAATGAGGCTGCTGAAATTCACTCTATGAGTATGGAATTTTTAACTTGGCCTTGGATGAATTTATTTTTTGAAGAAGAAGAATTAAAATATAAATTTAATCATTTAAGTGAAGCACTTTTATTCTTACCTTACGGAGTAACTGTTGATGAGTTCCAACACTTTGTTTATAATAACCCTGAAGCTACACCAACTCAAAGGAAGGCAGCTTGGAGAGAAATTGAAAAGAAATATCTACCTCATAGAGATTATGATGGAAATGACTATCTAGAAAGAGGTGGTTTTTGGTATAAACAAGGACATATTTTTGCTTCACCTTTCTATTATATAGATTATACATTAGCTCAAGTTTGTGCATTCCAATTCTTTAAAAAAGCTAATGACGATAGAGAAAATGCAATGGCAGATTATATGAACCTTTGCTCTGCGGGTGGAAGTAAATCATTCTTAGGCCTAGTAGAACTTGCTAATTTAAAGTCACCATTTAATAATGGTTGCATAGAATCAGTTATAGGTGATATTCAAAATTGGCTTGATAGTGTTGACGATACTAAACTATAAAAAGTAGGTCACCTAGCTAGGTGACCTACTTCTTTTATGTTTTTTGAACTGTGTCTTATTTAACTTTTAGTACAAATACATGGGGCGTAAGCCTACCACTTTCAATTTTTATCTCTTGAAGAAGTTCAAGTTCTTCATTATCCATTAGAACTTCCCTAAATAATTGTTTTTCTATTGTATAAACAAAAGCCATTCCACCTGCGATTACAAGACTAGGAATTCTTTTAACGAATTCACTATAAAGATCCGCATATTTGTTATGGGTGGCGGACTTATTGTCAAAAGGCATATTTGTTATAAGCTCATCAAAAAGGTAGGTAGTAGAAAAATCTAATATATCTTCATCTATTAAATCTATATTAACATTAGCTAATTTAGAATTTACCTCCGCAGCTGAAATAGCTGTTCTATATATATCTACTCCTGTTAAAGATTCTACCTCAGCGAGTTTGGATCTTTCAATAAGCATTGTGCCAGTGCCACAAAAAGGGTCTATAACTTGCGCACTAGGTTTTAACCATTTTTCTATAGATTTTACTGCAATAGCTGCAGTTACTGGATTTATAGAGGTAGCTATTTCATTTTTTCTATAGTCAAACCTATTATCTGCAAAGGAATATAGTTTTACAAATACACTGCAGAGATTATTTCTTTCAACTATTCTAAGTTCAACTTCATAGGAGGAGGGACTATTCTTTAAACCTCCACAGGAAATTTCATCCAGTTCTCTTGATAAGTTTTTTACAAACTCTGACCTTTCGCGGCTGGCATCCATAGTTTTAAACTCAACTCTGTACCAGAAAGGAGAATTAGAATCACATTCATGACACTGATTTAAAAAGTCAACAACATTTGCATCTAGAATCGCAGCTGCTATTACTTTATAATCAAATTGTAGATCTTCACAATTATCTAGTGGAAACAAAAGTTCATAAAAGGTTCTGCAGGTGTAAACCTGATCTATATCATTCTCATAAATAAGAATACCATCATCTACAAGTCTACCGTCTATAGATTTTTCTTCAAGTTCCTTTAAAGTGTGTTGATACTGGTAATTCATAACTGTGAGTATCATAGGTACTGCATTTTCAAATTCTTTAAAGCCTTTAAATTCATGGCGTACAGGAGGGGATAATTTATCTATAGCCCTTGTAAGCGCAAGTTTTTCCTCGTTAATATGCTTATTAGTTGTTATTAGTGAATTATCATCTTTGCAAGCTTTTTCATTCATTACTACATCTTCAAACATTTTCTTTAACTTTTCTGCATCAAGAATGCTACCGCAGTTTCCTATGGCAAGCACATAAGAATATCTTACAAATAGTTTATCCTCTGAGTTATAGGCATTATATAGTGCTTCTAAATATGCAGGATCTCCTAGTTCTCCAATAACACCACATACATTCTTTCTAACTTTTGGATCTGAATGCGAAAGAAGATTGCTAAGTTTTTCTTTGGAATTACCAATAGTTCTTCTGAACATGCCCTTGGGTTTTTCCTTTTTTAAAATATCTCTCATAACAGAAAGGATTGCTCTAGGGTTCTCCTCGGTTATTATTTTTGACCATAACATTGGAATTGCATTATTATAATCTAAGGAAAGTTTATTTACTATTGCAGATCTCTGTTTATCATCTGCAGTTTTCAGACTCTCTAAGAGAGATGACACTGTATCATTTATTTCTACCATTTGTTTCCCTCCTGTAGTTCTCTGAGGTACAAAACAATTATTAATTGTTTTGCCTCCTGTAGTTCGCTGGGGCACTAAACAATTATTAATTGTTTTGCCTCTTATGTTTTAATTTAATAACTTTTATTATACCTTATATTTTGTGGTAATGGGGAGATATTAGTGTTTTATCTGTTTTTCTTATAAGCACAAACATCATCATTTAGTATATCATTGCTATTAGTAGAAATTCTTTATCGCTTTTTATCTATTATATTAGTAGTATCTATAAGTTCACCATAAGTCATACCTATTCTATTATATATTTTAATTTTTAAGCAAAACAAAGTCTTCATTATATTTGCAAATAATTAACTGTAGTTTTCTAAATAAATAGGTTACAATTACTATTGATAATATATATATATAGTAGAAGAATGGTATTATATTGGTGACTATGAGTTTTAAAAGTGCGTACTTACATTAAAACAATATAGTAGTATAATCATAAATATTAAAGAATACGAGGACGGAGGATTTTAATATGAATGAAACTTTAAAAAATATAAGGACTAGAAGGAGTACTAGGGCTTTTTTGCCAGAACAGCTTAACGATACAGATGTGCAAGATATAATAGATGCAGGTATTT
Organism: Clostridium sp.; assembly: GCF_050717515.1. Lineage (GTDB taxonomy): Bacteria > Bacillota > Clostridia > Clostridiales > Clostridiaceae > Clostridium_AD. Next base: position 27,416 of record NZ_JBOITL010000028.1, on the reverse strand, counting down.
ATTCACCAAGTGCTACAAATAATCAACCTTGGCATTTTACAGTAATACAAAGAAAAGATATTATAGATAGATTAAGTGATGCTTTTAAAGAGATTGCAAGTAAATCAGATAATGAATATATTAGAAGGTTTGCTGATAATGAAAAATTCCATGTGTTTTACAATGCGCCAACAGTTGTATTGGTATCTGGAGATAAAAATAATGGGTCGGCTTCAGTTGATTGCGCGGCAGCAGTAGAAAACATGCTTATAGCAGCAGAATCCTTAGAAATTGGTGGTTGTTGGGTTGGCCTTATTGCACATTTATTAAATAGTGAAGAAGGCGCAGAATGGGTTAAGGAACTCGAAATACCAGAAGGTTTTAGACAAATACATGCATTGTGCCTTGGATATAAAAAAATTCAGGTAACTAATGCACCAAAAAGGAAAGAAAATACAGTAAATTATATAAAATAATAATAAATCCAGCAGAATTAAATAATTTTGTTGGATTTATTATTGATGGAAACCAATAGATATTTTTATAGAAAATCCAATAATATAAAACTAATAGATAACTAGTTAGCTATTAGTATTTTATATAAGTATTTACAAATACATAAAAGTGGTATATACTAAGGTCATTCGGTAATGTGCTTCATTAGCTCAGTTGGCTAGAGTACCTGACTCTTAATCAGGGTGCCCAGGGTTCGAATCCCTGATGTAGCACCAACATACAAAATAGACGTTTTAATTAGTTAAAGTGTCTATTTTTTTTGCATTTGAATAGCTTAAAAGTAGCTGCAGCATAAGCCGCATGTCAAATAAAAAATCAAGGAGGAAATATGAAACTATTATTTTTTATTTTAAATAGACCAGAAAAATTAGATGATGTTTTAACTGAATTTACACGTAGAAATATCAGTGGTGCCACTGTTGTGGATAGTATGGGTATGGCTAGATTGTTAAGTCATGAACATGATGAAGGTGAAATTGCATTTTTAGGATCTCTTAGATCATTTTTAAATCCTGAAAGAGAAAAAAGCAAACTGATATTTACTGTTATTCATGAATGGCAACTTGAAGAAGCTGTTAACGCTATTGAGTCTGTTGTAGGTGATCTTTCACTTAAAGATACTGGTGTAGTTTTTAGCGTACCAATTGATTTTACAAAGGGGATTAGAAAAATTGGAAAGTAAAATAATTATTGAAGTTGCAGTAATACTTTTTGCTGGAATAATTTTTGGTAGACTTGCTGAATATGTTAAACTGCCCAATGTTACAGGGTATCTAATTGCTGGTCTTTTATTAGGACCATCTTTTTTAAATTTTATTCCTGTTAACATGGTTAATGGATTTTCTGTTATATCTAATATAGCACTGGGGTTTATTGCATTTTCAATCGGAAGTGAATTTAATTTAACATATTTTAAAAAGGTTGGGATTGCACCTGTCATAATAGCTATGGCAGAGTCTTTTGGAGCAATTATATGCGTAACCGTGGTTTTAATTATTTTTGGTTTTAATATAAAGCTCTCAATACTATTAGGTGCAATCGCAGCGGCTACTGCTCCCGCTCAAACTATAATGGTTATAAATCAGTATAGAGCTAAAGGGCCTTTAACATCAATGGTTATGAGCGTTGTGGCCATTGATGATGCAGTTGCTCTTATAGGATTTGGATTTGCAACTACTATAGTAAAAGCAATGTCCTCTAGCCTTAGCACTAATATTGTTTTATCAATATTAACTCCTATATATGGAGTAATAATATCCTTTATTTTGGGTGCCGTATCAAGTATTTTTATGAAGTTAATATTTAGATGGTTTAAACAATCATCAAATAGACTGTGCATTATTATTTCATTTATCTTAATTACTTATTGGTTAGCTGAATTATTTAATGGCTCGCCACTGCTAGCTTGTATGGCCCTTGGTGGTGTGTTTGTAAATATTTATTCAGATATTGATAGCATTGTCAAAATTACAGACTCATTTTCTCCACCTATTTTCATGATATTCTTCGTTATTTCAGGAGCGGGTTTTGAAATCACGGCTCTAAGTGGAATTGGAGTTATTGGGCTTTTATATGTTGTTACGCGTGTTATCGGGAAAATAAGTGGCGCTTGGATTGGTGGTAAAATTGCTAAACAAGATGAAAAAATATGTAAGTATCTGGGGCCTACACTTATGCCTCAAGCAGGGGTTGCATTAGGATTAATTGTAGTTGCAGGAAATATTATACCGGAGTACGCAGCGCAGCTTCGTGTTATTATATTATGTTCTACATTTATATATTCAATAATAGGACCTGTTGTGGCAAAGATTGCACTAGAAAAAGCTGGTGAAATCATAGTTCCGCATAATTAAAAATATGATTTTATAAAAGACATCAAGATCTTAAGATCTTGATGTTTTTTTTATACACTGATGCTAAAGAGTTAACATAAATGCAATTATATATTAATATTTTCAGTAGGTAATTTTAAAAAACATACAACTATAAGTTCTAGTAGTGTAATATTTGTGATATAATTAATTTATGGCAGTATTTATAAAACGAAACAAAAATTGTAATAAAAAGGGGGAAATTATGGAGTCGTACACATTTTTAATTATACCAGGGATAGTGCTAGTAGCATTATTTTTAATTGCTTATGGCATAGGATTTACAAGCATAGGAACAGATGAAGTAGGTGTTGTGGAGAAGTGGTGGAGTATGAGTGGTTCAGTGCCTTCAGACGGGTTAATGGCACTTAAAGGAGAAGCAGGTTATCAACCAGAAGTACTAAGGGCTGGCGTTCACTTCAAAACGCCTTTTAAGTACAAGATTAAGAAGGTAAGGCTGGTAACTATACCACAAGGTCAAATAGCTTATGTATTTTCAAGGTCAGGTGAAAGTTTAGGAGATGGCCAAACACTAGGTAAAGTCATACCAGAATGTAAATCATTCCAAGATGTTGTATCATTTTTAAATAATGGTGGACAAAAAGGACCACAAAGACAGATTCTTCGTGAGGGGACTTATGCATTTAACTTAGCACAATTTATTATAATAACCAAAGACAGGGTACATTCAATATTTACTTCAAAGGATGAGACAGCGCAAATAGAAAGTATGCGAAGTGACTTAGTTAGAGTAGCTGGATTTAGCCCAGTACTTATATCAAGTTCAAAAACTTCTGAGCAAATTACCCAGCAGAATGATGGTAGTGATATGCCAGTTACTTATAATAAATCAGGTAACAATTCAGCTAGTCGCGATACTATAGGTATTGTAACTATTAATGAGGGTCCTACACCAGACAATGGAGCAATTATAGCACCTATTGTTGGTGATGGCGTAAATAATGAGTTCTATCACAATAACTTCCAAGAACCTGAGAAATTTTTAGCGGCAGATGGTAGAAAAGGTAAGCAGATGCAAGTGCTTACTGATGGAGTTTACTTCATTAATAGAATGTTTGCAAGTGTAGATATAGTACCTAAAAGCATAATAGATATTGGATATGTAGGAGTTGTAGTAAGTTATTTTGGTGATAAAGGTGAGGATGTTTCAGGTACCGGCTACTCTCATGGAGAACTTGTAGAACAAGGTAAAAAGGGTATTTGGAGAGATTCTATGATGCCAGGAAAGTATGCATTTAATACTTATGCTGGTAAGGTTGTGCCAGTGCCTACTACTAATGTAATATTAAAATGGATTAGTGGTCAAACTGGAGTACACAGGTTAGATGACAATTTAAAAGAGATTAGTTTAATAACTAAGGATGCTTTTGAGCCTAATCTACCACTTACAGTAGTATTTAATATTGATTATAGAAAAGCTTCATCAGTTATACAAAGGTTTGGGGATATTAAAATGCTTGTTGAACAATCTCTTGACCCAATGGTAGCTGGATACTTTAAGAATATTGGGCAAACGAAAACTCTTATAGAACTCGTTCAAGATAGAAGCCAAATTCAACAAGAAGCATCAGATGAAATGAAAACAAAATTTAAATTATATGATTTAGAACTTCAAGAAGTATTAATTGGAACACCGGCAGCTTCTGCTAGTGATACAAGAATTGAAAAAATTCTTGCACAATTAAGAGATAGACAAGTGGCTATGGAAGAAATTAAGACTAATGAAGCTAAACAAAAATCTGCTGAAAAGCAAAGAGAATTAAATGAGGCCCAAGCAAAATCCATGGCGCAATCAGCCCTTACACAATCAAGTATTGATATAGAGGTAGCTGATAATAAAGGTAAATCGGAATTAAGGTCAGCCGAACAGTTAGCATTAAAAATGCAGAAACTTGCTGAAGCAGACAAATATAAGAGAACACAAGAAGCAGATGCTGAAAGATATACTAGAGAAGCACAAGCTGCAGCACAAGCGAAAACTATTGAATTAACAGCGACTGCTAATGCAAAGCAAGTAGAATTACAAGCAACTGCAGAGGCATTCAAGCTTGAAAAAGTAGGTAACGCAACAGCACTAAATATTAAAGTGGTTGCAGATGCTACTGCTGAGCAAGAAACAAAGGTAGGTATTGCGAAGGGAACAGCAGCAAGAGCTTTAGTTGAGGCATACGGTGGCCCAGAGTTACAAGTGCAACAAAGTGTTATGATAGCATTTGCAGATGCGTTAAAGATAAGCAAGTCTCCACTTGTACCACAAACTGTAATAATGGGTGGTACTGATGGAAAAACACCTAATGCAATGGAAGGAATAATGAGTATGGTGCTGGCAAATATGGCAAGTGAAAAAAATTCAATAGTATCAAAACCTATAGAAAATATAATTGTTAAAGAGGTAATAAAACCAGAAAGTAATTAACAGTGATTTTAAAGTAAAGATCCAGTAGAATGTATTCTGCTGGATCTTTTTATGCCACTTGCCACGTGGGTGGCATTAATTTTTACAAGTTTTTATTCAAAAATTGTAGAATGATGAATTTTATTATTGCAATATTCCAAAGATTACTATAATATATAAATATGATAATAAATTAACAATATTTACAGGGGGAATTATAATGAATACAACCTTTGATTATAGTGAATTGGATAACATATTAAAGGACCATGAGTTTAAAGCTCGCAATATTATTGCAATATTGCAGGATACTCAAGAAATATATAGGTATTTGCCTAAGGAAATATTTGCATATTTGTCAGAAAAGCTTGGAATTAGCAGAGCCAAAATATATAGTGTAGCAACTTTTTATGACAACTTTTCTTTAGAACCTAAAGGTAAGTATGTAATAAAAGTATGTGATGGTACAGCTTGCCATGTAAGAAAGTCTATTCCTATATTAGATAAGCTAAGAAAAGAGTTAAAGCTTTCAGAAACTAAAATTACAACAGATGATTTGATGTTTACTTTGGAAACGGTTTCCTGCCTTGGAGCCTGTGGGCTTGCACCTGTTATAACTGTTAATGAGAAGGTATATGGTGCAGTGACACCAGAAAAAGCATTGGAAATTTTAGATGCTCTTAAGGAGGAGAAATAATATGCTTCTTAATAGAAATGATTTAATTAATATTAGCAATGTGTATAGTAAAAGTCTTGAAAATCAAAATAAAAAAATTCTTATATGTGCAGGTACTGGTTGCGTTGCAGGTGGTGCATTAGAAATTTATGCTGAGCTTGTAAGATTAATGAAAGAAAAGGGTATAAATTGCGAGATAAGGCTTGAAAAAGAACCGCATGATGAAACAGTTGGGATTAAAAAAAGTGGCTGTCATGGATTTTGTGAAATGGGTCCCCTTGTAAGAATGGAGCCTTGGGGATATTTGTATATAAAAGTAAAACCAGAGGATTGCGCCGAAATTTTAGAAAAAACTATAATTAACAATGAGTGCGTTGAGAGGCTTGCATATACTAAAAATGAAAAAATATATAAAAAACAAAGTGAAATTCCTTTTTATAGAAAGCAAACTAGAGTTGCGCTAGAACATTGTGGACATATTGATGCAACTTCTATAGAAGAGTATTTTGGTGTTTTAGGATATGGTGCTCTTGAAAAGGTGCTGTTTGATATGTCTCCTGATGATGTTATTAAAGAGATAGAGGAGTCAAGCTTAAGAGGACGTGGCGGCGGTGGATTTCCAGCTGGTCGTAAATGGTCTCAGGTAAGCCGCCAAGAAGAAAAAACCAGATATATTGTATGTAATGGTGATGAAGGAGACCCAGGTGCATTCATGGACAGAAGTATAATGGAGGGAGATCCTCACAGGGTACTTGAAGGCATGATGATAGCTGCGGTTGCTTGTGGTGCACAAGAAGGATACATTTATGTTCGTGCAGAGTATCCTCTTGCAGTAAGTAGACTTAAGAATGCTATAAGTCAGGCAAGAAGCTACGGACTTTTAGGTGACAACATCCTTGGGACAAACTTTAGTTTTGATATTAAAATTAACAGGGGAGCAGGCGCATTTGTATGTGGTGAAGGTAGTGCCCTTACAGCTTCAATTGAAGGGAAAAGAGGAATGCCAAGGGTGAAACCTCCAAGAACCGTGGAGCAAGGGCTTTTTGGTAAACCAACAGTACTTAATAATGTTGAAACCTTTGCTAATGTACCTCCAATTATTGCCAAAGGTGCAGCATGGTATAAAACTATCGGAACAGAAAAAAGTCCAGGAACAAAGGCTTTTGCTATAACGGGAAACATTGAAAATACAGGACTTATTGAAGTGCCAATGGGTACAACTCTAAGAGAAGTAATATTTGATATAGGTGGAGGAATGAGGGGCGGCACAGAGTTTAAGGCTGTACAAATTGGAGGTCCTTCTGGTGGATGTTTAACAAAGAAAGATCTTGATTTGCCACTAGATTTTGATTCTCTTAAAAAAGCAGGAGCTATGATAGGATCAGGTGGCCTTGTGGTTATGGATGAAAATACTTGCATGGTTGAAGTTGCAAGATTCTTTATGAACTTTACACAAAATGAATCCTGTGGTAAATGCGTTCCTTGTCGCGAAGGCACTAAGAGAATGCTTGAAATTCTTGAAAGAATAGTTGCTGGCAAGGGTGTGATTTCTGATATAGATATGTTACTAGAGCTTGCAGATACTATATCCTCAACAGCACTATGTGGTCTTGGAAAGACAGCGGCATTCCCGGTGGTTAGTACTATTAAGAATTTTCGTGATGAGTATGAAACTCATATACTTCAGAAGAAATGTCCATCTAAAACCTGTGTAAAGCTTAAGACGATATTTATTCAAGAGGAACTTTGCAAAGGATGCTCAAAGTGCGCGAGAATTTGTCCGGTTAACGCAATATCAGGCAAAATTAAGCAGTCGTTTACAATTGATCAAAATAAGTGCATTAAGTGTGGTGCTTGTATTGAAGCCTGTTCATTTAAAGCTATAAAGGAGGATTAAGACAATGAATGGAGAGTTTATGATTATAGATGATATACCTGTAGAGATAAATGGAGAGAAAAATATTCTTGAATTAGTTAGAAAAGCTGGTATAGATTTACCTACTTTTTGTTATTATTCTGAGCTTTCAGTTTATGGTGCTTGCCGTATGTGTATGGTAGAAAATAAATGGGGAGATATGGATGCAGCATGCTCAACTCCTCCAAGAGCGGGCATGGAAATACATACCAATACTCCGAGACTTAGAAAATATAGAAAAATGAATCTTGAACTATTACTTTCAAATCACTGTAGAGATTGCACCACCTGTGAAAAAAATGGTCATTGTAAGCTCCAGGATTTAGCGCAACGCTTTGGAATTAAGCAAGTAAGATTTAGTAATACTTCAGAAGAAAGACAAATAGACAATTCATCTGTATGTATCGTACGAGATAAAAGCAAGTGTATCTTATGCGGTGATTGTGTAAGAGTATGTGAAGAAGTACAAAATATTGGAGCTATTGATTTTGTTAAAAGAGGTTCAAAAATGACTGTAACTACTGCCTTTGATGAGCCTATAGCAGATTCTAATTGTGTTGGGTGCGGTCAGTGTGCGGCGGTATGTCCTACAGGGGCTATTGTGGTGAAAAATGATACAGCGAGACTTTGGGAAGACATTAGTGATAAGGATACAAAGGTTGTAGTTCAGATTGCCCCTGCAGTAAGAGTGGGAATTAGCCAGGAACTGGGACAAAAAGATGGCGAAAATGTAATGGGCAAAATAGTAAGCTCTCTTAGAAAAATGGGATTTGATGAAGTATTTGATACTTCTACAGGAGCAGATCTTACAGTGCTGGAGGAAACTACAGAGTTTCTTTCAAGACTTGAAAAAAATGAGAAATTACCACTATTTACATCTTGTTGCCCTGCTTGGGTAAGCTATGTAGAAAATACCTATCCAAGTTTAATGAAAAATGTATCTACTTGTCGTTCACCTATGCAAATGTTTTCTTCAGTACTCAAGGAACACTACAAACATTCTAATAAAAGGATAGTGTCTGTGGCAATTATGCCTTGTACAGCAAAAAAATCTGAAGCAAAAAGAGATGAGTTTACAGAAGATGGTGTTCCCAGTGTAGATTATGTAATAACTACACAAGAGCTTATCCAAATGATAAAAGAATCAGGAATTGTATTCTCAGAGGTAGAGCCTGAGGCAGTTGATATGCCATTTGGTGTTAGCAGTGGAGCTGGCGTTATATTTGGAGTAACAGGTGGTGTTACTGAGGCTGTTATACGTAGAGTTCTAGATGATAAATCTACTTCCACATTACGTGCCCTTGCTTTTAATGGCGTACGTGGCATGGAGGGAGTTAAAGAAACTAGTATTACTGTGGATAATCGCGTAATAAATATTGCAGTAGTAAGTGGACTTAAAAATGCTGATGAGCTTATAAAAAGAATAGAGGCAGGAGTGGCTCATTATGATTTCATTGAGGTTATGGCATGTCCAGGTGGATGTATTTGTGGTGCAGGACAACCATTTTCAAAGGCTGAGGGCAAGTTAAAACGTGGTGCTGGACTATATGAAGCAGACAGAATGAGTAGCATAAAACGTTCAGAGGAAAATCCGGTAATGATGTCATTGTACCAGGGACTTCTAAAAGGTAAGGTTCACAAACTGTTACATGTAGATTATAAAGGGAAGGAGTGATTTTTGTGATAGATTTAAGTGTTTGTGTAGGTAGCGCATGCCATATCAAAGGATCCTACAATGTTATTAATAACTTTCAACAAATCATTGAAGAATATAATCTGTCAGACAAGGTACAACTAAAAGCAATTTTTTGTTTAGGACATTGTACAAAGGGCGTATCTGTAAAAATAGATGACAGTGAGGTTTATAGTGTTTCAGGAACCACCTCTAGGAAATTTTTTGAGACTGAGGTACTGCCAAAATTAAATTTATAGAATCTTCTCAAATGAAGATAAATAGCTTTCACTAATCTTGTTGTATCTAGTATATATATAAATACCCTATGGAGCAGGCTTCTTTTAAATAGCTCTATAGGGTATTTTTTTAATGAAATAATCACTATTTTGATTTCTTTATTTAGAAATGTTTTTTTCTTTTGTTCTTTTAATTCTTCTTTCATTAAAAACATACCATGCATCTGCATTTTTAATTCCTAATTTTTTAGGATCAAATATAAATGTTTCCGCATTTCTTCCCATTTTCTTTTGATCTTCGTAGTCTTTTAAAACTTTAAGCCCGATGTTTCCAAGAATTAATATGGCAATAACGTTAAGCCATGCCATGGTACCAACAGCAATATCACCAAGTGCCCAAGCAACTTCTGCTGTTTTAATAGATCCGTAGAAAGTGGTAGCGAGAATTCCAAATCGGAGTAAATTAGTAAAAACCTTGCTATATTTAGAATCTTTAGTTAGGTAAGTAAGATTTGTTTCGGCTATATAATAGTATGCCATTAGTGTTGTGAAAGCAAAGAAGAATAATGCAATGGAAACAAAAGGTGCTCCAAATTTCCCTAATACGGTTCCAACTGCCAATTGAGTAGAAGCAGGTCCTATAGCCATTCCAGGTACGTTTTCTACAAGAAATCCACCTGCGGGATTTACAACATTAAATTTACCTGTTGATAGAATCATAAATGCAGTTGCAGAACATACAAATAATGTATCAAAATAAACTGAAAAAGCTTGAACTAAGCCTTGTATAGCTGGGTGAGATACTTCTGCCGCAGCGGCAGATTGTGGTCCTGTTCCTTGTCCAGCTTCATTTGAGTAAATGCCTCGTTTAACACCCCATAAGACTGCGTATCCTACGATGCCTCCAAAAGCTTGATTAGCACCAAAAGCACTTTTAATTATTAAAGCAAACATGCTAGGAATTGTAGTGATGTTTATTGCAAGTACTATTAATGCAACCAAGATGTAAGCAATCGCCATAAAAGGAACTACAATTTCGGCAACTTTACCTAACTTCTTTGTACCACCGAATACAATAAAACCAAGTAATACTGCAGTTATTGCACCAGTTATATATGGACTAATACCAAAGGCATTCTGTACACCAGCTGCAATACTGTTTGATTGAACACCGGGTCCGAATAAGCCTAAACCAATTACAGTTGCAGTTGCAAATATAACTGCATACCATTTTTTACCCATAGCCTTTTCAATGTAGTAGGCTGGACCTCCACGATATTCTCCATTAATTTCCTCTTTATAAACTTGACCAAGAGCACATTCTATAAAAGAAGAACCTGCACCAAGAAATGCAATAGCCCACATCCAGAAAATGGCACCAGGGCCACCCATGGTTATGGCAGTTGCAACGCCAGCTATATTACCTGTTCCAACACGACCAGCAACTGACATTGCAAAGGCTTGAAAGGAAGATACGCCCTCACTAGAGTCTCCACCACCAAATAAGTATCTTACCATATCTTTAATATGTCGTACTTGAAGAAATCGAGTTCTGATTGAAAAATAAATACCTGTACCTAAACATAAATAGATAAGTGCCTTACTCCAAATGAGACTGCTTAATGCATTAATAAGATTTTCCATGAATAACCTCCTAATTTTGCAATATGCTACGACAGATTATTTATATTTCTGAATATTATCACAATTCTGAAAACATGTCAATGACTAAATATGAGCAAATATGACTAAAAATTTACGTTTTTCAAAATATATTTCTAATTATTTTATCCACACTCATGAATTATAATAAAATGATGATTTATTTTAAAAAAAATTATTAGAATAACAAAAAAAGACCAACAGAATAAATTAATACTCTGCTAGTCTTTTATTTGATTATGGTTTAGATATAACATTTAACCTATAAAATTTTGTATAGCAAGAAGTGCTTTAATATCTATTTTTTCATTAGAAGTAATCAAAATTTTAGCTTCTTGTTTTGATAATAGCATAATTTCAATATCCTCATCTGGTTCTAAATATTCTTTTGACATTTCACCATGGCAAGTGCAATACACTAGTGCTGCAGACTCATCTGTCATACCTGTTGATATGTATGCCTTAGATTTAGTTTTATTATAATCAATCTGAACCAAATCAAGTCCCGTTTCTTCCTTTAGTTCACGCTTAACTGTAGTTTCAAAGTCCTCACCAGGATCTATAAGTCCAGCAGGGATTTCATAAACATAATCATTAAGAGGAACTCTAAATTGCTTTATAATTACTAATTTTTCTTCAGCTGCAGTAGTAGCTTTATCTACGTATTTAGCTACTATTATAACGGCATCAATTTTGTCTTCTGCTGCATTAAAATAATTATTTTTTAATGTATCTAAATCTTTTCTAGAAGCAATGGTCCAATTTTTAAGATCCCCATTTTTATTGATATACTCTGCATTATAAAGTTTTAAATACTTTGTATCTGCTAGTGTTGTAATACTTGTTATTGCCATTATTCCATCTCCAACCCTACTTCATTTTATTTAGTTATTCAAAATCTTCTGGTTTTAAATTATTTACATAATCTAAAACTACATCTAGTGAATTAGCAGAGTACATTGCATCTGTACCACCCTTATGATAATAAACTGAAAAACGATCATTCTTGAAATAGAAGATGTGATAACTTCTAGTTCCTACCTGTCTATGACCTAAGCAACTTTCTTCATCTATAATAAGCTCATTTAGTATTCTATTTCCTACATTTACGTCTTTTATGACAGCTAAACTCAGAAAACGAGGTTCAAAAGTAAATTCTTTCATTGTGTTCATTTTAATTCCTCCTTTATACAATATATATATATTAATAATATCACTTTGCAAGAGTAAAAACAAATATATATTAGCAATATTTTCAACAATTGGGTTTAAGTATTAATAGAAAATAAAATATAAATTTGTTATAATATTTATGGAATTAAAACTAGTGAAAAACATATATGAAGAAATATAGTTTCAGTTTTTTAAGGGGGAAGAAAATGTTTTACTTTGTTAAAGACATAGAAGAGAATATTATGAACGTAAATTGTTTGCAGGAGGTACCATTTTTGGAAGAGGCCATATATAATATGTCCTTAGAAAAATTGAAAAAAGAGTATGAAAATATTAAAAAGTGGTTTATGATTAATAAAATGTCTAATCATTTTCAGCTTAAAGGTGTTGCAGGAGAAGAATTGGAGTTTTTCCTTATAGATAATATTCCTTATGATGATATGGATTATACTCATGATGTTCTACATAATAGAATTAAACAAAAAATGGGATGGCAGTTTGAAGAATATGAATTGGAGCTGAGATTAAGATTAAGTAGGACATGCTCTAGAATATTATTCAATACTAAGATTAAATCTATTTTAAAAGAATGGATATAAAGGTAAATGGGATTAGTAATACATTTTATTTTTTTGAAATAAGTATGTAAAGTTTTTTTTATAATATACGATATAGATAATGTAGGAAATAATTTATAAAAAATGGGTGATAGTCATGGCATTATCTACAAATATAATTAATGATGCGTTGTTAAAACAATATGGAGCGCAAATAAAAAATAATAATAGGATTTCTGATAAAAGTACAAAGAGTTTTGAGGATGAAAAAGCAATGCAGGAATTAGCTTTTCAAACAATGCTTATTCAAATCATGGATAGCTCCGGTAATTCAAAGATGGCAGAGTTTATGGCTACTGCATTATCAAAGCAAGATTCTTTTAATTTAGATGATTCATTAGGTACTATGAGTAATTTTAATTCAATTATGAGAGGTGCTACGCAGTCATTATTAAATGATGATAGCAAAGGTGAAGATAATAAATTCAGCGGGTTAGGTAGTATATCTGCTAAATATGAGTCTAATGGTAATCCGGGGACAATAAGTAATACACCAGGAGATTATGGTGGAAAGTCCTATGGAGCCTTTCAGTTTTCTTCTAAAACAGGGTCTTTAGATTCTTTTGTAAATTCACTAAGTAAAAAAGATAATGCAATTTATACAAAACTAGCAGGAGCAAAAGCCAAAGATGGTAACAGATATGGTGTAAACTTTGATACTGCATGGATTAGTATTGCTTTGTCAGATAGAGAAAAATTTTTAAAGTTGCAACAAAATTGTGTAAAAGGAGATTATTATGATACAGCAGCGCAAGCTTTAAAGTCAAAATATGGTTTTGATATAAGTAAAAAAAGTGATGCGCTAAAGGAAAGTTTATTGTCTACAGTAGTTCAGCATGGTGTAGGAGGAACTTTATCTGTGTTCTCAAAACTTAATTTAAATAATAGCGATGGTAATATCATAAATGATTTATATAAGGAACGACAAAAGGTTGACATTTATTTTAGAAGCAGTTCGGCGCAGGTAAGACAAAGTGTATACAATAGGTTTACGCTAGAAAAACAAGATATGCTTAATATGTTAAATGGAAAATCCGTTTAATTTAAGAGTGAGTAATAAAGGGTTACAGAAATCTAGTAGAACAAATATTCTACTGGATTTTTTTACTTGTTATGAAATCATCGAGTATAAAAAATAACAATTAATTTACTAGAACATAGTGCCTCACTTCCATAAGTGGGGCATAACTTTTATATTAAAAGTTATGCTTGCATGTGACCTAACGTCATCATATATAGTAACATTATAGTTTTAGTTAAATTTTAATGGTAAAAAATAGATTTTAGGAGATGTGAGAATAATGAAAGAAGTTAACATTTCAGAATTTAACAATAATATTAATGTCTACTATAACAATGAAAAAATTACTTTGCCCCAAAACTATAATGATGAGGTTGAAAAATATTGGGATTCATTATTACAAAGTGGTAAAAAATTTTTCAGAGGTGATTCATACACAATTACAAAGATAGAAACTAATTATGGTTGCGTAAACATTTATGTTCAACTAACAGATTATGCACATTTTGTATATACCATATATAAAAACACTTATACAGAACATGATTGCAGAGTTATTTACACTTCTGTATTAGTTGAAACAAGCGATAAAAAGTTTGTTTTAGGTGAAATGAATGTAGGAACAGCTTTTCCACATAAATTAGGATTCATAGGTGGAGGCATAGATGAAAATGATATTAAAGGTAAATTATTAGATTTAGAACATAATATTAAAAAAGAAATCTTCGAGGAACTAGGTATAGATGTCACAAATAAAAACATAGTAAAAGAATTAAGACCATACCTTTTAAAAAGTGGTGGTGATAATAATTTTTTATCTGCTATTTTTAAAATGGATTTATTAATTGATGAAAATCAGTTTAGAGATATGTTTAATAATTATAATAAGAGATTAATTTCAAAGGGGGAGGATCCTGAAATAAAATCATTAATATTTATACCAGCTAATATAAAATCAGTAAACGATTTTATAAGTATTGATACTAGAGAAAAAGATAGTAATGTAGATCCTACTTTAATTGCAGCCACAAAAATGAAACAAGATAAATATATTTTAGATTTGTTAGATGAGATAAGGAGTATGGGTCAATTAGGACTGTGTTTTTGTAAAGATGAATATGATAAACAAAGATATAATAGGTTAATGGAGTTAGCCTGTGAAGGCTATTCAAAGATATGTAAAGAACCTCAAAATATTATTTTAGAAAGATTTAAAAAAGAATTAGGTTATATAACCCCTAAAATTGGTGTTAACGGTATAGTATTTGATGAAGATTATAATATTTTATTAGACAAACGTTGTGACGATAAGTTATGGGGTATACCTGGAGGTTGGGCCGAAAGTGGCGAAAGTCCTGAAACTTCAATAAAGAGAGAATTATTTGAAGAAACAGGATATGAAATAGAAGTAGAAAATATTATTGATATATTTACTCGATTACCTGGTGACTTTGGACAACCGCATACCTCATATCATATTTTATATTTGTGTAAAATTAAAGGTGGAAATTTAAAGGTGTCAAGTGAAAGTGTAGAAGTTGGTTTTCATAATATTAGTGAGATAAAAGAATGGCATAGAGACCATTTTGCTATGGCTAAGAAGGCTTATAGTGCTATACAAAGGAGTTAGAAATACTGAGAGGAGTTTATAAATGAAAGTACCTACTTTAAAACAAGCAACTGAATTTATCAAATATGCCGAGGAAAAGAATCCTGGAGAATGGATAGCGCATTCATATAATGTAGCGAAAGCAGCTAAATCTATTGCAAGAGAGTGCACTGATTTAGATGGTGATATTGCCTATGTATTAGGATTACTACATGATATAGGTAGATACGAAGGTCCTGTGAAAATGCATCATTCTATAAGTGGATATGACTTCTTAATGAGCAAAGGCTATGATGATGCTGCTCGCATAGCCTTGACACATTCATTTATACTACCAGATATTAGAGGTTATGCTGGTGGAGCTGATTGTACTGAGGTTGAAGTAACTTTTATTAAGGAATATATAAAAAACACAACTTATAATGATTATGATAAGCTTATTCAGTTATGCGATGCAATTGCTTTACCTGAGGGTATATGTTTGATGGAAAAAAGACTAGTAGATGTAGTTATGAGATATGGTATAAATGATTTGACTTTATTAAAATGGAAGACTCAATTGGGTTTAAGTGCCTATTTTAGCGAAAAAATAGGTAAGTCAATTTATGAAGTTTTAGATGGTGTTATTGAAACGACTTTTGGATTCAATACCATGATTGAAAATAAGTAATATTTATAGATATACGTAACATAGATTCTTATATTTTATTAATATAGGTTAGTTAATAAGCCAATGCTATGGTATCAAATAAATATTTGATACCATAGCATTTTTTATTATAATGCTTAACTTTAATTCTGTATGGTTTCTGGGCTTTGAATAAGATTATTTTGATGTTAAACTTCTAATATATGATTTATAGATTTAAAGGGGGCAACTATTATGAGAGAAATAGTATATGAAAATTATTTTTGGCAAAATGATTTAGTAAGGTTAAGAGCTTGGAGTCATGAAGATTGGGAATGGGACTATTATAATAATTTTGATACTTCTGCAATGAGATTAGGAGACTGTGAAGTTCCATTTCCACCAACAGTCTTAGAATCTAAAAATTTTTCGGAGAAAATTGCGAACTTATCTAATAATACTGGGAGAACTTATTTTGCTATAGAAACATTAGAAGGCACTATTGTTGGTAGAATTAATTTTAATAATAATGATGAAAGAAATGGAACCTTTGAAATTGCTTTGTTAATTGATAGAGATTATAGAGGTAAGGGATATGGAACAGCTGCCATGAAAATACTTCTTCAATATGCTTTCATGGAGAGAAGATTAAATAAATATTGTGGGAATCTTTTGGAGGGAAATATAGAATCTGTTGCCATGCACAAAAAACTAGGGTGTCAACAGGAAGGGCTTTGCAAAGAAAATATTTATACAAATGGACGATATTGTGATGAAATTCTATTTGGATTGACAAAACAAGATTATTTAAAAATGATAGATTTTACTAATTGCACCAAGAGGTAATTAAAGGAGACATATTGTGAAGGATTATATAATAATAAGCGATTATATGGATAATGAAAAATGCAGACTAAGTTTTAATAAATTATCAATGGATATTTTTGAATCTGATCCTGAGAAATGGTATGAAAAAAATATTTACTATGATAGATGTAATTTTTACTCCTGTCTATATGAAGATGAAGTGGTTGTAAGTATATCTGTAAATAAAATGGATTTACTTATAGACGGACAAAAGAAAAGCGCATTACAGCTGTCTGGGATAATGACACATCCGGATCATAGAAACAAAGGATTATCTGCAGCACTAATTAATCATATTATAGAAAAATATGAAAACGAATACGATATTATTTATCTTTTTGCCAATAATAGTGTTTTAAGCTTTTATACAAAGTTTGGATTTAAGCAAATCATTGAAGGTGCCTATGAATTAGATGCAAATCAGATAAATAGAAAAGAAAGCATGATAAGAAAACTTAAAATTCATGATGAAAATGACTATAACACTATATTAAGAATTATAGAAAATAGACAACCTCTATCTAAAAAACTTGGAGTATTTAATGATTTATGGCCTCTACATATTTTCTGCATGTATGTATATACCGATAGTATGTACTATTTAGAAGAGGGGGATACAATAGTAATTACAACTAGACAAGATGGCTGCATTCATATATATGATGTATTAAGTCTAACACCAATTGATAATTGGACCGCGCACACTCGTGACCTTCAGTCGTGAGTTAGCGGTTCTTTTTAGTGGAAACTAAAAGATAATATTATTTTGTTTTAAATAATGTTTTTTATGAATATTTGGTTATAATAGATATACAGATTATTTAATAAAAGAAGGTGCTACAATGATTATCAAAGCTTATAAATATAGAATTTATCCAAGTGAAATTCAAATTGAACAATTACAAATTAATTTTACTGCAAAGCGATTTGTTTGGAATTATTTTTTGAAACTTAATATGGATAGATTTGAAGCTAAAGAAGGTATTTTAAACTATAACAAAATGTCAGCACTTCTTACTAAATTAAAAAATGAGAATATATGGCTTAAAGATGCTGAAAAGTCAGTTCTTCAAAATACATTAAAAGATTTGAGTACTGCGTGCTTAAGGTACTTAGAATCTGATTTTAAGTGGTCTAAGAAAACTATAGAACATGCAGCTCGAACAGGTAAAATATTAACATTTTATGACTATGATAAACATCCTAAATTTAAATCATGGAAAGATAATTATAAATCATGTGAAATGAATTTTACAACAACCACTGCGGGGGGCAATATTCGTGTAAAAGAAAAGGAAATTAAATTTACATCTAGCAATAAGTATAAAAAACAGAATTGTAAAATACAACTACCAAAACTTAGTAATGTTAAAATAGCTTACAGTAGGCAATTTCAAGGTAGAATATTGAGTGCTACGGTAAGTAATGATGTAGATGATAAATACTACTTAAGTTTATGTTGCACAGAGGTTGAAATTGAAATGGCAATTAAGACTAATGAATTTGTAGGACTAGATGTAGGCATAAAACATTTTCTAACTACATCTGATGGTAATAAAACAGATAATCCTAAATATTATAGTAAGTATGAAAAAAAACTTCTTAAAGAACAACGAAGGTTAAGTAAGAAAAAATTTATGCAAGATATAACTACTAATAAAACACGAAGTCAGAAATTTCTTAAACAGAGAGTTAAAGTAGCTAAAATTCATAGAAAGATAGCTAATTGTAGAGAAGATTTCATACACAAATTAACTACTAAGCTAGTAAATAAATATGACATCATTTGTATAGAAAACTTAAATGTTAGTGATATGATTAAAAATCATAAATTTTCAAAGTCTATAGCAGATGTGTGTTGGTCGAAGTTTAGAACAATACTTACTTATAAAAGTATATTTAATGATAAAAATGTTATAGCGGTTGACACATTCTTTCCAAGTAGTCAGTTATGTAATGTGTGCCACCATCAAGAACTAAGTATAAAAGATGTTAATATACGCAAATGGATATGTCCTAAATGCAAAACAGTTCATGATAGAGATAAAAACGCTGCGGTTAACATATTAGTCGAAGGCTTAAGAATATATAAGGAAACAATTAGCGCATAATAAGTAACATTACTTTAAATATAGATAAATACTAATGTACCTGTACGTCAGGAATTGGCGGAATTTAAGCTCTTAGAGTAGAGAGGTAACTTTCTACGATGAAGAGGGAAACCCTCTGGAAAGGCCTAAGCATTTAGTCCATGTGGTTTATTGTAATGGATGGAATCACGCTTCTTCAGATGTGTGTAATTCAATTAGATATTATTATTGAAAAAATTGTAACCATAGATGATGATAAAATAGAATTTCATTTTATTCCTGAAAGCAATAAATACAATATACTTAAAATTTCAAAGGAGAGAGCAGATGACTGGTTGTTTGTACGGTCTAATAATACTTCATTTAATGAAGTGTTATTTCCAATGACTTCTCAGACATAAAGCATATACAATTATAGTTTTTTAATATGCAAACTTAAAAATTCACAGTATAAATCAGAGATGATTTACACTGTGAATTTTAGGCATTATATGGTATTATTGTAATATATAATCAGCAATAGTCGTAATATATTACTATAAAAGGAAGGGGTTGATTTCACGTATTGGGATATAATAATTACAATTTTTTAAGTAGGCTCGGAGAAACAATACATAACATATAATGGAATTAAAGTAATAATATTTATATTTAAGAAAAAAATAGAAAAAACTATTTACTAGTAGTAAATTAGAATATATAATAGTTAATGTATTGATAATTGAAAATAAAACATACTAATTATAACAAGAAAATATTAGTGCTATAAAAAAATATATTTAAGGGGGGAACAAATGAAAAGATTAACGAAAATAACTTCTATATTATTGGCAACTGGATTATTACTTAGTAGTTTTAGTAATGTTGCACAAGGTGCACAAGCTAAATACGGAACCTCTATAAGTGTTAAGCAAGACTTAGAAATAGGCAAAACTATATCAGGATTTAAGCTAGAATCTAAAAAATGGATTGAGGATATACAATCTACGTCCATGATATTCAAGCATGTTAAAAGCGGAGCAAAACTCATTTATTTACAGAATGAGGATGAAAACAAGGTGTTTTCAATAAGTTTTCGCACCCCTGTGAATGATAATACTGGTGTTAATCACATTATTGAACATTCAGTTTTATGTGGCTCAAAGGAATATCCTGTTAAAGATCCATTTTTAACTATGGCTAAGCAATCATTGAATACATATATAAATGCTCTTACAGGCACAGATTTTACAATGTATCCAGTGGCAAGTAAAAATGAAAAGGATTTCAATAATTTAATGAGTGTGTATTTGGATGCAGTATTCTATCCAAATATAACTAAAGATCCTAGAATACTTAAACAAGAAGGTTGGCATTACGAGGTTGATAGCAAAACAGGTGAGCTAAATTATAATGGAATAGTATACAATGAAATGAAGGGCAATTATTCATCTCCTCAGGTAATACTATCGAATACTATTAATGGATCACTTTTTACTGATAATTCATACAGCTTTGAATCCGGTGGTAATCCCGATAATATTCCTGATCTAACTTACAATAAATTTATAGAAACCTATAACAAATACTATGTTCCAGCGAATAGTTCTATATATCTGTATGGAAAATTAGATATTGAAAATACTTTAAAATTTATGAATGATAATTATCTAAGTAAACTCAAAAAAACAACTGTAGATAGTGTAATTAAATTACAAGAGCCTTATGAAAGAAAGGTTGAAAAAACAGCATTGTATCCAGTAGCTAAGGATGCAAGTGTAGAAAATATGACTTACCTATCATCCAACTATATGATGAATAAGGTAACAAATGTAGAAGAAGTTTTAGGGTTTCAAATTTTGCAAGCAATCCTTTTAAATACTGAAGCTTCACCTTTAAAGAAAGCATTGGTAGATAGTGGTATTGGAACTAGTTTTTACGGGAGTTTTAATATATCAACGCAGCAACCAATCTTCAGTATATTTGCAAGCAATGCAAATGAGTCAGAAAAATACAAATTTGAGAATATTATTGATGATACTTTAAAAAGGGTAGTGAAAGACGGCTTTGATGAAGAATTAGTAAATTCAGTATTTACTGCTGTAGAATTTGGAATGCGTACTCAAAATTCAGATGCTAATAGAGGTATGAATTACATGTATGGTGCTATGAACTCATGGAACTATGATATGAGTCCTACAGAATATTTGGAGATAACTCCAGCACTTAATTTAATAAAATCTAAAATATCTCAGAGGTATTTTGAAAAACTAATCCAAAAATATTTATTAGACAACAAACATAAGTCATTAGTTGTGTTAAAACCTTCTAATGGATTAAATGAAAAAAAAGAACAAACGCTAAAAAATAAACTTGAAGAGTATAAAACATCACTATCAGAAAGTGAGTTAACTAAGATTAAAAAAGACACGCAGGAACTTAAAAAGTGGCAAGAGACAGAGGATTCGAAAGAGAATGTATCAAAGTTACCAACGCTTTCCCGAAAGGATTTAAATTCAAAAGCAGGAGAAATTCCAACAATAGAAAAAGTAGAGGAAGGTATAAAAGTCTTAAGTCATCCTATGTTTACTGATGGCATTACTTATTCTAATTTCTATTTTGACAGTTCAAAAGTGCCCCAAGACCAAATATTATATTTAAAGCTACTTGCTAATGTTTTAGGAAGTGTAAGTACTGAAAAATATGACATTATGCAACTTTCAAATAAAATGATGAAGGATACTGGTGGAATTAGCTTTAATTCAACAGCATTTAAAAATAATACTGATACCCAAGGATACGCTCCTAAGATGAGTGTTTCAGTAAATGCCATGAATAGTACATTACCAAAAGCCCTGGAGCTTTTAGATGAAATAATAAATCATAGTGTGTTTGATGATAAGAAACGAATGAAGGATTTAATTAAAATGGTAAGAACCAATTATGAATCTATGTTTGTGAATGGAGGTAACAGCCTAGCAATAGCACGCACATTATCTTATTTATCAGATAGTGGTAAGTATAGTGATTTAGCTTATTTACCTTATTATGATTTTATTTGTGATTTAGACGATAAATTTGACGCTAAATTTGAAGAAATGGTAAAAAAATTAAATAGTGTTTCCGATATTGTATTTAACAAAGAGGGATTAGTTGTAAGTTATACTGGTGATGAGAAAAATTATGCTGAATTTACGAGCAGTCTTAATTCTATTGGAAAAAAAATTGAGGATAAAAAATTTCCGAGGCAAGAATACAAATTTGATTTTTCAAAAAAGAATGAGGCTTTTGTGATACCATCTCAAGTACAATATGTGGTTAAGGCTGGAAGTATTAAAAGTGCAGGCTACAAATATAATGGAAAGATGAAAGTTATTGAAAATATTTTAAATAGTGATTATTTATGGCAGGAGCTTAGAGTAAAAGGGGGTGCCTATGGTGGGTCTATGATGTTTACAAAGGAGGATGTATTATTCTATTCCTATCGCGATCCAAATTTAAAGGAAACCTTAAATACCTTTGATGGAGCTGTAAAATTTTTAAGAAACTTTAAAGCGGATGAAAAAGAAATGACTAATTATATTATAGGAACAATAGGAAGTATGGATGGATTAACAAGTCCTTATGATAAAGGCGTAATAGGAGATAATATGCATTTTTCAGGCACAACTAAAGAAGATATTCAAAAGCTACGTGATGAGGCATTATCAACTACGCAGGAGGACATAAAAAACTTTGCGGATGTATTAGAAGCTGTAATAAAACAGAATTTATACAGCGTTGTTGGTAGCGAATCTAAAATAAATGAAAATAGTGATTTATTTGATAAGATTATAGTACCTATTAAAAACCCTAAACAGTAATATTTACTAGGAAGTTGTTGTAATTAAATATGGATTAGAAGGCAAAAAAAATCCAGTGGAATTCTACTGGCTTTTTTTTAGATGCCTCCTATTAAAATTATATATGGTGCTATAGTATGTATAAATGATATGTTATAATGTCAATAACTAGTACATTTACAATTAAGGAAGTGCTTAGTAATGAATTTAATTAACAACAGATATAGAGTAATTACAAAGTTAAGCCAAGATAGGATTAAGTCATCATACCTTGTTTCCGATGTGATAAATAATTATGAGAAAATACAATTTAATATTATTAATTCTGAATTTGCATCAGAAAGTTTGATAGATTTGTGTGTGGCTGAATTTATAACACTGATAACTATAAATCATGCAAATATAAGCAGCGTTTTTGACTTTGGGTTGGTACACACTGTTGATAATAAAAAAACAAATAGTAGTGAATATTTCTACACAAATGATTATATAGAGAATACGAAGGAGTTACAGGAATTAACTGTTAATATAAATGAAGATGATATTATAGATATATTTATGCAATTATGCATGGTGGTAAATTATTTACATCTTAGAGGCTTTATTTATGAAGAATTGAATACTAACAATATAATGATTTCTTATGAAAACAATAAATATAATATTATCCTTAAAGATATACCAACTATAGAAATCGAAAAACAAGACTATGGTCATAATAAAGTAGGGCAACTTAACTTTAGGGCACCTGAGCATATTATAGATAATAAAAAAGCCATAGCCTCGGATATTTATTCTATGGGAGTAGTACTTCTTGCTTTATGTAAAATTGATATACATCAAAATTCTAATATACATCAAAGTATTCTAAAGCTTACGAATAAGGTTAAGGGTCAATATAGTGAATGCAGTAAAACCTTAGATTTTTATAATAATTTAATAAGAATTATTATAAAAATGACCAAACAAAATTTAAGCAACCGCTATAATAATATAAATGAAATAGTTGAAGACATAAATGAATTTTTTAATAAGAAATATAAGCCTTTTATAATTGATGATATTGAAAAGTTGAATTTTAATACTAAAATATTAGGTAGAAATGCTGAAGTCACTAAAATAATGAGTGCTTATGAGGATTTAATTAAGCGTAATGCATCAAGTGAAATTATACTCGTTCATGGTGAACAAGGTATTGGAAAAACAAGACTCTTAAAAGAAATTGAGCATTTACTTTATATGAAAAAAGCTAATGTGTATTCTAGCTTTTCCATAGAAAATTTCAATAGTAACAATAATAAAAGTAATAGGGCATTTATAGATATATTAAAGAAAATAGTATCTATGTGTGATGAGGAAATAGTAAAAAGATACCAAAGTGAATTAATAAAATTCATTCCAGGACTTGGCATAGAAAATAATGTTGTGGCTTCAGAAAGTTTAGTAGGTAGTAAAGATAAATATAGGCTAATTAGTAGAATATATAGCTTTATTGGAGAATGTATTAATAATAAACCCACCATTTTCATAATTGATAATGCTCATTATTTAGATGAATTTTCACTGGAACTTTTAGAGTATATAAATGTGAAAAATTATAAGGAGCAAACTATAATGATTATTTTATCTTATAGTGATGGGGAGTATAGTGAAAATAATAAGCTCCAACAGTTATTAAATAAAAGTTTTTGTAACATGAATCTTTATTTAAACAATTTAAACAATGAAGAAACTGCCATTATGATTCAAGAAATACTTAGTATGCCTCAAGTACCCAGTGAATTTGGGAAAATAGTATACGCAAAAACCTATGGCAATCCATTATTTGTGGAGGAAACTTTAAAAGATTTCGCAGCTAAAAAAATCATTAGTATAAACGAGAATAATGGTAAGTGGCATACTCCTTTTGAAACCCTTGATGAAATTCCAATTGCGACTACAATGGAACAAGCACTACTGAATCAAATAAAGGAAATTAATCAAGACAGCTATGAGATTCTAAGTACTATTGCTATTTTTAATACTGCTATTTCAATCGGAGTTATTGAAAAGATTTTTATTGGTACTGAAAAAAGGATAGAGGATTATATTGATGAATTATGTTCTAAAGGAATTTTAATTAAAAAAATTGAGGATATGGGTTTTGTATTTGATTTTACTAATAAGGTGCTTAAAAATCTAATATATAATAGGTTAAGTGAACAGCAGCGGAAAGAGAAACATGAGTTTGCAGCTTCGGTGCTTGAAAATTTATTTCAAGCTGAAGGGAGAGAAAATAAAGAAGAGCTTATATATCATTTAGAAAAGGCTAAGGATAAGAAGAGGCTTGTGAAATACTGTCTTGAACTTGCAGAAAAAATGAGATCACTTAGAATAATGGATGAAGCAATTTCTAAGTATGAAAAAGCATTATTCATGTTGTCTGATGAAGATGGTCAAAACAAAAAAGTGGAAATTATTCTTAAAATAGGTGATATTTACTTAGAAATGGGAAATTTATCAGGTGCGTTAAAAACTTATAAAAAAACATATAGATGTTCAATGGATTTAGTGGAAGAAAAAATCCAAGTTGATTGTGCAAATAAAATTACATGTACATACATAAGAAGAAATGAAGTAGAAAAAGCAATCAAGTATATAAAAAAGTCTGAATCACTATTGCTAAATATGGAGTACATGGAAGGTTATCTTGAAAATAAAAAAAATCTTGTTAATGTATATACGGCAAAACAGGATTACCAGAAGGTCTATGAAATATGTACTAGTTGTATAGAAAAATGTGGAAATAATTATATAAAGTACAAAGGTCTTATGTACAATAATCTTGGGATAATGTATTCGGAAACTTCCAAAGTAGTTGAGGCATTAGAGTGTTACAGAAAGGGACTTTTGTATTTTGAAGAAATAAATTACCCAGAAGGCATGTGTCGTTGTTTAAATAATCTAGGGGTAATTTATGGAGACCATTATGGAGATAGTGAAACAGCTATTAGCTATTATAATAAGATCATAGTAATTTCGCAGGAAAATAATATTATAGAATCAGAGTTAATTGCTTTGGTTAATTTAGCAACTTGTTACTGCGATAAGTTTGAATATGATGTTGCATTAAAATACTTTAAAGATGTATTGGAAAAATCGAAAAACATCGAATTAGAAGGTAATATATTTTATACCTATAACTACCTTTCCTACGTTTCTTTAAAAATGGGGAATAATAAGGAAGCATATGAATATCATTTACTAGCACAAAAGGAGCTGGAGCAATATCCTATACAAGGTAAAGAGATCTCGCTATATTATCAAATGGGAGCAGAACTTTGTTTTGGAATAGGGGATATTAAAGCAGCTTACGATTTAATAAAAAAAGCCTTAGAAATATACAATAATGATGGTACAACTCAAGGTGATAATAGTAAATTATTATTATTTGTTTTAGAAATATATAAATCTGAAAAAATAGAGGATTTAAAGAAAAGAATTGAATATGTAAAGACAATAATCCACGGATATAAGAATAATACGAATAAAATTAATGCACTATACGAGATTTGTATAGTTTTGTTTGAAAAAGGCTATGTGGAAGAAGCTATAAATTTATTTGATGTTCATTCTTCTAGTGAATTTGATAGTTTAGTTGATATAGTTAATATTAAAAAATTGTATTTAAAAGGGTTAATATATAAAGATAAAAACAAGATAAATAATTTAATGATAGCTTTGGATTTATCTAAAAAAATAAAAAATAAATTTTTTCAATGGAAAATATGTAGTGCTATTGGAGATTACTATTTTATGAAGCTAGATTATTTCTATGCAGTAAATTATTACTTTGAAGCCTGTGAGATAATTAAAGATTCTACGCTGCAATTGCCAGAGGAGTTAAGAATTAATTATATTAATTCTTTCAATATGATGAAGCCTTTTAATATAATTAAAGGAATGAGTAAGACTTACGAATATAACAAAATGTGCAATTTGGAAGATGGTAAAATCTCGATTTCAAACAATGAGGATTTAACAATTCTTTTTAATTACGGTGCCTTTACTGAAATATTAAATAATAAAAATTTTGTTAAATCGGCTCAAAAAATATACAGTTCCATTCTGCCAGCGGGGATTCACAATATAAACGATATAATTACTAATATGTGCGAGGATCCATTGCAAACACTAGACGTAATTACAAAACTTATTTCAAGTATGGTTTTATCCACTAGAAGTATAATTATTTCTGAAGGGAATGGCAATGAATGCTCAATTGTTGCTTCTAGTGATGGAAACAATGATATCACAGATATAAAGCTAATTTTACAAAGAGTACGGGAAAGTAAAAACTCTATACTAATTAGTGATGGGTTTAATAGCACAAAAAATACAGAATTCAGATTTATGCCCAGTGGTATGAAATCAATAATGTGCATACCAATTTTAAGAAAAAATCATTGTTATATAGAAAACTCAAAGGTGGAGACTAAAAGAGGTAATGAAACATATAAAAATGAAAATATAAAGGGTTATTTATAGTGCGCCAAGAAAGCTTGGCATCTACTTGTAGGGTGAAAGTCCCTATTGAGGAAGGTCTAACCAACCACTCATATCGAGTGTTGCGTTGAAGCTGGTAACAGCAATACGAAGCGTACA
>NZ_JBOITL010000027.1:0-153661 GCF_050717515.1 Clostridium sp. | reverse complement strand
CCTCCTTTCTAGGGAGTAGATGCAAAGACTTCGGTCAATGCAACAAGAAGAATAATTAATTTTATTTTTCAAAATGTCTACTGTAATTACTCGTAACCTATTCTCTGTTTAATTTTGAGAGACTAATAGTATAAAGAAAATAGTAAGCATTTTTAAGCACTAATTAGTGTTTAAAATGTTTATTTTTTTTTTGACTATATTATTAGTATTTTGTTATAATGATTATAGATAAAAATTTTTAATGATATTACAGCACTACAGGTGATGATTTAAAGGAGGAACAAATGAATTTAATAGCAGCAGTTGATTTAAATTGGGGAATTGGATACAACTCTAAATTGTTAGTTAAAATACCTGAAGACATGAGGTACTTCAAAGAAAAAACCCTTGGAAAAGTCATTGTAATGGGTCGGAATACACTTGAATCACTACCAAATAAAAAACCATTAGAAGGAAGAGTTAACATAGTGCTTACCAAAAACAGAAGCTATAACTGTGAAGGCGTTATTTTATGTTATTCTTTGGAAGAACTTTTTATAGAACTTAAAAACTATAATGAGGAAGACATATTTATTATAGGTGGTCAATCGATTTATGCTCAATTAATTTCATATTGTGATAAGGCGTACATAACTAAAATATATAAGGAGTACGTACACAATAAAGTATTAGTAAATTTAGATAATAATCATCAATGGCAAAAAGTTTCAACTGGTGAAAAACAACAATTTAACGATAATATATATTTTAACTTTAATATATATATAAAAAACTAATATAAAAGTAAAAAAACAAACCTCCACTATATTGTAGAAGTTTGTTTTTTTTACTTTATTTTAATATATTATATATGTTTTTTAGTAAGCAAAGGTTAAGTTACTTTTAACAGTAGCTACTTTTTTTGAAGTTAACCATTCGTTTGTTACCGTATTTTCAAAAAAATACAAGGCTCCATTAGTTGGATCTGAACCTTTTAATGACTCATAGGCTGCTTTAATGGCTATATCAGTTGGAACTTTGTTAATCATTCCATTCATTACTGGCGTAAATTGATAGTAACTATTATTTTTTTCGTTAATTACTCCACTAATGTTACTCGGAAACTTTGGACTTTGAACTCTATTTACTACTACAGCTCCTACAGAAAGCATAGTATCATAACTTTCACCACCTGCTTCGGCATTAATTAGTCTAGCTAATAGCTTTACATCACTATTTGAATAGGAAATAACTTTAGAGGTATTAAGTGGGGTAGCTTTTCCATTTGCAGAAGCAGTTGGAGCAGTTGGAATTTTAAAGACATCCCCAGGATAAATAGTATCATCCCATTTATCATTTGCAACTCTTAATTTATTTAAAGATACATTATATTTTTTTGCTATGAAATATAAGGTGTCACCACGAGCTACATTATGAGTATTAGTTGGAACCTCAAGTACTTGTCCAGAATATATGTTGTAGTTTGATAATTTATTATTTTTCATTAAATAATTAGTAGTTGTGTTATAAGCTTTGCTGATACCACCTAATGTGTCTCCTGATTTAACTGTATATGAAGCAGCATATACGGAAGTGCTGCTAAGTAAAGCTAAGGTTAAAGCAAGCAGAGTAGTTTTTAAATTTAATTTAATAATAATGAGTCCTCCTTTATAAGCCTGCGAGGTTAGTTGACGGATTCGGGTTAAAGGCACCCTACTCTAAATAAGAGATTCACCCCATAAGAAATCCCCCGTTCTCCATTTAGGAGATTCGGCAATGTAATTCCTATATTGTAACATAAAACGACAAATTAATCTATGCCAAAAAATGGTGCAATTACAATATATAAATATTTAATATTTTCAGCAAAACTTAGGATTCGGAGACTAAGGTATCTTCAGCAATATAAATATAAGTCAATAACTATACTTGACAAATCAATTCTAATCGTATACGATTAGAATTATTAATAGATTTAAATAAATAGGCTATTTACTGGAGGGGTTAGGGTGAAAGAATATGATATCGCCATTATAGGAGCAGGTTCGGGTGGTTTAACTGCTGCATACACTGCAAAAGGATTTTCAAAAAAAGTTATTTTAATTGATAGGAATAAGCCTGGAGGAGAGTGTACTTGGTCTGGCTGTATTCCAAGTAAGGCTTTAATAAATATTGCAAAAGAAATACATGTAGCAAAGAAGTATTCAGATTTATTGGTTGATACTTCTGAGGTTTTACAAAAAGTCAGAAAAGTAATTAATAATGTTTATGAAGAAGAAAGTGTTGAAGTTTTAAAAAGAGATGGCATTGATTACATTAATGGATTTGCAAAATTTATTGATAAAAATACTTTGAATGTTAATGGAGAAAAAATCAAGGCTAAGAAGATAATTATTTCCACTGGGTCATCACCAATGGTGCCACCGATTGAGGGTTTAAAGGATATAAATTACCTTACAAATGAGAATATTTTCATGGAGGAAAGACTTCCGGAGAGTATAATCGTTTTAGGTGGAGGAGCTATAGGAGTGGAATTATCCCAGGCGATGAATAGATTAGGCGTTAAAGTATCATTAGTAGAAATGATGGATACTATTTTAAATAGAGAAGAACCAAAGCTTGTAGCTGTCCTAGAGAGAAAGCTTAGATTGGAAGGGGTTAAGATATATACTTCCTATAAAGCAGAAAAGGTTTCAGAAAAAGATGGAAAGGTTTCTTTGTCTGTAGTTAAAGATGGAATTGTTGAAATTATAAATGCGGACAAAATCTTGGTATCCCTTGGTAGAGTTCCTAATATAAAGGGTTTAGATTTAGAAAAAGTTAGTATTAGATATAATCCAAAGGCTATAGAGGTTAACCAGTACTTAGAAACAACCACAAAAGGTATATTTGCAATAGGGGATGTTGCTGGTCCATATCTTTTCTCACATATGGCAAATGTGCAAGGAATTACAGCTGTAAAAAATGCATTGTTACCTATAAAGAAAAAGATTGATTACGTCCATGTAGCTTGGTGCACATTTTCAGAACCTGAACTTGCAAGGGCTGGATTAACAGAGCAGGAAGCTAGAGAAAAGTATGGTGATTCAATTAGGGTGTATGAGCAAGATTATAAAAATTTAGATAGGGCAAAAACAAAAGAAGATGATGAAGGAATTGTTAAGATAATATGTGATAAAAAGGGAAAAGTACTTGGAGCTAGCATTTTGGGAGAGAGAGCTGGAGAGATGATTTCTGAGGTGCAGGTAGTGAAGACTTTAGGAATAAACTTTGGAAAATTAACAAAGGTTATTCATCCATATCCTACTTATGGAGAGATCCTACTTAAGATAAGTAAGAAGGTTTATTTGGATAACATATTAAACAATTCTTTTGTAAAACTATTTAGGAGAAAATAGTTTTACGTATAAATTTATACCACAATATTAAGACTTGAAGGAGATGAAATTTATGGAGCTAGATGATTTAAAACTAAGTAATCAGCTTTGTTTTAAAATATACTCTGTGTCTAAGGCTATGACTAGGTTATATAAACCAATACTGGATAGTTTAAATTTAACTTATCCACAATATTTGGTTATGTTAATTTTATGGGAACATGAAAAGATATCCTTTAAAGATATGAGCAATAATTTAAAGATGAAAACTGGAACTTTGACTCCTATATTAAATAAATTAGAAAGTCAAGGACAGTTATGCAGAATTAAGGATGAAGCAGATGAAAGAAAGATTTATATTAATATTACTTCAAAGGGTGAAAAGCTTAAGTATGAAGCTTCTAATGTTCCCGGAGAAATTAGTTGTAGAGCACAGATTAGAATGGATGAGTATGTGAGGTATATGAAGGAATTTGATGAACTATTGAAAAAATTAGATAGAATTGAGAACTATAGGTACTAGTAAACAACTCATAGAATTGTACTAATTAAAATTTAAATATGATATAGGAGATGTTTAACGTGAAAATTTTAAGTACAGTAATAGGTGCAATGGCAGTAATCGTAATTTACATGTTGGTAAAAAACAATTTAACTCCAAAGAATTTGGGGGTTAATAAGGGAAAGTTAGCACAAATGCCAAATAAACCCAATGCAGTCTCATCTGAAACAGAAGAAAAAGATAAGAAAGTTGAAGCATTAGTTTTTAAAGGAAATTTAAAGAATTCAAAGGATATGATAATTAAAGTAATTGAAAACTATGGTAATGCTAAAATAATTAAAAAGGAGACAAATTATATATATGCTATCTTTACAACTGGAATAATGAAATATCATGACGATGTAGAATTTTACTTTGATGAAAGCAAAAAACTTATTCAAATTAGATCAGCTTCAAGGATTGGATATTCTGATATGGGACTAAATAGAGAAAGATATAACAAGTTAAGAGAATTTTATTATAAATAAAATTTTAAATACCATTCATTTTTCATGCATGTTTTTTTCTAATGTTGGAAATGCTATTAGTTAAACATGTTATGGTATAAAATAAGAGTTTTTGAAGAAAAAATGGAATAGGAGGTTTTATTTTGGATAATGAAAAGAACAAAGAAGTAAGAAAAGAAAAACAAAAGGAGGGGGAGAAAACTTTTATAAGCGAAGTTCAAGAATTTCATAAGCCGGAAGGTTATGAAGATGCTTTTAAAAAATATTATCCGCAGCAAAAATAAAGTCCTTAAATTTATATACATAAAATCTTTTGAAATTAGACCTAGTTAAGTGAACAAAGAAAATTCAAAGAACCAAGCCCTATATTATAGCTTGGTTCTTTGGGATTTTATAAAGCGGAGATGATTTCCACATATTTAAATTCAAACTGGGTAAAAGGATTATACATTAAATTTTTAACTTCTTTTCTGTACAAGAAATTACGTTTTGTAAATACACTTGGTGAAATTACACCTTCTTGATATATTAGAAGATTTTCTGCTTTTTTTAAATTTTCAAACCTTTCCTTAGAATTCATAGTTAAGTTTGCTTTTGAAATAAGTTCATCATATTCTTTGCTACTAAAACCTGTATTAAAAATTCCAGAAAAACTGGTCCACATATCTAAGTAAGTAAGAGGATCGTTATAATCACCAATCCAAGCAGCTTGAGTTATTTGATAATTTCCATCATCTATATTTTTTATACATACAGCCCATTCTTGATATTGGATTTTAAGCTCCACACCTAATATATTCTTATAACTTCTTTTCATGAATTCTGCAAATTCAGTGTCTCTTGGGGAAGTTCCACTCTGTAGTAAGGTTATATCCATTTTTGATGGGTCAATATCTTCTCCAAGTTCTTTTAAACCGTCCATAAGCAATGCTTTTGAATCTTTGTTTTCTTCCATAAGTTTAATTACAGGGTCCTTATCTGCTTTTTTTCTAAAGCTTTCACCTGATACTTGGATTGATGGAGGACAAAAGCTATAAGCGGGTTCACCGATTTTATTATATAGTTCCTTTATTTTCTCTGTTCTATTTTCAGCTAATATAAATGCTTTTCGTATCTTTGCATTTTTAAAATACTTGTCGTTTTTATTAAACATTGAATAGTTGACTCTTGCATTATCCGCAGTCATTAAATTATACTTTTCAGTACTTTCAAGTTTTTTATTCCATTCTGGTAGAATACTCTCAGCAATATCTATATTTCCAAGGTAAAGTTCAGTCATTCTCGAATTATCTTCTCGTATGAGCTTAAAATTTATTTGATTTAATTTTACTTTCTCTTTATCCCAATAATGAGGATTTTTTTCTAAAGTAATCTTGTTTTTAGAAAGCCAACCTTTTAATAAAAAAGGTCCATTGGAAACAATAGATTTAATATGTGTACCATAGGTATCCTTATATTTTTCTACAATGTCTAATCTTTGAGGCTTCATAATATTCATATAAGTTAGTTCTAAAAAATAAGGACATGGTTTTCCTAGTGCTATTTCAAGTGTGTTAGTATCAATAGCACGTACACCAACTTGGTTTTTATCTTTTATTTTGCTATTATTGAATTCAGTAGCGTTTTTTATTGGTAGTAATAGGAACGAATAAATAGAACAAGTGCTAGGCTCAAGACTTCTAAGTATACTATCAGCATAATGCTGCGCTGTAACCTTCACACCATCTGACCAATAGGTATCTCTTAGGTGAAAAGTCCATACATTATCTTTTTCATTGAATTCCCATTTAGAAGCCCCTGCAGGAGCAATAAAATTTGTGCCATCTGCTCTTTGCTCCATTCTAGTAAGTCCCTCATATATTTCACTTATTATTTGATTACTGTTATTATCAGTAGCAAGTGAAACATCTAGAGTTCTTGGCTCAGAATTTAGACTAGCATTTAATATTTGAGGTAGTGATTTTTCAGTTAGTGCATTTACTTTTGTGCTAAATCCAAAATTAATAGTTGATAGCAACATAAAACATAATAAAATACTTAGTGATTTTTTTGATCCAATTTTCATAGTTGCAACTCATTCCTATATATTACCATATTGTAACATTATTTGTTATATGTTACAATATTACAGAAAAGATTTCTCTTTTAGTTTCCATATTAAGATTAAGTCAGGAGTTTAATAATTTACAAATTTACGCTTAAGTGCTGGATTAGTTACAATAAGTTTATGAAGGAAATAACCCATAAATGAATTAAGCACTGAAGTAGGAAGTACTATGGATAGGAAGAGTATAAAAAAAGGTGCTGGCAAACCAAATAGAACAAGAGCTGAACCTAGAAAAATGCTTCCACTTATTATAGTTCCTAGAAAATAAATACTTGTTAATTTAAGTGGAGAATTAACATTGGAGTTTTTATATATAACATATACAACCATTGAGGTTATTATTTTATCTATAATGTTAGGCAATTGACCACCAGGAAAAGTCGTAGTTAAGGCACATAAAACACCTGCTACTATTCCTGTAATAAAGGCAATTTTAAAATCTTTGGTTAAAATTATGGACAAAATCATAAATACTAATAAGAAATCAGGTTTTATTCCAAGGAATATACCTGGGGTAATTTGATGCAATATAAGACCTATTGCAAGGAATAGAGAGGTTATTATTATTTTATTTGTTTTCATAAAAATTAGCTCCTTTTCAAAATAAATTAGATTTATTGGCTTTGTTATCTTTTTAAAAGCAATTATCTTTCAGTGCATCAAATTAAACACCACCTTTCAATTAATTTTTCAAATAAAAAAAACCTCCGCCCTGTATTAGGGCGAAGGATATTCGCTGTACCACCTAAATTATACTACAAAAAACTAGCATATTTCGTTTTTCAAGCACTAAAATGCTCTAGCCCTTTTAACAGTGGGCATCCGGTAACTACTACTCTCAAAATTTGATTTCGGGTTACTTCTAGCAGGTCCATTCACTAAAGTTATCAATACTGAGATCACACTATCCTCAGTTCTCTGAAATTGCATGGCTTTAACTACTCTTCCTGTTCTACGAATTTATAATATAAGAATGATTGTAGCATTAAAATAATTAAATGTAAATAGTAATTTAAAAAACTATTTATTTTAAAGTAATAATTTTGTACTAATATTATCTGTATTTATTAATAATGCTTATTAATACATTCATTCTTTTATGAATATCTTGGTTTATTCTATCACGTTTATAATGAAAATCATTTGAATCTAATAAGTAACTATGGGTTATACCAAAAAGTTTTTTATTTTCCAAGATTCCTTTATTTAGGATTTTTGAAAGCTTTTCAATATTAAAGTATTCCAACCTTAACTCTTCATTTTCATTTTCGGCGTAAACAGGTAAAGAAGTTAATATATTTTTGGTTACTTTGTACTGGGGTCTGTAAATATTGTGAGATTCATACTTTATGGGAGTTAACTCTGCTAATATTTTTTCTGTATTATCGTCTATTGAAAAATACCCTCCGCGGAAAGCTTCAATTGGCTCAATTCCTAATTTCGAAATATATTCGTAGCAGTGCTTTATTATAGTTTTTTGTTCATCATAAGAGTAATTAGCTATTAAATCTTCATTTTTTTCTATGAATGGGCATAGCTTTTCTATAGATTCTGGTAAATTATTTGGATGAATATGAAGGCCAAATATAACTTTGTAATTTCTCTTTATATTTTCTATTAGATTTAACTCATTCATCATTTCTGCAAAAAATGGAGTTATAAACAAAAGAGTATATATATTATTTTCAGAATTTAATTTTAATAGCCTTTCTAAGTTTAGTACATTATTTTTTAAGTTTTTATCAAAATTATATCCTTCGCAATCAATAGTTAAAATAAAATCAAAATTTGGTTTTTTAATATGATTTTCTAGAAAATATTCCATAAATCGACACAACCTCCTAAAATAACATTGCTAATTTATAATTTGCATTGTATAATCAATTGTAGCAAGTAACAACTTATTATACAATTCAAATTGCTACTTGTCAAAAGTTACTAATAATCTACGTTTAACTACTCTGAAATACAATTTTAAGATAAATACACTCAAGCGTTTAAGCATTTCAAAAAAAATCTTTTTTATTATATCTAATTTCAAATAAAAAAAATTAAAATTAAATAGCTTAATAAAGTTATCAGTTGATGACTATTTTGTACACGAAACAAATATGGGGAGGATGATATAATGAAAACTATAGGTTTTCCAAGAATGCACAAAGAAATAAACGAGAGAAGAGATTTTTTGCCATCTTTTTTTGACATGCTTAAAATGGAAAGAGTACATATATTTCTTGAAGAAGGATATGGTTCAGCTTTAGGTTATACAAAAGAAGACTATTTAAAGAATAATAAAAAAATACAATTTATAGATAATAAAGAATGCTATGAAAAAGATATAGTTGTTGTTTTAAGGTCACCGGAGTTTGAACAAATTGAATATATGAAACAAGGCAGTACACTACTTAGTATGCTTCATTATGCAACTAGAGCTACTAGAGTTGAAAAGCTTAAAGAAAAAGGTATATTTGCTGTTTCTATGGATTCTATTAGAAATGATTTTCATGAAAGAATGGTTGTAAATTATGAGGGAACTTCAGAAAATGGAATTAATCTAGCATTTACCGAGCTGGCTAAAAATTATGAAAATATCTGTATTGAAGAAAGAAAACCTATAATTGTGAGTATAATGGGGATGGGACGAGTTGGGTTAACAGCAGCAAGAATGGCTGGTAAATATGGAAATAACAAAGTTACTGAAGCTATACTTCAAGAGAAAACTAGTGGAGTAATTGTTAAGATGTTACCTAGAAATATAACCCATGATAAAAAGCAGATGATAAAAATCTTTAAAAAGACAGATATTTTAGTAGATGCAACTACTAGAGGTGATGCAACAAAATATGTTGTCAGTAATGAATTAATAGGATATTTAAAAGAGCATTCTATAATCTTAGATTTAACAGCAGATCCATATTTAGCTAGCGCTACTTCTCTTCAGATAAAGGCAGTAGAAGGTATGCCACATGGTACATTGGATAAAAATGTTATTTATCCTGGCGATGATGAGTATAATACTGTGCCAAAGTGTTTGCAATCAAACAATCAAAGAACAGTAGTAAGCTGTAATGCGTGGCCGGGAGTTAAACCAGAGGCTTGTATGGATTTATATGGAAAACAACTTATATATATTGTACAAAATCTTATAGGATATTCTATTGAGGATTTTGTTTTATATAATAGTGATTATTTTAATAGAGCAATATATAGAGCAACTATTGAATGTTTTGAAAAAAATACAGATAACTATGGCAATGAAATGGTAAATGTGGTAATATAAGATAAAACAGTGAACATATGTTTACATAGAAGGGCAAAAATGTATGCATATAGTTCCATCTTTTAAAAGAGGTGTTTCTATGTTGAAATTTACCATTATAAGCATTTTAGGAATAATTTTAGCAGTAATGAGTGCTATATTTGTTATTAAAAACTTCTTAGTAAGCTATAAGGGAAGCGAAAGTGGATTTAAAAATGTATGTGATATACTTTTAATAGTTGTGTCCATATTTTGTTCTTTAATATGTGTATGGGAAGGTTCTAGTTTAAGAGAAATATTGCTTAGATTAGAAAATCCATCTAGTATGTCAGAAGAGATGTTACAAATGTTAAAAAAAACAGTGGTGGAGCAATCAAAGGATGTAACTATAGCAATTATAGTGGGATATCTTTGTTTTATATTGGCGTATTTAATATTTAAAACTATTGAAAAAGAAATACAACGAGAAATTGATAAGCCTAAAAGAAAATGGGATTGGAACAAAATTGATAAAAATTAGAATCTAGCTATTTTTGAAAAAGTCTTATAAGAAAAAACTAAAAGGATATAAGTTAAACATCAGCCTATTAGAGAAAATTTTAATAAACTGGTGTTTTTTAGTGGGAAAGAATAATCTTTATGTTTAATAATTATTATAAAAGCTATGGAAATAAGGGGTGGGAGAATATGTGCTAGGGAATCAGAAATATAATAGTTGCTTTTTAAAAAAATTAGTATTATAATTCATATTAACATTTAACATTTAGTTTCATATTATATATTAAATAATAAAAGCTGTGACGAGAACCAGTAGTAAGACAGTTTCTTTTACAGAGAGCTCCCCTAGATGAGAAGGAGCAAAGAATAGTATTATGAATACATCTCTGAGCTGCACACCAAATCCACTTAAGTTTATCACTATGTGGTAGTAGGCTGTTGCCGGAATCCTTGCATCCGTTAAAGTGCTATAGTATAAGCGCATATTTGTGCCGTACTTTAAGAGGTTAATGTGGCAACATATTAATAAATTGGGGTGGTAACACGGGATTTTACTCTCGTCCTCTAGATTTTCTAGAGGATGGGAGTTTTTTGTTTTTTGAAATAATAAAAAATAGGAGGAATTAAAATGATTAATATCGATGAACAAATTGAAATTATATCCAAAGGCACAACCGAGATAATAGACCAGGATGAGTTAAGGCAAAAACTTATTAAAGCAGGCGAAAGTAATAGGCAGCTTATAGTTAAGCTTGGGCTAGATCCCACTGCACCAGATATTCATTTGGGGCATACGGTTGTTTTAAGAAAAGCAAGACAAATACAGGATTTAGGCCATAAGGTTATAATAATTATTGGAGATTTTACTGGAATGATAGGAGATCCTTCAGGAAGATCAAAAACAAGAAAAGAGCTAACTCGCGAAGAAGTATTGATAAATGCAGAAACTTATAAAAAACAAATGTTTAAAATACTTGACCCAGATAAAACAGAAGTTAAATTTAATAGTGAATGGCTATCAAAACTGAATTTTAAAGATGTTATTGAGCTAGCCTCAAAATACACAGTAACTAGGATGCTGGAAAGGGAAGATTTTAAAAATAGATTCAAAGCACAGCAGTCAATTGCAATTCACGAGTTTATGTACCCCTTAATGCAAGGGTATGATTCCGTAGCAATAAAAGCAGATATTGAACTTGGTGGAACAGATCAACGGTTTAATATTTTAATGGGAAGAACTCTTCAAAAGGAATATAAGGAAGATAAGCAGATTGCAATATTTATGCCCCTTTTAGAAGGAACAGATGGAATTTTAAAGATGAGTAAAAGTCTTGGGAATTATATTGGAATAAATGAGAACTGTAATGATATGTATAGCAAAGTTATGTCCATACCGGATGAATTAATTATAAAATACTACGATTTGGTAACAGATATCCATCCATATGAAGTACAAAAAATTGTGAGACAATTAGAAAGTAGAAAAATCAATCCTAGGGATATAAAGATGAAACTTTCTAAGGAGATTGTTAAATTATATCATGGTGATGTGGCAGCTGAGGATGCCCAGGAGCATTTTAAAACAGTATTTCAAAAAAAAGATATACCACAAAACATTAAAGAAATAGAGATTATAAAGAACTCTATTTTAAATGAGCAAAGTACAATTTTCAAAATAATTACTGATATGGAGTTTGCTAAAAGCAATAGGGAAGCAAGACGTCTAGTTGAGCAAGGAGCAGTTAAAATAAATGGAGAAAAAATATCCATAAAGAATGTATTTGATTTAAAAGATGGGGATGTAATTCAATGTGGTAAAAGAAATTTCGTGAAAATTATTATAATGAAGTAAGGGCCGCCACTATGGTGGTCTTTATCTTTTTCAAGAAATCAGGGGAACTTTTTTTTGTTTTTGGGCAATTAATTCTAAATAATGCATTTAAAAACACCTAAAGTTTTATCAATAAAGAACGAAATATAAGGTGAAATATATAAATTAAGGGGGAAATGTAAAATGTTTAAAAATAATGTAAAAGAAAAGAGAAATCGCTCGAAACTGAGTTTCCAGATAACGATATTGCTTATATTGGTATCTTTTTTGCCAATTATGCTTATTTCCATAAGTACATATTATAGTTTATCTAACAATTTAAGCAGAGAGCTTGAGGGGGCCACCGTTAAAAGTGTAGAGAGAGTTAATGATGCAATCAATGCATTATACAAGGAGAACTATGCATCTGTAGAAATGATTTCCAATGAAGTTAATACAAAAATGCTTAAAAGCAAAGGAGCCTATGTTGTAAATTTAATGAAGAGTTTTGAGGTGTTTAAAAATTCTCATCCACAGGTGCTAAGTATATATGTAGGAACAACAGATAAAAAAACCTATCTTATTCCTAGAGTTGTGCTTAAAGATAATTATGATCCAACTAATAGAGAGTGGTACAAGGCTGCAGAGAGTAATGATGGTAAAATAATTGTTACTAATCCATATGTAGATTCTTTTACTGATAAATATATAATGACTTTTACTAAGACGGTTAAGGATGATAAGAGCAATCTAGTAGGAGTAGTAGCATTAGATGTAGCATTAGCTTCAATTTCTCAAACAGTTACAAAAATTAAATTAGGAGACGCTGGCTATGCTACTGTTATAGATAGTAAGGGAACAATTGTTGTACATAAAAACAATGAACTTATTGGGAAAAATTCTAAACAAGAACAATGGGTAAAAACTATTATGGATTCAAAACAAAACTACTTTAACATAAAGGTTGGTACTATAGATTATATGGCATATAAAATTACTGATACTAATACAGGCTTAATATCAGTAGGATTTATCCCAGTGGCAGAAAGAACTAAAAAAATATTAGATGGTTTAACTGTACCTGTAATTGTTTTATTAGTATCCTTTGTGTTTGTGATTATTGTAGGGAAAAGGTTTGCAGGAAAGATCACAAAACCTATGGGTATTTTAATTGAAATATTAGGCAAGGTTAAAGAGGGCGATTTTACAAATAAAGTTCCTGAAATCA
Source organism: Clostridium sp. (assembly GCF_050717515.1). Lineage (GTDB taxonomy): Bacteria > Bacillota > Clostridia > Clostridiales > Clostridiaceae > Clostridium_AD. Next base: position 140,395 of record NZ_JBOITL010000027.1, on the reverse strand, counting down.
TGAATACAAGTTTAGAGGTTGACGAAATTATACATTCTGTAAATAATATGATGGAGGATATGATATTTGTTTTAGGAAATGTAGTAGATAGCACAAATAAAGTAAAAGATTCAGCAGAATCTCTTGCAGCAACTACTGAGCAATCTAATGCGGTTGGAGATGAAGTAGCAAGAGCTGTGCAGCAAATTGCAGCAGGAGCTAATGAACAAGCTGAAATATTAGAAGAAAGTATTGGCTATGCAAATACTTTAGGGGAAGAAGTTGATAGATCAACTATAAATGCTGAAAATATGATTAGTGCTTCTTTAGAAGTTAAACAATCAACCGACGAGGGTCTTATAACAGTAAATAATCTAAAAATAGCATTTACAGAAAACATAAAGGCAAATAAAACAGTAGCGAGTAAAGTGGAAATATTAGTAGAAAACTCTACTAAAATTAGTGATATAACAGATAAGATAAAAGTTATAACAGAGCAAACAAATCTACTAGCTTTAAATGCAAGCATTGAAGCTGCAAGAGCAGGAGAGGCAGGAAAAGGTTTTGCTGTGGTTGCAGATGAAGTAAGAAAACTTGCAGAAGAATCTGCTGTTTCAGCTTTGGAAATTGATAAAGTTATTGTTGATATTAGTACAAGTGTACATGAATTACTCCAGGGAATTATGTATTCTACAGAATTAAATGATAAAACTAACAAAAGTGTAGAAGTAACAAATGAAACATTTATCAAAATTAAAAAATCTATAGAATTACTAGAGTGCAATATGGTGGATGTAAATAGTTCATTGCAAAATATCAACAAATATAAGGATATTTTAAGAGATAAACTTGGGAATGTAGCTTCAGTAGTAGAGGAAGCCGCTGCCACTACGCAAGAAGTAAGTGCATCTTCACATGAGCAATCAGAAGGAATTCAAGAAGTAGTTAAAGCAGCAGAAAACCTGAATTGTTTAGCCGATGATTTAAGAGAGAGTACTAATAAATTTAAAATATAGATATAGTATTCTTACAGTATCAAATTTAAAATAAGCAAATTTTAATTCAATTACGGGGAAAAATATTGAACTACCTAAATAAGTAGAATAAATTCAGACTAAAATTTTACAAAACATAAGAATCATTAATATAAATAAAAGGCTCCAAGAATATAGAAATTCTTGAAGCCTTTTATTTATATAATAAATTTTAATTAAATTCTAAAGTACTAGTATCAAGCCAGTTCCATTCAGGTTTAAAAACTTTTATATCATCTACAAGTTGGAATAATGCCAAATCAGCAAGTTTTGCCTCAAGCATTATATCTAAGTCAACTCCTAGTGGAATACATTTTTCAACAAACTCGATGAAGGCTGCTGGATCAATGTTATCAGCATGCTTCTTATCTTTTTCTCCAGTTTTTGGGCTCGAAAAATGTATTTTTACTGGTAGAAGTTCGTTTTCCCAAGTGGAGAATATATCTTTTAACATAGGTTCTAGTTCATCGCCACCGTTGTTGCAGTTATGATGATGTACATCTAGTACCATAGGCACATTTATTTCCTTGCATATGTTTAATACTTCTTTTGTTGTGAAGCTTTTGTCATCATTTTCAAACACTACTAATTTTGTTATTTCTTTTGGCAGATTATTATAATTCTTAAAAAATCTTTCTGTAGCAGCAAGTTTTCCGCCTTCTTTACCTCCAATGTGTAATATCATCTTTCCCAAAGGGTAATTAATATCCTGGAAAAGATTTGCATGGAACATAAGATTCTTTTCAGTAGCTTTTATTACATCTTCCTTAGAACTATTAATAACATTAGATTCATCAGGATGAGTATCGACCCTTAAATTATTATTGTTTATATAATTCCCAAGCCAATCAAAATCCATTTTTAAAATTCTTCTAAACTCCCAATCTGTAACTTCAGGATGAGTTGCTAGAGGTATTAAAGCTGAAGTTATTCTATAAAAGTGAACATCGTTTTTTACAGTGTATTCTAGAATTTTATACAAATCATTGACGTTTGATACTGCTACCTTTTGTAGTTTCTCAAGCTTATCTCTATCCGTCGATTGTTTTGTATATGTAGAAAAAGTTACTGTGCTGGCAGAAGTTATTTTTGCTGCTTTTAAAGCAGTAGCCACGTAGCCTAATCTTATTTGCATAATATCACTCCTCATATAATATAGTTATACCAATAAATATAAATTAAATCATCATTTGCGCAGCCGCTTTTCATTTTAGAAGCTGCAATATTAACAACTTCAGAAGGAATGATATACTCCACCTGAAGTTTTATCTTTGTTAGAGTAATATTTTTACTCGTGAAAGACAGGGGGGAACTCCTTCTGAAATGTCGTTAAAACATTTCTACTAACTGATATTCTTTAATATATTCTAATTATCGCTCAATAATATTGAAATTAAAATACCCTTTAATAAGTATATTTTATAATACTACCCACAATGAAGCTAACTTATAAATATTGTAGAAAATAGTTTAAGTCAGGGGATAAAATTTACTAATAAAAGAGTTATTTATAAATCTCTCTATCATAAAAGCTATAATAATATTTAAAATGTTTGTCAAAAACATCTTACTAAATAAATATAATATTTGAATAGATGTTAGAATAAACCCTTGTTTAATCATATCACATAACTATAGTGTGTGTAAAATAATATACAAATAATCAAATAAATATTTGTATAATTTCAATAGATTCATTACATAAATATGAAAAATATAAATATAAAAGGCTTTATTGCTATAAAACATCTAAATTATAGCTTTTTATATGAAAATCATATAATATTAATATCGTAGGCAAAATTATTAGAATGTGGGTAAAATTATTAATGGAGGTATAGACATGGCAGATATAAAATATGAAATAAAAGAAACATTAGGAGAATTATCAGAATCCGGTAAAATATGGAGAAAAGAATTGAATCTTATAAGTTGGAATGATAAGGACGCAAAGTACGATATTAGAGATTGGTCTCCAGAACATGAAAAAATGGGAAAAGGGATTACACTATCTAAAGAAGAGCTTATAAAACTTAAAGCATTGCTTAATGAGATAAACCTGTAATAAGTGTTAAGATACATGAAACCAAGGTGTGGTAATTTTACCATTCCTTGTTTTTTTTTATATGGAAAATTGCAACGTCTCACCTGTTAATTGATCTATGCCTAGCAACTAGATTGTTTAATAAATAACATACTTTGCCTTGAATATAAAATAATAGTGATAAAAAGCAAACTAAAAAATATCACATAAACATTTGTATTTACCGCAATGTAAAGGATTGCAAAGGTTTAGGTATTATGAATGAATAATAAAATATAATAAAAACTAAAAAAAACTGTTTACAATCATTTAAACATTGTGATATAATTAACACATAAACAAGCAAACAAACTTTTAAAACAAAAAAACGAAAAATTAAAACGCATAAACCATGGTTGTTAAAGATTTTTTCAAGTATATAACTTTCCTCAGAAAAAGTTTACCAACTACGCAAGCTATTATTATGAAAGAGGTGCAGAATATGAAAGTAACAAACGTAGAAGAATTAATGATTAGAATAAAAGAGGTTAGAAGTGCTCAAAAGGAATTTTCTACTTATACTCAAGAACAGGTAGATGAAATATTTAGACAAGCAGCTATGGCAGCAAATAATTCAAGAATTGATTTAGCAAAGATGGCAGTAGAAGAAACAGGTATGGGAATTGTAGAAGACAAGGTTATAAAAAACCATTTTGCTTCAGAATATATATATAATCAATATAAAGATGAAAAAACTTGTGGAGTTATTGATGTAGATAAATCCTTTGGTATTACAAAAATTGCAGAACCAATAGGAGTTGTAGCAGCAATTGTGCCAACTACAAATCCAACATCTACAGCAATATTTAAAGCTCTTATATCATTAAAAACTAGGAATGGTATCATTTTCTCTCCACATCCAAGAGGTAAAAAATCTACTATTGCAGCAGCTAAAATAATACTAGATGCGGCAGTTAAAGCTGGCGCACCAAAAGGTATAATTGCTTGGATAGATGAGCCTTCAGTAGAACTTTCACAGATTGTTATGAGAGAAGCGGATATAATACTTGCAACAGGTGGGCCAGGAATGGTTAAAGCTGCTTATTCATCAGGAAAACCAGCTATTGGAGTTGGAGCAGGAAATACACCAGCAATTATTGATGAAACAGCTGAAATTAAAATGGCTGTAAACTCAATTTTACTTTCTAAGAGTTTTGATAATGGCGTAATATGCGCTTCAGAACAATCAGTATTGGTTATGGAAGAAATCTATGATGAAGTTAGGAAAGAGTTTGCTGAAAGAGGAGCTTATATCCTTAAAAAAGCGGAAGTAGATAAAGTAAGAAAAGTAATATTGACTAACGGATCATTAAATGCAAATATAGTAGGTCAATCTGCTTATAAAATAGCAGAAATGGCAGGAGTAAAAGTTCCTGAAGAAACAAAGATTATTATAGGAGAGGTTGAATCTGTAGAACTTGAAGAAGCATTTTCACATGAGAAATTATCTCCGGTACTTGCTATGTATAAGGTTAAAACTTTTGATGAAGCGCTAAAAAAAGCAGAAAGACTTGTTGAACTTGGTGGATTTGGTCATACATCATCATTATACACTCACAGAACTAAGTCAGCAGACAGAATAGCTAGGTTTGGTGCAACCATGAAAACAGGAAGAGTTATAGTGAATATGCCAGCAGCTCAAGGCGCTATAGGAGATTTATACAACTTTAAGCTAGCTCCTTCACTAACACTAGGTTGTGGATCATGGGGTGGAAACTCTGTATCAGAAAACGTTGGTGTTAAACACTTATTAAATGTGAAGAGTGTAGCTGAGAGGAGAGAAAACATGCTTTGGTTTAGAGTTCCAGAAAAGATTTATTTTAAATATGGTAGTCTTGGAGTAGCATTAAAAGAATTAAAGGATATGAACAAGAAAAAAGCATTTATAGTAACTGATAAGGTTCTTTATGACCTAGGATATGTGGATAAAGTTACAAGTGTTTTAGAAGAAATTGGAGTGGAATTTAAGATATTTTATGATGTAGAACCAGATCCAACTCTTGCTATAGCAAAAAAAGGTGCTAGTGAAATGGAAATATTTAAGCCAGATACAATTATAGCACTTGGTGGTGGATCACCAATGGATGCAGCTAAAATCATGTGGGTAATGTATGAGCATCCAGAAGTAAGATTTGAAGATCTAGCTATGAGATTTATGGATATTAGAAAGAGAGTGTATCCATTCCCTAAAATGGGTGAAAAAGCTATGATGGTTTCAATACCAACTTCAGCAGGCACAGGTTCAGAGGTTACTCCATTTGCAGTAATCACTGATGAAAAAACAGGAGTCAAATATCCATTAGCTGATTATGAGTTAACTCCAGATATGGCTATAGTAGATGCAGAACTTATGATGAATATGCCAAAAGGACTAACAGCAGCTTCAGGTATAGATGCTTTAACTCATGCTATAGAAGCCTATGTATCAGTACTTGCTTCAGAATATACTAATGGTCTAGCTTTAGAAGCAATGAGATTAATATTTAAGTATTTACCACAAGCTTACAATGAGGGTACCACTAATATAAAAGCAAGAGAGAAAATGGCTCATGCTTCAACAATGGCTGGTATGGCGTTTGCTAATTCTTTCCTAGGCGTATGTCACTCAATGGCGCACAAATTAGGAGCAGAGCATCATGTACCACACGGCATTGCTAATGCAATATTAATCAATGAGGTTATAAGATTCAATGCTGTAGATAACCCAACAAAACAAGCAGCATTCCCACAATATAAATATCCGAATGCTAAGTGGAGATATACAAGAATCGCTGACTATTTACAATTAGGTGGAAACACAGAAGACCAAAAGATAGAATTATTAATTAAAGCTATTGATGAATTAAAAGCTAAGATTAACATTCCTATGACAATAAGTGAAGCAGGAGTGTCTAAACAAAAATTCTATGCTACATTAGACCATATGAGTGAGCAAGCTTTTGATGACCAATGTACAGGTGCTAATCCAAGATATCCATTAATCAGTCAACTTAAGCAAATGTATATAAATGTTTTTGAAAAATAAATTAACTAATTAGATAAACTTTAAAAGTCAATCTTAAGAAGTTTATTCAACTAATATACAGAAAAGCAGCAGCGCATGAAAATGCACTGCTGCTTTTCTGTATATTCTGCTATAAGGTCAAGTATATATTGCTAGCATAATATAAGAACAAATCTTAATTTCAAATACAATTATAATTTGTTTTTAATAGGAAGTCCAATCCTTATGGTTGTTCCCACTTCAGGTCTGCTTTCTACTACAATGGAGGCATTATGCTTGCCAATAATCCATTTTGCTATAGATAAACCAAGGCCTGTTCCACCACTTTCTTTTGTTCTCGACTTATCACATCTATAAAATCTATTGAAAATATAAGGAAGATCTTCTTTAGAAATACCTATTCCTGTATCAATAATTTCAAGAATTAGATTTTTTTTATTAATATAACTATTTAACACAATACATCCACCGCTAGGGGTATACTTTATGCTATTATCTATAAAAACTCTTAATGCTTGCTTAAGTAATTTTTTATCTGCATATATAGAAACTTGCTGATTTACATCAGTTTTAATTTGATGAATAGCATCAATTAGTTTTGTTTCTTTTATAATTTCATCTACTAACTCGTTAATATAAAAACTTGTTTTCGAGATTTTTTGAGTGTTTTTATCACTTCTTGCAAGAAATAAGAGCTTTTCCACTAACTCTTGCATATCGCAGGCTTCACCCCTTATAGCAGTTATAGATTCCTCTAATACTTCTTTATCATCTTTTCCCCAGCGGTATAGCATATTTGCATATCCTTGAATTACAGCTATTGGCGTTCGAAGCTCATGAGAAGCATCTGATACAAATTGGTTTTGTTGTTCGTAGGAAGTTTGAATACCATCTAGCATTTTATTAATAGTTTCAGCTAAATCTTTTAGCTCATCCTGGGAAACACTGACATTCAATCTAGTTTCTAAAGCATTAATTGAAATATCTTTTGTGGTTTTTGTCATGTCTTTTATAGGGAGAAGCATTTTTTTACTGGCTTTAGAACCTACCCCTAAGGTAAACAATAAAGAGAATATATTTACGAAAAAGATAATTAAAGAAAAAATCTCCCAATATTCATTTTCCTTTTTAAGGTTTTTAGAAAGCTGAAGATAAAACATTTTATTATTTTGATCTATTTTAGTAGTAACAAAAACGAGTTGTTGGTTTATTTCATTAATAACAGGGTAAGTTGAGGTATCTTTATGGAAAGATACCTCACTTTTATTTTTTTGGGTAGAATAAACAAGATTTTCACTTTTATCAAAAATACTAAAGGTTATGTATTCTATGTTAGAAAAAATATTAACGTTAAAGCTTTGAAAATTCTTGTCTGATTTAGCATAATTACTAGCTACTGAAGTGTACTTATTAAGTTCATCTTGAACTTCATGTAGTAGAAAAAATCTAAAGCCTATAATTAGACCAACACTTAATAGAAGCAGTGTTATAGAAAAAATAAGTGTATATACTGCAGTCATTTTAAAACTAATGGAAAATCTTAATCTTTTATGAATTTTGTAAATTAGCTTATTTAATAACCTTGGTATAAAACTTAATATGATTGATATTGCCTTGTAGAGAAATCGTAAGCATTGTGAAAGAAAACGAAAGTATTGTAACATAAACTTAGAGAAAAATTTTAAATTATTCATCTTTTAAAAGGTATCCCACCCCTCGAATAGTATAAATGAATTTCTTGTTGAATCTATCATCTATTTTACTTCTTAAATATCTAATGTAAACATCCACAACATTAGTATCACCCATATATTCATAGCCCCATACTATATTAATAATTTTATTTCTTGTAAGCACAATATTTTTATTTTCAATTAGGTATTTAAGTAAATCAAATTCCGTTTTAGTTAGTTCTATAGAACTATTTTTAAAGCTAACCATATGTCCACCTAAGTCTATGGATAATTCTCCTGCAGACAATACATTAGTGATTTCTTTAAATAGAGGTATCTTTTTTAATGCTGTTCTTATTCTTGCTAGTAATTCTTCAATAGCAAAAGGTTTAGTCATATAGTCATCAGCACCTATGTCAAGACCCATAACTTTATCCATTATCTCGTCTTTCGCAGTGAGCATTATAATGGGAACTGCAGATACTTGTCTTAGTCTTCTTAATACTTCTAGACCGTTTAAAGAAGGTAGCATAACATCAAGAATTATTATATCAAAAATTTCGTTAATGGCTTTATCTAAACCCTCACGTCCATCATGACATTGATAAACGTTATAACCTTCATAGGTTAATTCTAACTCAAGAAATCGTGCTATTTTTATTTCATCCTCAATTATTAAAATCTTTTGTCCGCTCATATATACACTAACCCCCAAAATATATTATATTAACAATAGCTTTATTATATATTACTTTATATATAATTGCAGACAATTGGATTATTTTTTAAAATTTTACTATATTAAAAAAACAACCTACATAAATACAATGTAGGTTACTAGGGTATTATTCAGTTTTCATTTCTTCTGTAATTTTTGTAGTTACTTTATTAACAGCAAGGGACATCTTATCAAAAAAATTATTTACTTCTAAATCTTCATTATTTTTCTTTTGAATTCTTATTTTATGGTTAGTTGCGAGGGCTAATATTAATGCTGTGATTACAATAGGTGTAGCTACTATAGTTATTATAACTCCTAGAGTTACACAGATATTTAATACTACAGCATCATCTTTTTTAACTATTATTTTTGTTTCGTTCCCTTTTTTAATAAGTTTTTTTACTTTCTTAAAGAATTTACTTTCGCTAGAAGGGATCTCGCCGGGTTTAATTTTATTTTGTTTTTCAAGATATACTAGTGCACAAAGTAGGTCCCCGTCACTTTGCTCTAAGGCGGCTTTTGCATCCTCATAACTTACATTAGCTCTTTTTCTTAACTCATCGATTTGTTCTAAATTTATTGACATTTAAATTCCTCCTAATTTTTATTTGGATTGTGTAAGAATTACTTGTTTTCTATGTTTTTATTATATAATGTAAGTATTAAAGCATTATTAGTAGAAGATTAGAATTGCATTAGAAATTTAAATTCACAATTCACTTTGGAAAGGATAGATATATATATGAGATTTTTGTTAGCTCCAGATTCCTTTAAAGAAAGTATGACAGCAAAAGAGGTAGCGGATGCTATGGAAAGAGGGATTAGAAAGATTATTCCCTATGCAGAATGCATTAAGGTTCCAATGGCTGATGGTGGAGAAGGAACAGTACAGTCACTTGTAGACGCAACAGAAGGTGAACTATATAAAGCAGTAGTTAAAGGGCCTCTTGGTGATGAAGTTGAGGCTACATTTGGAGTACTTGGAGATAAAAAAACAGCAGTAATTGAGATGGCTAGCGCTAGTGGGTTACACCTTGTGTCTAGGAAAAAAAGAAATCCTCTTTTAACTACAACTTATGGTACAGGACAATTAATTAAAGCTGCCCTAGATAAGGGCGTTAATCATTTGATCATAGGAATAGGTGGTAGTGCTACAAATGATGGCGGATCAGGAATGATACAAGCACTTGGTGGGAAGCTGTTAACATTGGATAATGAAGAAATCAATTTAGGTGGCGGATATTTAAATCTCCTTCATAAGATAGACTTAGATGGACTAGATAAAAGACTTAAAGGTACTAAGATTGAAGTAGCTTGTGATGTTACGAGTCCCTTAACAGGAAAAAATGGTGCATCTTATGTTTTTGGGCCGCAAAAGGGAGCTACTTTCGAAATGGTGAAAATTTTAGATGCTAATTTAAGTCACTATGCAAAAATTATAAAACAGCAGTTAGGTATGGATATTAAAAGTATTCCTGGAGCGGGAGCTGCGGGTGGGCTAGGTGCAGGACTTCTTGCTTTCTTTCGTGCAGAACTTAAAAGGGGAATAGAATTGGTTACAGAGCATACTAATCTTAAAGAAAAAATGCAATATGCAGATTATGTGTTTACTGGAGAAGGAAGTATAGATGCACAAACACTTTATGGTAAAACACCCCTTGGAGTGGCTTTAATAGCAAAAGAATATAATATACCTGTTATAGCCTTCGCAGGACGTATAGGTGATGGAGTAGAGGCATTATATGAGCATGGAATAAATTCTATAATAGGCATATTATCAGAAGCTGACACAATTGAAAAAGCACTTAAAAAAGGTCCGGAAAATATTGAAAGAACTTGTGAAAATATAGCTAGAATTATCTTGCTTAATAAATAAGTTTTGTAATAACAAAATAATTCTTATGTTTGAGGCTCCTACTAAAAGAACAAGAATTAATAATCTAGTAAAATTTAATAATAATCTAGTAAAATCCAATAATAATTATTAACAAATTCCTTTACTGTTGAATATAATATAATATACCATATATCTTAGATTACACTTACCCAAAATAAAACTAATTATAAATTTATAATAAAGACCATCTCAATTACTAATCTGATCTATTAGTACATATATCAATGTATAAAACTTATGTTAACAATATATATAAGTGATATATGTAGCCATAAAATAACAAATAACTTATATATCAGTATTAATGCGTACTGTCTTTTTTAAAATTTACACAAAAAGGAGTTTTATAAAATGGGTAGAGATGAAAAAGATTATAAACCAGATTGTTCAAATAATAATCAATGTGATTGTGATTTATGTCATACTATTAATGTAGATCCGGTAGATATGGAAAAACATGGTGCTAAATTACTAACTGTAAGAATACAAGTAAATAACGTATGCTTTGGAAAACAGGTATGTGTTGCATGCATTATATATAATAAGTGCCATAAAATACTCGCTTTTAGAGGTTTTTGCACAACATTATGTAAAGATGATGGATGCAATCCATGTGGTACTATTCGCCGTAAACTAGTATTTGTACTTCCAGCGGATATTGAAGACCCTGAAGAATTAGACGTTCGTTGTGCAGCCAATTATATATATCCATGTGAGTAAACCAATTAGGTACCTATATAAAGGGATAGTGAGGACATTCATTATCCCTTTTTTATTGAAATTAGAGATATGTAAATAATTAAATTTGTTCAATGTTAAAATTTGCAATAGAAATTGTGTGTCTAAATATGGTATAATATAAACTTATGAGTTAAAAATATATTTAAGTTATGCTTAAAAATTATATATGAAACAAGAGAGGAAGTTAAAATGAGTAACATAAAATTTGAGGAATTTAATATTAGTGAAGAAATATTAAAAGCAATTGTTAATTTAGGATATAAAAACCCTTCAGAGGTTCAAGCTGCGGTAATACCTATAGCTCTAAAAGGTAGTGATATAATAGTAAAATCACAAACGGGTAGCGGAAAAACAGCAGCTTTTGCTATTCCGCTTTGTGAAAGTGCAGATATAGAGGAAACAGAGCCTCAAGCATTAGTATTAACACCTACTAGAGAACTAGCACTTCAAGTAAGCCAGGATATAACACAAATAGGTAGGTATAAAAAAATTAGGGCCATAGCCGTTTTCGGTAAACAACCTATAGCAATGCAAGTAAAACAGTTAAAACAAAGAGTGCACGTAGTAGTTGGTACGCCTGGAAGGACCCTAGATCATATTGAAAGAGGCACTATTAATCTAGCCAAGGTAAAATATTTAATATTAGACGAAGCAGATGAAATGCTTAGCATGGGATTTATAGAACAAGTAGAAGCGGTTATCAAAGCTGTTCCCAAAAATAGAGTTACTATGTTATTTTCAGCTACAATACCAGAATCTATTGAAGCAATTTGCGCTAAATATATGGTGAAACCTGTTAAAATAGAAATAAATCCTGAGAATTTGACCGTTGATAAAATTGATCAAGTTTGCTATGAGGTAGAGGAAGATAAGAAATTCAGTGCGCTTAAGAGAATACTTTATATTGAGAGTCCAGATTCTTGCATAGTATTTTGTAGAACAAAAGAAAACGTTGATTCAATAACTGCTCAAATGAAAAATCGTTATTATTCATGTATTAAAATACATGGAGGAATGCTTCAAAATGATAGATTAGATGCCATGGAAAGATTTAAAAAAGGTGAATTTAGATTTTTAGTGGCAACAGATGTTGCTGCAAGAGGTATTGATGTGGAAGGCATAACTCATATTATAAATTATGATTTACCACTAGAAAAAGGTAATTACGTACATAGAATAGGTAGGACAGGACGTGCAGGAAAAAAAGGAAAAGCTATAACCTTTGCAACTCACTATGAAGGCAAATTCTTACAAGCCATAGAACAGTATATTGGTATGGAGATACCAAAAGCAGAAGTTCCAACAAAAGAAGAATCAGAACCGTTCAGGCAGGCATTTTATGAAAAACATGATGCTAAGCCTATTCTTAAAAAGACTAAAGCATCTAATTTTAGTAGTGATATAATGAAATTATATCTCAGTGCAGGTAAAAAGAAAAAAATAAGGACTGTAGATATTGTAGGAACTATTTGCAATATTGAAGGTGTTACTTCTGAGGATATAGGCATTATCGATATTCAAGATAACTTCTCTCATGTAGATATTATGGGCGGAAAGGGCAAGTTAGTATTAGAAGCCCTTAAAAATGGAACAATAAAGGGAAAAGCTATTAGGGTGGAAAAAGCGAATAAATAGCAATTATCAGGTCAATTTATTAGATGCTATGAAATAATATAAGGTAGATAATCTAATTATCTACCTTATATTATTTAGCTATTATAACAAAAATAACTAGTGATTATTAAAATTTTTAATTTGGTGTTTATTGAGAATAAAACATAAAAATTATTACAATAATAATACTTTAACGGTTTTACTTTACTATATAAAATTAATATCAACCAGTAAACTATTAAACTTTCTATTATTGTACGTATAAAATAATGGCACACTGGAATATATTTTATTAACTAGGGAATTATAAATTTGTTTATAATCATAATTTAAATATTCTTTAATATGTGTTAAAATATAAAAGTTGTGGGAAAGATTTAGTAAAGGGTGACTTTCTTAAAACAAACAAGTAGGTGATATTAAGTATATCAATGATAATATAATCAAACCATAATATTACCTGTTAAAAAGGAGAGCTAAAATGAAAACATTTCAGGAATTAGTTAATGAGACTTTAGAGGTTGAAGATTTAGAGGAATTAGAATCAGCAGCAGATTTATTTCAGTTTGGTATTGAAAAAGGGCATTACAATAAACGTCAAGCAGATCAATTTAACATTACATATTGGAAAATGAAAAATAAGTACTTAGCCTATGAAATTGCCAAAGAAATAAAAGGTAACAAATTAGATATAATTAGTATGGTTACTAGCGCTCCAAATGAGATAAAAGAGAACAAAAAAGAACTTATGAATTATGTTAATGGGCGAGTTAAGGCATTAAAGGGTAAAATGAATGGTATGAAATAGCATTGCTATTTTGGAAAAATAAAAAAAAGGGTACATATTGTTATAAGCAAATGAGCTTGTAACAATATGTACCCTTTATTCATACAAATCGCCTGCAAGTTTTTCCAATGCATTTATATTTAAAATTACAATAGAATTTTTTTCCTTTCTTATTATCTTTTCAACGCATAATTTATTTATAGTTCTGATTAAATGTCTATAGCTTGTACCAAGCAAATCTGCCATTTCTGTAAATTTATCTGTTATTATTCCGCCATCTAAATTTGAATATTCACTATTTTCTGGTGCAATAGCAAGTAGATAACTTGATAATCTGTTTTCTAGGGGATAGAGTATATTTATTGAACTGGCGATAGAAGAGCTCATAAATTTTTTGCCAAGGCTCCTGCACATACACTTTAGAAAAGTTGGATCATCAACAGCATATTTTCTTATATTACTCATAGATATTCCAATGCACAAACATTCAGTTATTGCTTCAATGTTTGAACTAGCTGTATTGCAATCAATAAATTCCGCTTCTCCAATTATATTTAGGGGTTTATATAATCGAAAAAGTAGAGATTTACCATTTTTCAGGACGGTATATACTTTTATTTTACCTTCTACAAGAAAATAGAAATAATCTACCTGTTCATTTGTTTTGAAAAGGTGGATTCCTTTATCAAAAATATGTAGCTCCATATATTTTTTCATATCTACTCCGAAGAAATCTTCAATATTATATTTTTCTATGTAATTATCTAATTTAGTTTGATTATATATACGTTTCACTTAAGTGGCCTCCTCGTAGTAATCTGGAAAGAAAAAATGATTTATAATGTATCTAAGACTTATTATAATTGTTTATTTTAGTTTTGTATAATAAATTAATGGGAATATGACATGTGTCCTATAGAACTAGAAATTTTTATGCTAGTCTTATCAAAGAAGTGTAATGAACAATTAGAGAACGGAGGAAATTAAATGTATAAAGCGTCTGCAATATTTATAGGTATAATAATCACCATAATGGTAACGTTTAACGGTGTTTTGGTAAATTATACAGATCAATATCAAGCATTATTAATAATTCATATAGTAGGGCTTATTGCTGTAATTATTATTTTAATAATAAAAAAAGAAAAGGTTAAGATAACTAAGAACATTCCAATTTACTTATTTAGTGGTGGGTTAATAGGAGTTTGGGTGGTGTTTTTGAATAATTTATGCTTCAATATTCTTGGAGCTTCGTTAACATTATCTTTAGGGGTTTTTGGACAATTAACATTAGCTAGCTTTGTAGATCATTATGGCCTGTTTGGCTTGAATGTTTATAAATTTAAAAAGAAAAAAATTATTGGATTTTTAATAGTACTATTGGGGTTAGTTACAATGATATTATATTAGAAAGGGGAGAAAGAATATGTTATATATATTTTTAGCAGCGTTGGGTGGTTGCTTTATTATACTATCTATGATTATAAATTCACATTTATCTAAAAAAATAGGGGTTTTTCAAGGAACTCTTGTAAATTATATTGTAGGATTAGTTACTACTATACTATTGTTTGTTATAGTGAGCAATTTTATAAACTTATCCATTGGCAATTTTACTAAAATACCATTATGGGCTTTTTTAGGTGGAATAATAGGGGTTGCAGTTGTTGCAAGTTCTAACATTGTAATTCCTAAAATTCCTACTATATATACTACTTTACTGATATTCATAGGACAGCTTTTTACAGGTATACTTATTGATTATTTTAGGGCTGGGTTTGTCTCAAAAGGAAAAATTATAGGTGGGGTATTGATCCTCGTAGGATTATTATATAATTCTAATGTTGATAAGAAAGAACTTGTTATATAGTAAATTTTAATAAAGCTAAGTGATTTTGCGAGATAAACTCACATAATCACTTAGCTTTATTTTTATAGTATATATCATTATTTTAAAAATTCTTAAATTTCTTTAAAAAAACTATTGCACATGACGTAACGTAATGTGTTAATATACCTATAGAAGGATAAATCTAAACATATTTATGGTCTAAGTTCCACAAGGGGTGATAACATTGAAAAATTATGAATCACATTTTTTCACAATTGGTGAATTTGCAGAAAAAGCAGGTGTTACCTTAAGAACACTTAGATATTATGATAAAATTAGTTTAATGAAGCCTAGTTCCTACAGCGCGGCAGGGCACAGATTGTATAGTAATCAAGACTTTGCAAGGCTTCAACAAATTTTAACCTTGAAATTTATTGGATTCTCCCTGGACGAAATTAAGAAAATAACTGAAAATGATGTTACTGACGAAAATTTTGTGAAATCTTTAGAAATTCAAAAGAAAATTATGAAACAAAGAGCTGCACATACTTTTATGGTAATTAAGGCTATTGATGAAGCCATTGACATGGAAAACAAACAAAATGTAAGTTGGGATAAATTTACCAACATTATCAATGTAATTAATTCTGATAAAAGGTTAATTGAGCAGTATGAAAACGCATCAAATTTAAGAGCCAGGATAAACATTCATGAGATGTTTAGTGTAAACAAATATGGATGGATGAGATGGTATTTTGATGGGTTAAATCTACCTAACCAATGCAGCATTCTTGAGCTTGGATGTGGAGATGCTAATTTGTGGAAGAAAAATAAAGATAGAATACCTAAAGACCTAGATATTACATTAAGTGATTTTTCAAAAGGAATGTTAAGTGATGCTAAGATAAATTTAGGAAAAAAATCAGAGAATTTTAAGTTTCAAATTATAGATGCGGAGGATATACCTTATGATGAGGGTAGTTTTGACGTTGTAATAGCAAACCATATGCTTTATCATGTAGACGACATTCAAAAGGCGCTGTCAGAAATATATAGAGTATTAAAGCCCGGTGGATATTTTTATTCTTCTACTGTTGGACAAAATCATATGATGGAAATTAGAGACATTATGTCTAAGTTTAAATCAGAAACAATGGATATTAAAAGCTCAGATATTACTTCAAGATTTAAGCTGGAAAATGGTGCTGAAAAATTAAAAAAATGGTTTGATAATATAGAAATGAAAAGATATGAAGATAATTTAATTGTAACAGAGAAAGCACCTATCATTGATTATATGTTCTCGATGCCAGGGAATGTACGTGAAAGTTTTAATAGTGAAAGACTTCAAGAGCTTAACAAATATTTAAAAGACAAAATTACTACAGAAGGTGGAATTTACATAACTAAGGATACAGGTTTTTTTAAAGCACAAAAGAGTATATAACTAAAAATTTCATAAATGCTATATTTTTTAGCTTTTGTGGGTTAATTATAAGATTTAAGTAAAAAATAAATTACAAATAGTTTAAATTTAAAATTTAGTTTGAAAGGTAGGATATATATGAAAATTAAAAATATTCCTTTTTCACCACCAGACATAACAGAGGAAGAGAAAAGGCTCGTAATGGAGGTTTTAGATTCAGGTTGGATTACAACGGGACCAAAGACCATGGAGTTTGAAGATAAAATTGCGAAATATTGCGATGCTAATAATGCAGTAGCACTATCAAGTGCAACTGCGGGTTTAGAACTTATATTAAAGGTTTATAACATTTCAGATGGTGACGAAGTTATTACAACACCTTACACATATACAGCTACAGCAAGTGTAATAGTTCATAGAGGAATTAAACCAACTTTTGTAGATGTTAAAGAAGGTAGCTTTTTAATAGATGAGAAAAAAATGGCTATGGCAATTACGCCTAAAACAAAAGCAATAATTACTGTAGATTTTGCAGGGGTTCCTGTAGATTATGATGCTATAAAAGCAGTGCTTAAGGAAAAAAACAGAGAAGATATTATATTTATATCAGATTCAGCTCATTCATTTGGAGCAACATATAAAGGAAACAAAGTTGGAACGCAGGCTGATTTTCATGTTTACTCCTTCCATGCGGTTAAAAATTTAATAACAGCTGAAGGCGGAGCTATTACCTTTAATGATAATAACTTTAAGGGCAAGGAAGATTTAAAGAAAGAGCTTAAAATTAATTCTCTTCATGGTCAGTCAAAGGATGCTTTGTCTAAGATGAAAGCAGGAGCTTGGAAATATGATATTATTACAGATGGCTTTAAATGTAATATGACAGATATCAATGCAGCTATAGGACTTGCACAGATTGCAAGATATGAAGGAATGCTTACAAAAAGAAGAACTATTTTTGATGTATATACCACAGCTCTTGGGACTAAACCTTGGGCCATAATTCCTTTTACAAAAGATGAAAATAAAGAGACTTCATATCATCTATATCCACTAAGATTAAAAGGATTTACTGAGATTCAAAGAGATGAACTGATACAAAAACTAGCAGATATAGGCATAGCTACCAATGTTCACTTTACACCGCTGCCAATGTTTACACTTTATAAAAATCTTGGTTATTCTATAGAAGATTATCCAAATGCATATAATCAGTATGCAAATGAAATAACCCTTCCAGTATACTCAACACTTAAATTAGAAGATGCGCAGTATGTGGTTAAAGAAGTAATAAGATGTGCTGACGAAATAATGGCTAAACAATAATTATAAATCGGAGGTTATACCATGAAAGTTAAATTTTATACACCTACAAGAGAATATCAGGAGAAAAAAGCAGAATTCGATGCTGCTGTTCTAGGACTTATGGAAAGAGGAGTATCAATGCTTGGGAAAGAGGTAACTGACTTTGAAGAAGCAGTTAAAGAATTTACTGGAGCTAAATATGCAATTGGTGTTGCATCAGGAACAGATGGCTTAGTAATGGCTTCTGACATACTAGGTTTTAAAGAGGGCACGGAAGTAATAACTTCACCCTTTACTTTCCTTGCATCAGCATCTTGCATTGCAAAGAATGGAGCAAAGCCTGTATTCGTTGATATTGATGAAGAAACTTTTAGTATAGATGCCACCAAAATAGAAGAAAAAATAACAAAGGATACTGTAGGAATTATTCCAATCCATTTATTTTCACAAATGGGTGATATGGATAAAATTATGGATATAGCTAGTAGACATAATTTAAGGGTTTTAGAAGACTCTGCGGAATCTTTTGGTATGAGATACAAAGGCAATGGATCAGAATATAAACATGCAGGTACTATAGGAGATTTTGGTGTATTCTCATTCTTCCCTACAAAGACACTAGGAGCATATGGCGATGCAGGTATGATAGTAACCAATGATGACAACTTGGCAAGTCTTGCTAAGATGTACAGAGTTCATGGAGCGTCTAAAAAGTATCATTATGATTTTATTGGATATAATTCAAGACTGGATTCAATGCAAGCTGCTATCTTACAAGTAAAAATAAAATATATAAATGATGCAATTAGTAACAGAGATCGTATTGCAAAATTATATAAAGATAGATTACAAGATTGTGAGTTTATTAAAATACCTACAATTCAAGGAAATCAAAAACCTGTTTATTATGTATTTAACATATTAGCTGAAAGAAGAAATGAACTTTCAGAATATTTAAAAGCAAATGACATAGGAACAAGCATTTATTATCCAATCCCACTTCATCTTCAAAAATGCTTTGAATATTTAGGATACAAAAAAGGTGATTTCCCAGTAGCTGAAAGAATAGCGGAGAACATTATGGCACTTCCTATATATCCAGAGATAACTGAAGAAGAAGTAGAATTTGTTTGTGAAACTATAAAGAAATTCTATAAAAAATAAGATAACCCTGCATGCTTTTCAAAAGAACATTTCCTAATTAGTCCCACTAATTTAGGAAATGTTCTTTTTTTGAAATGAATACAATTATGAATATCTAAGTTATTTAAATCCGAAACTTGGATAATTAGGTTGATATTAGGGGCTTATCTAAGTATAATAGAATTATTGTAGAAATAACTCTATAGGATTTACTCTTTAAATATGGTAGAAGAATTTACAGATTTTACAGATAATATTGGCTCCGATAAATTCAAATAATAATTACTTAATTGAAAGAAAGGTTAGAGGTATAGTCATGAAAGAAGAAACTAAAAAGAAAATAATGGTTATTTTTGGTACTAGACCAGAGGCAACAAAGATGGGAAAAGTAATTCAAGAACTTAAAAAATATCCAAACTGGTTTGAAACAATAGTTATTTCAACTGGTCAGCATAAAGAGCAGTTGTTAAAAGCCCTAAATGCTTTTAATTTAGAGCCAGATATAGACCTTGATATTATGAAAGTACAGCAAACACTTTCTTATGTCACATCTACTGTTATAACAGGCTTAGATGAAATATTTGCTAAGGAAAAGCCGGATTTAGTTTTAGTTCATGGAGATACTCAAACTACCGTAAGTGCTGCACTTGCAGCTACCTATAGTAAAATTCCCGTAGCTCATGTTGAGGCAGGGCTTAGATCATTTAACAAGACTTCACCTTGGCCAGAAGAAATTAACCGTTGTATTATTGATGTTATTTCAAGTGTTTTTTTAGCGCCCACTTCAGTAAATCGAGAGAATTTGTTAAGAGAAGGAATTAATTCAGATTACATATATGTTACTGGCCAAACACAGATTGACTCAGCTATGGCAATGCATGAACCAGACTATTGTTTTCAAGAACCAAGACTGAGAAGTATTGATTATGAAAGGAGAATAGTACTTGTAACGGCACATCGTCGTGAGAATTATGGTGAGCCAATGAAACAGATGTTTAGAGCAATGCGTCGCATAGTTAATGATCATCCAGATATTACTATGATTTATCCTGTGCATTTAAGCCCAATAGTGCAAGAAACAGCTAAATCTATATTATCAAATCATGAGAGGATAATTTTATTAGATCCAATAGATTATCGTGATATGATTAACTTAATATCAAGATCATATCTAGTTATGAGTGATTCAGGTGGACTTCAAGAAGAATGTCCTGTTTTTCATAAACCATTAGTGCTAATGCGCGATACAACAGAAAGACCTGAAGGTGTAGAGTCAGGTGTTACTATATTATGTGGAACCACTGAAGAAGCTATATATGAGGAGACGCATAAGTTATTGATAGATGATGATGAATATACTAGGATAGCAAATGCAAAAAATCCGTTTGGTGATGGTAAAGCTTCTGAACGAATAGTTAATGCACTTGCACACTATTTTGGTTTTGTTCAGGAGCCACCAATAGAGTTTTTACCTTAATTCTGAACTACAGCAAACAGTTGCTACGAGAACAACTATTCCATAGGTATAAAGTAATGTATAATAAATTTAGATATAATATAGAAGCTAAGAAGGAGATAATCATGGATAATGAAATAAAAGAAATGTTAATACAAATGCAAAAGGATATTAAGGATATTAGTTTAAGGCTTGAGAACGTTGAAAAAAATCAAAGCAATGTGGCAAATGCTGAACATAAGAATTGGCATATGCTCGCAGATAAATTAGGGCAATACGATTCAATACTACATAACCTTTATGGAAAAAAGAGTTCTGAAAAAGAAAAATAGTAAGTTGAAATAGTATTATGCACTTAATATTATTAATAAGCTATAAGATATGTGGCTTTAGAAGAAGGGGTTTTATCATTTAGATAAAGCTCTTTTTTATATACTTAAGTTTACTACAGAACTATTTATGGGCTTTGCATAAGGGATGGAAGATTTGTATCCCCGGGTACAGAAGAATTGAACAAGCCTCTTGATAGATAAGTATCCTTAATGATTTACAATCAAAACTAAATATGTTAAAATATGAAAAAGAATGTAAAATATAAGTTGGTATAGGGGTGGTGTTATTATGAGTATCTATATGTTTCATATATTTTTAAACTCTACTGCAATTGCTCCAAGCAAAGACTACTAATAAATTTAGCAGTTTTAGAAAAAGACACAAAGCAATTGGAAAATGGATTAGACACAGTGATAGGTTCTAAGGGAGTAAAACTATCAGGGGGACAATTACAAAGAGTTGCAGCAGCTCGTATGTTTGTACGTAATGCGCAATTAATTGTGGTTGATGATATATCTAGTGCATTAGATATAGAAACAGAAAAAACACTTTGGAGGAGACTTTTTAAAGATAATCTACGGACTTGTATAATTGTATCCAATAAAAGATTTGCAATGGAGCAAGCAGATAACATTATATTAATGAAAGATGGAAACATTGAAGCGCAAGGGAGCTTAATGGATTTATTAGAAGAGTGTAAAGAAATGCAGGAAATATGGAACTGAAAAACTATAACGTTGATTTACACATGGATTGATTTCTCTTATCGGAATAAAATAGTACAACAATATAATAAATATAGAAAAAAACGACAAGTTTTATTATTTGTCGTTTTTTCTTGCAATTAATTTTAAATTCTTCATGTAGATTTTTATAGAAGACCTTACCTTGTAGATTTCTGCTGCTGTAAGTAATGTTGCTGGTCCTAATATAGATAAAAAATTAATTACTTCCGTACCTTCCTGCGTAACACCTTTAGCATATACGCAATTCTGGTTTAGTAATATACCGCCCATTATACAACCTATTATAGTTGGGGTTTTATTAAATTTAGTATCCTTTAGTTTTGATTTAAAGATAGAATTATTAATGATATTTACTACGGATTGTCTGGGGTAACTTAGATTTATTGTTTTTAATATAATAAAGACCCCCTAAAAACATATATTAATTATAGTATATGAAATTAAGTGTTAAGTGACATAGATATAATAAAAAAATAAAAGCAATACAATAAAAATCTAAACTAAGTATAAAAGACTAATAAACTTTAATCAGTATCTTGCAATGTATAATAGCCTGTGTTATCATACAATTAAGGTAAAAAATTCAAAAGAAGGTGAATTAATGAATGTACAATTTAAAAAGGGTGTTCTTGAATTATGTGTGTTATCCGTGCTTGATGGTAGAGATTGTTACGGATATGAACTTGTAAATGAAATTTCGCAAGATATAGATATATCAGAAGGAACCATATATCCTTTGCTTAGGAGATTAAAAAGTGATGGGTTTGTAACTACTTATCTTCAAGAATCACAAGAAGGACCACCAAGGAAATATTATAGCATTACGCAGCTGGGGAAAAATACAAAAGAAGATTTAAAAAATGAGTGGTTAGATTTTGTAATCACAGTGAGCAAAGTTTTAAAAATAGAATAATAATGGGGGCAAAAATATGAATAAAAATGAATTTATGAAAGAACTTTCAAGAAACTTAACTAATGTTCCTGAAGAGGAAAAACAAGATATTTCAACGGATTATGATGAATATTTTACCATAGGTATAGAACAAGGGAGAAGTGAAGAAAACATAGCATTATCTCTTGGAGAACCTAAAACTATTGCAAAACAGTTAAGAGCAAATTATATGATTGAGAAAGCACAAAATACAAAATCTTCAAGAAATATTGGTAGAGCTGTTATTGCAGCAGTTGGCTTAGGATTTTTTAATATAATATTGTTAGGACCGTTTATAGCTATTGTTGGAGTACTTATAGCATTATATGCAACAGCTTTTGGATTCACCATAAGTGGAGTAGGGGCAGTTTTAGGGACATTTCTTAAATCAATATTTCCACAGTATATATCCATGGATGTAAACTGGGTAATAAGTATTTCAATGGGTATAGGTCTCAGTGCTTTAGGTGCTTTAATGTTTATGGGTTGTAAACATCTAACCAGATGGCTATATAAAGAGACTATTAAATATTTAAAAACAAATATCAAAATAATTAATGGGAAAGAGGGGCAAAACTATGAAAGAATTTAATGAGAAAAAAATTATAAAGGGATTAATAATTATAGTGATGTGTTCAATAATACTAGGGGGCATAGGGTACGTCCTTGAGTATAAACTCGGAATTATAAAATCCGGTAATGAAATAGCACAGGTAAATACTAACTCATCTAGTGATAAATTTAATATTAATACTACAAAGGAATTTAGCAAAGAAAATATTAAAACTATAAATGTAGAAACGGTAAGCACAGATGTAAATATTATCACTACCAAAGAAGATAAAATAAAAGTTCATTTTTATGGTAATACAAAATCGAAAAAAACAGTAGCATATTTAGAAACCAATCTAAATGAGGATAATTTAGATATATTAATAAAGTATCCTGTTTTTATGTTAAGTCTAAACGGAAGTATGAAAGCAAAGTTAGATATATATATTCCGGAAAGGTATAAAAACAATTTAAAAATAGATACAACCTCAGGGGATGCTATTATAGGAAACCTGCAGTTAGATAAATTTAAATTTGATACAACATCAGGAGATGCTAAGATAAACGTATTAACAACTAATGAAACAATATTTGACAGTACTTCTGGTGAAGTAAATGTAAAATCTCTATTAAGCAAAAAAAATGAATTTGATACAACTTCAGGAGATATAAAAATAGAAAATATTACAGGAGATATATTAGGAGAATCAGTTTCAGGCTCATTTAAATTTAATTATAAAGACTTTGGAAATGATATTAATATAGATACTACTTCTGGTGATGTGGAATTAAAACTTCCTAAAAAATCAGAGTTTAAATTGGATTTTGATAGTACGTCAGGTGATCTTAAAAATGACTTTCCTATAACAGTAACAGGAGAAGCGGATAAGCATGAAATTAAAGGAACTGTAGGTAATGGAAATAAAACAATAAAAATAGACACAACTTCAGGTAATGTTACTATTAATGCTTTGGGTCAGTAAAAAAACCAGGAATTTAGAGAAGAATATCTTCCTGAATTCCTGGTTTTTTCTAGAATTCTTATTTGAATATTCTATAAGGTTTTTGTTTGATTAATAAAAAACATGATAAGTATATTAAATTATATTTCAGGTGTAATGTATGATTAATGCTTTAGTATAGAGTTTTTCAACCTTATATTATTTATAATTGTATTCAAATAAAGTTGTTGCTATTTTGTAACTGGATTATACCTAATTTGTAAACCTTTTTATAAATACACATGATACTATTGGTATATAAAGTAATGAATTTTAATGGAGGAATAACTATGAAAAATAAAAGATTAACTCTATCATCTATACTTTTAGGCTCACTTATTATTGCAGGGTCTACAATAAGCGCTCAAGGTATTACAATACCGAAACAACCAAACTATAAAATAGGTTCACCTATATCAATACCTGAACTAAAATTAAGTAAAAACACTTATGTTTCAGATTATAAATACGTTGATATAACAGGTGATAAAATAAAAGACAATGTGATTTTAACAGGAACAAAAACAAATAAGGATGATATATATTTTGAGAACTTAAATATAATAGTTCAAAATGGAAAGACTAAAAAATTTATAAAATCATCCTTAGGAAAAGATAGTGGTGGATATCAATCTACAATATTTTTAGGCGATTTTAATGAAGATAGAACGCCTGATATATTTGTAAAAATGCCAACGGGTGGAAGCGGTGGAATAATCGAATATTCTATTGTTAATCTTAAGGAAAATAAGCTAAGTGTACTTTGGGATAGCAAAAAAAGTAGCAGTGAAATAGATTTAACAGGTAAGTTTGAAGATAACTTTATGGCAAGCTTAAGTAGCAAAAATTTAAATAAAACTTTTCAAATTGATTTATCACCTAATAAACAGCAATATATAGAATTAAATATATATGATAAAGATGGAAAATCAAAAGAAAACATTGAACCATGGTTGAATGGATTTGGAGAATTAACACCAGTAGACACAGATAAAAATGGGACATATGAACTAATTGCTTCTCAACGCATAGTGGGAACATGTAATGCAGATACACTTGGATATTTACAATCTGAGTGGAAATGGGATGGTAAAAATATAAAACTAGCTGCTGATAAAGTAAGTTTAAAACATGTTTTTGCTCAAACTGAGGCCGATGTTAATGGAAATGGAATAAAAGAGTTTATAAGCTTAACAGGCATCTCTGATCTTAATTTATCTGGTCTTTATGTAGATAATATATGTCTTGAGGTTTATGATTCTAAAACTAACAAGGTTAAGGAAATTCCTGTTAGTAAAAACAATTCTGGATATACTCCAACATTGTTTGCAGGAGATTTAAACAATGATAAAGCTTACGAATTACTTGTTACTATTCCAAGTGGCGGAAGTGGTGGGATGCAAGCATATAGCTTAATATCATTAAAAGATAATAAGGTTACTAATTTACTTGATCAAGAGAAATTTAACTATGGATTAGAATATGATGTTCAATTTAAAGATGGGTTCAAAGTTGATGTTAATGTTAAAGAAAGTAATAAAACCTATTCATTAGATATAAGTAGTATGAAAGATGTCTATATAGAATTTAATCTATATAATAAGGAAGGAAAACTTATGCAAAACACTTCTGGTATGAGAAATCCATTAAGCGATGTTGAGATTAAAGCTGTTAATGGTAAATATCAACTAATAAGTTCTCAAAGAGTAATCGGAACAAGTAATGCGGAAACTCTTGGATACGTTAAAGGAATCTGGGATATACAAAAGGATGGAATTAAACTTGTTAATGTGGAGGTTGTGAATCCTTAGGTATATAATATCTGAAGAATTCTGACTTAGTGTTCATATTAGACGTTACAAGCTATATAAGTTTGTGACGTTTTTATTTTGCTACGATTTAGGAAACTATGGTGCAGTAAAGTTTGGACTTTTCCAATTTTTACTGTTAAATTATATGATGGTAACAATGATTAGGAATCATTATTTATTGTGATTTATAGAAAGAATTTTAATGTAGAGGAGTATAATAAAACTAAAATTTTACCAAGTATAATTTACAATAAATTAAGCAAAATATTATTTAGAGTTAATATAAATTTACTTTCTCTGAATAGGAGGAATTTATTATGCAAAGAGGGGTATCAGGTTTTTTAGGCGGTGTATTAGGAGGGTTTATTATGTTAGTAATAAACTTTGGAGAAACAGGAACAAATTCTGTTTCAAGTTGGATTATGCATATATTGATTACTGGTTTTGTTGGTTGGATAATATCGAAAATATTATCCAAAAAATTCACAATTAACTTTATTTATTCAGGAACAATTACAGGTATAGTTTTATGGTTACTAATAAACATTGTGTTTATGCTTTCAGGAACAATTACGCCCACATGGTCAAGGGGATTAGGTACATTTATAGTAAGCTTTTTTTCATACATTATACTTGGAATAGTAATCACAGCCACTATTTCTAAATCACAAGTAAAAGTGACTAAATAGCCACTTTTATTTTATGTTATGTTGATAATATTTCTTTTGTGCATTACTATTATATACATTGATAACACTTGATTTAAGCAAAATATACTATAGCTTATAGCTTTGGTCAATATTATAAGTTATAATAGTAAGTATTATAAGGGAGTGATTAAGTGTCAAAAATAATTATTATTGGAGGAGGACCAGCAGGGATGATGGCAGCTGTTGCAGCTTCATCAAAACACGATGTGGTACTCATTGAAAAGAATGAAAAATTAGGAAGGAAACTTTATATAACTGGTAAGGGTAGATGCAATATTACAAATGCGAAGGATATAGGTGATTTTTTTGAAAATATACCATGTAATCCGCATTTTTTATATAGTTCACTATATTCATTTACTAATGAAGATACAATGAATTTCTTCAAAGAATTGGGAGTTAACCTTAAAGTCGAAAGAGGAGATAGAGTATTTCCTGAGTCAGATAAGTCTTCAGATATTATAAAAGCCTTTAATATGGAATTAAAAAATAAAAATGTTGAAGTGCTATTAAACACAAAAGTTAAAAAATTAATTAGAGATAATCAAAAAATTGCTGGAGTTGAGCTTTCTGATGGAAGTATACTATTAGGGGATTATTTTATCTTATGTACTGGTGGTCTATCATATCCGCAAACAGGTTCATCTGGAGAAGGGTTATCCTATGCTCGCGTTTTAGGACATAATATAATTAAACCTAGACCATCTCTTGTACCAATAGAGGTTGAGGAGACGTGGATTCCGGATGTACAAGGTCTTTCTCTAAAAAATGTAGAATTGAGGATTACTGATAGTAAAAATAAAAGTATATATAAAGAATTTGGAGAAATGCTTTTTACTCATTATGGTATTTCAGGACCTATTGTTTTAAGTGGCAGTAGTTTTGTGAAAGAAGGAGTAAAATTAAAAGCTTTTATAAATCTAAAACCAGCTTTAAGTGAAGTTGAGCTTGATAAGCGAATTCAAAGTGATTTCTTAAAATATGCAAACAAAGATTTTAAGAACTCATTAAATGATTTACTTCCTAGTAAATTAATTAATACAATAATTCAATTATCTAATATTGATGAAAATAAAAAAGTAAATTCTATTACTAAAGAAGAAAGAAAAGTTCTAGTGAATTTACTTCAAAATTTACCTCTTAACATAAAGGGGCTTCGCCCAATAGAAGAAGCAATTATAACCAGTGGTGGAGTAGACACGTTGCAAATAGATGCTTCTACTATGAAATCAAAGGTAATTGATAATCTTTATTTTGCAGGCGAAATGATAGATGTAGATGCATATACAGGAGGTTATAACCTTCAAATAGCATTATCCACAGGCTATTTAGCTGGAAATAATGTAGGGGAAAACTAATATTATCATGTTTATAAAGGGCGGGTGGAATATAATGAGAATTTCAGTTGCGATAGATGGACCTGCAGGTGCAGGGAAAAGTACTATTGCTAAAATAATAGGTGAAAAATTCGATCTTATGTATATCAATACAGGATCAATGTATAGAGCAGTTACACTAAAGGCTATGAATGCAAATATATCTGAAAAAAATGTAGATGACCTAGTTAAAACAGTAGAATCTTTAGAAATGCATTTTGAGGAGGACCATTTATTTGTTAACAAGGAAGATTTGACAGATATGATAAGCATGCCAATTATAAGTAACAATGTTTCAAAGTATGCAGCGGTGCCTAAAGTTAGAGAAATTCTTGTTAAATTACAACAAGACATATCTAAAAAATTCAATGTTATTATGGATGGCCGAGATATTGGCACTGTTGTACTTAAGGATGCTACTTTTAAATTTTACTTAACTGCAAGCAGTGAAGAGAGAGCTAAAAGAAGGTACCAAGAACTAATTTCAAAGGATATAGAAGTTGATTATGACACTATTTTAAGTGATATCATAAAAAGGGATTATATTGATACCCATAGAGAAGTTAGTCCACTTAAAAAAGCCGTAGATGCTATAGAAATTGATTCTAATGATTTAGACATTGATGGAGTAGCGCAAAAAATGATTAATTATATTAATTCAAATATTAAAAATATTAATTAGTATTTTGTGAGATATTTTAATCCGACTTTTCTCAAAAACACTGATCTTCTTCTAAAAATCAGTGTTTTGAGGAAAATCGGGTTAATAAGGAGGAGGCAGAATGAAAACCATAACACTTGCAGATTCAGCTGGCTTTTGCTTTGGAGTTAAACGAGCAGTAGAAACGGCTTTAAAAATGAAAGAGAAGTACAAAAGTGAAATCTATACACTAGGACCACTTATTCATAATAACGATGTTGTAGATTTTTTAAAAGGGAATTCAATATTCCCCATAGAACTTGATAATATTGATAGCTTAAAAGAAAATGATACAATCATTATTAGATCTCATGGAGTATCTGAAGAAACGTTAAATGTTTTAAAGAAACACAAGCTTAATATAATAGATGCGACATGTCCTTATGTAGAAAACATTCACAAGAAGGTAAAGAAATACTATGATTTGGGATACAGTATTATTATTGTAGGAGATAAAAATCATCCTGAAGTTATTGGAATCAATGGGTGGTGTAATGATTCGGCTTTAATACTTAAGAGTGGTGACTCCATTTTTAATGTACCCAATAAAGTATGCGTTGTATCTCAGACAACAGAAAGGCAAGCTACTTGGGAAGAGGTATTAACTATGGTTATAAAAACAAGTAAGGAAATAGTGGCGTTCAATACTATTTGTAGTGCAACAGAAGTGCGCCAAAAATCTGCAGAGGAACTTTCAACAAAAGTGGATGCTATGGTAGTGATTGGCGGGTTTAATAGTTCAAACACTACAAAACTTTATGAAATCTGTAAAAAAAATTGTGGAAACACAGTACATGTAGAAAATCTATTAGGTATACCAGACGAATTTATAAAAGATTCGAAATTAAAAAATATAGGGGTCACAGCAGGAGCTTCTACACCAGATTGGATTATTAAAGAAGCAATTACAAAGATTAATTCCCGTAAATAGATTTATAAAATTATAATATTTGATATAAAAATAATATATCATAAAAACGTGTGGCATTATAAATTATGCATACACGTTTTTTATAATTTATTGGACTTTTGAAATTGTGGAAGCCAAAATAGTTTATAAATAAATATCTTATTTACGAATTATTGAATACTAAATAAACTTAATTAATATAATTTAATAGCACTATTATAGGGAGAGAAAAAATTGAAAGGGAATGCAAGGACAGTTGAGCGCTTTAAAATAATTACAAATAAAGAAATGCAGATATTAATAACCGTAATGCATAAGTATAATATCCAGTTAGTAAGTGCAGAAAAAATTAGAGGTGCATACAAAATTACAACAGCTATTGGCAATTTCTGTTTAAAGAAAACAAAACATGGAAGAAATAAAGCTAAGAGTGGTTGCATTTTAACAGAGGAGCTAATATTGAATGGATTTCCCAATATAGCTAAGTATTTTAGAACAAAGGAGGGTGCGTTTTATGTAAGTTATAAAAGTAATATATTTTACTTAACAGAATGGTTAGAAGGCTATGAATGTGATTTAACTAATATTGATGAAGCTGTAAATTGTACAAAGCTCTTATCTGAGTTTCATAATATATCAAATAGAATTGAGCACAACAAAATTCACTTAGGAAAAAATTTAAAGGATTGGCCAAAGCTTTTCTCTAGTAATTTAAATAATCTTGAAAAATTCAAAAAAATAATTATTGGGAAAAGGATAAAAAATGATTTTGATGTGCTTTTTTTAGAGGGAATTGATAACTTCTATGATAGAGGAGTGTCAGCTATTGATATACTGAAAAAGTCACAGTATTACAAATTATCAAAAGTAGCAAATGATAAGAAGACAATATGTCACAATAGCTTTTATTATAAGAATATAATTAAAAAGGAGGGAGAGTATTTCATAACTGACCTTGATGGTATTATGATTGATTTACAAATAAGTGATTTAGGAAGGCTCATTAGGAGATTGATGTTTAAACAATCTTGTGGATGGGATTTTAATTTTGCTAAAGCTCTAATTGAAGCTTATAATTCTATTAATAGATTGTGCAAAGAAGATTTAGAAATAATGTTTGCATTAATAATTTTCCCGCAAAAATTTTGGAAATTAGGACAAAGAAGATATATAGATCAAAAAAAATGGTCAGAGACTAAATATTTTCATAAACTAAACAGAATATTAAGCTACAATGAAAATCAAGAGAAATTTTTTGCTGATTATTTGATTTTTTTACAAGAATATTTATAAAAAATAATAAATTTATTGTAAAAATGTTATTAATAGATTTATAATTAGAAATGTATTATACTTTATAAGTAATCAAATATATTTAAAATAAAAATTAATGGAGTAAAGATAAATGTATAAATCAATAAATCTAACTTTAAAAAACATTAATAAGTTTAGAAAAGTTTCCGAATTTAATAATAATTTTAGTTTGTCAAATAAAGATTTCTTTGAGCTGTACGATAACAGCAATATTATCCAAAGAATGTTTTTAAGGAAAAACGTAAACCTACTATTAGAAAAAAATAATTATATAGGTTATATATGGTTTGAAAAACATAATAAGCGTCACAGTTCAATTAACTCAATTAATGTAATGGGAGATAATAATTTAATTTATTATTATGAAACATTAATTAGTCCACTGAAAAATGATAGTTTAATAACTTATGAATGTGAAGATAATGAAGTAAATATAGATATTTTAAGTAAGCTAGGGTTTAAAAGAGCTAAGGGATTTATGGAACTTGAAAAACCCTGCACAGAATATGTTAGTAGCATCGCGCCTAAGAACATTAATTTTTCTATAGTAGAAAAGGATAAAGATGAAAAAACACGATGTTTATTACAAAATGAGATATTTAACAACGAGGATAGAATTCCCATAAATATACAAGATATTTATTATGATGAAGCACAGGAATATTATTTTGATAAGGGTGCAATATTTATTGAGCTTGGCAAAATACCGATTGGATATGGTCAAATTATAGTTGAAGATAAGATTGCGATAATAGTGAATTTTGGAATTGTAAAAAAATATAGAAAAGAAGGATACGGGAAGCTGCTACTGTGCTATTTGCTAAATATAGCTAAGGAAAATGACTTTTCTAAAGTATCACTTAAGGTAGATTCTAATAATGTTGATGCTTTTAGATTATATAGGTCACTTGGTTTTAATATTAAAAGAGAATTATATACTTGGCAAAAAACTAGACTACAATAATATAAAAGGAGGTAATGATTACCTCCTTTTATATTATTGTCTATCTATTTAATTCCATATATTTTTCAAGAGCTATTCCCAAAATTTCCATAGCTTCTTTTAATGCAGTTGTATTAAGGCAATAGGATAATCTAATTTCATTTATACCTAGCCCCTTAGTTGCATGAAAACCTTCTGCAGGTGTAACCATTACTGTCTTATTATAATTGAAGGATGTTAATAGCTATTTAGTGTGCTTCCTCATACTTCCTTAGAAGCTTAACGAATAACTCAGGAACCTTTTCCATGTTTTCTGGAGTTTCTACGAATGCGATACGCATCTGAGTGCTTCCTGGATTAGCCTGGCCTGGTTTAAGGTCATAGAAACCTTTCATAGGTGCTACCAAAAGAGTTGTTTCTACTCCGCCACAGTCCACAGAACCTTCCTGGGCACAATACATAACAAAGTTGATTGAATCAAATCCTGGTTTTACAACATTTCTAACATCGACTACTGAATATATAGATGAATCAGGGCTAGAAACAATCAGACCAGGGTCCAGTTCTCTCATACCGTTATAGAATTTAAACATGATATTTTTGTAATACTCACGAAGGCCTTTGCACCATCCATCAATCTGCTGCTTACTTTCATGAGCCAGTGCTCCGAAGATATACTGACCTATTACATTGGCGCAAAGATTAGCAGTATATTCAGCTACTGACTGAGTATGGAACTCTTCATTATCAGTGATTAAAGCTCCGATTCTTAAACCGCAGGCACTCCATACCTTTGATGCGGTATCGATGCTTATTCTTCTGCCTTCAATGCCAGGTACATCTGCATCAGTGATTCCCCAAATGCTTACCAGATCACCGTCAACATAAAACAGTCCACGATAAGCTTCATCGCTGATCATCCACATATTATATTTTACGCATATTTTAGCAAGCTCTTTAAGAGTTGCATAGTCGTAGAGCTGTCCTGTAGGATTGTCATAAGGTATTACAAGAAGTGCTCCAGGATTGTGCTTTTTAATGGTTTCTTCAATTTTGTCAAGCTCTGGAAGGCTGAACTTGCCATCAGCGCCTAAATTACGTTTTACTGTAACAGTTTTACGGCCGATTCTTTCTGCAAAAGAAATATAATTTGTATAGGCTGGGTCAATCATCATAAGAGGCTTATCATCAGTGCCTGCATCTCCGCAAACGCCCAGTAATAAAAGTTCCATACCAGAGGATCCGCCATCAGTTACCTGAACGAATAATTTACTAGTATCAAAACCTTGGCACTTTAGAATATTTTTAAATGCATCCTGAGCCTCAGCTACGCCGGCAGTACCTGAATATCTTACAACACCCTTTGCAAATGGACTTTCAGGTGCATCCAATGAAAACATCCTTTTCTGCATAGCAGGATTTGTTGGTAGGGAAACATTTCCAATTGCTACATTAACTAATGCAGGTTTAACTGTGCGCTCATCAAATTTGATTTGACCAAGTCTGACGTCTGATGGCATCCTTTTCTTCAAATGTTCTGACAGTATTGGTTTGTTCATAAAAATACCCCCTAAAAATATAATTATAATTTATAAAATATTACCTTCATATTATATTATATCAGGTTAATTAAATTATTGCTATGATGTTTAATTTATGGTAATTGACTACTAAACCTCTAAAAACGGTGGCAGATGAGTGACAATCTTTATAATTTAATTTTTCCATAACAAAATATAAAGAGGTATCTTAATTAACTAAGATACCTCTTTGTTATAATGCACACTTGCTTTAAACTTTTATTGTTGAAATAAAAAATAGGTGAGTGTTATTATTTATGTCTTTATTAAGATAAAGAATGAAAATGGAACTAAAGGGCCATGGCCCAAAGACTCCCATCCTAAATTTAAACACTACTTAAATTCTCTTATTATGATTTCAACAGGTACATAGGGTACTTTTATATTTACCATATTACTATGGGCACACATATAAAAATAACTTCTATCACCAATACAATCATATTGTAATTTTTTATCTCTCGAATTTTCACTTTTTTTTGCATCATACATATAGAATCACTCCTCTTAGGTAGCTTACCCAAAAGCAGAAAATTAATGTAAAAGCTAAACAAATGAAAATTATAGATAAATATAAAACCACATATTTATGTAATTTTTTTCTATATTACAATACAAAAGCAACTAATAATATTATAATCTACTTGAAACATATATTTCAAGTAAATAAATTAAATGAATAAATATATTGAATTATAAAAAATGACTTTAAAAAAACCTATAAATTATATATAATAGGTAGATAGTAATACTTTTTTTATAAAGGAGAATGCACTAATGAATGAAATACTTAACTATTATATAGAAACATGGGGTTGTCAGATGAATGAGGAGGATTCCGAAAAATTATCCGGCATGCTAATACCTATGGGATATAAAAAAACTAAGGATAAGGAAGCAGCTGACATAATTATTTTCAATACTTGTTGTGTTAGAGAGAATGCAGAGCAAAAGGTTGATGGAAACATAGGAGCTCTAAAGAATATGAAAAAACAGAATCCAAACCTTATAATAGCAGTGACTGGATGTATGATGCAGCAGGAAGGTATGGCTAAACATATAATCACTAAATTTCCATTTGTAGATATTATAATCGGAACACATAATGCTTACAAATTTCCTGAGTACTTAAAAAGAATACAAGGCGGGGAACCTTCTATTGTAGAAATCTGGGATAAAGAAGAAGATATCATCGAAGGAATGCCAATAGACAGGGAAAGTAGTATAAAAGGATTTGTTACTATTATGTATGGTTGCAATAATTTCTGCACTTATTGTATAGTTCCTTATGTAAGAGGAAGAGAGCGAAGTAGAAATCCAGAAGATATTATAAATGAAATAAAAACTTTGGTTTCAGAGGGGTATAAAGAAATAACCGTACTTGGTCAAAATGTTAACTCTTATGGCAAGGGATTAATTCCTGAAATAAATTTTGCGGAGTTACTTAGAAGAATTAACAAGATTGAGGATTTAGAGAGAATAAGATTTATGACATCTCACCCAAAGGATTTATCTATTGAAGTAATAGAAGTAATAGCTGAGTGCGATAAAATTTGTGAACAAGTTCATTTACCAGTACAATCGGGTTCAACTAATCTTTTAAAGAAAATGAATAGACACTACGATAGGCAGCAATATTTGGAATTAGTTAAAAATATAAAAAATATACTACCGAATGTTGGACTCAGTACAGATATTATTGTTGGATTTCCAGGAGAAACAGAAGAAGACTTTGCAGAGACATTAAGTCTTATGGAAGAGGTAAAATTTGATTTAGCATTTATGTACCTTTATTCTAAAAGAAAAGGAACTCCTGCAGATGAAATGCTCGAGCAAGTACCGGATAAAATTAAGCATGAAAGATTTAATAGATTAATCGAAGTTGTTAATAGAACTTCTAAAGAAAAAAATATAGAATATGTAGGAAAAATTGTAGAAGTACTGGTTGAAGGTTTTAGTAAAAATGATAAAAGCAAGTTAACTGGAAGAACAAGAACAGGAAAATTAGTTAACTTTGAAGGCAATTACAAAGCTATTGGAGAGCTGGTATCAGTTCAAATAACCAACGCACATTCTTTCTCACTTATGGGTGAAGAAATATTAGGCGCATAGACAAGCAAGGGGGCATTACAAGTGGCATTAACTCCAATGATGGTACAATATTTTGAGATAAAAGAAACCTGCAAGGACTGTATACTGTTTTTTAGATTAGGTGACTTTTATGAAATGTTTTTTACAGATGCAGAGCTTGCAGCAAAAGAATTAGAGCTGGTGCTTACAGGCCGTGACTGTGGACTAGAAAAAAGGGCACCTATGTGCGGAATTCCATACCATGCAGCTGGTACCTATGTGGGTAGGCTAATTGCTAAAGGATATAAGGTTGCTATATGTGAACAAGTAGAAGATCCAGCAGTGGCAAAGGGCATAGTTAAAAGAGATATAATTAAAATAATTACGCCAGGAACCTATACTGATTCTGGTTTTTTAGAAGAAAGTAAAAATAATTATGTTATGAGTATTTACATTGATAAAAAAACTAATTTCTGTGGACTCTGTTTTTGTGATGTATCAACAGGGGAATTTAGTTGCACGGATACTAAATTAAGCCTTGTTAATATATTAGATGAAATTTCAAAATTTAGTCCAAAAGAAATTATTGTATCAGAGGATATATCAGGCGAGATGCTAAGTGCCATCAAAGAAAGATTTAATGTATCCTATTCATCTTATCCAAATGATTATTTTATAAGGTCAGACTATACTTTAATAAAAAACCAGTTTCATAATTTTAGTGAAAGCACCCTGTCTGAAGCATTACTTAGGAGTACTACAGGACTTCTCAGCTATATTATGGATACTCAAAAAAATTCTCTGTCTCACATAGATACTATAGAATATTATGATATTTTAGATTATGTAAGTTTAGATGCGAATTCTAGAAGGAATTTGGAGCTGACGGAAACACTAAGAGACAAAACTAAGAAAGGTTCGCTGCTTTGGGTATTAGATAGAACCAGTACTGCAATGGGGGCTAGAAGGCTTCGAAAATGGTTAGATCAACCACTAATAAATAAAAGTTTAATAGAAGAAAGATTAGAGTCTGTTTCGGAACTTAAAAATAATATATCCACCCATGAAGATTTAAAAGAGGTACTTACGGATATATATGATATAGAAAGACTTGTAGGAAAAATTTCTTCCAAAAATGTTAATGCAAAAGAACTGATTTCTCTTAAAAATTCTATAGAAAAAATACCAAAGGTTAAGTCCATTTTAGAAGGACTTAATAGCAAATTAATGAGGAAAATATATTTAGGTTTAGATGACTTAAAAGATATATATGATACTTTAGATAAGTCCATTATTGAAAATCCAGCTATTTCTATTAAAGAAGGAAATATTATTAAGGCGGGCTTAAATACTGAAATAGATGAGCTGAGGCTGGCTAAGGCTCACGGTAAGGAATGGATTGCTACCTTAGAAAATGATGAGAAGGGCATAACTGGAATAAGATCCCTAAAAGTAGGGTATAACAGAGTGTTTGGTTATTATATAGAAATAACAAAAGCGAATATTCCATTAATCCCTGAGGGCAGGTATATAAGAAAACAAACACTATCTAATGCAGAAAGATATATTACTCCTGAACTTAAGGAAATGGAAGAAAAGATTTTAGGTGCAGAAGAAAAATTGGTAAATATTGAATACGAGGTATTTACAGGTATTCGGGAAGATATTGAAAAGCATGTTGAAAGAATGAAAAGTACTGCCCAGCTAATATCAGAAATTGATTGTTTAAGCTCTCTTGCTACAATTGCCCTTGAAAATAATTATACAAAACCTGAAATAAATACAAAGGGTCTTTTTAATATTGTGGGGGGAAGACATCCAGTAGTTGAGAAAATGATGCCTACCAATACTTTTATCGAAAATGACACATATATGGATACTGTAGATAATCAACTACTATTAATAACTGGACCTAACATGGCTGGTAAATCCACCTATATGCGTCAAGTGGCCTTAATAACTATTATGGCTCAAATAGGTAGCTTTGTTCCTTGCGCGTCAGCTGATATATCCATATGTGACAAGATATTTACGAGAATAGGAGCTTCAGATGATCTTGCTGCTGG
Source organism: Clostridium sp. (assembly GCF_050717515.1). GTDB lineage: Bacteria > Bacillota > Clostridia > Clostridiales > Clostridiaceae > Clostridium_AD. The sequence continues at coordinate 102,658 of NZ_JBOITL010000027.1, read as the reverse complement.
TAAAAGTACCTTTATGGTAGAAATGTGGGAAGTGTCCAATATACTACAAAATGCAACTAATAAAAGTTTAGTTTTACTTGATGAGGTAGGTCGAGGAACTAGTACTTATGATGGACTAAGTATTGCTTGGTCTGTAATTGAGTATATTTGTAAGAATTTAAGCTTGAGGAGTAAAACCTTATTTGCAACCCATTATCATGAGTTAACAAAACTTGAGGGTATGATTAAGGGCGTTAAAAATTATTCTGTAGCTGTAAAGAAAATCCAAAATGAAATTGTGTTTATAAGAAAAATTGTACCTGGGGGAGCTGATAAATCCTATGGTATAGAGGTAGCAAAGCTGGCAGGGCTTCCAAAGGATGTAATTAACAGAGCGAATGAAATTTTAGAAGTACTAGAGAATCTTAATAATACTGAAATTGATTTAATAGATAAGAAAACTTCAAGCAAAAAAACTAATAATAAGAATGAAAAAAAGCTTATTGAAACTGTGGGAGATGAAGTAGCTATAGCTCATGAGCCTAATATAGTGAAAGATGAGGTTGTTCAAATTAATTTTATGGACATAGAGAAGGATAATATATTAAAGGAAATTAAAAACATAAATATCCTTAATCTAACACCAATGGATGGTTTTAATAAGCTATATGAGTTAGTTAATAGAGCCAAGTTGCTATAAAAACAGCTAAGTTGCTATGGAGATAGCGAAGGATGTGAGTTATCATGAGAATCAATGTATTAGAAGTTGAAACTTCCAATAAAATTGCTGCAGGTGAAGTGGTAGAGCGCCCTTCCTCAGTAGTAAAGGAGCTTGTAGAAAATAGCATAGATGCAGGTGCGAAAAATATTATCGTAGAGATTTTTGAGGGTGGCCAAAAAAATATAAAAATAATTGATGACGGCGCTGGAATACATATAGATGATATAGAAAAGGCATTTTTGCCTCATGCTACTAGTAAAATAAAATATGTTGAAGACATCTATAATATACACACCTTAGGTTTTAGAGGAGAGGCATTAGCAAGTATTGCCTCTGTATCTAGAACTACATTAAGCAGTAGAACTAAAGAATCAACGGTGGGCAAAGAAATATCACAGTCCTCAGGGGACATAATATACGTTAAAGAAATAGGATGTAATATTGGTACAACTATAGAAGTTAAGGATCTATTTTTTAATGTTCCGGCAAGACAAAAGTTCTTAAAAACACCTCAAAGAGAAGCCGCTTTAATATCAGATATTTTGGGAAGACTTGCACTTGCTAACAATGAAATTTCTTTTAAGCTAATTAATAATGATAAAAAGGGTTTAACTACCTATAGCTCTACAAATCATTGTGATACCATCAGATACATATATGGCAAAGAGGTTGTAGACAATATTACAAGTTTTGAAAAGTTGGGCGATGTAATGTCCGTTCATGGATATATTGGTAATGCAGAAATAAGTCGCGGAAGTAGAAATAGGCAAAGTATTTTTGTTAATAAAAGGTATGTTAAAAGCAGTTTAATTACCGCAGCGGTAGAAAATGCTTTTAAATCTTTTTTGACTATAAATAAATTTCCTTTTTTTGTTATATTTCTTGATATTTTTCCTGAGTATATAGATATAAATGTTCACCCACAAAAAACTGAAATTAAGTTTCAAGAGGACAAAGCTGTATTCAAGATTGTTTTTGATGCGGTGCATATGGCAATTGCTGATAGTTTGAGAGGCAATTTCACTATAGAAGAAGAGGATAATGAAGATTATGTTGGAAAAGAAGTAGAAAAAAATACTTTGAGAAGTCAAATTTATGATTTTAACAGGATAGTTATAGATGAAAGAGATAAACAGGAATTGGAAAAACAAATTCAAATTCCATTAGATTTTAATTATAAAACAGCAAACAATGAGTGGGATAATTCACATAGTGTAACTACTAATGGATTAGCCAATGAAGATGGGCGTGAAAATATTAAAGAGAACTATGGTATTAATTATGATATGCAAAAGGTGCCCTCAGAAAATAAAATTTCTGAAATCTCAAAGTTTCCTGAGCTTCGAATTATAGGGCAATTTAATAAAACCTATATCCTTGGTGAAGCGTACAATGAGCTTTATTTAATTGATCAACATGCAGCTCATGAAAAAGTACTATTTGAGAAATATAAAATTGAAATTATGAATTCAGAGGTGGTATCCCAGATTTTACTTACGCCAACAGTAATAGAACTTAGCCAAGATGATTACGCACACTACGTTGAAAATGAAGCGGTGTTTAAGAATTCTGGTTTTGATATTATAGAATTTGGTGAAAACACAATAAGTATAAAGGAAGTTCCCATTATACTTGGCATGCCGGATATTAAAAATCTCTTTAATGAGATCTTGGACAATTTAAAAAATATGGGCACGGGTAAAACTGTAGAAATTAAGTATAATCGTATAGCAACCATGGCCTGTAAAGCGGCAGTAAAAGCAAATAATCAGCTATCAGAACTGGAAACAAATAAATTGATTAATGATTTAAGATATATTGATGAACCTTTTACTTGTCCACATGGAAGACCTACAATAATAAAAATAACGCTAAATGAACTAGAAAAAAAATTCAAAAGAATACAATAGAGAAAAGGTGGAAAAATGAAAGATTTATTTATTTTAGCCGGTCCCACAGCTATAGGCAAAACGGAAATTTCTATAAAGCTTGCACAAAGGTTAAATGGAGAGGTTATATCAGCGGATTCAATGCAAATATACAAATATATGGATGTTGGCTCTGCTAAAATTTCAAAAGCTGAGATGAGGGGAGTTTCTCATCATTTAATAGATATAATAGAGCCAAGTGAAGGTTTTAGTGTGGCAGAATTTAAAGAAAAAGCTGAAAGTGCTATTGAAGAAATAACTTGTAAAAATAAACTTCCAATGATAGTTGGTGGAACTGGGTTTTATATAAATTCATTAATATACAATTATAGCTTTGCTGATACTAATAAAGATGAAGAATATAGAGATTACCTTACAGTACTTGCAGATACGAAAGGAAATGAATATGTACATAGCTTGCTTAAGGATATTGATGAGGAATCATACAATAAACTATATCCCAATGATTTAAAAAGGGTTATTAGAGCTTTAGAAGTTTATAAAGTCAGTGGTAAACCCATGAGTGAGTTTAAAGAGGAGCAAAACCTTTTAGATATACCTTATAATGTACATTATTTTGTGCTAAATATGGATAGACAAAAGCTATATAGTAGAATAAATTCTCGTGTAGACATAATGATGAAAAAAAATTTAATTAATGAAGTTATAAAATTAAAAGAAATGGGCTATAATGCAGATATGCAATCAATGAAGGGCATAGGATACAAAGAGATATTATACTACTTAAACCATGAAATATCTTTAAATGAGGCTATAGAAATGATTAAACAAGGAAGCAGAAATTATGCTAAAAGACAGCTTACCTGGTTTAGAAAAGATCCACGAATAAATTGGATTAATAAGGATGATTTTAACAATGATGATGAAATCGTAGAATATATTGTAAGTAAGCTACCTTCTATGAAAAAATTATAAATTACTATATTTTCATAAAATAAAAAGGATTTTTAGGATATTTATAGAATATTCTTAAAATACATATTATGGAGGTGAGGCGTATTTATGAGTAAATCTATTAATAATTTACAAGATATAGTTTTGAATGGTTCAAGAAAGAATAGAATACCTGTTACTTTGTATTTAACAAATGGGTTTCAGTTAAAGGGCAATGTAACAGGGTTTGATAGTTTTACAGTGATATTAAATTGCGATGGAAAACAAATGATGATATACAAACATGCTATTTCTACTATAACCCCATTAAAACCAATATTATTTAACGACAATTCAGAAGCAAGGCCTTTAGAGGAGTAGTATAACAAAGCACTCACACAGATTATATAAAGAAAGGGATATATTATATATGTATAATATATCCCTTTCTTTAGCGTGGTTTTTGTGCAGGAAGGGGTGACGCTACCCCTAATATAAAATAATTCAAAGCAGAAGTTAGATAAATCTAGCTTCTGACTTTATTTTTTTACCTAAATTTACAAATATTGAAGGTAAAAGTAGTTTTGTGTTGAAATAAGTATAGATATAAATTAGTTTTATTCATTGTAAAATGTTATCTAACTAATGCCTATGAATGGCAAAAGACATTATAATAATTATTGAGAGGAATGATACTAAATGACAAGCAATAATAGTAATACGCAAGAAATAAAAATTAATAAATCTTGTTTTGACATATTTCCAGTATTGGAATCTGAAAGATTGATATATAGGGAAGTATTTTCACAGGATGTAGAGGATATATTTAAAATTTATAGTGATCCTGAAGTTGCTAAATATGATTGGTATAAACCAATTGAAACTAAAGATGATGCACTTTCTATAATAAATCGTTACAGGAGGGAATTTAAAGATAAAGAAGAGATTACCTGGGGGGTGGCAAGAAAGAGTGATAATAAGATTATTGGTTATTGCTGCTTAGGGAGTTTTGATGACAATTCAATAAGAAGTGAGATTGGGTATGGATTTAATCGTGATGAATGGAATAAAGGATATGCAACAGAAGCTATAAAGGTTTTAGTGAAATTTGGATTTGAGAATATGAACTTTAATAGGATAGAAGCTACTGTAACCCTTGGCAATAATGCTTCTGTAAAAGCTTTAAAGAAAGCTGATTTTCTTCAAGAGGGGATTGTTAGAGAAAGAACAATTATGAAAGGCAAGTTTGAGGATGATGTAATATTGGCTATAATAAAAAAAGATTATATACTATAAGTGACAATATTGAGCAAATATTCACAGTATGTATAGTAAGTCCTAGTGGGAGACTGTTGCTACTGAAGATACAGAACATTAGTGAATATAGAAATAAAGATATTAACGTTGCAAACAATAAAAGTTTGTGGCGTTTTTATTAGCATATTGCGGCGCTACAGAATAACCCTAAAGGAGGAACAGGATTTGATATTAGCACTAAAAAAATATAAAAAGAGAAAAACTCATTATAATCTATTGGTTAAAAAGCAGCAAAAACGTATAGATAATATAAGCACTTTTCGATTTGTTATTTTTGTTCTAGGGCTTATAATTTCAATAAGAACGTATACAGTTGGAAGGTATTACTTATTTGCTTTAATAGTTTTAGGTACAATTATTTTATTTTGTTATTTAGCCTATTTACATAAAAGAATAGAAAATAGAAAAAAGTATACAGCTGCATTATATGAAATAAATGAAACTTCCATAAAACGATTTAAGGGAGAATGGAATCACTTTCAAGATACTGGTGAAGATTTTATAGATGAAAATCATAATTATTCATATGATCTTGATATTTTTGGGAAGGGTTCTTTATTCCAATGGATAAATGTAGCCTATACCTACATTGGAAGACAAAAGCTTAAAGAGATACTCACGGAAAAACCTGAAAATGAACAGAGCATATACCATAGACAAGCTGCAGTTAAAGAACTTGAGCAAAAGATATATTTTAGACAAAGACTTGAGGCAGAGGGGAAAATAAATTGCAGCAACAAAGAGAATCCCAAAGAACTTTTTTTATGGATAAAAGAAAGAAATAACTATATATTAAAAAAGCAAGTAATCTGGTTATTAAGAATTTTTTCAATGGTTACAACAATAACTACTTTAACCTTGGTAGTTAGAATAATTGACTATGTGCTAGCTGCTTTATTTGATATTGATAGAAGTGCACCAAAAATATTTTATTTAATTCCTTATTATATACCCATTTTTTTAATTATGATTCAATCCATTGTTCTAAGGATAAAAAAAGAAGATAGAATGAAGAATTTAATTATTGCTGAGAAATATAACGATAACATAAAAACATATAGAAACATGCTTAGACATATAGAAAAGCATAAATTTAAATCAGAGTATATTGTGAATTTATGTGAAAAACTTTACGATAATGAGGGGCGAAGTGCATCTAAACAGATTGATGTTTTTTCTAAAATTTGTGAAGCGATAGCAAGTAGGCGTAATACGCTATATCCTATTTTAAATCCCATTCTCATGATAGAATATCACTGGACTATTTCTATTGAAAGGTGGAAGATAAAATCAGAGAATGAATTTGAAAAGTGGATTAATACAATAGGGGAATTAGAAGCTTTGTGTAGTATTGCAGTTATCCAATACGATAATCCGTATTGGTGTATGCCCAAGGTTGAAAAGGGACCATCAAAGATTATAGCTAAAAATATGGGACATCCCCTTTTAGGAGAAAAACGGGTATGTAATAACCTAAAGGTAGAAGAAGCACACCCAGTTATGCTTATAACAGGTTCCAATATGTCAGGGAAGAGTACATTTATGAGAACTGTTGCAATAAATATTGTATTGGCCTATGCTGGAGCTCCGGTATGTGCAGAGCAGTTCAATTGTACTATTATGGATCTTTATTGTTGTATGAGGGTAAGTGATAATCTAGGGCAAAATATATCTTCCTTTTATGCAGAAATATTAAAAATTAAAAATATCGTTAAGGCTTCAAAAGAGGAAAAACAAGTACTTTTTTTATTAGATGAAGTTTTTAAAGGAACCAATTCAAGAGATAGGCACATTGGAGCTATGATTTTGGTAAAACAATTAAGTAAAACTGGGAATCTGGGATTTGTATCTACTCATGATTTAAAGCTGGGCGAAATGGAAAATCATAAAAATTCAAAAATTAAGAACTATCATTTTTCCGAATATTATAGAGAGAATGAAATTCATTTTGATTATAAATTGAAAATCGGAGTTTCACCTACAAGAAATGCTGTGTACTTAATGAAGTTAGCTGGTATTGAAATAGCTGAAAGCAATGAGTGGAATTAATATTTTTTTATATTATATTGAATTTAAAAGGACTATAAGTATAAAGTTTGTTGGGTTGGGTTGAGATGTAGAGATAATTAGTATTACATTTGATTATAAAGAAATAAAGGTAAAATTGAGTGGGTAGGTGAAAACAATAATATGAGTAATTATTGGAAAAATGTATGGACAGGAGTGGAAGTTAATGATTATAAAAAATATATAAATCTAAACTTTGACTATAACTTTATAGATATTTTTAAGCAAAATAATATTTCGCATATATGTGATGCAGCATGTGGATTTGGCAAGTATAGTGTTATTTTGAGCAAAAATAATTTCAAAGTTAGTGGTTTTGATATTTCAGAAGAAGCAGTTAATCTCACAAAGGATATGCTTAATTATTTTGGTCTCAAGTTTATGGATTTTTGTGTATGTAGTATAACTGATATAAGATACCAAGATGAATACTTTGATGGAGCAATTGCACATGCAGTAATTGACCATCTTAAGACTACGGAAGCAATTAAAGCATTAAATGAACTTTTTAGAATAACAAAGAAGAATGGACTTATATATCTTTCATTTGATGGGCTTGAGGATGATGATCTTGAAATAAGTCATGAAGTATTAGAAGATGGAAGTTTTAAATACTTAGATGATATTAGAAAAGATATGATATTTAAATATTATATTAATGAAGAAATTAAAAAACTGATTATAGGTAAAGAAATATTATATTTTAATACAAAGAAAACTGGTGAGAGGGAAATGATTTTGAGAAAAAAGTAACTTCTAAGGTAAACTTCACCTTATTGTTTCTTAGTGATTTTATATATAATGACAAGCTTGAAAAATGAATTCTGATAAGTCTAAAAAAGATTATTTTTATTTTGTAAGGAGGAAAGGATATGGCTGATATATTTAAGATTGCAATTGTACAGGAAAACCGCGATCCTTACGACAGCAAATGGAATACAGAAAAGGGGTTAAGTATCGTCAAAAAAGCCAAAGAACGTGATGCTGATATTGTTTTATTTCCTGAATGTTGGATTACAGGATATGAATTTCCAAGCATAGATGAAACATTAGCAGTTGAAGAAATCATGAAAACTTCACAGTTCAAGGAGTGGAATGACTTGGCTATAGATGAAAGCAGCCAATACATAAAAGCATTTTGTAGCATTGCGAAAGAACTAACTATTGGGATTGTTATTACCGGATATACCAAAGGAATAAATAGACCACAGAATTCTGCTTTTGTAATAAGCAAAAACGGAGAAATTCTTATGAAATACAGCAAAGTGCATACTTGTGATTTTGCTGATGAACGAATGCTGGAATGTGGAGATGAATTTAAGGTGTGCGATTTTGAGAATATAAAGATTGGAATAATGATATGCTATGATAGGGAGTATCCTGAAAGTGCAAGAATACTTATGTTAAAGGGGGCAGAAGTGATTTTACTTCCAAATGATTGTGGAGCAATGCCTCCGCGAGTTCAAGCGCTGTCTACCAGAGCATATGAAAATATGGTTGGAGTTGTGATGGCAAATCCTCCGGGAAAGAATGCGGGCTGCTCCTGTGCCTTCAGTCCAATTACTTGGGATAAAAATGGAGTGCCTATTGATAATACAGTTGTAATGGCAGACGATGAAACAGAGGATATTTTCATGGCAGAATATGATATGGAAAAACTAAGAGATTATCGAAGTCATGAAATGATGGGAAATACATTCCGTAAAGTAAAAGCATATTCTGAATTACTAACCGATGAAATAAAAGAACCATTTAAGCGCTAGATAGACTAGAAAGAGGTGTGTTGTGAGATCTCAACAAGAGATCATGTATTATTCTTATGACCTGATTTTTGCTTTACATATACTGGAAATGTCAATCAAAAAAAGCTACCGAATGTTTTTACAGACATTCGGTAGCTTTTATATCTATTCTAACTATTTGCTTTAGAACTTTTAAAATGCAATTCTCTCATTCCTTCTACTTCGTCGCAAATTGGTTTTAAATTACAACTGTGGCAATCAAAATTCATATTACTTAACACATGATTGAGGGTAAGTGTAATTTCATCAATTTTGCGCGCGTTCTCCATAAGTTGCTTAAATATTGGCATATCAGAAGTAATAAAAATAATGCGAACAGCTTTAACTAAAGGGTTTTGTTTGTATTTGTTAATAAATGCATTACCTATATTCTCAAAGGAAATACCACCCGCAACTGCACCTTTTGCAACTCTGACTTGCTCACGCCTGTCCATTGTAGAAGCTCGCATCATATAACCCTTTAAGTTCATATTATACTTAATAAACTCTAAATCTTTAATTATTTTATAGGTCGATTCATTACCATCCAATTCATTTATATGAAGAAAAACTAATCTGGCAAATGATACATCATTTTTTATTTCAGTCAAATCCTCACCGTATAACAAAATTTCATCCTTTTGAACAAGCTTTTCTGAGGTGGTTATGCATTGATAATTAACTGCTGATTTATAACTTCCGCCCAGTTCAAACTTCGAATCTTTTTTTAAAATGAGTTCGTTTGCCTTGCCTATGCTCCAAACAGGTTTCTCGGATACTGCCAGGCTTGCATACGCATATGGTGACAGCAAATCAATAGTATTTTTAATAATACTCTCGTACAATTCCATTATAATTTTGTATCTTTTTTCATATTGTCAAATCTTTTGCCTAAAGAGGAATATATATGAGCAACTAACTTCATATCAAGATTAAAAAAGTATGTTATAAAAAGAAGCATAAATAATGCTACCGGAATAATTAAAAATAACCATAATGAGTTCATATTACCTCTCCTTTGCTAAACCTTTTTGACGTGCGTATTCTGCTGCACCTAATGCACCCATAAGTTGTGGGTCAATTTTAAGTTCAATAACCTTAAGCTTTAAAACATGCTCAATAGCCTTTTTCAAGCCTGCGTTTTTAGCGCAACCACCAGTTAGTGTTATGTTACCCGTAGCACCAGATTTTTTTGCCATAACAAAGCAACGCTTTGCAACAGCAAGCTGTATTCCAGCAGCAATTTCATCACGTGGTTTGCCTTCTCCCACTAATGTGATAACCTCACTCTCTGCAAAAACTGTACATTGTGCAGTTATAGGAATAACATTTTTCGCTGATAAGGAAAGTTCTGAAAACTCTGGCAATGTTAGTTCAAATGCATTTGCCATTGCTTCAAAAAAGCGACCTGTTCCAGCAGCACATTTATCATTCATAGCAAAGGTTTTAACTGTGCCATCTGTATCAATAGAAATGCCCTTAACATCTTGACCACCAATGTCAATAACCGATTTAACCTCAGGGCTCGTAACATGAACACCCATAGCGTGACAGCTGATTTCTGAAATATTTTCTTTAGCTTGTGGCACCTTGTTACGGCCATATCCAGTACCAATTAAGTAGCTTAAATCACTAAGACTATTAAGTTTTGCTTGTTCTAATGCCTCTTGAAGGCTTATTTTCGCACTTTCTTCTGAATTCATTTTACTTCTTATTATGCTGTGTGCAACCATTTCTCCGTTTTCACCTAGAATAACTGATTTTGTATAAGTAGAGCCTACATCGCATCCACCAAAATATTTTTTCATTATAAACACTCCCTTTACCAAGTTTTTTCATCATCGAAGTCAACCAAGGTTGCGTCAAGCGGTTCTTCTTTGAATACGGTTTGCATATATCTATTAACTTTGCTTCTCATTTCTTTTCTTGAAACTGTTCTAGGATCCATTAAATCGTGGTCAATCCAAATTAGGTGAATACCACGTTCCCTTGCTTGGTCTTCAAATAGGCCAGTAAGACCAGCCATAGTTTTGCAAGAAATATGTGCAAACATTAAAACAATATCCGAATTGAATTCCGCACAAACTCGCCACAATTCATCGAGAACGTTTGCATACCCACCGTTGGTATGTCTTCTCATTGTCATTCGCTCGTAAGTGTGGGCTATATCCTTTAATGATTCTTCTTTGTCCTGCGTATTGAAAAATTTTGTAGAAACTAAACTTTCCATATCAATCAAAACATTTATTCCCCAACAGTTTTCAGCCCAACTTGAGAAATTGCTATAATAGTGTGCAGGAGGTGCCCATACTATTGCCCGATGTCGCATTTCTGCAGAGCACTTTTCTTTGTTTTTGTAACCTTTTAGCATAAGTCTATTTACTTTTTCGTCAACCTTTAAAAACCTTTTATCCATACTGCCTGGGACAAGGAATGCGTACATTCTATAAAGAGCAAGATTTGCACCTGTTATTTGTGGATAAGCTGTTTTGTTAATTTCCCACTTTTCAAGTTCATATTCTGCTTCTTTATTGTATTGCTTCATACATTTAAAGTAGTTATCCCAATCAAATTTCTCACCTGTGTTATCCTCAATAAATTTGATACAATCCTTAAGGTCTTGCACTGCATATTCTTCAACCTCTTTTTCAAGGTATCTAACAGGAAGTGATAGTTGAAATGTTGGAAGGTTGAAATATCTGTCTTGAAAAGAACTTGCCATAACAGAACCATCGCAAGGCATACTACTTGTAATATAGCACTTTCCCATAATTGGGTACTCATCAACAATAGCTACACCAGCTTCACAGGCAGGAAGCGGACAAACATCTGCAGGCAGGCCATAGTTTTCAATTGCATCAAGATAAGGAATCATGCTTTGCTGGTCAATAACCGAACACTGAAAAACAGGCGCTAATTGCGATGGAATACCAAGCAAGTTTGGAAAGCCTGCCATAAGGTGCATTGGCATCATTTCATCAAATAAAACAACTTTGTCTGAAAGACTATTTTCTCCAAATCTTTTATCTGCCTTGAACATATTTGCAATAATTACTGTTGTGTTTTTAATCACTGTGTTAAAGTGCAAATGGTTAATACGGAGGGCTGTACCTCTAAGGCCCATTGAGTGCCTATCAATAAATGCAGGGGTTGTAAGATATGATGACATCCACCTATAAGTAAAGATAGCCTTGGTAATTCTGATTGGCGAACGAAGGACGAAGCGGGTCAAATCCTTCCAAGTTATAAGCCAACGCCAAAAATCATACATTGTATCTTTAAATCCACGCCATTCACGGCGTTTTAAATACATTTGTCCAGTATATAATTTTCCGATTTTAGTCATTGTGCTGCGCCTCCTTTTCCTTTTGAAGAATCTTCACTTCAAGGCTTTCAACAAATGCCTGAATTCTTGTTCGAAGCTGTCCAGAGGTTCTTGACATGTAGGGACGATCAAGGGACAACACTGGATAGCCATATTCTGTATTCATCACATGGCTTGCAAGTGCACGTTCGTAACCCCAGTAGTCACAAAATTTGATTTGCTCATAAATGATACCATCAGCCTTAAATTTTCTTGCGTACTCATCAACCTTCTCACGTCTTTGAGTAATTTTATCTCTGCTCATATATCGTGGACATTGACTTTGCTCAAGGTATTTCCTACAAATTGATGTAAGTACATCGGCGTCCTCTGTAAGGAGAATTTCTTGTCTTCCTGGGAAAGAACCAAAGCAAAACCTATCTGCAACGATAAGTGCACCAGAATCCTCAATAAGTCGAGTAAGGTCGGGGTCATCAATTTCGCTTCCTACTAGTACCACCCTTGCACGGAAATTCTTTGTACTGTTTGGCTCTCTTGTTTTAATTTCTTCAAGTGTATCAAGAAGCTTATCTACAATAAGATATTTTGGACAACAGTAGGTAATCAAATTCAGGATATGGAACTCATAGCCAGTTATACGAGGGTTATCCTCCATTCTAAATTCGCCTATCTCGGTAATAATGCGGCAAATCTCATTGTGAAGTTTAAGAGCTTTTTTTAGTGATTCATCTGATGTATCAACACCGAATTTTTCCTTTAAAGGATTTAGCACTTTAATTTTAAGCTGTTTAACATAATGAGCAGTGGATTTTTCGTCAACCTTGTAGGGGACGTCAATATGTGAGATAAAAAAGTTCTTTTTCTCAATCAATTTTTGCACTTCAATATTTTCCATTGTACGGTTCATTTGAGCACAGGCATCAACGCCTGCAATAACATCAAGGAAGTTATAGCCTCCCTCAATTGCACGTTCTAAAAGCGCTCTGCAATACTCGCATGTGTAGTTTGACATATAGTAGGTTGCAATATCCAAGGAGCCTGTCTTAGGTGCTCGCATACGTAGAGAAACACAATTATCAACATTCAAAAGCACCTCAGGCATATGAAAACATGTATATCCAATTGTTAGTTTTCCTTCTTGCGAAGCTTGTCTTGCCAAAGTATTGTTCGCATCATCTAATAAGCCTTCAAAGTAATATAAATATTTTAAGTCTTTCACTTTATTCTCCTTTATAATATATTTAGTTTTTCAAGAGCCTCTTTAGCCCCAAGGACTATCTTGGAATTATTTGGAAGATTAAAAACGCTTTTACCTTGAACATCAAAGGATGCAAGATTTTTATCATCCTGGATGTATGAAAGCACAGGAATATCACCTGTATCAATGTACTGCTTTAAGGATAAATCACCAATACGATTAACGATAACGCCAACCTCATCATACATAACTAGGTCGGAAGCAACCTTTTTTATAGTTTGAACTACTTGAGTACCCTTTTTACTTGGATCTGTAATTAAAATTAAATGGCTTACTTTCTCCATAACTCTACGGTTAACCTGCTCAATACCAGCCTCACCATCGATAACAACATAATCAAACTCCTGAGAAAGAATGCTAATAACTTCTTTAAGGTAGGAATTGATTTTGCAATAACAACCTGTTGATTCAGGTCGACCTATTGCTAAAAAAGCAAAACCATCTTTTTCAACAATAGTGTCAAAAATTTTAAAACGTGCATCTCCTAAAAGTTCAATTGCATCTTTAGTATTTCCCTCCTCAACATTTTCGATAATAGACTTACGGATATCATCAATTGTATGTTCAGGCTCTATGCCTAGCGCGGTAGAAAGTCCTACTGCTGGGTCTGCATCAATAGCTAATATGCGAGCATCGGGATAAGCTGCCACCAATATTTTCACTATAGAAGCTGATATTGAAGTTTTTCCAACACCTCCCTTTCCTGCTACAGCAATGATTTTTGATTTATTTTCCATGATTTTTCCCCCTTAAATTAGTTGCATCTTAATATAGAATTTTATATGCGGGTTGCTAAATTATAAGCTGCGCGAGTTGCCTCAAGCACCCGTCCTGCATGATAGCTGTCACCAATGTTATATAATTCAGATGCTACGTGCTCTTTTTGCGATTCAAAGAAAATAGTTTCATCTGCACGTCCACCCATAGCTAAAACAACAAGGTCTGCTTCAAGAGTTTGGTCAACGGTTTCTTTGCCAATCTTCTTAGCTAGAGGATTAGGAATATTTGTAGGTAAAAGAGGCTGCCAAGTGTTATATGGATTTGGAACGCCTTTTGAAATATTTTTGCTTAAATTAACTTTGCCTTTGCCTAGTGAAACAACTCTAGCACAGTTGATAAGTTCAACATTTTCTTTGTTTAAATAGTAAATTAAATGTCCACGGTTTGCAGTACATACACCTTGCATAAAGTTTGGAAGCATCTCAACAACTTTTACATCACGGCCATGCTCATATTTAAGCCAAAAAGCTGTTTCACAACCAACAACGCCACCTCCTACAACAATAATTTTTTTAGCATCACCCATAAGCTTAGGGTTAAATAATAAATCGGTTGCTTGTACAGTTTTAATTTTTTCAATGCCTGGAATCCTTGGTGTAATATTTTGTGTTCCATAAGCAAAAACCACAGAGTCATATTTTTGCGACTTTAGCCATTCTGGAGTAACCTCTGTGTTAAGCCTAATTTTAAAGTTAGGCATTTCTTTGGCAACCTCAATTTCATTTTGGAGATATTTTAGGTAGTTTTCAAAATCGTATTTTATTTTTGGTACACTACCAGGACAAACCTTACCGCCTATTTTATTGCTTTTTTCAACTAGCTCAACATTGTGACCACGTTTTGCCGCTGTTATTGCGAATACAACACCAGTAGGTCCCGCACCTACAACGCAAATATTTTTAATTTTTTCTGGCGTTACAGGAATTTCAGGCATTATATCTTCAAAACCTGTGCGTGGGTTGACTGCACATTGTGGGTGACCGCCTTCAACAAACTCATTAATGCAGCCTTCTTGACAGCCAATACAAGGAATAATTCGGGAAGTCTCACCGGCATAAGCTTTATTGCACCATTCAGGGTCAGCAAGTAATGGGCGTGCCAACATAACCATATCGCAATCACCATTTCTAAGTGCTTTTTCAGCAATATCAGGGTATCCAAGTTTGCCAACAGCTACAACTGGTACTTCTACCCCAACATTAGATTTAATTTGTTTTGCTTTAAAATGCTCTTTAACAATACGTGAAATATCAAGAAAGCAACCAGCTGGCATACCAGCAGGAGGATGTGGAAGCCACCAGTTATCGTAACAACCAAGGTCCACGTCAAACATATCTACGCCAGCTTTAACCAAATTTTCCATATAGTTAAGTGTATCTGCTATTGTTCGTCCGTTTTTGAATTTCTTTAGGGAACTTACCTTATTCATTTCATCGCCATATGTTTCATTAAGTGCAAGAGAAAGATCAATACGATACATAATAGGGTAATTAGGACCAACTCTTTTTCGCATTTCATTTACAATATCAATACCAAAACATTGCCAGTCGGAATACCTTCCGAGCTTGCGACGATTAAATGCAGGGTTTGTAAGCTGTTCTAAAAGATATCCCTCATGTCCATGAAGATATACCCCATCAAGTCCACATTCTTTGGCGTCGGCAGTTGCCTGACCACAGTTTTTAATAATCTTCTTAAGTTTTAATCCAGAAAGTCTCATACAGGGAATTTGAGGTATATAAAAGTTAGGATTAAAAGATGCTGACACTGGAAATTTCTTCGCATTTACTAAACAAGTAGGAGGGCCAACACGACCCAGCCCTGGAGTAAGCTGAACAAAAATTTTACTTCCATAGGCATGAACACCTTGCGAAAGGTCACGCCAACCTGAAAGCACTGTACGAGAACGGTCGATGCGTGGGAACATAGTAAGTTTACCCGTTTCTGTTATACTATTATCAATGCCATGACTAACTGGGATTAACCCGGTAGTAAGTAAACCTGTACCACCCTTTGCACGAGCAAAGAAATATTGAAGCATCTTGTTATTCGGTCTGCCTGTTTCCTCACACATATTTACGTTTCCCATTGGACCCATTACAATACGGTTTTTTATAGTGATATTGTTCACTTTTATAGGAGAAAATAGTGTATTAAAGGGATACATATCCTTTGTCATACGAGCAGTTCCACCTGCTTTATTTTCGCACTCCCTCTGTACCCAATTTCCATAACTATCAACTAACTCCTGAACTTCTTTGTCTTTTTTCAATGCACCCACCCCTTATAGTATTGTGTTTTTATTAATTCTCTATTAAACGATTACACCTTGAAGCAATGTATGTGATTTATAATTATGTTATGACAATAAGGTCTTAATTCATAAACCCCATTGTTTTGACACCAATTATAAATGACACCACGGGCGATTAACAGTAGCTCTGATGCGATGCTTTCAGAACTTTGAGATTTTGTTATAATTCCAATCTCTTGCGCCTCCTCAACTAGCGCCTGCAACCCTTGAGGTAAACCACGTGAAGACTGTAAAAAGAAATTTGAACCCTCTGTAATCTGAGTCTTATAAACTTCGATCATCAAATCAATACCAATTTCAATAGCATACTTCATTTGACAATCAATATATTCTAATATTCTTTCAAGTGGATCTTTGCTTTCCAATTTACCGATGATGTTTTCTCTGAAAAAATTATCACATTCTCCATATCCCTCTATAATAAGACCTTGCTTACTTTTAAAGTGATGATAAAAAGCCCCTGTAGATACTCCTGCCTTTTTACAAATTAAATCGACACTCAGTTCATCATAACTATACTTTTGGCTTAATATTTTTGCTATTCCCATGATATGTTCTTTTGTTGCCTTTGCTTGTAATTGTCTATTATTCAAAAAAACATCCTCCTCTTATTATTCAGATACACAATTTAACAGAACTTGTTCACCGAACCAACTATGTATAACATAACACATTGTCAAATTTATAACAATATGTATTTCAAATAAATATTTGTAATTTATGTACAATCTTGCTACGTGCGAATATATACGTAAAAAGGTTTGAAGGTGAGCTGTAGATCAAGTCTAATTTTAACATCAGATACATGGGAATTTTATAGATCACCGAACCCAAATCCATAAAGGATTAGCGCAAGCTATGAAAACCATATAAATGAGCATAATCTACATTTACAGTTGTGTCACAACAGTATTCTAGTTTCTATAAATTCAAGAAATACGAGTAGGGTTGTTAGTGTAGATAGTGAACAAAAATAAAAGGGATATTATAGGTAAAATAAAGATTAAATGTTAAATATTATAGTATAATGAGATTATACAAAGATAAATTTAGCTATGGAAGAGTTATTAGAAGCGGTTGCAATTGTTAAAGGTATTAATGTATTCTACAAAATTGGAGTTGATGCAATAAAAGCGTGGAGAAAACATGTCCGTCTATTAGGAATAAAAATTTCATTACAAATCTATCTTTGTGAGCCGAAAAGAAATTTTAGATTATATTGATTGGAGGGAGATAAATATGGATATCACTTTTGAATTAGGAAAAGCAAATGATATTGATGAATTAGAACAGCTTTATAACGATTTGAATGATCATTTGGCAAAAGGAGTAAACTATCCTGGCTGGAAAAAAGATATATATCCCGTTCGGCAAAATGCAATTGATGGGGTTAAACATGGCAATCTCTATGTATCAAAATATAATGGAAAAATTGTTGGTTCTGTTATTTTAAGACATGAACCTGAACCAGCATATTATAAAGCTAAATGGGGATTTGAGTCGGACTATTCAAATGTTTTTGTCGTATATACATTTGTAGTGCATCCAAATTTTCTGAAATGCGGTGTAGGCAAAGCATTAATGGACTTTTCTATTGAACAGAGTAGTAAATCACAAGTTAAATCAATTAGGTTGGATGTTTACGAAGGTAATATACCTGCCATTAGGCTGTATGAAAAATGTGGTTTTAAATATATTGACACAGTAGACTTGGGACTTGGAAACTACGGGTTGAACTGGTTTAGGCTATATGAAAAATTACTATGAGATAATGAGCATCAAAAACTTGTTGAAACATATACGAATACTTAATAAAGACATTAAAAGATTCTAATTTTATTATAAAAGTTACAAGGATTAAAAAAAACACTAATTTTCGGGAGAAGTAAATTCACATCATTCATTAATTAGGTATTTATGGAGGGAAGAAGATTGAAATTATTGATTATAGGAGCAAGTGGATATTTAGGAAATACAATATATAAGAAACTCAAGGAATGTAGTAAGGATGATATTTATGGAACTTGCTGTAAGTCGAGTAATCAGGAACTTTTACAAATTAATGTATTGAATAAGTTAGATATAAAGAGATTACTTTCATTTAAACCAGATATCATTATTTGGAGCATTTATGATGTAGAAAAAGAAATGGCCTTATCACAAATAGGTATAAATGAGATAGTTAATGGTATTTCTGAAGATGTACGCTTAATTTATGTTTCCACTACAGTTGGAAAAGGAAAGCAGCAGGCTGAAAATATAATTCCTCATAAACGTATGCCTGATGAATACTTTTCAAAATATATTAACGGTAAAATAGCAGGGGAGAGTATAGTTAAAAAGCACTCTAATCATGTAATTCTAAGACCAGGAAGTATATATGGTTATGATCATGATGGCAAAATGGATTCTAGGATGAAAGGACTACTTGAAATTTCAAAAACAGGTAAAAGATGTTCAAGAACAGCAAATATGTATGCTAGTTTTGTTAATGTATGCGATCTAGCAGATGCTATAATTGAACTTGCATATAGCGATTTTACAGGAATAATAAATGTATCAGGAGAAAGGCCAGTAAGTCATTATGATTTCAACATACATTTAGCAAGATTAATGGATATTGATAACAGTTTTATAATATCTGATTATAAGCAAGATGAGGTATATCATAATATAAGTAACGACAAAAGAAAACTTTTACTCAATACTTTAGTAAGAGATATATAACAATTGTATTTTATTGCGTGTTTAACTTATAATTTTAAAAATAAAAGGAGATGCAAATGATATGACTGAAGCAAAATTTTATTATAAGAATGAAAATGCTCCAACACCTAATAAACCAAACCATATAGGCACTTGTGCCATTATTAAGTATAATGACAAAATCTTATTAGAAAAAAGAGCAGATAGCAATCTATGGGGACTAATAGGTGGGGGATTAAAGATAGATGAAAGTTTAGAACAAGGTATAATTAGAGAGATTAATGAAGAAACAGGACTTAGGGTATCAGAAGAGTCCTTATGCTTTTGGAAAATTTGCTCAGACCCATCACGAATAGGATCCTATCCAGATGGAAATATTGTCAGAATAATATCTGCTGTTTATCTAGTGAATTTAACAGAGAATCATAAGTTAATATGCAGTGAAGAATCTGAGCAATTGAAGTATTTTAGTTACGAAGAGCTAAATCAATTAAATATTGCTGAAACACAAAGACACATAATTAACGAGTTTTTCAGATAATAGTGCAGAAGAGAGATCATTGCTAATAGAATTAAATAACAAATATAAGTTTATTAAGGGGAAACAAATATGAATAATTCGATAAACAAAACTAAAATGGAATTTAATAAGATAGCAGAAGAATATGATTTTATGGAATCATTATTTGATAATAGTAAATTTTTCGTTTTAGAAATGTCAGATAGCAAAGGTTCAGCATTGGATATAGGTTGTGGTTCGGGAATTTTGGCATATAAGTTGTCAAAGTATTACGATAAAGTAATAGGTATTGATATATCAGAAGAAATGCTACATATTGCTTCGAGTAAAAGACAATCACCAAATATCAAATATATAAATATGAATGCTAATG
Source organism: Clostridium sp. (assembly GCF_050717515.1). Lineage (GTDB taxonomy): Bacteria > Bacillota > Clostridia > Clostridiales > Clostridiaceae > Clostridium_AD. Next base: position 82,695 of record NZ_JBOITL010000027.1, on the reverse strand, counting down.
AGTTGAAGTTATATAAAAAGTTTGATTTGATAACAAGTCGGACAACATTTCATCATATAAATAATATTCCATTATTACTCACAAAAATTAAGGATATGGTTAACCCTGGCGGTAAAATTGTAATTGTAGATGTTATATCTAACTTTGAAAAAGAACCAACAATATTTAGTATTATAGAAGCATTTGCAAGCCTTATACTAAATTGTAAAATGTTTGGTGTAAAGATTGGATTTAGAATATTTAAATTTAATATTTCAAAGGATTGGCTAAAGCATTTAGCTTCGGATAGGTATTTATCAGAACAGAAATTCAAAAAAATATTTACCACTTATTTGCCAGGATGTAGTATTGCCAGAAATGGTCACCAAATGAATGTTATCTGGGAAAATATTGTTAATGAATAATTTTGATAGCATTCCTTTAGAATTACAAGAAATTATTTATCAATTTAAAATAGTAGAAGTCATAGAAGGAAGAAGCGGAGATAAGATCTTCAAATTATCAAACAAAAACAGTAAACTTCTATATTTAAAAATAAGTGATACGAAGACTATGCAAAACGATATATTCAATGAATTTGAAGTGCTGAACTGGTTATCTTCCCATAAATTGAATGTACCAAAAGTAATATTCTTTAAAAAAGAAATGTATAAATCCTATATGTTACTTTCTAATGTTCCTGGTATTAGTGCTCATAAAATAACTGATCAATTTAGTAAAGAAGAAATCATAAAAGTAAGTGCTGAAGCTCTTCATAAAATACATAAAATTGATGTTTGCTCTATTCCATTAGGCTATTACTTACTTTAAAAAACAGAAAAAGGCTAATGGAAATTTATTGGTATAGGTCTAATTTGTAAAATAAGACACATCAACAATATTGTGAAGATATGGATGGTATTAGTGATTTAGATGAATTTGATGGAAGTATGGTAAAAATGTTTATGTGATAAATGAAAATTGTTATGGAGCTTAAATTATAGGCAAATAATTAAAACTCTCACATGAACATACAGATATAAATGAAAGGAAGCGTATAATGGATATTAAAATTAGACGAGCATCCGTAAAAGATTTAGATGCAGTGACTCAGGTAGAAGTAAATTGTTTTCCAGAGGCAGAAGCAGCTACGAAAGCATCATTAGAACAGCGTATTAAGACATTCCCAGAAAGCTTTTTTGTAGCAGAAATAGAGGGGGAAATAATTGGTTTCATCAATGGTTGCGTTATCAATGGAACTGTTATTTATGATGACCTCTTTAAAGATTCTACGCAACATATTAAACATGGGGATTATCAGACTATTTTTGGGCTTGATGTGATACCCAGTTATCGTAAACAGGGAATTGCAGCTCAGTTAATGAATTATATGATAGAAGTATCAAGAGGAGCAGGTCGCAAAGGTGTTATTCTAACTTGTAAAGAGGAACTTATTCATTATTATAAAAAGTTTGGATACGTAGACAAAGGTATATCAGAATCAGTACATGGTGGAGCAAAATGGTATGATATGATTTTAGTGATTTAGACCTTTCTACTTTGATTTTCATATAAAACTGTTCTCCATTAGTATTATATATGTTATTATTACTAAGGCAGTTTAAATAACTAGGTAGGCTATTAGTCCATTTTATTTAGGCTGCTTTAGGTGTAATTTTAAATACATATATAATAAATTAATGACAAAAGGGGACCTGGAATCATGATAGATATAACAAAAACATACCTTCAAAACAAGTATAAAATAAGCTCAAAAACCCTAGAACTCTATGATATAGCAATACAAGATGTTCAAAAGGAGTTTGAAATTCTTGATGAAATAAGAGAGTTTAATCAACTTAAGGTTTTGACAGCATTGCAAGATGAAAGAATTAGCGACGCTCATTTTACGAATTCCTCTGGATATGGTTATGGGGATATTGGACGCGATTCATTAGATAAGGTATATGCAAGAATTTTCAATTGTGAGAGTGCACTAGTTAGACCACATTTCGTAAATGGAACACATGCAATTGGAGCCGCCTTATTTGGTAATTTAAGACCTGATGATACCATGATGTCTGTATGCGGAACACCATACGATACACTTCTTAATATAATAGGTATAAATGTTACGGAAGATATAGGTTCGTTAAAAGATTATGGTGTGAAATATAAGCAATTGGAATTAAACAATAACTCTAAAGTTGATATTGCCCTAATGAAAAAGAATCTACTAGAAGACAAGTCAATTAAGCTAATTCATATTCAAAGATCTACTGGATATGGATGGAGAAAAGCACTATTAATTTGTGAAATAGAAGAGATTATAAAAGCTGCAAAAGCTATAAATCCAAAAGTGATTTGTTTTGTAGATAATTGTTATGGCGAATTTATTGATGTTCAGGAACCTACAGATGTTGGTGCAGACTTAGTTGCTGGTTCACTTATAAAAAATATTGGTGGAGGTATAGCACCTACAGGTGGTTATATTGCAGGTAAAGAAGAATATGTAGTGCAAGCTTCTTATAGATTAACAACTCCTGGAATAGGAGGGGAGTGTGGTTCGACCTTTGGAGTTATGCGTACTTTATTTCAAGGGTTATTCTTAGCACCTCATGTAGCTATGGAAGCATTGAAGGGCGCTATATTTTGTGCGAGAATTATGGAACTTGCAGGATTTGAAGTTCTTCCTAAATATACGGATAAAAGAAGCGATATAATTCAAGCTATAAAATTTAATAATAAGGAAAAGTTGATTAATTTCTGTAGGGGTATACAAGAGGGGTCTCCAATTGATTCCTTTGCTCAATGTGAACCTTGGGATATGCCAGGGTATGCAGATAAGGTTATAATGGCAGCAGGTGCATTTATTCAGGGATCATCTATAGAGTTATCTGCAGATGCACCAATTAGAGAGCCTTATATAGCATATTTACAGGGTGGATTAACCTTTGATCATGCTAAGATTGGAATACTAATAGCGCTTTCAAGAGTAATTTAAAATCAAGCTCATATATTAAACTAGCTTCACTTTGCCTGTTAAATACTTTTGTTAGTTAAACTAGCATGGGAATAACAAAAACCTGCAATGATTACATCATTTGCAGGTTTTTGCTATATACAGAATAATATTGCAACACTTCAGATGCTGATTTAATACTTTCTGTAAATACCAACAAGTACTCCCAAGATTGCACAGTCATCAACTATGATAGGGGACATAGTTGAATTTTCAGGTTGAAGTCTTATATGACCTTTTTCCTTGAAAAATCTTTTTATAGTTGCTTCATTATCAATAAGAGCTACCACTATGTCGCCATTTTTAGAGGTATTGATTTTCTCAATTATAGCTAGGTCTCCATCTAATATTCCTGCTTCAATCATACTGCTACCAGAAACTTTAAGCATAAACAATTCATTATTGGTTTTAGTAAAATTTAATGGAATAGTAAAAGTGTCTTCAATGTTTTCAACCGCAAGTATTGGTATTCCAGCTGTAATTTTTCCTATAATAGGGATATCTATTAATTCTTTTCTTGTGACACTATCCTTTAATAATTCAATCGCGCGAGGTTTGGTGGGGTCCCTACGAATATACCCTTTTTTCTCTAATCGTTCTAAGTGGCCATGAACAGTTGAGGTCGATTTTAAGCCTACTGCCTCACATATTTCTCTTACTGAAGGTGGATATCCTTTTAATTGAACTTGATCTTTTATGTAGTTATATATTTCGCTTTGTTTATCTTTTTTTTGAGTTAACATAAAAACACCTCTCATTCGTATTAAAATTATACCATATATATGTAAAACAATCAAACCTATGTTCGGCTTTTAGGCAAGATACTTTAGAGTTTAAAATTGGCATTTTCTAAATGTTGGAATAAAATTAAAATATACAGAATTGAATGTATAAAAGCGGGTTTTGTTTGATTATTGGAGTCTTATTTGTTATAATTGTCTATTATGAAGTATTTTAAATTAATGGAGCGTGGTGTTGTATGGCTAAAAATTGTATATTTAATGATAGAAAAATTTGTAATAGTTGTGGGGAATGTGAAGTCTGTGAATTGAATTCCAATAAAAAATGTAATAATTGTGGAAAATGCTTAGAACTCGAAGGCTATGATGTTAAAGCCATAAAAATTGATGAAGTTTTTGAGGCCGAAGAGTTAGAGGAAGAATTGGAAGATGATTTTTATGATAAGGATGTAATTAACTTATCCGAAGCAGAAGAAAATAATAGTGAAAATGAAAATCAAGAACTACCAGAGTCAGAAAAATTAATTGAATTTGAAGATTATGATTCATTGTTAGCAGAGAAAGAACAATCTAACCTAGATAAGAATGATTTTATACCTGAAAATAATGAAGTTTGGGAATACATAGATGACATAGAAGGGGCAAAAGAGTTACTTGAAGATGAAGAGGATAACTCAGAATTGCTTCATGAAGAGTTTCCTGGACTTATAAGACTAAAAAAGATATAAATATATATTATTTTCGTTTTTAAAACTATTTATGTTCTTATAAAGCATGACAAAAAATATTTTGTTAAAACAATTGACAAAATATTTTTTGTCGTGTATTAAGACTAAAAAAAATATAAGGATTTTCATCCTTATATTTTTTATTCATCAGAAAGTGGGTTTGATTTAACCGCATTTCTTAATTTATCATTATCTACATGAGTATATATTTGTGTAGTAGATATATCTTCATGACCTAAAATTTCTTGAAGACTTCGGATGTCAACGTCACCATACTGATACATAAGGGTAGCAGAGGTATGCCTTAATTTATGAGGAGTATATTTATTTTTATTAAGGCCTGCATTGCCAATATGTTTTTTTACAATTCTTTCTACGGTTCTTTTGTTAATTCTTCCATGTTTGGCACTGATAAAAAGGGCATCTTTATCTTCAGCATGTATTTTTTCTAAATCTTCATTTCTAATAGGTAAATACTTATAAATTGCCACTAATGAGGCTTTATTTAAATATATGGTTCGTTCTTTATTTCCTTTTCCAATAATAGATAGTGTATCATTTTTAATAGAGGATAGATTTATACCGCAAAGCTCAGATAGTCTCATACCACAATTTAAAAACAAAGTAATAATACTATGATCGCGAATAGAGTGCTTATCTCTAGAAATACTTGCATCTAGGAGATCCTTGCTTTCATCTAAAGTTAGAAAAACGGGATTTCTCTTTGCCAATTTAGGTGATTCCAGATCTATTGTTGGGTCGATATTTAGCACTTTAGCCTTAGTGGTTAAATATTTAAATAGGGACTTAATAGCTGCAATTTTTCTTGCTTTAGCATAGTTTCCATTAGCTCTATACTTTCCAAGGTAGGAGATAAAGGCGTATAAGTCTTGTAATGTAAGAGTTTTTAAAATATCTACAGTTAGGTCATTTATGATGATTTCCTCAAGTGGCAGGTCTTTTTGAGAGTTTGCTAAGCCTTTATACATTTTCAAAAACTTTAGCAGTAATGATAAATCCGCAGTGTACGCAACAATAGTAGCCACAGAACAGCCCTTAATAGTTTCTAAATAATTAAAATAATCATTTAGAAACTGAGGGAGTTCATTGTTATAAATAGTATTTATATCAGATTTCATAGGTACCTCCAAAATATATAATAATGTCGTGAAACTTACATTTCACGACATTATTATTCTACAAGAGGGGGTCAAAATCCTGCTTATTTTTAAAAATAGTTTAATTTATTTTTTTCATTATTATAAATTTATTTATTTTGCAATATAATCTATGGTTTTCTTGTTAAAACTATAGTTAAAATAAAGACGCTATCAGGTTTACATCACTGATAGCGTCTTTATTCTAATTGTTATTGTTTCTAAACAGATGTCATATTCATATCAATGGTTATACGTTTATAGAAGTTTCCACACCTAATGCATCTTTATTTGCTTCTAATATTGGATTTACATATTCCTCTATAAATTCTACAACTTGACTTGGAGCTCTACCTATAAATTTAATTGGATCAATTACTGCTAAAATTTCTTCTTTTGACATTTTAAAGCTATCATCATTTATAATTCTCTCTATAAGATCATTATTTAAGCCTTCTTCTTTAACACGTCTTGCTGCAGCCATAGAATGAACCCTAATGCTTTCATGAAGTTCTTGTCTGTCCCCGCCCCTTTTAACTGCTTCCATAAGTATATTTTCTGTAGCCATAAATGGAAGCTCATTGTTTACATGAGCAGTAATTACTTTTTCATACACTACCATATTTCCTGCTATATTCATATATAGATTCAATACTCCATCAAGGGCAAGAAAAGCTTCAGCTACGGATATTCTCTTATTAGCTGAATCATCTAATGTTCTTTCAAACCATTGTGTTGAAGCTGTTATAGCTGGATTTAATGAATCTATTATAATATATCTTGCTAGTGAGCTAATTCTCTCAGAACGCATAGGATTTCTTTTATATGCCATTGCGGAGGAGCCGATTTGACTTTTTTCAAAAGGTTCTTCTACTTCTTTCATACTTTGAAGTAATCTTAAATCATTACTGAATTTATAAGCACTTTGAGCTATTTCTGAAAGTGTATTTAGTATTATAGAGTCTACTTTTCTCGAATAAGTCTGACCAGTAACGGGATATGTATTTTCAAAACCCATTTTATTGGCTACAAATTTATCTAAGTCCTTTACTTTTTTATCATCATTATCAAATAAATTCATAAAGCTAGCCTGGGTTCCTGTTGTTCCTTTAACCCCTAGTAGCTTAATGTTATCTATTACAAAATCTAAGTTTTCTAGATCCATTATCAATTCTTGAATCCATAGAGTTGCTCTTTTACCTACAGTAGTTAATTGAGCTGGTTGTAAATGAGTAAAACCCAAAGTAGGAACATCTTTATACTTTGTTGCAAATGTTGTGGATTTACTTATTACATTAATTAGTTTCTTTTTAATTAATAATAATGCTTTTTTCATTACAATCAAATCAGTGTTATCGCCTACGTAGCAGCTAGTAGCTCCTAGATGGATAATTCCCTTAGCACCCGGACATTGAACCCCATATGCATATACATGGCTCATTACATCGTGTCTTATTTCTTTTTCCTTTTCTTCCGCAACTTCATAATTCACGTCATCTACAAAAGATCTAAGTTCTTCAACTTGAGCCTCTGTAATATTAACTCCTAGTAACCTTTCGCCTTCAGCTAAGGCAACCCAAAGCTTTCTCCAGGTTTTAAATTTCATGTCATCTGAAAATAAATAACTCATCTCTTTTGATGCGTATCTACTGTTTAACGGTGTATTATAAGAATTTCTCATATTCTGCCTCCATACGTACATATTAAAATATAAAACAATTTTCATTCACATTATAACATACAATATCATTAATGGTAATGAAAATGTTCGTATATTTCTACTGTACTTTCCGAATTATTTTTTAGTATATAGATTTATCTACTATAACATTATATATGTTTTATAGAAATTATTAAACAGTTCTAAAATAATATATTTCTAATATAATTTAAACAAGTATAACAATTATAATAGTTTGGGGGGAATTATGTATAAACTTAATATGATAGACAAACTTTCTTTTATATTTGTATTGATAGGCGCATTGAACTGGGGGCTTTTAGGATTATTGAATTTCAATCTAGTTAGTTTTATATTTGGATCTGTTCCATTCCTTGCTAGAGCAATATATATTTTAGTAGGCTTATCCGCTGTAAATATTATTGTTTTCATATTTAGGAATAAGAAAAATTAGCTCCTACTTTCTATAATATTATATGTAATAGTATAATATTTATAGCAAAAATACTCCATAAATTATTATGGAGTATTTTTGCGTATCCGAAATAAAGAAGATACAGGTTATTTATACTCCCACTGAAGTTTTCTCTTCACTATAGTAAGTGACTTCACTTATAGAAATGGAGGAGGTTTCTTCTAAAATATCGTTTAAATTTTTATTTTTTATAAGTATAACCAATGACAAAATAAGGGTGACTCCTTCGGAAATCGCGGTTGCCAGCCATATGCCAGTTTCACCTAATATTAAAGTCATTAAAAACAAGGATATACTTATGGCTACTAAACCTCTAGATATAGAAATTATTGTAGCATACTTTGGCTTAGCTATTGATGCAAAATACCCTGATATTAGTATATTGTATCCAACTAAGATAAAAGATAATGAAAATATTCGTAAGGCTCTTATGGAATAATTAAAACTTTCCGCATTTGCAGTTGCATCCATAAATACGCCCACAATGCTCGGGGTAAAAACGTTTATGATAATAAATATTAGTATAGATATAAACGCTATAGTTTTTGCACTCATTTTAAATAAAGTATTTAGTGCTCGCCTATCCCCTTTGCCATAATAGAAGCTTGTTAAGGGCTGCATTCCTTGAGTTATCCCTATCATAGTCATAAGTACTAGCAGGTTTATATATGAAATAATGCTGTACGTTACAATACCATTGTCACCCAGCTTTTTTAGTATTACTTGATTAAACACATATATCACTATGCCTGTTGTGACTTCTGTTAATCCATCTGGCAATCCTATAGATAAAATCTCTTTAATTATAGAAAACTTGAATTTACATTTTACAAACTTTAATTTCGACTTTTTTTTACTAAAATGCACTAAATAAAATACAGTTGCCATAACTTGAGAAATTCCTGTAGCATAAGCAGCACCACTTACCCCCCATTGAAATTTAATCACAAATAAATAATCTAAAACTATGTTTACTAATGCAGATATTACTACCCCAATTATTGCTAGGTATGGGAACCCATCTATCTTTGTAAGTACCTCTAAACAATAAGATGTCATAAAAAATCCATTAAATATAGTTATTATTTTAAGATAGTTAACTACATAAGTCATAGTAGCGTCGGTAGCTCCAAGAAAAACAGCTATGCTCTCTAAGTTAAGTAGTGTAATTATAACTATGGCTACTGCAACTCCTATTATTGCAATAAAATTTATAGTGAAGATTTCATTTGGTTTTTTATTTTCACCTTTGCCTAAATTTATGGCTATAAGAGTTGAAGCTCCTGTGGCAAAAAATATAGATGTTGCAAATATAAAATTTATAAATGGCATTGCTAAATTTACAGAAGCTAAGGCAAGTGGTCCTACTCCCCAGCTAACAAATATACCATCTACCATAGTATAAAGTGAGTACACCCACATAGCCACAACTGAAGGTAATAAGTAGTTTATAAACTTCTTTCTCAGTAGTTTTTTATGCTTTTTTTCGGAATTCAAAAAATCATCCCCTTTATATTAAGGATAAACCTTGGTATAATACTAAGGTCAAGCATTTATTGTTAATTCTTATATCGTTTAGTAATAAAAAGGAGGATTCTTGTGAAAGATTATTATAAAATAGGCGAAATATCTAAAATATATGGAATAGGTAGAGACTCTCTAATGTATTATGAAGAGATGGGTATATTAAACCCGGTAAGAGATTCTAATTCCTATAGGCTTTACACTATGAATGATATATGGAAGCTTAATCTAATAAAAGAACTTCGTACCTTTAACTTTTCTATAGAAAAAATCAAAGAATACATAGCTAATAGAACTATTGCCTCTACTATGGAAATGCTAAAAGAAGAAATATGTCTTATCGATAATAAAATATTAGACTTAAGCCTGCTTAAAAACACCATAATAAAAAGAATAGATAATATTAATTATGCTGAAGATAGCACAGAATTAAATGTGGTTAAGGTTATATACTTAAAGGAAAGAAAGGCGCTTAGGCTAGATGGAGAAATTCGCAGGGATGAAGAGGTGGATTTTTTAGTGAAAAAGCTTCAAAAGAAATATGAAGATAAGTTTTATCTTTTAGGTAATACGAAAATAGGCGCAATATACAATTTAGAAAGCTTATATAAAGGGGTCTACAATGAATATAATTCTGTATTTTTCCTATTAGATTCTATTGATACAAATTGTAATCTAATTCTGAGTGAGGGGTATTACTTAAGTCTTTCTTATAAAGGTCCTTACTCTGATAACAAACAGCATATAGATAAAATTTTTAATTTTATTAATGCAAATAATTATATTATTGTATCGGAACCTATTGAAATATACAAAATTGATATTCATGAAACTAGTATTTCAGAGGAATTTATAACTGAAATACAAATTCCAATAAGCAAATAAGCATTCATTGTAAAACAACCACCCTGGGAGTCTAAATCTCCTTTCGGAAGTTGTTATCATTTTTATCTATGCAAGATATCTTCAATACCGGGTTTGGATCTAAAAAATTTACTCATACCCCAAAGTACAAAAATACTAATGGTTAAGCCTATATATATTGAATTTATTTTTCCAAAACCTGATAAAATCCATATTAAACTAGCAAGAGGTCCTGCTACTATAGAATATATACCTGCCTTACTTTTTATCTTGTCTTTAAAAAACATTGCTGCAAAAACTGGAATAAAAATTGGTGTCGCTCTAAAAATCATAGAAAGGAAACCCCAATCAAGTATCATAGAATCTTTATTATTTATTACTATTATTAAAGTCATAATTCCAATAAGAATTATAGTTCCTCTCAAGATATAAAGCTGTTTTTTATCTCCTGCTTTTTTGTTTATACATTGATTATAAATATCTCTAACAAACATAGTTGCAATTCCTAAAGTGAGACCTGCTCCTGTTGCTATTGATGAAATCAGTACAGTTGCAATGCATACTCCCCCGAAAACAGGGTTTAAATAATTCATAAGAAACAAAGGAAATGCTTCACTTGGTACAATACTCGGATGATGAATTCTCATATACATGCCAATCATTGTACATACAATTCCAACTGGAAGAACTAGAAATGCTACTAAAAAAGCAGCTCTTCTTGATGTTTTAGAATTCTTTCCTGCCATTATAGATTGAAAATAAGTTTGAGTTGACAATACTCCAACTATTGTAGATATGCCAGAAGCTAAATCCGATGACACCCCTCCGCTAAAGAAATTAAACCATGGTTCTTGTGGCAAAACAGCAGTTATATCTCTAATTCCATTGAACTTAAATATTAGTAATATACCACATATAATACTTGTCCCATATAGAAGAATTGTTTTTACCGCACCTACCATTGTGCTTCCCCAAAAGCCTCCAAATACTACATATACTACAAGCAGACATACAACAATTACTGCAGTTTTAGTAATACTCATACCAAATATTACAGTAAACAAGGCAGTACAGGCTATAATCTGCCCATTAATATGTATAAACATTCCTATGGATAATAAAATACTAGATGCTGTTCTTGCTTTTTTACCATATGTATTTCCTATTATCTGTGGAATTGTTTCTGCAGATTTTTTATCTACTTGCTTTGAATAAAATAATCCCAATATTATACTTGCAATAGAAAGTCCAAGTATAAACCATATTGCTCCAATTCCTCGATTATATGCCATCTGAGCAGTTCCTACAGTAGATGCTCCACCTATTATTGAACCCATAAGCACACTTGTAACACCCATGACTCCAAGTTTATTTCCACCTGATATAAAATCTTTAGATGTTTTAACTTTTGATTTTGATAAATAACCAATTATTCCGGTTATAACCAATGTAATAATGGTACTTATTATAAGCATTATGTACTTCCCCTTTAGTAGCCTTTTAATCTTTTAATCTTTTAATCTATGACCACTTGCTCCCGCTTTATAACTCCTTAAAAACAGCTTATAAAATTCATCTATAAACTGTGAATTTTCAATTTCTTTATTTATTTTGAGCACTTCAATTGCAGCCTCAATTGTGCATAAGTTTCCTTCTTTTGCACCTCTTCTTAAATCATATCGAGATTTAAAATTTGGTTCTAATGAAATCCTAGGTAGTTTCTTTAAATAATCACTTTTTCTCAATATTTTTGCTGCTTCTTTCCAGGTACCATCTATTAAAATAAATGCAGGAATTTTCCCCGTATTCTTATATTCAACTTTTCTACACTGTGCCTGATTATCTTCTACTGGAAATAATAAATATGTTTCGTAGTTTTCATTATTTATGTTTTCAATTAATTTCTCTGGTTTATTTGTCCTTTCCCAGAGGAAAATCTCAGTTGAATGTGGATTAATGAGCTTCAATAGCCTTGCCGTGTTAGAAGGTCTATAAAACTCTCTTTCAGTTGATAGAATCCAAATCTTTGCATTAGTTTTAATTTGAGGTGCTCTAGTGCAAATGCAATTTATTTTTGGCAAACCACATTTGTTACAACTGTCATATAAACTTGTTATTGGCTTTACTTTATAATTACAATCCATATTTCCTCCAATTGTTCTACATCTAAAACTTTTTCTGCTCAATAAATTATAAATCCATAATTAAACTTAACATTCTTTCAGTATTGTTTATAAATTCCTTCATGACCTGGTAATGTTCAGTATCTGTATATTCTACTTTTTTAAATCCATTATTTAATTCATATATTATAGCATCTGGATAAGACATTATAATTGGAGAATGAGTAGCAATTATAAATTGAGAATCTTGCTGAACTAAGTCATGCATTCTAGCAAGCATGGCCATTTGTCGTGATGGTGATAATGCTGCTTCAGGTTCATCTAAAATATACAACCCTTTTCCTCTAAATCGATTGGTAAACACAGATAAAAATGATTCACCATGGGATTGTTCATGCAATGAACGTCCTCCATATGAATCTATAATTCTTGGTTCCACCCCCCCCTTATCTAATTCATCAATATTGCTTGCAACATTGTAAAAGCTTTCTGCCCTTAGAAAAAAACCATCTTCAGGTCTTTTAATTCCTTTAACTAATTTTAAGTGCTTATATAAATCAGAATGCGTACTGGTACTTGAAAAATTGAATTTTTTTGTTCCACCTTCAGGGTTAAATCCATAGGATGTAGCAATTGCTTCAAGTATAGTTGATTTTCCAGTACCATTTTCACCTACAATAAAAGTTACTTTTGGATGCAACTCCAAAGCAAACAAGTTACGTACCGCATCTAAAGAAAATGGATATGTAGAAAATGAATCAATATTTTTTCTACACAGTTCAACAGTTCTTAAGTACTGATTATATTTAAATGTTGTCATTTTAAATACCCCCCATCTAATAATAGTTTATTTCCCTTCATACCAAATTTCAAACTTTTTTATATATGAATCTTCCTTTAACTCATCGTATTTTATAAAGACTACTATGTATACTATACCACATCCCTAATAATCTTCATTTAGGGCATATCCAATTGTTAGGGTACTAGAATCTTCTTTTTTTAGTCATCTGATAATTTCAATAATTTTTTAGTTTTAAAAGTATTATCCAATTTGACTAAATACTAAATCATTTGCTTTGTTAATAAATTCATTCGGTGTCCAATACTCTCTACTTTCTAGACAGAAGAACTTTTTCTTAATGTCTTCTGATATATTATTATCTTTTTTTATAGCTTCAACGTAATTTTTTGATACAAATACAAATGCCTCAGCATAACTCAAAGATAATTTTTTATATACTATAAAAGTATGGAGGCCATCAAAACATGCCCCCTCAACCTTTTGAAGTTTATCTGATTTAAAATAAATTCTAACCCCTGGTTTGTATATAATATCACTATTATCATTAATCTTGCCAAACTGCCTTGAAGCAACAACAATTTCTGATGATATACTTTCACATGGACAGAAATCAATATAATCTAAATAATCGTCAGGTTCCTTTAACTCAAATCTTACTGTATTTATCATTTTTCCATCACTCATCAATTGTATATAACTTAAAAGTGATTTATCTTTTAATATATTTTTAAAATTTTCAATTGGAGTTGAATGACATAAAAATTTAGAATTTTCTAAATCCTTATACATTCTACCTTTATGTTCTTTTAGTTGTTGAAATATTCGTAAAGCTATTTCATAATTTTCAGACCAAATAACAACACTTCTACTGTGAGTATTTTCATAATAGATAAAATTAGCTGCCTTATAATAGTCTTCAGGTATGCCTACGCACCAAGTTCCAATTGGACTTCTTCCACAAAATTTTCCAAATTTATTCAAACAAAGTAAAGTGTCATGCCCCTTTTCCATTGCTTTAACTTCAGCATCTGACCTAGACTTAGGCCATTCATCTATTTTAAAAATTTCATAGGATTTTACTCTCATGTTTACCACCCCTTCCCCTAGAATATAAGTAAACTGGTATTATTACTATCCTTCATATACAAAACTGCATCATACATCTCTCCAAGTATTATATCATCAATGCCCCAATCATCAGCTTTATCGTCATATATAGCTCCAATTGAATTATATCTATTTGTTTTTGTTATAAAATTTTTTAACTTTGGATTATTATTAGTTTTGCTTTTGTTTTCTTCCATAAATTTCGCACCTTACTTTCGCTATAATAATAAAACATAATTTATACTAATAACTTTGTACAAAGCTCATTTACCTCTAGATTATCTTATCAGCCTTTATAAAATAGCCACTCTTGTACCAATCCAAAGTTTCTAAACTAACTTTCCAATCCCTCTTTTTTAACTCATCGACTATTTGCTCAGGCAAGAGATTATTTTTCATTCTTTTATTATTAGAAACATACCATCCCATTTGTCTGATACCTTTAGATACAATATTTGTGATATCATCAAAATACTTTTTTGTATCTTCAATAAACATGAAAACATCTCTACTCACTAAGTAATCAATTTGTTTAGATTTAAATAGTTTACCGAAATCTTTAATATCCATATTTATAAAGACTATCTTATTTTCAACTTTACACAGCTTTTCTATACCTTCCTTGCAGGATATATCATTATCAATAGCATATATTTTGTTAGTTTTATCTTCTTTCAGTAGGAATTCACTTAGAAAGCCTCCACCACATCCTAAATCTATAATCTGACCTTCAATATTTCCAAAATATGAAAGAACCTTTTTGCTATAAAAATTTGCTGCCTTTTTATTATCTATATTTACTCTTTTATTGCAGCGTGTACATTCAATTGATATTGTAAAATCCACATCATCCCATGGATGGAACTTATTTTGTAAAATGAAACATTCCTGACCACAAGTACAATAATCTCCCCATAGTACATAACTATGTTCCTTAAACAATTGCAAATCCTCCAATCACTATCATTTAATGGATACGGTTTCCATATATATAGTATTAGTTATACTTCAACAATTGATTTTTTTAAATATTTATAATTGTATTTCCTACAAATCACCTAAGAAATTATAAACATTTTATATATCTTAAATCTTTTAAATCTTTTCCAACATTAATAATTCGTGTTGCACCATCATGTATAAAACCCATTTTTTCATAAAACTTCCTTGCACGTGCATTATCTTCAAGTACCCAAATAATTATATTTTTATATCCCTTCTGGTGTAATTCGGTAACTGCCCAATTCATTAATTCTGACCCACTATTCATACCCCAAAAAGAAGGAAGTAAATATATTCTCCATATCTCTACAAATGAATAATCTAAGTTCTCATCCTTTGTCTTTCCATATGTCAAAATACCTAGTGGTCTAGCTTCATCATACATGATAACATTAACTGGTTCTCCCTCAGATAATTCTCTTAATAGTCCCTCTTTTCTTTTTTTTACTGAAAAAACATTCTCTAAGATGTTATCAGGTACTATACCTTTAAATGCTACTTGGTAGGATTGTGAATAGATTAAAGCTAATGAATCAGCATCATCCTGATTTGCATAACGAATATAAGTTGCCATTTGTTATCCCCTTTCATCTAAAAATACCTTGTTATTATTAATTGTATACTAAAATTTATATATTTTAGTATACAATGTAATTTCCTCTATCAGCCAGAAATATGGAAAATATAGCTCATTTGAAGTTAATAAAATAAATTCCCCAGCAATCTCGGTCAAATTTCCATAGCAAAGGCAACTATAACTTAGGGAATTATAGAAACTAAAAAAGAATAAAATAGGAGAGAGAGTCGCCCTAATGAAATGGCGGTTCTCTTTTCTCTGCATCAAAGATAAGACTATACAGTTATTACATAGTCTTAAAAAGGCGTTGATTAAGTTCCCATAAAGCCACTTTATTGCTATCCCATTTTAGCAATTCAATAGCTTGTTCATAAGTAAACCACCCAAAACTTATATGCTCTTCTGAAATAATTAAGTTTTTGTCCTTTACTCGTACTCCAAAAGCATTTTCTTTTACAACATATACATCTGCTCCCCAAGATAAATGATCTTTAAATACTGTTGCTGGAACGGATGAGATAGAATCAAGGCGAATAAACTCGCACTCGCTTTTAATCAAAGCTTCCTCATAGCTTTCCCGCATGGCAGCTTCTAGTATACTTTCGCCATCTTCTACTCCACCAGATATGCTTTGCCAGTAATCTCCATCTCTTCTTTTAAATATAGCATACTTTATTACATTGCTTTCAATGTAATATGGAAAAACTAATATGTTGAATGGTTGTCTCATATTTTCAGTCTCCTTTATTATTTTATCTCTATAAAAATCCCATTGAAATTATAGAAATTTTATATATCTTAGATTTTTCAACTTTTTTCATAAAACTTCCTTACACATACTCACATATTAAGGTTATAAGCCACTTTATACAACCGCTTTAAATAAAACTAGAGATTAGGTTAGGCAAAATACTTTTCAGCAATTTTTTCATTACTTTAGGAGTATTAACCCGATAATCAATCCCTTGGTTTACATCTGAATTTTCATTTTCAATAATAGGAATATCAGTTATCCCCCTTACAATACAGCATTTCACGTTATTTAATGCACATATAAATGAAATAGCTCCGGACTCCCAATCAGCACATAACACATTTTCTTTTATGAGTTTCTCTAATGATTCTTGGTTTAGATCCTGGTCTGCTGTAGCTATAATCCCTTCATGTACCTTGCCTGGAAAAGCATTAAAATCAATCCATGAGTTATCTATTAAGGTAACCAAAGGTTCATAAAATAAAGATCTTTCTTTTCCCATTTTAACAATGCAATCATATTGGACAGTTTTATTTGCAATAACTACATCTAATATATGTAGATTTCCTGATACCCCTCCACATGTGCCAAGAACAAAATTTATAGTAGGCTTCCAATTGTCTATTGCAAATTGACAAGCTGCAGATGACCTTGTCTTTGTGGCTCCACTATGATAAAAGATACACTCTTGGTTTAATATATTAAAATTAATATATTCGCCGAATGGATATTGATTTACAATACCAAGGTCTATACATAATATCTCTTTAAGCGCTTTCCACTCTCTTTTTGAACAAATCTGTATACATATCATTATTTATCCCCTTTTCTCTAAACCATCTTGTTATTAAGCTCAAATTTTCAAATCATCTATTTTGTTCATATGTTTTTCAACAACCTTGCATGCATTTATAAATGCCGCCTCCTAAAATGGAGATATAATATTGCAGCTTTCTAATCATTTCTAATACCTTTATACATTTGAAAGGAAGGCATCGCCAAATTCATGCATTAATATCCTAATAATCTATATTTAAAAATTCTTTAAAAAGATTATAAAATAAATTTTTTATCCGCAAATCAATTTCAAATGTTTTGCAAAATTCATTAAAGATACATTGTATATCCTCTTCAAAATTGTCACTAAATTTCAGATTATTAATGTTTAAATCATTAAGACTCTCTTTAATTTCTGATAAAAAATTATATGCACTATCTGTTTTATTAGATAGATACTTAACAACTCCTTTATGTAGTAGCCTTAATACGCTATACCAAGCAGATCTATTCGGCATATACTCTGAAGTTATTGTTCTTCTAATAATTAGTTCGTCATTAAGAATATAATTTTTATCATATTTTAAAAGAACTTTGCTGTTTATAAGATCTTCTTGTGATATTGTTTCTCTTATATCTAAATCCACGGAGATATTATTAGGATAGACCAAAATTAATATACCTTTAGGGTTTTCTGTAAAGTTAGTCATTATAGGTTTATCATAAAGAGTAATCAGTTCATCAACTTTATTTTTTGTAATATCTCCTAAAATTATTAAGTCAATATCGGAGTATTTTGTTGCTAAACCCTTTGCTAAAGAACCTTTCAATATCATTGAAAACTCATTTTCCTCACAGAATCTATAAACAGATTCTGTGTAATTTTTATGATTTAATGATGGATAATTAATATGGAATTCCTCTAAAATGCTCATAATACCTCCACAAATATCTAATTGGTGTTAACAATTAATAAGAACAATTTTATACATTAATGTAAATATGATTACACTACTTTTTTACACGTTCTCTAAGGATAATATATTACAAATCATCGTTAGGTGAATTATCATCACAGTATTCAGCGTTTGTCTCTGTTGCACAGTCATGAACAGCTTTAAAAACTTTCTGAAATGGGTCTCTAAAATAATTTGTTAAAATTATTATTGAAAAATTCTCCTCAGGCAATTTGATCATGATATTAGTAAATCCACCTAACTGCCCTGCATGAAATACTACTTTTTTATTATCTTTTTCTAAGGCAAACCAACCAAATCCATATATACATGGTGTGCCATCATTAAGCTTCTCTCTTAAAAACATTGTTTCTATGGTTTCTTTCGTGAAAATACTTTCATTTTCAAAGGCTTGGACCCATAATATTAAATCATCTATGCAAGAATATATTCCTCCATCACCTGTTGTTAATACATAATAATCATAGCAAAAATATTTATCTTCTATCTGCTCATAACCGTATGATCTATTGGGAATGATTGGTTTATTCTCAGTAAAAACATAGGTATTTTTCATGCCTAATGGTATAAAAAAATTTTCCATTAAGAAATCTGAAAAAGATTGACCACTTATCTTTTCTAATAACAGCGCTAATAAAACATATCCACTATTTGAATATTGAAATTTATCTCCAACAGGAAAGTTAAGTGAAGTTTCTTTCAAAATAAAATTGTAAACATCCATATTAGTTATTTGATTTATATTTTGTTTGTTTTCAAAATAACTATTAAAATAGTCCTTTAAACCAGATGTATGCTTAACTAAGTTTATAATTTTTATATCTTCACAGTAATCAGGCAAATCCGTAAAATACTTTCGAATCTTGTCTGACAAATCTAACTTTCCTTTTTCATGCAACAGCATTATCCCTGCAGCAGTAAAACTCTTTGAAAGTGAAGCTAGATAAAAAGCTGTTTTAGAAGTGATTTCGATTTTATTTTCTAAATTTGCAAGTCCATGTGACTTTTTATAAATACACTCCCCATCCTTTATTAATGCCAATGATATACCAGGTGATAATTCTTCATTGCTGATATAATCAGCTAATAATTCATTTATTTTCCCCATTTAATTTTGCCTCCCCCAATAAATCTAAGTTGCTGCAATGCTTCTTTTCTTGAATTTTCCATAGATTATGTTATTTATTGATATTTTCAACCCATCCACACCACCTAAAATCTTTGTAAAAATCAACTTCAATAATTCCACAATATGGGATATCATTGTGATATTTAAATTGTCTCATTACAACACCATGGGTTACCACAATTATTTTTTCATAGCTTAGATACTTTTCTAAACCTTTAAAAGATCTGCTTGCAACTACACTAAGTTTTTCCCAGCTTTTTTTATCGTCATCAGTATATTCACCTTTACAACAAATGCATTCCTCACTAGCAGTTTTAACTTCCTCATCAGACATATTGTTAAAGGCTAAATCGGGTACCCACTCATGAATGTCAACCTCAATACTTATATCAAGTGACCTTTCTTTTGAAATGATTGCTGCGGTCTGTAATGCTCTAGTATATGGTGAGGATACAATAAGGCTCGCTCCCTGTAATCTCTTATCTTTAGCAATACTCCTCGCTTGTTCTATTCCTTTAGGTGTAAGCTGAGCCAAATCCATACCATGTCCCTTAAAATTTCGTTCTGTTACTAAACTATAGTCAGGCTCTCCATGTCGTATTAGTATAAGTTTTGTCATTTCACTTTTCCCTCTCTTTATTCTAAGTAATATATGAATATGCTAAATAAGAATTATTAATAATAAGCAGTAAATAATTACAGTGCTTATATTCCTCTTTTAGGAATGTTTCTGATATTTTTCATGTATTTTTATAAATGCATTTTCTTCATTCTGCAATTTCATTTTATTTTTAATAATTATTACACATTCATCAATTGAATTTTCATATGTATTTACTTCTAAATCATAAATATCATTAAAATTCATATTGCTTAATTGATATTTTGCCTGTCCTATGTTCCTATCACCACGTTCTAATTCTCTTCTTTCAAGTTCATGTAAAGGACAATTTACTTTTATAAAAGTAACAGGCATATCATATAATAATTCTACACATTCTTTTAACCAATTTTCATGATGGTTTTCAATAACTGTATCAACTATTACATTTTGCCCGTTTTTGCATAAAGACAAAACAAAATTATGCATTATAGAAGCAACTGAATTTTCAGTATTTACAAAGTCATTATCAAAAATTTTTTCATGTAACATATCGCAGAATGTATCAAGTTGGACATGAAAAAATTTATCCTTTGAAACTTCCTGTATTTTTATTGCTAATGAACTTTTTCCAGAACTTGATGTGCCATTTAAAAATATAACTTTACCTTTCCCCATTTTACTCAACTACTTTCTTTTATAATATAAAATCTTATGTTAAAATTTTTATTACGGTCTTTCGCACTTGCTATAATGACATCTACTCTTGAACCTATTTTATTTTTACAAATTAAGATTTCCACTCACTTTTAATATTTTCAACTTTTTTTTGACCCTTTAAAGTTCCATTTAATTGGTTCACATACTCAGATTAAATTTACTATTTAACAAGTAATACTCATTTTATAGCTTTGAATATACAGGCTTTTGTAGTTATTGAAATATTGCCGTTTTCTTTGATATACGCTTCTATATACTTTCTGAATTCTTGCTTTTTTTCTCCCACAAGTATAGAACTTCCCTTTATTGTAGACGCTTTATAAGAAACTATAGGTTCAGCATCATGCACTACAATTTTCCCTTCTAAAATATCCATTTTAACTTCATTAAAATATTTTTTTAATAATGGCTGCCCATTTTCCAATTCAAACCTTTGGCACATTCCATTATTATTTAATCCCATTTTAGAATCGAATTTTTCTACAATTTCATTTAGTTCAACCATAGATACACCTGAATTAGTAGTTACATAAAATAAACCACCCTTAACAAGGATTCGTTTTATCTCACATAAGGCTTTTTCTATATCTGGAACAAAATAAAGCATATGCCTTGCAATTACTACATCGAAACTTTCATCTTCATATGGAATGGCTTGTGCATCGATCACCCCATATGTAAAATTATGCCCAATTGGTTTCAAGCTTTCTTGTGTACTTTCTAGCATACCTTTAGAAAAATCGGATACAGTAATACTCCAGTCTTCATTTATATTTTCCCGGTTTCTATTCCACAAATCCCCAGTACCACAACCTAATTCCAGTATTTTTGCTTTATTGGGAAACTCCATTTGATTAAAACACCAATGATTCCAATTTATTTTATTAATATTATGACTGTGAAGATTACCTCTCAAATTAAATTTTTCTGCTGTTTTATACTGCTCTTTTACTTTATATTCCATATTAGTTATCTTGATAATATCAATAAGATTCTCAACCTCTAAAAATCCATTTTCTTTTATTTGATTCTCGGCTTTATTAAAGACGGTTATAACTGATTCTATATGTTTTTTCTTTTCCTCTAAAGCTATCTTTTGAACTTGAATTATACTTTCTAAATTTCCTACTGATTCAGATATAATATGACTTATATCATTTAAAGACAAACCAATAAATTTCAAAGTAGTAATCTGTTGAAGTATTAAAAAATCCTCTTCACAATAAACTCTATAGCCCGATTCAGTTCTTTGTGATGGTTTTAATAATCCGATTTTATCATAATGAAGTAATGTTTTTACAGTTACTTCCGCTCTTTCTGCGAACTCACTGATTTTCAAGATATCACCCCCTTGTAGTTATTCTAAGCCCCTACCTTAGGTTAGAGTCAATACATATTCAGCATATTTTTTAGTGAAATATTATAATCTAACATTTTTTAATTGTGTTATAATGCGGTCATAACATTTTCTGATTTTACGCCTATTATCGGGTAATAAATTTATATCTGATAACAATGCTATTTTTTCAACTACACCCTGTATAGATAAATCTTCTGTATCTATACGTTGTTTAAATATTTCGTTACTGAATCTTTTTATACAACTATCTATCTGCTGTGCAGCCCATGAATTTTTTCCTTCACCACGGCCTTTTAGCCGTTTAAGTAAGGTCTCCTTTGAGGCACATAAAACAAAATGATTTATCAAAAATCCATCGTTTCTTAATTGAACAACAATTTCGTTAAAGTACTGTGGATTGCTTATGGTCATTGGGACTATTATTATACCCTTGTACTTATTTGCAATATATTTTAGCATAGAAAAATTAAACTCACGCCACATTGAGTAATTTTGAAAATCTCCGCTATTTAATTCTTTTGGTATGTTTTTTCTTATAAAAAGTCCTATATTTTCTGGATCATATATAAATGAATTTGGGATTCGTCTATGCAATTCATAAGCACTTTGAGTTTTTCCGACACCAAATGCTCCATTAATCCAAATTATCATAATTATTACCTCGCTCCGTTCTCTGATATAATCGAGATGTTAATTTATTTAATAGTTTAACGAAAATTACAAATTTAAATGTTTTTCAAAAATATAGTTAATTTTTTCTTTATGTAAATTCAAATCAAAATCAGAATTATCAATTGTATACTTAGTTAATGTAAGTGATTCATAAATCTCATGCTCAAGGTTTCTTCTTGCCTCAAGAATTTGTATAACCCCATCTAACTTCTTTAAGTCATTATTTAACCCGTAACCCTGATTTGTATAATAATGTATAAAACCTTCTAACCACTCTTTTGGTCTCTCATTTATAACTCTATTAAAAGACACCTTAATATCCTTTTGTTCTACGTATATTAAGACTGGATTTAATGATGCTATAATCTCAGCTAAACTATGAATATAACTCATAGTAGTATCTTTTGGAGAGTTGTTTTTAATCATGCTTACTGTTACTGGATTTTGAATAAAGCAACATTCAAAAATAACAACTTTATCTTCATTAATATAATGGTTAACAAATTCACTCCATCTGTTTAATATTAAATTTGTATGTATTCCTATTGGTAATTCATAAATATCATTTTTAGTTATATCCTTAAACAACTCATCACCAAGCGGTATTGCTTGTTCCTCAATTGCTTTTCTAAATGGAATTAAGTATCCATTACAATGTTTGATTTTTATATTCTCAAGAATACTCCAACTTTTAAAATGGGATTGCTGTAAATTATTAAAAGCTTCATTATTAAAATAAGCTACACCGTCATAGTCAGCTGGATGATTATAGTCTCCTTCAGAAAATAGTTCTACATTAATACCTTTATCTTTAAGGATATCATGTACTATTCGAGCTGTTGTTGATTTCCCTGAACCTGGTAATCCCTCTATGAGAATTAGTTTAGTTGACATTTTAATACCCCCCTTATTTTCAACACCTTTATAGGAAGTTAATACCGTTTTCCGAATTCTTTTCTTGCTTGCTTGCTCTGCAACTTTTTTAATAAAGTTTGATTTTGCATTTGTATACCCCTATCTATCAAATTATTATCATTCCGTATACTCTGAACCAATTATATATTTATTGCAACATTCATATCCATAACAAATTCGAAATCCCATTGATGAATTACTTTAATTCAGTTCCGCCCCACTCAACAACTGTAAATCCACTCCTCACGAAGGGTTTTAGCTCTTGTTCTACTATCTTTATAGATTTATTCAGTGGCTTAAAAACCATCATTACCCTTAATATAGAATCAGGTTTTGGAGTTATAGTAAGCTTTGCTATATTTTCATACGCTTCACCAGCAAAGGTTATAAGATTATATTTATTCTCTTTCATAACGGGAAGCCAATATACTATAAATTCGTTATATTCTTTTGGTGTTAATCCCAAATACTCAAGTTTTTCTTGAAGAAATTTCTCTGTTTCAGATCCTTTCACTACAAAACCCTTTGACATATCCCACTTATCATTAGAAATTCCTTCCCAGTACAAATATGAATATTCTCTGTTGTCAGCCAGATTAGTTAATGTGCCATCTGGCTCAGCTTTTACTTTCCAGCCATTTTTATAGTCTGGATAGGTACAAGTAAGGTCACCTTTATACTCTAATTTCACGCTAACCGTCTGCTGCGAAGTTGGATACAGATAAATTACAGGTTTCTCTTTCTTAGTTCCTCCACAACCAGTTAAAATCAATACAAATGATAAAACTAGAATAAAGATCTTTGGTTTTGATGTATTCATACTTTATCCTCCTAATTTTTTTGTTATTTATATACAATTCAAATAATCAGCAATAAATGCTGCTTGCAGTTCTCTAATTTCTTCTTTGAAATGAACATGATCTAAATAAATATCAGTTCCCAAATCTCTAGTAAAGTTATACATATCTATACAGGGTATGTTATATTGCTTCATTAGTTCTTTTGCAGCAATATCGTAAGCATGAATATCTTTACTATACCTTAAAACCCCTTCTTTTCTTGAATTATGAATCTCATCTATAACCGGTGTTAATCCAACCCATATAATCTTTTTTGCCATGGTTTTTGATATTTGAATTATATTAGTTAAATTAATTTTGTACTCTTCCAATTCAACCTGAATTTTATTAGAAACCCTATCTACTCGAGCATCGTGTAAGCCACAATTGATAAGTAATATTTCATATTTTGTATTTTTCATATATTCCTCTGCTAAATACTCCATAACCATTCCACTATCTCCTGCATTAGCTCCAATGGGTCTATCTAAATCTGTTAATGCTCCTTCTACACCTCTTTTTCTATCATACTCAAACTTATGCTTTATCATTTTCTTAAGATATGGACCATAGTGTATTGACACACTATCGCCTATAACAAAGATTTTTCGCTTGTCCATTAGTTTTCCTCCCATTATTTTGACAGCATTTGAATCTTCTTTGATTATACTAATGTCCAAAAGAACTTATTAGCCAAAGTGAATTTATGTCGTTTCTTATTAAAAAACTCGCAAAGAATAAAAAATCTGTAACTTACCAATTAATCTTTAGTAAATCCCATAATATAATCTTTAAGCTGTGAACCACATCTAGTTAATTCACCCATTACTTTATCTACACCATTCTCTGTAACAAACCAATTATCCCTACTTATTCCTTGAACCTCAGATGGACAAATAATTAATTCTGTATCTGGATATGCCCATTGATAATACATATAACAACGTCTTGCGTGGAAAGCTTTACAACATATTATTGCTTTATTTATATGTAAATTTAATTTGTCTGTAATCTCACGAGATTTGAACGCATTTTCATATGTGAACTGCGCATTATCCTCTCTTAAAATTGAATTTTCATCAACACCATTTTTAATTAAAACATCTTTTAAAAAATCCCATTCTGTATTATAGGTTCCATTATATTTTTCTGATTTTGATAATGGTTTGGGAAAGTATCCGCGTTTAACACCGTATTTACCCGATGGAAGAATAAGTGGCGCATATCCGCTTTTCCAGAGTACGGCTGCGTTTTCTGCTAATTCAGCATAAGCTCCTCCAGGTATAAAGATAATATCTGCTTTTTCAGGATTACTCTCAAGAAATATAAATTTCGTAATATCATCAGTTGTTTTCATATTAGCCCCCCATAAATTATGTGTTGTTTCTAATGATCTTAAATTTAAGATAGTTATTATCTTTGATTTTGGAAGGTGATTTTGCCATTGCGTAAGTTTCAACCTATATATAGATTATAACCCATAAATTTACACAAATCCATATAAAAAAATCCACCAACTAAGGTGGATAAAAGTGTAGTAAATCATTTCAAAGTGTTTAAAATTTCACTGCACCTTTTTATAAAGCCCATTATACCTATTATAATTAGTATTGAGGCTACTAAAATTCCAATAATATAAAGTACGCCTAATAGAGGTATGAAAACAAAGAAAAATGAGCATAATGCTGCAATCTGTAACAGCTTATATTGATTCCATTTTTCATCAGACTCTTTCACTAAATCAGATTGTTCTCGTTTTTCCGCCATATCCTTAATTCCCATAAATAAATTATATACAATTAATAAATTCAGCACAAAGGAAGCAATTGCTAAAGGAATACCAAATATGCCCAATGGACCTAAATGAATACCTCCACGTTTGAAGCCATATCCTATTGAGAACTAATTTTACTGTGTTTTTCTCTATTAGTCTGTGATATTTAGAATTTAATAGTTAGGGTTAGAAATTCCATATCTTCTAGTATCACTATCTCCAATAAGAGTGATTTTTATATTCGGAGTTCCTTTTATTTCTATAGTGTAAGTCTTTTGATCATTATCATAATAATAGTTTCTTATTTTATTATCTTGTTTCATTTCCTTTAGCACTGAATTGAAGAATTCCCTACACTTATTAACATCATACTTGCTATAATAAATATCAGTTGGAGTTTTAAGTAGCCATACAGAATTAGGGGGTAATGGTATATCTACTTTTGTACTATCTAAATGGGTAACAGTATAGGTATGCCGTGAAAAAAAATTACTCTTTATAAAAATATTAAAGTCATAATTCAAAAAATATAATACTAAAAAAATTGTTAGTGGGATAATAATAATTAATAGTCTTTTGAAAGCTTTATTGCCTCTTATTACAGCAGTTAATATTACAATTAAACTAATTATAAATATTGCGCAAACCGAATAAAACATGTAATTTAATCTCATATTAAATTACCCCCAACTTATTTCCCCTTATTATATATGCTTAAAAATTTTCAACTATTATTTAATCTTAAAATTTACTGTTCTGTATCTTGTATTTCTGTAAATTGTAAGCAGTTTATTCTTTTTCAAAATTCTCTCTTCCTAAGTTTTAAGTTGTATAAAATATGAAAAACAAAGATTTATATGATTCGGCAGTACTGCTCAATCCTAGTCTTTGAACTAATTATATCACTTGAGCCTTGTACAATTTCTAATATTATCTTGCCATGAAAATCCTGCAATATATTGGCGAATATATGCTTGAAATCTATATTGCCTTGTCCTATAGGTAGATGTTCATGAATCACTTCCAGATGTCTATCTGCAACATGTAGTATCTTAGGCATCTTTATTGTAATCATAGATTTAAGATGGTCATAGCTATCTATATGAGCTATATCAAGAAGGAATTGAAGATTTGGGTTTTGCCCAAACATAATTTCTAGTTCATATGGTTGATTAAAAATCGGATCTAATCTACTGTTATTTTCTAAGTATAAAGTTATATTTTCTTTTGATAGTTCCCCTAAAGCAAAGCTTACTTTATCTGATAGCTTATATATTGTTTGTGTAGTTATTTCTTCACTTTTACATATTGGATGAATTATTAACTCATGGTGTCCTAAATATTTTAGTATTTCAATTAGTTTTGGTACATGTTCTTCAAATTCATTTATATCCAAAACAGCATGAATTATCGTTGGAAAATCATATTCTTTAATTATTTCTATTGGATTTAGATCTTTCTTCAATGCAATTCCATTGCTGTCATACCATATTTGCATAAATTCAAAATTATTATTTTGTGCAAATTCCACTTCTTCTTTGTAAAAGTTAAAATATCTTGCTAAACATCCTATCTGCATCATTTTCCCCTCCATCTTTATTCATTAAATTCACATTTAAGCATTGAATAGTTTAGTTGATCATATTTATCTTCATTAATCCAATAATGCTCTCTTAGTCTTCCATCCAATTTAAAATCTAACTTCTACTTGAATTATTCATTATTATATAAATATCATTTTCTTCTTAAAATATAGGTTCCGACATAAAAACCATAGCGCTGGTAAAACGGCAATGATTCCTCATTTGAATAAACTACACCAATTTCAATATTTGTTATTCCATTTAATTTGAACCAACTCAAAGAACTATCCATAAGTTTACCACCTAACCCAAACTTCCGATAATCATTTTCAATGTATATAGATTGTATTTCTCCTAAATTATCATTAATTGAACTTAGACAATATCCTACATAATTTTCAGTTTCACTATTCCAAAGCATATCTATCTTTATAATACCAGTTTGTGCTTTTTCATAAATGGATTTGACTCTTTTATCGAAGGTGAATTTTTCGAAGTTACGCTTAAAATAAATTGATTTATCAAAGTGAACACAATTGAGTTGCTCCCATAATGGCTTTATAAGTTCAAGTTCTTTTATACTTTTTTCAACTATACAAATATTCATAAATGCCTCCAGATTAAATTTAGACTCTCCTCACAATAAGTGAAGATAAATTAAAAACTAAGTTATATCTCCCAGCGGCCATTTTTCACTTACTTTATCTTCACCTTTATAATAATCTACCTTTTGGTTACTTTGGTATATCTCTTGATAGGGTAAAATGTTTATTTTTCCTGAATCAGGATATTCACAGACATCTAGGCCAACATTGGTACCTATATCAATGAACATGCATGGCACCTCTGTATGATTATAAAGTTGATGAGCACCTTCTGGTCCAATTTCAAAAAATACAATATCGCCTTTATTTAATTCCACAAATTTATTTGGTGTTCGAAGTGTAGCTTTTCCAGATAAAATTACAAATATCTCTTCGGAGTTTCTATGAAAATGATATGGATAAGAATATTTACCCGGATCAAGGGATCTTACATCAAATTGTAAATGTTTTGATTTAACTATTTCTGACAACTTCTGACTTGTATGCCAAGAGAATTCTGGAATAGGTGATTGTCTGAGTTCAAATGATATATTATTTTCAGTGAATATCTGTGCCATGTAAAAGCTCCTTTCTAAAATTATTTCTCAAAAATGAAAGATTTACAGCCATTATCGCATATGTTTTCTCTACTAAATACGAAACCACAATTTTTAGTGTAAAAATGGTGGTTTCTTTTTGAATAATCAGGTGTTTCAACCGTCCATTTTTTTGCATCTATATATTTTTTCTCTATATCTTTCCACACTATAGTTCCCAGATGATTTTTTCTGTATTTTGGATCAATAAATAACATTTCCAAACTGTATTCACCATTAAGATTAATCGCAACAGTATAAGCACCAATGGTAGTATTATTATAAACTACTTTATAGCTTTCAAAATCTTTATGTTCATTAAGCCATTTAATTAAGCGACCGTCATTGTATCCTGAAGGACCATCTTCTTTCAAATCAGTGTGAATAAATGTATCTTCATTAAATGCAGAAGTCATTATAATTGTTAGTATTTCATAATCAACGGGATATATCTTTAAATATGCTATTTTATTATTCATCTAAAACTCCTTTTTTGTTATCGTTGTAATTTAGCATTACACATAAATCATTTGTTTAAATATAAACGCTTAATTTACTATATAAAACTAAATTCATAATTCCACTTACCCTTTCTAACTATACTTCAATAATCATTCCTGTTTTTAACTCATTTAAATTATTCATGGTTTTACTTAAATAACTATAAGCTTTTTCACCAGTACAATGGCAAGTATAATAATTAGCAATACTACTGCTAATTAGAGCCGCTGAAAGATTATTTAAAAATGCTTTAGAATCTTGATTTTCAATATTCATTCTCATTAAATGAAATCCACCAATTACTGTGTTTAAATCTCTATCTATGAAATCTTTAGTTCTCTCAATTATATTAATAATACCTTTGTGAGCACATCCGCAAAATAGACTATTTTTGTTATCTTCATTAATCAATAGGTTTATTTCATGTTCAAAATCATCTTTTTCTATGGATTTATTACTCCATTCTTTTAATAGCCTATTATTACCTTTAGGCTGAAGCTTATTACCCTTAACGTCACCAAATAAAGTAAGCTCGTCATCTATTCTCGCCAATCCATCTACGAACACAAACCTATTATTACTGATTAATTCTTTCTTCAAACCTATATTAAATTTAATAATCCCAAGCAATTTTACTAGATGATTATCAAATGCGCCCTTGCCCATGTAAATCTTTGCTTTACTGTTGAGTTTTAATAATGTTTCTAGGCCACCACCATGATCATAATGGCCATGGGATATAACGGCTATGTCTATATCTTCCAGGTTCACACCTAACTTACTAGCATTATAGGCAAAGGATTGATCTGTTCCAGTATCAAATAATATCTTATGATTAGCTGTTTCTATATACAATGATAAGCCATGCTTACATTTATATTCTTTTGAGATAGTTCTATTTTCAAACAATGTTATAACTTTCATAAATATCTCCTTTAGATTAAATACTCGGTAAAATATGTGGAGTGTAAAAGGCACTTAGTAACCAGTGTGGGCTATCAAAATTACTTCCCTCTCACCATCATTTATTCTTCAAATATACTGAAACCTAAACTATTAAATCTTTATCCTTCTCATCCTTCATAACTTTCTTCTTATTTGCTTTAGCCTGTCTTTCTTCATACATATCTTGAATCCAAACACTTACAGGTGCTTTCCATTGTTCACTTTTATTCGGAATATTTTTAATTAGGCTCCTGGGATTCAAACCCATTTCCTTTGCCTGCTTTAATGTTTCAGCATTAAGCTTGCACTTCTTTTTTACGTCTTGCCATTCAGCCTCTTTTTTATTAATAGCCATTTATGCTTTCCTCCAGTCATTTGAATTACAATTGAGTTCTCGCAATAACTCTTGCCATTGAACTATCGGCCTTTATTTTTAATGGAAAGGCCATAACTTCAAAATTTTTATTACCCAATAATTTATCTATATTGGTTAGATTCTCAATTATACATATTTTATTTTCCAAAAGAAATTTATGAATTTCAAAAGGAGATTTATCTGGTGAAGGCATATCTATACCTACCATTTTAACATTTTTCTTTAATAAGAATTTGCATAAATCCATGTCTAAAAGTGGGTGATCTTCATAATATTCTGGCATACCGTAAAGTTTATCTAATCCGGTATAAAGTAGCACTATACTGTTTTCTTTTATCAAATCTTCATATACTGCTTTCATTTGTATTATAGGTTGATTTCTTACATCTAGGATACAACCCGTAGCTATAAATGAGTCCACAGATAGTTCAGATATGTACTTATTGCTTTCAGTTAAATGCATAGGTGAATCTATATGTGTACCTGTATGCATACTAATTTCTAATCTAAAATTATTGTGGCTGTTTATACTTAGATACTTATTTTGAAATAAGTTTGTTGAAACATCTCCTGGATAAATAGGCATAGTATCCTCAATTATATGTGTTAAATCTATTAATTGTTCCAAAGTCTCACTCCATTCTGTTTTTGTATATAATTCTTTACTTAAACCAATATAAAATTTCTTTAACAACTTCATCAGGTTTATCCCAATGGAGCATATGACCTGCTCCTTCAATTCTCTTTGTCTTTGAACCTGTATTACTCTTAAATTTTTCAACTAGTGTTTCTCTAATTTCATTCATAGATTCTGGCAAGGTACTTTGCAACAAATAGATTGAAATTGGTAACCTGTTATAAATAGAATCCGGCGGATAATGATACATTGACTTTACAGCACCTGTTGCAGTGCGAGCATTTGCATGGTATTTATATTTACCCTCTTCTACTCGTATTAAATCCCTTGAGGCTTCTTCTAATAAACAAGACCATCTAATATAGTTAGCCTTTTCTACTTCAATATGTTCTTGCAAAGTATCAAAACAGTATTCATCAAAGTCCTTAATATAATAATCTATTTCCTTTTGTAAAGAATCTATCATTCCTGACCTTAATGCATTGTAAGCGTAGATATCTGTTTTTATATAATATCCACCATCCAGTAGCATAGCCTTAATCACTTTTGATGGATGAATAGATATATAATGAAGTGCAATGTCTGCACCCCAGGAATGAGCCAATATATAAAATTTATCGTTTGTTATGTTAGAAACAATTTTGTCAATCCAGTTAATCATATTAGGCATCTCATAATCTTCTTCTTTTAAAAAGTCAGGTGTTTTCCCATGACCTGGTAAATCTATAGATATAATATGATATTCATTCTGTAAGAAATGTCCTAATTCAATAAAACTGAGGCTTGTACTCCCTAAGCCATGGAAGCATATAATTGTTGGTTTTTCTGAATTTCCCCACTCATGGATTCTTGCCTTAACTCCTTCTTTATTTAAATAAATCTCTTTCATAAATTTCTCCTTAAAAACAAATTAATTTTTACAACTAAAATAGAAAAAATCATCATCTCTTAATATAACTTCTCTAAATTCATATTTCGCTACAAGCTCATATAAAGTATCATCATTAGGAATTGCTTCTCTTCCCAAATTATAACCTATTCTTTTATGATGTTCTTTTACTTCCTTTCTAGTTTTTGAATGTATTATTGCAAAAATACCTCCAATTTTCAAATGTTTCTTAGCATTTGAAAACACTATATTTAAGTTTTCAAAATGTGGTATGCTATTAAACATTAAAATATAATCAAATGTTTCCACGAAGTTAATATCCTTATCAAAATCATCACATATAGTTTTTGCATCAGGATATAGCTGCTGTAGTTCTTTTAGCATATTTTCTGATATATCTAATGCTACATAATTGCTTAAGTGCATATTTTTTAAAACTGAGTATAACACACCTGTTCCTGAGGCTACATCCAGTACCGAATGGCCTTCCGATATCCCTAATATATTTATAGCTTTATTTATAATGCTGCCTTTTTCATCAGATATTTCTTTCCACTTTTCATAGGTATTATTAAAATATTCTTTTTGGTTTTTAATGGTCATAATCATCCTCCTAAGTCAGTTATCAACTTCAAATTTCCACTGCTTAAAATATAAATCTATGCTCTGTTAATAAACACTTCAATGTCCTTTTGAATAAGATTTAATGCATTTCTCCAAAAATCTATTGAGTGAACGTCTATATCAATTATCTTTGCAATATCAACAATATTATTTTTACTTGTAGCACTCAAAAAAATATTATATTGCTCTACAAAAGCTTCTCCTTTTTTCATATATTCTGAATAAACACCTTTAGAGAATAAAACCCCAAATGAATATGGGAAATTTAAGAATTCATTGCCAACCATATAATACCCAGCTTTATTCATCCACATATATGGGTGAATTGTTTCAATATCAATACTATCACCATAAGCTTCTACCATACAATTCAGCATTAATTCATTTAACTCTTCAACAGACAATTGACCAGATTTTCTTCTTTCAAATAATTTGTTTTCAAATAAATACCTACCATAAAAATCAACAATATAATAACCCGCATCTGAAATACTTTTTTCTAAAATTGATAAACCCTCATTGATTGGTAGAATATTAAGCAATGCTTTATTTACTATGGTTTCACAGAAAATTGCAGCTGTTTCTGCAATAGGATTAGGATAATCCGTATTTAACATCTCTTCATTTCTAAGACAATAACTATGATAAGCATGTCCAATTTCATGAGCAAGTACAGCAACATCACTAAAGTTTCCAGTAAAATTAGCCAAAATTCTACTTTCTTTTATTGGAAAAATATCAACATCCAGTCCATAATTCCCTTTCCCAGTTCTTGGCTCAGCATCAATCCATCTATTGTCAAAGGCCTTTTTTGCAAAATCAGCAAGTTCTTTACTGAAAGTTTTAAAGCTTGATACAATTAAATCTCTGGCATCTAAATATGATATTTTTGTATTAGCATCACCCACTGGTGCAAAGATATCATAGAAGGGAAGGCTCACTTTATGTCCTAGAATTTCTGCCTTTTTATGATAATATTCATGAAATATAGGCAGGCGTTCTTTTATAGCTGAAAACATAGCATTTAAAGTTTCATAATCCATCATTGAGACCTTGAGGACTTTTTCTAGTGGTGATTTATAACCTCTCATATCATAAATAGTAAGTGCTTCACCACTAATTCCGTTTAAACATGCTGCAGATGCTTGTGATATGCTTTTACATGCGTCAGCCTCTGCATAATAAGCTGCCTTTCTTAAAGACTCACTTTTCTCATATGCCATATTTCTCAGCTCTGAAAGCGACACTTTTTTTAATTCACCTTCAATATTTATATCCATTAGTATAGTAGAAGTGAGCTCCATATAAAGTCTTTCCCATGATCTCGAGCCTGTACTCTGCATTTTTGCAATTACTACTTCTACATCTTCGCTCAATAAATATTTTGACTGCAAAAGAAGTTCTTTAATATAAAACCGATGTTCTATAAGATATGGTGAAGCCTCTATTAGCTCATCTATATTATTAAAATGCTTAAGCCAATTGTTAAAACTTACAAAAGTCTCTATAACCGATGAATCCCTATCCTCCATATTATCTAAAACGTCCATTGCTTCTACATTTGAACAATCCGCACTTGAAATTAAATATGCATAACAATATAAGCATGAATATAAGCTTTTATATTCGTTATAAAGATTTAAAAATTCTTCAATTTTAAAAGTAGCGTTGCTCCTATCTTTTAGATTTTTTTCAGCCCATTTGTTTAAATTTATAATATATTCATTAAGAAGCTCTTCATCACCTTTAAACTTTTCAGAGTTAAAGGAAGTATAAAGTGTATCTAAATTCCATGTTAAATCCATTAATAACCATCTCCTTAAGACTACTATTTAGTTCACTAAATAATGTATCTTCTATATTATTCATAAGACTCTCCTTTATTCATAGTTATGTATCCCTATCCATCATAGCCATGCTACCCCCTTTAGAAAAATTTAATTCAG
The DNA here is from genome assembly GCF_050717515.1 of Clostridium sp. Lineage (GTDB taxonomy): Bacteria > Bacillota > Clostridia > Clostridiales > Clostridiaceae > Clostridium_AD. The sequence continues at coordinate 47,712 of NZ_JBOITL010000027.1, read as the reverse complement.
CTCTTTTCTCTATACATTAAGCAAACAATTCCATTTGTCACCATTAAATATAAAAAAATCAACGCAAAAGCAATAAACATAAAACTATTTACTATATTTTAGCATAACAACCTTTATATTAACAGTTATTCCTTGGAAAAGCCTTAGATGACACTCGTTTTAAGACGCTTTATTTTATTGTAAATTCTTCACTACTTAAATTATCTGACCATTGCAATCTTTTAATTTCTTTATTATGCAATCCTTAAAAATTATCAAAACCATTACTATATTTATCAAAATGTATTATAAACTAGTTAAAAATTAAATATAAGCAAACTTTATCTTTAGAATCCAAATGATACCACATATACTTAACTTAGTTGAATTTAAAAGAGGTGCATTAGTTATGTATAAAGAAGAAAATGAGAATCAGACATCAGAAGTTATTTTTTTTTACAATATAAAGAAAGACAATAGGGTATTTATTTATTGGTATGATAAGCTTATAAAAATACTCTCGGGCGAAAAAGCCCAGAAATTTCTATTTAAAATTCAAGGTACAGGTAGTTTGGAAGCTCAGCAGCTTATGGCGAAAATTACAGGAAATCTTAAACGTAAAAAAGATGAAAACACAAATACCATTGTAATTAGAGGTGCTCACTATACTAGGAATAAAAATAATGACCACCAGTAAACGTGTCAAATGGCTTCTCATGCTTATTTGATCACGGGCAATATCATTATCTTAACTCCACCAAACATTTATGTACACTGATAACATAAATCTATTTTTTTCTAACAATCAAATTAAAGTGTTTAGAAAAATATTCTGTATTATCCATGTTATATTCTGTTTGCTCAACAGGTAAATTTACAAATTCAAAATCAATAAAATATTTTTTTATATCTTCAATATCTACATAAAAATGTGGAACATCCCTTTCTGTATCATGTTCATCCCTCAAGATTGTATTATTATCAATTCGCTTATAATTATCAGCTCTTTGATATGACCATGTATCTTTTGAAAGCAGAGTAATAAATAGCTCTCCTCCGCTTTTTAAAACTCTTTTTATTTCATCAAGCGACTTAATAAATCCATCAGTGTCACTATGGTATACGACATTGTAAGCCATTATACAATCAAAGGAATCATTCTTAAATGGCAAATTTAACATGTCACAAATATCTACTGCAATATCTACCTGTTCTTCCTCTGCCCACCTTTTCAAGTGATTGACTCCATATTCGGATAAATCTAAAGAATTGACTTCAAACCCTTTCTTAGCAAAATAGATAGAGTGTCTGCCCAATCCACAACCCAAATCCAGAAACTTGTTAAAGCTTTTTGATTTCCATGATTCAGATAAATAACATGCCTCTATTGATGGTACTAACCAGCCGTTACTTTTGTTTTTACTCCAGTCCCAGGCTTTTGATTTAATCATAATTTTCCTCCTCGTTGAAACTAATTAAGGGAATTTACATTCTATTTATTCCCTAGTGATTTTATAACTTCTCAATAATATAATCTATAAAGCCTAATGTAATCTTCACATCTTTGCGTGCATAACCATCTCTAATTCTTCGTTCCTTATAAATAACCTTAAATCCATCAAAAAACTTCTCTGCCTCATTTTCTTCAAAATAACTGTGCAATATTTTCTCACCATGTTCTTCTTGTAGATATTCACCATCTCTAACTTTCTCACCCATAGTTGCTCTAAAATCACTTGTTGATGTGAAATTTATAAATGCTAGTCCACCTTTAGGTAATACTCTATAAATCTCTTTAACCGCTATGCCAATTTCCGATTTGCTCATATGAAATATGGAATTATATGAGTAGATAAAGCTTATAGACTTATCTTTAAAAGGCAATAATTTCATATCACCTTCCTTAATCCCCAATTCTAAATTATGCTCTACCTCAAAATTCCTTGCTTGCTCAATTTGAGATTGGCTTATATCAATACCATGAGTTGCATATCCATGCTCTGCAAATATTGCAAGTGGTGGAAGATTCCCTCCTGCTCCACAATCCAATACCCTCTTCTCTAATTCAACATCATTACAAAATAACAAAAAAGTAAATAATTGATTCTGTCTAAAAACTGGCTTCATAATTATTCTCCTCTCTTATAATCTTTATATACTCAGCTCGCTCTAAACTTAAAGTTTTACAGGCACACTGTATAACCCCTCCTAAATTTTTAAGCCATTCTTTATTTTCATTTGTGATAGCAAGTATAGGCGCTTGTCGTATTGTGATTGCCTTTTGTAATATCCCGATCCAACTATAATCACAGTTATCTATTACCCATTTTGCAGCATTTGTTTTTCCCGTAGTATCTAAAGTTTTAAGCCAATAAATTGATTGACTTATTAAGAATAACCAATCTACCGAATGAATATCCTCATTAGTAACTTGTGCATGTTTTATAATTGTTTCTACCATGTAATTTACTTGATTTAACATTTTTGTATCACTTGGATATGGTAATTCGTCTCTTAAATCTTTTCCGAAAATCAAATATCCTTCATTTATCAATCCTCTTAATGAAAATCCAGATAGTCCATATTTCAGATTCAAGCTATCTTTTGATGTTCCCCAATATATTGTATTTGACTCTATATCATTTTTAATTGCATTTTTAGAAATTATTTCTCCCTCTAAGACCGAAAAATACGGATGCGCTGAATTCTTCAATTGGGTTCTCCATGATGAAAATTTTTGAAAATCATCTTCACTTATTATGTTATCAGTAATAATAAAAAAATCCAGATCACTATATCCATTATGAAAATCTTCATAAATTGCTGAACCAAAGCAATAGGCCGATAATATACTATGATTTAAAAGCATATTTGACTTATTTACAAATTCTTCAAGTGATTTTATTATTAGATTGTCCATTCATTTCCATCTCCCATCTTTAACTTCGCATTAACTACAATTATAGCGAGTAGCTCTATTCATAGCATTTTCATAAGTTTGCTTAAATAAAAATAGTATAATGGCATATCTAATGATATTTAACGTTTCGTGACCGTAAATACCTCCCCACGTATTACTACCCTACCATTATCTGGACACTTCATTTCAAATTTTTTCGCCTTAGTGTTGCCATAATCTAAACTGCCTCCATTTAAAAGAACATATACGCTTGGATAAATAGTATTCCATAATTCATGACATATAGGTGGACAAATATCTTCTACAATATAAGAGTCATTGTTTTTATGATAGCCACATCTGCAATTACTTTCCAGGATTGTTAGTTTTACTTTAAGCAATTTATTGTCATACTTTCTAATGCTATTTCCTGTAAAAACCTTGCCATCTCTTTTGGTATGCCAGCAGAATATGATAAGCCTACAGGATTTTGTTTTAGTAGCAAAACATAAAACACACAAGCGGTTAAGTATGTTCCCATAATTGATGGATGACTACCATCTTCATCCCATAGTAGAATATCTTTATCTTTCTGTTTTGCTTTTAACCATGCTATTCCAACTGGTGCAACTGATAATGTTAATTCATTTGCTATTTTGGTATAACCCTCTTTTAAAGCTTCTTGCATGGTTTCGAAATTTTCAAATCCAATTTCAGTATCCCCAAATCGACGCCCCCAAGTCATAAATAATACAGTTTCAGCACCAAAGCTTTTAATATTATTGTTAAGTAATATTATTGTTAAGTAATCTTATGCTTGGATACATTTTTGTTTCACATTCATTTGGAATAGAGGGAATTTGACTTTGTTCTTGTAATATTACAAAATCCCACTTGTTTTTCTTCAACTTATAATTAGAAATATTACTTAGCTCGTCTTCATTGTTAAGAAAATCTTGTAGTCTAGCACCTCCCCTTGTAACATGATTTGTTATCAAATCAAACCCACCAGATAGTGCTAAATTTGATAAAACATTAGGCAAATCATTTACATATATATAACTATTACCTAGAAATAAAATTTTCTTGCATAAATCACCCATATTAACTCCTCCATTCCTTACTAACTATTTACATGTAGAATACATTTATTTTACTTCACAAGACTTAATTTTAAAAATTTGTTCTGCCGTTACCATAGATATCTTTTGATGAAGAATTAATGGTAACACTTCCTCCTCATACAAGATATTAAGGTTAAGCATGTTTGAAATTTCAACTCGTCTATCATTTGGATAGACGCCACCTATATCATGCAATAATCCTGCTACTTCTGCTAGATTTTCATTAGCACCGTACTGCTTAGCTAATACTTTTGCTTTCTTTGCAACTCTTAGAGAATGTTCTGCAATCCTAAATCTGCTATGTTTTGTTAGAAATCTATTCGAGTCTGTTACTAACTCTCCTGTAAATGTTAAATCTTCTATTAAAGAATTAAATATTTCTTCCAATCTACACTTTTCCTTCCGAATAAATTTGACTTGGAATTGGATCTGATTTTCTTGGTTTTATGCCCGATGTAGCCCTCTTCATAGCCTTTTTATTAGCTTACTTAAATAAACATAACATTTATTTGCAAATTTAATGATGTAACCTTGTATACCTCTTTGTAAATGGACAAACTTCAATACATTTACCACACAAAGATATCTCTATCCCTATTTTTGCATTTGATAGTTCTCTTGCCTTTTTTCTACATTTAAAAGGGTCTAATAATTCCTCTCTTGTTGAAGCAAAATTCCATAGTGTTCCTTTAATTGCTGATGCAGGGCAAGTATTAACACAATTAGTACAGGTTCCACATTTAGACTCATTTATAGGAATATCAGTTAGAAGTGGCATGTTAGTTATAACTGAAGATATACGGATTGCAGACCCATATTTAGGTGTAATTAATAGTGCGTTTTTGCCAATCCATCCTAATCCTGCACGTGTAGCCACTGTTTTATGTGGCAAAGGTGTAGTTAATTTATTGTCACTGGTAACATATGTTGAAGTTTGTCCTATTGCATTATATCCTATGTCTTCTATATATTTTACACATGATATGACAATGTTATCGAGGTCTTTGTTTAATTGAGTATATTCTTCATAATATTCTTTTGTAGGACCTTCATTAATAGCTTCTATAATTTTAGATCCTATTTTGATACCAAATGCGATACCATAATTCATATTATTAAATGAAGAAGTATCAAAATTGCTTAAATCGGCAAATCCAACTAACGACGCCCCAAGACTTTCCAAATATTCACTTAACTCATTTTTAATCATAATTTCACCTTTCTAAATCAAATTAAGGGATAAATACACAAATATTATTTTGAGAAGCCCTCAGGATTTTTCCCGATTTCATTACACATATTTATTAATACATTACAGGTATGAAGAAGATCTTCTTTTTGTATCCTATCTATAGTATCCTTATCTGTATGGTAACTTTCATCCGGACCATATTCAAAATAAGCTACCGGTATCCCTGAAGATTCAAAAGCAACATGGTCACTACTTTCTTGTTCAGTTCTTGCATTTTTATACTTAAATTTATTCATACAAGTTACGGCTAAATCAGCTGGCAAAGATTTAGTATCCGCTTTCATAGTGTGTACCGTTAATGTATCACCTACCCCCACCATATCAATATTTAGCATGGCTATAATGTTGCTTTTATCCTTAGAAGTTAAAGAAGCTACATAATAATTTGAACCGACAAGTCCTATTTCTTCAGCGCCAAAGGCAATAAACTTAATATCACAATCAAGTTTTTGCTTAGATATAACCCTGGCAGCTTCCATTACAGTAGCTATACCAGAGGCGTTATCATTTGCTGCCGGTGTATCTACACCATCATAGTGTGCACCAACAACAATATTTTTACCATTGCTCTGTTTTTTTGACTTCATTGTTGCAATTATATTTTTGGATGTACCATCCTTGCATTCACTATCAACCTTCAAAGTAATCTTAACGGACTTACCTGAAGCTAACATAGCTACAATATTTTCACCCTCAGATTTCAATATTGAAACTGCAGGAATGCTAGATGGTTCCACTAAAGTAGCCGATATAAGTTGTTCTTCATAAGGATCATAAAAAATAGCTCCAACAGCGCCTTTTGCAAATGCTCGTTCTGTTTTAGCCCTAAAAAACTCTCCCCCACGTTTCATAAGTACAAGCTTATCTTTAACTTTAGCATTTTCTAGCTCACTATCAGTACCCATACCTCCAAAAACAATATCTACGGCGATTCCTTCCTTTGCTGTGGCCTTACTAAAGGTTAAAAAACTAGAACTGATTTTTTTGTTTCCGTTGGTAATAATATTCACTTCTGTTCCTGCGCATCTGAATGCCTTAATTGGAAAACTTTGCTCTGTTACATTAAATCCCATATCCTTAAATTGTTTTGTTATATACTCTGCTGAGTTCTTTTCTCCTTCAAAGCCTGTAATTCTTGCATTATCTGTAGCTGAAAACTTTTTAATTGTGCTGTAAATCCCGTCTGCTGAAATATCCTTTGAGAAATCAGTAAAATTTATGTTGTTAACATTAACCACACTTTTAGATTTGCTTGTAAAAGGCAATTCGCAAGCCGTAAGAGATAGAGTAGTAAGTAGTGCACAAACTGCAGCTATAAGTTTTTGGTTTTTTTTCATTTTTATTTCCCCCTCTTAAGATTGATCTTTCCATTTTTTCTAGGTTGATGACCAGTCAGAAGTGTCCCCCCTTATTGAAAATCATTTCTATGTAGAATATTTTTTTTGCATATCCATATTTTATTACCCTCTTCCTTATATAATCTTATGCCTATTTACATTTTTTTACAATTAAAGATTATTACTATACTCTATAATATAATCCTTAATTTCTGTTTTTTCTAATGTTTTAAATCTATGCATTAGTATGTTCCTTCCTATTTTTAAAAAAATTTACTTGGTAGGAAATCACTATTAAATCAAAGAATACTTTTGTACATATGTTTCAAATTAGAATCTGATTTAACCTTTTGGCAATTTCATTCATGTGAGTGTTATCTGTACCACAGCAACCTCCGAAAATTTTAAGGTTAAAGTCTTTGTGTAGTTTTAACATATCATTTGCCAAATTATAGGCATCTGAAGTTTTCAAATCATAACAACTGTCAAGTTCTTCTGGTGAGAGAGGAGAGGTATTTGCTTGTATTCCTTTAAACCTTTTTTTCACTGTAGCTGTTTGGTTATATGTCTTAGATAACGCGTTAGCAACTACCTTTGGGTGAACACAATTTGTCATATAGCAAATAGGGTTACGATTTGTAATATTATCAATTGTGCTTATAGCTTCATGAATTGTTGTACCGTCTATTAATTTACCATCATGTCTTATCATAAAGCTAATAATATATGGTAGACCTGCATTTTCCATTGCCCTTGCCATACCTACAGCTTCCGATAAAGCTGGCATAATACCTGCATATAAAAAATCAGCTTTAGCTTCCTTAAACAATAAAGATTGCCACGAATGAAATTCAAATGCTTCTTTCTCAGACAAAACATCAGTTGATTTGTAAGCATCACCCTTACACCCCATAAGTCCACCAATATAAACATTGGAAGGATAATCCTGTTTTATTTCACGTAAGAATGAAACATTGTCATAAATAATACTCTTATTATATTTAGATTGTGCAACACGTTCTTTATTTGCTCTGCGAGTTGGTGTTGTTAGCACAATCGGCAAATTATAATGTTGAGATGTTTTTATGTATTGATGAAATAATTCTTTAAGTGCTTGCTTAGATTTTTCATTGTATATATGACCGGCAAGGGCAATTACCTCGTCAAAAGGAATATTGTATTCTCTTTTTAAACGCTCACCCAATGCACCTTCCATTAAAATAAAAGGGGAATTATTGTAGCAACTTTCAAAATCCATTTTTAGCTCCTTTAGTGGTGATTAATTAAAACATTTGGTGAACATTTCCGCTGGTGAACCATCATCAATTTCATATATCTTGCATGATACAAAATCATTATTTAACAGTATTTTCTTTGATCCTATATTATTAGGAGATGTTATCGCTATAACTTGTTGTATACTCTTTGTTCCCTCAGCCTTATTTAATAATTCTCCAACAATTTTGCTTCCATACCCCTTTCCCCAATACGCAGGGAGCAATAACTATTCGACTTCCGCCTCAGTAAAGTCATCGTTTATTGATAGTGCAGCTGAACCTATAAAAATATTTGTAGCCGTTTCAAAAACCTTAAAGTGTCCAAAATCTTTATGTCTTTTATTATTTTCTAATAAACGTTTGTAGCATTTTTTTGCTTCTTATAATAGAAACACTCTTCCATAATTCATTACCATTATTTTTTCATTTAAAACTAAGTTTAAAAAACATTGAAAGTCATCCTCAGTAAGAAATTTTTTAAAATATATTCTATTTGTCAATTTTCTACCCCCTCATATAAAATACTTATTTAATACTTGTCTCAGATTATCTCTTCATCTAATTAGCAGTACCCATCTTATTTTCCACTATACCTTTTCGACTTAATTGTAAGTTATAAATATTTCATGTTATAAGTTTTATCCTTTAAGTTTAAATATTATTTATTATTTGAGAGAGAGATTCATTAGATTCTGCTTTTGCAATTCTAGATGCAAGCTCTTTCCAAATTGGATTAGCTGTAAATACGCTTTTGAGCAAAGGAATTGACTCATCTTTTAAACCGCACTTTAATAAGCTCATAGCGTAATAAAATTGGTACTGTATTCTGCTATCTTGATTAGGTATTTTATTTACAGCAAAATTAAACTGCTCAATTGATGAAGATATTTTTGCACTATCTAAGATTCCTTCATGAAGTATACGCTGAGAACTACTAATGCAGTTATTAGCTTTTTTTAAGTTAATGAGCCGCCGAAGTTCTTTTAAAGGCTTAGGATTATCATATACTTTGAAATCATAAATATAACCTAACCACGGTTTGTCAATTGGCTCTGATGTGACTATAGTGATTGCTGCAGATTGTGCTCCACGAATATCCCCACCTTCAGATTCAGCAGCTTCCATTGCGTACATAATACGATCAATTAATTCACCATCATAGCTTTCGAATGCACTTCCCATTGCATCCCAAACTGTGTTTTTTAACATCATATTAGCTTGACATGAATAATATTTACCTATTCGATGACCTGCTTCTCTAACGCAATTATTTCCTGTATGTGCAAAAACGTTACCTTTAGCATCTATAATTCCAACTTGTCTATATTCTGAATCTATATCTCCTTCTATTAAATCTTTCAGTATTTGTTTGGGCAATTTACCCGCCTTCATCATTTTAATGCCGTCAAACCCATAAATAGGATTTGTATATGATTGACTTGCAACTACACCAACACCGGGTTCTGCGTAAATAACACGGTTGCATGCAGCAAAATTATGAGTTTGCATTGCAATACCCAACTGATTTTTGATAGGATCAAATGCAACAATGGAATATGTATTTGAAAACTCAGTATAATTGATTTTATCCATCTATTCCCTCCCGAAGTTTAGTAAATAACTACTTTCTTAATTTCATCATTAAATATTCAGTTATTCCTTCTCTATATAAATTTGGTATAATAGCAATTTCTTTATATCCAATCCTTTCATACAGGATTTTGGCAGCTGGATTAAAATCTGCAACTACTAGAAATAGTTTTGTATAGTCTCTAAAACAGCTGTCCTCAAAAAATTCTAATAGTTTTTTTCCTATGCCAAATTTGCGATTTTCTCTTTTGACTGCAATAATGTGAAGATATGGAAATGAATGAAATGCACCCTCTAAAATGAACCATATGAACCCCTTACAATTATGATTAATATCTAGGGCAACATATATCTCTTCCTTATTAAATCCATCCTCTAATGCCTTTCTAGCGCTTCCTTTTTCTGAAAAATACTTTTTTCCTAGTTCAGAATTTAATAATGCCTCCTCACAATCATTTATATAATCCATGCTCCCTTTTAATATTGTTATTTCCATACAACACCTCTACTCTAGTTTTCTTCTTTTTCAAACCAAACTAACGTATCTCCAGCTGATTTCCTAATTATATTACCATTAATCATCTCATTTCTAACCAGTTGTAGTCCATTGTCAAAATCCTCATTAGAAATTAGGTGTAGCATTGAATACCCCTTTTTTTCTATTAATTCAAAATAGTGATTACCTAATTTAATTTCTTCACCTTCTCCGATTGTTTTTTCTTTTATAAACTTTAAATTATTTTTGCTAGCTGAGGAAACTATTTGGTCAATATCTGGATACCTTAGTTTGTCTACTATAGCAGTTGCAGGAAAGAATTCTGACATATATCGGAGGTCTATTTGTCTATGTGATTGTGTAACAATGCACACTTTACCATTATTTTTTAATATTCTAAAAATATCAGCAAACATTTTATCAATATCAGATATATGATGTATAACATCAGTCATGTAAATTAATGAAAAGTAGTTTTCTTTAGATGGTATTGAACAAGCATCTCCTAATAAAAAAGTTATATTACAATTTTTTTCTTTAGCTTTTTTTAACATCCCCTCTGAGGCATCCATACCATAAACTTTAGCATTTGTTATTTTTTCTATGATATTAGTATAGTTTCCAGTTCCGCAACCAATATCTAATATTGTTGTTTCTTTAGAAAATTCACTTTCAGATAATAACTCCAGAACAACTTCCAACTCCTCTTCCCTCACTTGGTCATATATTTTGCTTATACTATTGTAATTTACTGTAGTCATACTATTTTTTACCCCCTTTTTATATTAAATCATCATCTGCGATGCTGCAATTAACGACTTCAGAAGGAGATTTAGACTCCCACTGAAGTTTTTTATTTGTTATAGCTTGTAACTCCCACTTATAGAAGTGGGAGTCTTTCCTTCTAAAATGTCGTTGAAATATCATTGTGACTTAATCTTTATAGTAGCAGTGGCAAGAATCACTAAGGCATAAGATAAACTTCGATAGGCCTATTGCATCACCACATATGAAGACGTTTCATTAAATTCTCACTATGATTATGGTCATAATCTATATGTATATATAACTTCATCGGCTGACGCTGAAGCGATTCCACCAGTTTTTTCATAAAGAGTACAGGCAGAAGTGTTACTTTTATTTGTCGGCACCCACATTTTTACAACATTTATATTATGACATATCTCTATTAATTCATTAATTAACATTCGAGCAATACCTTGTCGTCTAAACTTTTTTAATACACCAACCTCATATAAACACATCATGTCTTTTAGCGTATCCACACGATTTTGAATATAACCAATTGCATATCCGACTACACATTCACCCTCTATGGCAACCAAAAAATAATTATTTTCATGAGTAAGAAAATTAGTAATAGCAAGTTCATTAAACTCTGCATCATCTTCTTCCGCTTTCACTTTGGTAATTGCCTCAATTACCAGTTTAATATTTAAACTATTACATATATGTATCCTCATGACTAACTCCTTCCAGTAAAATAAATAATTGATTCATTAGTTCTTTAGCTATTCCCCTACCTCTAAATATTGCATTAACATAAAGTGCACCTAGCCAGGGAGTCAATTGCATTGTCTAATACCTTAATTATCTTAAAGGACTGCATATTTTGGTTTCTTTGGAGGATTGTCCATTGTTTAGCCAACGGGAACTTGAATGCATTGTTAGTGGAAGTCCACTCTTCGTCATTCTTTTGCTAATTGTTTATTGTATCAACATTGGAGAATAACTCTTTATCTATATTATGAAAATCGCAACTTAACATTGTGTATTCTAGTCTTTCAAATCCATTCCAGTCCATAGTTCTGCTAAATTTAAATCCACATTTTTCAATTAATCTAATTGAATTAATATTTTCTGGATCAATTTCCGCAACAATTTTATTTAATTCCAAAATCTTAAATCCATAATAAATAAGTGCTAAACAAGACCTACTTCAGTTATCCTAAAATATGATTACTACTATATAATAATTATGATGAAATATATGAAGAATGCCAATTAATTTATGTATTGAAAGTTGCTGTTAGTCCATTTTCTCTTATTTCATTTAGTTCATTTGAATTAAACAAACCAGCATTATAAAGGTTAAAAAATTCCTGAGAAACACTTTGATCAAAAATAAGCATATCATCAGTATTTATAGTTACTTTAATCCCATTATCATATAGTTTTCTAATGGGATGAACTTTATAACTTTCTACCCTACTAAGTAAAACATTACTTGTCGGACATACATTAAGCTGTATTTTGTTGTCACATAACCATCTCATGACACTTTGAGAATTTGCGGCAGCTATTCCATGTTGTACCTGGTCAAGTTCTAATTCTTCTACAGCCTCTCTAATTAATTCAGCAGTTCCAAATTCACCCACGTGTGCTTTTAAAATTAATCCTTTTTCTTTAGCTTTTCTAAATACTTTTTTAAAAGTTGGTATAGCAAATTCATCTCCAAACATGTCAATAGATTTAAAATAATCTTGAGATAAAAATTGTTCTAACCCTTCATTCATTTCATCAATAGGTGTAAATGAGCTTAATGCGATTTCTGGTATAAAAAGAACCTCTGGAGCAAAGCTTTGATGAATTGTTTTTAATGCTTGTACCAAATCATCTACAGAGTTATCATACCAAACTGCTTCCCCAAAACCGACACTCATATGAAGTACCGTTACACCGTCCATCTTAGCCTGGATAAAAGCTGCTTCTATTCGCTTTTCAAAGCCCAAAGTGCCTATAACTAATGGTTTAATATATTGTGCATTCCAGGTATTCATGTCATTAAGATCCTTAAGTTTGGGGCATTTAGGTATACTTACACCTGCCCATTCTTCAATATATCTTTTATTGCCACCTCTTGTGCTATGGTTATGCAAATCACCCTTTGGTATTTTTCTCATTTCATCTAGATCATTACTTTCTAATGCATTAATAAATTTTTCTTTCATTAAATTAAGCTAATTTGTCCATGTCCACTTTTTTTTAGCCTGTAGATTTGCAAACCATCTTTTTTTAATTAGCACATAGCACATATTATACATTGGTAATTGCTACTAACCTATATATAGATTATAAGTCATAAATTTACACATTGCTATATAAAAATAGTTTACCAACCAAGGCAAACGTCAACATTTTGTATTTCATAACCGTTGTGACGGCAAATATGAATATTATGTACTAAATGACCAGAATTTTTGGTCATTTAGTACAAACAAATTCCTCAGATAATATTGAATATTGATAAGCATCATGCCAGATTGGTTTTCCTTCATTTGATCTCCAAAAGAAGGCGGGTTTTCTAAAATGTCCTTCCCTTCGCATCAAAAGTCGTTCCAATAACCTCCATGAAGGAGTATTTTCAGGGTTGCACTTACCAATAACTCGATGAGCTCCTAATTGTTCAAAACCATACTTCAAAACTCTTTTACACGCCTCTGTGGCATAGCCTTCTCCATAATATGCAGGATTAAATACATAACCAATTTCCCATGTTAAGAATTCTTTAGGCTCCAGCTGTTGAAAATAAACATTGCCAATTAACTTATTGTTTTCTTTTAAGCATACAGCCCAAAAGGCATCATTCTGTGAACGGTTAATAGCCACTTGCGTGCACTCTTCCTTACTGAAAACATTATATGGTTCATACTTAACAACTGTTTCTTGAGAAAGGTATTCATACAGATCATACCAATCATCATAACAAAATTTCCTTATGACTAATCTATCTGTTTCTAAAATTAACACAATTGAAAGAATGATTATAAATGTTTTCTATATATCTTGTAAACCCTTCAATTTATGCAGGTTCTTCTTTTTCCGTAATATACCATTCACCATTTATATTTTTAACCGTAAATGTAATTGGTATATGCGATGAAGCACCTATAATATTATTTTGTAAATCCGTTATATTAACTGAATAAATCATTTTCACATAAACTGTATTATTTTTAAATCTTCGTGAATCTTCCTTTAAGATAAAATCTATTTTATAAGTTTTTTTATTATCTGCTGGATAAGCATTATATATATTTGTTCTTTTAAATACTTGTGGTGACATATGTTTTGACAATTCATTAGTGTATCCCTTATTAGTCAAAAAAGCTTCCTTTACTACATTATAAGCATCTGTCCCTGAAAACCACTCAGGCATAAATTTAGTATATGCATAAGTACTCATAATGCTTAAGCATAGTATAAATCCTATACTTAATAGTATATTTTTTTCAATGAAATCCTTTACTTTATTAAACATATATTTGCCTCCTTTTTAATTCCAAACACTTCTTTGTAAACTTCGTGACTATCTACAACTGTTCCTAATAAAGGCATGTACAATAACTTATCCATTAATTACTCTTCCAACTATTTGTCGCCTCATTCCATACAGTATTACTATACGGTATACTATAATCATTCTTCTTTTTAGCAATGGTTTCGACATGTCTAAAGAAAAAAGTAATTTCCTCTTTTGCTAAATTTAATTGGTCAAAAATTATATCACACCAGGTTTTTGCATTTATGTATAGCTGTGATTTCATAGTATAACAAATGGTATCACTAATATTGTAAGGTACTCTTCTCTCCAAAATGTTAATAGCATTTTCATTTAATTCAAGGATGGTATACGCTGCTCTTTTATCATAATCCAGCGGTAATCCACAGGAACCTGGGTTTATTATTACTTTTTTATCTATTTCTGCATGCCACTGTATATGGGAGTGTCCAAAAATAATAATATCCGAATCAAGACCATATAAAATCTCAACAATCTTATCATCACTGGATAAGATTTTCTGAACATAACATAAGTATTCTTCATGTGAAAAATTCTCTTGAATTATTTTCTCTGCATATTTGGAACTTGAGAGTAAATCCATATTTGTAGACTTAAACAAAAATGCCGGTGCGTGAAACAAATGCATTTTATGATTACCATTTGGTGTTTGGATCTTCTTATCTTCAGGTAAACCTATTAAATATTGTAAATTATCATCATCAAGTTCTCTATAATTCCAATAAAGAGGAGCAAATTGCTCATATACCCATTTTGCTTGATCCGAATTTAATAAACCGTCTAAATATTTTTCTTTGTTCCCTTTAATTACATGGGCTCCTTTAATATTCTTTATAGTATTTACTACTTCATTGGGATAAGCTAAATCACAATAATAATCGCCAACGAATATGTATTCATCTATAAAATTTCTCTTTGCATCATCAATTACTGCATTTAGTGCTGGCAGGTTCCCGTGAATATCTGAAATAACTGCATATCTCATTAATTATCTCCTTACTATATCTCCACTAAAGGATAATAGATTTTCCTTTATGCTTACTGAAATAAATTGTTAGTTGAAGTTAATTTATGATATAAATATCATGGCATTCAACTTAATTTTCTTAACAAAATGTGATTATAAAAAGATATATTTACATAATCATCTATGTCAGAGACCTTCATTTTAATCTCAAACATTTTTACTTGCCGAATTGGATAATACCTAATTTCATTATGAAGTACTAATCTTGAGCGATGAAACTTTTTGTTAGGAGACGTTTGCCTTTAGCGTAGTCGAGCGATAACCTATATATAGATTATAAACCATAAATTTACACAATGATATATAAAAAGAGCCCACCAGTCAAGGCGGACTACATTATAATAATCTATTTCATTTATTTCTGATACTTTTCTAAACAAGATTTACATATGCAAGCTTTACCCCTTTTATCAATAGGAATTAAATCTAATATGTACTTTGGAAATTTAACTGTATCGCACCAGCATCCACCTTGATCATGTTGACAATTATTGTCTTGTCCACAAAGTGGGCATATTCTTTCTACTTCTTTTATAGTCAATTTTATCTCTCCTTCATCCTTTTTCACTATCCAATATTAATTATATAGTTATTCCATATCTAATATCCATATAATATTAGTATCTATTTATCTAATAATCTTCCCATTATAACTGTATTATAATAGTTTCCATCTTTATGAATACGATCCTTTATTAATAATCCTTCTTCTACAAATCCATATCTTTTATATAATTGAATCGCTTTTGTATTTGTTTGTACCACAGTTAACGAAATTTTTTCAATTTCCACAGTAGCTGCCCACATCAAAATATTATCTAGCAGTAATTGACCAATTCCATGACCCCAGTATTCCTTTGATATACATATTCCAAACTCTGCTTTATGTCTAAATCTACTTAGGTTACTTCCTTTGCATCGAGTAAATCCAACAATTTCGCCTTCTACTGCTGCAATTAGAAATATAGTTTTTTCTGCTATTGTATCTTCATAAATAAGTTTTTCAAAATCATCTGGCGTTAATAAACCTTCACCAGATTCCCTATCAAGATTTTCTGTTTCTCCATCAATTTTAACTCTTAATTTAGATAATTCAATTGCATCATGTTTTGTTGGACAACGAAGTATCCATGTTAGACTTTTACCTTCAATTTTTTTGTTGCTAATAATCATACATTACCTCCAGGGGTATTATTATTAAAAAAGTTCGTACCTAATTATGATTTAGCACTACTTGCTGTGAACAGTGTTCACCCTCGCCTTATGAGGGAGTAATCTACACTAAAACATCATGGGATTTGCGGTTAGTTCTTTAGTATAAGTCTTTCAGTTTTTATTTTGATAGTAAATTTTTTTCATCTTATCTTTTTCGTTTATAAACCAAAGATATTGGACCATCTTCGAAACCTAAACTTCTATAGAATTCCTCATTTCTGTTACTTCCCCTTAACATATATGTAACTTGTTTGCTGCTATCTAATATCTTATTTATTAAAATTTTACCAATACCTTTTCTTCTATATTCAGAATTAACCACTACATTATTTATTTGTCCATTAAATACATAATCAGTTGTACACCTGGCAAATCCAATCATTATTTCTTCATCCCATGCAGTAACTACTATTTGAGAATTTTCTACCATGGCTTTTAATCTATTAATATCATTAGTTTTGTCAATCCATCCTACCTGATTAAACAAAATTTGTAATTTATCATAATCAACTTTTTTATTTTTATAATACATAATCATAATATAACACACCCCCTTTAATTAATTTTCTAAGACATATATCTGATTATATTTCTAATCGTTAATATTCCTTCTTATATATTGATCATTCATTATAAAAGAAGAATATATATCAATTATTGTTTAAATTCTATATATAATTCCAAAAACCTATTTATCATTTTTCTATGGCTCTTTACAATATTATCTGGCAACTGATTAATGTCAAAAAAAGCAAACCCAAGAGATTCACTTTCATCTATTACTAAATCACCATTCACTTCGTTTGTATAATACGCAACTGTAACAGAATAGAACTCATCACCATTTTGAACTTTCAAAAAATTGCCTGGGCCTGAAAATACATCTATTAAGTTTAGTTTTCCAATTGTTAGACCCGCTTCTTCAAATACTTCTCTTCTTGCAGTATCTTCAGTTGATTCTCCTAATTCCATCAAGCCTCCTGCCAATCCCCACATGCCATATGAGGTTGTTTTACGTTTTTGTAGTAATATTCTTTTTTTATCATTTATAATAATAGTTACTGCACCTACTAAAATAAGAGGTTGATGTCCTACTATTTTTCTTAGCTCCTCTACATAACTCATTTTATTCCTCCAAAAAATTGTGGCAATCTGACAATTCACTATATATTATGATACAATTTTAATTAGAAAATTTTACCTAATTAAAATAAAGTACAACTTTTATAAATCGTCAATAAATTCTTCAATGACTGATTTAAATTCTTCGTTGTTCTCAATGTATAACATGTGTTTTCCCTGCATAATTTTAATTGTTTTATTAGGAAACATAAATTTTTTATAATGATTTGGCCCAATAGCGTAATCCTCATTGCCAGTTATAACAAGTACAGGAACAGTTATTTCATTTGTAATATCAAAATAATTCATGAAATACTCTTTGTTGCTAAAAGCCTGATTTGCCATAGTTGCATTAAAATTTTCTATTTGATTACTAACATCATTTACTCTTAAAAAGTTATTATAATCTTTATATTGGAGTTTATAAAATATATCTTTTTCAATAAGTACATTAATTATATATTTCCATTTTTCTAAATTAGAATTATATGATATAGATTGTAATTCTTCTTTAGATAATAGATTAGATCCATAATATATTTGACTCTTAAAAGAGTCCTCCATATTAAGAGTTGTATTTGATAGGATAAGTTTATGCACAAAATTCTGATATTTGTAAACATAATTTGTGGCGATAATTCCTCCAAATGAATGTGCCATTACTATCCACTTTGATATTCCTAAATTTTTTCTTATTTCTTCAATATCATCTATTATTCTCTCTATAGAATAATCATCAGCACTAGTCCCTCCTGACCTTGCACTTCCTCTTTGGTCAAAATATATTATTTGCATAAAGCTTTCTAAAGAATTACCACCTAATACTTCGAAATCAAGACTACCTTCACCTGGTCCACCATGAATAAATATACAAGGTATGCCCTGTCCAGACTTTTTTACATATAGCTTAACTTTATCACTCATTTCTATATACATTTACTTATCCCCCTTATCATTTTGCTATAACATTTTACAATTACGTTGCAATGAGATTAAATCCTACTCAAGTTACCATTATTTTTCTCCGTTAATACTCTCCTGATTGTTTTTTGTTTTAATACATTAATAATTTTTCTAGATAATTTATACGATTCACCAGCTCCAAAAACTATAATTATATCTCCATTTTTAACTTCGTTAACAATTTTGTTACATATTTCATCATAGTTTTCTATATACTCTGCTGTATTTATATTTATTTCATTAGCCAATATTTCTAAATTGACAGGTTCAATATTTTTATTTACTTCTCTTCCTAAAAATGGTTTTGAAATAATAACTCTATCTGCTTTTTTTAATGCCACTACAAACTCATTAAAAAACAACTTTGTTCTTGAAACTTGATGTGGTTCAAAAATGACAAAAACTTTTTTTCCTGGATAAATAATTTTAATTGAGTCTAATGTTGCTGCTACAGCTGTAGGATGATGGGCAAAATCATCATAAATCTTAACATCTTCAATATCTCCTATTAGTTCTAATCTTCTTCCTATTCCTTTAAAATCTTTAAATGAATCCTTTATTATATTTATATCAACACCTAACTCTAAAGCAGCAATAAATACCCCTAAAGAGTTCTCAATATTATGTTTGCCTATTAATCCTAACTCAAAATCACTTTCTTTATCCCCATATATTATTTTATATGTTGAATATTCAGAGGTAGTTGAACCCAATACTGCTTTATATTCCATACCAAAAGGGAAATCAAACCTATTATTTATATAATATCCTATAACTCTTACTTGTTTCTCTTTTATCCAATCTTTTAATTCATATAAAATTTCTCTAAGAGCTATACTTTCTTCGTTAACAATTAGAATTTTTGGGCTTTCAAGCTTTTTTATAAACTTTTTAAAAGAATCTTTAACTTCATCTAAATCTTTGAAAAATTCTGGGTGATCCATTTCAACATTATTTATTATAGCTATGGAGGAACTATAATTCAGAAAATTATTATTAAATTCATCAGCCTCACAAACAAAATAATTTGATTTTCCTATTCTATATCCCCCTCCCCAATGCTTAAAAGTTGTCCCAGCTTCAACAATTGGATCTAACCCTGCATTTTCCAAAACAAGCCCCATTAAAATCGTAGTTGTTGATTTACCATGCGTACCTGCAATAGAAATAACAAACTTTTCATCTTGTATATATTTAGCCGAGAATTCTTGCCATGTCATTAAAATTCCACTTTTTCTAGCTTCTATAATTTCTGGATGATTAGGAGAAATATCTAAAATAGCAGGTGATATAGCTAAAATATCAATGTCCTCTATATGTTTTAAATCATGGCCATTTACAACCTCTATACTATTTTCTATAAGGATATCACTATAATAACCCGACACATTCAAGTCACATCCTGATACATCAAAGCCCACATTTTTTGCTATAATTGCTATAGGCGCAGTCCCGCTTCCGCATATCCCCATAAAATGCACTTTAGTTTTATTTTTCAATCTAATTCACTCCCGTTATTTTTGTTTTTGTTTATAATACTAGATTACAATTACATTGTTAAGCGAAGTTAGTTTTCCTAACTCCGATTTAATACTTCTCCATTATGTAAAAATATATTACTCGAAAATATCAATGCCAAAATACTTACTAAGAGGTGTTTTTCTACCTTCACTATCCCAAATTTGATATAAAGCAAATATTTTTTTTGGATCTCCTTTTCCTAATACCTCCACTAACTTTTTAACAGTATGAAAGCTCCTATGATATTCATACATAATTCTTTCCATACTATTAGAATAACTTTCTACTCCAAACTCCTCTATTGAACTAATCTTAAATATATTTTTATAGTACATAATATAGTCCCATTCAACTTGCGAAATGCACTCAAATTCTTCATTGTTCAATAGATACTTCCTACTAAGATAGTCACACATACCTTCTTCAAACCATATTCCACTGTATCTATTATTATCAAAATCATCTAGAAAAAGATCTGAATGATGAGTAAACTCATGCCCTATCATTGTTAATAAAAAATTTGTTGATATATTCTGATAATAATTACTATTCCCTTTGTTGGGTACATCTTTATTAATATCTCCATATATTTTCTTCCATGTGTTTATATCAGGTGTAATACATATAAATCTATCATTTGTATAAGCTGGTATAGGTACATTGGAGAAAACTGTTGTTGCTAATTGAGATGTAGTCCATACTATTGCCTTAGGATAATTTATTAATTTGTAATCTTGTTCTAATATTTTTATATAGTCTTCTAATTTAATTAAAAGGTTATCAATCATAATTTTATATTTTTCTGCTTCCTTAGTACTTTCAAATGCTAAAACTTGCTTTATTTTATTTTCTAACATTTAATATTCCTCCTCTATGGTAGAAGATATTCTCTATTTTTTAACCTTTAATAGATTTCGCAGACCTAGTACGACTACATTTGGGCTGAAAAATGTGTATTGGCAATGGGTTAGCTACTAACCTACATATAGATTACTTCAATATATTATCTCCTTTAATCCTAGCAGATCTTTTGAATAATAATCTATGTTGTCTACTTTCGGAGTTCTTACTAGAATCCCTTTTATCCCTGCCTTTTCTGGACCCTTAACGTCTGCTAACAAACTATCGCCTACCATCCATACTTTTTGAGGGTTTTCAAATTGTTTTAAAGCAAATTCATAAATTTTATGATTTGGCTTTTCAAAACCGATATTAGCTGATGATATACACTTGTAAATGCATTTCTTTAATCCCAGTAAATTAACTATATCAGGTAACTCTGGTATATGATTTGACAATATAATGTTTTTCCATCCATTTAATTTAAAATAAGTTAGTACTTCTACTGTATCATCGTATAACTTAAATTCATCAGGTTTAACTAACTCATGATGAGCTTGTTTTGCATACTTATTGGCCCTATCCGCATCTATATAAAGTAACTTATATGCTTCTTCAAATGTACTTTCTACAAGTTTCCACCATGCACCTTGAATTGTTAAATATGAATAATCATGCCTATAGTCTTGCCATGGAATTCCGAGTATTTTTAATTTCTTGAATTGTTCTATTGTAATTTTAGTATTCGGTTCATTGTATAATAGAACCTTATGCAAGGCTTTACTAATCATCCAATCATTGTGTGCCAAAGTTCCTTGAAAATCCCAAAATATAATCTTATTTATAATAATCACCCTCTTTTATAATCATCGCCAAAATCACTGTTGTTGGTGGTAATTTAAAATTCTACTAAACTTAATTTCTAAGTTCTTGTGTACCAATATAATTGTGTGCTGTTAATATAGTAGTAACCATATTCATGGACCAATTGCAGTTTTTCTCAAAATACCCCTTTTTATCAAAACCTTCTACTAGCTTTAATCTGTCATATTCAACATACTGTCTTGATGTTGTAATGTTGCCTTCAAAAATATCTAATATAATATATTGTGCTCTTGGATCTCCATTAAAGGGCATTCCTACTGAACTAGGACATATAAACCTTTTCCCATTTACTTCTTCATCCATGAACAAATGATAATGACCAAAAATACAAACATCACATTCCATCCCACTAGCAATCTCAGCTAGCCCTCTCATATTAGGAATATTATTTTCTCTTTTTAAACTATCAACTACTGTAAAAACCTCAATCTTCGATGGATTATGGCACAAATACATAGAGATTCCTTCCGCCTCTATAAAAATATTAGATGGAAGGGACTTCAAAAATGATACACGTTCTATACCTAGTTCGTTGTATATTTGCTTATTTACCGGATATATCCCATCAGCATTTTCTTCTATCGGAGCTATTAATTCATCAATATTACCTGATATAATTAAATGTTTTTGGCTTTGATTTTGGTAACGCATTAACAAATCAACAGTTTGATTTGATCCATAACCTCCAAAAATATAATCACCAAGAAAAAAAATCATATCGGTATCTCTATTATTTATATCCTTCAATACTGCCTCAAAAGCAATATGATTACTATGTATATCAGCAACTACTGCAATTCTCATAAAATACTTTTCCCCCTAATAAATTCATCATAATATAATACTTCCACCGCATTATACATCAATCACTAACCTATATATAGATTATAAACCACAATTTAACATATTGCTATATAAAAAGAGGCCACTATTAAGGTCATCGTGTTCGTTTTTGAGGTGCGAAACATAATTTTACATTCCATTTAACAGATAAAAACGCAAGTCAATTAACTTACGTTTTTATAATTCACTTAATTATTTAATTATACAAAACATTTAATAATTTTCTCTAATGTATTTAAATATTTGATGAGTTAAACCAATTGATATTGGAAGCAACAATACAAAAATACTTATTATAAACAACATATTTAAAACAATAATACTATTTACAAAAATATCAAATATAACATTTTCAAATAAAAATCCAATTATTTTGAAAAGTATAAACCAATAAATCAAAATATTTAATATAAATATTCCTTTCATACCAATTTTTTTCACGAAAGTCCCCCCTTTTTTTAATTATTGATAAATTATAATTATGTCTCAAGTATTGTTTTATAATTTTGATTAAGCTTTTATTCTTCTGATACTTAACATTTTACTTTCAATTATATTAATTCCATTATATACCTATTGAAAATAATTTACTACAATTTTTCCAACATCATCCCACTCCTTAACACAAAGCAAAATGCGTTGGCTGAAGAACCTCGATCTTCTTAACCAACACATTAAGGTACCATTAGCATTAATACTATTTAGCGAACTGTTTGACTTATAGAACCTTAATTTCTTTAATCTGATACTCCCCATTTCGTAAATCTACTTTAAATAGTCCACCTGGGACAGATTTTACTAAGTTGATATCTGCTTCACAGCAAGTTGTTTGATTATCTACTAATGTCTTTAACACAGCGCCATGTGTTACAATTAATATATTTACATCAGAATATATGCTATCGTAGTAATTTAAGCCTTGTATTGCTCTTGAAAAAACATTCTTTTCTGACTCCATTTCAGGGACGTCTAAATCGGGAAACTTAAATTTAATTTCTTCTCCTAACAACCCTTCCGCTAAACCAAAATTTCTCTCGATAAATAATTCATCAATTGCTATTTCTCCTTTGTAACCAATACTATTTGAAAAAATCAACGCACTCTCATTGGCACGAGATAGAGGGCTAGATACAATATAGTTAATATCACCAATACTTTTTTTGAAGATAAAAGCAACTTGTTCAATTTTGTTTTTTCCTGTTTCATTTAATGGAATATCTGTGTGTCCTTGACACCTATCAATAGCATTCCAATCTGTTTCTCCATGTCTTAGTAAAAAAATACTCACAAAACCATCTCCTATTTTTGGTCTAGAAATAATATTTTCATAAACCACCAATTTAAGTGGCTGATATTATACTCATTTAAGAAAGTTAAACCATTCATCTGCTAAAATTGCATACTCATATGTATCACTCCAAATAGGGATTCCCTTTTCATCATGTTTAAAATATATGTTTTTCAGTAAATGTCCTTCTCTTCTCATATTTAATCGTTCTAACAAATTCGGTGAAGAAGTATTTAAAGGATTGCACATCGCAATTATTCTACGAGCCTTTAATTGTTTAAATCCATAGCCTAAAATCTCTTTACAAGCTTCTGTAGCATAACCTTTCCGCCAATATGCATAGTTAAAAACATAACCAATTTCCCATGTGAAAAACTCATTAGGTTCTTGTCGCTGAAAATATACATTGCCTATTAATTTATTATTCTCTTTTAAGCAAACGGCCCAAAAAGCATCTTGCTGTGAACGATATATTGCCTCTTGTTTACACTCATCTTCGGTATAAACTTCATATGGTTCATATTTAACCACTATTTCCTGAGAAAGATATTCATATAAATCTTTCCAGTCATCACAAGAGAATTTTCTTAATATTAATCTTTCTGTTTCTAAAAAATTCATGATATTACTCCCTATACACTAGATTTAAATTATCTTCATTTTATTATACCAATCCAATTTAACTAACAATAAAATTATAATTATAAATTTAAATTAACACAATGGAAAGAATATTAATAATTATTTTTTCCATTACGTTTATTTATTTTTGTTAGCTTATAAACTACAATTACGAATTAACTTATAAGCGATCTTGTCTATAATCCAAGCTGAATGTTTTTTTGTTATATGTTGCTTACTTTACTCTAACTATATCGATAGTATCATGAAAATTTTCTTTTATTGCATTAATTGCAAATCCTCTATGATCTGCTCCCAATATAAATACTAATTTTTTGCCAATGTTTTTCTCGATAATATTTATGATGTTTTTATCAATATGTTTATCACGTTCCTTGTAAAAATTCGCCATTTCTTCATATGGTGTCTTTTTTAATAAAGACTCTAATTGGTTGTAATATATGTCACATATAATATCATACCTACCATCATTTAACTCAGCAGCAGTCAAATTAGTATCTATCATTTCATTTCGTTTATTTCCACATATATCTAACGCATACCTTTCTTTGGTTAATAAAGGATCTATTTCGAATTTATTTTGCATTTCATTTATATAAAAATTATTAAAGTAACCTTCTGGTATAAGTTTCCCCTCTACACTCTTTTCATAGTAATCAACCCCAAACACTCCTATATGTTTAGACCATCTAAAAAGTGCTTCAATCATTTCATAAGGATAATATTTACTAAGGTATTCTCTAGATTGACTCATGTCTTCTTCTCTAATTTCAACACCTAATATATTTGGATTAAAATCATCTATAATCTTAAAAACATCATCATAGGTATACGTATTACTCTCTTTATGGAATTTATGCATAGTGCCAAGTACTAAAACTTGAGTTTTTTCTTTTTTTAAACTATTCATCCTTATACCCCCATTTGTTGTATGATTTCTTTATTAAATTGCAAATAACGTTTCGTGTTGCCGACGTTCAAAGTTTCACCTAACTGAAGATTGTGATCATTATGTATTGTCCCAATCTCCAACCAATGGACTATTTAAAATTCGATATTTATGATTAGAATTCCAGATAACAATTAACTTATTAAAATTCTTATCTGGTTCCAACATTAATTCTGCTAGGTCATCAATTTCTATTAAATCATTTTCTGTTAATATATCAAATTTACCATCTATATAGCATGGTTGAAATTTATATGAAATTTCATCATTCATCAATGCATGAAAATCATAAAAAATTGATTTGCTAACTGCTTTTAAAGAGTCACCAGTCAAGTCGAACAATAACATTTTGTTAGTGGATGAAATATGCTAATCACTCTGTAAATTTAAGATGCATTTACATCTAATTCCTTTTTTAAATCATTAAAAGCTTCTACTAACCAGAGATAAGAAAATCCAAGTTCGTCTTTTGTTTCAAATAAATATTCCCAACCTTTGATAGTCGGAGAGTTGAATGGTAACCTATATATAGATTATAAACCATAAATTTACACATTGCTATATAAAAAGAGCCCACTCCAATAAGATATCATTTCCTCAACAGGTATCTCAGAAATAGGAACATCGTAACCTTCAGATCAACCATTAAAAGCCATTCCACTAGCCTAAATTAGACTGTAAATAAACTTCTTTCTTTTGTTCTTCAGTAATTCAAATGTATTACTACTATACTTCGTTAACTAACCTTTTAAGTACCATTCAGGAGCACCATTGGTTTCAAAATCATGTGTGTTAAATATTTCAATTTGTCGCTCCCTTACTTTATCCAACTGGTTATATGCATGACCACCAAGCATACTTGCATGAAAATTTAATGCAACAAATAAATTATATTTTCTCCAAAATATATCTGGAACATTACCATTAAAATAACCATCTATCTGACCTTTTGAGAACTGTACACTTATTTCATTTGTATATTTAGGAAGTTTAAAAAAATCTTCTATGGGGTCACCCCAATCGAATCTATTAAAATCTATAATTCCAATTAATTCGTTCCCATTAATTATTATATTCATAGGTTGAAAATCATCGTGTTGAAATCTGATGCAACTTTCTCTTAATATTCTAAAATTGTCTTCAATATAATTCTCTATTTTAGCCTGCTTATAAAAGCTACAGCCTAATTCAAATAATTGTTTTTTCTTTAATTGATACTTTTCCCATCTTTTCTTATACCAGTTAAAAGTTTCTGAAGGTTTAATTTCATGAATTTTTCTAAGTTCATTTGCAGCTTCATACCCTAATGAGTACTGTATTTCTTTGGGGAGCAATGGCAATACCTCATCTCCACTTTTTCCTTCTAAATATGTTAATATAGTAATACATACATTGCATTTTTCTAATATAAAAAATTCTAATGGTTTTGAGCATTTAACACCATTGTTATAATGAATATTTAAATAGTAAAATTCTTGTTTTTTTCTATTATAATCCTTAATATTAGAAACTTTCATGAGTACTGATATGTTATTAGTAAGTTGTAGCAAATATTTTTCATCGTTAGAATAACCTTTTATTAAAGGTTTAATATTTTCAACTTTATATTTAGTAAGATATGATAATGTTTCATCAATAATTGTACATTGCATGTCGTTCATTAAATACTCCCCCTCAGATGAATAATAAAAGAAAATTATGAATTAACGTAACTCATGTTATGCTTATACTACGGTGCTCTCACTTTCTGTTAATTTATGCAAAAATCGAGTTTCGTTTATAAATGGACGAACATAATCTGATATGACTAATGGCAAGCGTCGTCCAAACCATTCATGCATTTTAATGTTATGCAAATGCATTGACATAAAGAAATATATACTTGCAATAAAGAAAGCTTCAATTGAACGGTAATCGTTTTGATTAAGTGGGCGATGTTTTGAATATCCATCAATTACCGCTTTTCTTAGCTGAGCATCATCGAATGTTCCCATAAGTCCTCCAAGGTCAAATAAAAATGGTCCATGACCACATAAGCCGAAATCTATAGGAGATACACTACCTTCGTGTATTATAATATTACCAAGCCCCAAGTCACTATGAATAAGACCGTACCAACCTTCTCGTGAATTTTCCTGCTTCATTTTATTGCATATACACATTGCCCCCTCATAGAGTTCAGTATACATATCATTGGTAAACAACCCCATGCCAATGCCTTCTTCAAGTGAATTTACCGCATTCATTACACGCGCGGAATCATATGTAGGACGTGGTAATTTGCAACTGTTTGGCCACTTAATAACATAGTCATGCATTTTTGCAACAAGTTCACCGACTAAAAATGCATTATGAATTGCTGTGTTTTCCAATTGGTTAAATGTTACGCCAGGCAACCACGATAGTAGTGTTGCAAATCCCTCATTTAATGGAAGATGAATTACATATCGACCATCTTTAGTTCTTATAGGCTTCTGAACATTAATATCACTATTTACACTTAACTCGCTCAAAAACATCATTTCGCTTTCAAGCCATTCAGCACGATGAATTAGAGGCAGTCCGTTTGCTGGTATGTGAATACGTAATATATAGTATAAGCCTTCTGAAAGTTCAACTTTCCAGACCAGATTCTCATTGTGGCGTAACAAGGTTAATGATGCATTCTCAATCCCATATTTCAATAAAGTATCTTTTGCTACATCTATAGGTTTCATAATAAATACCTCCGTTGCAATCATTTTTAATAATTATTCATTTTTCAGTTTTACCATATAGATTTGCTTATTTCTTATGGGGATTATATCTCTTTGTTATTAATTTCTAATAGTGCTTCAAAAAATAATTGTGACTGGTCCAGCATTGTCATATGTCCAGCATTAGGTATTAAATAAAACTTTTTATATGGAGCATTTATGCTATTAAAGTATTCTTGTGCAATAACATAGGGCGTTTGCCAATCATTTCCGCCTAAAATGTAGTAAATCGGTACTTTATATTCTGCTGGTTCTGATCTTAAATCAAAGGCTCCTAAAAATTCTAGTACCTTTTCGTTTGCTTTAAGCCCTTTTATCAATGCCGAAAGATCTGAGAACTTAAAAATAGGACTTTTAAATGCAGTTATAAATACGGAGAAATCAATCTTAACAGCTAAGTTATATTTACCTTGAATTCTACGTATTTTGTTACATTTGCCCATAAATTTAGCGTCATACTTATCTCCAGGGTAATCTCCTATTGCTTCAATTTTTTTTAGTGCTTTCTTGTCATTTGCTTCTATAATTAATTCCTTAACTTTTTCATACCCAACGCGTTCATTTTCAAGGAAACCAACAACTTGTCCGACTCCAATATAATAAGCTACTTCTTCTGGATATTGCTTTATAAACGTACTTCCTAAAACACTTCCCCAAGAATGACCAAGTATAATTATCTTTTGTTTATTATATTTTTTCTTTAGATATTGAATAATTTCAAACAAATCCTTTATCATCAAATCAATTGTAGGATATTTATCAGGATTCTTTGTAAGAGTTTTTCCAGAGCCACGTTGGTCCCAATGAACTACTGTAAAAATATCTTCCCATTTTTCTTGAAATGCATGTGCAAATAGTGATTCAGCGCTGCCAGGACCACCATGCAAAAACAACATTACTGGATTATCATACTTTGTACCAGAATGAAATAGATATTGATTAATGCCATTAATTGATACATATTCATCAATATAAATTAACCTCTTTAACTTATTTTTCATAATTCCAATTCTCCTTTTCTCTTTGTGGCACCTTTTTTTACAGTTGTGACATACCTTGTGAAGATAGCGAAGTAACCATGATTCACATTATACTCATAATATTCATTTTCCAAATATATTCATGACCCCGTTAGCATTCCAACAATGCATACTATAGTTTTTGTTTTGGTATTCTTCATCTTTGCCTCCCTTAATTATATAAATAAACCTCAATTTGAATTATTTACTGTTCAGCCACAAAATAAGAATATTGGAAATTAAAGAAAACACTATCCAATCGTTTTATTATTAAAATAACTTCGTAATTTCTCAGCGTATTCTAAACGTTCTTGTGGTTCCGATGTCTCTCTACTTGTTAAATATAAATTATCTTCTTTATACCTTGGAAATACATGAAGATGATAATGCCATACATCTTGATTCCCACAAGGTTCATTATGTTGTCTTGATGATACTCCATCACATTTATATACATCTTTAAATGCAATTGCTATTTCTCTTTCTACCTGATGGATTTTAGTAGAAAGTTCACTTGTTAAGTCATAAATATTTTCAAAATGGCTATTGGGGATAATAATGATATGTCCCTTATTATTTTTCCACCAACCAGCACCAATAAAAGCAGTTACGTAATTATCTTTATATACTATATCGGCTTGTTTAGTATATACATGTTCATTTTCGACCCCATTGACGATTAAGCAAAAGGGGCATATATAATCCTTTGGAGCATGATTGTACATATTTTTTCCTCCTTATTTGCACCGCATTTAAATACCGTTGCTACTTAATCACTAGAAAAATTAGACTTAAACATTCCTACTTCCTCCAAATGATTCAACGGAATCCATCCTTTTGCAAGTAGATCATCTTTTTTAGCTCCCCATATCCAACCATTTAATGTCTTATCCATAATAATGATTTCAGCCACTTCTATATCAAGTTCTCTTGCATCGTAATCTTCCAATATAAAGCCACTACCCCCAGTTCTATTAATTATGTGCTTAGGAACCCACCCTTCATTGTTTTCGCTTTTACAAAAAATCCAACCAGCCCAATCTCCATCTTCATTGGACTCTTCAACACATATAACTTTGTCACCTTCATACACAATTATTGGATTATCTGAATCAGTTTTCCTACTTTTAATCACTCGATATTTACACATACTTATATCTCCTCATCTTATTAAAAATCAGTCCATTTATTTCGAAATATTACCGTTTTTAAAACCTTCATGGCGTAATGTTATATAATAATCCCAATTACCTTTAAGTACAACTTCACTTTTTAAGATTCAAAAGTATTCTCAATAACGCCTGGTAATATGCTATATATAGATTTACCCATTTTTCCCTCAAAATATTTTTTTAGTTCCATGAAGGCTTTCCATTTGGGAACATTATATTCATTCACTCCATGTCGCAGGGCAACGTCAATCAGTCTTTTTTCTATCAGTGTAAAACCATTATGCAATGCTAACGCATCACACAATTGTATTAATTTATCATAATCATTATATTCAACCATATTAAAATAGTCTTGAACAAACTTATATTCCTCATCGCTGCAGTTTTTATTTACAACGTCGTCAATATCATAAATACTTTTAGTCGGGCAAGAATGAGTCATACAAATTTTTGCTAATAAATCATAGCCTAGTTTTTTAGAATAGTTATACCCACCCAATATATGTACCATAGTTGTTATTCCATATTTAAGGCTATCTCTCCTTCCAAAATCATGAAGCATCCCCAATATATAAGCAACCTCTGAATCCAATCCCTCACAATTTTCTGCTATTAGTTTTGCTGCCTGGGCAGTAAAAATTGAATGTTGTACCCATGGTCCTGGAAATAAAATTTCTGCTTCATTTAATAATAGTTTGGCTTCTTCTCTAGTTGGCACCCCTTGTTCAGAACATTTTTTCATATATGTACATCTCCCTTTAGTTGAATTTCTTATGTAATTAAAAAAATTTAAGCTCCGCTTTAGCTAATTTTTTTTATATGATTCTAATATCTCTGCAGAAAAAACATAATTATTTTTAGTTAACCTTTTTTTCTTAGAATTATCGATTGATGATGATATTTGCCACCTGTTTCAATCCTATCAAAACTAACTAAATCAAAATATTTAACTACAATATCTCTTATTTTTTTATCAGAATAAGATGAGAAAAATCTATGAGGTGTATATATGTCTTCTTCCCATATGCCTTCTTTATCTTCTCCGCCGTATATGCCCATAAAAAATAATCCTGAAGGTGAAAGTACCTTATCAATTTCCTCTAAAACTATCTCTAATTCTGATTTTTCAACGTGCAACAGACAATTCATAGCCCAAATTGCCTCAAATGTCTTATTCATGTGAGAAAGATTATAGTAATCTACTATATAAGCTTCAATCTCCTTTGTTCTACATATCTTTACCATCTCATCAGATAAATCTGTTGCTATTACTTGAAGACCGTTATCTATAAAAAATCTACTATCTCGGCCATTACCAGCACCTATATCAAGAATATTTCTTTTCCCTTCTACTTTTAAGAAATTCAGAAATTTATTTCGTGGACCAACTTTCCATTCCTGCATTTCATCTTTTCTTTCATGAGCATGATTATTATATGCTTGTTTTAATGTCTCTTTAATATTCATATGTGTATAAACAACTCCCTTTATCATCTTTTATAGGTTTCATTTCAAAGTCTATACTAATACAGCTAGCACTTCTTTCCCGGTTAAATCTCCGATGGATTATAGCACAAATACATAGAGATCCCATCCTCTTCTATTAAAATTTTTGATGAAAGAGGCTGCAAAAATGATACACGTTCTATACCTAGTTCTTTGTAACTTGTGATTCTATATATTTGTTCAAGCTGCATTTACGCTTGGTAAACAAGCAATTTTATATTTTCTTCTGTTGAAAGCAAGTCATTTTGTATACTATCGAACTTTTTTTTCAGTGAACCTATTACACTTTCTACATTGTTTGCAACACGCCGTGAACTATCTAATGATTCGCAAATTTTTGATTGTACAACCCAATCAGATATAAGACCATCAAAAAAATAATCTGCAAATGTTTCGAAAGAACCAATATTTATATCTATATTCATTATTAAATTTACATCGGATAATTCATTTTGGAATCGTATCAATGCAATTTTTGTATGATGTACATATTCCTTAGCTTCATCAATATGTGAGTGCTTAGCTGCAGTGGCAAGTAAACCTCCACCTAATATATCCCATGTCCCCCAGCCTTCAGCACTTTCAAGAGAATCTATTACATGTCCAAGTTCAATTTGTACAGCATCACCTGACGCTATTGCTTCCTTCAATTCTTTATTCTGTGCTTCAAGGTCAGCTAGGTTGTCTATAAGTTGAAGTAGCTTTTTAGTATTACCATCATTTAATTGCAGTATAAACTCTTCTTTGTGCTTTAATATAGTTTCATATTCACAATCTACACCAGCTAGACTGTTCAATGAAGATTTATAAGATGCAAGTTCCCTCTCTAATGCTAAAACTGATTTGCAACACTCATCATACTTTAGCCTAGCAGAAAGCAACTCTTGCCTCTCCTTTTCAAGCTGTTGATGTTTACTCCCAAGTATAGAATAAAATATACTAGTAATACTTAATGATTCAAGTTTTTTAACATCACTATCCTCATCTTTAAGAATATTTTCCAGCCCTATCTTTCTCTCTAATTCTTTTTGCAATGATTCCCTAGTCTGGTTAACCAAACTTTGAAATTTCTTTTTTCTCAATAATTTTTCTTTAACATTTATGAGTTCCCTGTTAAGTTCTTCAAACATGCTAAACTTCCTCTCTCCTTATGACTTTTTTGTACAAGATAGTGCTTTGGCGATGATTCTGCTATTAACCTATATATAGATTATAAACCATAAATTTACACATTGCTATATAAAAAAAGCTCACCAGCCAAGGCGGACAGCAACAATTTCTTTCTGCTGAACCATAATTAATTCACATCTTTCTATTGTAAGTGGCACTTTTTCTGCTTGAAAACCTAAATTAGTATCGTGTATGTAGGCGTCAGCCAATTATAGGTGTTATATCTTCATCTGATTCAATCCATAATTCTCCTACTAACACATTATCTAAAGATAATTCTCCACTTAACACCTATTCGAATAAATCTTTCTTTAACTCCATAGTATTTTTGAGTATAGCCTTAAATGCATTGACTTCTCCTCTTCGACCAATACGATATAATTTTCCGAATATGGTAAGGCAGTATGGTAAATAAATCGATTATTGATAACCGAATAATATCTTAGTTTCTCATCACGTCGGCAAAGCCAAGCATTAACATCATATCCATAATCCCAAAACATATTTTTCCAATCGGTGTTAAAAGCCAAAAAAACTCTGTATCTATTGCTTCTGCAAATACTATATTCATATAATCAACCACCTTACCTAATATTAATAATCTATACTGCACATAATTTTACTACTGTTTATTGATAACTTTTGAATTCTCTATATTAATATCTCTTCAATCTGCCAAAATTCTGTTTCTTGATACAGTTTCTTGAACAGCGGTTCACTTGCCAGCTATGCCCATCGTATTAACATAATGTTTCCCCCTCTACAAATTTAAATAATTTTTACTTCGTCATACATTACGGTTCCGAATCATTATTACCAATATATAACACAAAAGTAAGAATTGGAATAGTCCAAACTTTACTGCACCATATTTTCCTAAGTCGTCACAAGTAAAAACGTCACAAACTTTTATTGTTTGTGACGTCTAAAAAGAATATTATGTAGTAAAGTGGATAATAGCATAGTCACTAACTTTTCCATTATTATCAAGCATAATGTAGAAACCATTAAAATCTTCTGGCATTTGTCCAGTTTTAGTGAAATAACAAATGCTATTTGAATTATTTAAATCAACAGTTTTTTTTCTATTAGAGATCCCTCTGGCAAAACCATCCGCCTTCCCCTTATTGTCTGGTTCTCCTAATAAATTAATTACGTCTTCCTTTGTCATATTGTCAAAATTATGTTTTTTTATCATATCTTTTACTATTACAAATCTTTTGTTTGGTTCTGCAACCCATTTTTCCTGTGTAAAAGTTACTCTTTGCTTATACTGATTTGTTTTAACGGTAATAATTGCTCCTCCAAAAATAATAACCACAATTATTACTAAATAGATTATTCCTTTTTTCTTCACTATATCCCCTCCCCATCCACATGCACAATTGTTTACAGTTGTGACGTAACTTACGAAAAAGTATGACTATATATTTTTTCTTATTGTAAGTTTATTTGCTATACCAATACTGAATCCACCATAAATTCCACATAGTATAAAATATACAGTATTAGGAATTTCAATTATATATATACCCAATATACCCACCCCTAATATAAATACAAGAAAACTACAAACACAAAAAAATGGTTTCCACTCCTGACCTACTTTAAGTTTTAAACTTACTTTATTTGTTATCCCATATTTTTCATCAATTTTTGGATATATAAATAAAATTAATGCTAATGATAACATCATTGGTAATATAGGTAATATTTTATATAGTAACCTGCCCATGATCTACCCCCACAAATATATTAATACAGATCTCTTAAATACGATTCCGAATCATTGTTACCATTATATAACATAACAGTAAAAATTGGAATAGTCCAAACTTTACTGCACCATGTTTTCCTAAGTCGTCATAAGTAAAAACGCCACAAACTTTTATTGTTTGTGACGCCTAAGTAGAAGATTGTTCAATATCAATTATAATTTTACGGCAATTTTCACAATAGTGGGATATTAATTTGCCACCCCAAAGACTTGTTAATTTTATACTTACAGGAAATATCCCGAATCTCTTTTTTGCTTTATCTGCAATAAATTTTAAGTTGTCTCTTCCTCCACAAATCGCTCCATTCTTCATCTCATTTCCGCAATATGGGCATTTCATTACTTTGCTCCTTTATTTCGTAATTTTTAACAATTCTGACTAACAATATACATTCTATCATACCATAATTACCATAAATTAAGTATATTTACAATTATTTTGTAATGCGTAATAGCCTCAATGTGAAAGTAACTCAATTACCATTGTGTTACTTTCGCTAATCCAATCCATTTTACAAATTTGAGTTTATTTTATTATAAATTCAAAAATTGAAAACACCAAAGCAAGTATCATAGCACAAACACTAACTTTATCAACTTCTTTATTCTTCTTCCAATTCTGACTGGCTTGAATTAACGCTGACACACCTATCAATGGCACAATTACATCTGCTTCAGTTTTCCAAATACCTAAAATCTGCGTACATACAAATATTATTATGCTTATAGAACAAATATTGCTAAGTACAGACAGCACTTTTTCATCTGTTTGTTTTTTACTCCATTGTTTTTTACGCCAGCTACCATTTCTAAGTACAGACAGCGCTTTTTCATCTGTTTGTTTTTTACTCCAGCTACTTCTCATTTTTCCCATTGTACCTCCTCCAATACGATTAATTATTATTTTATTATCTAAGACGCAATATTTTACTGTTCCGAATTAATAATACCATAATTTATCATAAATATAAAGATTAGAGATATCCTAATCTTTATATCAGCTTAGTTTGCTAAAGTGCAACAATTTCTCCTGTAGATAAATACAAAGCAACCGATGCTCTGTAATTCTCAGGTACTACTTTCTTTGTGCTAGCTTCCACTGGCTCTAAATCCCACACCGACACCTTTACCAAATATCCATAAGCTTTTACTAAGTAATCTTTCATATTAAATTCCTCCTAATGTTATTATTTGTTCTGATAATGTTATTATAAGTTCAGTCATTTCGACTTTGTCTTTGTCAACTGGTTGGACTATTATTGATTCGTTTTTTGGATTGTCTACTTCCTTAATGATTGCTCCGCTTGGTAATATTGTAGTTTTATAAACATTTTCCATTTTTAATTCCACCCTTCTCTATAATACACAATATGATATATCATATGGACATGTGGTAGGACCACCAGGATATTCACACATAATCTCAATTAGTAAACTAGATTCAAAAATTATTGGTTCTGCTATGACACACACCCCAAAAGAGAAAGGCTCAGTCGGATATGAGACACCCCAGTCAGTTAGTTTTTCAGTCATACTATTATATGGCGTAGAAAGAAATCCAGTGGATGGATTGCATGATATAAGATCTTCCGTAATTAGACCAAAAACTTTGTTAATTTCTTTATTATTGTTGATATTACATTTAACAACCCCATCCACCGTAACCCTAACAAATGTTTTATAATCAATAGTAACACCCTTTGTTATGATTGTTTTTAAACGACCTTTTCCGGTAATTGAAAATATAGGACTATAATTTGTCGATGGTAGATATACATATTTATTTCGTTCTGATTTATTTACGCTTGTTTTTGTCCAATAATCAGCAGCTCCTTGAGGCTGGTAATTAATTATTTTACTCATTATGCAATTACCTCCTCTATACCATATATAGTAACAACACAATCATTCCCTATATCTTGGGACATAGCGAATACTTCACCTGCATTTAAGATGATTTTATTATCTGATATACTAACCCCTGTATCCTTCGTAATCGGTATGTTATGGCTTAATCTATTTGCACTTGCTAAACCATGAGCATACATATTTATTTTTCTATCAGTAGTCGTATTTTGATTGTCCGCCCATATCTCAACTATCTGAGTTCTAATGTTAGCAGGTGTTGTATACTTTGCTGTTACTGTAGCACTTAATGCTCCTTGATATAGTTTTTTAGGTGTTGCATCTCCTATAGCCATTATGCCATTCCTCCCATTCTAAATTTCCTTTTTTAGCATATTTGTTGTGTCAAATTATCAGTCAAATACGACGTAAAAACACCGTAAAATTCCTTAATAATACGGCGTTTTATGGGATTATTCGGTTTTAATAGTTGTGACGCTTAATAAGAATATTCTTCATGAATTTAATAACTTAATCATTTAATGTTTAACAATATATTTCGTATTTTATCAGTATAAATTTCACCTAAATTCTTAGTGCAATACTCAAAGTTATCTTGGTTATAACCGGCTTAAGATTAGTCATTTATTAAATACATATCATTCAGTGTTCTATTTTTAATGAATCCCAGGTGCTCATAGATTTCTATTGCTGGGTTATTATTAAAAACAAATAATCTAGTAGCTCGATAAGCAGTACTTGAACAGTTAATTGAATTTTTAATTAAGTAGCTTCCGATACCTTTTCCTTGATGCTCCGGTCTAACAGCAAAACTCATAATTAGTGGTAATCCTTCAAACTCCATATGTAAACATGAGCCCACAACCTCATTGGTAGCCTTACATATGACTACTTTTGAACTGTTATATAGTGTATCATTATCTTTAGTATTTTCAATAGCTGCCTCTACATGCTGGATATAGCTTTCTTTACTATCAACTGAATTGATGGTTGGATTAGCTGTGTATGCAGCTATTATCAAATCTGCGATTTCATTCTTATACTCTTCAACAACAGCTTTAGCTTCATAATTATCCGGAACAATGCAATTTATGGAGTCTGTAGGCCTAATCATCCAAAAACCATCTTCAAAAATTACACAGTCTTTACTTTCATAAAAAGGCACATAATCTTCTATTATTTCCTGAAGTAGTATTTTTTCAGTTTTACTTGATATTGTTTTTAAGTACTTTAATAGCTTGTCTGCTATGTATGTGTAATCATTATAAGGTGGTATAACAAATAAGTCAGCCATAAAATTGGGCTTCAAGAAAGCTCCACCTACAATCTTATCATCTTTCAAAATAAAGTAGCCTGAATCTATATATTTTGCTTTCCCCAACAGCATATCTGGTGAGTTTCTAAAATAATAATTCCCATACTTTTGGCCATGATAGACAACATGGTATTTAGAAAACACTTCCGGTTCTTGATAAGCCAGCTTAATATTATGTCCTAAATCAATATATTGACCAAGAACTTTCATTTCTTTAGTCATAGCAATTCCCCCTATTTATGTTAATTTGGAATATATTTTAACTAATTCTCATATCTCCTACTACTCTTACATCTGCCGGTAAATTTGTTGGATGTGAGAAATGTATACTGTGAAATTTCCAACCACTATTACATCTCAATAAAACTGCAGTAAATCTGAACGGCCTTACTACTTCTTCTCCAAGGTTAAGATCATACAAACTCATTGAAATAGTTCTTAATGTATCTAGTACTTTATCTTTTGATTTGATATCTGACTCTATATTTTCTTTGATTTTATTCAAACATTTCTCGTATGATCTAGTTTCACTAAGTGTGCTATTTAAAAATCCCTCTGTAGTAACCCATGCAACATCTCCTAGTGAAGAAACAGTAGCTCCATCAATATCAAGAACTACATTCGCCCAATACTTCCAGTCTGAACCAATCAAGTTTTTAATATCTTCTTTCCCAATGCACCATTCAGAATCTGCTGTTCCAACTATTAAAGAATCTTTGTCATTCACAAAAAGCTCCTCGACAAATTTATCCAATAAATTCAAGTCTCTATTTGTATATCCCTCTTGAAATCGGGTTAATTGCGCTTAGTGAAGGAATGTGCCACCATTTTTCTGAATTATTTTCGATATTCATCCCACCACCTTCACTCCCGCCTAATTTATTCTGTATAAAAAAATCTGAATTAATTATAAATTCAACACTCACTTTAAGGTCAATACATATTACTAGTGTCTAAAGTCCATTCTAATAAATTCCTTACCATTTGGAAGTATATATTTTTTATATTTAATGCAGGTAAACTTAATAGTAGAGAATAGATATTTAAGCTTATTTTCATCAATGTCGTGATGAATAAATAAAATGGGTTCAAAATGTAAATTAAGGTCTGAATTACTTATAAATGAATTGTCATTATTTTTCTGTATAACGCAGGATACTACATCTACATTAATTTTATTTTTATCAATAATAGATACAAATTCCTTTTCACCTATGTATTCAATAATTAAATTACATATTAATAAGTTAGTGTAAGGTAAAACGATAGCATCATCAATTAAGTCACCGCAGATAATTTCTAACGTACTTCCCAAATTTTGATATCTTTGTTTGCAAATATCAAGATAGTTTCTGTTTATGTCAACGGCATAAACTTTTTGTGTTATTAAAATATCAATATT
Source organism: Clostridium sp. (assembly GCF_050717515.1). Classification (GTDB taxonomy): domain Bacteria; phylum Bacillota; class Clostridia; order Clostridiales; family Clostridiaceae; genus Clostridium_AD. Next base: position 8,156 of record NZ_JBOITL010000027.1, on the reverse strand, counting down.
ATCAAGGCCATTGCCACCAGCAACCCCTAACACTCCAACAAACGTGCGTTGATTGTCCTGCAATTGTTCTTTAGTAATCTCATTTAAGGTCTGTAGTTGATATACTTCATCAGATGACATATGATTTTCATACGTTTCCAAATCAAGTGATTTCCATGGATTACTCATTCTTAAAATCCTCCTGATTTATACATTTCAGTATGTTTTTAAACTCCCTACTCATAGTCACTCAATAATATTTATTTATCAACCACGTTATTGCATCTGATATATCTTCAGCTATATAATCTGGTTCAACATCTTCCCAAAGATATTTGTATTCACCTAAACTTCCCTTTCCCCAACCTGTCTTTACTAAAATCTTAATTGCCCCAACTGAATTTGCTGCTATCATATCAGTTCCGACATCACCAATAACAATACAGTTTGATAAATTTAAACCATACTCTTTAGCTGCGTGTACTAACATCCCTGGTTTTGGCTTTTGGCATTCACAATTTGAATTCATTTCATGAGTACATATATATGTATCTGTAAAACCATAATTTTCAAATTCTCTTCTAAAATCCTCAATCTTAGCCTCACCTTTAGATATTCTATGTTGGTTTGTAAATGAGAAGATTTTTATTCCCATTTCTTTTAACTTCTTAATCTCATCATAAAAATTTTCATATGGTTTAAATTCATCTGGGTGAATAAAATGACCACTTCCTCCAATAGTACCGTCTCGATCTAAAAAAACAGCTTCTATTCCCAATAGAATCACTCCCTATTCATAACGTTTATATATTAAAAAATTTATCCCACTTTCTATAGTTTGTTTACATACTCTTTATACATATTTCCACGAACCTCAAAATCCTTAAATTGATCCCATGAAGCACATACAGGACTTAGAAGAACAACATATCCTTCACTAGATGAACGGTAAGCGATCTCTGTAGCATCTTCTAAGGTATTAACAACTTTACAAGGAATACCACACTCCATAGCGAAATCATTTATCCTCGTCTTTGCTTCACCATATGCTACAATTAGTTTTACATTTATTAAATAATCCGTAAGCTCTGCAAAGCTGTGCCCTCTATCTAAACCACCCAACAATTATATAGTTGGTTTTACAAATGACGATAGAGCTATTTGGGTTGATGTCACATTAGTGGACTTAGAATCATTATAAAAATCTATATTGTTTATGGTTTTAACATATTCTATTCGATGCTCTACACCACCAAAAGTTTTTAAAACACTAAGGATAACATTATTATCTACACCTAATTCTTTAACAACTGATATAGCTGCCATAACGTTTTCATAATTATGCCTTCCTTTAATTCCCACTTCATCCAAAGCTATTATTTTATCGTTATTATAACAAATATATCCATCAATTATTGAACAACCTAATTTATTTAATGAATTAGATGAAAAATATTTTTTAGTCGATTCTATATTTTTTGTTAAGCCAAGCACTTCTTTATCATCTAAATTAAGAATTGCTATATCACTTTTAGTGTGATGATTGAAGATCCTCTTTTTCATGGTTTTATAAATCTCGTATGAACCATGAAAATCAAGGTGGGCTTCCGATAAATTAGTTAATAAGGATATAGTTGTTTTAAAATCTATCACGTTACACAGCTGATGATCGGACACTTCCATAACAGCAATGTCTTTATCTTTTAATTGAGTCACAAAAGAACACACTGGGTATCCAATATTACCCATTAAAAACGCACTCTTTGATGCCTTTTTTAAAAACTCATAAATTATTTTAGTTGTAGTTGTTTTACCATTAGTTCCCGTAACACCAATAATTGTGACCCCCGTGGGGAAATAGCGAAATGCTAATTCCATTTCATTGATAACAGGCACCTTAAATTGACGGGCTTTTTCCATATACTTATGATTATTCGAAATACCTGGATTTTTAACTATCATCTCAAAGGTACTATCAATTAAATCCTCAGGGTGACATCCTAAAACAATTTTGATACCCAGCGATTGTAACTCATTCATTTGTTCTACGTTTTGTTCAGTCTTATCATCATTGACAATAACGTCATAGCCTTTGCTAGCCAGTAACTTTGCTGCCTCGTAGCCACTTCTAGCCATACCTAGGACAAAGACTTTCTTATTATCACTCATTTTATCAACTCCTTTATCATACCTAATATACTATTACTCATATAAATACAATTTCACATGATACCCTTAATTAAGGAATCAAATTTTCTTAATCATATTCTTCAGCTAACATTTCTTGTTGCCGACATTTCCAAACCCTAGTGCACCCTTAATAATTTTTTTTACAATTGAATTACCATTACTTCCTCATCCCACATTATTTCACCTGTTTTTTTAAATCCTAAGCTTTCGTATAACTTTTGTGCAACTATATTTTTAGGCTCAATGCTTGTATAAAATTTTATATTACCGTATTTCTCTTTGATTAAATCTAATAGTTTTAATACAGCCATTTTCCCATAACCTTTACCTTGATATTTTTGGTCTATCATTAACCTACTCATTTCCATTCTTTTTGTATCTGGATCTAAATCATACATTATAAAGCCAGCCATTACTTCTCCGTCATAAATACATAATGGATAAATCTCTTCTTCAAACTTACCTTGTAAAATAGAGTACCAATTTGCTGCAACATAATCTTTTTGCTTTTCTGTTACACTTAACTCAACACACTCTTCCCAATTATCTTTCTCAATTTTTTTAAAAGTCAATTCCATTTATATCCCTCCAATTTCTTATTCTAATTAATTATTTAAACAACTCTTCTTTATTTGTTTATTAATCCTTATGAACTATTATTAAATCTCTATTAAAATGGCATATAACGTTTGGTGTTGCCGATATTTACCGGCCCTAGTGCGACTGGACTGGGAAATGTGCCTTAGCGATGCATCAATCACTAACCTATATATAGATTATAAGTCATAATTTTACACGTTGCTATAAAAAAATAGTCCGCCAACAAAGGTGGACGGCAATGTTTTATTATAGGTCATTTAACTACTACACTTTGAACAAGACCTACTACAGTTATCCCTGGATTTAATACATACTACATGAACATTATGAATTATTATAAATAAACATATAATTATTTATTTTACTACTTAATCAATAGCTCTTCGATAAACGCTGGTGAAAAGCTATTTGTTTTTATATATTCCATAAGTTGCTCATGGATATAAGGTACATAGTTAACGTCTTCTAAATTGGATATTTGTACCCACTTTGCTTCACTTGACATCTCGGGATTATCAGGGTCTATATCAGGGATAGATGGTGGCTTAATCTTATCATCACCATTTAAAAAGCAACGAAATACAAGACTTATTTGTGGCCTTTTACCGTAAATAAAATTACAATTATTAGGTTCATATTCAAGTGCAAATATAAAATCATGCACAGTAACATTTAAACCAGATTCTTCAAGTATTTCTCTAACTACAGCTTGTTTAACAGTTTCTCCAGGTTCAACACCGCCTCCAGGTATATTATAATATTCGCCACCACCAAATTCATTTAATAAAATTTTATCATTATTAATAAGAATGCCACGGGCACTTACTCTAATATGAAAACTCATTTTGATTTTCCTCCCTTTAGCAATAATACCTTATTACATTGACTGGTAATTCTGACTTTATTTTTTTAGCAATTCTTCAATGTTGGCTACTTTTTCTTGTAGCTCTTCTATATCTTTTACAGACCTATTTAACATTCTGAAACATCTTTGTATCTCTAAAATAGATATAATTATTATAACTGATATAATAGCAATACCACCCATGGTTTCTCCTTTAAACTAATCTTTAATTTTATTTCATTCAATACCTATATTCTTCATAAATTTTAATATACCTCTATATTTGTATAAATTTTAATTATATCCCATAATATTAAATTTAAGTAATTAAATAAAAGTTTGCTACTCTTCTCGATTAATCTAACGTTTTGAACCGAAGACGTCTATGAATCTAGCCAGGCCTGTCTTGGTAACCTGATGTGCTGTGGCTGTTTTTTCAAACAAAAACGAACTTGAGTGTCTTGTTATGTGATTTTGTACACGAAAACTGCCAATAATCATAAGTAATACTCATTATTTATACCAGGCAAACTCAAATGGATTAAGACATGATTTACGATTTGGATTTTTTCAAATTCTATTCTACAAATAGTAATACATTTCCTAATAAATTCTTTAGCCATATCTTCTGTAAAATATTTTGTTTTTTCATCTGTTGAAAAATTAAAATCATTAGTCATATCTAGTAAGAACTCTTCCAATATAAACGGATATATCTTATTTATTTCATCTTCTGCAAAATGTTCTGGGACCTTCAAAGTATTGGTTAATTTATAAGTCTTTACTAAATATCCATTTAGTATTGCATAATCATTATGTAGTGCCTCCAAGATTTCCTGTCCACGATTGCCACCCAATTTATAATCATAATATAAAAACTTTCTATACATTGCATCTTCAATCAAGTGAAAATAATATCCTAAGTACAAACTGTCCTCTAATAACTTTGTTGAAAACTGTTTGTGAAAACTAGTGAAATCCATCATTTTTTTCTTTCCTTCACAAACGGTTAACTTGTAATGACTAGTCGCATGTGCCTTTTGTCCGCGAATAATTGCATCCGGCAACACATTTCCAATTCTTAATCTATTAACATCACTTACGTCTATGAATTCTTCCAATTGTTTGCATATAGCTAAATGGATTATTCTTGATGCCATTATTCTACCTCCAAAATATTTAGAATCTATGTTTTAGGATTAGTGTATAATGTCACATAACATTGATTGTTGCCTACGTAGGACAAAATTAATCGAATGGGCAGATTTTTTACAAGGACACATACCTAATCATGGATTGGAAGGTCAAATCAAATAACATTATCTTCTTAAGTATTGTGTAAATAAACCCATTGACATAATAATGTTAATTATTAGTATAATTATTGCTTTAATTCTAATGAAGTCTATTGCACCTTCCCTTTCAATTAGTCCAGTATCTCGTCTTAAATTCCAAAAAACTTGAAAATCAAAAACTTTATTGGGATATATAATTGAATATGTCCCAATTATTATGGATACCCCAAAAAGTATTACTGTAAAAATCAGCATATTCCTCCCGCCTTTCATTAACTTTTAATATTTTCAATAAATAGTTCAATGGATTCTTAAAGAGTTCACGTGTTTCTGCAATATATATATATAAGAGTTACTTACTAACTAAATATTATGCTCATAATCCTTATTTGATTGCGTAAACAGTAAATTCTCCTGGGTGTTTCTAAAATATCCCTACATAAAGTACAACTATGTTTTAAAATATCATTCCAAATAACTTCTAAGCAATTACTCGTTTATTCTAAAATTCCGTATAAAATTTCGCGTTCAAGTCGCCGAGAAGCTTAGAATGGTTGTTTAGAAAATTTTTCAGCAATCCTTTCTAGAAAAGGATGTTAAATAATTCTGATAGAGACTGAATTGTAAAATCCGATTTTTCATTTGGTTCAATACTATTTGTATTATAAAGACAAGTTTTAATACTTGCCTTTTTCGCACCTAATATGTCACATTCTCTATCTCCAATGGCTAGTACCGAATCATTACCCATACTATATTTATTAGTAAAATAAGTGAATCCTTCTGGGTCTGGTTTCCTCTTAAAGCAATGATGTTTTGTTCCAATTTCATCAAAACAATCGATCATACCATGCTGTTTCAAGAATTTAAGAGTTGAATTTCCTCTGTGTGTTAATATGAAATTTCTTCCTCCATTTTTTTTGAAATGAAAACATAGTTCCTTAGCATATGGAAATGGCATAACCTTATCTGCTTCAAGATTTTTTTCGTAAAATGAAAACTTTTCAATAAAATCATCACTCAAAAGATAAATTCCCTTAAAGTGATTTATAGCATTTGTTACAGAAACCTTCATATATTTTAAAATTTCATCTTCACTTACCTCAACACTATTATCACCTAATGCTCTTTTAAGAGCATATACCATTCCTGGGTATGTATCGAATAAAGTACCATCAAAATCCCAAATAATATTTTGAAACAAAACTACTCCCCCCTCTTAAAGTCGTTGTTCCTTATCCAATCATCTTTTAAAATTGCATATAAATCCAAATCATAAAACTCTTTATTATCATGGAACTTAACTTGTCTTAATGTTCCTTCGTACTTCATCCCACTTTTAGCCATTACCTTTCCCGAAGCAATATTATTTGTGTCATGCTTTGCCGCTATTCGATTAAACCCAACTTCAGAAAATAAATAGTCAATTACTGCTTTTAAAGATTCACTCATTATTCCCTTACCCCAATATCCTTTTGACATACAATATCCTATTTCACAAGAATAGTAATTTTCATCTAACTTGACTATAGAAATACCACCAATAACTTCACCAATTTCTTTTAATTCAATAGCCCAATTATAAATATTATTATTCTCATACTCGTTAATCCACTGCTCTAAAATTTCTTTAGTAACGTCTACATTGTTATGTGGTTTCCAAGTTAAGAATTTTGTAACCACACTGTCATTTACCCAATTTTTAAACATATCATAGGCATCATCAAATTCAAATCTTCGCAGTAAAAGCCTGTCTGTATTTATTATTTGTGTACCTTTATGCATTAACATAACAATTTCTCCTCTTGATTTTAATATTAAATAATTTTTCTTTTATATAAACCGTAGTAACTTACAAACGTGCATTGGCGTTGTTTTAACTGCTAACTTACATATAGACTATAAGCCATAAATTTTTACAGGGTTATATAAAAATAGGTTATTGTGAATTCTATTACTAATCTATATATATGTTTAAAATCTTTTCTATTTCAAGTACTGAATTTGAAATCTGTTCATTATTTTCAATATGAAGCATTCTAAAATAAAGACTTCGAAGAAAATTTTTCACATTCGTTCTAGCTTTGAACTTAGTTATTCTCTCATTAATTTGGAGTACTTTACTTAACCCTTGAATCCAATTACAAATATATTCATCGCTTAATAATTTATCTTCTATAATATTGTAATAAATTATATTAACTAATCGCTCATCTTCTTCAGCACTTAAAAACTCTTTCCCTTCACATAATCTATTTTCTATAGATAACATAACTTCTTTACAAGTGTCTTCCGTAATTCCTTCACAATTAATCAATAAATCTATCCCATCTGCTACATGTGCTAAAGCATGTATCCACCCTTTATCACAGTCATATCCACGTAAATCTTTTTCTTCATTGAAATATTTAATTAAACAATCTTTTGTTTTCATTATCATATCTTTATCTAAGAAATTTTCATCTAAATGTACGCATAAAATAGGATTTACTAAAAGTATTGAGAAGCTCCTTTTTAATATAGAATCATCATTCTCTTGTCCCATATTATAAAATGCAAAATCTTCACTCAATATCGTATTTAAGAGATTTGATAATTCTTCATTAGTAAAATATCTTTTTTCTTCAATTCAATTAACAAAAGTATTTAATATAAGTTCATCTCTTAGTTCTTGGTCTGTATCTCCAATATATTTAAGCATTAATTCAAGATAGTATGTAACTTTTTCATCTTCCCTAAGATTGTATTCATTTTCTTTAATTCTTTTTAAATTTTTTTAAGGATTTTTTTTCATTACACATATTAACACCCTCTTGTGAGCCTCCCATCGCTGAAGTGACGGGCTTCTATCATTACTAATAAAGTTTCCCACATCATTGTCCTCGTAACCTACTAACTCCATGGGCGTTATACTTCGGATAAGTTCCTACCCTACATTTTATCTATATAAATTTCTATAAATTATTAAATCGCTATTTCTAAATCCAATTCATTTATTCCTTGTTTTAGAATATTTTTTGATGCGTTTTCATCCCTATCATGAATGTTTTTACATTCCTCACAAGTCCACTCTCTTATTGATAGCAATTTAACCTTCTTATTTACTGCTCCGCACTCAGAGCAAATCTGAGAACTAGCGAACCAGGGACTTATTTTATGATATGTTCTCCCGTACCAATTTGCTTTATATTCTAGTTGTCTTGTAAACTCTGACCATGATACATCTTGAATACTTTTTGCCAAATTAT